>JANWJS010000037.1 GCA_025451845.1 Steroidobacteraceae bacterium
CTCATCGCCGAGGCGGCGGTGACCTGGGAAGTGCAGCTCAAAGCCTGACACCGGGGGCCCGGCGCGATGCCGCGCCTGCCCGGCAGAAGCCGGTCAACACGCGAGCACGATTTCTACGCGCTTGTTGCGCTTACCTTCGTTGCGTATGCGCGTGACGCGAATGCCGCCGATCTCCGCGATATTACCTACGTGCGTACCGCCGCAGGGCTGCAGATCGATGCCCGGTATCTTGAGAAGGCGAACGCGTCCGACACCGCGCGGCGGTTGCACGCTCATCGTCTTGACGAGATCAGGCTGGGCCTCGAGCTCCTCATCGGAGATCCAAACGGTTTCGGTGGCGACACCCGATCCGATCAGTGCGTTGGTTTCCCGCGTGATTCGCTCTGCGTCGAGTAAGGTTATATCGATGTCGAAGTCCAAGCGTCCTTTGTCGGGAGCGATATTGCCGCCGGACACCGGCGCGACCACGACGCAGGACAGCAGATGCAGCGCCGTGTGTAGCCGCATGAGCGAGTAACGGCGCGCCCAGTCGATTTCCAGCATGAGGCGCTCGCCCGGCTCGGGTCGGGACGTGCCCGCAGCGGGAATGTGCAGCACGCTGCCCGGCGTCTCACCCTTGCGGGTGTCCGCGATCGCAATCCGCTCGCCATCCTCACGCACGAGCACCCCGCTGTCGCCGGGCTGCCCGCCGCCGAGCGGATAGAAGATCGTGCGATCGAGCTCGATGCCCCGCTCATGTACCTCGAGAACGCGCGCCGCGGCGGTCCGCAGATAGGCATCGTCCCGGAAGAGAAGCTCGGTATTCAAGCGCTGTACGGGACTATCTGGCCGCCCGTGCAATGCGAACGCCCACGAAAAAGCGCGATGGGCTCACCACGCTGGTTGCAGACGGAGATTTCATAGATCCCGCTTCGTTTGGAGCGCCAGAGCTCGCGCGCTTCCGCGGTGAGCTCGTCGTCCGTGCTCGTGGCCGCCAGGAAATCGATCGACGCGGCCGCGGCAACCGTCACCGCGTTGTACGTGTTGCAGGCCACCGCGAATGCGCTGTCGGCCAGGGCAAAGACGATCCCGCCGTGGCACATGCCATGGCCGTTGACCATATCGCTGCGCACGATCATCCGCAGGCGAGCGAAGCCCGGCTTTACCGCCTCAACCCGCATGCCGAGGTTCCTGGACGCCTCATCTGCGGCAAAGAGCGCCTGCGCGCAGAGCTCTGCGACTCGTTGCGCTTCGCGGACAGGCTGACTCGCATGACCCGAGACCTTCTCTGTTGTCATCTCTACTTCACCTTCGCGCGGTGCCCTGCGCAAGTGCTCATGATTTGCGCAGGTCGATGAGGCGCTTCGCCTTGCCGATCGATCGCTCAATGCTGCCCGGCAAATGCACCTCCACTTTAACGCTGATTCCGACGTAAGACTTCAGGTTATGCGCGAGGTCGCTCGCCGCCCGCCGCCGGGAATCATCGCTGGAATGCGTTTCTCCGGCGCTCTCGACGTGCACGGTCAGGGCGTCCAGGTGACTCACACGAGCGACCTCGAGCCGGTAATGCGGCGCCAGTCCCGGGGTACGCAGGATCAGCTCCTCGATCTGCGACGGAAAAATGTTGACGCCGCGAATGATGAGCATGTCGTCCGTCCGACCCGTAATCCTGGATATGCGCCGCATGGAGCAGGCGGTGGGTGGCAGCAATCGCGTCAGATCGCGAGTGCGGTAGCGGATGACGGGAAGCGCTTCCTTGGTGAGCGAAGTCAGCACGAGCTCGCCCTCCTCGCCCTCCGGGAGTACCGCGCCCGTGTCAGGATCGATGATCTCGGGGTAGAAATGGTCCTCCCAGATCACCGGGCCATCCTTCGTCGCCACGCACTCGCAGGCTACCCCTGGCCCCATGACTTCGGAGAGCCCATAGATGTCGACGGCCTCGATTCCCAGGGCCGACTCCACTCGCCTGCGCATGTCCTCCGTCCAAGGCTCCGCTCCGAGGATGCCGATGCTGAGCGAGCAGTCGCGCGGATCGGTCCCCTGCCGCGCCAGTTCCTCGGCAATGTTGAGGGCATAGGAGGGCGTGACCATGATGATGTCGGGGCGCAGGTCCCGGATCAGCTGCGCCTGCCGCTCCGTCTGGCCGCCGGACATGGGAATCACCGTGCAGCCCAGTCGCTCGGCGCCGTAGTGCGCGCCCAGCCCCCCGGTGAACAGGCCATATCCGTACGCAATATGCACGATCTGGCCCGGGCGGCCGCCGGCTGCGCGGATGGAGCGCGCGACCAGGTCCGCCCACGATTCGATGTCCTTCGCCGTATATCCGACCACGGTAGGGCGGCCCGTCGTACCGCTCGAGGCGTGTACCCGCACCACCTTCTCGCGGGGCACGGCGAAGAGTCCGAAGGGATAGTGGTCGCGGAAGTCCTGCTTGATCAGGAACGGGAACTGGGCCAAATCCGCGAGCTGGCGCAGGTCATCGGGATGCGCCCCACGGGCATCGAAGCTGCGGCGGTAATGCTCAACATTCTGGTAGGCGTGACGTACCGACCACCGCAGCCGGTCGAGCTGCAGCGCACGAATCTCATCGATGCTCGCTCGCTCGGGTGACTCCGGACTCGTCATCGGCTCACGCCCCTGCCCCTTAAAATGATAGTCGCGGGCGCACGCGGGCGCCACTTACCGGGCTATTGGGGCCTTGCAACCATTGCGCGACTTCTGGGTTCTAAAGGACAGGCCAGGCCTCGGGTCCGGCTGACGGAATTCCCATCGGCTCTCAATCCACTGCTGCAGGCACCCTCATGGCCACATCGACAGCCAAAATCCTAGCGATCATTGCCGCGACACTCTGTACCTCGGTAGCGCTCGCCGCGCAAAGAACTTTCGATAAGCAGCTTAGCGCGCCCCCCGGTGGCCGCCTGACATTCGACGCCGATGTCGGCTCTGTGACGATCGTGGGACGCGATGCCCCCGAGGTCGTCGTTCATGCGAAGCTGGAGGGCTCGGAGTCCCTTTTGGACCGCCTGCACATCCGCGCCGAGCAAACGGCATCGGGGGTCACGGTTGCGGCGCGCGCAGCCCACAACGGCTGGCTCGACTGGTTCAGTTGGGGGTCGACCCGGGTGGATTTCACGATCGAAGTGCCGCGCAATTATCCCGTTGATCTGCGCACCTCGGGAGGAGGTATCGATGTGCGGGGGTTGAATGCCACGGTACTCGGGAAGACCTCCGGCGGCGGCATTCGCCTCCAAAACATCAACGGCGGTATCAACATGCACACCTCCGGCGGCAGCATCGATGGAGATCATCTCAATGGCCCGGCAGAATTGAGCTCCTCGGGCGGCCCGATAGATGTTACGGATTCGACCGGCAATCTCGACCTGGACACCTCTGGCGGCGGCATCCACGTTCAGAACGACGACGGTACCGTGCAGGCCCATACCTCCGGAGGCAGCATCCGCGCGGAGCTGCGCTCGAACCACGGCATCAGCCTTTCGACCTCGGGCGGCAGCATTACCCTGCTGCTCCCACAGAACACCCCAGGATCGCTCGACGCGGAGACGAGCGGCGGCAGCGTAACCTCTGACTTTCCCCTGACCACGACCCACTTCTCTTCCGGCAGTCACCTGCAGGGCACCATCGGAGGCGGTGGTGCGCCGATTTCGCTGCACACATCCGGTGGCAGCATCCGTCTCGGGCCTGAGAGCTAGAGCCGCGGGTAGGCGCTCCGCTCAGTGAGCATGGCGCGACTGGACGTCGAACGCCTTCCACTGCAGATCGATCAGGTAGGCGTGCAACGCAAGCGCATCGGCCACTGACATCCTGGTGGCGAGCAGCGGAAAGCCCGCGCCAGCGGCGAACCCGGGCATGCCATTCGCGCGATGCGTCCCACCGAGGACGATCGCGAGAAACTGCTCGTGGACGTCGGCCGGCATGTAGCGCAGGTCCGGAATCGTTCCGTTGAGTCGCCACTGACCGCTGCCGTCCGCGTCGGGTGAGTGGCAGTCGTCGCACATGAACTTCTCGAACACTTTGTGCCCGCGCTCGAGGGTAGCGGCAGCGGCGGTCTGCTCTGGCGGCCTCGGGATCTGAGGGACGGTCACGTGCGGATGGAGAAGCGTCATCGTGCCGCCGAGGCGGAAGGCCAGCAGCCGTGAAGGACCGAGCTTGGATTCTGGCGTGGCCATGGTGCTCACGGGACCGAAGAGACGCGAGCCGGATCCGAGCCCGACCGGCATCAGCACGTACTGTCCCTTTCCGACCCTGTAAGTCACGGGCACCGAGTCGATCGCGGAGCCCGTCGCGATGGACCAGAGCTTCTTTCCGCGGTCCGCTGAATAGGCGTCGAATTCGCCTGTGCCCTGTCCCTGAAAGACCAGGTTTCCAGCCGTGGACAGCACGCCGCTGTTGGTCGAGAGTGGCTGCGGAATGGTCCAGCGAGCCGACCCGGCCATCGGATCCCACGCAATGAGGCGCCCCGTCGCCTGATCCTGATAACCCATGGGATGGGCGACATCGTCGTAGGTCGGGATATACACCAGGCGCGTGAGCGGGTCGTAGCTCATCGGCCACCAGTTGTGCCCGCTGCGCGGCCGCGCCACCGCCGCGCCTGCCGCCGTTTCCTGTGGGTGCGCGGTTGCAAGGTCCTTCTTCGCGATGAGCCGCCCGGTCCTGGCGTCGAGCAGAAAGAACGTGCCATTCCTCGGTACCGTCATCACAACGTGCCGCGGCGCGCCGCCGATCGTCAGATCGGTCACGAGCACATGGAAGTTCTCGCTGTGGATGCTGGTCTGGTAGTGCCAGGCGTACTGACCGGTATCCGCCTGCACCGCGACGATGCAGCCGGCAAAGAGCCGCGCCCCGCTGATTCGCATATCGGCACGGTCGCCGAACAGCTCGTTGGGCGTCGCTCCTGCGGTCCCATAGATCACGTACCCGGTGGCCGGATCGTAGGTGATCGAATCCCAGACATCGCCGCCGCCCGCCTCCCACCAATGAGCGCCGGACCAGGTCTTCGCGGCCATTCGCAGCGCCGGGCTCTCAAATCCGCGCTCGGGGTCCCCGGGCACGTTCCAGAACCGCCAGGCGAGCTTGCCGGTGTCGGCATTGAAGGCGACCAGGGAGCCTCGCACTCCCGTGTCCGAGCCGTTGTAGCCGATATAGACCTTGCCGGCGCCCACGGTCGGCGCGCCGGTGATGCCGGTCTGAGTCGCGTCGACGCATACTGGCGAGCTCCAGAGCTCCTTGCCGCTCGCTGCAGCGAGTGCGATCAGGCGGCAGTCCCCCGTCCCCAGGTACACCTTGCCGCGATACACGGCGACCCCGCGGTTGGTGCGCGCAGCCCAGGAATTGCGCATCACGCTCAGCCGCACGTGCGGGTCGAATTGCCACAGCAGCCGACCCGATGCAGCATCCACTGCATAAACGCGATCGAGCGAAGCGGTGGCGTAGATCGTGCCATCGACTACGATGGGCTCCGTGGCAAGTCCCATCGGGCTGTCGATGTCGAGCACCCAGGCGAGGCCTAATCGCTTGACGTTCGCGGCGTTGATCTGCCGCAACGGGCTGTAATGCTGCGAGCCGAAATCACCGCCGAGCACCAGCCAGTCGCGCCCGCGGCGTGCCTGCGCGATCACCCGCGCATCGGTGACATCGCCGGCTGTCGCGCCGGCCGGATGGTCGGCGGACCAGCCCGTGGCGACGGCAGCCGCCATCAGCACCGCAGCCGGGATCATCACCATCCCGGCGGCTTTCCGGCTCCTCACGACCGCCTCAGTAGCGATAGATAGCGGTAATCCCGAAAGTGCGCGGCGGGAGTGCCCACTGGGTTTGCAGCCGCGTCGCCGACTCGCAGGCAGGCGTCGGCGTCGCGCACACGCCGGGATCGATCGACCAGGCGTAGTTCGTGACCGTATGGCTGTTCGCGACGTTGTTGACGAAACCCTCGAACCGCCACGCACTGAAGCGCATGCCGCCGCGTATCGACATGAAGTTGGTCGAGCTGAGGACGTAGTTCGCCGCATCGTACTGCTGTGTGTTCGGATCCTCTGCCGGTGACATCCACTTCGCACGTCCCTGGAACTCATCGTCGAAACGAACGAACGAGTCCCGGTCGAACAGCTGGAAATTATATTGCAGGCCGATCGAGGCGGTGACCGGCGGTCCCGGCTGGCCGCTCTCACCGGTGATCGCATCGCCATTGCTCACGATGGGCGTGATTTCAGCGGCGGAGAAGCGTGCGTCGCGGGTATAACGCGCATCGGTGTATCCGGCCGTGATCTCGGCCGTGAGGTGCTCGTCGAGCGCGATATCGAGCTGCACGTCGGCGCCCTTGGCGGTCGCCTGTCCGAGGTTGGCGATGAAGGAGATCTGGCAGACCGGCGGCACCACCGATTGCTGAATGTCGTTCCAGCGGATGTAGTAGACACTGGTGGCGAGCTGTACCCGACCCGCGAAATTGTTCTTCGCCCCGATTTCATAGCTGTCCACCGAGTCGGAGCTGAAAGTCTGCGGCGAGGAGCTGATGCCGAAGTTCTGGAAGTCCGAGGCGCAGGCCGCGTAGGGCACGGGATTGTTCGCGCCGCCTGGCCTGAAGCCCTTGGCGTACGTCGCGTAATAGAGATTGTCGTTGTCGTGCTGGTAGGAGAGGCTCACCTTTGGCGTGAACACCGTCTGTGTCTTGCCGCCAGTGCCAGTCTGCGGCGTCAGGAAGAGCTGCGGGCCACCGGTCAACGTGTTGAAGGTGTACTGCAGGCGCGACTCTCGCGCGCCGAGCGTGAGCAACCACCGCTTGGTGAACGCGTAGATCGCCTGGCCGTACCAGGCAATCTGGGTGTCCTTCGAGAAGGTCTGCAGAAAGTACGAGTCGTTCGGGAAGCGCGGGTCGTAGAGGATCGGCTGGTACGGGGTCGTGCAGGCGCCGGCCGTGGCATCGAAGTTGCAGAATACCGAGCCGTAATCCACACCCAGGTAAGCCTGCGTCAATTCGTTGAGCAGAGGATCGTGGATCAGCTCGAGGTAACTCTGCCGGTTCTGGCTGTAGAAGAGGCCGGTCGTCCAGGTGAGCGCCGAATCGGGATCGCTCGACTGCAGCCGTAGCTCCTCGGTGAAGTTCTGCTGACCGTTGTCGACGCTGGCCGGGGAGCGGTAATTGGTTGCGCCGCCAGGCAAGTGGACGCCGGCGCCATCGAGCAGAAGCGGATACCCCCCCGCGACGGACGCGAAGACCGCTCCGGACTGATAGAACCCGAGATTGTAGATCGTGCCGTCGTATCCGGTGGTATCCGTGCGGTGATAGTACGAGGCGTTCTCGATGAGCTGGAACTTGCCGAAGTCGCCCGTGATCTGCAGCGACGGCAGGTAGAATTTGTCGGGGCGCTCGCGCCGGTCCGGATTGGCGCTCACGAAACGGTCCTGGTCGGGATTGGAGTACAGCGGCCAGTAATCGCTAGTGTTGTTCGAAACCCGGCTCTGGTAATAAAAGCCCGGTCGCACCCGCCAAGTGTCGTTGATGGCCCAGAGGGCATCGAGCCGCACCAACGTGGAGTTGGCGTAGTTCGCGTTGTGCTGCAGCGTATTCAGGCTTACCGGATCGATCAGATCGATGTAGCCGCCATCGTGGCGGTACCAGACGGTAGCGCGCGCGCCGAGGGAGCCGGGAATGATCGCCGTTCCGCCGGCGAAACCCGCCTCATAGCTGGGAGCCCCACCTTGGGTGAACGAGACCTCGTCACGGCTGTATACGCTGGTTCCCGTGAGGTTCGGGGGCATCGTGATATAGCGCACGGTCCCGCCCTCGGAGCCGGCACCGAACAGCGTGCCCTGCGGTCCACGCAGCACCTCGACGCGCTGCAGATCGAACGCCTGCGGCAGTGCCTCGTCAGGGTTGAAAGCGAGCCCGCGCATCTGGATTGGCGTGTCGTCGATATAGATGCCGGTCGTGCCGGCGCCGCCGCTCGAAGCGATACCGCGAATGGAGATGTTGTTGGTGCCGGAATTGTCGATGTAGATGCCCGGAGTGAATCGCGCGACGTCCTGGATGTCTTTGATCCCGCGCATGTCCATGCTGGCCTGGGTCAACGCCGAGATGCTCATCGGCACTTTGTTGATCGCCTCCGCGCGGCGGGTGGCGGTGACGACGACCTGACCCAGCTGTGCCGCGTCCGTGTTCGTGGCATCTGTCGCAGCGCCTTGGGTCGCGGCGACTTGCGGCTGCTGCTGCTGCGCAAACACCGGCCCCGCCAGCGCTGCTGCGGCCATTGCACCGTAAAAGAGGCGGCTCCGCGACGCGCGCGGCCCCGGCCGGTGAAACGTCTCGAAATCGTGTCGAAGATCGTGCATACGACTGACTCCCCCGGCCGCCGGCCCGCAGTGACGCGCGTGTGATATCGGTTATCGCTACGTTTGCATCGGTGAGTCTAGCGCACCGCCGCTGCCGGGATCAAATGCCTCTATCGGTTACCGATATTTGAGTATACTAATTGGCATGATCCGGACAGCCAAGACGCGCGAGGCGAGAAAAGCGCCGGCGGCGGCGCGCAACCCCGCCGCTCCTGCCGCGGCCAGGGAGGCGCCCGCGCACGATCCGCTCTTCAATGACTCGGCGCAGAAGGCGCTGGCCGTCCTCGAGGCATTCGGCAAGGGCCGCAGGGTGCTCAAGCTGGCGGAGGCGGCCGACCTCGCCGGCATCACCAAGGCCTCGACGCAACGCTGCATCCACACGCTCGAGGTGTTGGGTTACCTGCGGCGCGATCGGCGCAGCACCGGCTGGATGCTGACACCACGCGCGCTGGGCATCGCTCATGCCTATCTCGCGGGCTACCGCCTCATCGAGCAGGCGACGCAGCACCTCGTGGATCTCAATCGCGCCACCGGGGAATCCGTCAGCCTGTCGGAGCCCGACGGAACCGACATGGTCTTCGTGGCGCGATTCCCCAGCCACAAGCGATTCCTGATCCACATGCCCATCGGCAGGCGGCTGCCGATGTACTGCACTGCATCGGGACGCGCGTACCTCTCCGCTCTGCCGGCCACCGAGGCCCTGCAGCTGCTGCGGCAGTCCTCCCTGCAGGTACTGACGGCCACGACCATCACCGATGCGCAGCGCATCCAGGACCTCATCGCGGCGGCGCACGTCGATGGTTATGCCTGTTCCGACCAGGAATGTTATCGCGGCGATGTGACGGTCGCCGCCCCGGTGATCGGCGAAGGCGGCCATCCCATCGGGGCCATCAATATCTCCGCCCCGACCAGCCGCTGGACGCTGGACGACATGCGCGCCAAGCTCGCCGCATTGGTGATGGAGACCGCGCGCGCCGTCTCCAGCGGTGCGGTACCTCAAGCTCACGGGTAATCCAATGTCCAATCCAGGAATCCGTGCAGAATCGCTTCCGCGCTTGCTGCAGGTGCTGTCCCTCGGCGTTGCCCTCCTCGCCGGCTCCGGCCTCCGGACGGCGGCGGTTGCGCAAGATGCCGGTCACAACATCGTCTTCGACGACAATTGCGCCATGTGCCACCAGATCGGCGCACCCGGGGTGCCCGGGCAGTTCCCACGGCTCGCCGGCCGCGCCGGCAAGATTGCCGCCACGGCGGCCGGCCGGAGCTATCTCGAGCGGGTGGTTCTCTTCGGCATGATCGGCGGTATCACGGTGGACGGCGCGCCCATCGTCGGCGGCGTGATGCCTTCCTTCGCGTCGCTCTCGGATCAGGACCTGGCCGAAGCGCTCGACTACATCGTCAGCCTCGATGACTCGGGCAAGCTCCACTGGAAGGGCACGGCGTTCGAGGCGTCGGACATCGCAAAGGCCCGCGCGATCAAGCCCCTCTCGCCAGCGCAGGTACATCAGCTGCGCGCCGACGCGGTGGGCGGCGGCGTACACCCTTAGGCGGTACACGGCGCCAAGCATCTCAGCCACGGCGCTACCGGCCGAACGTCTCGCCGTGCTTGCGGTAGTCCGGGGCCGCGCGATACACCCGAGGCGTCAGTGCTTACTCCACCGCGCAGCGTAACCCTCAGGACTTGATGTTCTGCCTGACGAACGGATATGCCCGCCTTGAAAGCACCTGCTCCACGGCCCAATGTGCGGTCAGAAACGCCGCGTCAGTATGCGGGCTCGCGGCTGCATCCGCGTTGGCGATGGAAATGAGTCCGTAGGGCTGCCTCGCCGCCACACAGGAGCGGCGATCGGTCTCCGTGAACACCCAGTCCAAGGGATCATAGAGACTATTGTACGTGTAGGAGTATCCGTGGCCCCAGCGGTTGACCATGATGCCCTGGATATCCCGCCGCGGGTCGAAGCCGCCCGGCGCGAGGATGCGCGCCAGCTGATCACGGATGTTGCGTTCGAAAGTCGCGAAGGTCGTGCCCAGCAGCTCGGCTCTGCCTGCCCGGTGCTGTTCCTTGCGTGGCAGTCCCGGAACATTGGGATAACGGGTCAGGAAGAGCACGATCGGGTCTTCCGGTGAGGCGGAATGGCGCAACCCGCCCAGGTCCACCGGCTCCGGCAGCGAGACCGTGTCGTGGTACATCGTTGCACAGCTGACGGAGCTGATGCCGAGCTTCTCAAACGCCTTCCAATTCCTGACGAGCACGCTCGTATAAACGATGGGCGCCTTGACGTTGTAAGCGAGCGCTGCTTTCTGATCTGCGGACAGCTCCGGGATGACGTAGGGAATCATCATGTTCCATGACGCCATTACACACGCCCGGGCGCGCACGTCATACAGCTTTCCCGAGGCTACATTGGAGGGGCTGTATGAGACGATAACTTCCTTGGCGCTGGCGGCATCACCGTCATGCCGCACGTTGAGCACGGTACTGTTGAGGCGGATCCGCGTCGAATTGTAGGGTCGATCGAACAGCGCGTAGTCGACCCGCGCCATGCCGACGTCTTCCATGGTGGTACCGGGCACCGCATCTGGAATGAGCCGGCGCACCAACAAACGTGCAAGCGTGGCATTGCCGTCCGGAAAATGTACATCAGCATTTCCCGGCTGTTGGCGACCATGCTGCCCACCCGGTAAATCGGCCAGGAGACCCTGAGGTAGCGGATCCAGCTTCAAGCCCGCAAAGCCGGCACCGCCCATTACCCATGCGAAGAGCGCCGGCGTCGCATCCGCGCCAACGCCGAACACGGCGCGGCCGAGCGCCATGTAGAACCAGTACGCCTGCGGGTCCACCTTGGCTGCCTGGATGAGGTAATCCTTGTACGACATCCGGGCGAGACGCTCCTTCTTCTCACCTTGCGTAAGGCCCGCGAGGTAGTCGGGCTGCGCCGGATCCTGTAGGCGCAGCAGGTCCCGTTTCGCGCGCTCGGAGAGCGGCATTCGGCTGACATACTCCTGGGTGAGCGGCGGCCGGTACTCTTTGGCGCTGCTGAGGGGCGCAACGGCGAGCCGATCGGCGCCAAATGTCTCGCGATCGAAAAAGTACGCGGGGCGCAGGCCGAGGGAGGGATAGAGGCCCTTATTCGCCTTGTTGCCCGCCACATACCGCGGCAGGTCGACGCCGATATCGTCCAACACCTGTCGTGCCCATGGGTTGTAGCGGGCCGGCGATTCGATGTCCAAGGTGCCGCCATTCAGGACCAGCGTCCGGCCCTGATAGTGGAACTCGTTCCGCCGCGCGTGCCCGCCGACATCGTCGTGATTGTCCAGAATGAGCACTCGCGCGCCCGGACCCACGCCCTTGTGAAAGAAATGCGCGGCCGCGAGCCCGCTCAACCCCCCGCCGACGATGACCAGGTCGTAGGTCTCCCCGGTGTGCTCCGCGCCCCCCAGTTCGATGGAGTGGCGGTCGCGCAGAGCGTGGGCCGCGGTAAACGAGCCCGGCTGCGACCCGCGGATACCCGTGCGCATGGGCGGATAGGGATCGTCCTCGCCGGGCGTCCCGCCAGAGCGCGCAGCGGCGGCGGCGTCAGCAGTCGCTGCGCCACCGCGTCCCGCGGCGAGAGCGGTCTCGGTCAGCGCAACGGATCCCGCGACCCAGGCAACGCCGTTGAGAAAATCACGCCGGGAGATGTCGCGATCCATTCCCAGGGTGCGATCCGAGCTCCCGCTCGGCTTGCCGGGGTTGCCTGTCTCGTCGGTCATCGGGTACCTCTACAGCTTCACCATCACGTGTCGCGGCACGGTGTAGTCCTGGCGACGGGATGCCCGGTTACGAGGCCGAGTACGCGCCGCCGGCCCCTCGCCCGCCACGACGCCTCAGTTGATCAGCAGGCGCGTGCGTACCTCAGCCTGCGACTGTGTGGTGCTCATCGTCGTGATTCCTCAGGAGGTCTGGCGTGAGAGCGTGCTGCCAATCGGCAGCCGGCGGATGCGCCGGCCCGTCGCGGCGAAAATGGCATTGCACAGCGCCGGCGCGATCGGTGGCAGCCCCGGCTCGCCGACACCGCCCAGCGGCACATCGAAGCCTGCGGGCTGCAGATGGAGCCGAATCTCCCGTGGCGCCTCGGACATGCGCATCACGGCATAGTCGTTGAAGTTGGATTGCTGCACGCGTCCCGCCTTGAACGTGATCTCGCCATGCATCGCCAGGGTAAGGCCCATGATGCATGCCCCCTCTAGCTGCGCCCGAACGCGATCCGGGTTGACCTGGGGACCGCAATCGAAGGCGAGGTCCACCCGTGGGATCGTGAGCTCGCCATTCGCGCCGACCCGGACCTCGATGACCGCCGCGGCGTAACTCATGAAGCTGTAGGTGGCGGCGAGACCCAGGCCGTGCCCCCTCGGCATCCGGCGCCCCCATCCCGCTTCGCTCGTCGCCCGCTCGATGACGCCCCGTAATCGTCCGGTGTCCAGCGGATGCAGCGTAGGCGACTCGCCGTAGTTCCAGGTATCGGCCAGCGAACGCGGATCGATCCGGCGCGGCGGACCGATCAGCTCCAGTTGATACGCCCGCGGGTCGCGCCCGGCCGCGTGCGCCACCTCATCAACGAAGCTCTGAACCGCGAAACCGTGCGCGATGTTGTATACCGAGCGGAACCAGCCGATGCGCGCATAGGCAGGCACGCTCGGGATCTCCAGCCGGATGTTGGGGATACGAAACGGAATGTTGCTCATTCCCTGACCATACTCGGTCTCATCCTCGCCCTCGGCGCCCGCGGTGAAGGTCGCATTCTCAGTCGCCGCCGCGGAGCGGTGCAGCCACGCGAGTGGCATGCCGTCGGGTCCGAGCGCGGCCTCCAGATGCTCGAGTGCCGCGGCCTGGTAGTAGTCGCACTGGATATCGTCCTCACGGGTCCACATGACTCTGACGGGCGCTCCCTGCATGGCTTTGGAGAGCAACGCCGCTTCGCCGGCGAAATCGGGCATCGACTTCCGTCCGAACCCGCCGCCGAGCAGGGTGACGTGCACCGTCACGTCCGATTCCTTCATACCCAGCAGCTCTGTGACGAGATCGCGAGTGGCCTGGGGAGCCTGCACCGGCGCCCACACCTCACAATGCCCGTTGCTGATACGGGCCGTCGCCGCAGGCGGCTCCATCGAGGCATGCGCCAGAGAAGGCAGGTAGTACTCGGCTTCGATCCGCTTGCCGCTTTTCTCGAGGATAGTTTGAGCATCACCCTGATTGCGGATCACCTTGGCCGGGTTGCGCACCGCCTGCTCCAACACCTTCTCGAACTGCCGCGAGTCGTAGCTCCGATTGGGTCCATCGTCCCACTGGAGCTTCAGCGCTTCGCGACCCTTGATGGCTGCCCACGTGTTGCGCGCCAGGACCGCGATACCGCCGAGCGGGTAGTACTGCGCCGGCAGCGAATGCGAGGGAATTTGCACGACGCGCAGCACACCCGGTACAGCGAGAGCTGCCTGCGCGTCGTAACGGACCAGCTTGCCACCCAACACGGCGGGCCGCGCTACGACGGCATAAAGCATTCCATCGAGGCGCGTGTCGATGCCGTATGCCGCACGGCCGGCAACGATATCCGCCCCATCGATGAGTCGCGTGTTCGACTTGCCGATGTAGCGGAACTGCGCGGGGTCTTTCAGCCGTACCTGAGAGGGCTCCGGGACCGACTGCCGCATCGCCTGATCGGCGAGCTGGCCATAGGAAAGCCGCCGGCCGGTGCCGCGATGCACCACCTGCTGGCGCTCGGCTGCGACCTCGCTTACGGGCACACGCCAGTGCGCGGCCGCGGCACTCTCGAGCATCATCCGGGCCGCAGCACCCACGCGCCGCATCGGCTCGAAGAAGTGACGCATACTTCGTGAGCCGTCAGTGTCCTCACTACCGTAGCGGCTCTCGTCGGCCGGCGCTTGCGTGACCTGGACTCGCGGCCAGTCCGCCTCGAGCTCATCGGCCACTACCAGAGCGAGGCTGGTCCGGATCCCCTGCCCCATTTCGGGCCGATGCACTGTGACGGTTACAGTGTCGTCCGGATGAATGGCCACGAACACCAGAGGATTCTCCACCACGCCGCCCGGGAACGCGGCCGCACCGTAGAGCGGTGGCTGACTCGCCAATACGATCCCACCCGACTCGCGCAAACAAAGGACGAATCCCCCCAGCGCCGCCGCCCCCTGCAACACTGTTCGCCGCGTGATAGGGCGCTGGCCCCCCGGGTTGCGGGCGCTCATGCCGCACCCCGCAACTGCTGCGCCGCCTGATGGATCGCCGCCCGGATCCGCGGGTACGTTCCGCAACGGCAGATGTTGCCGGCCATCGCGGAATCGATGTCCGCATCGGTGGGATGCGTCGAGTGGCGCAGCAGCGCCGCCGCGCTCATGATCTGCCCAGCCTGGCAATAGCCGCACTGCGGCACGCCGAGAGCCAGCCACGCGGTCTGCACGGCGTGTCCGACACGGTCGTGGCCTATCCCCTCCACCGTGGTGATTCTTTTGCCGAGCACCGCGTTGACGGGCGTGATGCAGGTGCGCACCGGATGTCCCGCCACGTGCACCGTGCAGGCGCCGCAGAGTCCCATGCCGCAACCGAACTTGGTGCCGGTCAGCCCCAGCTCATCGCGCAGCACCCAAAGAAGCGGCGTGTCCGCGGCCGCCTCCACGTGGACGGACTCGCCGTTGACGCTCAGCTCGTATCGCATATCGGGCCTCCTGGATGCGGATAATCAGCGCGACGCGGTGACTGGCGCCGCATACACGTGCAGCGCCAGCGGCACGCGGCACCGGCTCGCAAGGCCCGCCACCACCTGGTTGCGATAGGCGGTCAATCCGGTGTCGGTGAGCGGATGGTGGCGCAGCCGCGCTACCTCGGCAACCGTATAAAGGGAGGCCTTCTCCCCTCCAGCCACCGGCGCGCCCAGGTCGAATACCACGAAGTTCATGACTTCCGTCAGCCTCCTGTCCGACAGCTGCGTCAGCGCGACATCCGGCAGCCGAATGATGAAGTCTCGTCCCTGGGGCGTGCACAGGAAGCTGCCGGTCAGACCCCGCAGGGTCGGCACCGAGCCCGGCGCCGATCTTCCTTCGATGCCGTGACAGCCGCCGCACGAGGTCAGATACGCCACCTGGGCCGCCGGCAGGGGGGTCGGCGACTGCGCCCGCTTCGCTCGCGGCACGGCTG
Source organism: Steroidobacteraceae bacterium (assembly GCA_025451845.1). Lineage (GTDB taxonomy): Bacteria > Pseudomonadota > Gammaproteobacteria > Steroidobacterales > Steroidobacteraceae > 13-2-20CM-66-19. The sequence goes on from JANWJS010000037.1 coordinate 15,503, forward strand.
CGAGCGCCACCGCCGTGATGAGCGTCATCAGGCCCGCGACGAGGCCCATCCCAATTGCGCAACGACGGTTCACAGCCCTCATGCGCGCAGAATCACTCCGCCAGTCCCACCAGGATGGCCATGGAGCAGTGATACTCGAAAGTGTTGGCGCCGATGCACCAGATGATGTGGTTGTTCGCCTGTGGACGATAGATGGGCATCGCGTGGTCGGTGCCGAGGCAGCTGCATTTCGGGCAGATGCTCGCCCCACAGCAATCCCGATACGCGATCAGGTACGAGCGCTGATCGGCAGGATTGATGCAGCTGCCGATCCAGGACGTCGGCGATGGCTGGGATCCCGGCGGACAGGAATGCATACCGCCGCCGCAGCAGGCGCACAGGTTTCCGTCGATGCCGCAATATCGCCAGTAGTTGCACGCCGTGTTGTCATCCGTCTGTGCCGCACGGCTGAAGTCCGTTCCCTTGCCCTCATCCGCGGCGCGAGCGCGCTGCACGGGCAGCAACGGGAAAGCAGGCGCGGCCACCAGCAGCGCCCCGAGGCGCGCCAGCGCGCTGCGCCTGGAGAGCCGGCCCGCCAGGCGGCGTGTGAGGCGCTCGCCGAGGTTGTCGACAAGAAGTCGCTTCATGATCAGTGACCTCGCACTCTCAGCACGCCGGGGGCCACGACTTGGGTGGCCCTGAGCACCGCCCCCGAGTCCGCGCTCATGACCCACAGCCAGCCATCCGACAACGCGAAAAGGAGCGGTTGCGCATCCTGGGTGACGGCTACGAGCGTAGCGGCCTCCGGCACGTCGAAGCGCTTGAGCAGCCGGTGCTGGCGGACATCGAGCACCCAAACCTGCGAGCCCCCTTGCTCGGAGCTCCAGGGATGTCCCTCGTGCATCGCCACGAAGAGGCGCCCGGTCGCCGCCTGGTACGCGGCCATGGCCTGTCCACCCGGACGCCAGGTAATCTGCCCGACCTGCGAGGTAGCCGGTGACAGGCCGGCCGCCCCCTCCATGGACCACGGCTTGTCGAAACGGGGCTGATCCGCCAGATGCACCGGATGGACCCAGCCGTCATAGGTGATGAAAAGAGCGAGACCGCTCTTGCGGTCGGCAACGCTCTCGTCGAATACCGGATCATTCATGATGTCGAAGAAGCGCTTGCTGCGGTGGACGGAGTACTGCCCTTTCGCATCGGTGTCGGCCACGGCCAGCGAGCCATCGCCGCAGAGTGAGGCGAAGCCGCGCTCGCCGAATGGGAACACCAGGCCGCAGCCGGGGATCTCCACCGACGTGAGCACTTTGCCCTGCTTCAGGTCGATCACGGTGACCGACGGCGCCGGCTGAAAGCTGTAGTCATAAGCGTAGTGCCCATCGGGGCTCAAGGCAAAGCTATTGGTCTTGGGATCCGAGATCAGCCGCCCTGGAAGCGCGATTTCACCCTCATTCTGCAATTTTGGGCCGCCGTAAATCGACAATACATCCTCGCGCTTGCCGCGATTTCCCATCGTCCAGTACGTCTCCGAGATATACAGAGTCCGATTGTCCGGAGCCCAGGCGAAGTTCGCATACTCCGACGAGTACACGGTTCCCACAGGCTTCGCCGTGTCGCCGTCGATGATGCGAATTCCCGGAGGGGCGATGGCGTCCATGGCGCTGTATACGAGCTCATGCGGCGCCAGACCCTGAAAGGGAGTGACACCCGCCGTTTCGCTCTGCAGCACCGGTGGTGTCTGCTGTCCGGCGGCAGGCGCGGCGTGCGCCGGCAGCACGAGCCGTCCAGCGCTCAGAGCCAACACCGCGGCAATTCCATAAGCCGCACGGCCGTGTGGAAGTCGGTTCATACCTTACCGCCTATGTCATGAGATACCAGATCCGAGTGCGCGGAGCTCTCGGCCGATGCAGCTCCCCTGCGCGCCGAGCGCAACATCACCACGGCAGCGTAGGCGACCACCGCGGCCACGAACCAGCGCAGCGCGCGCACCGGCAGACCCTTCACGACGAAGACCGCGATGAGCACGCCGATCACCCCGCCGAAGGTCATGCCCAGAGCCGGCCCCCAGGCGAACCGGCCCGTGCGCAGGAATCTCGAGCCGGCCACGGGCAGCATGATGCCGCCCGAGGCCATCATGATCGGAAATGCGGCGATGGGAGTGAGGCCGAGTAACGCCAGCACCACCATGCTCGGCGCGTACCAGCCGATGCCGATGGTGTTGAGCGCGCCGAAAATGAAGTTGGCCGTCACCGCGGCGGCAAACGCCCAGCCCGCGAGCCCGCGCGCCGTGCCGCCCACCGGGAAGGCGCCGAGATTGCCCATAGCGAAGGTCACCGCCGCGATGAGCAGCGCGGCTCCCATGAAGAGTTGAATCGCCCGCCGCGGCATGCGGCTGACCACACCCGCCCCGAGCCAGGCGCCGGCCGTGGCGCTCGCAACCATGGCCACGAGCAACTTGGGGTCCACCGCGATGACCGTCACGAATACGACGGTCTCGACCAGGCCCACGGCAACACTGCCGACATTGAGGGTGCCCGGAATCAGTTCGTCGGCCGGTCTGCCGCGAAACTTGTAGAGCGCGGTAGTCGGTGCATAGGAGCCGATGCCGAGACCATCCAGGAAGTTGCACAGGAGGCCGATCCCCACGTCGGAGAGCGTCGGCCGCTCGCGCCGCTGCGGATCGCGCGCGAGGCGCAGCCATTGCACCGCGAAGACCGCGCTGCAAACGCCGAGCGCGGTGAACAGCACGATCTTGGCAGGGCTCATGCGGCGCTCCGGTGCAGCGGCCGCCGCGAGCCCTGCTCGAGAGCATCACGCACCTGCAGGTAGCGGATCGTGACCCGGGCCGCGAGGCGGCTCAGGCCGTGAAGGCGAATGGGCTGCAGCGGTGTGACGGGGAATTGCAGGCTCTCGGCCGACTCGCCGAGCGCCCGGCGCGCCAGCAGGCGCCCCATGGCGGTGGCCATCGCGATGCCGCGGCCGTTGTAACCAAGGCCTGCGAGCAGTCCCGGCGCGAGCTCGTGCAGATGCGGCAATCCGTCGCGAGTCAGCGCGACGAATCCTCCCCAGCGGTACTCGAGGGGGACACCGGCGAGCGCCGGAAAGATCTCGCGCAAGGCGCGCTCGTGGGCCGCGGTCGATGCCGGGTTGGGAACATCGCCGAATGCGCCGCGCGTACCGAGCACCACCCGCCCCGCGGCATCCAGCCTGAAATAACACAGGAGCCGTTTGGTGTCCGATACCGATTGTCCGCCAGGCAGGATACTCGCGCGCAGATCCGGCGGCAGCGGCGCCGTGGCGACCTGGATGGAAGGCACGGTAACCACCGTGCGCCGCAGTGCGTCGAACGACCGATCCGTGTAGGCATCCGTCGCCAGGATCACCGTGCGTGCAACCACGGAACCGCGTGGTGTATCGACACGCCATTCGCCACCGGAGTGGGACAGCTTCTCCGCCGCGCTGCATGTGAAGATGCGCGCGCCGCAGCTCATCGCTGCCCGAGCGAGCCCGCGCACGTAGGCGAGTGGGTGCACCGTGCCCCCACGGCGGTCAAGCCAACCGCCACAGTAACGAGTGCTGCCGGTGAGCTGCGCGGCGTCTCGATCCGACAGGACAGCCACATCGGCGCCACGCCTGCGCCACTGCTCCGCGCGGCGCTGCAGCAGCGGCAGCTGCGACGCCGACGCGGCGAGTTGCAGCCAACCGGCGCGCACCGCATCGCACTCGATCGAGTGGCGCCGGATGAGATCGAACACCAGGTCAGGCGCTTCCGCCGATCGCGCGGCGAGTTGCGAGCCGATCCGCTCGCCATAGTGGGCTGCGAGCAGATCGGGGTCGTGCTTCAGGCCCGCGATCACCTGGCCGCCGTTGAGGCCGGAGCCACCGTCGCCCAACTGCGCAGCCTCCAGCGCCACGACCGCCGCCCCCGCCGCGGCGACGTGCAGCGCCGCCGACAATCCGGTGTAGCCGGCCCCGATCACCGCCACTTCGGCGCGCGTTGCGGCGCGCAGCTGCGGCAAGGGCTCCAGCGGCGCGCAGGTCGCTGACCAAAGCGAGCCCGTGGCCGCTGGGGTCGTCAAGGCGGGTCACCCTCTGATTATTGATTATCGATACAAATGAATCGAACTGGCGCGGGCAGCATAGGCCGGCCATGGCACGGCGTCAATCAGCCGGCCGCAGCGCGACCGCGCTGGGCTCAGGCGGAGTGGGAGGCCCGGCGGGCGAGGTATTCCTGCACGGAGCGCAGGCCCAGCTCGTGCGCGGTGACCAGACTTTCCAGGTGCTCGCGGCTGTTGACGAGCCCCTGCGCGGCAATGATGCCTGCGGCGCTGACGAGCACCGCGTACGGCAGCTTCGCCACCTGAAAGGCGCGCCCGACCTCGGGCGCATTCGCGCAGCGCTCGAGCTCGATGTCATGGCGCTCGACCATCTGCCGCTGTTGACTCGCGTCGCCGTCCCCGATCAGCAGCAGGTCCAAGCGCTCGCTCTGCGCGAACGTTTTGACGGTGGGCAGCAGCGATTTGCAGATTGGACAGGTCGGCGAAATGAAAAACAACAGCCGCAGAGGCCCGTCGGGCAGCGGGCCACCGATCTCGACGGTACCGCCGGCTAGCGTGCTGACCGTGAGCCTCGGGGCGGATTCGCCCGTCTGCGGCCCGCGTCCGAGCGCAAGCGCGCCGACCGGCGCGATGCGCTCGTGCAGCACGCCGACCTGCCGGGCCAGCGCCAACACCGCGACCGCGAGCGCAATGACCATGACCCACAACATCACCTGCGAGACGAGCAACATCAGGCGAACCTCCGGCGAAGCTCCGCCGAGAAGTGGCGGAGAGAGACGAGCTCGCCGAGCACCTGGTAGAGTGCGTAGGCGGCGAGACCCGCGCCCAGGCCGTCGACCCACTGGAGCGCAGTGGCGTGGCCGGCTGCGGCGGCGAGAAGCGGCGCCAGGAGCGCCGCGAGCAAGAGATTGCGCAGGACCAGCGCCGTGCTCAGCCGCTGACGCAGCCCCGACTGGAAGCAGCCGCAGTCGATTTCCCGCCGGCCGCGTGCCAGATTGAGTCCCATTGCAAGCGCGAAGCCGACGAGCAACACGATCGCGAGCCCCGCGCCCGCCGCCAGTCCCGCACCGCTGATGAGCGCCAGCGCGACCAGACATTCGAGGCCCACGACCATCCAGGCCGCGGGCGCCGCCAGTCCATCGGGCAGCAGGCGGTAGTTGGCCACCACGCCCGCAAGCTCATGGCGATGCCTGATCTTGCCCGCGACAGCCGCGGCGAATACCAGCGCGCCGAGCAGGCGGCTGGCCAGAGCGATCGCGGGATCCGCGGTCATTTGCGGATCATCAAGCGATGCGGCGCAGCACGCCGCGCAGGGATTCAGCCATGTTGACGATCTCCTCCTCGCTGGAGATGAAGGGGGGCGCCATGGCAATCGTATCGGCGGTGAAGCGCAGCAGCAATCCCGCTGCGACACCCCGCTCGAAGACTTCCCGCCCTCTCGCCCCGGGTTGCCCTTCCCGCGGGCGCAGCTCCACGGCCGCGGCGAGGCCGAAATTACGGATATCGTTGACGTGCGGCTCGTCCCGCAGCGAATGCACCGCGTCTTCCAGTACGCGCGCCAGTTGCGCCGCGCGGCCGACCAGATTCTCGCCGGCCAATACGTCGAGCGTCGCAAGTCCCGCCGCGCACGCGATCGGGTGCCCGGAATACGTGTAGCCGTGCAGGAACTCGATCGCCTGCTCGGGGCCGCGCATCAAGGTGTCGTAAATGCGCCGATCCACGATGGCGCCGCCGAGCGGTATGACGCCGTTGGTGGCGGCTTTGGCGAACACGATGATGTCGGGGATCACGCCGAGGCACTGCGCGGCAAAGTTGGCGCCGAGACGGCCGAATCCGGTGATGACTTCATCGAAGATCAGGAGAATCCCATGCCGCGTACAGATCTCGCGCAGGCGCTCCAGGTACCCGACCGGCGGTACGATCACACCCGTCGAGCCCTGCATGGGCTCAACGATGACCGCGGCGATGGTCGACGCATCATGCAGCGCGACCAGCCGCTCCAGCGCATCAGCCAGGTGCGCGCCCCACGCGGGCTGCCCGCGGCTGAAGCGCATCTGCGCCGCGTCATGGGTGTGCGGCAGATGATCGACGAAAGGGGCACTCAGTGCGCCGAACACACGGCGATTGGCCGCGATGCCGCCGGCGGAAATGCCGCCGATGCCGACGCCGTGATAGGCCCGCTCGCGTCCGATAATGCGCACCCTGCTCGCCTCGCCGCGCGCGTGGTGATAGGCCAGCGCGATCTTGAGCCCGCTGTCCACCGCCTCCGAGCCCGAATTGGTGAAGAAAACGCGGTCCAATCCCGCCGGCGCGCACTGCGCAATGCGCGCCGCCAGCTCGAAGACCTTGGGATGACCCACTTGGAACGTGGGCGCGAAATCCAGCTCGGCGACTTGCGCGCGCACGGCGGCAACGATCTCCGGCCGGCCATGTCCGAGGGGGGTGCACCACAGGCCGGAGAGACAGTCGAAGAGACGCCGGCCGTCGGCCTGGATGAAGTAGGCGCCTTCGGCCCCCGTCACCACGAGCGGGTGCTGCTTGAAGTAGCGGTTGGCCGTGAACGGCATCCAGAAGGCGGCAAGGTCGGTATGTGTGCTCATGCGGGGGAATATGAGCGCCGACCGGCCGATCACGGAGCTACACTCATGCAGATAGCTCACCTCACTGTACAGGTCTCATCGACGATACGGCTTACCATGAGCGCCCCGCCTAACGCCGCATCCACGCGCGTTGCAGCCATTTCGGCCCGCCTGCGCGGCCGGATTCTCGCCGGCCAGTGGAGTCCGGGAGACCGTCTGCCGTCGGTTCGCGCATTGGCTCGATCGCACGACGTCAGTCCTTTCACCGCTGCCCGGGTCTACGAGCTCCTGGTCGCCGAGGGCCTCATCGATGCACGCCGCGGCTCCGGTTACTACGTTGCCCGTGATGCAGAAGCCTTCGGCGCCTCGGGTCTGCCGGGTCCCGAGCCGCTCGTCGATTCCCTGTGGGCTCTGCGGCGCGACTATGACAGCCAGTCGCTGCAAGTGGATGCCGGGTGCGGCTGGCTGCCACCGGAGTGGCTGTTCGGAGAGGGAGTGCGCGCTGCGCTCACGCGGGTCGCGCGCCGGCCGGCAGTCTACGCGGGCCGCTACGGCAGCGCACACGGCCTCCGCCCGTTGCGCCGTCATCTCGCGCGTCAGCTGACACTGCGTGGCATCGAGTGCGCGGAGGATCAGATCATCCTCACGCAAGGGGCGAGCCAGGCTCTGGAGCTCGTCATCCGCACGCTCACCCGTCCCGGGGACAAGGTGTTGGTCGAGGATCCGGGCTATCCCTATGTGCTCGCCATGTTGCGCGCCTGCGGCGCTCACCCCATGGGAGTCCCGCGCCGCGACCAGGGGCCCGACGTGAATGCGCTCGATTCGCTCGCCCGGCAGTCGGGCGCACGGCTTTTCATCACCAACACGACGCAGCAGAATCCCACCGGCACGACGACCTCACCCCAGGTGGCGCACGCCGTACTGCGCGTCGCGGAAGTGCACGATATGACGGTCTGTGAGGACGACATCTTCGCCGAGCTGCCCCCTGAACGCACCACCCCCCTCGCCGCTCTCGATCGCCTGGAGCGGGTGATCTACATCGGCAGCTTCTCCAAGTCGATCGCGCCGAGCCTGCGGGTCGGCTATCTCGCCGCCCGCGCCGATCGGGCCGAGCGCATCGCGATGCAGAAGAACATGATGTCGCTCTCCTCATCCGAGCTGATGGAGCACATCGTGCTCGCCATCCTGACCTCCGGGCGATATCGCACTCATCTCGAGCGGCTGCGCCGCCACCTGGCCGACGCGCGCGCACGTGTCATCCGGCGGTTCCGCAATTCAGGTATCGAGGTGACGCAGCAGGGCGGCGGCATGTTTCTCTGGACCCGCTTGCCTGCCGCCGACCCAGCCGCGCTTCGCCGGCGCGCCAGAGCGCAGGGCATCCTGCTCGCACCGGGCGAGATATTCCGGCCGGACAATCAGCCGACGGACTACTGGCGGTTCAATGTTGCATACGCCGACGACGAGCGCCTCTATGCCCTCCTGCGCAACCTGGGCCGCTGAGAAGCAGCGTACCCATGGCAATCAGTCGAGGCTGGCGCTGCCTGGCAACTCCGCTACATGAAGAACTGTTCCGACGCAATCTTGCCGTCCTTGACTTCGTAGGCGCAGATCTCCGCAAGCTGCATGCGGCCGCGCCCTTTCATGGTCACATCCATCGCGAGCGTCATGGCGATGGCATTCCCGGCCACCAGCGGCTTGGAGGCGGAGCAGGAATGGATCTTGTCCACCATCTCCTCCCACTTGTGGCCTTTTTCAATGATGGCCCGCAAGCCCTTGGTCTCCTTTGCGATGTGCTCCGATGGCTGCGGCTCGATGCTCACGGCATCCTCGGCGAACAGCTCTTTCTGCGCGGCCTCGAACTCCCCTTTACCCACGAGGTCCGCGAGACGCGAGGCTATTTGTTGGGTCGACAACATGGCAAGACTCCTTCCGATCGCAATTTACACCGTTCGTGCAAGATAGCCGCACCGAGTCTAATTCCACATGAAGCCGGCCACAACGCCCAACCCGTCGTCGGGCGCTGCACAGCTTCAGCCGATGCCAGCCACCTCGAGCTCAGCCGCGGATTGAACGGCGGCAGCGCTCTGCTCACGAGCCACAGGGCGTATCGCAGGAGTCGGGCTCTTCGATCTGCACCGTCGTATGCTCGACGTGCAGCCGCTCACGCAGCCGTTCATGGATCAACTTCGGTACCCCATAGCCCGGGGCGCCGAGGGCCAGGCAGGCATGCAGCGTGATGGTAGGACGCTCGCCGGTCATCGACCACACGTGTATGTCGTGGATGTCAACGAGTCCGGGCACATGACCGATCAACTCCGCCTCGATGTGTTTGACGTCGAAGCCGGGCGGAACGCTCTGCAAGAGGACATCGGCCGACTCGCGCGTGAGTGCCCATGCGGATCGGAGGATGAGCGCGGACACCAGCAGGGATAGCAGAGGATCCACCGCCGTCCAACCCTTGATGAGGATGAGCAGCGCTGCGAGAGTGGCGGCGCCCGAGCCCAGCAAGTCGCTGAGCACGTGAGCCCTCGCGCCCCGCTCGTTGAGCGAACGAGCACCCGAAAGAGCCATGAACGCCGCGAGGTTGGCAATACCGCCGATGAGTGCGATTGCGAGCATCCACCGGCCATCGATATGGGGCAGGGACATCAGACGCCGGCACGCCTCGTATACTACCCAGACCGTCAGCAGCAGGAGCGCCTGCCCATTCATGAATGCCGCGAGCGGTTGGTAGCGCCGGTGACCATATGTGCGTCGCCCATCGGGCGGACGGCGGCCCCAGCGGATCGCAACGACGGCTACGGCCAGCGAAGCCGAATCGGCGAGCATGTGCGCGGCTTCGGCCAGGAGCGCGATCGAGTTCGCGAGGTACCCGCCCACGGCCTCGACGACCGTAAAGCTGCCGAGAATCACGAGCGCAATGAGCAGCCGACGCGCACCGGCATCGTGCGCAAGGCGATGATCGCCGTGCCCATGCCCATGCCCAGGAGTGGAATGCGAGCCCTGCTGCGCGTGATGATGAGGATCGTGATGCTCGTGCGAGTGCGGCATGAACCCGGTACACCTGATTCGGGGTGTATACTTGAAACCCTGCAACGACTTCAGGGTCAAGGGCCATGAGCCGATCATTCACCATTGGCACCCTGGCGCGTGATACGGAGTGTCCGCCGGAGACGATCCGCTACTACGAGCGCGCAGGCTTGCTTCCGCCAGCCTCGCGCACGGCAGGCAACTATCGGCTTTACGGCCCCGCCCACCTGGAGCGGCTGGTATTCATCAGAAACTGCCGCCTCCTGGATATGACTCTGGACGAGATCAAACAGTTGCTGCGATTCCGTGACGAGCCGCAATCGGAGTGCGGCGTGGCCCACCCTCTAATCGATGAGCACATCGCGCACATCGGCGAGCGCATTGCCGAACTCGAGCACCTGCAGGCGCAACTGCAGGCCTTGCGCCAGCAATGTCAGCCTGTTGGCGCGGCGAAGAAGTGCGGCATTCTCGATCGCTTGGAGCAGAAGACGCCGAGCTCCTCGGAGAGGAAGAAGACCCAAGATCACATCCGCGGGACCCACGGCCCGGCCACACCCGGCCGGTGAGTCAAGTCAGCACATCCTTCTCCTAGCTCGAGGCGGCCGCGAGAATCACTCCATCGGCTCTTTGCACGACAATCGCAAATCGCGCTCCCTCCGGCATCCGCGTGTGAAGCTCAACGGGCCGACCCCGCCAGTCACCGAGCCGGGTGATGCCGCGCACCACATTCACCTCACTGATCGTCGCACCGGAGTTCTCGCCGCCGCTCACGGCCGTTGTGTGCGCGGGGTCGAACTCGAACAACCACACAGTGCCCGGCCCCTTGCCGTGGCCGACGGAGACATCGAGCCCGTGCGGACCGCTGCGAAACGAGAGCGAAACCGCCCCGCCGGCAGCAATCTTCGCCCTTGCCTGCCCAATGGCAGCCGCCATGGCGCGGCTATCGGACCCGATGAGGGACTGCTGCCCGTCAACGACTACCTGCGGGGTGTACACGACCGAGTCAGCGCGGAGCACAGCGTATGTCCTCTGCCGCTCGTCGGCGCCCGGGAGCGAATACGGATCCCTCCACGAGGCGTTGTTCCAGTAGGTTACGTGAAGGTCCAGCGCAAGAACATCCGAGTCCTGTGCGCGTACTCGCGTCAGCAGCGCATCGGCCGGCGGGCAATCGGAGCAGGCGAGCGATGTGAAAAGCTCCACTACGACCGGCCGGGGAGCGGCGACTGCCGATCCCATCGCCAGCCCGAGAAGCGCCAGACTCGCGCCTCTGCTCATCGCGAAGCCTCCTGCCGCGCGCTATTCGGGGTGCTCGATGCGCTCACGAGCGTAGGTCGGGCAACGTACAGGGCGGGGAACCCCCTCGCGAGCGCGGCTACCTTGGGCGCATCGAAGGTCATGATGTAGAGGTTGTGCGGATGAAGAGTGGCGAAATCCTGGTGATAAGCCTCCGCCGCATAGAAGGGTCGCGCGCTCTCGATGCGGGTGACGATAGGAGCGGGGAAGAGGTGAGCACTCCTGAGCTGTGCCAGATAGGCTTCGGCAACTCTCCTCTGCGCTTCATCCAGCGGCCAAATCTCGCTGCGGTACTGCGCGCCCAGGTCGGGACCCTGATGATCGAGCTGCGTAGGATCCGTCACCACCGAAAAGTAGATGCGCAGCAGGGTCCCGTAGCTCACGACATGCGGGTCGAAGGCAATCCTGACTGATTCCGCGTGACCGGTGGCACCCGTGCCGACGTCCTCGTAATGGGCCGTGCCGCGCTCACCCCCCGTATAGCCGGAGACCACCTCGCGGACGCCCTGCACATGCTGAAACACAATCTGCACGCCCCAGAAGCAGCCGCCCGAAAGGATCGCCGTCTCGGACCCTGAGGTCTTCGCCAGGGGCTGATCGAAGGTAGGCGCGGGAGCCAGGGCCTGTGACTCGGTAGCCGACGCCGATTGGCGACTCACACCGACGATGAGTGCACCCGCCAACGAAGCCGTCGCTACGGCCGCGGCTGCCAGCATCGGAAAACGGTAGGCCATGTGCTCTGCTCCTCGAAAAAGGGAATGGGACCGGATGCGGATCCGGATACTTCTATCCGAATTCGCCACATCCGCGCGGCGCGTTACATCGAGCTCGGCCCCCTCCTCTCGGGTGTCCCCGCTCGCGGGGGGTGAAACGCGACGCCTAGTTAGCGTGACCCTCGGCGAGCAGCTGCATGCGCGGCTCAGGCGCCTCAGCCGGGACACGGAACCAGGCAGCGTACAACGCCGGCAGGAAGAACAAAGTCAACCCGGTCGCCAGCGTGATCCCGCCCATGAGAGCCACCGCCAAGGGGCCGAAGAAGGCGTCCTGCACCAGTGGGATCAGCGCCAGCACTGCCGCTGCGGCGGTGAGCGTGATCGGCCGGAATCGCCGCACCGTGGCACCGATGATCCCTGGAACCGGTCTGGCGCCCTCGCGGATGTCGCGATCGATCTGGTCCATCAGGATGACCGAGTTGCGCATGATGATGCCGAGCATGGCGATGCTACCCAGCATGGCCACGAAGCCGAAAGGCTTGTCGAAGAGCAGCAGCGCCGGGGCAACGCCGATCAGGCCCAGAGGCGCCGTGAGCAGCACCATGAATGTCCGTGAGAAGCTCTGCAGCTGGATCATGAGCAGAGTGAACACTACAAACAACATTACCGGCATTTCCGCGTTGATGGAGCTCTGGGCCTTGACGTTGTTCTCGACCGCTCCGCCCACCTCGATGCGATAACCCAGAGGCATTTGCGCCCGCAGGCTCGTGAGACGCGCATCGATGGCGTTGGTCACTTCGATACCTTGTGCCCCGCCCAGAGTATCGGCGCGCACCGTGACGGTCGGCTGGCGGTTGCGCTCCCAGATGACGGCGTATTCAACGTTGCACGAGGGCTTTGCGATCTGCGACAACGGCACCGACCTGCCGGCCGCGGTCGGTATCATCAGGCTCGAAAGGTTGTCCAGGTTGGCCCGCTCGGCGGGCGGTGCGCGCAGGTCCACCGCGATCAGCTTATCGCCCTCGCGACCATGCCGGTGCGCAACCCCGGGGTCAAAAGGCTCACCACCAGCACGATGGCGATGGCCTCGCCCACCGCCGCCTGGAAGTCGTCGACCGAATGCTCGACCGCGACGCCTCCATCCGTCACGGTGTGCAATGTCAGCCCCGCGGGCAGCCGCTGCTGTAATCCGGTCATCGCGGCCTGCAGATGCTTGCTCAACTGGATGACATTGCCCCCTGTCTGCATGGTCACGCCTATGCCGAGCACGGGACGGCCCTCGAAGCGCATCTGCTGCTCCGGCGGATCCTCGTAACCGCGATAGATGTGTGCAATGTCGCCGAGCCGGAGCAGCCGTCCGTCGGCCCGGAAGGTGACTGCTTCGAGGCTCTTGACCGTATGGAACTGACCACTCTCGCGCAAAGTGATGTGGTCGCTCGCGGTCTCGTAGCTGCCCGCCGCGGTGACCGCATTCTGCGCGCGCAGTACCGCCTCGATGTCCGCCGGCGTGATGCCGAGGGTAGCCAGCTTGCGGGTGGAGATCTCGACATGAATCACCTGAGTCTGCTCGCCGAAGTAATCCACCTTGGCGACCCCGGGTACCCGCAGCAGCTCTTCCCGCAGCTTGTCGGCAAAGTCGCGCAGCTCGGCGAAGCTAACCGGCCTGCGCAGTCCGGCCCGGGCAGAACGGATCGCCTGACCCGTCGGCGAGAGCCGCCCTGTTATGCGGGGCTTTTCAAGCGGCCGCCGGAGTTGAATCACGGCGCCGTCCAGACGACGTCAAACGATTGCCATTCGCCGGGCCGCCGCGCCACGTTCGCGAGCGGATCATCCGTATCTCGAGCTGATCATGTGAACCGCCCACCCTTCTGCAGCCAGAATTCCGGCGGACACGCCGAGGAACGCTCCCATGATCACGTCGCTGACGAAGTGCCAGTCGCCCACGACCAACAGCGCCGCGGCAAGCAGGAGCAGGCCCGAGAGCAGCCCGACACTGGCACGGTAGAGCCGCATGAAAACTCCCACGAACGCTCCCGCCAGCACCATGTGACCCGAAGGAAAGCTGCCCATTGCGAGATCGCTCGCGAGATGGAAGGCATGTCTCGCCCCATGCATGACCGCAACGGGATCCTGGACCCCGAAGAAGGGCTTCAGCACCTGATCGTTGATACCGTAGGCGCATATCGAGGCGAGACAGGCAACACCCAAGGCCTCCGCGAATCGCGAGATGTGGCCGCGCATCAGGCGCGCGACGATCAGGCTGATGACTACGACTGACTCCAGAGCCAGGATCACGGTCGCACCGAACGCAGTGCTTAGAGGGCTGAGATGACGACCGACACTCCAGAAGCGATGCACCACCCGCACATCCACCTCTTTGAACGAAAAAGCCGCCGCCGCGACACAAGCGACGAACCACAGCAGCCAGACCTCCAAGGCGACAGAGAAGCGTTTCACCTGTTCCGAGCTCCTAACGATGAGTGAATGCACCCGTCCGCCGGCGCTTCGCGGCCCGCGGCGCGGCTGGCGGCGCCGGCCTGACGAAATCGATGAACGCTCGCAGCGGCGCAGGCACGAGACGCCGTCCCGAGTAGTAGAGGAACGGTCCCGAGAAGCTCTGCCACCATGGCTCGAGAACAGGCTCGAGAGCCCTGCTCTCGAAATGCGGCTGCAGCCAGTCCTCGAAGCTTGAAATGATGCCGGTTCCCGCTATCGCGGCTGCGACCGCGAGCTCCGTCGCCGTGCCGAGACTCACGACCAACGGCCCGGTAGGGTCGATACTGACCACCTCGCCGTCGCGCTCGAACTCCCATGGCGGCATCGCGCGGCCGGTGAACCGGCCGCGCAAGCACGCGTGCTCGAGGAGCTCGCGTGGATGGCCGGGCCGTCCATGACGATCGAGGTAGGCGGGAGCCGCGGCAACCGCGAAACGCTGGGTGCGCGGTCCGATCGGTACGGCGATCATGTCCTGCTGCAAGCGCTCATCATAGCGGATGCCGGCATCGAATCCGGCGGCGAGCACATCGACGAGGCTGTCCTCAGCGACCACCTCCAGGCGAATCTCCGGATAAGCGGCAAGAAAGCGCGGCACGATGCCCGGCAGCACCAGTCGTGCCGCGCTGACCGGGACATTGAGCCTGAGCGTGCCGGCCGGTGTGGCGCGAAACCCATTCACCACATCCAGAGCTGATTCAACTTCGGTCAACGCGCAGCCGAGACGCTCCAAAAGGCGCCTGCCAGCCTCGGTGGGCGCGACGCTGCGCGTTGTCCGGTAAAAGAGCCGAACGCCGAGCGCGGCCTCCAGCCGGCGCACCGCTTCGCTGAGGCCGGATGCACTCTTGCCGCTGGCGCGCGCGGCATCGCGAAAGCCGCGCGCGCGCGCCACCGTCACGAACGCATCCAGGTCACCGAGTTGGGTCTTCACTGTTCGATATCTCGCACAGCCCGTGCGGATTGTGCCCGATTATCGCGCAGCCGAACACTGGCTAGAGTGCATGCCTACCGCGAGGAGATCACTCATGCCAAGCATCGACAGGTCCGGCGCATACAGAATCGGGAACCGCAGCGTGAAGAGGGTCGGCTACGGCGCCATGCAACTTGCCGGGCCCGGGGTCTTCGGGCCGCCCAGGGATCCTGATGCGGCGCTGGCCGTCCTGCGAGAAGTGGTGGCGAGCGGCGTGAATCACATCGACACCAGCGATTTTTACGGACCGCACGTCACCAATCAGCTGATTCGCCAGGCGTTGCATCCGTATCGTGAGGATCTCGTCATCGTGACGAAGGTCGGCGCCCGACGCGGCGCAGACGGATCGTGGCTCCCGGCGTTCTCCCCGCAAGAGCTGACGCAGGCGGTCCACGACAATCTGCGCAATCTGGGACTCGATGTTCTCGAAGTGGTCAACTACCGCAACACGGGCGCTATCCACGGGCCGGCCGAGGGCTCCATCGAGACACAGGTCAGCGCCTTGGCGGAGCTGCAGCGCAAGGGGCTGGTGCGCCACATCGGCCTGAGCAACGTCACACCCGCGCAGATCGCGCAGGCAAGACGGATCTGCGAGGTCGTGTGCGTGCAGAATCACTACAACGTCGCACATCGCGCGGACGACGCGCTCATCGATGAACTGGCCCGTGCCGGCACCGCCTACGTGCCATTCTTCCCGCTTGGGGGCTTCAGCCCACTGCAATCGTCAGTCCTCTCCGAGGTGGCGCAGGGACTCGGTGTCACCGCCATGCAGGTTGCACTCGCGTGGCTGCTGCGCCGCTCCCCCAACATCCTCCTGATCCCCGGCACCTCTTCGCCCGTCCATCTGCGGGAAAACCTCGCCGCAGCCGCGCTGGACCTGCCAGAGCAGGCGATCGCCGCGTTGGACGGAATTGCGGCGCAGGCAAGCACCGCCTGACTCCCCATGCAAAGCAGCACCCATTCCTCATTGCACGAGCAGGCGGCATCCGCCAGCCCGACACTCGAACTTTCCGACGGGCTGCAGCCTGGAGCGCCACTGCGTGACGTTGGCCAGAATCCTCGCCTTTCTGGCCCCCGTAATGCTGCGCACGTAGCGATTATTGAGTGGATCCCACGGACTATGGAAGCCGTCCATCTCCTTGATGGCCTCTTCCGGGCTCCTGCCGTCGACCAGCATGCGATACGCCGCCGCAATGACGCCGGTGCGGTCGACTCCGGCCCGGCAGCTGATGAGAGCGGGCTTCGGCGCCTTCTCGATGATGGCGAGGACCTCCGCCACATGGTCGTCCAAGTGCCGGTGCGTCAGAACCTGAGTCGCGGGGAAATCGCGGACCCTGAAGTAGGTCACCGAGTCCACGACGCCAGGATCGAGATGCGCTGATTCGAACGAGTGCCGCACATCGAGCTGGAGACTGATGATAGTCCGGACACCGTGCGCGACCAGCCACTGCGCGTCGGCCCGGGTCGGTGCTTCCCCTCGCCAGAGCATCCCCGGAGTAATGACGCAAAAATTGCGTATGGGCGAGCCAAGATCATCACGGCAGGCGCCCGGAACAGTGTAACGAGACATATAGACGCAGCCGGAAAGGAGCAAGATCAGCATGCCCAGAAGCACACACCGCGCCTTGATCCAATCCCCATTCACCACTGCACCACCTTATCCCGACAGCGTCACCAACGCGCCGCTGACCCTCGGCATGCTCAATATCAGCTCCCCCCGACGGGCCGCGTAACTTTCCGTCTGCTCCGGCGCCCAGGCGCCGTCGTTCCCCACCACGGAGCCTCCGAACGTAACATCGGTCGTGTCGTCGGGCCGCGGTGCCATGAGCCGCATCACCGATGCCTTCTTCGCGCCGTTGGCGCGGATCGTCAGCATTCTGTCAGAGTCAAGGCTCTTGTTCAGCAGGACTACCTTCAGTGTGCCGTCACGTCCCTTCATCCCGTAGGCTGTGAACGAGCCGTCAGCCTTGCCATCCATCTCCGCCATTACCAAGCGCCCCGCCTCCGCTGCCGCGAAGAGGAGCATGCCGTAGTAGATCGGGCGCGCCACGAAGCCGCTCCCTCGTGTACCCGCGACGGGTGTATACCAGCCGTAGCCACCGCCGTGAAAATTCACGCCGGTGGCGCCCGCCCGAGCCAACCGGTACATCAGGTCGGCGCCCCAAAGCGCTGACGCGAACGTGTCACTCACACCCGGCTTGCCACCACCGTAGCAGGAGTTGGTCTCGGCCATGCGGAACGGCAGACCGGTCTTCTTGCGAGTCGCGGCCGCCGCCTTGAATTCCGCCTCGAGCTTGCGGCTCGGGCTCAGCAATCGCTCGATGGTCATCGACGGGTCTGTTGGAGGTCCCTCGGCGTAATAGTGATGAGTCAGGAACGCCACATCATGGCGCAGATCGTTCGCGAAGCGCACGAGCCATCCGTTATCACCCGCTGTGTCGGGCCCCGAGAGGACGGCAGCCGGCACGCGCGCCTTGACCGCACGAAAATAGCGCTGCCATTGCACCGCAAATTGCCGATAGTCGTAATCCGGCGGACGCAAGCCGTTCCTGTTGAATAAGTCCGGCTCGTTGCAGAGCTGGAACGCGACGAGCTTATTGCCCATGACACGCGCCACATAGACCGCCTCATCCGCTACGGTCTCGGGGCTTTCGCTGCCCATGTTGAGGCCATAGATCAGCCGCCACCCGGACAGCTCGAGGAAGCCGCGCAGGTTGCGCACGGCAAGCGCCGTGACGGGCCGTCGCGGCGCCGGATGCCCGCCGGTATCAGGGCCGATCGCTTCGGGCAGTGGATGAATCGGTGTCCCGGACGGGGTCCAGACGCTGAACTCGCTGGTGTTGCCGCCAAGCCGAAGGACGCCGGCGGCGCCCAGCCGCCTGTGAAAACCGGCGAGGGCCGCGTTCTCCGGCGAAAAGAAGGTGGGGTCACTCAGCTGGGAGGTCTCGTAGCTGAGGCCCGTGAAGTCCGCGGCGATCAGGTTCCCGAGCCTGTCGGGGTACACAGTCAGACGGAATTGTTCCCCAACACCGGCGGCGGCAAGGCCCGGGGCCGTCATCGCCGTGCAGGAAGCCGCCAATGAGGCCGCGAGAAATCTGCGTCGATCCATTGATTTTACTGCCCGTGTGGAGTCTGCCGCCGCGTCTCATCCTGCCGGATCGTAAAGACGGCAGTCAACGCACCGGCCAACGCCAGCAATGCCGCGATCCACATACCCATGCGAACCGTGCCGGTCAACGCACCCGTCACGATAGCGTCAGCCTGCCGTCGTTCCTTTGCTGAAAGGCCGCCCGGCATGGGTGGGACCACGAAACCGCCGCGCGCCGAATCCACCGTCGCTCGTACCGCGGGTGAAGCATGCACGCTAGCCAGGCCGCGAGCCAAAGAATGCTCGAAGGTTCCCAAGGCGACACTGCCGAGTATGGCAATCAGCAAGAGGCTGCCGACGGAAGCGGTCGCGTTGTTGATCCCGGAAGCGACGCCGGTGCGATCCGGCGGCACGGCGTTGATGACCGTCGTCGTCAGCGGAGCCACAGCGATGCCCATTCCAAGACCCAGTATGGTCATGGACACCAGCGTGACCCAATAGGCGTCCTTGCCGCCTCCCAAAAGGCCAAAACCCGCCGCCGCCAGCGCGGGTCCGCATATGAGCGCCCAACGGACACCGAATCTGTCGCCTAGCCGTCCGGACCAGCGCGACAGCAGTCCGACTACCAGCGTGAATGGCACATAAGCGACGCCGGCTGCGGTGGCCGAATAGCCGCGCGCCTGAATCAACAGGAAAGGTAGAAAGAAGAACGCGGCTCCCATGGCACCGTAGAGCAACAGGGTCAGCAGGTTGATTCCGCTGAAGCGACGCGAGCGAAAAAGCTCGAGCGGCATCATCGGCGATGCGCTGCCGCGTTCAACGAGAACAAATGCCACGAGCAGCGCGGCTCCTGCCGACAGCGAGCCGACCACTACCGGGTGCTTCCATCCGAGCGTGGACGATGCCATGAGCCCATACGCCAGACTGGCGAGGCCCGTCACCGCCAGCAGGGCTCCACGCCAATCCACACCGGGCGGAGCATCGGGATTGCGGCTCTCCGGCACCCGCCGCACCGCGATCCACAGCGTGGGGATCGCGATCACGGGGTTGATGAGGAAGATCACGCGCCACGAGGCATGATCCACCAGCCAGCCGCCCAAGAGCGGTGCCAGACCCGCGGCGATCGCAGACGCGCCAGCCCAGATGCCGATCGCTGCGCCGCGGTCCCGCTCAGCGAACGCAGCTCCGATGAGCGCCAACGAGCACGGGACGAGCAACGCAGCTCCGAGGCCTTGAACCGCGCGCGTCGCGATCAGCACTTGCGCGTTCGGCGCGAACCCGCACCCCAGCGAGGCGACGGCAAACACACCCACACCGATGATGAACATCAGCCGGCGGCCGAATTGATCGGCCGCGGCGCCGCCGAGCAGCAGCAAGGCAGACATGCAAAGGGTATAGGCATTGACTACCCACTGCATGGCCACGAGCGTGGTGCGCAGGTTGCTCTCGATGCCGGGTAGCGCCACATTGACGACCGACTCATCGACGAAGGCCAGAGTCGACCCGAGGACCGCGGCCGCCAAGACCCAGGATCGCCGGCGCGCGCACGCCGGCACGGCCGGACTGGAGCGAATCGCCCCGGCGCCGCACGGCAATGCGTCCGGATTACTCAATCATGCTCTCGAGCTGCTGACCAAGAGGAACGCTCCGCGGTCGATTACGTTTCCCGAATCTTGACCAATTGATTGCTAAAATGGTTAAATATTGCTGAACTAGACAATTTTATGAGGAGCCTTCCATGACCAGCGCCACACCACCGCGGCCCGCGTTCATCCCATCCCTCGCCTACAAGGATAATCGCGCCGCGATCGCGTGGCTGCAAAATGCCTTTGGCTTCGAGCCGTGCGAGGTCCTTACCGATGCCGCGGGCAATATCGCCCATGCGGAGATGACCTACGGCGACGGCATCGTCATGATCGGTACCGAGTGGGCGGACTGGACCCGCAGTCCCGCCTCGCTGGGCGGAAAGAATACGCAGCGCATTCACGTCCGCATCGATCGGGGAATCGACGAGCACTACGCTCACGCGCGGCAGGCCGGCGCAAAGATCGTGATGGAGCCCGCCGACCAGTTCTACGGCCATCGCACCTACATCGCCGCCGATCTGGAGGGGCATTACTGGACCTTCTCGCAGCCCGTCCGGGATGTTTCCAAGCAGGAGATGGAGAAGACCACCGGCCTCAAGTTCGAGCGGTTGAGTTGAGCGCACCTGCCCTCGACCGGACGCTCGCGGCGCTCGCCGCTCCGCATCGCAGGCGGGTCGTCGACCTCCTGCGTGAGCGCCCTCATCGGGCGGGTGAGCTCGCGCAGGCGGCGCGAATCTCCTTTCCAGCGATGAGCCGGCATCTCAAGACGCTGCGCAAGAGCGGGCTCGTCGACGAGGGCCGTGACGAGCTTGATTCGCGCGTCCGCATCTACCGGCTGCGGCCCGAGGCAATGGCGGAGCTGAGGACATGGTTGGCGGAAACGGACGCCATGTGGGCCCGGCAGCTGGCCGCATTCAAGGCACACCTGCAGAAGACCGGAAAATGACGTCGCGTGTGTTTCTGGCGCTGCGCGTCCCCGCCGATCCAGCACGCGCCTTCGAGGCATTCACCCGTGAGATCGCCTCCTGGTGGCAGCCCCACCTTCTCTTTCAGATCACGCCCGACGGCGACGGCGAGCTGGCCTTCGAGCCCGGAGTGGGCGGTCGCCTGGTCACGCGACTCCATAACGGCGAAACGTTCGAGATCGGCCGCATCTCGGTGTGGGATCCCGGCAACCGCCTCGTCTTCACCTGGCGGCAAGCGAGCTTCTCGCCCGAGCAGTCGACCGAGGTCGAGGTTCTCTTCGAGCCTGTCGGTGAGCAGACGCGCGTCTCGATCGAGCACCGAGCGTGGGATATGATTCCGCAGCGACATGCCGCCCGGCACGGCTTCCCCGAGCATGTCACCCTGCAGCGGGTCGCCGACTGGTGGCGCGCTTCGCTCGGGGCGCTGCGCGCGCGGCTTACCGCCTAGCACCCGGTCAGTCGCGAATCACGGGCGCGCAGCCGCCAGGCACGGCTGGAATGCCACAGGAGCGCGGTGGCCGTCGAGTGATTGCGATTTTCGCAACGCGCACCAGTGCGCTCGAGATGCTCAGGGTCACGCGCGCGGCGGGCTAGCCTGCATCGTGCGCTCGGCCCGTTGCATTCCGAGATACTTCCCGAACCAGCGCAGCGCGCGCTCGAGAACGTCCCGCTCATCCTGCGGCTTGTCGAACCCGTGGCCCTCGCCTGCATAGACGACCAGCGTGGTCGGAATGCCCATTGCACGCAACGCATGCCAGTATTCGAATGACTGCGGCGCCGGACACTCACCATCGAATTCGCCGACGACGATCAATGAAGGGGTCTTGTCGTTCTGGATGAAATCGATGGCCGAGCTCTTGGCGTACGCTTTGGGATCCTGGTACACGGAAGCGCCGAAGAACGGAATCATCCATTCGTCGATCGAATTCTCACCGTAATAGCTCTTCCAATCGGAGAGACCCGCGCCCACGACCGCCGCCTTGAAACGATGTGTCTGCGTGGGGGCGAACATCGACATGAATCCGCCATAACTCCAGCCGGTCAGGCCGAGGCGGCTGTCATCGATCGGATATTTCGCTTCGACCTGGTCGACCCCCGCGAGAATGTCGCGCAGGTCACCATATCCCATGCTCAGGCGTACCCCCTCGGCGAAGCGCTCACCCTCGCCGAAGCTCCCACGCGGGTTCGGCATGAACACGAAGTAGCCCATGGCCGCGAGGGGTACCGGCCCGTACCCGTCGCGCGGCCATGCCGGGAGGTTTGCCCAGCTCGGGCCGCCATGCACATAGACGATCATCGGATAGTGCTCGTGCGGATCGTAGGCCGCGGGGAACAACAGCCAACCCTGTACCTCAAAGCCCTCGTTGCGCCAACGCACCGATACCGCGTTGCCCCACATCGCCCGTACGTGATCGTTGACGTGCGTGATGGCATGCGGCGGCTCTACGACGCCCGTCGGCTCCGCCGCGGCGTTGGTTTTGAGCGAGGCCATGTAGACTTCCGGGGGGCTGTCGAACGTACTGTCGGCAAAGGCGAGCACGTCGTGTGCTGCGGAGAGCGAAACAGCCGATGCAAAGTTTCCATTGCGGATTCCGGCGGCCACCGTGAGCAGCGGGTGCTCGCTTGCCGGGAGGTTTCCATGCAATGCGAATGCCGACACTCGCGTGGAGCCGCCCGCGATGGACGAGACCAGCAGCGTTTGGTTGCCGGTCCAGGTCAGCCAGGAGGGCGAGAGGGTGATCCCGGGTGTGATATCTACCGGCTCGCCGCCTTGGGCCGGTACGAGGTAGACATCGCCGGCGGTGGCTCCCTGGTCGCTCATCAGCCCACCGATCAGCGCGATCCGCGTCCCGTCGGGCGACCATCTGGGCAACGCAATCTGCAAACCGTGCAAGGGTCCAGCGGCCGAGGAAGGATCCAGCGCGACGCTCGGCTGGCCTTCGATGGTTTGCGTATACAGCTTGGCAGTCCACCAGTTGTCGCGGCCGGGCGGCGGCGCACCTATGTACGCAAGCCGCTTCCCGGTGGGCGACCAGTCGTACTCGTAGATGAATATCCCGGGCGGGGTGATCTGGCTCACTTCCCCACCGTTCGCCGGCAACATGGCGACTCTCTGACGTTCGACGCCTGTCTCGCCGATCACGCCGACGAGCGCCTTCGTAGCGGACACGGCGCTCACGGGATGTACGTCGCCCTGCACGTAAAGAAAGCTCAACTCCGAACCGCCCGGAGTCCACGCGAGCTGATTGATCAGGCCGCGCAGGTGAGAAATGCGCCGTGCCTGACCGCCTGCGGCAGGGACTTCGTAGATGTCGAACTGCTCGTCACCGCTCGCTCCGTGATTGCAGTTGGATAGGAAGGCCAGGCTTCGGCTGTCGGGAGACCACTGCAGATTGCTGTAGCGGCACGACTTCGCCGATTGGGCAATCGTAACGGTGCGCGCATCGGTGCCATCCGCATTGGCGATCTGCAGGACTTGCCCCGGCTTGCCGCTGGGGGGTTCGGCGGCAGCCTTCGCACCTTTCCCGGGCTCGTGGCTCCGGGCACCGGAAGTCTTCTTGTTCGCCTCGGCGCGCGCCTTCTCAGTAACCGCCCACGCGACGTTCTTTCCATTCGGCGCGACCGATGCGTCATCGAAGCGCTGCACGTCCCGCAGACGCTGCATGATCTCCGTAATGTGCGAAGTGTCTGGGCCATTGGACGCGGACGCGGCAGCACAAACCTGACCATTCATTCCGGCCCCCACGGAAATGAGCGCCGTGACCCACAAAGCCAAACCAGCATGCGATTTCAAGTGCGCATCTCCCCTGTGATCCGCAAGAGTCGTTGCAGTCAATATTAACACCGCCGCATCCACGAGCGCCCTTTGCGACGAGGCGACCGCCGAATGAGCCGGCATGGAGGCTCGCTCTCTGGCGGCTTGCGAAGTCTGGCGCCACAATGTGTTCCTATGGGCGTTGTTTGCATTTCGGTTTCCTTGGCCTCAGGCGGCCCCAACAGGAGATCGAGTGATGGCGCGGCGTAAGAGAGCCTCGACGCAGCTATTTCGTCCGCTCGCCCCCTCATTCCGGGAGCCCGGTGGGAGGGGCGGCAACAGCGGCGCGCTCGAGGCGATCTGGCAGATCGTTTGCGCGATCCCGCGCGGGCAAGCCTCAACTTATGGCGCCGTAGCGCGCGCGGCTGGCCTGCCCGGCCGCGCGCGGCTGACAGGATTCGCGCTGCGGGTGGCGCCGAAGGAGTTGAATCTTCCCTGGCATCGCGTGGTCGGCACCGGCGGACGAATCGTATTCCCGAGCGGCTCGCGCGAGCGCAAGGAGCAGGCGCGGCGCCTGCGGGCCGAAGGCGTGTCAGTCACCGCGGGACGCATCGCGCGCTCCGCCCTCACGGAGCCCGATGAGCCGTGAGGCCGGCGCCTCAAAGATCGTAGGCGATCCCGGCATAGAGCTGCCGCCCGAGAGCCGGCTCGATCCTGCCGCCCGAGATGAAGACGCGCGAGTAATACTCCTGGTTGGTCAAGTTGGAAATACCTCCGAGCACGCGCCAGTGTCCGGCAAACCGGTATTCACCGGAGAAGTCCACTACGGTGTAAGCGGGAATCTGCGCCGGCATCGGTCCGATGCCCGCATCGCTGGCCTGGAAGTACTGCGCAGCGACGGCATCCACGACGAGGCTCATTTTCAGGCCTGGCGCCGCGCTCAGGGTGAGTCCGCCCTTGAGCACGTAGCGCGGGGCGTACGGCGGCGTCTTGCCGGCCTGGCCGGCAGCGATGCTGCTCGTGTAGACCGCCTCGAGGTAGCTCGCATTGACAAAGAGCGTCAGGTGCTTGCCGTGGGGCGGTGCCGGCCAGAGCTGCAGCAGATCGTACGAAGTCTCCGCCTCGACACCGCGGCTGCGTTGGTCGCCGGTGTTGACGTTGGTCGACTCAGTCGGCGTGAGCGGCAGGGTCTCGATGCTGTTTTTCACGGTGACCTGGAAAACACTGGCATCGTAATAGAGGCCAAGCAGCGGCCACCCGTGCACACCGGCCTCGTAGGTGAGGTATCGGGTCGGATCGGGGTTGTTGACGGTCCCGAATTTGCCAAATGGGCTGGCCACATCGAGGTAGCGCAACGGTCGGAAGCCCTGCGAGATGTTGAGATAAGTCTCGTTGCCGCGGCCAAAGTCGTTGCCGATGCCGAACCCGAAGAGCGGGACGTTCCGGCGCCAAGCGCCGTTTACGAGGTAGGGGTGCGCGGCGGCGGTTTCGTGGCTGTCGATCTGCTCGTGGTTGAAGCGGGCGGAGGTCACCACGTGGAAGCGCTTGAAACGATACAGGTTCTCGGCGAACACCGCGGCGTAGCGCGAGCCGCGCTCGTCGTTGTAGATGAGCGATCCCGCCGGATCATACGGGTCCGCGAGCGGATTCGCGCTCTTGAATTCGTGGTACGGACTGGCGGCCTCGTAGGCCGTGTATCCCACCGTGACTGCACCGCCGCGCCCATAGTGATGGATGAACCTGCCGTCCAGCCCCGTGTAGTGGAAACGTTGACCGGCCATCGTGGTGCCGGTGGCAACGGGTGCAGCAATGGGTGCGGTGCTGCCGCCGAGATAGGCACCGGCCCGGGTAATCAGATCCTGGTAGCCCGACCACAGTTTCTGTACGTAGAGGTTCCGGCGGTCGAACTGGTTGCTGTAGGCGAGAACCCCCGTATAGCGGTGCTCCCAGTCGCGATCGTCTGGAGATGTCGTCTGGTTGGGGTCGGCCTTGAACTGCCCGTAGCTCTCGAAACCGGCGATGCCGCTCTCGAGGGAATAGGCGTGTACCGCCAGCCTGAGCTTCTGCCGCGAATCGATGGCGTAGTCGAAATCGAGGTCGCCGGAATTCAGATCATAGTCGCCGTTGGCGCGCTGTCCATGCGACTGGCGGTGCGAGAAATCGGCGCGGTAGCCCACTGGGCCGGCAGCTCCCGAGATCGAGTCGAAGGTCGAGTAGAGCCCATCGTCGCCGCCCACCTGCTGGAGGGTTGCCGTCGTCCTCGGCGAGGGCTCCTGCGACACGAAGTTGATGGCCGGCTCGGGCTCGGGCCCATAGAGCAGACCCGAGCCGCCGCGGATCATCTGCACCTGGGAAATAGTCTCGGGCACGGGGATGTAATAAAGCGTCGGGTAGCCGATCCAGTCCATCTCCATCGGGATGCCATCCTGCATGAAGAGGATGTATTCGCTCTCCTGCGGATTGCCGAGGCCGCGGTAGGTCACATTGAGCTCGGTAGGATTTTGCTGCTCGGCGAGCACGATGCCAGGCATGCGATCGAAGAGCTCGCGCTGGTGGTTGTCGATGATCGGCGGCTGGTCCGCGAGCTGCACGACGGTCGTTTTGCGCGTGACCGTAATCTCCGGCCCCGGAACCTCCGGCATGGAGTGCGCATAGCGGGTCGCGCGATTGAAGAGGTACGGCGCGCGAACCACGACTCTCTTCAGCTTGGAGCCGCGAGGCGCGTGAGAAGTCGGAGCCTGCGATGCGGATTCGCCGGAAACGCCTTGGGCGCTCGCCGTGGAGCACAGGAACACAGCTGTGCAGACGAGAGCACAGGAGGTGCACTTCACGACGGACCTTTTTCGATGGCGCAAGCGGGCGGAAATATAGGAGTGGCCCCGAAGCTACTACCAGCGATCGTAATGGACGGCCGGCGCGCCTTCCCTTCGGCCGGCCGCGTACCCGGGCGGTTTCCCGCCGCGCCCCATTGCAGAGTCCTGCGCGGCTTGAGAGGCTAGCGGCTGCGGCGCACCGCTGCGCCGAAGAGTGGCAGAGATCAGCAGTGGGCGAGCGCCTGGAATTGGGACCGCTCGAGCTCAAAGTGCTCGAGGTGTTGTGGGAGCGGAACCGTGCCGCGACGGTGCGGCACGTGCAGCCGTCGTTCCCGCAGCTCGCCTACACGACTCTGATGACGACGCTGGACCGCCTGTACCGGAAAGGTGTGCTGCGGCGCTTTCGGCTCGGGCGCGCCTTCGGTTATGTGCCGCACTGCTCGCGGGACGAGCTCTTCGGACAGATGGTGTCCGGCCGGGTCACGGAGCTCCTGGCAACGTGCGGCGACAGCACGGTACTGCTCTCGACCCTGGTCGAGGCCGTGGGTCATGCCGACGCCGAGCTCCTCGATGAGCTGGAGGCGCTGGTTCAGGCTGAGCGCGCCCGGCTCAAGTGGGAAGACGACAAATGAGCTTCGATGTCACCTTCCCGCTGGTGCTGCTGGCCGCCTATGGACTCTTCAACCTGCTGCTTTCGGCGGCGGTGGTGCTCGCGTGGCGCGCGGGGGTGCGTCGGCATCTGACCAATGCGGACGCAGTGCTCGGCGTGCGTCTCCTGCCTGCGATGGGGTCCGCGACTCTTGTCCTGACCGTCGTTCTGCCCGCTTTCCTGCTCTATGAGCCGCGCCATGCGCACGATCATCCAGGCCCGCTGCTCGTCATTTCGGCAATGTTCGCGGTGGTCGTCCTGGGAGACGGGGTTCGCCGCGGCTGGCGCGCTTGGCGGGCAACACGGGCGCTGACGCGTAGCGCCCAGCCAATGCGCGGCGCGCAGCGTCTTCTCACTCGTTCCGCGGCCGGCGACAACGAAGTCACCGTCATCAACATCGAGGAACCGCTGGTAGGAGTTGTCGGCAGCTGGAAGCAACACATTGTCGCAGCCCGGTGCGTCACCGCTGCCTGCGATGACGAGGAGCTTCGCCAGGTGTTCGCCCACGAAGCGGCGCACATGGATGCCCGCGACAACCTGAAGCTGCTGATGTTGCTGACCATGCCCGATGCGCTCGCCTGGCTCGTCACGGGCACCGCATTGATGGAGCAGTGGCGAGCCGCGACCGAGCTCGAAGCGGACGAGCGCGCGAGCGGCACCGATCCGCGCAAGCGCATCGCCCTCGCCTCGGCGCTGCTCAAGGTGGCGCGTCTCTCGCTTGCGAGCGGCCCGTCCCGCGCCGCCCCCCGGGGCGGCACTCGGCTCAGCGGACTCGAGCATCGTGTGCGCCGACTGCTTACACCCTCCCGCGCGAGCCGTCGCGCTTTCCCGGGACGACGCCTGCTCACATGCGCGCTGCTCGTTCCTTTGCTCGCGGTGCCGGTCTATGCTTCCGTTCATAGGCTCATCGAGGCACTCGTCGCTTTTGGGCGCTAGGAGTTGCGATATGCAGGCCTTGACGACGAATCCGGGGTCGCTCTCCCCCTTCCATGTCGCATTTCCAGTGCACGATCTGCAGGCCGCGCGCGACTTTTACGGCCAGACGCTCGGCTGTCTCGAGGGCCGCAGCTCGGAAGATTGGATCGACTTCAACTTCTACGGTCACCAGATCGTTGCTCACCTCGCGCCGGAGGAGGCGCGCCAGGTGCAGCGGAACACCGTCGACAGCCACGGAGTGCCCGTGCGTCACTTTGGCATAGTGTTACCGATGGCCGAATGGCAAATCATGGCCAACCGCCTGCGGGCCAAGGGCGTGCGCTTCCTCATAGAGCCCTACATCCGCTTCCAAGGTCAGCCCGGCGAGCAGGCGACGATGTTCTTTCTCGACCCTTCGGGCAACGCGCTGGAGATGAAGGCCTTCGCTGACATCACCCGACTCTTCGCCAAGTGAACGCATCCTGAATGACGGACCGGGGGGCGGCCGCGCCGCCAAGCTTGAAATGGGGGAACCCAGGCATGCCCGTGCTCGTTATCGAGCTGAGCCTTCCCCTTGAGGAGTCAATATGCGCAAGTATCTCGTGGCGCTCGCAGCTTTGTCGCTGACCAGCGCCGTTGCCTGGGCGGATACACATGGCAGCCATCAGCCGGTCAAGGACTCGTACATCACCACCAAAGTGAAAGCCGAGCTCGCCGCCGATCACTCCACCAACGCCCGCGACATTCATGTCGCCACCGTGGACGGTGTAGTCACCCTCCGCGGCGTTGCCCGATCGGACGCGGAAAAGGATAGAGCTGAGCAGGACGCGATGAGGATCAAGGGCGTCCGCGAAGTGCACAATCGCATCAAAGTTCCGGACTAGGATCTCCCCCGCGCGAGGCTCGCCTGCCCGGACCCTGCGCTGCGCGCGCAGGGTCCGGGCGAGCCTCGTCGCCCGCGAGTGCCCGAGCATCACCGATTGCCGATCCGGCCGGTACCTTCGTTGCGCAGGGGCTCCGGCGCTTGCGGCAGCTCGGACGGGAGCGGATCATAGGCGGCCGGGGGATCCGCCCCGCAATCAACAGAGCCCGTCATGAGAACGCTCAGGCCCTGGGTCCTCGCCGCCTCGATCGCATTTCTCGCCGCGTTCACCTTGCCGGTGCCCGCGCACGGCGCCGCTGCACTGCTGCAACACGCGGTCGACGGCTCGTGGCGCTCTGCCGCCAACAAAGCGCGCGATCGCTACCGCCATCCGATCCAGACGCTCGAGCTCTTCGGCCTGCGGCCGGACATGACGGTCATTGAGCTGGACCCGGGCGGGGGCTGGTACACGGAGATATTGGCGCCCGTGCTGCACGATCGCGGCCACCTGATCGAAGCCACGGCGCCCGCCGATGCGGGCAAGAGGGCTACGGCATTCGAGAGCAAGCTCAAGGCCGACCCGGCCGTGTACCGCAATGTCCGGACCATCCCCTTTGCCCCGCCGGCGCAAGTGTCACTGGGGCAGCCAAACTCGGCCGACATGGTTCTGACCTTTCGCAACCTCCATGACTGGCTCAACGATAACCCCGCCACGCTCGCGGCCGTGTTCAAGGCCGCGTATGAAGTCTTGAAGCCAGGGGGCGTCTTCGGGGTCACCGAGCATCGCGCCCGGCCCTACGAGAACGCCGTCTCGGTCTCCCACGCACTGCACCGCATTCCCGAGGACTACGTGATCGAGCTCGGCGTGAAGACCGGCTTTCAGCTAGCCGCAGCGTCGGAGATCAACGCCAATCCGAAGGACACGGAGACTTTGAACGTGCACCGTTTGCCGCCCGACCTCTCCGGGCCCGCCGGCGAGCAGGCCCACATGCGCGCGATCGGTGAATCGGACCGCATGACGCTGGTGTTCGTCAAGCCCGGGCGTTGAGCGCCAGGCGTTGGGAAGCCCGCGGCCCGGGTCTCAGTGGTCGCAAAGGGAAATGTCGCCGCTCAGACTCTGCATCCGCAAGTGGCTGCTGCCGCCACCGCCACCTCCGCGGGTGCCCTCGAGACGGCTTCCGGGCCCATACTGGTTCTTGTCCGCCTGCTGACCGAAGCAGTTGGTGATATCGCCGCTGAAAGTCTTCGCCTCGTACGAGTACCCGGCGGAGGTGGACACTTTCATGTTCTGATCGCCGCTCACGGTCTCGGTTGCAACCGATCCGCCGCTCGCCAACCGAGCGTTGAGGCTGATGTCGCCGTTCGTAGTGTTGAGCCGCACGGAGCGAGCGGTTGCGAGCTCGGCGCTCAAAGTCCCGCTCACGGTTCTCGCCTCGAGCTCGCCGGCAACGTTCGTGACGCTCAAATCGCCGCTCACGCTCGCGACGTGGAGCGTGCCGTCCTGGCCGCTGCCGCGCAGGTTGATCGTCCCGCTCACGGAGTTTACTTCATCATTGCCGGAGCCGAGCTCGGCGTTGATGTCACCGCTCACGCTATGGAGCTGTTGCGAGCCTGAGACACCGCGAGAGGTAATGTCGGCACTTACGCCCGACACCTCGAGCTCACTGCCCCGGGGCACGCGAACCTCAAGGCGGACCGACGATCCGTCGCGGGCCCCGCCGGACGAATTGCAGCCGTCCGAATCGTGGTACGTCACACAGACCTGCGTGCGGCCGCGCTCGCTGGTCACCTTCACCCGCTCCGTGTCGCCAGGCAGATCAGCCGTGACCGCGACCTGGGATCGGTCCCATCCGGTGATCACGATGGTGCCGGAGATGTTGCTGACATCAACCTCGCCGCGCGGATCTGCCGCGACCTGCTGCCGAAAGGTGTCGGCGTGAGCCGCCCCGCCGGCAAGTGCCAGCGAAGCAACGAGGACTGCCGCGCCAATAACGGATCTGCTCATGTTCACGTCTCTCCGCCGCCGCCGCTCGCTTCCTGCACGGTCGACAGCACTCTCATCTCGTCTTGATAGGTATCGATCAGCAGCTCCTGCAGCAGCGCATTCCCGGGTTCCCGGCCGAGCGCCTGCTGGATCTGTTGCATCGACTGATGAATGGCAGCCAGGCTCTGCAGAACCTTCTGTCGGCTGGGCGGCGGCAGCTTCGCGAGCCGCGCGTTCAGCGAGCGCAGCAGCGACTCTCGCTCGTGCACGTACCGCGGATCCGTCACATAGGCCACGGGGATCCCTTCACCCTCGGTGCTGGTGGACCGAGCCGCGACGTCAGGGGTCGAATGACCGGGCGAAAGGATCAGCCGGTCGATCGAGATTCCCACTGCTACCGCGGCGAGCACGGCTGCGAGCGCCGCGATGCGCATCACGTGGGGGCGCCAGCGCGGTACCTTCGATTTGCCGTTGTGCAACGCGCCCGCATCAGGCTGCGAAATATTGCCCTGCCGCAGCCGCGCCTCGAGCGCTGGCCAGCCGTCAGTCGGCGGCGCGATGTCTCGCGGCAGCTCGCTGAGGCGTCTGACTTTAGAAGGCGTAGGGTCGTTCATCGCATCTCCGATCCGGAAACTCCGGACTCGAGCCGCGCGCGCACGAGCGCACGAGCCCGATGCAACTGAGCCTTGCAGGTGCCTTCGGCAACGCCGAGCATCTGAGATGCCTCGCCATGCGAGTAACCGTAGATGCCACAGAGCACGAGCGCGTCACGCGCCCCGTCGGGCAAGCTGCCCACGACGGCTTCGATCTCATGCACCTCGATCGGCGTATCAAGCGTCCACTCCTCGGGTGGGCCGCCGGGCTCCTCGCCCGGGTCCACCGGCAATGGCGGCAATTCAGCCTGGGTCGCAGCCTTGCGCCGCCGGTTCAGGACTACGTTCACCGCTATGCGGTGCAGCCAAGTCCCAAAGCTGCTTCGGGTCTCGAAGCGCCCGAGTGCTTTCCACGCGTTGAAGAACGCCTCCTGAGCACAGTCCTCCGCGGCGGTCTGATCACGCGTCATACGCAGACATAGTCCGTACACGCTTCCTACGTGCTTGCGATAGAGGCGTTCGAATGCACGCACGTCGCCATCGCGAGCCCGCTGCACGAGGCCTGCCTCCCACTCGATCCAGTCGCTTTGTGCAGCCGGCACCATTCTGCTTAATTAGAGTCGTGCGGATGCAGAAGCGTTTATACAGGCTATGCGGGTGCGCAGGGAATATTTCACCCCTTTAGATCAAAGACTTATGAGACTTGACCGATGCCGTCAGCGCTAACTGGCTTACTTGCTCGCAGCCGGACACTTGGGGGTGCTGCTGCTCGCCGCCGGCGCTTGTGGCTCGAGCTTCCAATCAGCGGGAATCTCGAACTGATCCGACGCGATGCTCGCAGTGTCGATGGAGGTCGTCTCGGTGGTGAGCGACACGACGCGGACCAGCGGTCCTGATGCCGGCGTGGGCGCAGCCGAGCCGCCCGAAGAAGAAGCTCCCCCGCTCATCGCGTTGGCCGCGGCGTTGGCCGTAGGCTCCGCGGCCTCATTCGCAGCACTGGACGCCGCCGCCCCTCCCGCCGAGTCGGCATGAATGGCCGCGGCACCGCGATGAAAGAGGCCCGACAACCCGCTCGCGAGCGCACCCGATGCGATGCTGTGCATGCTGAAGGTGCTGCTGCTCGCCTGCTGCTGCGCCGCCTGCTTCGCCTTGCCGCAATGGGGACCGCCGAAGGCCATGTAGAAAATCGTGCGCAGCGGATAGCCCTTGAGATCCGCCGCCTTGACCCGTAGTTGCTTGAGCTGGTCTGCGTACGGCGCCATGAACTGCGCGACCGTGTGTTGCAGCTGCGGGTTGTTCGGGTCCAAGCCCTGCGCCTCCAGGTACTTGTGCGCGAAGGCATTGCGCTCGTCGGCTCCCGGAATCTCCTCCGTGGTGAGCCAGGTCTCGAAGCCATAGTCCATCTCACACACGTCTCCAGTCTGCGCATCCGTACAGGTCTGCGACAGCACTGCGCGCGTCTTGCGCGCATCGTGTCCGAGGATCGTGGCGTGCTCGTCGGTAGTGTTGACATTGAGCACCGGCGAGCTCAGTTGACATCGGGAGGTATCGGGTGCCGCCGTCCGCGGGGCGCTCTGCGATTGCGGCATCGGACACTTCTTCATCTCCTCCATCGCGGCCTCGAGCCGCTGCTGCGCCTCGGCGCGCTGCGCGGCCGTGGGAAAGGGTCTCTCCGAATAGAGCTTCTTCTTCGGCTGCAGCTCCCACTCGACCTGCTTATCGAGGCGCACGATGCGCCCACCCTCGACGTCGTGACAAAAAAGCGAGAGGAAGCCGTGACAGGTCACCGTCGAATCATTGCGCTGCTTGTCGACGCTGGTGCGCTCCACCGAATCGATGTCGATGTCTATTCCACCGAGACTCATGGAGGTCTTCTGACCGAGCGTGACGTCCGCGCGCGCGGGCGGCGTCAACACGGTGAGACCCGCTGCGGTGGCGAGTGTCAGTATGAGGATGGCACGGGTTCGGCTGCGCGTAATCATGTTGGCTGTCTCCCCTTGTAGGAATTGGACTTCGCCTTGCTGTAGCGCCGCGCGGCATTCTCCGCCTTCGCCCGGCGGGTGTCGATGCCCGGCATCCGCAGCCCGCAACCCACGCCAAGCCGGGGGCCGGGGGAGCGGCTGCCGCCGCGGCCGGCCCGTATCCCGCCATGCCTGCGGCTCAGGCTCTCCCTCAGACCCGCACCAGGAACTCGTAATCCGTCCGTGCCGCCTCCATCCGCGGCTCGGCGAAGGGCGCTTCCTGCTCGATGTAGTAGTACCTCACGCCGGCGTCGTAACCCGCCTGCAGAATGGTCTTCCAGTCGATGGTGCCCGATCCCACATCGGCGGGGTCCATCTTGAAGGCGTTGTTAGGCGCCGTGCCCGCCTTGAGGTCCTTGACGTGCATCAGGCGAAAGCGGTGGCGGTGCGCGCGCAGCAGGGGGATCGGATCCACCCCGGCGGCCGCGACCCAGCCAACGTCCATCTCGAACCACACGAGATCAGGGTCTGTGTTCGCCAGCAGCAGGTCGTACCCGGTCTGGGAGCCGTGTCTGGCGAACTCGACGTTGTGATTATGATAGGCGAGCTTCAAGCCCTCGCGCTTCAACGCCGCGCCCTTCTGGTTGAGCTGGACGGCCAGGCCCCGCCAGTCATCGGCCGTCATCTCCTTGCCGGCACGGCTCAGGAAGTGCAGCCCGTCCTCGCCCTGGCGCGGCCCCCCGAAGCGCTGCGGCACCGGGAAGATCGGCACCACCACGAACTTGACGCCGATACGATGCATGTCGGCTGCAAGCCTGCCGACGTCTCCCGCGAGCGTCGGCCCTCCTCCCCCATCTGCGTGCAGCGGGACGTGCGTACTCGGACTCGAGAGCCCGGCCCGGTCGAGCGCTGCGCGCAGCTCCGCGGCCGTACGCTTCATCAGGCCGACCGGCTCCACGATCCGGTAGCCGATTCTGGCCAACGTCTGGAGCGTCCCCTCGAGGTCGCGATAGGGCGCATTGCCCAGGGTGTAGAGCTGCAAGCCGATGGGCAGGCCGTGCCCGGCGAAGAAACGGCGCCCCGTGGGCGCGGCGAGCCCAGCCGTCGCGGCAATGCAGCCCGCCGCCGCCGCCGCGGTACCCAGGAACGCGCGCCGACTCACGGCAGGTGTCTTCTGCGAATCCGGCGCCGTCGCTGTCTCACTCATGTCGCTTCCTCCGAGTTGACGTGAAGCGGGATTCTAGTCCGCGGGCTTGGCCGGAGAATACCCGCGGTAGTTCTGCCCCGCGTCGCGGCGTAGGATGCCCGCATGAGCGTACTCCCCGACATCGAGCCCGCCTCGGCGCCCTGCCCGGGGACGCCACAGCTTGCAGCGCGGATCGACGCCCGCGCGCGCGACCTCGGCGGCTTCACCGTGGGCCGCGTCCTGCCCTCGTCGGCGCGCCAGCTGATCGGCCCCTTCATCTTCTTCGATCACATGGGGCCGGCCACTTTTGCGGCGGGATGCGGCATCGATGTGCGCCCGCATCCGCACATCGGACTCGCCACGGTCACGTATCTCTTCGAGGGCGAGATCGTCCATCGTGACAGCCTCGGCTCGCAGCAGCCAATCCGCCCTGGGGACGTCAATTGGATGACGGCCGGCCGCGGTATCGCTCATTCGGAGCGCACCGCCGTCGAGCTGCGGCAGAGAGGCTCGCGCCTCGATGGACTGCAGCTCTGGGTTGCGCTGCCGCGTAGCCACGAGGAGATCGACCCGGAGTTTCATCACCACCCTGGCCGCGATGTGCCGGCCTTCGGCGTCGGCGGCGCAAGCGTCCGCCTGCTCGCGGGCCACGCCTATGGTCAGACATCGCCCGTGCGGACATTCTCGCCCCTCTTCTACCTGGATGCGGCGCTGCCGGCCGACAGCGAGCTCCCCCTTCCCGACGAGCACGAGGAGCGTGCTGCGTATGTGGTCAGCGGTACGGTCTTTTGCGGTAACGAGCAGGCAGAGCGCGGCCGCATGCTGGTGTTCACGCCTGGAGCGCCGGCAACTCTGCGTGCCGTCAGCGACGCGCGGGTAGCCCTGATTGGGGGCGCACCGATCGACGGTGAACGGCACATCTTCTGGAATTTCGTATCGAGCTCACAGGCGCGGATCGAGCAGGCGAAGCGCGATTGGCGCGCGGGCCGCTTCGCCAAAGTGCCCGGGGACGAGCAGGAGTTCATCCCACTTCCGGAGTGAGAGCGCCGCCGCTCGGCACGACATCGCGCATGCGATCGACGGCTCTGAGAGGCGGGAAGGTCCGCATCCAGACCGCGACGACGACGAGCGTCCCCACGCCACCGATCACGACTGCCGGCACCGTTCCAAAGAGCGCAGCGGTGACGCCGGATTCGAAGCCACCGAGCTCGTTGGAAGCGCTGATGAAGAGCGTGCTCACCGCGCTCACTCGTCCGCGCATGGCATCCGGCGTCGCGAACTGCACGAGCGCCGAGCGGATATAGACACTGATCTGATCCGCGGCACCCGTGACGGCGAGCGCCGCCAGCGACACGCTGAAATCCGTAGACAGGCCAAACACGATGGTGCCGATGCCGAAGACCACGACGGTGGCAAACATGATGTGGCCCACTTTGCGCTCGACTGGCCGGCGCGTGAGGTATAGCGCCGTCATCGCAGCGCCGACCGCGGGAGCGCTGCGCAGGAGACCGAGGCCCGTGGGCCCGACGTGCAGGATGTCTCGGGCGTAGACGGGCAGCAGGGACACCGCGCCACCCAAGAGCACGGCGAAGAGATCGAGCGAGATCGCGCCGAACACGACCGGACGCGAGCGCACGAACTCCACGCCCTCGCGGACTCGTGCGAGTCGGCCTGCCGGCAGGGTCAAATCGGGCGTCACGCGTCTGCCCGCGAGAAACGGCACTCCAGCGGCACCCACGAGGGACGCTACGAGCGCACCCGCGTAGGCGATCGCCGGCCCGAGTGCATAGGCGAAGCCGCCAAGCGCCGGCCCCGCGATGATGGCGAGCTGCGCGACGGATGATCCCCAGGCGAGCGATCTTGGAAGCTTCTCGGGCGGCACCAGGAACGGCAGCAGCGATCGGGTCGCAGGACCCGAGAAGCCGCGGGCCGTCCCATACAACAGGATCACTGCATAGAGCGGCCAGACAGAGGTTTGGCGGGTGAGGACGAAGGCGAGCAGCAGCGCGCTCGCGACCGTCTCCAGGAGGCTCGCCAGCAGGATGATTCGCCGCGGGTCGAAGCGGTCCGCCAGCTCCCCCGCGGGCAGAGCGAGCAGAAACATCGGCACGAACTCGACGAGGCCCACGATCCCGAGCGCAAGCGGGCTCTGCGTCAGATCGTACACCTGCCAGCCGACGGAGACCGACTGCACCAGTACCGCGATCCGCGAGAGCGCGCGGATGCAAAGGTACAGCGGCAGATCGTGGTCGCGGTAGGGGCTGCTAATTGCCGGCGCC
The DNA here is from genome assembly GCA_025451845.1 of Steroidobacteraceae bacterium. GTDB lineage: Bacteria > Pseudomonadota > Gammaproteobacteria > Steroidobacterales > Steroidobacteraceae > 13-2-20CM-66-19. Next base: position 52,254 of record JANWJS010000037.1, read on the forward strand.
CGCTCGCGCGTGCAGATAACTCACCGCGGCCAGGTCCTGCACGATGTGCCCGAGTGACTTGTAGACGGTGATTTCCCCCGGCGAGGTGCGGCCGGCGATGCGGCCGAGGAGCACCTCCCCGATCTCGGCGACGATGTGACTGTCATCGATGAGCCCCGCTTCCTTGGCCAGCAGGAACTCCGCCGCCGCAGCGAGTGCAGAGCGACGGCTGTCGACGATGTAACGGCTCGCCCGAACCAACGCATTATCGATCTCCACTGGCCCGGCGCGGCTGGAGCCGACGGCATTCACGTGCGTGCCAGGGCGTACCCAGTCGCCAAGCAGGACAGGAGTCGGAGATCCAGTCACGGTGCAGATGATGTCGGCGGACGATGCCGCCTCGTGCGCCGCTTCGACCGCTCTGATGCGCATTCCAACTTCGCGCTGCATTTGTTCAGCAAATCGGACGGCTCGGTCCGCGGAGCGGCCCCACACCAGAATCTCCTCCAGGTTGCGAACGCGCATGAGGGCGCGGACGTGCGATGTGGCCTGCAGGCCACAGCCGAATATCGCCAGTACCTTGGCGTCCCGCCGCGCGAGCACGTCTGTGGCAACGGCAGAGGCGGCTGCCGTGCGGATCTCCGTCACCTCACCGGCATCGGCGATGCACATCACGTTACCGCTTTCGCGGTCGAAGAGCACCACCACGCCGCGGTGCGCTGAGCGGCCCGGCTGCTGCGGATCGCCAAACACCGACAGCAACTTGGCGCCGAACCCATGTGGCGCGGCCAGGGTTCCCGGCATGAGGCCAAAGAACCTGCCGGGGTCGATCTCGAAGATGTTACGCAGGGGCTGCGGCCTGCCCTCGGCGCTGAATTCCGCCATTGCCGTGCGGACCACCGCCATGCAGCCGTCATAATCGAGCGCGGCCCGCACCTCCTCGGGGCCGTAGAAAGGGACGATCCCCTTGTGGCCGGTCGCGGTCAAACCCTCTTCGTCCAGCCGTGGGTGTCCGAAGACTCGCCGCGTTGGATGGATACGAGCCGCTCGCGGAGCTTGCGTGTGTGCGGTCCGACCTCCCCGCTCCCGACCCGATGATCCTGGCCGTGGAAGACCAGGGTGCCGACACCCGCGAGCACGGCCGCGGTGCCGGAGAGCGTGGCCTCGCCATCGCGAACCCACTCCAGCATCTCGGCGACGTCGAAGAGCCGCTCCTCGACCCGGTAGCCCTCTTCGCGCGCCAGAGTCAGCACCGAATCGCGGGTCACGCCGTGGAGGAATGTCGAGTCGAGGCTGCGCGTGAGCACCCGCCCGTCGCGCAGCAGCAGGAAGTTGGAAGCCCCCGTCTCCTGCACCGAGCCGCCCGGACAGAACAACACCTGGTCGACCTTGTATTTGCGCCGCGCCTCGAGGGTCGGACCCAGGGCCGCGGCGTAGTTGCCGCCCGTCTTCACCTTGCCGGTCTGCGTGGCGGTGCGCGCATTGACGTCCTCGATATAAATGCGCAGTGGCTTCATGCCGCCGGCGAAGTAGTCCCACACCGGGCTCGCGAGCACGATGAGACTCGCCTCGGTGGCCGCGGCGCCCGCGGCGCCGATGTTGGGGGTGGTGCCGAAGAGCATCGGCCGCATGTAGAGCGCTCCCGGTGCCTCGGGAACGGCGTCACGGTTGCGGTCGATGGTGGTGCGGATCATCTCCTCGAGCTGGCGCGGATCGGGCTCCGGCAGCACGAGCGCACGTGCGCTCTGGCGCATGCGCTCGATGTGCCGGTCCATCCGGAACACGTTGATGCTGCCGTCGGCCCAGCGATAGGCCTTGAAGCCCTCGAAACAGGTGCTGGCGTAGTGCAGCACGTGCGCGGCCGGATGCAGCTCGATCGGACCGCAGGGCCGGGCCTCGGAGCGCCCCCATTCGCCGTTTTGGAAGCGGGCCACGGTCATCGTGGGCGCCAGCACGGTTCCGAACGCTGGGCGAGGCTCTTGCTTCAGGTCAAGGATGCGATTCATACCCGCCAGTTTAAGCCGGGAGAGCCCGCCGCGCATCGTCGTTGCGCAGGGACAAAGGGAGGGGGTGCCGCTACGGCGGGGTATCCGGCTACGATAGCCCTCGTGGGTACCCCAGCGAAAATCGTCACCAGCCGCTCGGGCCTTCGGGCCGAGCTCACGGCAAGCGGCGCGGTGCGCCGCCTCGATTGCGGCGCGACGAGCCTGACGCTCTTCATCGGCAGCGAGGTCGAGTGCGGGCCCGCCAATCTCTTCCTGCGGCGCCGGGCCGGCAAGCTCGACTGGACGGCGCTGCTGGGCCCGGCCAGCCCGACACGCTTTGGGGCACCGGCGGGCGGGCGCATCGCGGGGCGCGGCATGTGGCAAGGCATCGGGTACGACATCTGGCTCACGCTCGCAGCAGACGCGCCCGCCTGGTTCTGGCACGTGCGCTTGCGAAACACCTCAGCCACCGCGCAGGAGCTCGACCTCATCTACGCACAGGACGTCGCACTCGCCCCCTACGGGGCGGTGCGGATGAATGAGTACTACGTCAGTCAGTACATTGATCACACACCGCTGACTGAACCGCGACGCGGGACGCTGATCGCCTCCCGCCAGAATCAGGCGGCGGATGGCCGCCACCCCTGGTGTCTGATCGGATCGCTGCGGCGGGCTACGTCATTTGCCACGGACGCACTCGATTTTCATGGACTCGCAAGCCGCGCGGGCGAGCCGCCCGCCGGCATCGTAGGGGAGCTTCCCGGGCGGCGCCTGCAGCACGAGCATTCGATGGCAGTGCTGTGCGATGCGCCGCTTCGGCTCGCCCCCCGCGAAAGCGGGCATGCTGGATTCTTCGGCGTCTTCGTGGCTGATCATCCGGGTGCCACATCCGAAGCGGACCTGTCCAGAGTCAGCGGCTTGCTCGCGCTGCCGGAGGCTGCACCCGCCGCAGTGCCCGCGGACGTGCCCGAAGGCGACGCGAGCGACCGGACGCTTTTTTCAGCGGCGAGGCCTCTGCAGGTCTCTGACCTCGATGCCGATGCGCTCCGCCGCCTATTTCCGCCGCCATGGCGCCAGGAAGAAGCGGATGAGCGGGGTGAGCGCCTGTCGCTCTTCCGCGGTGCCGACAGCCATGTGGTGCTGCGCGCCAAGGAGCTGCGGGTGCTGCGTCCTCACGGCCAGCTGCTGCGCACCGGGCGGCATTTGACCCCCGACGAAAGCGCTCTTGCCTCGACCGCATGGATGAGCGGTGTCTTTCACTCCATGCTGACCCAGGGACATGTCAGCATCAACCGTTTCCTGTCGGCCCACCGCAGCTATCTCGGTTTCTTTCGCTCTCAGGGCTTGCGTGTCTTCGCGAAGATCGCCGGCGAGTGGCGGCTCCTCGGCGTCCCCTCCGCCTTCGAGATGGCGCCTGAGAGCTGCCGCTGGATCTATCGCCACGCCGACGGCGAGATCCGGCTGCGCTCCGCTGCCCGCTCCGGGCCTCATGCGCTGACTCTCGACATCGAGGTGGCCGAGGGGCCTGACACGGAGTTCCTGATCTGTCAGCACGTCGCGCTGAATGGTGATGATGGCTACGCTCCGGCGCCTCTGAGCTGGCGTCGCGCCGGTGATACGCTCATCGTGACTCCCGCGCCGGGATCGGACGTCGGCCGCCGATTTCCGCAGGGCGATTTCCGGATCACCCTCGCGCCCGAGGCGGCGGTGCAGCGCGTCGGAGCTGACGAGCTGCTGTTCCTGGACGGGTGCTCGCGGCAGGAGCCCTACCTCTGCATCGAAACGTCGGCCACCCGTCACGCCGGGCTCATCATCCGCGGATACCTCGTTGCCGAGGAGAGTCAGACTCCCTGGCGTCTGCCACCCGAAGAGCCTCTGGCAGCGGCCCTGACACTCGAGCCGGCAACTCCCGGAGAGCCCGCGGTGCGCGCGTCGCACCTCGTGGAGATGGCCCCGTGGTACGCGCAGAACGCGCTCGTGCACTACCTCTCGCCGCGCGGTCTGGAACAATACTCGGGCGGCGGGTGGGGCACGCGCGATGTCTGTCAGGGACCGGTCGAGATGCTACTCGCGTTGGGACGCACGGAGCCGCTGCGCGACGTCGTTTTGCGCGTCATGGCCAATCAGAATCCCGACGGTGACTGGCCGCAGTGGTTCATGTTCTTCGAGCGCGAGCGGGGGATCCGCGCGGGCGACTCGCACGGAGATATTGTTTTCTGGCCGCTGGTGGCACTCGCTCAGTATCTCATCGCCTCGGGAGATGCCGATATCCTCGAAACGCGAGTCCCCTTCTTCGACGGCAAGGGCCCGGATGCGGGTGAGCGCGCAACGGTCTGGCAACATGTCGAGCGTGCGTTCAGCATCATAGGCAGGCGGCGCATTCCCGGCACGACGCTCGCTGCCTACGGTCACGGCGACTGGAACGACTCGCTCCAGCCAGCCGATCCGGCGCTGCGTGATCATATGTGCAGCGCCTGGACGGTCACTCTTCATTTCCAGGCGCTGACGACGCTGGCACGCGCGCTCCGAGCTATCGGCCGCGCCGCGCAGGCAGAGCCGCTCGAGCGGCAGGCCGAGGCCGTTCGCGGCGACTTCCAGCGGCTCTTGATTCCGGATGGGGTGCTTACGGGCTACGCCGTGTTCAACGGCGGCGCCGACGCCCGCTACCTCTTGCATCCGCGGGATGCAACGACCGGCGTCCGGTACAGTTCTCTGGCGATGATCCATGCGATCCTGGAGGACATGCTGACGCCGGATCAGACACGTGCACACCTCGAGCTCATCGGGCGGGAGCTCACCGGACCCGACGGCGTGCGCCTGTTCGACCGGCCGATGCCCTATCAGGGCGGCCCGCAGCGCATTTTCCAGCGCGCGGAAAGCGCCACGTTCTTCGGCCGCGAGATCGGCCTGATGTACATGCACGCGCACCTGCGTTACGCGCAGGCCCTGGCGCATGTTGGATTGGCGGAGGAGTTCTTCCGCGCGCTCTGTCAGGCAAATCCCATCGGCATCCGCTCGGTCGTCCCGGCGGCGGCGCTGCGCCAGGCGAATTGTTACTACTCGAGCTCCGATGCCGCCTTCGCCGACCGCTATCAGGCGCGAACCGAATACGCGCGCATCCGCGCCGGCACCATCGCCCTGGACGGCGGCTGGCGGGTGTACTCCAGCGGCGCGGGCATCGCGCTCGCCCTCACGCTACGGCGCTTTTTGGGATTCACCTGGCAATCCCGCGCCCTCTGCGTGGACCCGGTGATCCCCGGCACGCTGAGCGGGATGCGGGTGATGACGTCCGTGCGTGGACATCCGCTCCAGGTGACATATCGTGTCGGGGCCGCGGGCTGCGGGGTCAACGAAATAGACCTCAACGGCGAGAAGCTGCCTTTCCTGCGCGCAGCCAATCCGCACCGCCGCGGTGCGGCGTGGGTGACCGCGGGGGCGATGCTCGATCGCCTGGCCCCGGACCGGAACATTCTTGCCATCGACCTCGGCTAGCAGCCTGTCGGACCTGTGCATTCCCGTCTGTACAGGCGGCCAAAGTCGCGCCTTGGGCCGCTGGCAGCGGAGGCACGGTCCGCAAATGAGCTGCAGGCCGGTTTTGCCGATGGACGGTGGAGCGATATCATCTCGCTGCGTGCCCAACGCCCAGCCACTCGCCCACGTCCTGTTCCTCGGCCTGATCGCACTGGGGCTGTGCGCCTGCCAGTCGGGTGACGACTCGTCCGCTCCGGCCGCGGCACGCGTGATCCCGGCGCCGGCCGCCATTGCGACCTCCGCCACGCCTCCGCCGATGGCCGTTGCACTGGCACCGCAGATCAACGACACCGACTTCCTGCAGTTCGATAAAACTCTGTCCTCGGATGCCTTCGACGGACGCAAACCCGGCACACGCGGCGAGGTGCTGACGATCCGCTATCTGGTCGACCAGTTCCGCCACATGCATCTCACGCCGGGCAACCACGGGTACTGGTTGCAGAGCGTGCCGCTGGTCACGACCACCCTCCTCAACACCGGCGCGAAGCTCGAAGTGCGTAGCGGCCAGGGCCTTCAGGCCTTCGCGTATGGAACCGACATGATGGCCTTCGCGCAGGACGCGCGGCCGCTGGTCGCCCTCAGGAGCTCGCCCATCGTCTTCATGGGCTACGGAATCGACGCGCCGCAATGGCAGTGGAATGACTACCAGGGCGTGAGCGTCAAGGGCAAGACGGTGATCGTGCTGATCAATGATCCCGGCTACACCACCGGCGACCCGCAGCTATTCAACGGCAAGGCGATGACCTCGTACGGACGCCAGGTTTACAAGTACGAAGAAGCGGCGCGCATGGGCGCCGCCGCGTGTTTCATCATTCACACCAGCGACGATGCGGCCGGATATCCCTGGACGGTCGTCAGGAACAGCAACGGGGGCCCGCTGCAAAGTGTGCCGCCGAGCGTCGCGCCGGGCCCCAGGCTGCCGGTCGCCGGGTGGCTGACACGCGCCGCGGCGGAGCGCCTCTTCCACTCGGCCGGACTCGATTTCGACAGCCTGGCCGCGCAGGCGGCGCACCGGGGCTTCACGCCCATACCGCTCAAGGCGACAGCCTCTCTCTTGCTGCGCAGCGCCGTCGTCCATGGCCGATCCTACAACGTGCTGGCCCTCGTCAAGGGCAGCAGGCATCCCGATCAGGTGGTGATCTACAGCGCGCACTGGGATCATCTCGGTACCGCGCCCGGGCCTCGCGGGCGCAGAGAGATCTTTCACGGCGCCGTCGACAATGGCAGTGGCCTTGCCTCGCTGCTCGAAATTGCCGATGCGTTCGCGCATCAGAGGACCCCTCCCGAGCGCAGCATCCTCTTCCTCATGCCGACCCTCGGCGAGGCGATGATGCTCGGGTCGCAATACTACGTGACCCACCCCGTGTTTCCACTCGACAGGACCGTGGCGGACATCAACGTCGATGCCTGGCCGGTCATCGGTCGCGCGCGCGACATGACCGTCATCGGTGCGGGACAATCGCAGCTCGAGGATGACCTCAAGCAGGTGCTGTCATTGCAGGGCCGTGAGTTGACTCCGGAGGCGGCGCCGCAGAGCGGATTCTATTTCCGCTCGGACCATTTCAGCTTCGCGCAGGCCGGTGTGCCGGCGCTGATCGCCGGGCCCGGACTCGACCTGATCGAAGGCGGCCACGCTGCGGGAGCCGCGGCTTCCGCGGACTACACCGCGCGCCGCTACCATACGCCATACGATGTATTCGATTCCAACTGGGACCTCAGCGGCACGCTCGAGGATATCCAGACACTCTATCTCCTCGGCCGCAAACTCGCTGACGGAAATGAATGGCCTGACTGGTATGACGGCAGCGAGTTTCGCGCGCTGCGCGCGGCGATGATGGCGAAGGCGCGCCAGGCGCCGCTCGCGGCTAAACCGCTGCGGCCGGCCGGCAAATCAGCGCGGCCCGCAGGCGCTCGCAGCCGCCCGGCGCCTTGATCCGGCTGGTCGTCTTAGCCCGTGCTGCGCGACGGCGCGATGGCGACGATCTTCTCCGACCCAAGCGGCACGATCTCGCGCAGGGTGATGACGGGCGGCGCATCCGCGCCTCGGTCCGCGCAGACTGCCGCGAGATAGCCGCAGCGCAGGACGAGCTGCCACAACCGCCAGCGGCCCGGAGAGTCACCGAGCTGCGGGCGCATGTGCAGCGTGAGCCCGCGCTCGCCGGGCAGCTCGAAGCGAAAGGCATCCAGCGCGATCGCCAGGCCCAATCCCCGTGCCTTGAGGTACGACTCCTTCAGGGTCCAGAGCTCGAAGAACCGCCGGCGCCGCTCGCCCGGAGCAAGCGCCAGCAGCGCCGCACTCTCCTGCGGCGCGAAGTAGCGGTCGAGTCCATCGATGTCGGCATCGCGCGTCGTGACGCTCTCCGTGTCGATGCCGAGCGTTCGGCCCGCGGTGACTCCCAGCAGCACGAGATCGGCGGAATGCGAGATGTTGAATTCCAGCGCCGGCGCGGCTCGCGGTGCCGAGATCTCCGGGCGCCCGCGCGGTCCGGCCGAGAACGCCCAGTCCTCCGGACGCACGGCGGCGTAGCGTGACAACACCGTGCGTACCAGCGCGCGCGTGATCAGGTAGCGCCGCTGATCCTTCGCAAAACGGAAGCGCGCTTGCACGGCGCGCTCGTCCGCGCTGAGGAGCGCATCGTAGCGGGGCCAGAGCGAGCCATCGCCGATCTCGCTGATGTAGCTGCACCAGAGATCGATCCTGCTGCTGTCGGCGTCGAGATCCATGCTTGCGCCGCTACATGCCGGGCTCATCCGCCGAGCGCGCGTCCTGAACCCTTCCCTTCCACTTTCCGCCCCTGCCGGCGGCGTATTGCACGGCGGAATGAGTGGTGGCGGCGGCATAGAAAGCGGCCACCGCCGGCAGAAGCAGTACGTAAGCCGGTGAGAGACGATAGAACCGTACCATCGGCAGATAGCAGGCACTCATCAGCAGCCACGCCGCCGCGCCGAGGCCCATCATGACCGGCACGCGCGTCAGGAGGAGGAGCGGCGGCGCCAGATAGGTGCCGGCCAGCCCGATGAGTGTCGCGGCGAGCACCAGCCAGGAGTGACGCAGCTGGTTGAAGGCGGTCCGCGAGATCATGGCACCGATTTCCGCGAACGAGCCATAGACCCGCAGGCTGCGTGTTTCCCGCGCGAGACCGAGACAGATACGCCCGCCGCCTGCCTTGACCGCGCTCGCCAGCGCGCAATCGTCGATGATGCAGCCGCGTATCGCGCCCAGGCCGCCGGCGCGAGCGAGCACGGCCGGCCTGATGAGCATGCAGCCGCCCGCGGCGCCCGCGGCGGAGGAGCGCGGCGATGCCACCCAGGCCGGCGGATAGAGCTTGAAAAAGAAGAAGACGAAGGCCGGGATCAGGCAGCGTTCCGCGAAGGTCGCCGTCGAGAGCCGCACCATCAGCGAGACGAGGTCGAAGTGCTCCGCTTCGGCTTGGTCGGCGAGCGCCGCGACTTCACCGGGGACGTACTCGATGTCGGCGTCGGTCAGCAGCAGGAAGTCGGGATCTCGCCGCGCCGCTGCGGCGACGCCCTGCGACATGGCCCAGAGCTTGCCCGTCCAGCCCGACACGGGTGGCGAGCCACGAAGCAATGTCAAGCGGTCGGCCGCGCCCGCGGCTTCGGCCGCCCTCCTTGCCTGCTCGGCGGTGCCGTCCGTGCTGCCATCATCGATCACGATCACCTGCAGGGGCGGGGCCAGTGTCTGCGCGAGCAACGAGCTCACCGCTTTACCGATCCCTCCGGCTTCGTTGCGTGCCGGCACGACCGCTATCACACGCCTACCGCCCGACTGGACGGCGGCCACGGTGGATGAGGACCGCCGCTGCAGAGAGCGCGAGACGCGCCAGAAGCCGCCGCGCGCCACCAGCAGGTAGAGCCAGACGGCAAGAGGCACCGCTGCGGCCGCATGCGCGAAGCTCACGGCGCCAACCGACACCTGGGGCACGAACCCACGCGAGCATGCGCTGGCGCCCGTGAGGCCGATATAATCGGCGCGCCTTTTGCCATGGTGGCTTCCTTACGATTGAGTCAATTGCCGCGGAAAGCCGCGGACCTGGAGGCCGCGGCCCAACGCCGCGGACAGCGTACTGATTGCTTCGAAAGACACGAGCCCGCCGACGTGCGTCAAGCATAGCCCAAGGCGCTTCATCCGTGCAGCGCTGGGGCTGATGGCCGCGGCACCGTTTTGCCTTGCGGCACGCGCCGCAGCGCCGCAGGAGGCGCCCCCCAGCGCGCCGGCCACCGCTCCCTCCCGGCCGAAGATCACCGGTCCGATTCCGGCGCCCAAGGCGAAGCAGGCGCAGCCGCACCCCAAGGTCAACTGGCTGAATCCCACCACCTGGCCGGTGCTGCCGGTGCCGCTCACCGCGGTCGACCCCAACAATGGCACCACCCTCGGGATCATTCCGACGATGCTGGTGACCAACTCCCGCGATGAGATCACCGACATCATCGCGCCGGACTTCATGCACAATCCGTACTTCGGTTGGGGCGCGCACGGGCGCATACTGGCCTTCCCCTCGGAGGACACACAGTGGTCGATCGTCGCCGGCGGCGAACAACACGTCGAGAGCACGCTCGACATGCTCTACGAGACCGGCCTCCTGCGCCAATCGCCCTTCACCGTCGCGGTCGAAGGTCTCTACGACCGCAGCGGCACGGCGCGCTTCTACGGCTTTGGCAACAACTCCTTCAAGATCAACCAGACCGTATATATCGATCAGCAGATCGGCGTCGACGCGTCGCTCGGCTGGAACCTCAGCCACGCCTGGCAGCTCGCCTACACCTTTGCCGCGAGGAAGGTCAAGGTTCTCGGCACGACGCTGCCGGGAATTCCGGCCATCACTTCCCGGTTTGAGGGAACGAACGGCATCGGCACGACGCATGAGCTGTTACATCGCATCTCCCTCGTCTACGACACGCGCAATGACATCACGATTCCCACGAGGGGCATGCAGGCAGTAGTCTACGGCGGTGTCGCGAGCCGCAATGTGGACTTGGACGCCTCGCTGTTCACCGAGGCAGGAGCGGACGCGCGTTTCTACTGGTCCCCGTATCCCTCGCTGGTCGTGGCAACCCACGTTGACCTGCGGTACGAGCCCACTACGCACGACGTCCCGTTCTGGGGCCTGAGCAGTCTGGGCGGCGACACGAGCGTCGTCGGCGGCTCGCAGACTCTGCGAGGCTATGGCACCTCGCGCTTCTACGACCGCAACTCCTTCTCCGCCAACCTCGAGCTGCGGCAGACCGTGTATTCGCTCGATGCGTTCGCGACGCACATAGAGCTGCAGATCGCCCCATTCATCGACACCGGGCGGGTCTTTCACAAGGAGTCGACCTGGCCGATCACGCACCTGCACAGCGTGTTTGGAGTGGGGTTTCGCGGGATCGCGCCGCCTTCCGTCGTCGGCTATGTCGATATTGGCAAGGGCCGCGAAGGCATCGCCGTATTCACCGGCATAGGCTACCCCTTTTGATGGGCGCACAAAATCGCACGGAGCGAATTTGAACGCCCGGCAGGGCGGGGCCGTAGGCCCGAGACGCATGGATGCGCCGAGTAAATCGCTCCTGGCGATTTGCGCGGCCAGCCCCATGACAGGGATTCATTCCGCGGCCCAGGGAACGGCCCGGGGGCGCTCACTTATTTGCTTTCGAACGATACTTCGTCAGTAAGGTAGCCGTTCGCTTTAAACCAGCGTAGCGCGTCGGCAAATGCGTCTGATGGTGGACGCCAGCGATAGCCGAGCTCGCGCACGGCTTTAGCGCTGGAGAAGAACATTCGCTTGCGCGCCATGCGCACGCCCTCGACCGTGACGCGCGTCGGCCGGCCAGTCAGGCGCGCGTAGAGCTCTGATACGTAGGCAACGGGGAGTACGGCAGCGTGCGGCAGCCGAATACGGGGCGGGCTGCGGCCGACGAGCTGCGCGATGAGCGTCAGGATCTGCCGCAGCGTCATGTCCTCGCCGCCGAGAATGTAGCGCTCGCCGATGCGCCCGCGATGGAATGCCAGCAGGTGGCCCGCCGCGACATCCTCCACGTGCACGATGTTGAGTCCGGTATCGACATAGGCGGGCGTGCGGCCACGGGCGGCATCGAGCACGATCTGACCCGTCGGCGTCGGCTTGACATCGCCCGGACCGATGGGTGTCGAAGGGTTGACGATCACCACCGGCACGCCCCGGGCCGCTGCATCGCGCGCCTGTTCCTCGGCCAGGAACTTCGAGCGCTTGTAGTGGCCGATCATGTCGCCGAGGCCAGCGGGGGTATCCTCGCCGCCCGCCCCGCCGCCCGCAGGGATTCCAATGGTCGCGACGCTGCTCGTGTACACGATACGCCGGACTCCCGCGCGCCGCGCCGCGTCCAGGAGGTGAGCCGTTCCCTCGACATTGGTTCGGTAGAGCTCCTGCGGTCGTGGCGCCCACAGCCTGTAATCGGCGGCCACGTGAAAGGCCGCCTCGCAACCTGCGAGTGCGCGATCCACGGACGCGCTATCCGTCAGATCGCCCACGACCTGCTCGACGGCGAGCGTCGAGATGTTGCGGCGGTCCGACCCGCCGCGCACCAGCGCACGGACTTGCCAGCCCTCCGCGAGGAGCGCGCGAGCGACTGCGGCGCCAACGAATCCCGTAGCGCCCGTCACCAACGCCTTCATGAGAGCCGCCCATCCGGGCCGCCAACGAGCGCACGCCGCGCGGGCGATCCCGGGCGGGCTACGGCCGCGAGCACGCGGCTCGCGACTCGATACCGAGCCGAGAGGCGGATCAGCGCGCCGACATCTCCCGGGGTGCGCAGCAGACCTGCGAGCAATTGCCCGATCCGTATCTGGCCGCCGCCGGTCGCGGCGATCACCGCCGCGGGCAGCTCGTCGGCGGCGGTGTCGACGATGACCCGCAAAGCGATGAAGGGTAGCCCGGCCTGGCCGGCGACGTGCGCAATGGCGGCGCTCTCCATGTCGACGGCGGCGGCGCGCGAATTGCGCCAGGCAGCAGCCTTGGCGTCGCGTCGTCCGATCGGGCGCCCGCTCGTGAGGAGCTTGCCTTCGCAGGCGATGCAGGAGGCAGGCAGAGCGGCGCGCAGCCGCTGCCGCCACTGCGTTGACGTCAGCGCCACGTCAGCTCCCAAGCCGGCATCGTCGAGTGCCGCGATCTGCGCCGGCAGCAACACGGTGCCGCAGAGCAAAGTCGGGTCGAGCCCGCCGGCCATCCCGAAGCTTGCGAGGGCGGTGGCGCCGGCGAGCACCAAACGGCGCGCGGCGGCGGCGGCGGCGCTCTCCCCGATGCCGCTCACCGCCAACCGCGCGCCGTCGCCAAGCTGGCGCAGCTCGGCTCCGTGACGAGACGAGGACCCGAGAGTGCGCGCCTCGGCCGCGAGCGCCGAGACGATGCCGATCGGCTTCAAGAGGGGCGGGACTCGCTGCGGCGGCGATAGGCGGCCAGCGCCCAGAGCGGAAAGAAAGCGCTGTAGCCGTGGTACTTGAGATAGAACACGCGCGGAAAGCCGGGGGCGGTGAAGCTTGGATGCGACCAGAGCCCGGAGCTCTCCTGCGTACGCAGCAGGTGCTCGGCACCCCGCTTCACAGCCGGCGAGCCGCCCTCGCCGGCAGCGATGAGAGCAAGCATCGCCCACGCCGTCTGATACGGCGTACTGGCGAAAGTCGTATCGGGATATTTTTCGAGGTCGTAGCTGTCGTTGCTCTCGCCCCAACCGCCGTCGGGGTTTTGACGCGAGAGAAGCCATGCGACAGCGCGACGCACGGCAGGATCGTCGGCGGGGATACCTGCAAGCTCCAGCGCCACGAGCACTGACCACGTGCCATAGATGTAATTGCTGCCCCAGCGGCCGAACCAGGAGCCGTCGGCTTCCTGCTCCTGTCGCAGGTACGTGATGGCGCGCTCGAGCGCAGCGCAGTCCTGCGGCCGGCGCACGCGCGACAGCACCGCCACCACCCGCGCCGTCACGTCACTCGTGGGCGGGTCGAGCAGGGCGCCGTGATCGGCGAACGGAATGCAGTTCAGGTTGTAATGCGTGTTGTCCGCATCGAACGCGGCGAATCCCCCGTTCTCGCTCTGCATCCCGACCAGCCATTCGAGCGCGCGGTCGATCGAGTCGCCGTAACGCTCCGGCAGGCGCGCCTGGTGCATGGCCCAGGCGACCACCGCCGTATCGTCGAGGTCCGGATAATGCGCATTGGAGAACTGAAAGGGCCAGCCGCCGGCGCGCACATCCGGCCGGTCCGCGCGCCAGTCGCCGACATCCTCCAGCACTTGCCGCGGCAGCAGCCAGTCGAGGGCGCGCACGGCGGCGCGGGTCGCTTGGGCTTCGCCGGTCTCCTGCATCGCGAGCGCCGCCAGGGCCGTATCCCATACGGGCGAGACGCAGGGCTGGCAGTACGCGCGATCACCCCGGACCACCAACAGTTTCTCGATCGCCCGCTTGGCGGTCACCCGGCGCGGATCGTCCGCCGGATAACCGAGCAGCACGAGCATCTCGAGCGAGTTCACCATCGCGGGGAAGATCGCGCCGAGCCCGTCCTCACCGTTCAGGCGCTCGAGCACCCAGGCTTCGGCGCGCCGCGTTGCAGCCTTGCGCATGACAGCCGGAATCAACGGATCGATGCACCGCGCCAGGCGGTCTATGGCGAAGAAGACCCGGGCGAGCAGCCTGCCCTTGCCCGGCAGTTGGAAGTAGTGACGCTCTTCTTCCGGCGCTTTCGTGAAGAGCTCCCGCACATGCACCTGGCGCGGGTTGCGCGCCACCGGCTTGACGGTACAGAGTACGAACAACGGCACCATCACGGTCCGCGACCAGTACGAGACCTTGTCGATGTGGAACGGGAACCACCTCGGCATCAACATGATCTCGACGGGAATATAGGGCACCGCACGCCAGGGGATCTCGCCGAAGAGCGCAAGCGCAATCCGGGTGAAGACGTTGACGTGCGCGGCGCCGCCGCGCGACAGAATGGCCTCGCGCGCCTGCTGCATGTGGGGCGCGTCCGGGTCGTCACCGGACAACTTCAACGCGTAGTAGGCCTTGACGGTACAACTCAGATCGAGCGCCCCGCCGTGGTAGAGCGGCCAGCCGCCGTGGGCGGCCTGGTGCTCGCGCAGATAGACCGCCAGCTTGCGCTCGAGCGCCGCGTCGATCTCATCCAGATAATGCATCATCATGATGTATTCGGCCGGAATGGTGCAGTCGGCCTCGAGCTCGAAGAGCCAGTGACCCTCCGACGCCTGCATCCCGATCAGCGCCTCGCGCGCCGCCGCGATCGCCTGACTGAGGCGCTCCAGCAGACGCGGCGCACGAGCGCGGGCGGCGTCGGCGGTGGCGGTGGCGACCGGAGCAGGAAACTCGCGCGGGGCAGCCCCCGCCTGGGCGCTGGGGCTCATTGGAGCGAGCCTCCGAGGCGCTGCGAGGTGCCGAGCTCGTCCTCCGTACCCAGGGCGGGACCCCGCACGGCTGCAGGCTTCATCGGCACCGGCGCGACCGATAGTGGCAGCCCCCTTGCCGCGCGCTCGAAGAGCTGCACGAGCATACGGTCATTGCGCACCGAGAGGCTGGTCAGGGTCCGCGTCATCATCACCGCCGATCGTGAGACTTTCACCTGTGCGCCTGCCGTGAAACCCGGGGTCGTCTGGATCTTGCGCAGTGTGAGCGCAGCAAGGCCTAGGGCCCACAGGCAAAAGAGCCGAATGCCGTCCTCCTCGCCCGGAATGAGCAACGTGAAGGAGAGCGCGTTGCGCAGATGACGATGCGCGAGGCCGATGAGCTCCAGCATGCCGGCGTGAAAGCGCGCGTCGCTGCGCTCCGGGGAGAGCTGGGCAAGATCCACTCCGTAGCGGCTGAAGACTTCCTGCGGCAGCCAGCAGGCGCCGCGGCTGCGGTCCTCCCAGACGTCCTTCAGGATGTTGGTCATCTGCAGGCCCTGCCCGAAGGAGGGCGCGAGCTCGTAGAGCGCGGCGTAGTGGCGCATGATCGCCGGTGAGTAGGCGCAGAAGAGCTCGGTCAGCGTCTCGCCGACGATGCCCGCCACGTAGTAACAGTAGGAATCCATGTCCGCCGAGCGGGCGAGTCCCTTCAAGCTCGCGGTGCGCTGGAACTGGTGCATGCCGCGGCTCATCACCTCGATGCAGCGGCGGATCGCGGCGCGCTGACGCCCGTCGAAGCTGCCCACCACCCGGATGACCCTTTCCATGTTGGCGACCAGGTCCCGCTCCGCGGGCAGAGTGCGCTCGGAAAGCCGCTGCACCAGGTCGCGCGCGAGCCGCGGAGCCTCCTCCTCGCCCTTCACGACGGCGGTGAAGCGCTCGAGGAAGACATAGGTGTCGCTAGCCGACAGCGCGGGCTCGTCCTCGATGGTGTCGGCGATGCGGCAGAGAAGATAGGCGCTGGTCACCGCGGTGCGCAGGGCCGCGGGCAGCTGTGGGATCGTCAAGGCGAACGTGCGTGAGACGTGCGGCAGGATCTCGTCCTGATAAGCCTCATCGGACAGGCCGGAATCGGGTTCCACGGCGTGAAGGCCTCCGCTCAGTTGCGTCTGGCCAGCAGCCAGTCCGTCACGCCGCGCAACGCATCCGCACGGCCCTCGAAGGGCGCGAGGGACTCCATCGCCTGCGCGTGGAGGCGGCGGACCTGCTCCTGCGATGCGCCGACGCCGAGGACGGCAGGATAGGTGGGCTTGCCACGCTCCCGGTCGGCGCCTGCAGCTTTGCCGAGCGTCGCGGTATCCGACAGCACATCGAGCAGGTCGTCCTGGATCTGGAACGCGAGCCCGATCGGGGCTGCGAAGCCGGCGAGCGCCTGTGTAAGCCGCGGCTCGAGCGCGGGCGCGCAGGCCACACCCATCATGACGCTCGCCCGGATGAGGGCGCCGGTCTTCAACGAATGCATCTCCTCGACCTGCGCAATGGAGAGCTTGCGGCCTTCGGCCTCCAGGTCGATCGCCTGACCGCCCGCCATGCCGAAGCTGCCGATCGCACGCGCGAGCAGCTCCACCAGGCGCACGCGAATGGCCGGGTCGGCAGGCAGTGCCGCGTCGCGGGCAAGCAGCTCGAAGGCGAGAGACTGCAGCGCATCGCCCACGAGCAGCGCCGTCGCCTCGTCGTACGCCTTGTGGCAGGTCGGCCGTCCCCGGCGCAGATCGTCGTCGTCCATCGCAGGCAGGTCATCGTGCACCAGCGAATAGACGTGCACCAACTCGAGCGCGCAGGCCGCAGCCTCCACCTGCTCCTCCGCGAGCCCGAGCGCGCGCGCCGTCGCGAGGAGAAGAATCGGGCGCACCCGCTTGCCGCCGCCGAGCACGCTGTAACGCATGGCAGCATTGAGGCGCTCCGGCGTCTGATCGGCGCGCGGCAGGCGAGCGGCCAGTGCCGCCTCCATCCGCGCGCGCCAGGTTTCAAGCTGACCTGTGAACGAATCAGGCACGACTGGCACGCCGGCTTTCCTCCTGGCGGCTCACGCGCTTGATGTCAGCGACCGGGATCATCGCCACGGGCGGCGGCGGCTGATCGGCATAGAGGAACGGCAGCTCGGGCGCCATCGGCCCGTCGAAGCGCGGGCCCCGCAGTGCCACCTTGAGCGCCTTGAGGGGATGGGCGAACGTGTCATCCACCGCGGTGCCCTCGAAGCCGCAATGCGCCATGCAGTTGTCGCACTTGCGATTGCGGCCGACGCCGTAGCTCTCCCAATCGGTCTCCTCCATGAGCGCGCGGTAGGATTTGGCATAGCCCTCGTCCGTGAGCAGGTAGCACGGCCGCTGCCAACCGAAGACGTTGTAGGTCGGATTGCTCCACGGTGTGCACTGATAAGTCTGATTGCCGGCCAGGAAGTCGAGGAAGAGCGAGGACTGGTTGAACGGCCAGCGCGCGCCGCGCTCGCGGCCGCGCTTGAAGATCTCACGGAAGAGCTGCTTGCTGGCGCTGCGGCCGAGGAACACGTCCTGCCGGGGAGCATGCTGATAGCTGTAGCCCGGGGAGACCGTGATGCCCTCCACCCCGAGCGACTGGGCCAGGTCGAAGAAATCGGCCACCTCGTCCGGCTTCTCGTTCTGGAACAGCGTGCAGTTGACCGTGCAGCGGAAACCCTTGGCGCGCGCGAGCTTGATGGCAGCGACGGCTTTGTCGAACACGCCTTCCTGACACACCGACTCGTCGTGCCGCTCGCGGTTGCCGTCGAGGTGCACCGAGAAGGTGAGATAGGGCGAAGGCTGGTATTCGTCGATGTGCTTCGCCAGCAGAATGGCGTTGGTGCACAGATAGACGAAGCGCTTGCGCGCCACGATCCCGGCCACGATCTGCGGCATCTCCTTGTGGATGAGCGGCTCGCCTCCGGGGATCGAGACCATCGGCGCGCCGCACTCATCGACGGCGCGCAGCGCATCCTCGACCGAGACCCGCTGCTGCAGGATCTCCTTCGGATAGTCGATCTTGCCGCAGCCGGCGCAGGCGAGATTGCATTGGAAGAGAGGCTCCAGCATGAGCACGAGCGGATAGCGCTTCTCCCGGCGGAACTTCTTGCCGAGAATGTAGCTCGCGACCCGGTACTTCTGAATCAGTGGAATAGCCAAAATCAGCTCCTGTGTTGTGCCGGGCTCAGCTCGAGGTCCCCGCGCTGCGACTGTAGCGCATGCAGCGCCGGCCTGTGATCCCGCCAAATCCGCTCCCACTCCATCGTGAACCAGGGAGTGAAGCGTTCGGCCGCACTCCGCATCTCGTCCGCGAGCCCGTCCGGGCTCACCCAACGCCAGTCCGCGATCTCCTCGCGATCGATCCGCAACTCGCCGGAGCTACGCCCGATGAACACCCAGCACAACTCGTGCTCGGCCCCGGCATTATCGAACTGCGCCTGATACTGGAACTTGAACAGGAAATGCAACGGGCACTCGAGCCCGAGCTCCTCGTACAGCCGCCGGTGGATGGCCGCGTCCATGCTCTCGGCCCGCCGCGGGTGGCTGCAGCAACTGTTCGACCAAAAATGCGGCCACAGCCGCTTGCGCCCCGAGCGCCGCTGCAACAACAGCTCACCGCGCTCGTTAAAAATGAGCAGCGAGAACGCGCGGTGCAGGATACCCCGTCCTTCATGGCAACGTGCCTTGCTGAGGTAGCCCAATTCCCGATCGCCCTCGTCCACCAGGATGAGCGACTCGGCCTCGGCCGAATTGTCGCTGCCCGCCCACACCGGGGCCCGAGCGCCGCCTGCCTGGGTCACTGG
This sequence comes from Steroidobacteraceae bacterium, assembly GCA_025451845.1. Taxonomy (GTDB): domain Bacteria; phylum Pseudomonadota; class Gammaproteobacteria; order Steroidobacterales; family Steroidobacteraceae; genus 13-2-20CM-66-19. The sequence goes on from JANWJS010000037.1 coordinate 70,955, forward strand.
GGTACCCCTGGCCGGCGAGCAAACGTGTACCATGTGCGGAATTCATGGACTTGAACCCATCCGACTTCGTCGTTCATTGCAATCCGCGATTGAGGCATTCCTTCGCCCATGATAACCGGCTCTACGGTCGCTGTAACTGCCCAGGCAGTCATGGCCGCGCTCGGCACCCTGCTGGCCGCGGCAGCGCTCGGCTATGCGGTCGTCGCTTGGCTGGCCCTGCGGCTCTGGCGCAACAGTGGCGCACAGCGGCGGCTCGGCAGTGGCAGTGCCAGTTCGCCACTTCAGCCTCTGCCGCTGACCGTGCTCAAGCCACTGTGCGGCGCGGAGCCCGGACTTGACCATTCCCTGCGCTCCTTCTGCGAGCAGGACTATGCCGGCGGCGTGCAGATCGTCTTCGGCGTGCAGCATGCGGCCGATCCGGCCCTCGCCGTGCTCGCGGGACTGAAACGCGACTACCCGCGGCTCGATCTCACCGTGGTCGTCGATCCGACCCGGCATGGCGCGAGCGCGAAGGTCAGCAACCTCATCAACATGATGCGTGCCGCCCGATACGACTGGCTGCTTCTGGCCGACAGCGACGTGCGCGTCCCGCCCGGATACCTCACGGCGGTCGCCGCTCCGCTCGCCGACCCGACGGTCGGCATCGTCACCTGCCCCTATCACGGGGTTCCACGTCCCGGACTCTGGTCGCTGCTCGGGGCGCTGTTCATCAACGACTGGTTCATTCCGTCGGTGCGCGTGGCGGCGCTCTTCGGCTCGCGCGCCTTCGCCTTCGGCGCGACGATCGCCTTGCGGCGCGAAGCGCTCGATGCCATCGGCGGCTTTCGCGCGATCGCGGACCAGCTGGCAGATGACTATAGGCTGGGTGAGCTGACCCGCCGCCGTGGTCTGCGGACGGTGTTGTCGGACGTTGTAGTCGATACTTCAGTCGATGAGCGCACATTCCGCCATCTGGCGCAACACGGACTGCGGTGGCTGCGGACCATCCGGGTGGTGCGTCCTGGGGGATACGCCTTGTCGGCCGTCACTTTCAGCCTGCCGGTGGCACTCATCGGCTGCGCACTCGCCGACTGGCGGTCCGCCACGCTCGCCTTGCTCGCCGCGACGCTGGCGTTGCGCTTGATGTTGCATTCTTCCGCGCAGAGCACTGCGCGGTCCTGGTCACAACTCTGGGCCATCCCGCTCGCCGATGCGCTCGGCTTCGCGCTCTGGTGCGGCGCCTTCGTCAAGCGCGAAGTGCAGTGGCGGCAGGGTCGCTATCGCGTGGCGCGCGACGGCTCGGTACAGCCGATTTCCTGAGGACTTTACCATGATGAAGACGTTGTTCCTGCAAGCTCCCTCCTTCGACGGATTCGACGGCGGCGCCGGCGCACGCTACCAGGCGAAGCGCGAGATCCGCTCCTTCTGGTATCCCACCTGGCTGGCGCAGCCCGCCGCCATGGTTGCGGGCAGCCGGCTGCTCGATGCGCCGGCGGACGGCACCTCGATATCGCAGGTCCTGCCGCTCGCCAAGCAATACGACCTCGTCATCATGCACACGAGCTCGCCCTCCTTCCCGACCGACGCAAAAGTGGCGGAGCTGCTCAAGGAGGAAAACCCGCAGCTGAAGGTCGGCCTGGTCGGCGCCAAGGTCGCGGTCGACCCGGCCGGCTCCCTCAGCGCATCCGCCGCGATCGACTTCGTGGCGCGCGAGGAATTCGACTACACGTGCAAGGAAGTCGCCGAGGGCCGCGATCTCGGCACCATTGCGGGACTCTCGTTCCGCCGGCCGGATGGCACGATCGAGCACAATCCCGCCCGGCCCATGATCGAGAAAATGGACGACCTCCCCTGGGTCACGCCGGTCTACAAGCGCGATCTCACCATCGAGAACTATTTCATCGGCTACCTGCAACATCCCTACGTGTCCTTCTACACGGGACGCGGCTGCCGCTCGAAGTGCACCTTCTGCCTCTGGCCCCAGACCGTGGGCGGTCACCGCTACCGGGTGCGCAGCGCCGCCAGCGTCATCGAGGAAGTGCGCTGGATCAAGGAGAACATGCCGGAAATAAAGGAGATCTTCTTCGACGATGACACCTTCACCGACTTCCGTCCGCGGGCGGAGGAGATCGCGCGCGGCCTGGGGAAGCTGGGCGTCACCTGGTCGTGCAACGCCAAGGCCAATGTGCCCTACGACACCCTGAAGGTGATGAAGGACAACGGCCTGCGCCTGCTCCTCGTCGGCTACGAGTCGGGGAACGATCAGATCCTGCACAACATCAGGAAGGGCTTGCGCACCGACATCGCGCGGCGCTTCACCAGCGACTGCCGCAAGCTCGGCGTCACCATTCACGGCACCTTCATCCTGGGCCTGCCCGGGGAGACGGCCGAGACGATCCGCGAGACGATTCAGTTCGCGGTCGACATCAACCCGCATACCATCCAGGTCTCGCTCGCCGCCCCGTACCCGGGCACGCAGCTCTACCGGGAAGCGGTGGAGAACGGCTGGATCACGGCGCACGACAACCTGAACCTGGTGAATGACCGCGGCGTGCAGCTCTCGCCCATCAGCTATCCGCACCTGCCGGCGAAAGAGATCTATCACGCGGTGGAGACTTTCTACAAAAAGTTCTACTTCCGCCCGCGCAAGATCGCCGAGCTCACCGGCGAGATGCTGCGCAGCTGGGAGATGACCAAGCGGCGGCTGCGGGAAGGGGTGGAGTTCTTCCGCTTCCTGCACGCGCACGAGGCCTGACCCGGCCGCGGTTGGGGCCGTTGAAATTCCTCATCGTCACCGCGGACGACTTCGGGCTGCACCCGGCTGTCAATCGCGCCGTGGAGCAGGCCGCCGGGGAAGGCGTGCTGAGCGCTGCCAGCCTGATGGTGGGCGCGCCTGCGGCCCCTGATGCCGTCCGCCGTGCGCGGGAGCTGCCGGGTCTCTCGGTCGGTCTGCACATCGTGTTGGCGGATGGCTGGTCGGTACTGCCGCAGCGGAGCATTCCCGCGCTGGTCGACGGCCAGGGCCGGTTCGGCAACAACATGGTGCGGGACGGCGTACGCTTCTTCGCGTTGCCGGGGGTACGCCGGCAGCTCGAAGCGGAGATCCGGGCCCAGTTCCGGGCATTCGCCGAAAGCGGGCTGCCGCTCGATCACGTCAATGCCCACAAGCACTTTCATCTGCATCCGACGCTGCTCGAGATGCTGCTGCGCATCGGCAGTGAATTCGGCGTTCCGGCCGTGCGGCTGCCGCGGGAGCCCGCATGGGTCGCGCGCCGCTCGGGCGCGATCGCGGGACCGGCGGTCGCGGGACTCCTCTGCCCTTGGCTGGCGATCATGCGCCGGCGGTTGCGCGCGGCGCGTATCGCGCACAATGATTATGTCTTCGGCATCTCCGACAGCGGCTCGATGGACGAGGCGAGGCTGCTCGAGATCCTGGCGAAGCTCCCCGATGGCGTGACCGAGATTTACCTGCATCCGGCGGTGCAGTCCGGCGCTGCGATCGCGCCGAGCATGGCCGGCTATCGGCACGCGGATGAGCTCGCGGCGCTCCTCAGCCCGAGGGTGCGCGCGGCCGTCAGCGCCTGCGGTGCAGCGACCGGGGGCTTCAGACAGTCATCGGCCGCGCGCCCGACGGAGCGCTGCGCAGCATGAGGATTGCGGTCCGCATCGCCCTTGCGGCGGGGCTCGCACTGCTGATCGCCTTGATCGTGCACGAGGGCAGCGCGATTTTCATCCCGCTCGTCCGCGCCGGCCGCGTGCTGCTTTGGCTCGTGCCGCTGCACGCGCTGCCGATCCTTCTCGATTCTCTCGGCTGGCGCGTGCTCATCGCGCGCTGGCGCCAGAAGCGGGTCGGCACTCTCTTCTGGATCGCGACCATCCGCGAGAGCATCAATCGCCTGCTGCCGGCGGCCAACATCGGCGGGGAGCTCGTCGGGATTCGCCTCCTCACCGAAAGCGGCGTAGATGGCATCGTCGCCGCGGCGACCGTCACGACCGAGGTGGTGCTCACCATCGTCAGTCAGTATGTCTTCGTCATGCTCGGCGTGTTGTGCCTGCTGCGGCTCACGGACACGGTACGATTCGCCGACGACGTGCTCATCGGTCTTGCGGCGAGCCTGCCGCTCGTCGTGCTGCTCGCCGCGCTGTTGCGCTACGGCTCGGTGTTCGAGCGGCTGGAGCGGCTTGCCGTGCGCCTCCTCGGCGCGCAGGCGCCGAGCTTCCTCGCTGGCCAGTCCGCCCACCTCGACGCCGCCATTCGCGAGCTCTGCGGCGAGCCTTTGCGCCTGCTCACGACCCTGGCGTGGCAGGTGACCGGCATGGTCGCGGGCTCCCTCGAGACGTGGCTTGCCCTGCGCTGGCTCGGGCATCCGGTGCCCTTCGGCGCCGCCCTCGCCCTCGAGAGCCTGACCATGACCGTGCGCAACTTCGCTTTCCTCGTGCCCGCCGGGCTCGGCGTGCAGGAGGCGAGTCTGGTGGCGTTCGGTGCGCTGCTCGGCGTCAACGGCGAGCTTGCCCTGGCGCTGTCGCTGGCCAAGCGGATGCGGGAGATCCTCTTTGGAACGCCCGCGCTGCTGTCCTGGTATTGGGTGGAAGGACGGAGGGAGCTACAACATGTCCGTGGTTCCGGCAAATATTGAGTCGGAGAGTCTTGCGGTCGGGTCCGCCGAGCATCGGCGTCTGCTCGGCCAGTTCTTTCTCGATACGTTCGTTGACTACACGCCCGAGCAGATGCAGTGGCCGCAGCTCGCGGACGAGGAGCTCGCGCGCCTGCGCAGCCTGCCCTTCTGGCAGGAGGCGGTGTCGACCGAGAACGTGACTTCCAACACGGTGGCCGCCGCCGCGGCCCTCGAGGCCGATCCGCTGGTGCGCAAGGCGATCGAGCTGCAGGGTTTCGAGGAGATGCGCCACGCGCGGCTCCTGGTCGAGCTCACCGCCCACTATCGCATCCCGATCGAGTCGCCGCCGCGCTTCACGCCGCGCTCCCTCGAGAGCGACTTCCTCTTCGCCGGCTTCGGCGAGTGCTTCGATTCCTTCTTCGCCTTCGGCCTGTTCGCCCTCGCCCGCCAGTCGGGGTTCTTCCCGCCGGCGCTGGTGAAGGTGTTCGAGCCGGTGATGCAGGAGGAGGCGCGCCACATCCTCTTCTTCGTCAACTGGGTGAAGTACCGCCGCGCGCAGCTTCCCTGGTGGCGCCGTCCGGCATTTCGCGTGCGCTGCGCCTGGATCATCCTGAAGCAGATCGCCTCGCGGGTGCAGACGGCGCGCAGCATGGGCAAGCCGCAGCCCGGCGGCTCCGGTGAGAATTTCACGCTGACGGCACACCAGGACCTGGGAACGGAGGTGACGCTCCACCGGCTGCTCGATCTCTGCCTCACCGAGAACGAGCGGCGCATGGCGGAGTATGACTCGCGTCTCAAGCGTCCGCGGCTCGTCCCGGGCATCGCCCGGTTCCTTTTCCGGGTGATTCCCGCTCGAACCCGCAAGTGAGCGGGCGACAGGCCGCCCTTGGCGCGCGAACCCTGGTTTAGCCAATATCAGAGAACGGATGGCGCACGACGATCGTCTGCTCGCGGTCCGGGCCCGTCGAGATGATGTCGACCGGCACGCCGACCAGCTCCTGCAGGCGCTCCAGATACTTGCGCGCGTTCACCGGCAGCGCGGCATAGTCGGTGATGCCGACGGTCGACTCCCGCCAGCCGGGCAACTCCTCGTACACTGGCTCGAGCCCCGCGTAGCCCTCGATGCTGAGCGGCGGCTCCGCCACGACCTGATCGCCAACACGATAACCGACGGCCACCCTGATCGTGTCGAGACCGTCGAGCACGTCCAGCTTGGTGATGCAGAGGCCCGAGACACTCGAGTGGACGATGGAACGCTTCAGCGCCACCGAATCGAACCACCCGCAGCGCCGCCGCCGCCCCGTCACCGAGCCGAACTCGTGCCCCACGCGCGATAGATGCTCGCCGTAACCATCGAAGAGCTCCGTCGGGAAAGGGCCCGCGCCAACCCTGGTCGTATAGGCTTTCACTATTCCGAGCACGTAGTCGAAGACCCGCGGCCCCAGACCCGTACCGGTACCCGCGAATCCCGCGGTCGTGTTGGATGAGGTGACGAATGGATACGTGCCGAGATCGACGTCGAGCATCGCGCCTTGCGCCCCTTCGAAGAGGACGTTGGCTCCAGAGCGGCGAAGACCGTGCAGTGCCAGCGTAACATCGGTGACGAGCGGCGCGATGGTCTCACTCATGGCGAGCTGCTCATCGAGTGTCTTTTGGAAATCAACTGTCGGCTGCCGGAAATAGTGCTGCAGCACGAAGTTGTGGAAATCCAGCACCTCACCGAGCTTTGCCGCGAAGCGGTCGCGCTGGAAGAGATCCGCCACGCGTACGGCGCGGCGCGCCACCTTGTCCTCATAGGCGGGTCCGATGCCGCGACCGGTGGTGCCGATGGCGTTGGGTCCGCGCGCCTGCTCGCGCGCCTTGTCCAGGAGAATGTGCGAGGGCAGGATGAGCGGACAGTGCGGCGAGATGTACAGCCGCTCGAACACCGGCACGCCCTGCTCCATCAGCGTCCGGCTCTCCGCAAGCAGCGCCTGCAATGACAGCACCACGCCATTGCCGATGAAGCAGCGCACCTCTTCGCGCAGGATGCCGGAGGGAATAAGGGAGAGGATGGTCTTGCGGCCACCAATCACCAGCGTGTGCCCGGCGTTGTGCCCGCCCTGGAAGCGCGCTACTGCCGCGGCACGCTCCGTCAGGAGATCGACGACCTTGCCTTTGCCCTCATCGCCCCACTGGGTGCCGATGACGACTACGAATTTGCCCATTGTCTATCGACCCAAAGCCGCCTGCGGCGCTTTGGGCGGCCCGCCCATCGGCCGCATCGGATCGCGCGGCCCGGGGGCGGCCGCGGGCCGCTCAATGATCTGCTGTTGAACGGCGCCTGATTTCATGCAGTGCCCGATTCTAGGTAGCCGTCTCTGGAGGCACAAGAAATATCGCCCGGCGGGACCTCGAGGATCCGTACCCCTGCGGTGCGCGCGAGGGCCAGAATCTCGCTTTCCGGCAGCTCCACGGTGAGCTCGATGGAGCCATCGTCAGCCGTGCGCTCGTCGCGCACGGACTTGGCCGCGTAGAGCCGGGAGCGCAGCGCGCCGGCGCCGGCCGGCAGCCGTATCTTCGCGCGGCGGGCGAAGCGCGACAGCCGCTCCGCGATGGCGCTCGTCAGCAGGTCGATGCCGAGGCGCTTTTCGGCCGAGATCCACACGGCGGACGGCATCGCGGCTTCATCGCGCTCGATGGCCGCCGGGCGCTGCAGACGATCGATCTTGTTGTACACGATGATCTGCGGAATGGAGTCGGCGCCGATCTGGGCCAACACTTCGTTGACCTGCGCGATGTGCTCATCCCGGCGTGGATCGCTGGCATCGATGACGTGCAGCAGCAGTGTCGCCTCGCGTGCTTCGGTCAGCGTTGATTCGAACGCTGCCACCAACTCGTGCGGCAACTCGCGGATGAAACCGACGGTATCGGCAGCGACGACCGGTGTGCCGCCCGGCAGGGTCACGCGGCGCACCGTCGGATCGAGAGTCGCGAAGAGTTGATTGGCGACGTAAGCGTCGACGCCCGTCAGCGCGCGAAAGAGTGTCGACTTGCCCGCGTTGGTGTAGCCGACGAGGGCGAGCGAGGGCACCGGGATCTCGGCGCGTGCCTGCCGTCCGGTTTCGCGCTGCTGTTTGATCTTCTCCAGGCGGCGCGTGAGCACGCGCACGCGCTGCGCGATCAGGCGCCGGTCGGTCTCGAGCTGTGTCTCGCCCGGTCCGCGCATGCCGATACCGCCCTTCTGCCGCTCCAGATGGCTCCAGCCGCGCACCAGGCGGCTACCCATGTGCCGCAGTTGCGCCAGCTCGACTTCGAGCTTGCCCTCGAAGCTGCGCGCCCGCTGCGCGAAGATGTCGAGGATCAAGCCGTTACGGTCGAGCACCCTCTTGCCCGTCAGCGTCTCGAGATTGCGCTCCTGGCTCGGGGAGAGCGCGTGATCCACCAGGATGACGTCCGCCCCGCCCGCCTCCGCCGCCTGCTTCAGCTCCTCAGCCTTGCCGCTGCCGACGAAGAACCGCGGATCGGGCCGCGCGCGCCGGCCCGTTACCGTGGCGACAGGCTCCGCGCCGGCCGACACCGCAAGCTGGGTGAACTCCTCGAGATCTTCCGGATCGACCGGGGCGCCGAGACCTATGCGCACCAGGAGCGCGCGCTCACCGGAACGCGGGCGCTCGAACACTCGGCACCTCCATGCGGCGGCGCATCACTCGGCGGGAGACTCCGTTGTGACGGCACCTTCCTCCGCCGTGAGGCGGACATTGCGCGCCGGTACGACGGTGGAGATGGCGTGCTTGTAGACCATCTGGCTGACGCTGTTCTTCAACAGCACCACGAATTGGTCGAACGAATCGATCTGACCCTGCAACTTGATGCCGTTGACGAGGTAGATGGATACGGGCACCCGTTCCTTGCGTAATGCGTTCAGAAAGGGATCTTGGAGCGATTGGCCTTTGGCCATCGGGTTCTCCTTGTTTTCACGGCTTCTAATTGTTCGTAAGAGAATGGAATCGCAAGCGAGCTTCCCTGGGGGACGTCCAGCAAGGTATGTACCTCGCCGGAGCAAGGGACCAAGATCCAATCTTAACATGCGGGCCGAATCAAAGACCAAGCTGTAGCAACTCGCGCTGGACGTCGCGATTCCACGACAGCTCATCGGTGTCCGGGTCGAGCCAGCGCGGGACTGTGTCCGCGCGCATCGAGGTGAGCTGGCGCTTGGCGAGCTGGCGCGTGGCGGCAATGCCCTGCGCGACCGCGTCGGCGAGGCCATAGTCACCCTCGAGGTACGCCCAGAGCTGCCGGTAACCGACTGCGCGCATCGACGGATGGCGTGCGGTGAGGTCGCCCCTGCAATGGAGCGCCCGCACCTCATCGAGGAAGCCGGCGGCCAGCATGGCGTGGAAGCGCTCGGCGAGGCGTTGATGCAACACCGGGCGATTGCGGGGGGCGAGCGCCCACGCTTGCAGCGGCATGCCGGCGAGCGGACTCACTGTCGCGCGCTGCAGCTCCGAGAGCCGCCGCCCGGTCGCGAGGCAAACCTCCAGAGCCCGTTGAATTCTCTGGCTGTCGTTGCGGTTGATGCGCGCGGCGGCCTCGGGATCGCGCCGCGCGAGCTCCTCGTGCAACGCTGGCCAACCGGCGCGCGCAGCGCGCTCATCGATCTCACGGCGCAGCTCCGCGGATGCTTGTGGCAGCGGCGCCAAGCCTTTGAGCAGAGCGCGCAGATAGAGCATGGTGCCGCCGACCAGTAGAGGCACTCGGCGGCGCGCATGTGCCGCGGCGATCGCAGCCATTGCATCCGTCACGAACCGTCCGGCGGAATAGCTCTCGGTGGGATCGCAGATGTCGATGAGATGATGCGGCAGCCGGGCGCGCAGCTCGCGGGCGGGCTTGGCGGTGCCGATGTCGAGCCCGCGATAGACCAGCGCGGAATCGACGCTCACGATCTCGACCGGCGCGGCCTCTGCCAGGCGGATGGCCCAGTCGCTCTTGCCAGTGCCCGTGGGACCGGTGAGCAGGAATACCGGAAGCTGCAGCGGGACGGCTGCGCCGCCGCGCCCCGTAGAGGACATCACCGCCCCCGCAGGAAGAGCTGATCCAGCTCCCCGAGAGTGAGGCGGGTCCAGGTGGGGCGGCCGTGATTGCACTGATTGGCCCGATCGGTGGCTTCCATCTGCCGCAGCAGCGCGTCCATCTCCGGCAGGGTCAGCCGGCGGCGGGCATGAATGGACGTGCGGCAGGCGAGCGTCCCGAGGAAGCGGTCTGCAGCCGCATCGAGATGGTGCAGGCCATCCTCGCGTGCGAGGTCCTCGATCACCGATTTGACGATGTCCGTTACCCGCTCATGGGCGAGGAGAGCCGGAACACGCCGCAGCGCCAGCGACGTCGGGCCGACCGAATCGATTTCAAATCCCGCCCGCTCCCAGGGCGCGGGGTCCTCGAGCACGGCATCGAGCTCGTGGGGCTTGACGGTGACGACCAGCGGCTCGAGGAGGAGCTGCGATGGCGCCGGCCCGGTGCCGCGATCTGCCTTGAGCTTCTCGTACAGCACGCGCTCGTGCGCGGCGTGCATGTCGACCAGGATGAGGCCCTCGTGGCTTTGGGCGAGGATGTAGATGCCGTGGAGCTGCGCCAGCGGTACGCCGAGGGGCGGATAGCCCACCGCTTCGTCGCTGCGGGCGGTGCGCTGCATGACGCTGGCGCTCGACTCGCCGGTCTCTGCGCCGAAGCCTGTCGCCGGGTGCGGCGGCTCGCCGACAGCCTGCGCCAACAGCCAGGGATCGCGCCCAGGCTCGTGGACCTGCGACGCGTGCAGCGCCAAAACGCCGGGAACATGGCCGGGCTCGAAGCGGGCCTGACCCGCGCCCGGCCAGGTCTGCGCCGACCTGACGGAACACGGGGCTGTACCCGCCAACACGGACTGGGCGCTCGCGGCCGGCGCCGCACCTGTTTCGGGCCGGGTCTCGGCCAATGCGCGCTCGATGGCGCGAAAGATGAACTCGTGGACCTGATGGCTATCGCGGAAGCGCACTTCGAGCTTGGCGGGGTGTGCATTGACGTCGACCAGCTGCGGATCGAGCGACAGATGCAATACGTAGGCAGCGTGTCTGCCATGATAGAGCACGTCACGGTAGCCGAGCCGCAAGGCGCTCGCGAGCAGCTTGTCGCGCACGCTCCTGCCGTTGACGAACCAGAACTGCCGATCGGGCTGGGCCCGAGAGGCCGTCGGCAGGCTTATCCAACCCGCGAGCTGCACGGGGCCGGAGGCGTGGTTGACGGCGATCAGGCTCGCGATGAGATCCTTCCCCAACACCTGGGCGAGGCGCTCCGCGCCCGCGGGCTGTCGCGTCGGCGCCGGCGCATCCAGCAACACCCGCTCGCTGCTTCGCAGACGGAACGAGACATCCGGACGCGAGAGCGCCAGTCGTTCCAGCAGGCGCGCGATGTGCCCGGTCTCGGTCGGCGGGCTGCGCACGAATTTGCGCCGCGCAGGAATGTTGAAGAAGAGATCGCGTACTTCGACGGTCGTGCCGGGCGGATGTGCCGCGGGACGCACGGAGGTCACCGTGCCGCCGTCAACTGCAATTTCCGCGGCTCGATCCGCGTAGGTTGGATGGGAAATGACGCGCAGGCGCGATACGGACCCGATGGACGGCAGCGCCTCACCCCGAAAACCCAGGGTGGTGATGGCGGCGAGGTCATCGAGAGCTGCGATCTTGCTCGTGGCATGGCGGCAGATGGCGACGGGCAGCTCCTCGGCAGAAATGCCGCAGCCGTCGTCGCGCACGCGCATCAGCCCCACGCCGCCGCGCTCGACGTCCACCTCGATGCGGTGGGCGCCCGCATCCAGGCTGTTTTCGACCAGCTCCTTGATGACCGAGGCCGGGCGCTCGATGACCTCGCCGGCAGCGATCTGGTCGATGAGCTCATTGGGTAGGATGCGGATGGGCATTCCGGGAGTTTATCGGCTCCGGAGCGCGCCATGAAACGCCCCTGGCCAGAACGCCGTGAATCCCTCCCCGGAGGCTCGCGGATGGTCTAATTCCCGGCGACGAGACCGTTCAGCGGCTTCGGCTCTTCGGCGAAGAGGGTGCCGGCGGGCGGGTGCTGGCGGAAGTACGCGCGGATACCGTGGAAAACGGCGTCGGCGATCTTCAGCTGGCGGGCGGGATTGCGCAGCTTGCGCTCCTCGGCGGGGTCGGAAATGTAGTCCGTCTCGACGAGCATCGAGGGGATGTCGGGCGACTTCAGCACCACGAAGGCGGCCTGCTGCACTTCCGACTTGCGCACCGGCACGGAATGATCGAGCGACACGAGCACCTGCCGGGCGGCCGTCATGCTCTCGCTGATCGTGGCCGACTGGGAGAGGTTGAGGAGAACGGAAGCCAGCGTGCTCGACTTGTCTTCTAGCTGCACCCCGCCCTTGAGGTCGGCGTCGTTTTCGCGCTCCGCCAGCCACCGGGCGGCCTCGCTGGAGGCGCCACGCACAGAGAGGATGTATACCGACGCGCCTGAAATTTGCCGGTTGATGATGCAGTCGGCGTGGATGGAGACGAAGAGGTCGGCCTTGGCGCGGCGCGCGATCACCATGCGGTCCCGCAGCGGGATGAAGATGTCGCGGTGACGTGTCAGGATGGCGCGCATGCCGCGCTGCTCATCGATCTGTTGTGCCAACAGGTGTGCGATGGCGAGCGTCACATTCTTCTCTTCCGTGCCGCGGGGGCCGATGGCGCCGGGGTCCTGACCGCCGTGTCCCGGATCGACGGCCACGATGATGTCACGCCCGGTATCCGCCGGAGCGTGCAGCGCACGAATCGGTGTCGGAATGACATAGGGCGCCGCGTCCCTCGCGACAGCTGCCGCCGCGTTGCCGAGCGTCAGAACGAGCTGGGGGCCGCGCACCCGCGAATAGGTCCAGTCGGCATGCACGCCCGCGGTGGCGTTCAGCGCGATCACCAATCGCACCGCGCCATGAGGGCGGGGACCCACGCGAATGCCGGCAACGAGGCCGCGCCCACGCGGAAGCCTCAGTCCCGGCCGCATACGAGTCCGTGGCAGATCAACGACCGCGCGGAAGGGGTGCTCGAGGGTGAAGAGTTTCTCGCCCTCGACGCGCGAGACATCGAGCGTCACGCGCGTCTCCGCCGCTGAGGTCGTGAGGTGCACGGCGCCGAGCCGCGCGCCCGCTGCCCGGACCGCCGTGGCCGGAACCACTGCCGAGCCGACGCCGACTAGAATCAGGGCCCCGATCTGAAAGACCTTTCTTATCATGAACTTTGCAACGCTACTTGACCCGTAATCTACGAGCCGCGCCGCAAGTTTTCAACTACTTCGCAATCGCTCGAGCCAAGCGGAGCCGGCAGCGCTCCCCGGGAAGACCTCTGCCTGATGCGCATCCGGCCCGGCAGCGAGGCGCACCGTCAGATCGGGGTGTGGCAGCAGCCCCCCTGCCCGCTCCGGCCACTCGATGAGCCAGAGACAACCCGGCCGCGCCCACTCCCGCAGACCCAAGTGCTCGAGCTCCGCGGGGTCACGCAGCCGGAAGAGATCGAGGTGCACGAGTGTGAGCATGCCCACCTCATGCGTGTTCACCAGCGTGTATGTGGGGCTTCGCACGGGCGCGGGGATGCCGCAAGCGCGCGCGAATCCCTTCACCAGGGTCGTCTTGCCCGCGCCGAGATCGCCTGTCAGATAGAGGATGGCGGGTGGCTCGAGAGCCGGCGGCCGTGCCGCGGCGAGCCTCCCGCCGAGCGCTTCGGTATCGTCCGGCGTCTTCAGAGATTGACGCAGGTGCGCAGCTCCCGGGGAACATCGCTCGCGAGGAGCCCCCGCTCGCCCGTGCGTGCCGCCGCATCACCTGCCATGGCGTGTACCAGCACGCCCACTCTCGCTGCGAGCCAGGGGTCCCGGCACTGCGCCAGGATGCCGGCGATGGTGCCGGTCAGCACATCACCCATACCAGCGGTGGCCATGCCGGGATTGCCGCGCTCACAGAGCGCCGGCGTCTGGCCGGGCGCGCCGACGAGCGTGCCCGCCCCCTTGAGCACGACAGTTCCGCAGTAGCGCCCGACGAGATGCTCGAGCGCCGCCAGCCGGTCGCGTTGGATCGCGCCCGTCTCCGTGCCGAGCAGGCGCCCCGCCTCACCCGGATGGGGTGTCAGGACCCAATCCACGTGCGCGCGTGCGCCGGATTCCGCAATGATGTTGAGGGCATCCGCATCCACTACGAGCGGCTTACCGAAGCGCAGCACCGCATCGAGCGCGGCCCGCGCCCACGGCGTGCGGCCGAGCCCGGGACCGATGGCGATGACGTCCGCCTTCTCCGCGGGCTCCTTCAGTTCCTCCGCGTCCGTGAGCGGCAGACAGATGAGCTCTGGCCGCCCGGCCGAGATCGCCGGCACGTTCTCCGGCGCGACGGCCACCGTGACCAGGCCCGCGCCGACGCGCAGACACGCTTCGCCCGCGAGCCGGACCGCGCCCGGCATGCCCACGCCGGCGCCCACGATCAACACCCGGCCGAAATTGCCCTTGTGCGACGAGCGCGCCCGGCGCGGCAGCGCCTGTTGAATGGCGGATTCCAGGATGCGCTCGATGCGTGGGGGCGGCGCCCCTGCCTCGGCCGGCGTGATCTCGAGGTCGTCGAAGAACACGGTGCCGGCGAATTCAGGGCCGTCGCCGATGAAGAGGCCCGTTTTCAAACCGACGAACGTCACCGTACAGTCCGCGCGCAGCGTCTCACCCAACGGGATGCCGGTGTCGCTGTCGAGGCCGGACGGAACATCCACTGCCAGCACCGGGCGAGCGGCACCGTTGATATCGCGGATGATGCCCGCGATCTCTGCGCGCGCGGCGCCGCGAAGCCCCGTGCCGAGCAGCGCATCGACGATGACTTCCCCCTCGCGTAGCCGCTCCGCGGCATAGGGTTGGATCTTGCCGCCGCTCGCGCGCAGGTCCTCGTAAGCCTGCCGGGCATCGCCGCGAAGCTGCTCGGGCGCGGTCGCGGCGAGCGTGGTGACGGTCAGTCCCGCCGCCTGCGCGAAACGCGCAAGCACGTATCCATCACCGCCGTTGTTGCCCGCGCCGCAGACCACGACGATGCGATGAGCGACGGGGAAGCGGGTGCGCAGGAATCTGAGCGCTGCCTCGCCGGCGCGCTTCATGAGTGTGTAGCCCGGGATGCCGAGCTTCTCGATGGCATAGGCATCGAGCGCACGCACCTGAGCGGTGGAGTAGAGACAGACCGGCAGCGCCATCGTCTCATTATACTGGTCTGAGGCGCGGGATCCGGCTCCTGCCCGGCCCGGCGGCCGCGGTCAAAAAAGCGGGATTTTTGCTTGCCGCGCCGACACCTGCGGCAGCGGGGCACATTGCCGCTGCGCTATCCTGCTTCGCGCAAGCCCCGGGAGCCCATCCATGGACACCCGCTCCGCGAAGCGAAGCGATGCTTCGCTGAAAGGCACCGCCTCGGCCCTGTGCCGATTCCCAGTGAGGACTTATGACTCAACCCCTGCCTTTGGACGCCGCAATGGCCAAGCGCCAGCTCGCGGCGCTCGCCCGCGAGCTCGGCTTCGACCGCATCGGCGTCGCGCGCATCGATATTCCGGAGGACGAGCAACACCTCCTGCGCTGGCTCGATGCGGGGTTTCACGGGGAAATGGACTACATGCCCCGCCATGGCACGATGCGCAGCCGGCCGCAGGAGCTCGCGCCGGGCACGATCCGGGTGGTGAGCGTTCGGCTGGATTACTGGCCCGCCGCCGCTCGAAGTGCCGATGCGGTGCTGGGCGATGCGCACAGCGGCTACATCTCCCGTTACGCTCTCGGACGGGACTACCACAAAGTGCTGCGTGGAGCCCTGGCACGGCTGGCCGAGGGGCTCGCCGAGGAGATCGGACCGTTCGGCTATCGTGTTTGCGTGGACAGTGCTCCGGTGCTGGAGAAGGCGCTCGCCCGCAACGCGGGCCTCGGTTGGATCGGCAAGCACACCAATCTGCTTTCCCGGGATGCCGGCTCGTGGTTCTTCCTGGGGGAAATCCTCACGGACC
The DNA here is from genome assembly GCA_025451845.1 of Steroidobacteraceae bacterium. GTDB lineage: Bacteria > Pseudomonadota > Gammaproteobacteria > Steroidobacterales > Steroidobacteraceae > 13-2-20CM-66-19. The sequence goes on from JANWJS010000037.1 coordinate 86,574, forward strand.
TGCCGCTGCCAGAGGATGAGCCAGCGCGCGCGCACTGCGGCACTTGCACCGCCTGCATCACGGCCTGCCCGACAGCGGCGATCGTGGCGCCGTACCGGCTGGATGCGCGCCGCTGCATTGCGTATCTCACGATCGAGCATCACAGCGCCATTCCGGTGGAGCTGCGGCCGGCCATCGGCAACCGCATCTACGGCTGCGACGATTGCCAGCTCGTCTGCCCGTGGAACAAGTTCGCGCACGCGGCTTCGCATCCGGACTTCAAGGTGCGCCACGGCCTGGATGCGGCGCGGCTGACGGACCTCTTCGCGTGGACGGAGGCGCAGTTCGAAGAGCGGATGCGGGGGTCGGCGATCTATCGCATCGGCTATGAGAAATGGTCGCGCAATATCGCGGTGGCGCTGGGGAATGCGCCTACATCGGAGGCTGTGGTGGCGGCGTTGGAGGGGCGGCGCGCAGAAAGCTCGGAGCTCGTGCGCGAGCACATCGAATGGGCGCTTTCGCGGCACGGACGTGGCGCTGTCCATCTCCAGAGCGCATCCTGAATTTGACCCTGGCCAGAACGCCGTGAATCCATCCATGGAGGCTAGCGGATCGCCGTCCTGGCGATCAGCTTCTGGCCAGGATCAAATTCAGGATGCGCTCTTCGATTATGTTCCGGGCTGCAGATTATCTATCAGGCGGGCACGGCCGAGGCGCGCGGCTGTCAGCACCACGAGGCGCCGTGTGTCGGCATCCGGGCCGCTGAGGTCATCTGCGCGGCGGACAGAGAAGTAATCGGGCCGCAGGCCGGCGCGCTCCAGCGCTTCCAGGCCGCTGCGCTCGATAGCGGCGAAATCGCGATCGCCGGCGCGCAGCCGCTCTACTGCCGCTAGCAGCGCCCCGTGGATCACAGGCGCCGTGCGGCGCTCATCCTCGGTGAGGTACTGGTTGCGCGAGCTCATGGCGAGTCCATCCGGCTCGCGCACGGTGGGGGCCGCGACGATGGCGACGGCCAGGCACAGGTCAGCCACCATCCGCCGGATGATGGTGAGCTGTTGGAAGTCCTTTTCGCCAAACACCGCGACGTCCGGATCCACTATGTGCAAGAGCTTCGCGACTACGGTAGCGACGCCCTCGAAATGTCCCGGACGAAATTCGCCGTCCAGAATGCTAGACAGGCCTGGCACCTCGACACGCGTCGCCCGCTCCGAGCCGTTAGGGTAGATCTCGGCGACGTCGGGCATGAACATCAGGTCGCAGCCGGCGTCCGCCAGCATCCGGGCATCCTGCGCCGGCGTGCGCGGATAGTGCGCGAAGTCCTCGTTCGGCCCGAACTGCATGGGATTGACGAAGATGCTGGCAACGAAGCGATCTCCGTGGCGGCGCGCGGCCTCGATCAGACTCACATGTCCGGCGTGGAGGTTGCCCATGGTGGGGACGAAGGCGACGCGTCGTCCCTCGGCGCGCCAGCGGCGTACGCGCTCGCGCACTGCGGCAATTGTGGTGACGGTCTCCATGCTTACTGGAAGCAGTGCTCCGGTGCGGGATAGGCGCCCGTGCGCACCGCTTCAACGTAGCGCTTGAGCGCCTCACGGTTGTCGCCTGCGCCTTGCATGAAGTTTTGTACGAAGCGCGGCTTGCGTCCGGTGGTGATGTCGAGAATGTCGTAGAGCACGAGTATCTGCCCATCCGTGCCGGGTCCGGCACCGATTCCTATGACGGGCACGTGCAAGGCTTCCGCGATCGCCTTCCCGAGGTCGGCCGGGATGCATTCGAGGAGCACGATGTCGGCACCGGCGGACTCCAGCCGCTTGGCGTTCTCGATCATCTGCGTGGCCGCATCATGCTCGCGCCCCTGCACGCGAAAGCCACCGGTCTTGTGCACGGACTGGGGCCTCAGCCCCAGGTGGGCGCACACCGCGATGTCGTGGCCGGTGAGGAACTCGACGATCTCGGCCTGGCTGCCGCCGCTTTCCAGCTTCACCATCTTGGCGCCGCCGTCCTGCATGAGGCGCACGGAATTCTCGAGCGCCCGATCCTTCGAGGGATAGCTCATGAACGGCAAGTCGGCAATGAGGAACGGCCGGTGCAGGCCACGCGCTACTGCGCGGGTGTGATAGACGATGTCATCCATCGTCACCGGCACCGTCGTATCGTGGCCTTGGATGACCATCCCCATCGAATCGCCGACCAGCACGACATCGACGTTCGCCTCATCGAGCAGCACGGCAAAACTCGCGTCATAGCAGGTGAGGCTCGCGATCTTGTGCCCGTCCGCCTTCATGCGCGCCAGCGTACTCAGGGTGACGGGCTGGCGCTCGGAGCCGCGGAGCTGCAACTGCGTGTACATGGCGGCAGTCTACTCTGGTTTATTGAAAGGACCCTTTGCTGCGCAACGGGTTGTAGTACAGACGCCCGCGCTTCATGCGCCGGACCGCGGCCAGCAACTCGTCATAATCCGCGGAGTTGTTGACGGGATCGATGGAGGCTGCGTTGACGATGAGGAGAGGCGCGGCGGAGAACTCGTGGAAGAAGCGCGCATACGCTTCGTTGAGGCGCACCAGGTAGTCGCGCTCGATGTGCTGCTCGTAGCCGATGCCGCGCCGGGCGACCCGCTCGAGGAGCACATCGACCGGCGCCTGAAGATAGATCACCAGGTCGGGCTTGGGCGCCTGCACATCGAGCTTGGCGTAGATCTGCTCATATAGAGCAAACTCCGCATCGTCGAGCGTCAGGCGCGCGAACAGGCGATCCTTTTCCAACAGGTAGTCCGCCACCCGCACCTGGGCAAAGAGGTCCTGTTGGTTCAGGGCACCGAGCTGCTGGCAGCGCTGGAAGAGGAAGTAGAGCTGCGCCGGCAGTGCGCCGGCGCGTGGATTCTTGTAGAAGCGCTCGAGGAAGGGGTTCTGTGCCGCATCTTCCAAGACCGGCTGCGCCGACAGGCTCTCGGCCAGGCGCCGGGCGAGGCTGGTCTTGCCAACGCCGATCGGCCCTTCCACCACGATGTACTGGTGCTCAGCCCCGCTCATGCTCTCACGCGATCCAGTCGGATTTAAGACTCGCCCAGGCGTTCGAGACCCTCGGGCGCAAGGCGCCCTTTGAGCCCGGCCACCTGGCCGAGCCCGGGGACATCGAGATCCGGGGCAAGGTCGCAAAGAGGATACAGAACGAAGTTGCGGTCCACTATCCCGCGATGGGGGAGGGTCAACCCCGGCTCCTCCCGGCGCTCCCGCCCGTAGACGAGCAGGTCGAGGTCGATGACTCGAGGCCCCCAGCGCTCGCGCTGCGCCGGCCTGCCGAGCGAGCCCTCCAGGGCGAGCAGCTCACCGAGCAGCGCGCGGGAATCGAGTTGCGTGAGCACCCCCGCCGCGGCGTTGATGAAATCCGGCTGCGGCACCGGGCCGAAGGGCTTGGAGCGGTAGAGGGGGGAGCGACTCACGAGTCGCGTGGCCGGGAGGGCCTGCAACGCCGCGCAGGCACGCAATACCTGCGCTCTCGGATCCTGGAGATTGCTGCCGAGGCCGATATACGCCGGGTGCCAGATCGCGACGGTCCGGCTATTCACGAGGCTCGGGGACCGCGCCGGCCCCGGCGCCGTCTGCGGCCGGACTTGGAGCGTGCCGGCCGCGGCCCGGCTGCCTGGGCGAGCTCATCTGCCATGCGTCCCTGCTCCTCCTGGGGGGCCTCTTGTACCTCGGTCCACCAGCGGGCCATCTCGCCCGAAGCCAGGCCGAACTGCGCCCGCAGCAGCAGCAGGTCATAGGCCGCCCGAAATCGCGGGTGGGTCAGGAGGCGCAGCGCGCGCCGCCCGCTCGGATGTTCCAGACGCGGCTGCAACGAGAACATCTCACCGAGCCCCAGCGAGAAGCGCCGGGGAATCGCCAGATGTGCCTGCGCCTGCCGCACCGCGCGCTCGCAAGCCTCCCCGATGGCCGAAAGCTCGTGCCATTTCTCCGGCGGCAGCGCCTCGATGATCTGCGCAATGGGGCCGTAGAGAAGCAGCGCCAGCAGGAATGTGGGCGTGAGCGGGCGGCCGGCAATAGCGCGCTCATCCGTGTTGGCCAGCCCCTTCACCAGCAGCCGCTCGACGAGCCCGCCGGAGTGCGCGCTGAGATACCCCTCCACATTGGGCAGGAGCTGCGCCAGAAGCCCGCGCTGCCGCAGCACCTCGAGGCTTCGAGCCCCGTGGCCCGTGAGAAAGATCTTCAGCATCTCATCGAAGAGGCGCGCCGGCGGCACGCCGGCCAGGAGCTCTCGCAGCCGCCCGATCGGCTCGGCCGTGTCCGCGTCGATCTCGAAGCCGAGCTTCGCCTCGAAGCGCGCCGCCCGCAGCATCCGCACCGGGTCCTCGCGAAAGCGAGTCTCCGGGTCGCCGATCATCCGCAGCCGTCTGGCACCGATATCTTCCACGCCGCCGCAATAGTCCCAGATGGAGAAGTCGGCGATGTTGTAGTAGAGCGAATTGGCCGTGAAATCGCGGCGCCAGACGTCCTCGTCGATCGTGCCGTAGACGTTGTCCCGCAGGATGCGGCCGGTCGCATCGAACATCCGCTCCGGGTGCCCGGCGGCCGCTTCGACAGTGCCGGCCGCGAGCTCCTCGCCAGCAGGGGCCTCGCCGGCGGACTCGGCGCCGAGATCGGGGTCGTCCAGCTCCGGCGCCTCACCGTCTTCCGGGTCAGCGTCCGCCAAGGGCTCCTCGCCCTGGGAAGGCGCGCTGGCCGCCCGGAACGTGGCGACCTCGATGATCTCCTGGCCGAAGAAGACGTGCGCCAGCCGGAACCGCCGCCCTACCAGCCGGCAATTACGGAAGAGCCGCTTGACCTGCTCCGGCAGGGCGTCCGTCGCCACGTCGAAGTCCTTCGGCTCGATCCCGAGCAGCAGGTCGCGCACGCAGCCGCCAACCAGAAACCCGTGAAACCCCGCGTCTTTCAGGCGGTAAAGCACCCGCAGCGCATTGGGCGAAACGTGGGACCGGGAGATCGTGTGCTCCGCCCGCGGAATGACCCGGGGCTTGGCCGTGGGCGCCACCAGGCGCGATGGGGAGGCGTTCAATTCTTGACTTTCGGCTTCAGCATGGGACACAGCCGCGCATTATACCCGGGTAACTCAATCAAACACTTGGGACGCAGTGCCCTGAATTCGAGACAGCCCGAGCCCCGGGGCTTAGACATTCCGGCTGATCTCACCTAGGCTCGGGTGCAACGATCCTGCGGCGGCGCAGGCAAGGTCTTTGGGGGTGACGAATGGCAGGTCCGGCGAAGCTCAGGCGCGATGCGGGAGTCATCGGGCTCCTGTACGCCAGTCTCGGCAGCATCATCGGCTCGGGCTGGCTGTTCGGGGCGCTCCATGCCGCGGTGCAGGCCGGGCCCTGGAGCATCCTATCCTGGATCATCGGCGCGGTCGCCATCCTGTTCCTCGCTTTCGTATTCGCCGAGTTGTCGACCATGTTTCCGAACTCCGGCGCCCTGGTGCACATGACTCACGTCAGCCACGGCGACCTGGTCGGGAAGATCTGGAGCTGGATCCTCTTCCTCGCCTTCGTATCCGTGCCACCGGTAGAGGTGACCGCCGTACTCACCTACGCCAACAACTACATCCCCGGCCTGATCGGGCCGCATACCGGGCTGATGACGGGCCTGGGCATGGTCTGCGCGGCCGTGCTGCTTGCCGCGGTGGTGGCTCTGAATTTCATGGCGGTGCGCTGGGTTCTGGCCATCAACAGCGCGGCGACGTGGTGGAAGCTCATCATTCCAATCGTGACCATAGGCATCCTGGTGGCCTACTCGTTTCATCCGTCCAACCTGACGCTGCACCTCGCAAGCACGCCGAAGAGCGGCATGTTCACGGCGGTAGCCACGGCCGGAATCGTCTTCAGCTTCCTCGGCTTTCAACAGGCTATCGCGCTCGCGGGAGAGACACGCAACCCCAGCCGCAATGTGCCCATCGCAGTGATCAGCTCCGTACTGATAGGTATGTTGATCTACGTCGGTCTGCAGATCTCCTTCATCACAGCGCTCAATCCCAACGATATCAGCAACGGCTGGGGGCACCTGCGCTTCACCGGCATGTTCGGTCCTCTCGCCGCCATTGCGGTCGCAGTGGGCGCGGTCTGGTGGGCGGTCGTGCTGTACGTAGACGCCATCATCTCGCCTCTGGGAACCGCGTTCATTTATACGACGGGCAGTCCCCGCATCCTCATGGCCGCCGGTGAGATGGGCAATGCGCCGAGCCACATGGTGCGGCTCAACCGCCATGGTGTCCCGTGGGCGGGACTCGTCGTCAGCTATGTCGTCGGCGTGGTGTTCTTCTTCCCCTTCCCCTCCTGGCAGAAGCTGGTCTCGGCCGTCTCCCTCATCACGGTGCTTTCCTACAGCATCGGGCCGGTGATCCTGCTGCACCTGCGCAACACGATGCCGGACGCAACGCGCCCTTTCCGGCTGCGCGCGGCGCGCACCATCGCCACCATCGCATTCATTGCGTCCAACTGGATCATCTATTGGACGGGCTACGCGGTGACGGAGTGGATGTTCGGAGCGGTATTCGCCTACATCGTCGTGTACCTGGCGTGGTTTCTCGCCGTCCGCCCCCGGCCCCTGCGGGAGCTCGGCTGGCGGCAGGGCTGGTGGGTGATTCCCTATCTCGCCGGGATGTGGGTGGTGAGCTATCTCGGACCGGCCGGCCCGATGGGGGGCAAGGGCGTGATCGGCTTCTTCAACGGCATGTGGATCATCGCGGGATTCAGCCTCGTCGTCCTTTGGGTCGCCCTCGCGGCGGGACAGAATGCGCAGGCCGTGCGGGAATGCGCCGAGCGCGTGCGGACCCTCGGGTCGAGCGGCGTGGAATCGCCCCGGGAGGGGGAGCTCGAACCTGCGCCCTGAGCCCTATGTGCTTGAAAACAAAGGGCCCTTGTCAGCGTGGGATTCCCCCCTATAATACCGCGCTCCTGAAGCAGGCCCCACAGCGCTCCCTTCGTCTAGAGGCCCAGGACATAGCCCTCTCAAGGCTGTAACACGGGTTCGAATCCCGTAGGGAGCGCCATATAAATGAGCGCCGTCACGACCTCGGTACCGGTCTGCAGAATCGCGACGAATGGAGGCGCCAGACGCGCCCGAAAGCACACAAAGGCTTCGCTGGCGCGACTCCCTACTCGTACTCAGCGTACCCTCACGATCGCGATTCTCGTATCGGAAAGCGACCATCCGAGCTGTGTCGGCGTCCGGTCATACTGCATTTCCGCGTTGAGATGCCACTGGCGCAAAGCGTAGTCGGCCGGCTTCAGGGACCCTTTGAAGGCACCCTTGCTCTTCAGGCTCTGCAGCGCCGCCCTGAAGTTCTGCGCGCTGATCGTGAACGCGAAACGCCGATCCTCGCGCCAGGGCAGGTTCGCGTAGAGAGCCGACCCTTTGGCCGGTTCATTCAGAGGCGACAAAGGCGACAGGGGGTTCCCGACCTGGAAGGTCTTTGTATTCACGTCAAAGAGGCCCACTTCCGTCCTGATGAGTCCCTCGCGCGTGAGCGGCGGTGTATGCGGATCTTGATGGAAGAAGACGACTTCATACGTGATCTTTGTGCCGCTCGTTCGATCGACAAAGGTGAAATCAGACACCACGTAAGCCAGGTTGTGGGGTCTGTTCTGCGATACGGCGGTGGGAACGCGCAATTTCAGGGTCTGATAGAGCTTTTGCTTCGGGCGCGCGAAGGGAAAAATGTTTTTGTCGGGGAAGTCGATGACCGGCGTGATCATCATCGTCGGGTCAGCCCGAAAGCGGCTGTTGATCAGATCAGCCGAATTCAGATAAGCCGCGACCGCCCCATGCCTGATCTGCACCGTCGAGGAGGGCACGGATGACTTGAGCGAATATTGCGCGTTTCGATCCGCACCCACATTGAGCCCCGTTTTTGACTTCGCGTCCCACGTGGATGGCACGAGCTCGCCATTGGGCTGGTAGGGATTGCCCTGCCAGAAGATCAGCTTGAAGGGCGGCGAGCTCGGGTACTTGCTCCTCTCCACTGCGGAAGAGGGTACGAAAAAATTACCCGGCACACCCTTTAGATCGGGCTGCTCGAATATCACTTTCGCGCTGCGCGGCTCCGCCAAGAGGAGCGTCGGCACCCATAGCACGAGAAAGATGGTTACTGTTCTCTTCAGGCTCATATGTATTGCAGTCATCATTCAGGCGGGTTGTTGGCGCACAGCACGAGAGCGTGCGGACTTCAGTTTGAGCGATCGTGTCCAAGGTCCCTGCGCCCCATCGTCTCGGGCTGCCACGCCTCGTAGGTCAGCGCGCCAAGGATCTGAGGGTCGCGAGGAGCGCCTGCCAGCCCTCGAAGGCCACGCCATATCGGCGTGGACGAAAACGGGGGCGGCGAGGCCACTGAGGGATGAGCCATGGCGACGACGGCGAATACTGCGGCGCACGTGACCGCAAGGCGTAAATCAATTCGCATGGCTCAATGGACCCACAAGCCGCCAGTCCGGCCCGACGGTCACGGGAATCGTGGGTGATGGCCGATAGAGGTTGCCCCCCATCCAACCCAGGTACCAGATACCAACCTCGCCCGTTGCGGAATCACGGTAAAGGATGTCGATCGCCCCGTCGCCGTTGTAGTCCCCGAGGCCCTGAATCTGACTGCCCGGGGGTAGCGTGGCCATCACCGCCCCGATAATGGGCCTTTGAGGGCTAACTGGTGACAGCTCCGTCATGCCGACGTCCCCTGTCGCCGGGTCTGACCACAGGATATCGGCGTAATCGTTAAGCAGGGTGCCGACATCCGCCACCTGCCAGTTCGTATCGAAATGGCCCTGCGTGGGTTTGCCGGGGTTGTTCGCCTGATACTCCTTGGTCGTCGTGTACAAGAGCGCCCCGGCAGAGATGTCCAGCGTAGTGAGCGTCCCGCCCGACCCTAGATAGATCAGCTCGAGGTTGCCCGCAGCGTCTCTGAGCAGGACATCCGAGTATCCGTTCTTGTCGAAGTCGCCGACTCCGGCCACGCTCCAAGTGGAAGCGTGTGCCGGTTGCAGAGCCCTCAGGGGCACGAGCTTCCCGGCAGGACTCATGGTGAGCGGCAGCGCCCGCTGGGCGCTGCGGTCCCAGAGCATCACGCCAGTAGTACCGCTATCGTTGAAATCACCGACGCCGGCGAACTGATAGCCGGCACGCAGTTTACCGAGAGTCACGAGTGCGGACGGCTGTGACGATAGCGCCGAATTGAGCGGCTCCTTCCAGACCTCCAGTATGCGGTTAGCGGCATCGACGATCAGCGGGCTCGCGTAGCCGTCGCCAAAGAAGTCCCCGTACGCGACGGTCTGCAGCTCGGCGCTGTTGAGTAGCGGCTGATCGAGCATCTCGATGGCCGATATCGGGGATGAGGAGGGTGTTCCCTGTAACATGTTCCAAACCTGCACGTTCGGAACCACAGCGCCGGTACGCTCCGCCCACATGGGGGAGGAAATGATGTTGCCCTCGAGACTGAACATGCGGTTGGCGTCGAATGTGATGGCTGGGTCCCTCAGCGCCTGCCCTGCGACCACGACGTTATGGAAGTGAACACCGGCTATCTCATGCTGCCGGTCGTAACTCTGGAACTCGTTCGGCAGCGTTTGCGGATCGGCGACAGAAATATTGCTGAAGAACAGATGGCCTGCTGCGCCGAGCTGTGTATTGCCAAACTCCCAGATGCTCGGGCCGACGGCAATCTGCATGAGCTGCCAGGCGGTGTTCTCGATGTGAATTCGCTCGAAGCGATACCCGACTCCCTGCCCGAGCAGCGCCCGACTGCTTTGATGCTCGGCAAAAACGGCATTGTCCATGTTGGGCCAGTTCCACTCGCCGTGGATCACGTTCGAGTCGGTCACGCGTATGTCATCGGCGCCGTTTGGCGGCGCGCCCAATTCGAAAGCGCCGGCGTTGTCCGACTGCCACACTACGACGTTGCGGACACGAAGTCCGGAAGAGTAGAGCTTGACGGAGTCATCCCCATCCTTGAAGAAGCTGTTCTCGAGGATGCCACCGCCCCGATGCTCGACTCCCTGCACCTGGTAGTCGAATCCCACGACGGCACCGTCGCTGCTCGGATACCAGGAGATGAGCTTCACGTCATTGACCCGATTGTTGATGCCGTTCAGCGTAATGTTGTAGTACGGCGCCTGAATCAGGGTTATCCCTTCGACAAGCGCGTTTTGCTGACCCACCCAGACACCGTTCGAGACACCGGATCCTTCGAAGTCGATCAACATGGGAGCATCGAGCGCGTCAGCGTTCGAGTTCGTCTCGCCCACTGTGTAGTCGCGCTTGAAATTCTCGCCCGAAAGAATCCCACGACCGCGAATGCTCACGTTGACCGCATCCGTACAGCGCGTCCGCGGGGTGTCGGGACAGGTCGCGAACGCACCCTTCACATACGCCCCGCCAGCGAGATAGATGTGCTGGTTGGAATGGAGCACGTAGATGCCTGTGTTCACGCTGCTGAGTACCTGTCCCAGATCGTAAACGCCGGGCGAGAAATACAGGGTATCCACTGCGACGCCGTGCTGAGTGTTCCAGTCGCCAGAGGGCGGGATCGGCTGGCCCGGTCTTAGTAGCAGGACGTTCGGGCTGTCCACGCGCGGCACCTGCCTCTCAATCGGGTTGGCGAAGATCAGCAGCGGAGTGGGCGGCACCCAGGTCGCAAAGTTTGGGGACGTCGCGGCGTCGTAGAACTCCACCGAGTATTGACCCGCAGCGTGGATGGTGAAAATCACCTGATAGGTATTGCCCACCCGAATAACGGCAGACGGCTTGATCCGGGACGCCGAGGGAAGGATGCGCACCGCAGGCTGCTTCCAGGCAGGCATGGGAATGGCCATGTTGACCTGCACGCTAAGGGGCGCCGAGCTGGCTTGCGGGGAAATGGCCCAGGAGCCCGCAAAATCAAAGGAGGTCCAGGCTGTGGTGAGCTCGGAGCGGATGTTCCACCCGTGCCCCTGCCAGTTGTATGGCGCAAGGCCTATGTTGTCGACCTGATAGACAAAGGAGTTGCGCATCGAGCCCCAGTGACCGACGCGCGCGGAATAGAGGGGCGAGGCGGCAATGCCCTCTGGAGCCGGATAAGTAACGACCGGCGCCGTCGCAGCCCTCGCCCTCGCAGCAGTCCCAGCGGCGATTGTGGGGCCGCTGCCCCAAAAAGGGACGCATACCACCAGCCCCCAGCATAAAAGCCTTCGTGGCCTGCTCGGCATACCGTCCCTGGCCGCCATTTCATGGCTTGCGGTAACCCTAATGGAGACAATCCGCATCTTTGCACCTTATTTGTTACAGCGGTCCGTCAATCGGCGTCCGCTTTGCGACGATGTTTCAAGCTAAGGTATTGAATATAAACATTTTTGCTGAGTGGCAACGTCGGCTCGCTTCAGGAGCCGCCGCTCAATGCATAAGCCGGCTCGAATGGCGAGACGCTATCCGGTCTTCCTCAAGTCCCCGTACCCCGGATCACGGACACTCCAGAGGAGGTAAGACTCGAGGGGGCGGCGTTTTATTCCGGCCACGAGGCCTGGCGGCGGCGCGAGTGTCATGCAGGTCGATCCCGGCAAAGAAAGAACGTTCCGCTTCAAAGCCCTCGTGCCGGGCCTTTTCGCCTATCACTGCGCAACCCCCATGGTCGCGGAGCACATCGCGAACGGCATGTACGGCCTCATTCTCGTGGAGCCCGAGGGCGGGCTGGCGCCGGTGGACCGCGAGTTCTACGTCATGCAGGGCGAGATCTATACCGAGGCGCCCTTCGGCCAGCAGGGGCCTCAGCAGTTCAGTGTTGAAAAGCTCCTGGACGAGCATCCCGAGTACTTTGTCTTCAACGGCTCGGTGGGCGCACTCAGCAAGCTACATCCGCTGCATGCCAAGGTCGGCGATGCGGTTCGCATCTTTTTCGGCAACGGCGGCCCCAACTTCACCTCCTCGTTCCACGTCATCGGCGCGATATTCGACCGCGCGTATCTATTCGGCGGGCTCCTATCGCCGCCCCTCAGAGGCATTCAGACGATCTCCGTTCCGCCCGGAGACGCGCTGATCGCCGAGTTCAAGACCCATGTCCCCGGCGCGTATTCGATTGTCGACCATGCGTTGTCACGCTCGGAGCGCGGGCTCGGTGGCATCTTGTACGTGGAAGGAGCCGAGAATCCCGACGTCTTCCATTAGGATCCGGTGACAACGGCCACTTCCATCGCGCTCTCTCCATCGGCCGCAGGGCTGCAACGGAGGCGAAGACTACCCTGTGGTGCCGCCTTGCCGATGCCCCTGGGCGTACTGCATACTCGGTCCCGTCGGTCGAGAACCATCCACAACAACGATTCTGCCGAGTAATCGAGTGCCACGATGACGGGCGCCGCCGCTCTGAAGAGATTTGCGCCTACCACTCTGGACGAGGACGCCTGGGACGACCTGCTGAGCTTCATCGAAGAACGGCGCGTGATCCCGATCGTCGGCGCGGAACTGCTGCAGGTCGAGACCGAACGCGGACCGAGACTGCTCCATGACTGGCTCGCCGAAAAACTCGCCGGCCGTCTCGGCGTCGACGTGGCATCGCTCCCGCAGCCGTACTGCCTGAACGATGTCGTCTGCTGGTTCCTCGCCGGGCGCGGCCGTCGCGAGGAGGCCTACGTGCGCCTGCGCGGCATTCTCAAGGACGCGGCCTTCGAGCCGTCGCCGGCTCTGCGCCGGCTCGCGGCTATCAGCGACTTCGACCTGTTCGTATCGACGACTTTCGACTCGCTGCTGGAGAGCGCGATCAATCTGGAACGCTTCGGCGGCGCGCCCTCGACCGAAGTTATCACTTACGCGCCAAACCGGGTCGCCGACCTGCCGGGCGAGCGCGACGCCCTGCGGCGCCCGGTGGTCTATCATTTATTCGGCCGCCTGTCGGCTTCGCCCACCTACGTGATCTCGGACGAAGACCTGCTCGAGTTCATCTGCGCGCTGCAAAGCGAGCACCTCGCACCCGAGAAACTGTTCCATGAGCTCGAGCACAACCACCTGCTGTTCATCGGCAGCAACTTCACCAACTGGCTCGCCCGGCTGTTCCTGCGCATGGCCAAGCGCCAGCGCCTCTCCGACCCGCGCGACGTTGGCGAAGTCCTCGCCGACAACCACATCACCGAGGACGAGCGGCTGGTCGCGTTTCTACAGCAGGTGAGCGTGCGCACGCGTATTTACATGGGCGCTGAGCGCTTCGTCGACGAGCTGCATGCGCGCTGGACGGCGCGGCGGGGGCCCGCCAAAGCGGCCGCCGCCGCGCCGTCCGCCCCCGCGCGCTTCGCGCCGCCCGCGCGCGAAATGCCGGACCGCGCAGTGTTCCTCAGCTACGCGCGCGAGGACCTTCCGGCCGTGCAGCGGATCAAGGCCGGGCTCGAGGCGGCCGGCATCACCACCTGGTTCGACCTCGACCGGCTGGAGGGAGGCGACGACTACGATCGCAAGATCCAACGCAATGTCGCCCGCTGCTCATATTTCATCCCGGTGATCTCGGCGACCACCGAACGGCGTCTCGAGGCCTACTTCCGCCGCGAGTGGAGCTACGCGATCGACCGCTCGCGCAACATGGCCGACGGCGCGGTGTTCATCCTGCCGGTCACCATCGACAGCACCGAACCGGCGCGCGCGCTGGTGCCCGACAGATTCAAGGCGCTGCACTTCTCGCAGCTGCCCGCGGGCGAAGTGCCGACGGAATTCGCCGCGCGTCTCGCCGACTTCATGCAGGCACGTCAATGAGGGCGGGGAGACGGCCTTGAACGACGCGGATCGCGCCACCCCGGCGGCGGTGCCCGCGCTCGATGAGCGCAATCCGTGGCTCGGCCTCGCCTCATTCACCGAGGAGACGCGCGAGTACTTCTATGGACGCGAAGAGGAGACCGCCGAGCTCGCGCGCCGTGTGCAGCGCAAGCTCCTCACGATCCTCTTTGGCCAGTCGGGCCTCGGAAAGACATCGATCCTGCGAGCGGGCCTCGTACCGCGCCTGCGCGGACAGGGCTATTGCCCGGTCTATGTGCGCATCGACTACGGGCCCAGCGCCCCGGAGCCCGCCGAGCAGATCAAGCAGGCGATCATCGAGGCGGCCCGCGGCTGCGGTGAATGGACGCGCACCGGGGTTGCGGTAGCCGGCGAGCCGCTCTGGGAATTCCTGCATCACCGCGACGACGTGCTGCGCGACGCCCAGGGCAGGCCGCTGATCCCTTTACTGATCTTCGATCAGTTCGAGGAGATCTTCACGCTGGCGCAAACCGACGAGTTTGGTCGCACGCGCGCGCAGCGTTTCATCGACGATCTCGCCGATCTGGTCGAGAACCGGCCGCCGCGCTCGCTTGAATTGCAGCTCGAGCAGGATGAGGCCGCCGCCGAGCGCTTCGATTTCGCGCGTGGGGACTACCGGGTACTCATCGCGCTGCGGGAGGATTACCTCGCGCCGCTGGAGGGCCTGAAGGGGGTGATGCCGAGCATCACTCAGAACCGCCTGCGGCTCGCACCGATGAACGGCGCCCAGGCGATGGCCGCCGTGCTGAAGCCCGGGCGGCGCCTGGTGAGCGAGGAGGTCGCCGCGGCGATAGTGCGTTTTGTCGCCGGCGGCGCCGAGATCGAGCACGCCGAGGTCGAGCCCTCCCTCCTGAGCCTGATCTGCCGCGAACTGAACGACACGCGCATCGCGCAAGGACGCAACGAGATATCCCTCGATCTGCTGGCCGGCTCGCACACGACGATCCTCTCGAACTTCTACGAGCGCGCGCTTGCAGACCAGCCTGCCGCGGTACGACGAATCGTCGAGGACCAGCTGCTGACTGAATCGGGCTTCCGCGAAAACGTCGCCGAGGAGCGGATCCGCGGCCTGTTCGCCGCAGCCGGCGCCGCGCCCGGTGTCCTCGCCAGGCTCGTGGACCGGCGACTCCTGAGGATCGAGGAGCGGCTCGACGTCCGCCGCGTCGAGCTCACCCACGACGTCCTCTGCGGCGTCGTCAAGGCAAGCCGCGACTTACGCAAGGAGCGCGAAGCGCGCGAGGGGACCGAGAAGTTGCTCGCCGAGCAGCGCGAGCGAGAACTCGCGGCGCGGCACGCGCTGCTGCGCGCGCGCAAAATTGCCGCGGTCTGCATCGTGCTCGCGCTCGCTGCGGCCGGCGCCGCGCTGTTCGGCTTCGTGAGCACCCGCCGCGCGCAGCGCGCAGAGCTCGCCGCACAGCGCAGCCAATCGGTCGCGCTCGCCGCGCGCGCCCAGGCCGAGCATCTGCTCGGTTACCTATCCGACAATTTCGTCCGCGAGCTCGAGAGCTTCGGTCGGCTCGGCGTGATCGCCGACTTCGCACAGCGACAGATCGACTACTTCCGGCAGCTCCCACCGGAACTGCGCGATGCCGAGGCGACGCGCAACGGCGCGCTCGCGATGCTCTACTACGCAAGGGCGAAGCGGCTCGCCGGCCAGATCCCCGAGGCGCGCCGCGACACCAATGAGGCGGTCGGGCTTCTGGAGGGGCTGCGCCGCGGCGGGGACCGCTCGGATGCCACAGCGATCGCGCTCGGGGAGGGAGTGACCGTACAGGCGACGATACTCGATAACGAATTCGACCCCAAGGCCGCGGCCTACTCCCAGCGCGCGGCGGCGATTTTGAAGCCGCTCGCGACCGGACCGCACGCGTCGCTCCCCGCGCAGCGCGCCTACATCGAGGCGCTGGTGCGTGAGGGCTTCGAGTTCACGAACAACACCGACTACGGTCGTTCGCTTGCAACGCTCGCGGAGGCGAAGCAGATCGCCGTTGCAAACGGTGCGAAGACGCTCGTCGATGCCGACATGGCCGCGCAGTACGCCGAGGCCACCGCGTGGCAGGTCGAGAGCCTGCTCGCGCTCGGCCGCAATGCCGACGCGCTCGCGGTGGGAGTGGATGCCGATGCGCTCGCGGACCGACTCCTCGAGCAACGCCCCGGCTACCGGCTCGCGCTGCACGCGATCCAGGTCATCGATACGAATCTGGGGGGCTCCCTGACGACCGAGCTACGGCCGGCCGAGGCACTCAAGTTCCAGGCGCGCAGCGAGGCGAGCGCGCTGACGCTGGTCCACCTCGATCCGAACAACACGATCACCCGCAACAACCTCGGTGTCGGGCACTTGGGTTTCGGCGATGCGTACTGGGCGATGGGCCGCCTACGCAAGGCGACCGCCTATTACGACAGGGCGTTGGCCGACATCAATGGGGCGGTGCAAGGCGGTGCGCAGTTCGTACTCCTCCAGCGGCTGTTCGCGATCACCGCGGCGATGCGTCACGCCCAGATCGGCGACTTCGCCGCCGCGAAGGCGATTCTCGTGCCAGACGCGGAGGAGCGCGCCGGGCTCGAGCGCGCCGCGCGCAACGGCGGCTTCGGAGCCGCGCTCGCGTTTGCGACCCCGACCGCGGGCGATGCCGAGATCGCGCTGGAGCGCGGCGACTACCCGACCGCCGCACGCCTCGCGGCGGCCGCGGTCGAGCGGATGCGCGCAACCCACCCGGTCGGCGGCACGCAGCAGAGCATCCACGACGCGAATCTCGGATTCACCTCGCTCCTGCTCGGCGAAGCGCAGTGCCTGCACCGCGACTACCCGGCCGCGGTCCGCTCGCTGCGCGCCGCGTACGTCTCGCGCGAGTCGCTCGGTGATCACAACATCGACGATCATCGTGACATCGCCCGGATCTCGACCTGGCTCGCACTGTCCCTTGCCCGCTCCGGTCGGACTGTCGATGCGGCAAAGACGATCGAGCCAACCGTGCGGCTGGAGCGCTCGCTCGCACTGCGCAATCATGGCGACGAATGGCAGCATGTCGAACTCGCCGCGGTGCTCTACGATCAGGCGCTGGTCACGCAGGACAGGCGCGGACAGCTGCTTCACGAGGCCGCCGCGCTGGTTCGCAACGTGCCGCCGGCGATCCGCGATACCGTCGACGTTCGGATCTGGCGCGAGTGGATCCGCGCGGCCGAAAGCGGTCCGCGGTGACCCGGCGAGAATGAGCGAGTTTCTCTCGACCGGACGGCCCCGGGCATCCCGCCGAGATCGCGGTCACTCCGAGACCGTCGCGGCGCGCAAGCTCGAGCGCGACGTCGATGTGCACTTCGCCGAGGCGACGGGCCGCCCGCAACGGACGAATAGATTCGAGCGGCGTCCCTCCAGTCGTTAGGAAACTCAGCGGGTTCAACGGCCCGTCTAAAACTAACGGCGCAGCGTTTGATCGCGCCATCGAGGAAGTTTCCGTCACTGCGCCAGCTCTCATCGATGCCTTGGGCGCTCTCTAACTACTTCTGCGTCGCGGGCAAGCCTCGGGAGCCCATGGTGTCCAGCGGTGCTGGCGGGCGAGAGTTCACACCGGCCTCGAAGAACTCGCTGATCGATGGGACGAGCATACGAAAATCGTGCCGCGCACCCGGCACGACGCACAGTTCAGCGGGTATCCCATTATCCTGCCAGGATCCCCACAGGGACCGCAGTCGTTCCACGCGATTCGCGCCAGCCACATTACCTGTCGCCGGCAACGTTTCGGGGACGGCCTGCGGCAACGGATCGTCACCCGCTCCGTCGAGCTCTCCTACGACCAACTGCAGCCGTATGGCCCGCAATCCTTCGACGTCGACCCTCCTCCCCATGATGGTCTCCCCATCGGCGATGCCGGCCCAGAGACTCCTGCTTCGATCGAGCAGCGTTACCGAACCTGGCGCAGCGACCGACAGCGCGCTTACTTGGTCGGGATGAAAATAGGCGAATCGATGGCAGAACTGCCCTCCCCCCGAGAAACCTCCAAGCACGAACCGGGGCTCCCGGAAAGCGAAGGCCTGCCGGACCTCGTCAACGATGTCGAGAAGAACGAGGTCGTAGCGGATGTCGCCTTCCCGCAAGTACTTGTAGCCGGCGATATTGCCGTCCCTGAGGAGATTGGCGGGAAAGAGAGGACAAACGAGAACGTAATTGCAGGCTTTCGCCAGCGGCGCCAACGCGTTGAGTATGTACTGGAAGCGGCGACCCTCGCCGTGCACGTAGATCAGCAGATTCCTGAAGTCTTCCGCCACAGCTTCATTCGGTACGAACAGGCAGTAGGAGCAACGAGGGTCGAGCCGCGCTGCCACGGTCGTCGAGCGTCCGCCCCACCGCCGACCACCTGCTCGCAGCACTTCTGTTAGACCGCGCTGCTGCGGGAGGGTGGCTTCCGTCATCTATTGAGTCTACGCTTAGCGGGTGCGGATTTCCTCGAGACTCGACGCCGAGACGCCCCCGACAAAGGTCCGGTTGATCATGGGATGATCTTCGTCCATCGGACCAAAATCGCTATCAGGATGATAGGCGATAACGGTCATGGCCTCACCCGGCGGCGTGCTGAATGCATGAATGGCATTTCGCTCGATCAGGAATGCCTTTCCTACCTCGAGGTCCACCATTCCGGACGGGCTGCGGCAAATCCCGTGGCCAGCCGCAACTACGCCCAGGCGATCACTGGGATGGTTATGCAGGGTCTGCTCGATGCGCTCCGGAAAGAATAACGCGTTGAGGCATGCGTCCCCGTAGCGCACCGGGGGCAAAAGCAAAGTATCCGTGCATCCGTCGATGTACTTCAAGCGCCCCCACGACTCGATCGGGCCACCGATCAAAGGGAGCGCCCGCTGCTGCCCCCGCTCCACGATCACGCCACGTCCTCCGCGGACACTCACGTGGCGCGGCGCGCAAAAGTATTGTCCCGCGGTCAGCGAATAGCATTGTGCCCCCAGCTCCAGGGTGGCAATGCCTGCGACGACGTAGCCGAAATAGGAGCTGTAGTCCTCGCCGAGCTGCAGCGCTCCTGACTTCTCGCACCATCCAAAGGCGCGGGTCGGATACAATTCATCAGATCGATCGAAGAGTAAGCCCTGCCTGATCGGCAGGATGCGGACCCCATCCATTTTGCTTCTCCCGCGGAAGTTACCTAAAAACCGTCAGAGGAACGACGCCGGCGGCCTCACTCACCGCCTCCGGAACCTCCTCCGCCGCCCTTACCGCCGCCCTTACCGCCGCCCTTACCGCCGCCCTTGCCCTTTTTGCCTCCCATCTGATTCTTCAGCTTCTTGATGATCTGCCGCAGAATCTGCCGCTCCATTTGCTTGAATTCCCTTTGCAAACGCTTCTGACCTGACCGCCGGTTGCCAGCGCCGCTTCGTCCCTGTCCGCGACGCCGCAAGGCATGCTGCAAGCGAGCCATATTTATTTCCCCCGGTTCCTGTTTGGAAAAGACAGCGAGTCGCGCACAGCCGCTGTACCCACCGGCCAAAAGACCGGTATGAATGCCTCGTCCATCAGGACACGGTACGTAGGATTGTTCCGTTGAACATCGCTGCGCAAAACGGCCTTGAGAGACGGGACCTTGATCTTGGTCTTGCGGTACTCCTCATCGCCCGTATGCACGAAGATGTAGTCCTTTAGGGGCATCTTGTAGCTCTCCCAGGACTGTCCGATCTTCATCGGGTGATTCTGCAGCGACCAGAGTTGGAAACTCGGATGCGAAAAGAAGTGCCTGAGAGCATGGAACGTCCGCAGCACACCGGTGACCCGGAATACGGCCAGTCGCAAACCGACGATCTGCCACTTCAGGGAGAAATTGATCCACCAGAACGCGTCGAAGAGGCTCCGCAAGGGTATGGGGCACGTCCTGAAGAGCGGCTCCAGATACCGCATGACCGTGTCAGCCGCCTGTGGCGAACCGAGGCTTTCGGCGAGGATGATGGGCAACGTGTCGGAATATCGTTGAAAGGCGCGCCCGTCAGAGACAAAATGCGCCGCCTTGGCGCTGCCAAAGATCTGGTCGCCATGCTCACCTGTGACGATGAGGCGGGCAGGATTCACGTGAGCGGTGACAGGAGGGGACACAACGCGATGTCTGAGAAATTTGATGACGCGCTCGAAATAGAGTGGATATTCCTTGATTGACTCCTCGGTGAGCAGCACCTCCAACTGGCGCAGGCGATCACACTGAGCGGAGGCCCGAATGAGGCTCACGAGGGCTGCCGTGGAGTCGATACCGCCAGACCATAGGACCTCCGTGTCGGTGTTTCTGTGCTCCGCCTCCGCAACGATCCGCAATCCCTCAGCGTCACAAAGCGCGGCAAGTGGTGGGCTCTCGGGCTGCGATGCAACGATAGGCAGAGCCGGAATCGGATAGAGCGAGGCGTAAGGGAAGCCGGTATATAGCGTGCCGGTACGATCGAGAAGCCCGCTGCCCCAGAACTTCGCTGCCAAGCGGTAGCCCTCGGGTAGTCGACGACCGAAGTACCAGCCGTATTTCGCTGCATGCGTATTGATGTAGAGTATTCTCGACACGATGCATTACTACGCCCGTCAATGGGGGCGTCTCGCCCCCCGTCAACGAGTGGAGTACGCTCAAGCAGGCGGCGGCTCTGCGTCTCCGTCGTGGTCCAGGTCATCGTCATCTTCTTCATCGTTTTGGCGGGTGGTATCGGTGTCACGGTCGTGCCGCGATCGCGGACTGAAGCCGGTGAATCCGGCAAGTGCGGCCAGGAGCAGCGCCCCAGGGTTGGCCGAGAGACCTCCGGTGACACCTGCCGTCACAGGAGGTGGGTTCACCGCGCCGGCAGCCGGAACGGATCCCTGTCCCTGCATGAACATCGATGCCAGCAGCAGTCCGAAGGTGCCTAAGGAACCTTCACCGCGTTCGCGGTGCTCCGGCTCTTCCGCTGCCCCTGCCTCCTTGTCGCCATCCCTCCGACCGCGGCCGAGCATCGATAGCATGAGAAGCGGAGCAAGCTGACCGAGGGCGCTCGCGGGGGCGGTAGATCCGCTCGCGGGAGTGCTGGTGGACTGGGACAACAGGCTCGAGATCAAAACCGCAAACAAAAGTCCCCGTGATCCCCCGCCCCCATCGTGCCGCGAACCGAGGAAGTCGCCCTCGAGGAGAAGCGGCAGCAGCCACGCCCCTGAAAGGCCCGACAGGCCGGCTGGGCCAGTACCGATAGTTGCCCCTCCCCCCGCAGGTGGCGTTGCGCTGGCGTTGACTGACGGCTGTGATAGGAGGGCAGCCAGGGCGAGCTGTCGGAGACCTTGATCATGCTCGCCCCTTTTCCTGTCACTTCCGGTCTCCCGATGCCGCCGTTCGCCGCACAACAGGGAGGAGAAGGGACTGATCGCAATCACGACCCAGGTCATCGGGAGCACGCCCGATCGGGGCGGTGCGTAGGTCACGATCTCATCGCTGAAGGGGTCCAAACATCGAATTCGGGAGGCTCCTTCGGGCGCCTTCAGCACGAAAAGCGCGGAGAATGGTGAATCGGAAGTAACGAGCAGGTCGCCTCTGCGCACTGATTCCAGTTGCACAGGTAGTCGAACGACGCAAGGGCTCACCCCCGGGATGACCATCGGGGTCACGTCGATGAGCGCATCCGCATCGGCATCGATCGCCACGCAAGTGCCATCGCCCCGGCAGATCGCGAGCCCCGACGGCGCCGCAACAGCGAAGTTGTTGGTGGCATCGAATCCCAGCTGTATGCCCCCAAGTCCCACGAGGGCACCCGTCAGCGATTGAATCGTTGCCGGCGATGGAGTTACCAGGTTATATCGAAGTGCCATGTCGTTCGCTCCAGATCGTTCTTCAGGGGCCGCCGGGCCGTCTCATGTCCGCTATGGAGACTTCAGTGCCGCCAGAATCTTCGCGCCATCGGCGGGCGTACCGAGGCCGCTGCACGCATCCCATCCCAGCCCGGCCTGATAACCGCCCAGTTGGCCCGTCGTGTCGTTGTCACCTATGAGGATGTCCCGCAACGCGCCAGGTGTCCCCGAGATGACGCTGTAGAGGAGCGTATTGATGAACCCTATCGGTCTGCCAAGCCCCTCGTTGAGCCTGGCGCACAGACCGGCCCACAAGGGGGCAACCGCGCTTGTCCCGCCGATTACCATGGAAACGCCGTCGACGCGCGTTTGGAACCCAGTCTGCGGATCAGCGTTGCCCGCAATGTCAGGCACACCCCTGCCGGGACCGACACTCGGGTCCAGAGACGCGGGTACGCGAATCCCCGGTCCTGATTGATAGTCAGGTGGAGAAAACACAGCACTGATGCCGCCGCCCGTTCCGCTATCGGCGGCGTCGTTCCAGACGCTCTCCTGAATTGATCCATCCTGCTCTACAGTCATGCGCGTTCCGCCGCATGCAGTCACGAAGGGACTGGAGGCAGGAAAATCGACGTGTGGCCGCGCGTCCGGAAGGCCATCGGTAGCGCCTGAATCGCCGGCCGCGGCGAACACGCTAATCCCAAGAACAGACGCTGCCTGGCATGCCTCGCTGATGCTTTGCATATCACGCAATGTCCACGTCGATTCTGCGCCGCCCCAGCTGATCGAGATGATCGACGGCTGATGTAATTTGTCATGAACTGCGGCGTTCACGGCGCGTAAGAATCCGCGACTCGTGTTCGGGGCAAAATAGACGACGATCTTGGCGTCGGGCGCGACGGCGCCGGCAACCTCGATGTCGAGCGAGACCTCGGCGTCTGCACCTTGAGGATTCTCGGATGGCGAATTGCCGTCTGCGCCAACCGAGACGGTTCGGATGTGAGGAACCTGAAGGCCTAAGCCCCGGAAATACCGTCCAAGGTCTTGACGTCGAAATCCCCCTCCGAACTCGAGAAGCGCGATCGTCTCTCCGCGGCCGCTCAACCCGTCAGGGAAGCGATACAGCCGTGACACCTCAATAGGGCTAAACCCAGCGCCAGCCGGCTTCTGGCCTTCGTATCCGCCCGCCCGACGCAGCACGCGTAGTCGCGGCGCCCCCTGCGGTCGGGTGTCTATACCGAGCACATTCTCAATCACGTCCGCGTAGTCTTGCGGTACGCTGAGAGGGCCCTGATAGGTCCGGTAAACGATCCCGTGCAAATCCCTTGCACGGAGTAACTCGACGCCGAAGGCCCGTTGAACTGCCGCAGCCGACCCCTCCAGCTCCACGGTCCGGTGCGCCGCCTGCCTGGCATGGGTTTCCCGAACGACGCGGTCATGAACCACGCGGAAGCCGTACTCTTTGGCGAAGCGCCGGATCCTTTGAAAATCTTCAGGCGCGGCTCCGAATTGCTCCGCGTACTGATCGCGGCTCAAATGCGATCGTTCCGATACGACATTTTTTACGACCTGAGCGACGAGGCCGCCCAATTGCTCGCCCTTCGGGTCCCGCAAAGAGCGCAGGTGAACGGTGAACCGAGCAGTCCTCTCGCGCCGAACGCGCCCTTCGACCCTCGCTTCGTAATGCAGCGTCCGTTCACTTCCTTCTAACGGGAGCCCGGCCATAGCCTGTCTCTCAATGTGCCCAACGCCGCTGCGGGATCACACTCCTCAGCCGACGAGGAGTGGCACGTCACCACCCGCGACTTGCGCTGGTTCGCAGCTAACGGCCGGCTTTCCGCGCCTTGGCGCGTACTTTCGCTTCTTTGCGGAACAATCGATTCGCCCGCTTCAAGTGGACCACTGCTCTCGCCCGACTAGCCTTGGCCTTTCTCTTTAACGCACGAGCACGCATAGGACACCTTCCAATTTATTTGGACAGTAACTTTACAGGGTGCCGAAACTCCTATTAACGCCTCGGCCATCATCTCAGTTCGGTGCGTCCCGGCAAGGTGTTTGAGAAAATACTTATTTCCGTATTTCCGTATTTTCAACTCTCTGGCTTTCGCCGTTTGACTCCGCATAGCTCTCCGCACATAGCATGAGCAGCTCAGTCATCGAGATGTTGTTTTTCAAGGCCTGCAGCTTAAACCAGCGACGGAACGCGAACGGCACCTTGAACGACAAGGCGACCAGATGGGGACCTGATGGCCCAGGTCGGGTATAGCCGATCGGCCCTTGGTTCAGTGGTTGGCTCATATGTGCCCCCCCGAGCTCAAGTACGCCAGCGCCTCAGGTGAACGCAACGAGACGCACGGGATACAGCCGCGCTGTCATAAGCGGACTTGCTAGATGTTTGGGAATCCAAAGTCCGGTCGGTGCTGAGCCGGTTCGTCGCGAGACCAGCTCTCTCTTGCATTGGCAGGGCACACGGAGCCCCTCAATGCCGATGCGCTCTGACATGGTCTGGCCCCCCGGGCCGAAGAACCTCGTAAAGCCTGTTGCCACCCGTCCGGATTGGAAAACTCGCCTTTGATGCTAGACCCAAAGGTCAACTGTGTCTATTAGGTCCGTTACCAATGTTGTCGGTGAAATTCACCCCATGCGCGATCCCGGATCCCGAACGGAAGCGGGACGGGACCGAGGATACGGCTGTCTCTAAACTGCGACCAATCTAAAGCGTGAGCGTACGGCTGAGACCGCGCTTATTTCGGCACCTTACGATCATAAAAGCTGTGTGCCAGCCGCGCAATTTCCTTGGCATGGTCTTCCATCGCAGAGTGTCAGGTTGCAGCGATCCGAGCCCTGAGACGGCGAGAGGTCGGTCCGAGCCCGAGCCGACACGTTCGATCGAGCGGCTCGACGCCGCGAGCCCGTGTGCGATCGCGGATTGATAGCACCGAAGACTGGTGGTTCTGAGGCGACATTTGAATATTTGGGCTCCCGAGCGGCACATCGGGGTATACGCCAAGGGTATCTGCCGGAGGCAGAGCTGCATCTGCTCGACACCTGTCCCGCACTAAGATGGGGTCCTCCGAATTTTCATCACGCGGGCGCCCGTAAAGGCGGATGAGCCAAAACCACCGATGTCTCGATCTGGCGATCAGGTATCGTCCAATAGGTTTTCAAAAGCTCGATCTTTTCCTCGGGAGACACCAGCACAAAGCCGTGCTTCTGATAGAAGGCAATCGCCCACACAGCGGCCGCCCACGTTCCCACGAGCATCCGTCGCGAACTGAGCGATCGAAGTTGCCCAATGAGTGCCGCACCTACGCCTCGGCGCTGAGTGCCTGGACGAACGTAGGCGTGTCGGATGAGATCGACATCGCGAACGCTCTGGATACCCATGACGCCGATGACCTTGCCCGCTTGCTCATACGCCCAGAAGGCAACTCCAGCGGACAATTCCACATCCAATTCCTGTAACCTCATATAGGGCTCATGCCATCGGTCCGTCGGTATCACCCCACGATACGCTTCCGCAGCCGCATTGATGATCTCGAGTATCGTTGAACCCTCGTCATTTCGGCATTGGCGAACCGCTTGCATAAGAACTATTCCGCCGTTTAGGAAGTTACGATTCTGATGAGCCATGAATCACATGGAAGTCAAGACCTTCACGGAAGCCCACGGACCTTTCGGGCCACCGGCTGTTTTCGCACTGGTAAGCGGAACAGACATTTATCATTCGCCGACACGGTGTAGGAGCCGTGGCCGCTGAGTGGGCGGCGCGCGCCGGAGTGCTGATGGGAGTGAGCCGCTCGCCAGTTTCGTGAAGCGGCTTTGGGGCGCGGCAGCAATGCCGAAAGCGGCGGATCGAACATGGCCCACCCATTCGTCTCACCTTTGGGGAACGGAGCAATGGGTTCGGCGACGCCAGACCATAGGCTCGTCGCTGGATCAGTGACCAGGCGACGGGTTCGCGGATTCTCGGCATCCGCCCATTGTGCCAAATTTCGGCCCGCCTGCCAGAAGCGTCCGATCCAGGTGTATATGGGGTTGCACGTCATGAAACCCCGGTTTTTATCCGCACTGAGTCCCTGATTCACGAAGAGCCGGATAAAGATGTCCGGAACCATTCTCCTCAAACGTCTTCGCTGCGTAACGTGAAGAATTTCACGCGCAACTGCCAAGCATTGAGGAGAGAATCCATGAGTGAGCTAACGAACAGGATTGCGGTCATCTACGGGGCGGGTGGCGAAATCGGCGGCGCGATCGCACGTGCTTTTGCACGCGAGAAAGCCAGGCTTTTTCTTACCGGGCGCCGACTGGCACCTGTGGAAGCGGTTGCCAAGGATATCCTGTCCGCTGGCGGAGTTGCCGAGGCGGCGGAAGTGGATGCCCTTGATGAGCAGGCTGTAGATGAGCATCTGCAGTCTGTAGTGGCTAAGGCAGGCCGTATCGATATTTCGTTCAATGCGATCGGGAATTCGCCCACCCGGTATCTGGGGCCGTCGCTGGTCGATATGGATCTCAAACAATTCTCCATGCCGATCACGAGCTATACCACGTCATACTTTCTGACCGCGCGTTTGGCTGCAAGGCGCATGCTTCCGAATAAGTCCGGGGTGATCATGACCGTTACTGCGCCCCCAGCAAGAATAGGCACGCCAAACGGAGGTTATGGTCCGTCACAGGCTGCCAAGGAGGCGCTTACCCGGTACCTGTCGATTGAGCTCGCGCCTCAGGGCATCCGCGTGGTCTGCCTGAGGTCGTACGGCATGCCGGAGACAGAGACGATCAGGGAAATATTCGAAATCAGAGCTAAGAAAGAGGGCGTAACCTGGGAACAGTTCACGGGTTATCTTGCTGGCATGACCCACCCCAAACGCGCCCTGACACTTGCAGAAATGGCCAATGCGGCGGTCTTCGTGGCTTCCGATAAGGCAAGCGCAATGATGGCAACCGTCAACCTGAGCATGGGAACCATGGATGGCTAGCAGCTGCAAACAGGACGCAACATACCTTCAACCTCATCATAAGGAACAATACATGACTGAATTCGTATACCTCTATCGAGGCTACCAACTACCCGCTTCTCCTGAGGAAATGCAGAAGAAAACGGCAAAATGGATGACCTGGCTCAAGGATCTCAGCGACAAAGGCCATGTGAAATCGTTTGGAGAGCCTTTGCAGCCGGGCGGCATGGTAGTCAAAGGCAAAAAAAAGCAAGTCATTGACGGCCCCTATGCAGAAGCCAAAGATGTGGTTGGAGGTTTTAGCCTAATTGTGGCCAAGGATATCGAACAGGCTGTGGAGTTTTCCTTGGGATGCCCCATTTTCGAGGACGGTGGTTCCGTAGAGGTGCGGCCGATCAGGCAGCTAGCTTAGGCAATGGAGATTGAAGAGCATTTCTTCCGGCATGAATTCGGAAGAATTGTTGCCACGCTTACGCGGCTTTTCGGAGTCAGTAACCTCGCATTGGCAGAAGACGTCACTCAGGACGCCTTCTGCCGCGCGATGGAGACGTGGAAGTTGCGCGGTCTGCCGGCAAATCCTTCCGCATGGCTGATGGCGACTGCCAAAAACCGTGCTCTGGACATCTTACGCAGGGAACGCACGGTTCGCACGTTCGAGCCGGAATTGACCCGGTTTCTTGAATCGGAATGGACGCTTGTTCCAACCGTGGAGGAGGCGTTCAGTACGTACGCAGTGAAAGATTCCCAGCTACGTATGATATTTTCCTGCTGCCATCCCCGTCTCGCCGAAGAGGCCCAAATCGCACTCGTGCTGTATATATTGTGCGGATTCAGTGTAAAGGAGATTGCACAGGCCTTCGTAAGCAGTCATGCCGCCATAGAGAAACGCATCACACGCGCAAAAAGCATATTGGCGGAGTCCACGAAACTTTTTGACCTTGCTGATGCGGATTTCCCGGCCAGGCTTTCTTCTGTTCAACAGGCGTTATATTTGCTTTTCAATGAGGGCTACCACGGGGCTTCTTCCGAAGCGGTGGTGCGTACTGAGCTTTGTCAGGAAGCCATGCGGCTCATGAATCTGCTGCTTGAGCAATTTACCCTGGCAACGCCTAAAACACATGCGCTTGCTGCACTCATGTATTTGAATGCGGCGCGTCTACCCACTCGTCTGGATGGTGGCGGCAATCTCGTCTCGTTCTTTGAGCAGGACAGGTCTTTATGGGATCGCAGACTCTTGGCGGAAGGACAAGCCTTTCTTGACCTTTCTGCCTCTGGTACGGAACTGACCGAGTATCACATTGAGGCGGCTATTGCCTCAGTGCACACCAGCGCCGCTCGAGGCGAAGATACGGATTGGAAACAGATCGTATCGCTTTATGATGTGCTTATGGCCATTCATCCTTCGCCGGTCGTTGCGCTTAACCGCGCAATCGCCATCACGCAACTGGATGGCCCGGAACGGGGGCTGGAGGCAATAAATACCATCCATGACCTTCATCGCCTTTCGTCTTACCCGTTCTACCCCGCCACGCTCGGTGAAATTGAACTCCGTCGGGGAAATCACCCGGTTGCGAAAGCGCACTTCTCTACAGCGCTATCGTTGGCACGCAATCCCATGGAACGTAATTTCTTACGACGGCGCATCGATGCCTGTGAAGAATTCCCAGAGTAGGCGCTGCGAGTAAAAGGCCGGACGGCAGGTCTTTCGCGGCCCGCTCGGCGCGCAGTCACCCGTCATCGAGCCAACCGGTTGAAGCGATAGCTCAGGCGCAGACCGAAGACGCGCGGCTGGTTGGTGGTCTCGCGCAGGTCGAAGTTGCCGGTGTTGCTGTAGACGATCGCGTTCTTGTCGGTCATGTTGGTGCAGTACAGCTCCACCAGCCAGCGCTCGCTGTCGGCCGGGTGCATGCCGACGCGCAGGTTCATGATGGTGTACTGCGGCTGCAGGATGCGCGGCAGTCCCGAGTTTTTGTCGTCTGGGTTGAGGCCGTTGTACATAGCGCCCTTGTGGGCCATGTCAAACTGCAGGTAAGCGCCCAGCGTGCGCGTGAGCGGATGCTCGTAGCGTGCGTTCCAGCTCCAGTTGAAGTATGGCGAGAAAGGCAACCGCTCGCCGACATACGGGGCGTAGTTCGGATCGACCGCCGCAACGATGCGCGCATCGGTGTAGTCGAGTGACGCCTGCAGCGACCAGTTGTCGCTGATCCTGAAGTCGATGTTCGACTCGGCACCGTAGATGTGGGCCTCGCCGACGTTGATGTTGTAGCTCGAGGACGGACAGACGGATGCGTCGTAGATGAGCGCCTGCAGGCTTTTCCAGTCCATGTAATAGGCGGCCCCGTCCCACAGCAGGCGATGCCCGAGGCTGGTCGTCTTCCAGCCGAGCTCGTAGCTATTGAGCGTGTCCGGATCGTATGTCTGCGTCACACCCGAGCTGTAGCAGCCTGAAGGCAGGCCGTAGTTCGATCCGCCGGGACGGAAGCCCTGGCTCCAGTCCGCGTACACCATCGCCTGATGGCTGACCTTGTAGCTGATGCCGGCTTTGCCGTCCCACTTGTGCGAGCTGGAGGAGAAATCGCTCGGGCTGTTGGGGGTATAGGCGAAGCCCAGAACCGGCGTGTCGTAGCTCTCTTTGTCGTGAAAATGCGATACGCCCGCTTCTACGTTGAGCTTGTCGGTCACATCGAAGTTGATATTGGCGAACTCGGTCGTTTCCAGGACGTCCGAGTTCTCGTTATACGTATACCAGACTCCGGGCGGCAGAGTCCGCTGCGTGAGGCCGTAGTACTGCAGCTCGTACTGAAAGGCGTCGCCGCCGTACTGCAGTCCCGGCATGTAGAAGGTGCTGCCGAAGTTGCGGTCGACAGTCTTCTCCCAGTAGAGGCCCGCGAGCCAGTGGAGCCGGCCGCCCTCTTTGGAGACGAGCCGCAGCTCGTTCGACCAACGCCTCGGGTTTTCGTTGTAGGAGTAGTACTGCAGGGCGGAGTTGCAGCCGGAGAAGGTCGCCGAAGGCGCGCCGGTCAACAGGGGGCTGTAGTAGGGGTCGGTGAGGCAGGTGAACCCCTCCTGCGTCCCGCCGTTGTAGTTCTGCTCGTATTGCGAGTACTCGTCGAACTGGCGCCGCTCCTCGCTCCAGTAGGTGCTGGCAAGGACCAGGTCGGCGATGCCGACGTCACCGTCCACATGGAAATCGACCATGTTCGTCTCGAACAGTTCCGACTCCGGACCGAAACGCGAGACGGTCCGCGGCGGCAACGTCGGATCCTCGTCCCAGGCGCCGCGGGTGTGCTGGCGTTGGACGCCATAGGTGAGCAGCGCGCTCCATTGCTGCGCGAACTGCAGTTTGAGCGCCACACGTCCGCCCTCGACGTTCGCACGGTTGTAGTCCTTGCCCGCCCATTGCGCGTTGGTCGAGACCGCGCCGTTCACCCAGGTACGTGTCGTCAGCGCGTTGTCGATGAACCCGCCCTGGGAATCGCTGAAAGCCGACACGCGCAGGCCGAGAACACCTTCGATCAGCGGGACGTTGAGGAACCCCTGGTAGGTCCAGTTCTGTTGCGCGCTCTGGATCTGTCCGCCGTCGAAGTCGATGCCGGCGCTGAGGGTGTGCAGGTCCGGCTTGTTGGTGATGTATCGGATCGCACCCGACATCGCTTCCGCGCCGAAGGTGGTGCCCTGCGGGCCGTTCAGGATCTCGATGCGCTCGATGTCGTACAGGTGCAGGTCGGGCTGCGATCCGCCATAGTTCATCGACATGTCGTCGACGAAGAAGCCGGTCGAGGAGGTGTTGGAGTAATTGGGATTGCTGCCGTCCGAGACGCCTCGCATCACGAACAGCTGGGTCCCCGGACCTGTGCTGATATAGGAAATGGACGGCACCTTCTGCAGGTAGTCTTCCATCTTGCTGATGGCGAGGTTCTGGAGGTCCTGCTTGCTGAAGACGTCGATGCTGATCGGCACGTCCTGCAGGTTCTCCTCGCGCTTGCGGGCGGTGACCACGACCTCCTGCAGCGTATTGACGGTAGCAGCATCGGCGCCAAGTGCAGCGGGATCCGCGTGGGCCGCGGGAACCCCCGCCACGCCGGCGAGCACCGCGGCAACCGCAAGACCGACCTTCGACGGCGCCCCGCGCGGCGCTCGCGCGGTGGCGGCAACGCGGGCGCGCACGGCGGTCTTACGGCTTGCTGAATGCATCGGTGACCTCCCCCGAAATCGATTATCGCGCCTGGATCAGCCGGCCACAGGGCGCTGTTATCGCGCCGCAATCTTCCTTCGAGCCTCCACCCGGAGTCAAATCGGCGGATATCCGCACCGGGAACGGCCGCTGCTCACTCGAAACGCGCGAGACAGTCCCCGAGCGCGCGTCGCAGCGGCTCCAGCTCCTTCTCGAAGTGCCGCCAGTGGCCCACCGCCGAGGTGTAGATCGGCTGGCGCACCTGCTCGGCGCTCGCGGTGCGCACCGCACGCCGTGTCTCGTGAAAGGCGAGGCAGCCGGGCTCGAAATCGAGCCCACAATGCCCGAGCAGGCGGCGGATACCGGCCTCGGGCGAGCGCACCAGCTCCTCGTAGCGAACGTGCAGCACCTTGCCCGGCAGGACGGCGTCCCAGTGATCCATCAGGGCGAGGTAGCAGCGATAGTATCGGCCGAGGTCCTCGAGGTCGTAGCTGAAATTCTGGCCCTCGGCGAAATACTGCTTGAAGGTGCTGAAGCAGGCGTCCATGGGGTGCCGGCGCGCGTCGATCACCGTCGCGTGCGGCAGTATCGCGTGGATGAGCCCGATGTGGCTGAAGTTGTTCGGTAGTTTGTCGGTAAAGCGCTGGCGATCGAGCCGCAGGAGCGGCGCCGTCTGCTCGACATAGCGGCGGCCGAGCTCGGTGAAGCGCTCCGGGGCTGCGCTGCCCACGGCCTGTGGATAGCCGTTCCGTCCGGGGGCCATATCGTCGAACTCCCGGACGATGTTGAGCACGTTCAGCAGCTCCATCGTGCCCTCGACCGCAGAATGACTCGCGAGGATCTGTTCCACCAGCGTCGAGCCCGACCGCGGCAGCCCTACGATGAAGATCGGTGCGCGGCTCGAGTCGCCGCCATTACGATGCGCGGCAAAAAAGGCCGCATCGAAGAATGCGCGGATACGCTCACAGCGGCGCTCGAACTGCGCGATGTCGAATGGCGCCTCGCGGCGGCGCAGCTCCGCGCCACGGGCGTAGTAGGCGAACGCCTCACGGTAACGCCGGCGCTGCTCGAAAGCCTTCCCGAGCGCGAAATCGAGCTGTGCCTCGTTCGAAGGACCACGCGCATCGGAGTCGGTCAGCCGCTGCATGGCCGCGATCTCCTCGTCGCTGAAGGCGTAGTTCTTGAGATCCGCCAGACTCCAGTACGCCTCCGCCCGCCCAGGGTCCATCGCGAGTGCCGCTTTGTACGAGGCCTCGCTGTCTGCGCGCTGCCCGAGTGTCTTCTGCAGATGACCGATCGACATCCGCAAGCCCACTTCCTGCGGCCGCAGCTGCAGTGCCCGCTCGTAGGCGTCGATCGCCTCCGTTTGCCGCATGAGCCGGATCGCAACGCCTGCGGCGGTTACCCAGGTCTGCGGGCTCTTCGGCTCGATCCTGG
The DNA here is from genome assembly GCA_025451845.1 of Steroidobacteraceae bacterium. Taxonomy (GTDB): domain Bacteria; phylum Pseudomonadota; class Gammaproteobacteria; order Steroidobacterales; family Steroidobacteraceae; genus 13-2-20CM-66-19. The sequence goes on from JANWJS010000037.1 coordinate 118,680, forward strand.
CGAGGTAACGCGTGGCCGCCTCGGCCTCGGTGAGGCGCCCCAGACCTAAGAGCGCCGGGGCGAGCCCCCGGTAGGCGAGCGGCAGGTGCTCAGACTGCCTGAGCGCATGGCGCAGCAGCCGCTCGGCATCGTGCGGCACATCGGCCGCGAGCGATACGGCCGCCAGCCCGCATAACGCAGCCGCGTGGCTCGGGTCGCGCCTCAGGACGACGCGGAAGAGCTCCTCGGATCTGCGGCGGTCGCCCTCGAGCAGTGCCGCGGTGGCTTCCTCGATGTGCACTCGCTCCGGGTCGGTGAGCCGCGCACGCTCGAAGGCGATGCGCGCATCGTCGTACTGACCGAGATCGACCAGCACGTCGCCGTAGGCAAGCCAGGCACGATGATGATGGGGGAGTTCCTCCAGCACGCGTCGCACTTCCTCGCGCGCCTGCGCAGCGCGTCCTGCGCGCCGCCAGGCGCGGGCGAGATCGACACGCGCCTCGGCGAAGCCGGGAGCGCTCTGCAGCGCGCGCTCGAGCATCGCGACGCTGTCCTCGATCCGGGACTGTTCGAGCAGGGCCACCCCGAGCAGCCAGAGACAATTGACTTCGCCCGGGGACTCGGCTTCGAGCGCCCGTAGCCACTTTTCCGCGGCCGCCGCCTGCCCGATGCGCAGCATCGCCTGCGCCCGGCGGCGGCGCTCCTCGAAGGGGACTCGTGCGGCGGTGGCTGTCATCATGCGTTCGTTCGCTCTCCAGGCGGTAGTCTGCTCCGCCCGCTCGCGCTCACGCTACACTCCCGATAGTTTGGCCCCGACTGCGGCCCCTGGAGCGAAGCCCGATGCACCACCGACGCCCGCTGCCTATTCTCGCTCTTCTTGCCATCCTCGGCGTCTGGATGACTCCTCCGGTAGCGCACGCCGGCCGTGCCCTCGAGCCCGAGGACTGGTACCGCTTCAAGGCGGCCTCGGATCTCACCATCGCGCCCGATGGCAGTGCGGTCGCCTATCTCGTGACGAGCTACGATAAGACCTCGGACGAGAGCCGCAGCGAGTTATGGCTTGCGGCCTGGAACGGGAACGAGAGCCTGCAGCTCACACGCGGTGAGAGCGTCAGCGTGCCGCGCTTCAGTCCCGACGGACGTTATCTAAGCTTCCTCTCGGCCCGTCCCAATGGCAGCTCGACGGGGCTCTGGCTCCTCGACCGCCGTGGGGGGGAGCCGCGTCTGCTGACTCACGTGCCAGGTGAGATTACTGACTACGCTTGGTCGCGCGACGGCGCCCGCGTCGTGCTGGTCGTGCGTGCCCCTGAGGACGCCGGCGAGAAGGGCCAGCCCCATCGGCCGAAACCCCTGGTCATCCACTCGTTGCTCTTCAAGCAGGACCGGGAGGGATATCTCACGGACGGCTCACGCACTCACCTGTACCTTCTCGAGGTCGGGAGCGGAGTCTGCCAGGCCCTCACGTCCGATGCGGCGAGCTCCGATTCGCTGCCGGCCTTCTCTCCGGACGGGCGGCAGATCGCCTACGTCAGCCGTCGGCGCGACACCCAGCAGCAACTCGGCGTCGACGGCATCGAGCTCGTCGCCGCGGCCGCGGGCGCGAAGCCGCGGCAATTGCTCACGACCTGGTCGCCCAATAATCAGCATCTCGAGTGGAGTCCCGACAGCACGCGGCTCGTCTTTCTGCAGGGCGCTGAGCGGAAGTACGCGGCCTACATCATCGACAGGCTCGCGGTCGCGGAGGTGCCCTCCGGGCGCGTGCACACACTCACCGGCGCTCTCGATCGCGCCGTCCTCTCGCCTGCCTTCACCGCCGACGGCCGGGCGATCGAGTTCGCGGTCGAGGACGACGGTTACCAGTACCCGGCCGAGATACCGCTCGCGGGCGGCGCGATCACGCGGCTCGCCGGCCGCGTGGTCGTTACCGAGCTCGCCGCCGCCGCCGGGCACACCGCGGTGCTCGCCGCGAGCGATCGCTCACCCGTCGAGGTCTATGCGCTCGAGTCCGGGAAGCTGCGGCCGCTCTCCGCGCACAACCGGGCGCTGTTCGCCGAGCTGACACTCGGCACGGTCGCGGATATTGCCTTCCGCAGCAGGGATGGCACGCAGATCCACGGGCAGGTGGTGAAGCCGCCGGACTACGTGCCCGGCCGGCGCTACCCGACGCTCGTCTGGATCCACGGCGGACCCAACGGCCAGGACGATCACTCCCTGGAGCTCGAGGGCTACGGGCCGCAGCTCGAGCGACAGTTGTTCGCTACACACGGCTACGTCGTGCTCGCCGTCAACTACCGCGGCAGCACCGGTCGCGGCGCGAAGTTCGCGCGCAGCATCCTCGCCGACTGGGGCAACAAGGAGGTGCAGGACCTCGAGGCGGGCGTCGACTATGCGGTTGCGCAGGGCTGGGCCGATCCCGGGCGGCTCGGCGTCGGCGGCTGGAGCTATGGAGGACTGCTCACGGACTATCTCATCGCCTCGACGACACGTTTCAAGGCGGCCATCAGCGGGGCAGGCAGCGGCAACCAGACCGCGATGTACGGGGCCGACCAGTACGTTCTGGAATATAACGCTGAGATGGGCCCGCCATGGCAGATGACATCGCGATGGCTCAAGGTCTCCTATCCATTCTTCCACGCCGACCGCATCCGCACGCCGACACTCTTCCTCGGCGGCGACAAGGACTTCAACGTCCCCCTGGCCGGTGGGGAGCAAATGTATCAGGCGCTGCGCACGCTCGGCGTGCCGGCCGAGCTCATTGTCTATCCCGGCGAGTATCACGTGCTCACCCGGCCGAGCTTTCTCGTCGATCGCTTCGCGCGCTACCTCGGTTGGATGGCGAAGTACCTGCCGGGCGGATCCTGAGGCGGCACGCACCTTCTCGCGGGAAGGGAGATAACCGAATGTGCAGATGGCTCTCGAAGCTCGCCTTGCTCGCCGCCTGCGCGGGCGCGCTCTCGCTCGCACACGCGCAGACTGCGCCCGATCCACACGCGCCGGACGTCGCCGACCCCGTCTCGACGGCGGCGGTCGCCGCAGCGACTACCGACGCGCGCTTTACGTCGCAGCTCGTCGATTATGTGCCCCAGTCCGCAACCGTGCCGTCGCCGCGGAAGTTCTTTCACCGCATCATGGGCGCGCCCGGCGAGCTGCTCGATTCCGAGCAGACCTACGCCTATGCACGGGCGCTCGCGGCCGCCTCGCCGCGGGTACGCGTGTTCACGATCGGTCGCTCCGAGGAGGGGCGCGAGATCATCCTGATCGCGATCGCGGACCGATCGGGCATCGGCACGCTGGATCGCCTGAAGGCCGAGAATGCGGCGCTCGCCGATCCGCGCCGGGTCGATGCGGCCGAGGCCAGGGCACTGATCTCGAGCTCGCGACCGTTTTATTACATCAACGCAGCGCTTCATTCGGACGAAACCGCCTCTACCGAAGCGGTGCTCGAGCTCGCCTATCGGCTGGCGGTCTCGGACACGCCGATGATCCGCCGCATTCGCGCCAACACCGTCGCTCTCATCAATCCCGTATCGAATCCGGACGGCCGCGACAAGCAAGTCGAATGGTTCTATGAGTACCTGAAGGGCAAGACCGATCTTGCGACGCTCCCCCGCCAGGCGCCGCCGTACTGGGCGAAATACGTCTATGTCGACATCAACCGCGACGCGCATCAGCTGACTCAATCACCGTTCAAAGCCGTCGCAAAGGTGTTCTTCGAATATCACCCTGTGGTGATCCACGACCTGCATGAAAGCGAGCCGCTGCTGATGGCGTGGAACGGAACCGGTCCGTACAACCCGCACATCGACCCGCTGACCTACGATGAGTTCCTCGCCCTCGGCTTCGCTGAAGTCGAGCGGATGACCGGCCTCGGCATGCCGGGAGTCGCGACCTGGAATTTCGGCGAGGCATTCGCGCACCTGTACCTCGACTCGATTGCGATGAACCATAACGCGACCGGTAGGGGTTACGAGGCTTTCGGCAACGGCACGGCCGAGACGCTCGTGCAGACGTTGTCGCCCGACGATACGACGCGAGAATGGTGGCGGCCGCTGCCAGGGCCGAAAGGGCCGTTCCGCTGGTCGATGCGCGACACGCTGAACTACGAGGAAACCGGGCTCCTGATCGCACTCGATGAGGTCGCAGGACGACCGCACGAGTTCCTGCGCGACTTCTACGAGAAGGGCCTGCACAGCTGGCAGGCGGGGCTCGACGAGCCGCCGTACGGATTCCTGATCCCGCAGGATCAAGGCGATCCGCTGCGGGTCGCGCAGATGGTCGAGCGGCTGCAGTCGCAGCACATCGAAGTCTCGGTCGCAACCGCCCCGATCGGGGTTACCGAGGGCGGTTTTCCGGCAGGCACATATGTCGTGCGTGCGGATCAGCCGTATCGCAACTATGCGGTCGATCTGCTGACGCCGCAGCATTATCCGCTCGATGCCACCGAGCCGTACGACGACGTCTCATGGGAGCTGCCGGCGAACTATCACCTGCGCGCGGTCGCCACAGCGGATCGCGCGATCCAGCGCGCGCCGATGCGATTGCTCACGCGCGCACCCGAGCTCGCGGGCCGCGTCGACGGCCACGGCCCGGTCTATTTGCTCGCCGATACCGGACAGGAGAGCCTGCTCGAGGCGCGGTATGCGCTCGCGAAGTTCGACGTCACGATCGCCGAGCGAGCGTTCACGCTCGATGGCGCACGTTACCCTGAGGGCTCCTGGATCCTGCGCGCGCAGCGCGGCCTCACACCTGCGCTCGCAGCGGTTGCGCGCCGCCTCGACCTCGATTTCGCGAGCACGGGGCGAATGCCGGACGTCCCGATGCACGATGCACCCGTGCCGCGGCTCGGACTCTGGGTGCCTTGGGCGGATACGGACTCCATCGGCTGGATCCGCTATTCACTCGATCAGCGCCACATTCCGTACACCTACGTCCGCGACGAGGACATCCGCGCGGGACGGCTCCGCGGCCAGATCGACGTGCTCGTCTATGGTCATGTGGATCTGGAGCTCGAGGCGCAGATCCACGGCATTCCGAAGGAATGGGGCCCGATGCCGTTCAAAAAGACACCGGCAACACCGGCGCTCGGCACGCCAGCCGAATCGGACGACATCACGGGCGGCATCGGTTGGGGGGGACTCGAGCAGCTGCAGCAGTTCATTGACGCGGGCGGCGAGCTCGTGACGCTCGGCAACGCCTCGATGCTGCCGCTCGAAGCCGGAATCGTCCGCGGCGTACGGCGGGACTCCGGCGGCGTGCCGCGGAGCTCGCAGGGCGGCGGCACTGCTGCCGCGGCGGCGGCGCAGTCTGCCGAGGCGCGCACGCCCGGCGCACACGTACGCGTGACCTTCCTGCAGCCCGATAATCCGATCGCCTACGGCTACCCGCGCTCGACCTACGTCTTTCGCCAGAACTACGCGCTCTACGCGATGCCCCGCCGCTGGCTGCGGATGGCTTACTGCACCACATGCCTCGACGGCCCGATCGACACGAGCCACGTTGTGCTCGTCTGGGGTGGACCGCCGAATGAGCCATTCGTCGTGAGCGGGCAGGCCTGGGGGGTCGACAACATCGTCGGCCGCCCCGCAATCTTCGATTTCCCGGTCGGTCACGGCCGCGTCGTCGCATTCAACTTCAACCCGATGCATCGCGACATGAACCGCGGCGATCAGCGGATGCTGTGGAACTCGATCATCAACTGGCGCGCGCTCGTCGCGGGCGAGCCGCTGGCCAGGTAGGATCAACGCTGCAGATAAGAGGTCAGTACATTCCTCGTCACGCGCTCTACCATCGGATCGCCCCGCAAGAGCGCCCCCACCCATTCACAGCTTCCGGCGTGGAACACTTCGCCCCGGCCGCGCGCGAAGCTGACGATCATCCCTGCGCCTCGCTTGACACGAGCCAGGGCCCGCTCGCCGTTGTCCCCGAGCAGCACCTCCGCCACGTACTTCGCATCGTCATCGGAAAGGAATCGATCGTCGATGGGCACCGCCGTGCGCTCTTCCTGGAGAGACGACATACCGAGCGCCAGGATCTCCAATCCGGGCGGTGCGCCGCTGGTCTCGGTCGGCTCCGGCAACCCGCCGCGGATCACATAGTCCAGGCCATCGACTTCGTACCCGAAAGCGTGGCCCTGCGCCCCGAGCAAATCCCCGTAGCAAAGCCCGGTACCCGCAAAGGCCCAGTGCTCGGGCCGATAGACCGGGAATCCCCGCACGCCGCGCGGCGCGCAGCCGCCCCAGCCCGCGTAGAGGCCACGGGTGGCGTTGAGGCCGAAGGTCGATGCTCCCGGGCGTCCGGTCTCAGGGGCCTCCCAACAACTGGTCGTGCGCGACGGGTCGGCGGATCGGTACACGGGGTCCTCGGCCCGCGCCCGGTACTTGTAGCAGACCTGTGCCTTACCGGCTCTCTCGAGCCGGATCTGCCACATGAAATTCCCTGCGAACCGCGCTACGTGTCCGCCGCGCTCGATGTAATGATCGACCGCATCGCGCATCTCCCAGGTCCAATACTCGTCATGCCCGACGAACACGACGCACGGGTAGCCATCGAGAATATCCGGGTTGAAATGCAGCTCGTGCTGGCTGGCGAGATCGACCGCAAAGCCTGCGCGCTCGGCCCAGCGCAGGAAATGCCGGTCATAGCTTGCCCAGCCGGCGGAAGCGTATTTGTTGGAGTAGTCGTTGGCCAGCGCCCACTCCAGGTGCGGATAGCGCACTCCCGCGCCCGGGGGTGGGCTCACCTCCAGCGGTACCCGCGGCGCGTCCTCCGGCAGAAGCGCGAAGCCGCGGCACCAGGGACGCTCGAGGCTCACGGTGGTCGCATACTCATTGTGCTTCGGTCCGGTGATGCCCTGGTAGTGATTGGATCCTCCCCACGTGTTGTAGGCAGTCCAAGTCGCCGAGGCCGCCACCTGCAGGATGCGATGCGCTTTGGCGCCGGCGAGCGGGCGGACTATGAAAACGTGGTGTGTGCTGAGCTCACCCTCGGTGCCCTGCGCCGTCAGCGTGATGCGATAGGCGCCGGAAGGCCAGTCCTCGGCGACCCGGAACTCGAGCGAGGGTGTCCAGCCACACCCCGTCACGGAGCACTGCTCGGGCGTGTCCTGCCAGCGGGCACCGCGAATCTCCCGCTCGAGGATCGGACGCGCGCTCGCACCATCGCGCACGATCTGGAGCCGATATGCCTCGACACTGGAGCATACGTACAGGCGCACGTTCGCTCCCGGCGGGTAGGCAATCGCATCCGTGTAGCACCAGATCTCGCCCCGCTGGCCGTGCATGCCGGCTCGCTCATAGCGATGGCCGAAGACCGCCTCGCGCTGCTGCGCTGCCGTGAGGCCAAAATCCGGAAATCGAGTCATGGGTCCTCCCGCGCCACCCCCGTAACCGGCTCTCGCGGGAGCGCGTCCGGGGTATGGTAGAGTCGATCGGCTGGTGTCTGCAGCAATTTCGGCGAGCGACCTTGGTCGAGCAGCACACGATCTACCAGATCCCGCTCGATGAGCGGCATGGCAGCGCAGGCCAGCTGTTCACGCTGTGGTTCGGCGCCAACCTCAACGTCCTCACCGTGGTCACCGGAGCTCTGGCGACCACGATCTTCCATCAGTCCTTTCTCGCCGGGGTGATCGCCATCCTGGTTGGAAACCTGACCGGCACGGTCTTCATGGCGCTGCATGCGGCTCAGGGTCCGCGGCTCGGCGTGCCGCAGATGGTCCAGAGCCGCGGGCAGTTCGGCGCCAGGGGTGCCGGATTCGTGGTGGCGCTGGTTGCTTTCATGTACCTGGGATATGCGGGTACCGCCTTCGTGACGGGCGGGCAATCCCTGCACTTCATCCTTCCCGTGCTCGACCCCGAGGCAGCGATGGTCGGCATTGCGACTTTGAGCCTCGCGGGCGCGATCTGGGGCCACGATCTGATCCACTTCTGCACGCGCATGATGACTTACGTCTCGGGCAGCGCGCTGCTGCTGTGTTATCTCTGGCTGCTGTTCATCACTCCGCTCCCGGGACACCTTCTCACCCAGGGCTCCTTCTCCGCGGTCGGCTTCTTCAAGATGGTCTCCATGGGCGCGCTGTGGCAGCTCGGCTATGCGCCTTATGTGTCCGACTACTCACGTTATCTGCCTCCGGAATCCGGGCCGCGCCAGGCATTCTGGGCCTGCTATTGGGGCACCGCGGCCGGGGGTGTGCTGCCGATGGTCCTCGGAGCGATGATCGGTCCTGCGGTCATCGGCGGTAACGTGATCACCGCAATCGCGCATCTGGTCGGACCCGTGAGCTGGTGGATTACGCTGCTGCTCGCACCCGGTGTGGCGGTCGCCGGTGCGATCTGTCTCTACGGAGGCTCATTGGCGATCATCACATTGGGGCACACACTCGCCCCCCGTTGGCGTGTCACCCATCGTGCGCGCATTGCGCTCGCCTCGGGACTGTTCCTGCTGGCGCTCCTCATCAGCATGGCCGGCGCATCGAATTTCCTGGCTCTCTACAGCCGGTTCAACGAGCTGCTCCTGTACCTGCTCGTACCTTGGACTGCCGTGAATCTCATCGATTATTACCTGATCCGTTACGGCGACTACCACGTGCCGTCGTTTTTCGCCGCGGACGGCGGCGTATACGGCAATTACAACGTGACGGCTCTCGCCTGCTACCTGGTGGGAATCCTGGTACAGATCCCGTTCGTCGCGGTCGACTTCTACACCGGTCCTCTGGCGCGCGTGATCGGCGGCGTCGACCTCTCGTGGGTGGCGGGTATCGCCGTGGTCGCCCCGCTTTACTATTTCGCGATGCGCTCCCTGCAGCGCCCGCTATTGCCCGAGCGCGGTACCTGAGCACCAACAGCATGATCGTCCGGCAACCATCGCAGCCGACGGACGGGCCTCCCGAGCGTGAGACCGTGCTGCACAGCTGGTGCGTCCAGACCGAATGGAATGCCCCAACCGTGGTCGGCGGCGAAGGTGCGCGGCTCTTTACCGCCGACGGACGCACGATCCTCGACATGTCGAGCCTCGCCGAATGTTCGAATCTCGGCCATCAGCATCCGCGTGTCGTCGCCGCGATTCGTGCACAGGCGCAGCAGCTTTGCTTCGTGACCAGCGCCTGGGGCGCCGAGCCGCGAGCCCGGCTTGCATCGCTGCTGCTCGATGAGGCGGGCTGGCCGGGCGGTCGCGTGTTTTTCACCCTGGGTGGCGCCGATGCCAATGAACATGCCGTAAAGTTCGCGCGCGCAGCGAGCGGCAAGCCGCGCGGTTGGGTGATCACGCGCGAGCGCTCCTACCATGGGGCGAGCTACGCCGCGATGGCGCTGTCGGGAGATGCCCGCACCGCAGCGCAGGTCGACCCTGCATCGTTTCGCGTTCTGCGCGTGCCGCCTCCCTATGCCTACCGCTGTCCCTTCGGCACGGCGAGTGCAGCGGAATGCGCGGCCGCCGCCGTGCGCCACATCGAGACAGCGATCGGAGAGCTCGGCGCGCGCAAAGTCGCGGCCGTCATGATGGAGCCGAACGCGGGTACCAACGGCATCGTCGCTCCCGATGAGTTCTGGCCGGCGCTGCGCGCGGCCACCCGGGCAGCCGGGACCTGGCTGATCGCCGATGAAGTGATGAGCGCCTTCGGCCGCTGTGGCGAGTGGTTTGCCTGGCAGCGCTACGGAGCTGATGCGCGCCCCGACGCGATGACGCTCGCCAAGGGCCTCACCGGCGCGCACCTGCCGCTCGGCGCCGTGGTGTTGAGTTCCGAGCTGGCGCGCGCTCTGGAGCCGCAGATGCTCATGACCGGCCTCACCTATTGCGGCCACCCGCTCGCCTGCGCCGCCGGGGTTGCGGCCATCGAGAGCTACCGCGAGGAGGCGCTGATCGAGCGCTCGCGCCGGCTCGGCGCCTGGATGCTGGAAGAACTCATGCGCCTGCAGACCCGACATGCCGCAATCGGTGAGGTGCGCGGGGGACATGGCCTCTTTGCCGTGGCCGAGCTGGTGAGCGACCGCCGCACGCGTGAGCCGCTCGCTCCGTGGCCGCAGCAGCACCGCTCCCTGGGGCGGCTGCTGGAACACGCGATGGATCGGGGCGTCTCGTTCGCCGCACGCGGCAATCTCTTGCTGCTGGCCCCGCCGCTCGTGATCAGCGAGCGCGAGCTCGCCGAGGCGCTCGCGCTGCTCGATGAGCTGCTCGGCGAGCTGACCTCGAATTTAGCCGGGGAGCACCGCATATGACTTTCAAGCTCACCTACGCCACCATGTTCGATCCGCCCGAGGAGCTGCACACGCGCTTCGAGGCGGCAATGAAACGCGTCCTCGCGCAGCTCGGCGGCTCCTATCCCCTTTACATCGCTGGCGCCGACCGCACCGGCCCTGCCCTCCTCGAGAAACGCAACCCGGCCGATCAGGAGCAGCTCCTCGGCTGCTTCGCTGCGGCAAGCACCGCCGAGGCCGACGCGGCGCTCACCGCCGCGCATGGCGCATTCCCCTCCTGGAAGCGCACGCCGGCGCGGGTGCGCGCGCGGCTGCTGCGCCGGGTAGGCGAGCTGATTGCCGAGCGCGTCTACGACATCGCCGCGGCACTCACCCTCGAGGTTGGAAAGAACCGCATGGAAGCGCTCGGAGAAGCGCAGGAGGCGGCGGACTTCTTCCAGACGTATTGCGATGACTTCGAGCAGGCGGGTGCCTTCGAGCGGGCGTTGCCGGACGATCCGCTCAAGAGCCATGCTTCGCACAACCGCAGTGTGCTGAAGCCCTACGGCGCCTGGGTGGTGATCACCCCATTCAACTTCCCTATTGCGCTCGCTGCGGGCCCGGTGGCGGCGGCGCTGATCACCGGCAACACCGTCGTGCTGAAAGGCGCCACGGCGACGCCCTGGGCCGGACGGCTCCTGGCGGACTGCATCCGCGATGCGGGGATTCCGCCGGGCGCATTCAACTATCTTTCCGGCTCGAGTGCTGCGATCGGCGCGGCGCTCATCGACCATCCGCTCACTGCCGCGGTGACGTTCACAGGCTCCTTCGAGGTCGGCCGGCAGATTGCAGCGAAGCTCCAGGGCGGCGACTATCCCAGGCCCTGCATCGCCGAGATGGGTGGTAAGAACGCCTGCATCGTTACCTCAGGCGCGGATCTCGACCGTGCGGCGAGCGGAATCCTGCGCTCCGCCTTCGGCATGGGAGGCCAGAAATGCTCGGCCCTCTCCCGGTTGTATGTGGACCGTCAGGTCGCAGAGCCGCTCATCGCGAAGCTCCTCGGGCAGCTCGGCTCGCTCAACATCGGAGATCCGGCGGTACGCGGAAATTGGCTGGGCCCGGTGGCCGTGCAATCCGCGTACCAGGATTTCGCGCGTTTCGTGACTGAGCTTCGCGCGGGCGGCGCGCACCTGCTGGCGGGCGGCGATCAGCTCAAGGACGGTGCGCTGGCACGCGGCTTTTTCGTGCGCCCGACGCTCGCTGAGGCGCCGCTGTCGCATCCGCTGTGGCAGAAGGAAATGTTTCTGCCGATCCTCATGCTCCATCGCGTAACTTCGAGGGACGAGGCGATGCAGCTTGCCAACGCCTCACCGCTCGGACTGACAGCCGGCTTCTACGGCGCAAGCGATGAGGTCCCTTGGTTCCAGGAGCACATCGAGGCGGGCGTCACCTACGCCAATCGGCCGCAGGGCGCAACGACGGGCGCGTGGCCGGGCTATCAGCCCTTTGGCGGCTGGAAAGGGTCGGGCACGACCGGCAAGGCCATCGCGTCGTTCTACTACCTGCCACAGTACCTGCGCGAGCAGTCACAGACCGTGGTGGAGTAGGAAACGATGCAACTGCTGCCGCTGAAGGAGGCGATTGCAGCACATGTGCGCGATGGTGCGCGCGTGGCGCTCGAAGGATTCACCCATCTCATCCCGTTCGCCGCCGGACACGAGATCGTGCGCCAGGAGCGGCGCAATCTGCATTTGATCCGCATGACGCCCGATCTCATCTACGATCAGCTGATCGGCATGGGCTGCGCATCGCAGCTCACCTTCTCTTGGGGTGGCAATCCTGGCGTCGGCTCGCTTCATCGTCTGCGTGATGCGGTGGAGCACGGCTGGCCACAGCCGCTCGCGCTCACCGAGTACACGCACGCGGAGCTCGCCCTCGGCTACCAGGCGGGCGCGAGCGGCATGACCTGCGGACTCATGCTGCATCACACCGACACGGACCTCGATCGGGTGTCATCCTCGAGCCGCCGCACGCTGAGTTGCCCGTTCACCGGGCGGCCGCTCAAGGCGGTGCCGGCGATCCGTCCCGACGTCACGATCCTGCACGCGCAGCAGATCGACGCCGCCGGCAACGTATTGCTGCGGGGCATCATCGGTGCTGCGAAGGAAGCAGCGATGGCAGCAGAGCGTCTCGTGGTCACGGTCGAGGAGCAGGTGGCGCGGCTCGACGCTGACATGAACGCCGTGGTGTTGCCCTCATGGCTGGTCACCGCGGCGAGCATCGTACCCGGCGGCGCGTGGCCATCCTACGCGCACAATCACTATCCACGGGACAATCGCTTCTATCTAGCCTGGGACGAGATCGCGCGCGAGCGCGGCGCCTTCACGGCGTGGATGGAGCGGCACGTGCTCGGCGTACGCGATCACGCGGAGCATTTGCGTCTGCTGGGGGTCGCTGCATGAGCGCGAGCGACTACACACGGGACGAGATCATGACGGTTACCGCGGCGCGGCAGCTGCCGAACGGCGCGGTATGCTTCGTCGGCATCGGTCTGCCTAGTGCCGCCTGCAACCTGGCGCGCATGACTCACGCACCCGACCTCGTGCTGATCTACGAGTCCGGGACTGTCGGAACGCGCCCCACGGTGCTGCCGCTGTCGATCGGAGACGGCGAGCTCGCGGAAACGGCGACCTCGGTCGTGCCGCTGCCGGAGATCTTCGCGCATTATCTGCAACGCGGCCGCGTCGACTTCGGTTTCCTCGGCGCCGCGCAGATCGATCGCCATGCGAATCTGAACAGCACCGTGATCGGCGCTTATGCGCGGCCGAAAGTGCGCCTGCCGGGTGCCGGCGGCGCCCCTGAGATCGCCACCTTCGCGGGCGAGGTGCTCATCATCATGAAGCAGACTCCGCGCAGTTTCGTGCCGCGCCTGGACTTCCGCACCTCCTGCGGCTATCTCGCGGGCTCGGGCGCGCGCGCCGCAACGGGCTCCCCGGGCGCCGGTCCGCGCGCGGTGATCACCGACTTTGGCGTGCTGCGACCCGACCCGGACACTCACGAGCTCACACTGACCGCGCTCTACCCCGGTATCACCGTGGAAGCCGCACAGGCGGCGACCGGCTGGCCGCTGAAGATCGGCACCCGTCTCGAGACTCTGCCGGCACCCGACTCCGACGAGTTGCGTGTGCTGCGTGCACTACAGGCGAGCACGCGCCAAGCGCAGGCCCGTCCGGTCCGCATCACCCTGCCTGCCGCCATCTGAATATCCCGCCCGAGGAACCAACATGCCCTCACCGCACATCCGTACACCGCTTCCGGGCCCGAACGCACGGGCGCTCATCGCTCGCGACCGTCCGGTCACGACTCCTTCCTATCCGCGCGACTATCCCTTCGTAATGGCCAGGGGACGCGGCGCGGAAGTCTGGGACGTGGACGGCAACCGCTACCTCGACTTCATGAGCGGCATCGGTGTGTGCAGTACCGGCCATGCCCACCCGCAGGTGGTGCAAGCGATAAAAGATGCGGCCGACGATTTCCTGCACATCTCCTCGGACTACTGGCACGAGCGCATGACGCGGGTCGCGGAGAAGATCAACGCGCTCGATCCCATGCGCGAGCCGGTTCAGGTGCTGATGTGTCAGAGCGGCACCGAGTCGGTCGAAGGCGCCCTGAAGCTCGCGCGCTACGTCACCGGCCGGCCGCGATTCATCGGCTTTCTCGGAGGCTTCCACGGCCGCACCATGGGCTCGCTCGCCTTCACCTCGAGCAAGTACACCCAGCAGGCGGGTTTCTTCCCAACCATGCCCGGGGTGACACACGTCCCCTACCCCAACCCGTATCGGCCGCTGCTGGCAGGAGCCGACCAGGGCCAGGCGGTTCTCGACTACATCGAGAACGTGCTGTTCCAAACCAACCTGCCGGCGGCTGAGGTGGCAGCGATCCTGGTCGAACCCATCCAGGGCGAGGGTGGCTATCTGGTGCCGCCCGATAGCTTCCTTCCCGGGCTGCGCGCACTGTGCGACCGGCATGGGATCCTGCTGATCTTCGACGAAGTGCAGTGCGGCGTCGGGCGCAGCGGCCGGATGTTCGCCAGCCAGCATTGGGGGGTGTCGCCCGACATCATGACGCTTGCCAAAGGGCTCGCGTCCGGGCTCCCCATGGGCCTCGTCATTGCGCGCCGCGCGCTGATGGAGAAATGGAAACGCGGCGCCCACGGCAACACCTTCGGCGGCAACCCGCTGTGCTGCGCCGCCGCTCTCGCGACCCTCGATCTGGTCGAGCGCGAGTACGCTGACAACGCCGCGAAGGTCGGCGATTACTTCCTCGAGCGCCTGCGCGGCCTCGGGCAGCGCTTCGAGTGCATCGGCGAGGTGCGCGGCAAGGGACTGATGATCGGCGTGGAGCTAGTGACCGAGCGCTCGAGCCGCACTCCGGCGCGCGCCCTGTGCGAGGCGTTGCTGACGCGCGCGTTCCACAATGGCCTCTTGCTGTTGTCGTGCGGCGTGAGCACCGTGCGCTTCATCCCGCCGCTCATGATTGACCGCAGCCACGTGGATGAAGCCATGGCCTTGATCGAACTCTCGCTCAGGGAAGCGCTCGAGCAGTCCTGAGAGGCTCATGTGAGCGGTGTAACGCCTGCAGCGACGAGGCCCCTGGGATTTCTCATGTGCACGGCGCTCGTCGTGGGCAACACGATCGGCATTGGTATCTTCATGCTGCCGGCGTCCCTCGCGCCCTACGGACTAAACTCTGTTGGCGCGTGGCTGATCACGGGGGCGGGTACTTTGATGGTGGCCTGGGTGTTCGCGGGGCTCGCTCGCACCTTTGCCGAAGACGATGGCCCCTACGCCTACACGCGACGAGCCTTCGGAGATCCCGCCGCATTTCTCATCATGTGGTGTTACTGGGTGAGCTGCTGGGTGACCAACGCGGCCATCGCTGTCGGCGTGGTCGGTTACCTGTCGGCATTCCTGCCGGTGCTGGCCGCGAGCCGGCCGCTTGCAGCGCTCACGGCCCTGGGATTGGTCTGGCTGTTCGTGCTGGTGAACCTGCGCGGCCTGCGCACCGCCGGCTGGGTGCAGGTCGCCAGTGCGGCGCTGAAGCTGCTGCCGCAGCTTGCCATCATCGCGCTCGGTGTCTGGCAGCTCTGGAGCCATCCGAGGGCATATCTCGCACACGTACCCACTCCCCCCTTGTCCCTCGGATCACTGGTTAGCGCCTCCACCATTGCGCTCTTTGCCATGATCGGGGTGGAGTGCGCTGCAATCCCCGCCGGCAAGGCGCGCGATCCGGCGCGCACGGTGCCGCGCGCCACGTTCGCGGGAACCGCGCTGGTGGCGCTCATCTACATGCTCATCTGCGCGATTCCGCTGCTGCTCATTCCGCAGAGCGAGCTCGCTTCCTCCAGCGCACCCTTTGTGGACCTGCTCACTCGCTATCTCGGCAGCGGCTGCGGCAAGCTGCTCGCGGCGTTTATCGTGGTGAGCGGACTCGGCGCACTCAACGGCTGGACGCTCGTGACCGGCGAGGTGGCGCAGAGCTGCGCGAGACACGGAAGCCTGCCGCCGTCGTTCGGGCGGCTCAATTCGCGCGGGGCTCCGAGCCGCTCCTTCCTGCTCGCCGGAGGGCTGGCGAGCCTCATGCTTCTCATGAACTACCAGGACTCGCTCGCCGGCGGATTCACCTTTCTCAGCGTGGTCGTCACGGCGGCAACCATCCCGCTGTATTTCGGCTGCGCGCTCGCGGTGCTGGTGCTGTGGCGGCGCGGGCGGGTGCCGCAACCTGGAGCACGCGAAGCACGCTGGATGGTCGCAGCGGCGCTGGCTGTGATCTATTGCGCCTGGACCTTCATCGGCATCGGCGCGAGGTCGCTCCTTTGGGCGCTTGCTCTCGGTCTTGCGGGGGTGCCGTGTTACTGGTGGTACGCGCGGGCGCAGCGTCTCACCACCGTACCCTGAAGCATGGCACCGCGTCGTGCGTATTTAACGTCAACCAGGTCGACGCGCGGATTTGCAGCAGCTCTGGTGCGCGATGAAGCGAGGCCGCAGGAGTTGGCCGGATTCGACCCGGCCGCAGTCTCACCGGCGCGGTTTGCCGGCAGCTGAAGGCTATCAGCCTGCGTCTCTTGCGGCGCAGACGCTGTCGCGCGACTAGACTTCGAACGCGACTCCCTGCGCCAGCGGTAAGCGCGATCCGTAGTTCACGGTCTGCGTCTGCCGGCGCATGTAGGCCTTCCAACTGTCGGACCCGGACTCGCGGCCGCCTCCGGTCTCCTTCTCGCCGCCGAAGGCCCCGCCGATCTCGGCGCCACTCGTGCCCATGTTGACATTCGCAATCCCGCAATCGGAACCGATAGCCGACAGAAATGTCTCGGACTCGCGCAGATTGTTCGTGAGAATGGAAGAAGAGAGCCCCTGCGGAACGTCCTGCAGCAGGTGCAGCGCGGTATCGAAGTCGCGATACTTCAGCACATAGAGGATTGGGGCAAACGTCTCGCGCCGCACCACTTCCGTCTGCGTCGGCATCTCGACCAGGGCAGGCTTGAGGTAGTAGCCCGGCCGCGGCAGCCGGGTGCCCCCGAATACCAGACCGCCCGAGTCTCGCACTTCGCGCAGGGTTGCTTCCATCACCTCGCAGGCCTCGTTGTCGATCAGAGGTCCCGCATGAATACCCGGGCTGCGCGGATCGCCGATTTCCAGCTTGCCATACGCACGCTTGAGCGCTGGGATGAGCTGATCGTAGACATCCTCATGGACGAGCAGGCGTCGCATCGTGGTGCACCGTTGGCCCGCCGTCCCTGTCGCGCCGAACGTGATGGCGCGCAGCGCAAGCCCGATGTCAGCAGATGGAGTCACGATGGTCGCTGCGTTGCCCCCCAGCTCGAGCAGGCTACGGCCGAAGCGCGCGGCGACTGCCATACCGATGGAGCGGCCCATCCGGGTGCTGCCGGTCGCCGAGATCAATGGCACGCGCGGATCCTCCACCAACGTGCGGCCGGCTTCCACGTCACCGAGCAACAGCGCGCTCAAGCCCTGCGGCGCAGGCGCAAAGGCTTGGATCGTTTCGACCAGCAGCTCATGGGCCGCGAGCGCTGCCAACGGAGCTTTTTCCGAGGGTTTCCAGAGAATGGAGTCGCCGCAGACGAGCGCCAGTGCGGCATTCCACGCCCAAACCGCCACGGGGAAGTTGAATGCCGAGATGATCCCTACCGGGCCGATCGGGTGCCACGCCTCGCGCATGTGGTGATCGGCGCGCTCCGAGGCCATGGTCAATCCATAGAGCTGCCGGGATAGACCGACGGCGAAGTCGCAGATGTCGATCATCTCCTGCACTTCGCCCATGCCCTCGGAGATGGGCTTGCCCACCTCCAGGGTGACCAGGCGTCCGAGAGCACTCTTGTGCTCGCGCAACTTCTGTCCAAACAGGCGAACCAGCTCACCTCGCACGGGTGCCGGCACGGTGCGCCACGCCAGGAACGCGTCGCGCGACGCGCCGATGGCCTTTTGCACATCCTGGAGAGAGGAACGGCGCACACCCGGCATCAGCGATTCGTCGATGGGCGATGCGAGCCGAAGAGCATCCGCGCCGGCCGGCGCCTCGATCTCCATCGCTTTCAACGCCGCGGCCGCATCCTCGCCAGCCGGGACTCGCACCTGATCGTCCATCAGGCTGCTCTGTCGGCCGCGAGCTGGTGGGTCGCGTAGGTAGCGCCGAACCGGTTTGCCAGGAACGCATCGAGCTGGATTTCTTCCTGGCGCACGAACCCGCGCGCCGGAATTTTCCCGTGCGCAAGCAGATCCAGGACGGCGCAAATGCCGCTGGCGGTAGTGATCTGGATCGCGCTGCGGGGCACACCGTCGATCACGCGGCCGTAAACTTTGTTAGCGTACGTCTCCTGCAGGAGGCGGCCCTGCTTCTGACCGCTGACGGTAACGAACACGAGCACGACGTCCTGCATAGTCCCGGGGATCGAGTGCTCGAGAATGTCCTTCAAAACCTCGGGCCGCTCGCCCAGGCGCAGGTCGTGGGTCAGCGCTTTCATGATGTCCCGATGGCCGGGGTAGCGCACCGTCCGATAGTTCAGGGTACGGACCTTGCCGCTCAGAGTCTCGCACAGCGTGCCAAGCCCGCCCGATGTGTTGAATGCTTCGTAACGGACGCCGTCGATGGAGAATTCCTCGAGCTCCTCCAGTGGCGGCACTTCCCGCAGCACGCCGTCCACGATCGCCTCACACGGCCGCAGGTACTCGTTGATGACCCCGTCCGTGCTCCAGGTGAGATTATAGTTGAGGGCGTTCGAGGGGTACTGCGGCAGGGCGCCCACGCGCAGGCGCACGCAATCCAGGCTGTCGAAATGCTTGGCCAGATCGTAAGCGACGATCGATATGAACCCGGGCGCAAGTCCACACTGCGGAATGAATGCGGTCGCAGCGTCTGCCGCCAGAGACTTCACCAGCCGAGTCGTCGCCACATCCTCGGTCAAATCGAGGTAGTGAACGCCAGCTTGCTTCGCCGCCCGGGCGATGTGGCTGGTGATGCTGTAGGGCGCGGCGCTCAGTACTGCAAACTGCCCGCGCATCGCCTCGAGCAGATCTGCGGGTTGGGTGAGATCGAGCACCCGTGTCTCGATCGCAGCGCTCTGGGGCAGCCCCTCCAACTGACTGGCGGACCGGTCCACCACGGTGACCCGGTAATCGCCCGTCGCGGCGAGCGAGCCGGCGATCATGCTGCCGATCTTGCCCGCACCCGCCAACAGAACCCGTTTGCTCGGCCTCGTCCCTGCGCCGAGCCCTTCGGGCTGGCTACCGCCGTCCAAAATCGTTCCAGACAATTTAGTCATGGCTGTCCCCCAGGGAATGTTCCCGCCAGTGTGGCCTGCGGTGAGGTCCAGGTTGAAGTGGGCAACCTGTACAAGGTCTTTGCGGTAAACTGACAGAATGTCTAGTGGAAAATACAATCTGTCGGATGACCTGGACCGCCGGCTCGTGGCTTTATTGCGCAAGGACGCCCGGACGCCGATCGCCCGGCTTTCGAAGTCGCTCGGTGTCTCGCGTGCCACCATCTATGCGCGGCTGCAGAAGCTCCAGCAGGGCGGTACGATCGAGGGGTACACCGTACGCCTGAACCCCGAGATCGAGCGTCGGCAGATCCGCGCGCATGTGCTGATCAAAGTGAGCGGCAAGCTCGCCCGAGCCACGGAAAGGCAGTTGCAGGCCATCCCCGAGATTGCGGCCTTGCACGCCATCAGCGGTGTCTATGACCTGATCGCCGAGCTCGAAGCCGCCAGCTCTGCGGAGCTCAATGAGCTGATCGACCGGATCGGGGAGCTGCAGGGTGTGGAGAAGACGACATCGTCGATCCTGCTCGCCACGAAGTGGTCGCGGCGGAACGCCACTAGCTGAAGTCGACCCTGCCGAGGCACCCGATGTGAGATCGCGGATCACGGCTCAGGCGGCTGCGGTCATCTTGAAAATGCCCTGCGCATTGCCGGTATCGAACGCCAAGTCCAGCCGCGCCACGCCGGTCGCCGGATCGTGTACTCGCTCCCGTTGGATGAACTCGAAGAACGATCCTGGCACGCTATGGCGGACGATACTGCCATCGAAGTCGATGAACTCGCGCTCGACGAGATCAGCCCGGTACGCCGTCTGACGCACCCGTCCGGAGCGGGAGATCTCGACGGTATCTTTCAGTGGGCGGCCCAATCGCCGCTGTTGGGAGACGAGAGCCTCAAGCAAGTGAACACGGTCGGTCGCGTGATTGAATGCGTTGCCTTCCGTTGCAATCCAGGCCATCTCCGGCGACTCGACCAACAGTACCTGGTAATCGCTGAGGCGGGGCGTCGCATGTTGGCGCCGGAAGCATGCGAGCAGCTCCGGCAGCAGCCTGCTTGCCTGATCGAACGGCAGCGCACCGCGCAGCTCGATGTCGTGCAGCGCGCCTTTCGCGAGCCCGGAAAGTGGGTCGCGGGATGATGCGGCAATGCGGGACACCGTCAGCTGAAATCCCGGAGAGAACCTTTCAGGGTGCAGCTCGCTGACAAAGAACTGCGGCAGGTCTTCAGGGAAATCGACGTGCGTATAGGAGCGGCCCGTCATGCCCAGCCGATCGAGCGGATAAACAGCACCCAACCTATACCCCAGCGGGAGCAACAGCCGCGTGATCGCGCGCCCACCAGCAGGCAAATCACCCATGCCGTCGAGGTCCACCGTCCGCAGCGCACCATGGTCGAATACGATTTGACGTCCTTGCGACACGTGCTCGTCGACGTACTGCTTGCCCGTCGGAACACGCATCAGCAGTTCGCGAACCAATGCCAGATTCAGCGCCTGCGCCAGGACAGCACGTGACACCTCCTCCCCGGCCTGTTCGAGAATTGAAGCCGGTACACGAACGCTACGCAGCAGCCCCCTGCACTCCTCTGCAGAGCAGCACGTCGAAAGAAGCCGCTGCAGGGTATGTTTTTGCGAATTCGTCATAATATCTCGCATCCTGATCCCGGTCGGGGCGCTCTGAGCATTATCGGAAGCTCTACGGCGCGGCCACAAACGATATAATGGGATGAGTTCATTACAAATCCGCATATTCCTGAGGGTCCCCGTCTGCGCCGCCGCCTCCCCAAGCTTCTCGGTCTGCAAGCCTTCGAGGCCACCGCGCGCCTCGGCAGCGTTTCGAGAGCCGCGGCCGAGCTCTCGCTGACCCAAAGCGCGGTGAGCCGCCAACTGCAGGCATTGGAAGGCCAGCTGCGCGCGCAGCTCTTTCTCCGGTCCAAGAAGCGGCTGGTTCTCACCGAGGCTGGAGCGGGATACCTGCACGACATTCGCAGCGGTCTGGCGGTACTCGGCGATGCCACTGAGGCGCTGGTCTCGAGGCAAGGTCGTGGCGGTACCCTCAGGCTGGCTACGCTTCCGACCTTCGGCGCGAAGTGGCTGGTCCCCCGCTTGCCGCGGTTCTACGCGGATCATCCGCACGTCACCCTCGACCTGATTACCCGGCTCGCGCCTTTCGACTTCTCGATGGAGCAGTTGGACGGCGCCATTCACTTTGGCGGCGAGAATTGGTCGGGCGCCATTACCGAGTACCTGGGCAAGGAGGAGATGATCGTCGTCGGCGCTCCCTCTCTCGCCAGCCAGTGTCGCGCTCCAGCGGACGTAGTGCGGCTGCCGCTCCTGCAGATCACCTCACGCGCCTTCTCCTGGCATACCTGGCTCGCCGCGGTGGGTCTCAGCGGCGCTACCGTCACTCCTTATCTGCAAGTCGAGACCTTCGCCATGGGCATCGAGGCGGTTCGCGCCGGGCTCTGCGTTGGAATTCTGCCCAGCTTCTTCGTGACGGCTGAAATTGCCGCGGGCTCACTCACCGCCATCGGCCCGTCGGTCACCAGCGAGTCGGGCTACTACTTCGTTTATCCCGAACGCAAGCGAGACTACTATCCGCTGCAGGCCTTCACTCGCTGGATCAGGGAAGAGATCTCCCGCCAGTAAGGCACGCGGCTCATCGCCCCGGCCGGCCGGATTCTTTCAGTGTTTCGGCTCGGGAGTCACGACCGCTTCCACGGCGGCGGCGATTCCCAAGGTACGACGATCACCGCCGTGAGGACCCATGAGCATCAGGCCCACCGGCGCGCTGCCGGCCTCGTGGCAGGGCACCGAAATGGCACAACGGTCCAAAAAATTCGTCACCGCCGTATTGTGCAGGGCCAGCTGATTGATCCGCACGTATTCCTCGTCCGACTCCAGGTCCTGCAGCAGCGGAGCAACGATCGGCGTCGTCGGCATCAGAGCCGCGTCGAATTGCGTAAGCTGCCCGTCGACGCGGCGCTGCAAGTCTGCCCGTGCACGCACCAGATCGATATAGTCTGCAGCGCTCTGGTCGCGCGCGGACAGGATGCGCATGGACACGCGCGGGTCGAACTGAGGCCGCTGGGCTTCGAGGCGCTCACGATGCACCGCATAAGCTTCCGCGCCGGCGAAACCCCCCTTACGATTGATGCTGGGCAGCTCGTCGAGCTCTGCCAGCGGTATTTCAAAGATCTGCGCTCCCGCGCCGCGCAACTGACGGATGGCGCGCTCGAAGCTGCGCGCCACGTGCGACTCGAGGGAGTCCAGCACGTAGTGCGTCGGAACCGCGAATCGCCGCCCGCGCAGCTCCACGACATCGAGTGTATCCGTCGACTCATCGGCGAGTATGGCATCGAGCGCGGCACAGCATGCGACGCTGCCCGCCAAGGGACCCACGGAATCCAGGGTCGGCGAAAGCGGGAATGCTCCGGAGGTAGGCACTCTGCGAGCCGTGGGCTTGAATCCCACGATGCCGCAAAATGCCGCGGGTATTCTGGTCGAGCCGCCGGTGTCAGTTCCCACCGCTCCATACGACATCTCTTCGGTGATCGAAATCGCCGCACCCGATGACGACCCGCCCGGAGCTCGCCCCCTGTGCCTTTCGAAGGGATTCAGCGGTGTGCCATAGTGCGGATTCAACCCGAGCCCGGAGTAGGCGAACTCCGTCATGTTGGTACGCCCGATGGGAACGAACCCCGCCGCCCGCAACCGCGCCACGACCGCGCAGTCCTTGCTGGCTGGCGGCCCGCCGCGTAACAATTGCGAGCCTGCGGTGGTGACGTCCCCTGCCACATCGAAAAGATCCTTGATCGATACGGGGATACCCGCCCAACGGCTGCGTGTCACACCGTGCGCCCGAAGGCGGTCGTAATAGTCCGCTGCAGCTCGCGCCGATTCCGCGTGCACCTTGACGAAGGTGCGCAGCCCTTCTCCCTTGGGGTCGGCGATCCTGCTCAGACACTCCTCCACCAGCCGGCGACTCGTGCTCGCGCCGCCCTCCAGGTCGCGCGCGAGCTCAGCAAGGGTCTTCATTCAGCCTCTCCAGGCTCATGAGGCGGTCTGCGCCTCTTCCATCCCGGCGGCCGGATCGGCGCCACTCGATGCCAGAGACTTCAGCCGATCGGCGCACGCCTGCGCGCTTGGCGCGCTCAGCCCGCTCTTGAGGGCCAGATGCAGGATGACGAGGCTGAAGGCCGCGAGAATCCACATCCCGGTAAAGAAGCCGAGCCTGCCTTGGCCGCCCATGCTGGCCGGACCGAAGTAGCTCACGATCCATATGCCCGCCAGATACGGGGCGACCCACCACGCCTGTCGCCAGCCCAGCTCGCTTGCCGGCTTGCGGACGATGAAATACCACGAGAGATAGACGACGGCATAGGCGAGCACGGCACCCAACATCCACTCGACCACCTCATAACCTGTCCAATAAATGATCCAGTTGGACGTGATGAACGTCACGGTTGCGAGCAGACCTGCCGCGCGCAGGCGAAACGGGCGGGGTGTTTGCGGCAGGACCGCGCGCAGGTGAAGCAAGGTCACGGGTGCCATGGCATAAGCCAGCACCATGATGAGCGAATCGGCGGATACGAGCTTCTGCCATGAGGGGAATGGAAAGAAGAAGACCACACCCACGGCATAGGTGACGACGAGGCCGACCCACGGCACGCCGTGGCGGTTCAGGCGTACGACGTACTCCGGGGCACTGCCCATCTCGCCGGCAGCCATGATAATGCGCGGACTCGCGGTGACATAGATGAACGCCGTGCCCAGGGGCGACACGAAGGCGTCGGCGTACAGCACGACAGCCCACCAGAGCGCCCCCACACCGATGGCGATGGCGGCGAGCGGCCCAAACATGCCGGTGAAGTGCAGGTGCTGCCAGCCGCCGCTGATGTCGCGCGGATCGAGTGCCGTGATAAACGAAACCTGCAAACCCACATAGATCAGCATGCCGACCAGCACCGAGCCGATGAGCGCCAGGGGGATGTAGCGGCTGGGGTTGCGTGTCTCTCCCGCCAGGGAGATGGCCTGCTGGAAACCGAGGAAACTGAATACGATACCGGCCGTGGCCACGGCCGTGAAGACGCCGCTTGCCGGTACGCTGGCGGTCTGTGCCGCCATGTTGGCCGGATGGAACGAATAGGCCATCAGGACGAAAATCGTTGCGATGGGGATGACCAGCTTCCACCAGGTGGCCACGCTGTTGATGGCAAGGACCCAGCGCACGGCCATGAAATTGACGAGGACGACGGCCGCCAGGAGCAGCACGGCCCAGATCATGCCGACTTCGGTCAAGAGCCCGGTCCCCGGATAGATCAGCCCGGGCAGGTAGTTGTTGGTGTAGGTGAGCACCCCGGTCACCTCGATGGGAGGCACCAACACGAACGCGAGGAACAGGATCCAGCTCCAGATCCTGCCGGCCAAATCGCCATGACTCACGTGCGTCATGTGCACCATCGCCCCGGAATTGGGAAACATGGTCGCCAGTTCGGCAAACACGAAGGCCAGCAGCAGGATGGCGGCCGCCCCGATCATCCACGAAAAGACGCTCCAGGGCCCCGCCAGCACGGCAGCGTGCAGCGCACCGAACAGCCAGCCGGAACCGATGATGCTGCCCAGACTGGCGTATAGAAGCCCGATCACACCCACGTCACGCCTGAGTTTCGCCGGTCCCGCCATCGGTCATCTCCCGTCTGCATGCGCCAATCGGAGTACGAGCCCGGGCCCAGGTTCCAAAGGGCCGGTCCAGCAGAAGAATACAGCGAAACCCCGATGAATATCCGGGCCCTCAGCCCGGGCGGGCGACTTTTGCGATAAATCCGGCCGGTGCGGGCGGCGCTCCCGGCCCCCTAATCCGCGGGGAGCAGTCCGGCGACGCGCGCCCGATCGACGAATCTGGCAGGCTGCTCCGCCGCACTCGTTCCGACCGGCAGGCCCGGCGCGGCAGATGCTCGTGATCACCCGGCAAACCCTCCGCTACGGCCCTCGATATCCCAAGCCAGAATCAATCGCCGGACATCGCCAGAGAACTACGCATGATGCGCGTCGGATCACGACGCATCCTCAAGACGGAAAATCATGCAAACAAACACTCATCCTCTTGCGATCCTCTGCAGAGGCCATAAAATGACTCTCATGCGCCAGCGCGATTTCCAACATCACACCTACGCCGATTACCTCTTTTGGTCTGACACCAGCGGCAACGAGCTGATAGACGGTGTCGCCTATGTCAGAGACCCGCCTTCGCCTTCTGCATTACACCAGGTATTCGTCGCCGAGCTCTGTCTCCAAATAGGCAATTTGCTCCGGGGCAAACCGAGTCGTGTCTACATCGCCCCTCTCGACGTCCGCTTACCGAAGGATGGCAGCGCCGATGATCAGATCGACACCGTAGTGCAACCCGATGTCTTCAGCGCCCGCGACCTGCGAAGGCTCGTCGATTGGGACAGCCTGCCGGCCACGTAAGTCCTGAGCACCTGCAGGTCAGCAACGGGCGCCAACGCCCCAAGTACGCGCCACAACGCGACGCGTACCGCCGTGTTGTCCGGTTCGGACAGTAACGTCGCGCATCAGGCGTGCGGCAGCGGCGCGTTGACACCGACCTGACGCCCATCGGGATCCGCGAGCAGCATCTGCAGAGCGGGCCAGTGCTGCTTCTCGAACGCGTGTATCACAGTCCCACTGGACGGCGGGGTGAACTGCTCTGCATCCTCTACCGCTATTGCCGGCACGATTTGCAGCGCATGTGCCTGCGGCCGCTCGGCGATGAAGAGATAGGGGCCGCCGGCCGGATGGCGCAGCCTACCCGAGTGATGATCCGTCTCGAACTCGAGCTCATATCCGAGGCTTTTCCAGAACGCGACGGTCTTGCCCCAGTTGTGAGTCTCGATCAACCAACCTTCTATGCCTTCAGTCTTCATGCTTTCCTCCGGCTCCTTCGCTGCGCATCGAGATACGCGCGCAAGGCCGCCGCCACGATGGCAGACAGCGACTGCTCGGTCTCGACGGCATGATGCTTGACCTCCCGAATCATCTCGGTCGGCAAATACACATTGAATTGCTTGACGTCGCCGGGCACACTAGGATGCTATCATCCTAGCGTGGAAGCCGTCAATCTGCTGCCGGCGAGCGCGGGTGTCAGCTCAAGGGACGGAATCGCATCGCGGCCGGCCGCCCGACCGCTCCGGGACATCCGCTGCCGGCCGTGCGGCTGATGATCTATTGAGGGTTCAACGAGAGGCACGCCTCCCGGTTGACTGCGAGCAACCTGTGGACCGTTGCGTTCCTGTCAAGGTTGGAAGTAATAGCTTCCCTTCAGAAAGAAGGTGCGCTGCTGGGGTATGAGCTGCTTATCGGCGGTCTCCTGATACCCTTCAGAGCTGCCGGCGTAGAAAACCGTCCAGGGGTTGATCTGATAGCCGATCAACCACTGCGTGGCGAGGGTGCCGGTACGGGGTGGAGGGGCCTGAGGGTACAGCCTCGTGTTATTACGGACATCCTGCCCCTGTCCGATGACATCCGCGAACAGGCGCGAGGTGAAATACCAGGCGACACGCAGATCGTAGACGTTTGCGGTGAAGAGCCGCGTCCCTGAGAGGCTGAGCTGTTCGTAGTCGTCCACTACGTTTATTTTGAGGTGTCTTCCGGGCTGGATATAAAGCGTGGTATTGACGGACAACAGCCCGGTCTTTCGTACGCCGAGGTAGTCCACGCCGTCACCCCCGACGACATCGACTTCTCCGTTCAGCCAACTAACCGGCTGAACGGTAGTATCCATTTCATACTGGTCGAGCGTAAAAGTCTTCCCCTGGTAATACTGCCGATCGCGCGTCGCATAGACGAAAACCTGCGCCTGGTAGTTGGCGTGCAGTACGGTGTACAGCTTGACCTTGCGGTCGAGGTTGGCGCCCCCGTCCGTTGCCCGGGTCCAGTTTGAAATGGTGCCGAACCCGAAATTCTGCCACCAGTCATCATCCGGGGCATAGAAGTCGTATTCCCCCAGGAAGGCTCCCTGGTCATAGCCGACCTGCGGCAGATACCCCAGGTCTGCTCGGAATCCCTCGGCGACATGGCTCAAGTTGAGCTCGAAGTTGTAATTGTGGCGGTTGCGGGCATAGTCGAGAGTCCAAAGATCGCCCTTGGCGGTACCCGGGGAGAACCCGAATGCGCTCGCTACCGCTTGCGGATAGTCCGTATTCGAAGCGCCTACGAGAGCGGTCAGGACATCGCTCGGATCGATCTGCCAATTGCCATCGGCAGCGTAGAGACCATTGTGGTACCCGCCACCGTCGCGGTCGGACGCGTAGACCCCGAAAGCGGACGCACCCACATCGCGTCGGTAACGCAGCAGCTCGTCACGGGTGCTGAAGTCGAACGATTGGCTGCTCGAGCTCTGCTGCCCGGGAAGCACGATGCTCGTAGCAGTGTCTTCGGTGGCCAGGCCGCCGATCTCATTGGCACCCACCTGACCGACGAGCTTCGTTGCGAAGCGCGGGTCCGTGATCGCCAGGGTGTCCACCAGCGTCCCCGAGGGCTGAAACGCGTCCGTGCTGAAGCGCAGGCTCGGAGTATTGAATACCTGGGTTCCCTGCTCGAAGAATGGACGATTCTCATGATAGAAGAGCGCGAACTGCCGGTTGGCGCTGAGCTGCAGCACATCGGGCGCGACCTGGGAGAAGTTAGGTTCCACCGTCGCGGACCATTCCAGATCGGGACGCAGGACCCAGCGCGCATCGAGGCTGGCCTTCAGGTTCGGTGATCCCTGCCGGAGTCCTTCAGTGTCACCTCGTTTCGAGTCGGTACGAATCACGGTGATCGCGGGGATCAGCTGGAAATCGGCCGAGCTCGCCTTGATGGGCGCCGCCGTGCTCACGGGCAGCATGCTGCACAGAGTACAGTTGCTGTCGTAGTTCAGCGGCTGGCTGAACAGCTGGTGGCGGATGTTACGCGGCCAGTTACGGAAGAATATGAGTCCCCAGCGCTGGGGAGCCGCGCTGTGCGGGAACTTGATGGAGGCAAGGGGTATTCTCATGACCACCCGATAGCCGCGGGGGGTACGGGAGGCGTTGCAGCTCCACACCGCGTCCCACGATGAGTATTCGTTGTTCTGCTGCCGGAATGCGTCCCACTCCGTGCCCCCGGCCGTGCACATGAACTCGTACGCCCATTGCGTGTCGTTGAAAGGGCTCAGGAACACGCCGATGTAATCATCGGCGTAGCTGGCCATATCATCATGCTCGCGGTAGCGCAAGCCGATATCACCGGGGTGCGGGTCCTGGGCCTGGAAACGGACCCATAGAGCATCCGCGGTATAGCCTGCATCGACCTGCGTCGCTACCGGCGCCGCAGTGTTGTGCCCCGGATTGATCTCATAGGCTATGGAGAAGTGCTCGGCGTGCTGCCAGGCGGCCGCAGCTGGCTTGCCGTTCTTCGCCAACCAGGGCGTGAGATCGGGCATGACCGGCGTGGCGGCTTCGCCGGACGCCGCCAGCGCCGGCCGGGGCATTCCCGCGGCCACCATGAACATCCCGAGGAGCGCGAGCTCGAAGAGGCGCCGTGCCGGCATCACCGATTCACCATTGAGTTCATTCCCATCGTTTACGGGATTAGACTTCTGCTCCGCTCGATCGGTTTAAACCGGCGTACTTCGCGACATCCCGGGGGGGGACTCCGATGATTCGTGCAAAAGCCCTCGCGCTTGCGCTTGCCCTGGCGCCGTTCGCACCCATAGCCTTCGCAGCACCGCCCGATCCGGCGCAGGTAGGCCCCGGCTACGACGTCGAGATGAGCCGCTTGATCCCCATGCGGGACGGCGTGAAGCTGGAAGCTTGGATCTTCAAGCCGTCACACCTGGCATTGAAGGCGCCCGCGGTCCTGGAGCTGACGCAATACGATATCGACGGCGGGCGCGATCAGGACTTCAAGGCGTTCGTGCAGCGCGGCTATGTGTTCGTGCAGGTGGAAGTGCGGGCACGGGGCCGCTCCGGTGGCGAGAAGAGCGACAACATCGGCCTGCAGGTCGGGCGCGACGGCCACGATGCGGTGGAATGGATCGCCGCGCAACCCTGGAGCGACGGGCATGTCTTCATGTATGGCGGCTCGTTCGTAGGCATGACGCAGTGGCGCACGGCGGCGCAACTCCCGCCGCATCTCTCGGGAATCGCGCCTTACGTACCCATCTATCCCGGCTGGGACGTGCCCAACACGAACGGAATACCGCAAGCGTGGTCCGCAGTGATCATGGGTTACGTCTCCGGCCGTACGCTGAATGACGATTTCATCCGTAGCGGCTACTGGCAGCAGAAGATGCTGGAGCATTACGCACGGCAAGCACCATTCCGCAGGCTCGACGATGACATCGGCATCGCCCAGGACGACTGGTGGATGGAAGACCGCCGCGGCCGAAAACTATCCTTCATGAAGATGTGGCTCGATCACGTGGGCGACGAGGCCTTCAATCTCGGCGCGGAGCCGAAGCCCGCGGAATTCGCCAGGATGAATTTTCCGGTGCTGACGGCGACCGGCTTCTTCGATGACGATCAGCCGGGTGCGCTGCGCTACTACCGGCGGTTCCTGCGCCATGCCTCGGCCAAAGAGGCCGCTGACATTCTGCTCGTCATTGGACCCTGGGATCATCTGGGCACGCAGCATCCGCAAAAACTGATCGAGGGTCTGTCGATTCCCGACGCGGCCGTACTGGACATGAACAAGCTCCATGCCGACTGGTACGACTGGGTGCTGGGCCGCGGTCCGCGGCCTGCGCTGCTGCACGATCGCGTGACCTATTACATGATGGGCGCTAACGCGTGGCGCTCTGCGCACTCGCTTGACGGCGCTTCATCCGGTCAGAGTCTCGCGCTCTATCTCGAAGACCCCGCCGGTACGCCCAAGGACATCTTCCATTCCGGCGCCCTTTCACAGTTCAAACCTGCCGCGGAACCGCCGGCCAGCGTCGTCGACGATCCGCGCACCTTGCCGGAGCTGGCGGTTGCGCAGTATGCCGCCGACGAGGACCTGCTCAGTCAGTTCCGCGCCTACGAGAAAGACGCACGGGTTTTCCATTCCGCGCCCTTGCCGCAAAGCATGGAGCTGGCGGGTCAGATGCGCCTGAACCTCATCGCACAGGCGGACACGCCCGACTTCGACTTGTGGGCGCAAGTGCAGATGGTCAGACCCGACGGCTCCGCCGTCACGCTCGGACAGGATATCCGGCGCGCCCGCTACCGCGACGGCTTCTTCAAGCAGGAGCTCTTGCAGCCGGGTCAGGCGGTCACGATCCCATTCACCTTCAACTGGATGGCATGGCGCGTTCCCGCCGGTGCACGCATCCGCCTCGTTCTGATGCCGCTCAATTCGCCGGACTACCAGAAGAATTACAACACCGGCGGCCGCATCGGTTACGAAGATCCTCAGAGCGCGCGCGTGGCGCACATCAAGCTGTTCCACGACGGTCGCCGTGCCAGCGTTCTCTTGCTGCCGCTGGCCGCTCCGACCCGCACGGATTAACTCTTCGTAATCTCGTGCACGCCTATCCTCACCGGCCGTTAGGGCGCTCTAAATCATCGCTGAATAGGGAGCCTCCCGATGCCTGGTCCGACCTGGACGCGTCTCGCCTCGATCGAAGTCATCGCAATTGCTGCGGCCACCATCCTCCTTTCCGCCTGCGCGGCCCAGGTGCGGGTAGCGGCGCCGGTCCCGGAGGCCGTGGTCGGCGTGGATGTCGCGCCGCCTCCACTGCCGGTATACGTGCAGCCCCCCTGCCCGATGGCCGGGTGGATGTGGACACCCGGCTATTGGGGGTGGGCATCCGCGGGCTACTACTGGGTGCCGGGCACCTGGGTAGCGCCGCCGCGGATCGGGGTGCTCTGGACCCCCGGATATTGGGGTTTTGTCGGCAGGTCTTACGTCTGGCACGCCGGGTACTGGGGCCCGCACGTCGGATTCTACGGCGGAGTGCATTACGGCTTCGGCTATACCGGCGTCGGATTCGCGGGTGGACGCTGGGTCGGCGGCGCATTCGCCTACAACCGTAGTGTCACGAATGTCAACATGACGGTCGTTCACAATACCTACAACGAGACCGTCGTCAACAATGTCAATGTGACGCGGGTGAGCTATAACGGCGGCACCGGTGGGCTCAGGACAATGCCGACCGCCCAGGATCGCGTTGCTGAGCGGGACCGGCACATCCAGCCGACCCCGCTACAGCGGCAGCATGTGCAGCAAGCACGGCGCAATCCTGAACTGATGGCGAGCGCCAACCACGGGCACCCGGCGATCGCCGCGACATCCCGGCCAGGTGCGTTCAAGGGGTCGGGCCTCGTCCGTGCCCGCGGCGCCAACGGACGTGCGAACGGCCGCCCCGCCATGGCTGGTCAGCACATGAATCCGAGGCATGCCTCCCAGGCGAGGCACGGGGCACGCAGGCCGGCGGCCCAGCGCCCCAGGCCGCGGAAGCACGCGCCCGCGCGCCGAAACCAAATGCGCAGGTCTCAGAAGCATTGAGCGCGGTGCCCGCAATCGAAGTCCGCCCACCGCGGTGACAGGGAATCACTCGGTCGGGCGGACTTGAGCTCACCGCCACTCCCGGCGAGACTGTGCCGGACCCGCGTTGCGGTCGTCTACGGTCCACCGACGCATGCTCCTGGAACACATCCACTACTTCGCCGGCATCGTATTCATCGCGGTAGCAGCGCTGCTGCCGATCATCGATCCCTTCGCCGGAGCTCCCATCTACCTCGCCATGACCTCGGGGCTGTCGCCGGAGGAGCGGGCCCGCACCGCGAAGCTCGTGGCGCTCAACAGCTTCGTGCTGCTGCTCGCATCCATCCTGATCGGCGCCTACGTTCTCGATTTCTTCGGGGTCTCCATTCCCGCCGTGCAGGTCGCGGGGGGCATCGTCGTCTGTGCGCTTGCGTGGTCGCTGCTCAATGGCCCGACCACGCCGGAAGTCTCCGCAGCGGCCACGCCGGCTCCGGACAGCCTCACCCAACGCGCCTTCTATCCCCTCACCATGCCGCTTACCGTCGGTCCCGGATCGATATCCGTCGCGATCACTCTGGGCGCCAACCCGCCACGGGATCTGCGGGCGCTCTTGACCACGACTCTGGCTCACGTGGTCGGCGTGTTGATCACCGTCCTCGCAATTTACCTCTGCTATCGATATGCCGACCGGCTCGTAAGCCGGCTCGGAAAAACCGGTACCCAAATCATGATCCGGCTGACGGCATTCATCCTACTGGCCATCGGCACCCAGATCATCTGGAACGGAGCGCGCACGATGCTCGATGGTGTAATCCATTCGGGCACCCCCACCACGCCTTCCATGTCCGTGCCGGCAGCGAGCGAGCGCTAGGGTTCGGCCGCTATGCCTCCCGGCGGCGGCAGAGCGCGTTGGGACGTCTCGGTGTGGTGACTCAGCTCGACGCCCGCATCCTCCGCGATAGTCTTGAAGTTCAGGTCTTTTTCGAGTGTCATCGCCGCAGCGGCTGACGAGACGTCGGTCGCCATGTCGGTGAATTGGAAGTCATCCAGATTGGTCACGGCATAAGCCGTCACGCTGGAGCCCGTTCCCACGATGAAGAAGGACAGGTTGCCCGGGCCTTGGAACGTCCTCTGAAATGGATGCTCGAGATCCCGCGGCGCAAGCGTCGCACGTGCTTGCGCAGTGAGCGGCGCGAGCAGAGCGGCGAGTGCTTTCTCGTCCGACACGCTGGCTTGCGCCTTGTACAACCGGTTGCCGCGATCCGTCGCATCGGCAGGTATCCACGAATCCGCTTGGGTGTCCTGGCATTCCAGCCAGGTCCAGACGTACTGGCTCACTTTCCTCGCGCGATCGGCTTTTTTCGGAAGCTCCTTCTTGCACGGCTCGGCCTGGAAGAATGCCTCCGATTCATCACATCGAGTGCTGGCCGCCTGGCCGGTGTGCTTGTCGGCGGCCAGGTGCATGCACGCGTACAGCAGGTATAAATGCAGCATGTTTTTTGTCGCCTCTAGTTGGAATGGACACGACGGCCCCATCACCCGCCTGGCAGCGGTTCCCCCTTCGGCCAGATGAGCCACGTCCGGCCCTGCTGCCGCATCTCGCCGGCCTGCGCCCCGGCTGCCGCGCCGATTCCCCAGAAGTAGTCGGCACGGACCGAGCCGTGAATCGCGCCGCCGGTGTCCTGCGCGAACACGAGACGGTCGAGCGGCGCATTCGAGTTGGGGTAGGTCGTCGCCAGGAACACCGGCGCGCCGAGCGGTATCGCTGCAGTGTCCACGGCCACGGACCGGCCCGGTGTCAGGGGAACGCCGAGTGAGCCCTTGGGCCCGAGCGCCGGGTTGCCGAGCGGCTCTTCTTGGAAGAAGACGACGCTCGGATCCGCATCGAGCAGCTCCTGCAGCCGCTCGGGGTGGGCAAGGGCCCACTCGCGAATGGCCGGGACCGTCGCCTCTCCACGCTCGAGCTCACCGCGATCAACCAAGTACAGGCCGATGGAACGGTAGGGATAGCCGTTCTCGTCGGCGTAGTGCAACCGGATCGTCTCCCCGGAGGGCAGCTGCACCCGGCCCGACCCCTGCACCTCGAGGAAGAAAGCCGAGAGCGCGTCGCCGACCCAGACGATCGCGTGCGCATCGAGCCCGGGGTCGCGGTTAAGATCCGCCCGGCTGTAATACGGGACCACGCGGCGCCCCACGAGCCGCGCCCGGACTCGCTTACCGCGCAGCGCCGGATACTCCGACCCGAGATCCACCGTCAGCAGATCGGGAGGCGGCGCGTAGAGCGGTACATCGAATCCGCTCGACGGCGTACGCGCGCCATGAAGCAACGGCTCGAAATACCCCGTAACCAGCCCCGACGCATCGCTTCGGGAGCCGACCTGCTTCACGATCGCAAACGCCGCGAAGTTGTCCTCGAAGAACGCACGCACGTCTACCGGCGTCACAGGATGAGCATCACGCGCGGCATCGCAGACGGCCTGCCAGCGCTGCCGGCGACCCGCCACATCACAGTTCGCCAGGAAGGCGGGCCAGACGTCCGACATCTCGTCGCTGTTCCATCCCGGCAGATCCGACCAGGAGGCGGGCACGTAGGCGGTGTGCGGAGCGGGCGGTGGCGGGGGCGGACAGGTGCTCGGCGTCGTAGAGCAGCCGCTGAGCAGGATTGCGCCCGCAAGAGCCACTCCCGCGAGCGGACGCGACCGAGACTTCAAGGTCGCCTGGCTCGCGAGTCGGTCGCGCTGGTGAGGCGCACGCGGCCGGAGGGACTGTTGGTGCCGGTCTTGCCTGGCCCGCGTCGTAGCATTATTTCTCCTTTGCGGCTGAAGCGGCCAGCGTAGAGCCTTCAGGAGCGCCCCACAAGCCCTCCGCCGCGCAAGGCGGCCGCGCGCCATTTTGCGGCGGCCCGACCGATCGATGCGATGGCGCCGCGCCGGTACGGGCCGCCGCTTCAAGCAGGACTCCCGAAGTCGCACTGAGGAAGTAAACTAGCCGCAAGAACACTGTCGGCGCGTTTGCGCTGTACCGGGGAGTGGCGATGTCAGTAGCGATAACGCGCAAATTCGCGGTGGCGATGAGTTGCCTGTCATTGACCTGTCTCGCGGCAGGCACGGCCATGCCGGAGTCGGCGAAGAGCCCGACGGGTTCTGACATTCTGGGTTTCACGCCGGACGGCGCCGCGCAGGAGCGCGACCTGGAACAGCGTTTCGACGCCCAGTTGAGCGCTCCCGAGATGCGCGAGTGGCTGCGGCAACTGTCCTCCCAGCCCAACCAGGTGGGCTCGCCGCACGACAAGGCGAATGCCGAATTCCTGCTGGCTGCGTTCCGCAAGTGGGGCTGGGACGCGCACATCGAGACCTTCGATGTGCTCTATCCGACGCCGAAGCAGGAAATGGTCGAGATGACCGCGCCTACGACTTTCAGGGCGGCGTTGCATGAGCCGCCTGTGAATGGCGATCGAACATCGATGCTCAGCGGCGCGCTGCCGCCATACAACGCGTACGGCGCCGACGGTGACGTGACTGCGCCTCTGGTCTATGTCAACTACGGCATGCCGGCCGACTACAAGGAATTGGCGCGCCGCGGCGTCAGCGTAGAGGGCCGGATCGTGATCGTGCGTTACGGCCAGGGCTGGCGCGGCCTCAAACCCAAGCTCGCCTACGAGCACGGCGCGGTCGGTTGCCTGATCTATTCCGATCCACGCGACGACGGCTATTTCAACGGCGACGCCTACCCCAAGGGCGGCTGGCGGCCGCCGGAGGGAGTGCAACGCGGGTCGGTAATGAACATGAACCTGTATCCCGGAGACCCGACGACACCCGGATACGGCTCGGTGCCGGGTGCGAAGCACTTGGCAGTCAAGGATGCCGCACCCATTCTCAAGATTCCGGTTCTGCCGATTTCGTATGCGGATGCGACGCCATTGCTGCAGGCGCTGGGTGGGCCGGTTGCACCGCCAAGCTGGCGTGGAGCGCTGCCTCTGACCTATCACATCGGACCGGGGCCCGCGGAAGTCCATCTGCTGGTGCAGTCCGACTGGAACCTGAAGGCGATCTACGACGTGATCGCGGTACTGAGAGGCTCTACGGACGCGAACCAATGGGTGGTCCGCGGCAATCACCATGATGGCTGGGTATTCGGCGCCTGGGACCCGCTCGCGGGCACGATCGCCCTGATGGGAGAGGCCAAGGCGCTGGGAGCCCTGCATCGTCAAGGCTGGGTACCGAAGCGGACTCTCGTCTACGCGAGCTGGGACGCAGAGGAGCCGATGCTGATCGGCTCCACTGAGTGGGCGGAGACGCACGCCAAGGAGCTGCAAGACCACGCGGTGCTGTATCTCAACTCCGATACCAACGCGCGCGGCTTCCTCGCCGTCGGCGGCAGTCATTCATTGCAGCACATGGTCAATCAGGTCGCCGCCGGTGTGACCGACCCGGAAATGAAAGTCAGCGTGCAGCAACGCGAGCGGGCGTTCATCGAGGTCAACGGCACCGAGCCGAATGCCGACGCCGCGGACAAGGAGCTCGCCAGGCTCGCGGCCGCGGGCGGTGACGTGCCGATGAGTGCCCTCGGCTCCGGCTCGGATTTCAGCGCATTTCTGGATCACTTGGGGATAGCCACCCTCAACGTCGAATTCGGGGGAGAGGACGAGGATGCCGGCATCTACCATTCTCGCTACGACTCGTTCGATCACTTCACCCGTTTCGGCGATCCCACCTTTCAGTACGAAGTTGCGCTGGCGGAAGTTGCCGGCCACATCGCGCTGCGCGCCGCCGAGAGTCAAGTGTTGCCCATGCGGTTCGCCGATTTCAGCGCCACCCTGGACCGTTACGTTGCAGAATTGCACAAGGAATTGGACGGCGCGCGCAAGGCGACCGAGCGGCAGCACGCACTGCTCGCCGCCGATGCGTACCGCCTCGCGGCCGATCCTGCTCGCCCGGTCGCGCCGCCCGAGCGCCTGTCCGACGTCCCCAACATCGATCTCACGCCGCTCGATCAGGCCGCGAAACGGTTGCAACAGAGCGCCAAATCGTATGAGGCGGCTTATGAGGCGCGCGCATCCGCGGGGCTGTCGATTCCGGCCGGGCGATTGCGCGAGATCAACATGCTGCTGGCAACCATGGAGCAGCGCCTGCTCGCCGCGGCTGGGTTGCCCGGGCGTTCCTGGTACAAGAACGTGATGCAGGCACCGGGCCAGCTGACCGGCTATGCGCCGAAGACGATCCCGGCGGTGCGTGAAGCCCTGGAGGGGCGCGACTGGAGCGGCGCCGGCCGGTATGCGGTGAGCACTGCCCAGGTGCTCGACGCCTATCGCGCGCAACTCGACCGGCTCACGGCGCTGCTCAGCGCCACCGGACGGTGATTATCGCGTTGGTAGCGGTACGGCAGTGGTGCGCTTGAGTTGCTCCATCGAGAACACTGCGCGCACTTCCGCGCAGCGCGTGGAGCTGATGAGGAGTTTGTAGACCTCGTCGTAACTGGCGACGTCCGCAAGCTGCAGTTTGAGCAGATAGTCGACGTCGCCGCTCGTGCGATGAAATTCGGTGACGGACGGAATCGCCCGAACCGTGGCCGCGAAATGCTCGAACCATTCCTGCGAATGCTCGGCGGCGCGAATCAGGACGAACATCGTCAGTCCGGCACCTACCTTGCCCGCATTGAGAAGTGCGACGCGTTTCTCGATGATGCCCGTATCCTGCAGGCGTTTGATCCGGTGCCAGCACGCGTTCGTGGAGAGGTGTACCCGCTCGGCAATTGCGGCCACCGACTGCGAGGCGTCCTCCTGCAGGAGGTCGAGGATGTGCAGATCCGTACCGTCTAGATCGGACATGGGAAATTTTCCCACCAAAAGCCCAATGCTTAGTCTAAATGGAGAAGATATTCGATACCAGATGGACTATCTTTATTCCTATTGGTTATAAGCAGGGGCACCTGGTGTTCACCCGCCTATTCCTCGACCACCCGCGATCGGTGGGAGAGTCCTATCTGAAGCATCAGCGCCACGCCTTCGGATTCGGGATTTCACTGCTGGGCGCAGCGCTGGCATGTCTCGTACACGGGCTCGTGCCCGGACTGTTCGTTCGCACGGGCAGCGAGGCGATCACCCGCTTGCATGATCGGATGGTCGTCCACCGCACTGTGCGTAGCCGCGATCGGATCGTAGCCGTTCGGACCTGAGCTCTGCGCGTCCCGGCCAGCCTCTCAGACCCGGCGGCCGTAATACAGCGCAGAGACGTGCGTCGCTTCCGCGAAGAATAGCCAACGCTCAGTGAGCAACCCCATGACCGCACACGCCAGGGCTACCGCCGTGGCGGCGCGCGGCAGGACCGAGAGACTGGCAAGAAGACACAGTCCGAGGGGAGCGCCGAAACCCAGCCCCAGCGCAATGCGCCGTAACCTTGCGCCGTGGCGGCGCGCAACAACAAATCCCATCTCGCGCAGTACGTAGTTCTCGGTGAAATGAGGGGCGTCCAAGGGCCTGACCTCCCTGTCTTTTGGCAAGCCAATGGCCGCGGCAAGGCTCGCAAGCGGCGTCTGGGCATCGACGTGGTGCCAGTAGGCGCGCTTCGCGATCAGTGCGGCCGCCGCCGCGGCAGCAGCAATGAGGTCTGCGGACCCTGTCGTTCCGAGCAGGACCGTGTCCAGCACAGCGAAGAGCAAGGCGCCGGAGAAGGCCGCGTAGATCAGATAATCGGGCGCGGTATGCGAGTTATGCCACTGCCGTATCGGCTTCAGACTCGCGTAGATCATCGCGGTGCAGAGCACGGTGGCAAGCGATGTCACCATCAGTGCCGCGCCGAGCAATCGGGTCACGATGCCGCCGTGATCCAAGCGTAGCGCGGCAGCCAAGAGGATTGCGACGGGATAGATGAGTACCGCCCCGACACCCTCGCGCGACAGCCAGGAGGATCGCCACTGGCTGAATGCGCGCCAGGCGCGATCCATCCGTCCCAGATGCAGCAGCGACGCCGCGAGCCCGACGGATGCGAGGAAAAGGCCGACCGCAATGCCGGTGAGGGCAAAGTGCGGTTCCGCGGGCAGCAGACCCAGGGCAGTGTAGGCGCCCACCCATGCCAGCAGACCGAATGCGAATCCGGTCACTGTGGTAAGCAAGAGAATGGAGGCGGACGGCCTCATCGGCTGAGGGCCCGGTCCAGGAGCTTCAGTAGCGCGGCGCCGACGCCATCGCGCGCCTCCGCGGCGGCCTCGCGCGGCTCGGCTTTGATGGTGGCCGTGCGCGCGGGAAGATACTTGTTCGTGGGCCGGTAACCCAGCTCTTCCAGCAGGGTCTTGCCGCCGCGCGCCGCCACCAGCTTGGACACGCCGCTTTCGGGGTCGGCCAGATCGCCAAAATGGCGCGCGCGGGTCGGACAGGCCGCGACGCAAGCCGGTTCGCGCTCGGCTTCCGGCAGATTCGGGTCGTAGATGCGATCCACACACAGCGTGCACTTGCGCATCACGCCGGCCTCTTCATCGAACTCGCGCGCGCCGTACGGACAGGCCCAGGAGCAGAGCTTGCAGCCGATGCAGATCTCAGGGTCGATGAGGACGATGCCATCCTCTGCGCGCTTGTAAGAGGCGCCGGTGGGGCAAACCGTGACGCAGAGAGCATCCTCACAGTGCAGGCAGGAGCGCGGCAGGTTGATGGTGCGGGAGCACCCCTGCTCGGGAGCCTCGTACGAATGCACCCGGTTGTACCACACTCCGTCCGGCTCCGGCCCCTGCTTGTCGTAGTCCGGCAGAAGACCGGCTTCGCCGCCGCTGTTCCATTCCTTGCAGCTCACCGCGCAGGCATGACAACCGACACACGTGTCGAGGTCGATGACCAATCCCAGCTTCTTGGCGCCCGGGGGAACCTTGGGCAACATGGTCATCGATCGACTCCTGAGTCCTGCCTGAGCCGCACCGGATTCGCGCCCAGCCGCGGAGCGACCTCCGCGAACACGTCCTCGCTGCAGCGCTCGATCGCGACGGTCACGTCAAACCAGGAGGCCTGGCCGGTCACCGGGTCGGAATTCGAGTGCCGTGCCTCATCGCCCTCCTGCGGCAGATATTCCGAGATGATGTGGTTGAGGAGGAATGCCCGGCGGAACTCCGGGGCGCCGTGCCGCAGCGCCCAGGCGCCGGCGCGCTTGCCGATCGCGTTCCACGTCCAGACGGTGTCACGATTCATGCCGGTCATCGTGCGTACCTGACATTTGAGTTTTCCATTGCGGGAATGAACCCACACCCAATCCTCATCCTCGACTGCGAGTCGCGCCGCCAGGTCACGGTGCAGGTAGATGCGGTTCTGGGGAAGAATCTGCCGCAGCCAGGCATTCTGCGAGCCCCAGGAGTGGTACATCGCCATCGGCCTCTGGGTGATGGCGTGCAGCGGAAAGCGCTCGCGATCGCTCAACGCCTCTTCCAGGGGCACGTACCAGATGGGGAGAGGGTCGAAGAACTCGCCGATGCGCGCGCGCAGCCGCTGCGGCGGGCGGCGCTCGCCATGCCCTTCGGCCGCGAGGCGGAATCTCTGCAGTGTCTCGCAGTAAAGCTGCAGGACGATCTGTGAATCATCGGCGATGAAGCCCATCGCCTTGGCGCCGGCGAGATATGCGCGGTTGGCATGCTTGTAGTAGAGCTGCTCCGGCGGCAGCTCATGCTTCCAATAGCCGCCATTTTCCACATAGCGCTCGAGCTGGTCCGCATTCGGCGATCCCTTAGCCGTAGCGCGGGCGTCCACACCGCGAAAGCCGGCCAACGGCCCGATGCCGGGTGCCCGCTCGTGCCGCACGATGTAATCGGCGTATGACGAGTAGAGCGGTTGGCCTCCAGCGTCCCCGAAATCCTCGAGGCCCAGCCGGCCGGCAAGCTCGATCAGCACATCCTGAAACGGCCGAACGTCGCGCGCGGGTTGCAGCACGGGCACGCGAATGGCATCCGCCGGTCCGTGCGCCGAGCCGATCGGCCGGTCCAGCAGCGAAATGCAGTCGTAGCGCTCCAGGTAAGTGGTGTCGGGCAACACCAGATCCGCGTACGCCACGGTCTCAGATGCGAAGGCGTCCGCCACGATGACGAACGGAATGCGGTACTTGCCGTGCTCATCGCATTCGCTGAGCATCCGGGTGGTCTCGCCCGGGTTCATCGCGGAGTTCCACGCCATGTTGGCCATGAAGAGGAACAGCGTGTCGATTCCTGACGGCCCGGCCTCGAAGGCGCGGGCGATCGCCATGTGCATCAGCCCGTGAATGGCGAGCGGGGCTTCCCACGAGAACGCCCGGTCGAGCCGTAGCGCCTCGCCCTGCTCGTCCACCAGAAGATCTTCGGGGCCGAGCGGGCATCCGAGCGGTGGCCCATCGAGCGGGCTACCGGGGCTCGTCGAGCGGCCTGGCGGCCCTCCGCACGGAATCGGCTTGGGATACGGCGACTTATAGCGCCAGGAGCCCGGAGTATCGATCGCGCCGAGCAGCATCTGCAATACATGCAGGGCGCGGCAGGTGTGAAAGCCGTTGGAATGGGCCGAGATGCCGCGCATGGCATGCATGGCCACCGGCCGCCCGGTCATCGTGGCATGTCGCCTGCCGCTCGTATCCGTCCAAGGCTGCTGGATCACCACTGGTTGGTTGAATGCCACCTCGGCGATCTCCGCGGCGATGCGCCGGATGTCGGCTGCATCGATCCCGCAGCGGGCGGCAACCGCCTCCGGCGCGTACTCCTTGCGGGTGTAACGCCTGGCGAGGAGCTCGAATGCCGGCCGCGCTCGGCGCCCATCAGGGAGAGTGAATTCGCCTGCCAACGCCGGGTCGATCCCGGTCGCCGCTGCCTCCTGCAGTGAGTTGGAATTGCGATCGAACGAGAGCTCGCGACCGTTGCCGTCGCGAGCGATCAGGCCGTGGTCGGCTTCGCTGGGCGCATCGATGACCAGATGATGGGCGTTCGTATAACGGACGAGAAACTCGGTGTCGACCTCACCCGCCTGCAGCAAGCAGTGAATCAGCGCGAAAACCAGCAGACCGTCGGTACCCGGTCGGATCGCGACGAACTCGTCCGCGATCGCGGAGTAGCCGGTGCGCACGGGATTGATCGAGATGATCTTGGCCCCGCGCTCCTTGAGCTTGCCGAGTCCGAGCTTGATCGGATTGGAGTCGTGGTCCTCCGCGACGCCGAAGAGCAGGAAGAGCCGCGCATGGTCCCAGTCCGGCTCACCGAACTCCCAGAACGCGCCCCCTGCCGTATAGAGCCCGGCGGCCGCCATGTTGACGGAGCAGAACCCGCCGTGCGCGGCATAGTTCATGGTGCCGAACATGCGGGCAAAGTGGCTGGTCAGCGCCTGCGACTGGTCGCGTCCCGTGAAGAATGCGAGGCGGTTGGGATCGGCAGCGCGGATGGCGGCGAGCCGTCGAGTGACGATCTCCATGGCCTCGTCCCAGCAGATCGCGCGGAATCCCCCTGACCCGCGTGGACCGACGCGCGCGAGTGGGGTCGTCAGGCGCGCGGGAGAGATGGCCGTCATGATGCCGGCGGATCCCTTGGCGCAGAGCACACCCCGGTTCACGGGGTGATCGCGGTCGCCCTCGATGTAACGCAGCCTGCCATCCTCGAGGTGCACTTTGATGCCGCAACGGCAGGCGCACATGTAACACGTCGTTCGGGCAACCGTTTTCATTGCCATCCGGCCACCGGACTACGGAAACGTGCATGATGCGTCAAACACAGGTATCCATCCAATGCAAATATGGCAGCCTAGCCATATACTTAATGCATATGAACATCCATCACCTCTCGATCTTCTTCACAGTGGCGGCGACCGGCAGCCTCACGGCGTCCGCCCGCAAACTGCACATTTCGCAGCCCGCGCTCTCGCGCGAGCTCAAGGTCTTCGAAGAGCGTCTCGGCGTCACTCTGTTCGAGCGGCATTCGCGGGGAATGCGGCTGACGCAGGCCGGTGAAGTCCTGACTCAGTATGCAAAACGGCTGTTCGAGCTCGAGCGCGCCGCGGAGACGGCGATGCGGGAGATCGCCGGCGGTCAACAGGGCCGCCTGGCGCTCGGCGCGAGCAATACGATCGGAACCTACGTACTGCCGCGCGTTCTGGCCGCCTTCCGGCGAGCGCGACCCGAAGTTCACGTGACTCTGTTCGTGGGCAATACCGAGCAGGTATCCCAGGGAGTGGACGACCTGCGGTTCATGCTGGGCTTCATCGAAGGACCGCTGCACTTCAAGGGATTGCGCGCCGCGGTCTTCCAGGAGGACGAGATCGTGCCGGTCGCCTCGCCCAGTCACCCGCTCTTCAGCAAGCGGCGGCTGACCGTCGGCGACCTGAGTGGCCAACCGCTGCTGGTGCGCGAGAGCGGCTCGGGAACGCGGGAAGTCATTTGGGCGCGACTGCGCCGCTGGAAGTTCGAGCAGAATCCGACCATGGAGTTCGGCAACACCGAAGCACTGAAGCGGGCGGCAGTGCACGGCGGCGGAATCGCCTGGCTGCCGCGTATCTGCATGCTGAGCGAGTTGCACGAAGATCTGCTGCGCGAGCTGCCGCTGCGGGATCTGCGGATAGTCAGGCCACTCATGGTATTGAGCCGCGAGGGTGCGCCTGTGCAACCCGTGGCGGAAGGCTTTTTGCATCTTCTACGCGAAGGCGGCCGGCAGAGCGCTTGAGTGCCCGGACTGCGCCCGCGCGTGCACCTCCCTGATTGCGCGCGGCGCCGCCCGGCGCCGCTCGTTCACCAGAGGGTGAGGAGAACCCGTCGCTCGTGCGGTGTCGTGCGGTGCTCCCAGAGATAGATCCCCTGCCAGGTGCCGAGCTGCAGCTCGCCGGCGGCGACTGGAATCACGATGGAGCTGTGGGTGAGCATGGTGCGAATGTGAGCCGGCATGTCGTCCGGCCCCTCTGTGTCGTGCTCGTAGCGCGGATCGCCATCCTGCACGAGGCGGCTCATGAAGGCCTCGAGGTCCCGGCGTACGCTCGAGTCCCAGTTTTCTCCGGCAAGTAACGACGCGCTCGTATGCGGCACGAAAACGTTGCACAGGCCGTCCGCCAGGCCGCTATCGTGCACGACGGACGCCACTTCCTTGGTGAGCTCCAGGAAGCCCCGCCCGCTCGTCCGCACTGTCAGCTCTCGTCGATGCATTCCGCGCTCCTGGCCGCTTCCATGGCTCAAAAGTACACCCATCGAGAGCAGCTGCAAATCACCGGGATCAGGCCGCCGCGATCACGGCCCTGCTAAGATCCGAGGGCGAATAGCGGCAACTGTGCACTGCCGGTACAAGCGGAACAAGGTGACTCGATGCGAATCGACCTCAGCCAGGCGAGCGTGCTCGTCACCGGCGCCAGCCGGGGAATAGGCGCCGCGGCGGCCCGCTCGCTCGGGCAAGCGGGCGCACGCGTCGCCATTCACTACCGGGAGCACGGACAAGAGGCCGCCGCTCTCGCGCAGCAGATCGGTGCGTCCGCCGAGGTGTTCCAGGCTGATTTGTCCCAGGCAAAGGAATGCGCTGCGCTGTGGAGCGCGGTGATCACACGGTTCGGGCATGTGAATACCCTGGTCAACAATGCCGGGGTCGCAATCTCGTCCCCGCTGGAAGGCGCAACGGCAGATTGGCTGCAAGACTGGGAAACCACACTGGCGGTGAACCTTCGCGCTCCGGCCATTCTGGCCAAACTCGCGATCGAGCACTTTCGCGCTCGCGGCGGTGGACGGATCATCAACATCTCATCGCGCGCGGCCTTCCGCGGCGATCAGCCTCCCTATCTGGCGTATGCCGCCTCCAAGGGAGGTTTGGTCGCGCTGACGCGGTCCCTCGCCAGAGGCTTCGGGAAAGCCGGCATCGTCGCCTTCAACGTGGCGCCTGGATTCACGAGAACGGACATGGCGCAAGGCTTCCTCGATCAGTTCGGGGAAGACTACGCCACGAGCGACATTGCTCTGCAGCGATTGACCGAGCCCGACGACATCGCCCCGTTAATCGTCTTCCTCGCAAGCGGTCTCGCGGATCATTCGACCGGCTGCACGATCGACGTGAACGCCGGCTCCTACGTCCACTGAACGCCCACCGCGCGCTCACTTTCCATGCGGCATTCCAGTCGCCGGTCAACCCATTCCAACCATCGCCTCGGCGCAAGACTCGGGTCAGGCGATTGCGCGCGCGGCGCCCCCACCCGCTGGCGCCACTGCGGGCGCAGCGCCGCTCGACCGCGCGAGTCGATACCGCCCGATCAGATTCATCATGCTCGCCGCCTGCTCGCTCAGCGCCCGCGCAGCGGCCGTCGCCTCTTCGACCAGCGCCGCATTCTGCTGCGTGGTCGCATCCATCGAAGAAACGGCCCTGTTCACCTGCTCGATTCCCGAAGCCTGCTCGCGGCTCGAGTCGGCAATCTCCGCCATGACGTCGGTGACTTTCTTCACGCGCGTCACGATCTCACCGAGCACTTTGCCGGACTCATCGACCAGCTTCGTTCCCTC
Source organism: Steroidobacteraceae bacterium (assembly GCA_025451845.1). Classification (GTDB taxonomy): domain Bacteria; phylum Pseudomonadota; class Gammaproteobacteria; order Steroidobacterales; family Steroidobacteraceae; genus 13-2-20CM-66-19. The sequence continues at coordinate 163,590 of JANWJS010000037.1, forward strand.
ATTCACCTTGCCCACCGAGTCCTGAATGAGCGCCTTGATCTCCTTGGCCGCTCCGGCGCTGCGCGAGGCGAGGTTGCGGACCTCCGATGCCACGACCGCGAAGCCCCGGCCCTGCTCGCCAGCTCGCGCCGCCTCCACGGCCGCATTGAGGGCCAGCAGATTCGTCTGGAAGGCGATTTCATCGATTACGCCGATGATTTCCGCGATCTTTCTGCTCGCTGCGCTGATCTCGCTCATCGCCGCCACGGCCGTACCCACCACGCTGCCGCCGCGCTCGGCCTGCTCGCGTGCCGCTACCGCCAGTTGGTTCGCCTGCACCGCGTTGTCTGCGTTGTTTTTCACCCTCGAGGTCATCTGTTCCATCGAGGAGGTCGTCTCCACGAGGCTCGACGCCTGCTCCTCAGTGCGCCTGCTCAAATCGAGGTTGCCGCGCGAGATCTCCTCGGCCCCTACTTGAACCGCGCGGCAGGTCTTCGTGAGGCCGGCAACGACGTCGCGCATCGCTTGGATCATGGAATTGATCGAAGCGGCAAGTGCCTTGAAATCGCCTGACTTGTTCTCGACGCTCACCCGCGGTGTGAGGTCACCTTCCACGGCCCGGCCCACCACTGCCACCGTCTCTGCGACCGTGGTCGAGACGCTGTCGATCAACTCATTGATACTCTGCGCGAGCAGGAGGAGGTTGCCGGCCTTGCCCTCGATGGCAATGCGCCGATCGCTCGCACCGGCGAGAACCGCCTGGATGATCTCTCGGGATTCCCGCACGGCGCCATCCAGTGCCCGCGCCTGTGCGACCCGTGGCGTCATGTCGCGTCCTATTCCCACCAGGCCGGTCATCCTGCCGCCCGCATCGCGCAGCGGCACCTTCGTCGTCTCCAGGTGCATGAGGTTGCCGGACGGATCCCGGCATTCCTCCTCACGCGCGAGAAGCGGCTTGCCGGAGCGGATTACCGCCTGCTCGTCCTCGTAATAGAGAGTTGCCAGCTCCTTGGGATGGAAGTCGAAGTCGTTCTTGCCGAGCAGCTCGCCCGGAGTCTTCGCGCCCATGATGCGAGCGACCGCGACATTGGCCAGGAGGAAGCGTCCCTCGACGTCCTTCACGTAAATCAAATCGGGAAGATTGTCGATGAGCGTTCGCAGCATCGCCCCGTCGCTGCTCGCGGCGGCGCTGTCCCGTCCGAGGCCCCATTTGCGCGCCAAGAAGTAAGCCGCGGCCCCTGCCGCCACCCCAAGCACGATGCTCGCTATCAAAACCACGTCATCAATCATCGGGCGTTCCCCCGACCCCCTTTTCTAGGGGTTCAAGGATTCCCGATCTGCTAACAGTTCGCCGAGACCGCTATCACGGGCAAACGCCGGAATTTCGTGATCCAAGTCTAAGGCCGAGCAGCCTGGCGGCCGCTGCAGCCTGCCGGGCGACTTCAGCCACGCCGGAACGGCGCAGAGGGAGCGAGCGCCAGCAAGCGACGCAGCAGTCTCAGTGCACTGCCACGACTGCAACAGACTTCGGCGGCAGCCGGAAGACGAGCCTCGCGCCTTTGCGTACGCCGTCGAAACGGGCCGGTGCGATGGCGTTGGGGTGCTCGAACGTGTTGTGGGCGTCCATGGCATCCGCGGTCAGCACCGTGCCGCTGGCCGAATGCGCGTTGAAGCCCTCGATCTGTACCGACACCGTGGCTCCGTGGTGAGGGTCGATATTCACGAGCGCGAGGTGAATCGTGCCGGAGGAATCGCGCGCCGCGGTGGCATCGACCGCGGGCAACGCGGTCGTTCCGTACCGGTACGACGGCGTGTCGATCCTGACTGGCAGGTAGGTTGCATCCTGAAACGGCACATACATACGGAACACGTAATAGGTCGGCGTGAGCACCATCTTGGCCTGGCGCGTCAGGATCATGGCCTGCAGGACATTGATCATCTGCGCGATGTTGGCCATGCGCACACGATCGGCGTGGCGCTCAAAGATGTTCAGCGAGATCGCCGCCACCATCGCATCGCGCAACGAGTTCTGCTGGTAGAGGAATCCGGGATGTGAGCCCGGCTCCTGGTCATACCATGCGCCCCACTCGTCGACGAAGAGAGCGACACGCTTTTGCGGGTCATACTTGTCCATGATGGCCGAGTGGCGAGTAATGAACTCGTCGATTCGGGACGCCGCCTTCAACGTCGATGCCCATTGGTCCTCGCCAAATCCATAGGCGGCTCCCTTGTGCTTCCAGTTACCCGTTGGAATGGTGTAGTAGTGGAGCGACAGGGCATCAATCAGGTCGCCCGCCCTGGCCATCAGGACATCCGTCCAGTGGTAGTCGTCATCGTGCGCACCGCTCGCAACCAACTCGATCCCCTCCGGCGCATGGTCCCTGACGAACGTGGCGTAACGCCGGAAGAGATCGGCGTAGTACTCGGGCCTCATGTTGCCGCCGCAGCCCCAGGCTTCGTTGCCGATGCCGAAAAAAGGCAGCCGCCAAGGCTTGGCCCGTCCGTTCGCCCGCCGCAGTTGCGCGAACGTGCTCTGGGAGTCAGACGTGATGTATTCGGCCCAGTCCGCCATTTCCTGCGGAGAGCCGGAGCCGACATTTCCCGTCACGTAGGGATCGGCGCCGACGAGCTCGGCGAAGTCGAGGAATTCGTTGGTGCCGAAGGAGTCCGGCTCCAACACCCCGCCCCAATGCGTATTGACCCGCACCGGACGCTGTGCGCGCGGACCGATTCCATCACGCCAGTGGTAGTCGTCGGCAAAACATCCGCCCGGCCAACGGATCACCGGGACATGGAGCGCCTTCAGCGCCGCGAGCACATCGTTCCGATAGCCGTCCGTGTTGGGGATGGGAGAGCCGGTCCCTACCCAAACGCCACCGTAGATGCCGCGGCCGAGGTGCTCCGCGAATTGACCAAAGATATGGCGATCGATCTTCGGCCCGGGCGCATTGGCGTGTACGGCCATCGAGACCGCTGCCTGACCAGCGGCACCCGCCGGCGCGATTGTCGTGAGGCCACAGAAGATCAGCGCCCAAGCGCTCATCATCGGCCGGGTGGGCTTGTTCATCGATCTCCCCTCATTGCAAGCGCGTTTCTCGCGTCAGTGACGCGGCGCAGGCCTCGATGGTAGCGCTACCTAACGCCCCGCAGTATTGTCTTAGTTATTACTTCCTGTCAAGACGGCTGTCAATCGAACACGTGCCGCTCGGCGAGGAGGTCGTGAGTCTCGGGATGCCGCCGCATGTACTGCACGACGAACGGGCAAAGCGGCACGACCTTCTCGCCCCGCTCGCGAACGAGCGCCAGCGCGCCCTTCACCAACGCAGCTCCGATTCCTCCACCGCGCAGCGGCAGCGGTACTTCGGCATGTGTCATGATCACCTTGCGGCCGTCACGAAGATAATCGACGAAAGCGACCCCTCCCTCCACCTCCAGCTCGTAGCGCTGGCGAGCGGAATCATCGCGGACTGTCATCTTCATGGAAGCCTCCCCTTGGCGCTCAACCTGCGGCCCGGCAGTAAGCATTTTACGGCCCCGCACTCCCACCTGCCGAGGAAGCCCTCTGCGTCCGCCGCCGAATGGTTTGGCACTTCTAGCGTACGCTCCGGTGCGCGACGCTGATCGCCGCCTCACCGGGATCCTGCCGATTCGGGGATCGCAGGCAAGGATGAGCTGGCAGGCCCGGATTGCAGCCGCCTCGAAATCAGGGTCGTCGGCCGGTAAAACCTGCCACTGCGTCGGCGCTTGGCCGAAAACGTGGATCGATCGCATCCGCGGGAATTCCCGCCGCAGGCTCTCGTGATGCTCCACGGCGGTCGCCAGCCAGACACCGTTGTCGGCGCGCGATTTCTGTTTGTCGCGCAGGATGAGCACGATCTTGTCCTGCACGTACACGGCGAGGCATCCGAACATGGGCCGCGTAACCGGCGCCAGACGCGCAATCTCGTCCAGCACGAACTCGTGCGGAACGCCCTTGTCTCGCTTGGCGGCCAGGATGGCCTCGTCGAACGGGTGAGAAGCTTGGCGGCGATGGGCTTTCGACATGTGCTACGTCTCTGCGCTCGACGATAGCACTGCGCGATTCTCCGCGCTGCGATTCATGGCGGCCTCGAGCGAGGCGGCGGCCGCCTGGTTTTCAGGCGGCCGCCGGGATGATCCTTATTCGCTGATCGCAACACCGCTGAAAGCGGCAACACCGATCGGGCTCGAAACGGCTTTCGGCGTCAGATCACCGTACCGATCGATCGCAAACACGGACACGTATCCGCTGCCATTCGCGGAGTAGATGACGGCCAGCCATTTCCGGTCTTGCGAGACCGTGATGTCGGTGGGTGCCCCGGGCAGCGGCACCGACTTGTAGAAGACCCCCCCCTTGGCGTCGCTGAAGAATATGGAGATGGCGTGTCCGGGGCTGTTGCCCGTGTACCAGGCGCTGCCGGGCCCCTTTGCCACCCAGCACGGCGCATTCGTGGGGTAGGACGGCGTCGGCCCGACGATCGGATACACGTTACGCTGCGCATCGACGATCGCAAAGCTGTCGGGGCTGTGGGCCGGCGTGAATCCGAGCACATCACCCCAGAATGCCGCGCCGAGCGGGGTATTGTTGGCGTCGGCCGGAAGCGCGACCGGAGCGACGGAGCCGCTCAGCGCACCCCAGCCTGTCAGACCGACCTGCTCGACTGACCCTGAGGTGAACGTGACGGCGCCCCACGTCCTTCCCACTGCGACCTGGGCGGCCGATCCATCGGGAAGATGTACGACTGCGCCGTCCAGCGCCCCCGACGGCCAGGAATGGCTCTCCACGCAGTTCGTGCCTGCGACGAAGAGCTGGTCACGGGTGAGCGCCACCGAGTCAGGCTTCAAACAGCCGGATGCGAGCTTGATGTGTCCCCTGACCTGAACGAAGTCCTCCTCCCGCACGAGCTCGCTGACACTGCCCGATCCGTAATTCGCCACGGCGCCGAACTCGCCCTTCATTTGCAGAATGCCGGCGTTACCGCTCGCGCCACCCCGACCGCCCGTGGGCAGACTCTGCACCAGGGAGAGCGCGGGCACGGACCCGGTTTCCAACTGATACACCAGCACTTGATTGCTCCCCGGATCATTCGTGCTCGTGAGTACGAGAACGCCGCGATCGGGCTCTGCGGCTGCGGCGAGACTCGCCGTGAGCAGCGAGGCGGCGAGCGTTACACCGCAGCGCCAAGTGAGCGATCGGGAGAGGTTTCGCAATTTCATGGTCGTCTCCGTTCTTGAGGTTCGTTGGGGGAGGTCGGACGTCAATCGATAGGGGGCCGCGCAGCCCGCGGCTCCTTGCCCTTTGCCCGCAGCAGAATCGAATCGAGCGCGAAGGGACCTGTGCCTCCGAGTGCGAGCGCGGCGAGACAGGCCAAATAGAGCAGGTCCGTCTCGGGCGCGCCGCAGGAATGCGGCGGGGCGCGTGCAGAGCTCGAGCAGCATATCCATGCCGGGTTACTTCGCACCCCGCCGGGAGGTGTTACAGGCCCATGGATCCTTCCCGGATTGTGGTCTGCGGATCGCCCGCGTTAAAATGAGGCGGCTCGCGCGCCGCGAGCGAGTCGACTCCCAAGTGCCGCAGCAGGATGAGACCGAAGAGCGCCTCCGGCCGCTGATGATCCGCAGCCTGGAGGGGGATTCGGGCGCGCACCGGCAGCTCCTCGGCGTCCTCGGTCGGTACCTCAGAGGATACTTCGCCCGTCGCATCGGTACCGGCACTGCCGAAGTCGAGGACCTCGTCCAGGAAACGCTCCTTGCAGTGCACTTGAAGCGCGACAGCTACGACCGATCTCTTCCATTCACGCCATGGGCGTATGCCCTGGCCCGTTACAAGCTGATCGATCATCTGCGCCGCCGCAGCCGGTCGATTCAAGTCCCCCTAGAGGATGCCGGCGCTCTCTTCGCGGCCGATGGTGCCGAGGAAGGCGCGCTGCGCATCGACCTCGACCGGCTGTTGCAACGTTTGCCCGACCGGCAACGAAGTCTCATCGAAGATGTGAAGCTGCAGGGCCTCTCCGTCGAGGAGGCTGCCCGGAAGCGCGGTGTGACCGCCGTGTCAGCGCGCGTCATGCTGCATCGAAGTCTCAAATGGCTGAATCAGGTCCTACGCGATGAGAACGGCTGACCTCATAGAGCTGCTCGCATGCGATGTGCGGGCGACCCCACCAGGGGTCGTGAACAGAAGGCTGCTGGCGGCTCTGATCGCCGGCGGCGCCGTTACGTTGGCCATCGTCGCCCTGGGACTGCACTGCCAGCCGCTTCTGGTGGCCGCGCAACAGCCCTGGTTCTGGATGAAGGCCGCCTACACGGGCCTCCTCACGCTGGCAGGCGCAGTCCTCGTGAAGCGCTTGTCCGTGCCGGGCGCGCGGGCAGGAGCGGCGCCACGGCTCGCAGCGCTGGTCATCCTGGCCATGCTCGCCCTGGGGGCGGGTCAGATTCTCTCCGCGACGCCGGGGGCGCGGCTCGCGCTGTGGTTGGGCCACACCTGGAAAGTTTGCTCGCCGCTCATTCTGCTGCTCGCGCTCCCGATCTACGCCGGCCTGGTCGCGGCCATTCGCAGGCTGGCGCCTACGCGCCCCGCGCTGGCGGGTACCGCGGCGGGTTTCACGGCCGGCACGCTCGCGGCAACCCTCTATGGCCTACACTGTCCGGAGCAGGCACCCGCTTTCGTGGCCACCTGGTATACGCTTGGAATCGCTGCCGCCACCGCCCTCGGCGCCATCACGGGGAGGCGCCTGCTGCGCTGGTGAGACGGGTCCTTTTCGCGCCCGGTGTAACAGCGCAGCGCTGGCAGCGAAATAGCCGGCGAGTGGGTGTCCAGCCCTCTTATGAACGAAGGTGATAAGATGCCGACTCCTTCCGCAGACGCCGTGCCCGAGGCCGAGACAGTAACCCACCGCGCCCGCCCGCGGCGGGACGTCATTCATCGCCATGCCTGGCCGGTCCGCCTGACCCATTGGATCAACGCCCTGACGATCTTCATCATGGTCGGCAGCGGGCTCAACATCTTCAACGCGCACCCACGACTGTACTGGGGACAGGCGGGAGCCGATTTCGATAAGCCCTTCCTTGCCCTCGGCGCCGTCCGGACGCCCGCGGGCCTGCGGGGTCGCACGATCATAGGTCCCCTGAAGTTCGACACCACTGGCATCCTCGGCGTCTCGCAGGAGGACGGCGAGCAGACCACACGCGCCTGGCCTGATTGGGTGACACTCCCCAGCTACACCGACCTGGCGGATGCGCGTCACTGGCATTTCTTCTTCGCATGGGTCCTGGTCATCAACGGCGCGCTGTACCTGACGTGGAGTATCGTGAGCCGACACATCCAGCGGGACCTCTGGCCGACCGCGACCGACCTTCGTGCCATTCCGCGCTCCATCATCGATCACCTCAAACTCAAGCATCCCAAGGGCGAGGCTGCGAAGCGCTACAACGTGCTGCAACGGCTCGCCTATCTGGGGCTGGTGACACTCGCGGCCGGCATGGTTCTCACGGGTCTTTGCATGTCGCCGGGCTTCGATGCGTTCGCGCCCTGGCTGGTGACGGCACTCGGCGGGCGCCAGACCGCGCGCACCCTGCACTTCCTGTTCGCCGCCGCGATCGTGCTGTTCATCGCGGTGCACCTCATCGAGGTAGTGCTCGCCGGGCCGCTCAACGAAGTACGCTCGATGATCACCGGCCGCTATGCCGTCCCCGCGGAGCACGAGTGACATGCCGATCATCACCCGCCGTCAGGCACTGATCACCAGCCTCGCAGGCAGCGGCCTGCTGCTCACCGGCTGCAGCAAGATTTTCCAGGCCGACTCTCTGACGGAGAGCGCGAGCTTCCAGCGCGTGCTCGCGGCCGCTCAGGCCTGGACGCGGGCCACGCAGCGCTTCCTGCTCGCGGGCGGCGAGATGGCGCGGGAATACAAGCCGTCCGATATCTCGCACTATTTCAAGCCCAACGGGACTTACCACCCAGGCGGTGCGGACTATGCACGGCACGTCGACGAAGGGTTTGTGAACTGGCGGTTGCGGATCGACGGCATGGTCAGGCACCCGTTGTCGTTGAGCGTCGCCGATCTTCGTCGGCTTCCCGCGCGAAGTCAGATCACGCGGCATGACTGCGTCGAGGGTTGGAGCGCCATCGGCGGCTGGACCGGCGTGCCGCTGGCACTGTTACTCAGAGCAGCGGGCGTGCGCGCCGGGGCGAAGTATGTGGTTTTCTACTGTGCCGACAACCTGGATGGAGAGGCCGCGAAGGGCGGCGAACAGAGTCCCGGCCAGTACTACGAAAGCGTCGGGCTGGTCGATGCGATGCACCCGCAAACGCTGATAGCCTATGACATGAACGGTAAGCCGCTCGATGTGCCCCACGGAGCGCCGCTGCGGCTGCGCGTGGAGCGCCAGCTCGGCTACAAGATGGCGAAGTATGTGCAGCACATCCAGATCGTCGGCGATTTCCACGCCATCGCCGGCGGCCATGGCGGCTACTGGGAGGACCGCGGCTACGACTGGTATGCCGGAGTCTAGCACCGGGTCGGCGGAAGCTTGAACCTCGGGCTCTGAGGGTTGATCCTTGGCGTGAGTCGCCCAACTCGATGCCGGATAAGGACCCATGACCGTCACTCAAGCCCTCATCGCCTTCTGCATCGCCGCGGGTCTCCTGACCATTGCACCGGGCTTGGATACGGCGCTGGTGCTGCGCACCGCCGCGTCCGAGGGCCCGAAGGGCGCCGCACTCGCCAGCCTCGGAGTCGTGATGGGCTGCCTCACTTGGGGCGCTGCTGTGGCATTCGGGCTCGGCGCACTGCTGGCAGCCTCGCAGATAGCCTTCACCGCCCTCAAATGGGCGGGCGCGCTCTACCTTGTCTGGCTGGGCGTGAACCTCATTCTCAAGCCGCGCTCCCGTTTCGAGCTCGAGCTCGCGGGGCGAGTTGCCGCACCGAGTAGCCGCGGCTGGCTGGTGCGCGGATTCCTCACGAATCTCCTCAATCCCAAAGTCGGCGTGTTCTACGTTTCTTTCTTGCCGCAGTTCCTGCCGGCGCACGTGCCCGCCGGACCTTTCATTTTTCTGCTCGCCGCATTGCACGCATTGATGGGGCTCATGTGGTTCGCGCTGTTGATCACTGCGACCCGCCCGGTCGCGCGCGCCTTGAAGCGCCCAGCAGTGGTCAGACGACTGGATCAGCTCACCGGCCTCGTATTCCTCGGCTTTGGGGTGAAGCTGGCGCTGGTCCGCCGGCCCTGATGCGCTGAGCGGCTACTGATCTTCGAGCCGGAAGCTGATGCGAAACGCATAGCAGGAGCTCACCGGCTGGCCGCTTTCGGTCGTCGGCCGATCGTGGCCGGAGCCGGCGCTCGCCAGCCTGAGAGCACCTTGATCGATCAGCGCTGCGGACACTCACGCGAGGACCGAGTGATAGAGCGCCAGCAGCTTTGCCCAGGCTCGCTCGGCCTCGGGCCTGTTGTAGATCGGCTTGCCGTCATACTGAGGCATGTCGGGCACACACCAGCCGTGGATGGTGCCTGGATACACTTCAATTTCGGCGGGCACGCGCGCTGCCGCGAACGCTTCGCGCAGCTTGTCCTTCGCATCGGGTTGCTTGGTATCGTCGCTGGCAGCCACCGCCAAGTACATGCGTGCCTTCATGCGGGGCACCAGCAGATGCGGGCTGTCGGGCCTGTCAGTCACGAGCCCTCCTCCGTGAAACGTCGCAGCGGCGCCGATCCTGTCGGGAACGTGGGCGGCCGTCCTGAAGACGAGCGGGCCACCCATGCAATAGCCGTGAGTGCCGAGCTTGCGCGTCCGATCGACTTGCGGCTGCGCGTGGAGAAACGCGATATGCGCTTGCGCATCCCTCTCGATCGCTCCGGGTACTCTGGTCGGTGCGGTCCACTGCTCAGCTTTCGCCCGATCCGCGGGATCGTCGAACTTGAAGCTCGCGGCATCGACCACGAGCGGCGCGCGCGCGGTGCGATAGAACGGATTGGGCACCAACACCGCATATCCCTGGGCCGCGAGGCGCCTGCCGATGGCGCGAAACGTCGGCCGCAGGCCGAAAATATCGGTCCAGATGAGGACGCCGGGGTGAGTACCTGCCGCGGGATGCAGATACACCGCATCGCATCGGCCATCCGCAGTCGTCACCTCGACGTCCTTCTCGACGACCTCCCTCTCCGCCCCGACAGACACGCCCACGGCGGCGGCAAACCCGATGGCGGCGGAAGTTGCGACGAATTCCCGCCGAGTCGGACCAGGCACCTTCGTCTCCAACGGATCACGATCGCTGCCGTTCATATCGATCACCCCGCTGACCCCTCATGGCGCAATCCCTTATTGTCGCGCTCAAGCTCGCTCGCTACCCCGCGGCTCGCGGATGATACAGCGGAATCCGAGATGAGAGGTCGGGCTGTCGACAGGCTGCGGGAATTTTCGCGGCAGACGACAACGCCGGCAATAGTTGGGCGCGCGAGCCGCCCTTCGCCACGTTGCGCCCGACGTGTAGGTTCGGAGTCGGCAGCTCATAACTCTCCTCCCCTCCCTCCGCCGCAGCCCAGCGTCGGGGATGCAATTGGGCGGATACGGCCGACCGGTGAGGCACCCTCATAGCCGTCGGCAAGCGTGTTCTGCGAGGGGAACTCCCCCTGCCAGTCATCGACCGTCATGCGGCGCGAGCTCATCCCCAAGCCCGGTCTCATCGGCACCTCCGGCGATTGCCGAGCATGTGGGTGTGCGCTCGCCGTGTGAGATGATGCTCCACTCAGGTATATTCTGCGGGCGCCTGGGTCCTGGCACACCGGCGCACGCCTTCCGGGAGCCATGGCGGGTGAGCTTCCTCACCGGCGCTTACTCCCATGCCACCGCCTGGAGCGTTAACCGAAGTTGATTGCAACCGCAGGCTGGATCGCAGTCAGGCACGAAGGTTGCGCACCCATCCGACCGGGGACCCACCGCACCGCCGAACCCGTACTGATCAATACCCAATAATGACATTCGATCGCGGCGCCGAAGACGACCATCACCCCCCGCGGGAGCCAGAGACTTTCGAAGTCACGCTGAAATGCATAGGCGATGCCGTCATCGTGACCGACGTTGCCGGACGCGTGACATTCCTCAACTCGGTGGCCGAACAGGTCACGGGCTGGTCCTCGGCCGATGCCAGGAATCAGCCCTTCGAGAGAATCTTCCACATCGTCAACGAGCACACCGGCAAACCGGTGGAGCATCCGGTCGCCAAGGTCCTGGAAACCGGCGGCATCGTCGGGCTTGCCAACCACACCGTTCTCATCGCTCGGGACGGGCGGCGCATTCCGATCGACGACAGCGGCTCGCCCGTCCGGCTCGCGAACGGGAAACTCATCGGAATCGTCGTGGTCTTCCGCGACGTCACCCAGCGTAAGCGCGCCGAGCACGCCCGCGCGTGGCTGGCCGCCCTCGTCGAGTCCTCGGACGATGCCATAGCCAGCAAGACGCTCGACGGCATCGTGACCTCGTGGAATCCGGCCGCGGCCCGCCTCTTCGGCTACGCGCCCGAGGAGATCACCGGCAAGCCGATCACGACCATCATTCCCTTGGAGCTTCAAGCCGAGGAGGCTGAGATACTCGCGCGCTTGCGCCGCGGCGAGCGGGTGGATCACTTCGAGACCGTGCGCGTCACCAAGGATGGGCGTCGCATCGATGTGTCGCTCACCATCTCACCGATCAGGGGCGCGGACGGTGAGATCATCGGCGCGTCCAAGATCGTGCGCGACATCACCGAGCGCAGGCGGGCCGAGCGCCTGCTGCGCGAGGCGGACCGGCAGAAGGACGAGTTCCTGGCGACATTGGCTCACGAGCTGAGAAACCCGCTGGCGCCGATCTGCGCCGCCGCGGAGCTGCTCAAGCACGCGAAGACCCTGGCCCCCGAGCTTCGGGCGGCAACTGCCATTCTCGAGCGGCAGGCGCGGCACATGACGCATCTCGTCGATGACCTTCTCGACATGTCGCGCATCACGAGCGGCCGCATCCGGCTGCAACCGGAGCCGCTCGAGCTCACGGAGCTCCTGAAGAGCGTCATCGAGACGTATCGGCAATCCGCAGAGACGGCGCGACATCAAGTCAGCTTCGCCGCCTCGGGTGTCCCGATCTACGCGAGCGCCGATCGCATCCGGCTGACTCAAGTCGTATCGAACATTCTTCATAACGCGGTCAAGTACACACCGCCGGGAGGAAGGATCGAGGTCGCGCTGCATACGCACAACCGGCACGCAATCATCTCCATTCGCGACAACGGCATGGGAATTCCGCCGGAAATGCTGGAGCACATCTTCGAGCCCTTCGCCCAGCTCGACCGCTCTTACGAGCGGGCCGACGGCGGACTCGGAATCGGACTGACGCTGGCCAAGAGGCTCATCGAGCTCCATCAGGGCCGCATCGAGGCCAGAAGCGCAGGCCGCGGCAAGGGGACCGAGTTCCTCATCCATCTGCCCGTGGTCGCTGCGGCGCCCGCGAAACCTGCGAGCGCTCCGCGCAAGCACGCCGAATTTGCGGGCAGCTGTCGGGTGCTCATCGCGGATGACAATCACGATGCGGCGGTGAGTCTCAGCATGCTGCTGCAATCGATGGGCCACGACACTCGCGTCGTCCACGATGGCATCGAGGCCCTGGAGGAAGCCGAGGTCTTCCGCCCCGATGTCGTGCTGCTCGACATCGGCATGCCGAGGCTCGATGGTTACGAGACGGCCCGCAAGATCGCCAGCCGTCCCTGGGCGCAGGCCACGCAGATCGTGGCCGTGACCGGCTGGGGGCAGGAGACGGACCGGCAGCGCGCGCGCGAGGCCGGGTTCCACCGGCATCTGGTCAAGCCCGTGGACTTCAACGCACTGCGCGAGCTCATTGGATGCGAAGACCGGCCCGACTCGGTCTCACGATGAATCCTGCGTCAGCTCGCTACTCGTTGGCATTGAACGCAATGCAGATGCGCGGCTCGTCGCCCTCATGCGGCTCGACGTAATGCTCCATCCAGCAGGGGAATAGCACGAGGAGACCCGTGCTCGGCTTCAGGCGAACGTCGGCGTGCCCATTGGGGACGGGGCCCTTGACGATTCCGTGGAGCACGCCCGCACGGGGGTCTCGAAAACAGAGCGCGCCCGAGCCCGTGGGGACTTTGAGGTAGAAACTCCCGGAGAGAAGCGAGCCCTCGTGCATGTGCAGGAAGTTGAAGCCCCCGCGGTCGTGCAGGTTGACCCACGACTGCACTTGCAACAGCTGACTTCCTCGGCCCATTTCACCCAGCGCGGTCGCGCATGCCGAATGGACGGCCTGCCGTAAAGGAGCCCAAACGGGCCGCTCGAGAACATCCATTTCGTTGCTGTTCCAACCGCTGCGGTTGGTCCGACCCGCAGGCGCCGGGCTTGCGGCGCGCAGCGCAAGCACCCAACTCGTCCATTCCGCGAAGCGCGGCTGCAGCGCATCGAGAGGAGCCTGCCAGATCCGGGTCGGAAAGAGATCGTAGGACTGCAGTGAGGGAGTCGATATCTCGCCCATCGTCTCGGCCCTCATCGTAGTCCGCTGAGGTGCGCCACACCTGTCGGATCGCGTAGTACGCGGATGGTCAGCCGCCGCCCGCGGAACGTGACATTACGCAGAGTGAGTGAGACCCATCCGGACGGCAATGCGGGAGGATACGCGGCGACGAGCCCCGTTGCGCGAATCCTGAGCCCGGTGAGCCCATAGATCAGACTCTGCAGGTACGACCCGGAACCCGTGAGGAACGGGCCGACCTCGTTGCTCGCGGTCTCGGTGCACGCATCATACGGCGATTTAAGGGTGCCGCCGGTCTCGAACAGCTTGGCCCACGCGGCCGCCTGCGCGCCGAGATCCGCCTCGTCCGCGGCCGAAACCCGCGGCAGGATGCCCATGCTGACCTCGCCGACCGAGCTCGCCGCGTCCCGCTGTATGGCGTGGCGGTAGTCACTCTGTCGCAATGCGCGCGGCATCTGGAAATCAAGGGCCGGCAGGAAGAGCAGCGCCACCGGCCCGCCGCCGAAATCCTCGCCGTGGGTCGTCACCGAAGGGGCGAATGCCAGGTGATACTGCCCGTTCGGCGCCATCGGGATGTATAGCCCGTGCGCGACGTGACTCCAGTCGGCATCCGGCTGTGCGCCGATCACTTTGGCGGCGGCGACAGCAAAATCGAGCGCCTTGGCCGCACCGAGATTGGTGAACGTATCGTCGGGAATGTCGGCGTTCGACTCCGCAACCGAGGTGACGTGCAGGATGTCGTAGCGCCTGCGGCTCGCATCGTACGTCGCGCGGCTCGCCCAGAAGCGGGCCACTTCACGGATCACAGGCCAACCGTGCGCGCGCAGCCAGCTGCGATCGAGCGTTGCGAGGTAATACTGCCATTGGGCGATGGCCACTTCCGAATTGACGTGGTTCTCACTTTTGGAGAGGAGGTCTGCCGAGTGCGGTATCTGCTCGGTGCCCTTCTGCGGGTCCGACTCCCACGGAAACATGGCGCCCCGGTATCCGTACTGGCGCGCGCGTCCACGCGCCGCCGCGAGGGTGCGCTCACGAAAGGCCAGGATGGATTGCGCGCGTCGCGGATGGAGGAGCAGCAACGCAGGGAACATCCAGGTATCGCTGTCCCAGAAGACGTGGCCGGCGTAGCAGAGCGTCAGCCCGCAGGGTCCGGTGGCCCACGCCGTGTCAGGAGCGACGCTCGCAAGCAGGTAGTAGAGCTGCGCGTGCGCGACCTGCTGCGCCCGCGGATCGCCTTTGATCAGGATGTCCGATTGCCAGAGCGCTTGCCACGCCGCGCGCTGCGCGCTCGCCAGCTCTTCGAACCCCTGCATGCGCGCCTGACGCGCGAGTGTGAGATCTTCCGCCGCGCCGCCGCCCCAGCCCGAGCGCGACAGCGCAACGAACTTGCTGAAATCGTAGGTATGGCCCTTCGCAACGCGCAGGGTCACATCGAGCGCCAGGCGATCCGCGGCGCGGCTCACACTGACTTGGGCCCCATGCGCCTGCAGCGGCAATGCGATCGCCGCCGCCATCGCCATCGGCAGCCCGTTCTCGGCCTTACCCGCCAGCGACAATGTCAGCGTGCGCGCGTCACCGCTTGTCGCGGTGACCTCCGTGTAGCCCGGATACCAGAGAGCGGCGCGGTCCGCAGTGGCCGGCGGATGCGGTTGCAGCGCGATACCGCGGGCCGCGAGCGCCTGGTCCTGCTCGGGTCCGGTCCACCGGCCGAGCGGCAGCCTCGGCGTGTGCTGTCGCCACAAGGTCAGGGGGAAAGACACGCGAACCCAACCGTCATACTCCGGAGTCAGCGCGAGACGAGTCACCGCAAGATGCGGCGAGGACTCACTGACGAACGTAATGACCTGCACCGCGGTCTGCCGTCCCTGATCGCTGTAGGAGTATCGGGTGGTCAGTATGCCCGCGCGCATGTCGAGCATCTGGCGATAGTCGGCAAAACGGGCGGCGTTCAGAGGCCCTTCGTTGAGCCAGTCATCCTGCGGGCCGGCGCGGCGCGGCGCGAAGTCGATTGCGGTCCAGCCGGGCACGAGTGCCGGACGCGAGATGTCTCCGGGGCGGTAATCCATCAGGCCCACCAGATAGGTCTGCGCGGGCCCGGTGCCGCGTGGTGTGGTCTGGGTCGCGATATACCCGTTGCCGAGCAGCCCGGGGAAATAATCGGGCAATTGCTCGAGCCCAGTGCTCAACTGGAAGCTCGCGTCGGTCGCCTGCCCCGCGGCCACGACCGGGAGCAGCAGCGCGCAGAGAAAGACGTACGCGACATTTGTCATCGGGGGAAAGCGGCTGCCGGGATCTCTCATCGCGCGGATCCGGTCAGCGCCGGCTGTGGGCCCCCAGACAACGGCCAGCGGAGCCCATGAGATACGGACGTAACCGGCGCGAGACGCGGCGGCCTGACTGCCAGATACACCGTGCTCCAGAGCTGCGCGGCGTTGGACTCATCAGCGTCCGCCGCGGACGAGCCAAACGGCCGCAGCTGGTAGCGGCCGGCCTCGTACGACCACGACCAAAGCTCCGCATTCTGCATGGAGCGGGTGGCCTCGATCCCGGACCACAAGACTCGCTGCGCCTTGACGAGATCGGCGCGCACGCCAGCGGGAAGGTCGTGCCTTTCGAGCTGGTGCGCCAGCCCCGCGGCGAAGAGCGCCTGCTGCCAGGACCAGACGACCGTGCCGTGGTAGGCGTTGCGGCTGAAGAGCTTCTGCAGCGCGGGCGCACAGAAAACCGGGTTTGCAACCACCATGCCGACGCCCGTCATCAGCCCTGCGGGAAACGGACGCATCAGCGCGGAGACGATGTCATCCAGGGCTTGCGGCTCGGGGTCCGCGAAGAGCAGTAGAAATCCCTCGTCCGAGTGCATGACCGGGATCGGCTCGCCCGCTGCCGACAGCGACAGGGCATGAAAGCGCAGGGCTCCGCGACCCAACGCGGCGAGCGCCGGCTGCGACGGCACGTCCTGCGAGTCGGCATAGATCTCGATCGCATTGGCGGCCACGGAGTGGCTCAGGGTCACCGCAAAGAGCGGCGGGGCCTGCTCGCGCCAGACCTGCGCCATCCGCGCCGCGCCGGCAAAGAGCGTGCGGTCGGGCGCGGTCAGATAAGGCGACAGGAGACCGCTGCCGGCCAACCGGGCGGCGGCGGAAAGAGCTGCCGGAACCAACACAGCGTTGACATCGTAGGGATAGCGCCCGCCGCCGAGACCAGTCCCGCTGTCCCGCCAATCGCCGACGATCTCCCCGGGCTTGAGGCCGATGAGGTGCGCGACGATGGGCGCTTTGGCAAAGGCCTCCGCGCCTTGCACGACGTAGCGCAGGTTCTGCACGAGTGCGGCGCCGCGCGTGCCGCGGCGCTCCGACGGCCCGCCGACAATCGCCGCAAGAAAAGCGGCCGAGCGCGCCCGGGCATCGGGCTGCAGGATCCAGTCTGCGGCGAGCGGCGCGAGCAGGTAGTCCTCGTCGATCATCTTGTAGTCATATACCGGCGCCGCCGAGCGCGACCCATCCGCCTTCATGTGCTCGAGCACCGCCCCCTCGCCGATGTCCTCTTCATGCGCCACCTCGCCCTGAGGCGAGAGGCGCGCGAGCACGGAGTCGAGCCCGTCCTCGACCGCACTCGGACTCAGGACCGGGAGCAGCAAAGTGGTGCTCATCAGGGTATCGCGGCCGAAGTAAGTATCGAACCGCCAGGAGCCGGCGAGGAGCTTCTCGCGATACGCGAGAAAGGCGAGCGTCTCGCGTGCGCCGCGATCCGCTGCGGAGGAGTTGCGCAGCAGCTCGTGTCCGGCGAGCGGAACGAGCGGCGGCTCGCCCGTGAGGCCCGTGACCCGAAGGTCGATCGCTCCGCCCGCTCCCGCGAATATGCGCCTCCCGTGGATCCGGCCGTCCAGCACGTCGATCTGCAGCCGGTATCCTGCTGCGCCGTCGAGCCTATCGCGAGTCCACGTGAAGGTATGCCCCTTTAGGGACGGCGCCACGATGATGTCCTCGGGTAAGGTTCCGAGCGATTGATAGTCGCGCAGCACGCGGACGCTGGAGAGCACCGCTTGGTGGATGTCGAGCTCCCGAGCCGCGAGCGTCACCTCGGCCGAAATTCCGTACAACGTTCTACCCTTCCTGTCCCGCTCCTGGTCGCGCTGCGGCGTGCCGTGAATCTTCCAGGCCGCATTGCCGAACTGATGTCCGAACCAGAGACCGACGCCGCTGTTGCCGGCAGGGAAAGCGATGAGGATGCGCGGCACCGGTCCGGAGCGCAGCACCAGATGGGCAGAGACAGGTCCCTGCCGCAGGAAATAATTGAGGATCCGGCCTTCGCGCACCTGGAAGGCGAGCTGTGGCTTTGCCGCTGACGGCGAGGCGGCCGCTGGAAGCACCGGAAGGAGCAAGCAAGCGGCCGACGCGGCCCGCAGGATCAGAGAGGCTCGTGACTGATTCATGGGCGGACGCAGCCTCTGCCGGCTTGTGGCGAATCGGCGACTTATAGCTTGTTCACTCGCCGTCGTCACGCACGTCGGCAATCCCGATGGCATGGCCACGCCAATCCCGTGCCGCGTGAAAATTTCGTTGCGATTCGCAATGGCGGAGTTCCGCGGCTCAAACGTCTTCCTCAGGGATGACTGCTCGATCCATACCGGTCGTTTCCGAGAAGCGCGCCGCCGCAGACTCAGCTCAGGCTGCGCGCCTCGAAGACGTTGCGATCGCGCAACAACCGCTTCCGGACGAGGGTCGTCACTGCACTGAGTCTCGCCGCCTGCAGCAGGCGGCACTTCGAATTGGGGGAATTTGCATGAGAGTCAAAGCCAAGAAATCGCCCCGCGGGGGCGCCCATCCCTCCCGGGCCCTCGGGTCCGTCCATCCCAACACCGTGGCGGCCGTCGTCGCCGGGATTCTCGGTGCGGGCGGCCTTGCCGTGACCGGAAGCGCTCGTGCGCAGACTGCGCCGCCACCGGCGGCTGCTCCCACGACCGCGCAGATGGGAATGACGACTACCCAGAGCCTCCAGGAAGTCGTCGTCACAGCCACGGCGACCGCAGTGAAAAAGCTGGACGCGAGCTACAACATCGTAACGGCGTCCATGCAGCAGATTGCCATGGCGAACCCCGGAAGTGCAGCCGAAATCTACAAACTCTCGCCTGGCGTGTGGCCGGAAGCATCCGGCGGACCGACCGGCGTCAACATCGACGTGGCCGGCTTTCCCTTGGGCGGCGGCGATTCCCCGTATTTCACCACCATGCTCGAGGGCCTGCCCCTCTACGGCTCCCCTTTTCTGTCCTTCATGGATAACAGCTCGCTGATACGGATGGATGACACGGTCGATCGCGTCGAGATCGTCCAGGGCGGCCCCGCCGCAATCTTCGGCCCGGGCCAGCCGGGTGCGACGGCAAACTTCATCCTGCGAACCGGCAAGGACAAACAGGTTGGATCGATCGGCGTCACCTACGGCTCCGAAGGAGAGGAGCGCATCGATGCGTTCGAGAGCGGCAAGGTGGCTGACGGCTGGTACGGCAGCATCGGCGGCTATTACATGCAATCCGATGGTGTGCGCGACCCGCAGTATCTGGGCTTCGTCGAAGGGCAGCTGACGGCCACCCTGAAGCATGATCTCGACCACGGGTCGATCCTGTTCTGGGCCAGAACCCTGCATGCCCATGATATGTGGGTCGCCGACTTTCCTTATACCGTGAACGGCGGCTCGGTCGACACCTATCCCGGCTTCGATCAGCTCAATTCCACCTACAACAGCAAGCAGCTCCAGAATTTCCAGGTGCCGGATCCCGCGTGTAACTGCTTCCAGAACGACGACATCAGCGCGGGCCGTGGCGCGCAGCTGAATTATTTCGGTTCGCAGCTCAAGGAGGCGTTCGGCGACGGCTGGTCGATCAGCAACGACTTGATATTCGACGGCGGGCTCGTCCCGACGTACGCGCTGGTCAACAATGGCAATCCCCAGACGCTGACGTCGTTCATCGCCGCGTTGACCTTGCCCAGCCCCCTGACCGCGGGCATGGTGCAGGCCGCCTATCCCAACGGTCAGGCAGTGAATCCCAACCAGAGCGTGGTCACCGAGCAGGTGTGGGACGTGCAGAAGAAGATCGTGAGCGTCATCGATGAATTTCGCCTGAACAAGGATCTTGGCTTCGGTAACACCCTGACCGGCGGGGTGTATTTGGCCCACTACACCATGAACGACAACTGGTCGTTGAGCTCCAACGTGCTGATTACCAATCAGCCGAACGCGGCGCCGATCATCCTGTCCGCCGCCACGGGCGGCAATGTCTACCAGGTCACCAGCCCTCAGGGCATCGAGAATGCCAACGGGGGCTACTACATCCTGCAGAACGGCCGCGCCACGAACATCGCCCCCTATATCTCCGACTCTTGGAAGATCAATCGTTGGCTGTTCGATGCCGGGCTGCGCGTCGAGCACATCAACCTGGATCAGGAGACAACCAATACCTCGAACGTTCAGCTGGGCACCAAGTACGACCTGTGGGACAACGCGGTCACCTTGCCCAACGGTACGTGGTCGCACGGCGATGAAAACAACACCATTCCGACGTTCTCCGTGGGCGCAAATTACGAATTCAACGATCATATGAGCGCCTATGTGCGCATCAATAATGGTGTGCTTTTCGAGAACTTCGACGATGTCCGTTGCAACAACGGCGGGTGCCCGAACAGAACGCCTCTGCAGACGGTGCGCAACTACGAGTTCGGCTTCAAGATTCAGAACCGCTGGACGTACATCGACGCGTCGATTTACGACAAGACCTTCAAGGGAATTGCGTATACACCCACGAACATCCAGGACGTGCCGATCGGCCCGGCTTCCGTCTACGATTCTTCCTCGGTGGGCGGCCGCCTCGATGGCAGCGTGACTCCCTTCGCTGCCAGCGATAACCAACCCCTGAGCACCTTCAAGATCGACGTCAATGGCATCTACGAAAGAGCCCATTACACGGACTTCGTGGGCTGCTACCTATACCAGAACATCCAAGGTCAGACGGTCTGCGGCTCGGCGAACGGCAACCAGCTCGCGCGTCTGCCGAAGTTTCAGTTCCGGGTGACACCGAGCGACACGCAGTCCTTCGCCTGGGGCTCACTGACCGAGCAATTGACGTACGAGAGCATCGGTCGGCGCTTCCAGGACAGCACGAACCTGACGCCGTTGCCCGCTTATTACGACCTGGCTTTCGGCGTCGATGCGTTTATCGGAGAGAGCTTCGAGCTGCGGGTGCTCGGCTCGAACATCACCAACCAGCTCGGGTTGACCGAGGGTAATGCCCGGTTCGGCGGCAACACTGTGCAGAATAACGTCGGTTTCGGACGTTCGATCCTTGGTCGTGAAGTCAACGTAACAGCCAAGTACTACTGGTAACGTTGCGGAGACTCCCTCCCCTCACGGCGGCGTGAGGGAACAGCGGCGGCGCTCTTCCCCCGAGAGCGCCGCCGCTCGCTTCAGGAAGCGCCGTCCACGACCCGCTGCGTGCCGGCTCCTTCCGTGCGAGAATCAGCAGCTCGCTTCTGCGATGCTGCTTCGATTTACGGGGGTTCACCTCGAGTGTCTGTTCCCGCTTCAGTTCTCGAAGCGATGCGCGCCATCAGCGCCCTGCTCCAGGCGGGAGAATTTCGCGCTGCACATGAGCGTCTCGAGGGCATTGCCGCGGCCAATCCGACCTTCGTGGAGGGCCTGCGGCTACTGGCGGGCACGAAGCTCGCCCTGGGGGATGCGCGGGCTGCGGAGACACTGCTGCGGCGCGCTCTCGAGCTCGATCCCGGCTGGACGGCGACGCACACGACCCTCGGAGAGCTGCTGCTGGCGAGCGGCCGCGGCGGCGAAGCCGAGATCGTGCTGCAGCACGCCATCGAGGGTGCCCGAGCCGATCCACGCGCGGCCCTCGTGCTGGCCCGTTACTACAACGATACCGGACGGGCGGAACGGGCCCTGGCAGTCGCCGCGCCGTTTTGCGCGCCGGGCCGGTGGGAGCCCGAGCTCGCCACGCAACATGTCACGGCGCTCATCGCGCTCGGCCGGCAGGCAGAAGCCCTGTCCTTCTATGGCAAAGTCGCCGGCGCGGAGCCGGCCAACCCTGGGGCCGCCCAGCCCCTCGCGCTCGCGCTCAACGCGCTCGGCCGCCATGAGGAAGCCGGGCAGATCGCTCACCGCGCTCTGGCGCGCGGCTTCAGGACTCCAACACTCTGCCTGACGTACGCCAGGAGCCTCATGGCGACAGGGGCCAACGAGCGAGCGGAGATCGCCTTGCGCGACTGCCTCCGCCTCGAGCCGCGGCTCATCGAAGCGCATAGCAGCCTCGCCCAGCTCATCTGGATGCGTACCGGCGATCTCGCCGAGGCGACCGCGGCGCTCGAGCAAGCGTTGCGCACGTTTGCCGGTGATGATGCGCTCCGGGCCACCAAGGCGGCCATCCTGCAGGGGGCGGGAGACGCGCGGGCCGCCTTCGATTGTCTCGTGCCGCGAGTCGAGCGCCCCGACGCGCCACCCCTGCTGCTGGTACGCGCGGGACTCTCGGCGCTCGATTTCGATCCGGCCCAGGCGCTCTCGCTCGCGCAGCGGGCGCTGCGGGCCATGCCGAACAACGGCGTGGCGCGCAGCCTGCTCGCGGCCGCGCAACTCGGAGTCGGTGATGCCCGGGCGGCGCTGCAGGAATGCGAAGCGTTACAGCCGTCGGCGCCGGACGATCAGTATCTGATTGCATTGCGGGCGACGGCATTGCGCCTGCTGGGCGATGAACGCTATGCGCAGCTCTGTGACTACCATCATCTCGTTTTGCCGCTCGCCATCGAGCCGCCGCTGCCCTGGCAGGATCTCGCAAGCTTCCTCGCCGACGTGGTGGCGAGTCTCAACCGCCTGCACGATCCCAACGGCCACGCGCTTCTCTTCCAATCGCTGCGCCAGGGCACCGAAACGACTCAGGACCTGACGCGCAGCCCCGATACCGCGATGCGCGGCCTATTCCAGGCCTTCGCCGCGCCCATCGCGCGCTACCTCGAGCACATCGGGCGGGGCACCGACCCCCTGCGGCGCCGCAATGGTGGCCGCTGGCGCTTCCATGGCAGCTGGTCGGTTCGTCTGCGTAACCGCGGCTTTCACATGAGTCACGTCCATCCGCGGGGCTGGATCTCCTCCGCTTTCTATGTGGAGCTGCCGGACATCATGGCGGAGGGCCGCACGGATCAAGGCATACTCACCTTCGGTAAACCCGGCATCCTGACGACGCCGGCGCTGGAAGCCGAATACTCGGTGCGCCCGGCTGCGGGAATGTTGGTTCTCTTCCCGTCATACTTCTGGCACGGCACCGTCCCATTCGAGAGCCCGCAGTCCCGCCTCACCGTCGCTTTCGATGCGGTGCCTGCGAAGTGACACGCGAAATGCGGTTCTCACCGAAGTCGTGGCGTTCTCACGACGAAGCGGCCTGCCTCGCGCGCACGACAGCGGTCGTGTAGGCTTCGGGCATGGCAACCACAGCCGCTCTCGCCGGATGGCAGTGGACCGAGCTCCGGCGCATCACGGCGCTCGGTGAGCCTCTGCTGGAGCTGCAACCCGTGGATAACGGCAGCGTCCACCTCGCGTTCGGCGGCGACGTCGCCAACTCCATGATCTGCCTCTGCAGAATACTGGGCGCAGGGGCAAAGCGGATTTCGCTGGTCACCGCGCTCGGTGACAGCAGCTACTCCGCGTGGCTGCGGGAGGGGTTGTGCCGCGAGGGAATCAACGTCATCGAGCCATCACTCGCAGGCGAGCCCGGCATCTACGGACTCCCCCTCGGGCCCGAGGGCGGTCCCGGCTTCTCGTACTGGCGGGCGAGCTCAGCCGCGCGCGCCTTCCTGCAGTCCGCCGATCTCGGGCGGTTAGAAGAGCTGCTCGGCGACTCGCAGCTTCTTCTCGTCACCGGAATCACACTCGCCCTCTGCTCCAGCGCGAGCTTCGAACACCTCTGCCGCTGGGTGGATCGGCACCGCGACGGCTGCCGGGTCGTATTCGATTGCAACTTCCGCAGGAAGCTGTGGGACAGCGAGACGCAGGCGCGCGAGCGGATCGGCAAGTTCGAGCGGTTGGCTGCAGTCATCGCGACGGGCGGCGAGGATGAGAGGACGCTCTGGGGCGCCGAAAGCACGGCGCAGATCATCGAGCGCGTGAGCCGTCTCTCGGCCGAATATCTGATCCGCGGCGGACCTGCCGGGTGCTGGGTCGGATTGGGAGGCGAATGTCAGCATGTCCCGACCGAGCCCCTGACGGTCATCGGCGATACCGCGGGCGCGGGAGACGCGCACCTCGCCGGCTACATGGCCGCCAGAGTTTCGGGGCGCGGCAGAGCGGAGGCCGCCGCCTATGCGAACAAAGCCGCCGCAGTCATCGTCGGCCAGCGCGGCTCGGTGCCGAAAGAAGACGCCAGGTTCCCCCCGCTGACTGCTGCGGCGCCTGGATAGGGTCGCCCGGTACATCCAAAGTCGTGCGCCGTTTGTCGTTTGCGCCGCTCTTGGGACGTCTCCAGGGTGAGGCGCCGCACCGGGTGGCGCCATCTGAACGGAGCCAGCAATGAAATACGCGCTTTTGATCTACGAAGACGAGAATCAGTACGGTCCCGACAAGGCGGGCCCCCGCGTGCAGGAAGTCGCGTCCAGGCACATGACCTTCTCCCAGGGGCTCGGCACCAAGCGCGTGGGCGGCGCGGGACTCAAGGGCACGGCGACGGCAACCACGGTGCATACCAAGGGCGGCAAGAAGACCGTGCACGACGGTCCTTTCGCCGAGGCACGGGAGCAGCTCGGGGGACTCTATCTCGTCGAGGTGGCGAGCCTGGATGAGGCCATCGAGATCGCCAAGGGTATTCCCCTCGCGCAGGACGGCGCGATTGAGGTCCGCCCCCTCCTCGGTCCGTGACGAGCGGACTCGCGCTCGAGAGGGTATTCCGGGCGGCGAGCGGTCGCATCATTGCGGCCCTTGCCGCCCGGTATCGCAATCTCGCGCTGGCAGAAGATGCTTTTTCCGAAGCCTGCCTCAGGGCGCTGCGGGCCTGGCCGGACACGGGCGTACCCGACGATCCCGCCGCATGGCTATATCGCACGGCGAGCCGCGTAATTCTGGATGCACTCCGCCAGCAGAGTGTGCGCGAGCGTCATTCCATCCCGGAGCCTCCCTCCGAGCCTTCGGCTGAGCAACTGTTGGCGGACGACGGTCAGGTGATACCCGACGAGCGGCTGCGACTCATCTTCATCTGCTGCCACCCCGCGGTGGCGCAGGACGCGCGTGCCGCGCTGACACTGCGGCTGGTCTGCGGACTGACGGTTACCGAGATCGCCCGTGCCTTCCTCATCGAGGAAGCCACATTGGCGCAGCGCTTGGTGCGCGCCAAGCGCAAGATCGCCGAGGCCGGGGTCTCCTTCGAGCTGCCCCCGCCGGAGCTTTGGCCCGAGCGACTGGAGGCGGTGCTCTCCACCCTGGAGGTGTCCTACTCCCGGGCGCACGAGGACGCTTCGGGCACCGGAGCCCGCGCGCACTTTGCGGCCGAAGTGATCCATTTGACGAGCCTCCTGGCGCAGCTCCTGCCCGCAGAGAGCGAGGCTCACGCCCTCGCAGCGCTGGTGCGATACTCGGAAGCGCGGCGGCCGGCGCGGGTCGACTCGGAAGGCATGATGGTGCCTCTGTCGGAGCAGGACCCCCGGCTGTGGGATCGCACGCGCATCGGCGAGGCCGACGCTCTGCTGGCGCGCGCCGCGGAGCTCGGGCCGCCCACTGCACGCCTGCTCCAGGCGAAGCTGCAGCGGGTCTGGTGCGCCCGCGGGAGCTGCGCGAAGTCCCCGCCGTGGCCCGAGATCTTGAGCATCTATGACCGCTTGGTTCAGCTGCGTGACGATCCGTTCGTACGCATCAACCGTGCGGTCGCCCTGGCTGAGATACGCGGACCCGAGGCGGCGCTGGAGGAGCTCGCCAGCCTGGATGGCGCCAAACTTGCCGGATTTGCGCCGTATCATGCAGTGCGTGCCGATTTTTTGGCACGTGTCGGGCGACACGGCGACGCGCGGCAGGCTTACGAAACGGTCCTTGCGCTCGACCCGCCGCCCGCCGAGGAGCGGTGGATTCGCCGCAAACTGACCCTGTTGAAAAACGAGGCCTGAAATCCCGATGCATTGGCCCACAGCATTCTTCATTGCCGCAGTTGCGGTTGCGGCGGCCGTGGAGCTTTGGCTCGCTGCGCGTCAGATCGCCGCGGTCGCGACACACCGCGATCGCATTCCGGAGCCCTTTGCCGGCCGGCTCTCGCCGGAAGATCACCGCAAGGCGGCGGACTACACGGTCGCCAAGGCCCGGCTCGGAATGATCAGCACGGTCATCAATGCCGGAATCACTCTGGCGCTGACCGTCGGCGGAGGCATCGCGGCGATCGATTCCCTCTGGCGGCACACCGGTTGGAGCGAGCTCTGGCTCGGACTAGCGGTGATCGCCACAGTCGCCGCCGCCGTGGGGATCGTCGGCCTGCCGTTGTCGCTGTTGCGTACTTTCCGCATCGAAGCCGACTTCGGCTTCAACCGAACGACACCCCTGATCTTCCTGGCCGATCTCGGCAAGGGAATCGCGCTCGCGGCGCTGATCGGCGGGCCGTTGATTCTCGCGGTCCTCGTGCTGATGGCTCATGCCGGCCGCTGGTGGTGGCTGGGGGCATTCGGTTGCTGGCTCGTGCTGACGTTGCTCATCACCTGGGCCTGGCCAGCCTTCATCGCGCCGCTGTTCAATAAGTTCTCACCGCTCGAGGACACTTCGCTGCGGGACCGCATCGAGGCGCTGCTCGGGCGCTGCGGCTTTCGCTCGAGCGGCGTCTTCGTCATCGACGGCTCGCGACGGTCCGCGCACGGCAATGCCTACTTCACCGGGATCGGCAGGCACAAGCGCATCGTGTTCTTCGACACGCTGCTGAAGCAACTCGCTTCGCCCGAGATCGAGGCCGTGCTCGCGCATGAGCTCGGGCATTTTCGCCTGCATCATGTCCGCCAGCGGCTGCTCGTGTCGTTCGCCACCATGCTGGCCGGCTTCGCGCTCCTCGGCTGGCTGGCCGGCAAGCCGGGCTTCTACCGGGCGCTCGGCGTACCAACTTCATCGGCGCACGCCGCGCTCATCCTTTTCGCGTTGGTGGTTCCGGTGGTGCTCTTCTTCACCACTCCCCTCGGCTCGCTCTGGTCACGCCGCCACGAGTTTGCGGCGGACCGATTCGCTTCCCAACACGCGAGCGCGCAGGAGCTGGCCTCGGCGCTCGTCAAGCTGTATCGCGACAACGCGAGCACGCTGACGCCCGATCCGCTTTACACCGCCTTCTACTACTCGCACCCACCGGCGCTCGAGCGCATTGCGCGGCTCACAGCCGCGCCTCCTTGACACAGTCAGAAATCGACGCTACTTTCGGGGGGTGAACATGGCGCCGCGCAAACAGCAACAAACCCGCAAAACCTCCGCGGGCAATGCGTGCGTCCGTTCCGAATCCGCGGCCTGAAGGCCGAATCGATCCGAACACCCACTCTCGCAGATCCCGCCGTCGGCGGGGTCAGCTTAGGCTCCGCCCGGCACGGCGAAGGAGCCAGACCATGTCATATCCCCGTTCCGACGACGAGATCGAGCACATTGCCCGCGGGCTGATGGAGCGCACGCTGCCCAAATCCGGCTGGACACATGTTGCGCATTTCGCCGCGGCGTTCTGGCTGTTGCGCCACCGGGGCGATGCGGCACTGCATGACATGCCGCCGCTCATTCGTGCCTACAACGAATCGACCGGCGTTGCAAATACGGACACGAGCGGCTATCACGAGACGATCACCGTCGCCTCACTGCGCATCGCGCGCGCTTGGCTCATCGAGCGCCCGGACATGCCGCTGCATGGCGCGCTCGCCGAGTTGCTGATGAGCCCTTTGGGCCGCTCCGACTGGCCCCTTGCCTACTGGTCGCGGGAGCGGCTCTTTTCGGTAGCCGCACGCCGGGCGTGGGTCGATCCCGATCTGCGCGCCTTCACGCTCTGAGCAGCACCGTACTGCAGCGCTCGGCGCGATAGCGGCTCTTCAGCGCGGACGCGGTGGGTACGGTGTGCCGTCCTTGTGCAGGAACGAGCGCGTCCCGGGGCGAATGGTGAGATCGAGGTCCGGATAATCCACCCCATCGCGCTCCGGGTCGCGCGAGCCGATCTCGATGAGGACGGCCTCCGTGTTGGTGCGGTTCTGCAGGTGATGGCCATCGCCGTCGCCCGCCTTGAACCCGGCGCCGTCGCCCGCCCGCAGCACTTCTTCGCCCGCGTCGCTGACCAGCACGACCTCGCCCTCGAGGATGTATACGAACTCATCCTCCGCCGTATGCCAGTGGCGCTGGCTGGACCACGTGCCGGGCGGCAGGCGCAGCAGATTGACGCCGAACTGGGTGAGCCCCGCCACATCCCCCAGCCGCAACCGCTTGCGCTGCCGGCAAGGCTCGTCGTAGGGCGCGGGATAGCCGCTGCCGAGCGAGATCTTGATGGCCGAGATATCTATTTTCTTCACGTTCCGCCTCCGACAGAATGCGAGGGTCGCTTGCCGAAGTCTACACGGCCGAGGTCCAGATCGATGAGCCGCTCCGACGTCAGTTTCCTTTTCGATCTCGATGGCACGCTGGTCGACAGCGTCTACCAGCACGTCCAGGCCTGGCAGGAGGCGCTCCACGCAGCAGGTATCGAGCTTTCGGTCTGGCGCATTCACCGGAAGATCGGCATGAGCGGCGGCCTCTTCACAGAGATGCTGCTGCGCGAGATGCCCATCGAGATCACTCCTGCTCTGCTCGAGAACCTGCAGCGCCAACACGCCGAGGCATACGCGCGGCTGGTCCGCTGGGTGAGGCCTTTGCCGGGGGCGATCGAGCTGCTCCGATACCTGACGAAAGCTCGGATTCCCTGGACTATCGCGACGAGCGGGCGCATGGGGTCGGCGAAATTCAACCTCGATATTCTCGAGGTCGACCCCGCCAAGGTACCGGTGGTCACTCGCGACGATGTGCGTCGTGCCAAGCCCGATCCCGATCTCTTCCTCGCGGCTGCCTCCCGGCTGGGCACCGACATAGAGTCCGCGGTCATCGTCGGTGACAGCATCTGGGACATGCTCGCGGCGCGGCGCGCCCGCGGACTGGGGGTGGGACTCTTGTCGGGCGGCTACGGCCAGGACGAGCTCGAGCGCTCTGGTGCCGTGCGCGTGTACGAGGACCCGGCCGACCTTCTGCGCCACATCGACGAGATCGGAGGCAGAGCCTAGTAGCGCGGCATTGCGACTCATCAAGCAGCACAGCAACTGCACGGGACGCGAGTTGCCGCCGGAGAGAACACGATCATGCAACTCTACTTCAATCCCGCCTCGCCCTTCGTTCGCAAGGTACGCGTGACCGCGCACGAGCTCGGGCTCAGCGAAAGAATCGAGCTCATCGGCATCATGCTCACGCCGGTGAGCCCGCACGATGCGCTGCGTTCCAGGAACCCGATCGGCAAGATTCCGGCACTCGTCCTCGACGAGGAGACCGTGCTCTACGACTCGCCTGTCATCTGCGAATACCTCGATGCGCTCGCGGGCGGTGGTCGCATGTTTCCGGCCGCTGGTGTCGCGCGCTGGACGGCGCTTCGCCGCCAGGCGATAGCAGACGGCATCATGGATGCCGCCGTGTTGACACGGTACGAGGAAGCGGTCCGCCCCAAGGAGCTGCGCTGGCAGGACTGGGTCGATGCGCAGTTCCTGAAGATTCGCACGGCTCTCGACAGCCTGGAGCGGGAGAATCTCGCAGACGCCTTCGACATCGGCTCGATCTCGATCGCTTGCGCGCTGAGCTATCTCGACCTACGCTTCGCCAGCGAGGGTTGGAGAACGAGTCGGCCGCGGCTCACCGAGTGGGCAGCCGCGACGGCCCAGCGGCCGTCGCTCACCGCGACCGCGCTCGCGGTGCCGTGACTGCCATGCCTGCCGCATTGTGCGGCGGGCGCTACGCGCAACGGCTCGCCGCGGTCTCGGTGGCCGGCTGGCCGCTCGCCTGGTCACTCGCGAGCCGATCGCGGCGATGCGACAGCTTCATCCTGTACATGCTCTCGTCCGCGATCTTCAGCAGGCTGTCGGTATCAGCGGCGTCGCGGCCGTAAATGCTGATACCGAGGCTAGCCTCGACACGCAGCGACTTGCCACCGACACTGACAGGCCTCCCGATGGCATCGGTCGCTGCGACGGCGCTCCTACGAGCCTCGGCCGGGTCGCTGATGCCCGGCAGCACGATCACGAACTCATCCCCACCGACGCGCGCCGCGAGGTCCGACTCGCGGATGCTGGTCGCGATCTGCGTGGCCACATGCTGCAGCACCGCATCCCCGGCCGCATGCCCGAGGTTGTCGTTGATCTCCTTGAACAGATCAAGATCGATGTACACGACCGCCAGCGCGCAGTCGCTGTGCGCCGCAATCAGCTTCTCCAGGGATTCGTAGAGCGATGCGCGATTCAGCAGGCCAGTCAGCGAGTCATGATGCGCGCGCCGCATCATCTCGAGGAGCATCTCCCTCTCGCTCGTGATGTCGATCATGGCGCCCGTGGCGCGGGTGAGCTCCGAGCCGGGCATGAGCATCCATTGACTGCGCATCCAGCGCACCGCGCCGCTCGGCAGGATGAGGCGGAATTCGGCTTGCATGGTCCCGCCGGCGCGTCGGCCCCCCTCGGTACCCGACCACAGGGCACTGCGGTCATCGGGATGGACCATGGCCTCGAACACCGTGCGGCTCAGCTCACACCTCATCGGCGAGCGCTCCAGCAGCGCGGCGAGTCCACTCGAGACAGTGACGGTGTTGCGCTCGAAGTCCGCTTCCCAGATGCCGAACCGCGCTGCCTGTTCCGCCAGATTGAGGCTCCTCACCGCATCGGCAAGCTTCCTTTCGGCGCGAATGCGCTCGATGGCGTTGCCTGCGAGCTGGCCGGCCACACGCGCAAGCCGCAGCTCCTGCGGCCGAGGGGACGAGATCACTCGGCGGTAGGTGGCGAAAGTACCCTGTACCAAGCCCCTGGAATCGCGAATCGGCTGACTCCAGCAGGATCGCAGCCCGTAGCTCAGCACGAATTCACGTGCCAGCGCGAACCGGTGGTCGGTGGCGATATCCTCCACGATCACCGTCTCATTGCGGTACGCGGCGGAGCCGCAGGAGCCCACATCCGGACCGATCTCGAGTCCGTTGGCGGCGTCGAGATAGGACTGCGGCAAGCTGGGACCCGAGGCAACGAGCAGGCGGCACCGCTGCACCTCATCGAGCAGCATGATCGTGCACAGCGACTGCGGGGATATTCGCTCAATCGCGCGAGTCAGGGTGTCGAGCACTTCGCCGAGCGGCGCGCCCTTGGCGACCAGCTCGAGCATGCTGCGCTCGGTCTCGGTGACCAGCGAGGAGGTCGTGAGCTCCTCCGACTCGCCCACCTTCGGGCTCCGTGTCACGGCAGCACGGCGGCGACCACTGCGCCGGCAGCGGCCGCGACAAGCAAGGCGGCACTCAGCTCGAACGAAATCAAGTCACCCCCGGTACGTCGCGACCTCGCGGCTCGCGCGACCTACTGCTGGTCTTTTGTACCAGATAGGGTGTCCCGCCGACTGCTCCCGGCGCCGCATTTCCTGCAAATCGCCGCCGGCGGGCCACAGCCTGCGGCCCGGTCGCGGGCCATAGCAGTGTGGGGCGCGGGATCTGTGACGTGAGTCGCAGCGCGGCGGCGTCTAAGCCACCGCGCGATCCACGCTCTTGCCATCCAACTCCCGAACCAGCTCGATGAGCAGCTTTGCGAGCTCACCAGCCATCACGGCGAAGTCGAGATCGAACTGCTCGGCCGGGTCGATCTCCCCTTCATCGCCACTCTCGGGGGCGACCTCGAGGAACTCGACGCGTTTGATCTGCAGCTTCTCCGTCAAGACGAAGGAGATCCGGCCGTTCCAGGTGAGTCCGAGCTGAGTGGGACGCTTCCCGCCCGCGACGTACGCGCGAACCTCCTTCCCATCGAGAGGATGGCGGCGGTAGCGCACGATCGACTTGGCCGGCCCTGCTGACTGCAACTCGAGATCCTGCTCGATCGAGAAAGCGCCGGACGCATCCGCCTGCATCAACCAAGCCGCCATGCAGGCGCTCGGAGAGCGCTCCGTGTCGACCTTCTGTACCGCGAGACTGCCCAGCGTGTCGCGCAGCGTCTCCACGAGCTCTTCGGCGCGGCGGTCGCTCGCAGAGTCAATGACCAGGCAACCGCCGCGCGGATCGATCCACGCCCGCGTGGCGCGGCGCCTGGTCAGTGCGCGGGCGCGCAGCTCTTCCAACACCTGTATCTTCAGGGCCCGCATCTGGCGGCGCCCGACCGCGAACCCTTGGGTTGCGGCCTGAATCCGCGCGCGCCGCTCAGCTTCCTGCCGCACGATCGAGGCAGGCAGGAGTTTCTGATCGACACCGAGCGCAAGCAGGTGATGCTCGCCGAGCGTGTGCAGCAGCCGATCGGTCGTCGCTGGCGGCACCCACCCCATGCTGCGCATCTCGAATGGACTGCAGGGCTGCAACGGCCGGCGCGCGAGCGCCTCCTCGAGGCTGGCCGCGGACCAGCGCCAATCGGCGGGCAGGCGATAGACGGTGAGGTTCTTGAACCACATGGGGCCGGATTGAGACAATCCTGTCGGCGGGGGCGGGCCGCGCAGTATACCGGCGCGAACGATCCGCGCTAGATGCCGCGCGTGGACGGATCGCCGGCCGGCACTCTCATAAGCGATTCGAGCGTGTCGTGCGACGGCGTATCCGCGAAGCCGTCGAAACGACCCTGCTCCGCCAGCAATTTCGCGGCGCGGATGAAGCCGCCCCACGCTGCGCGTGCAAGCGCGCCGCCCACGCTGATGCGGCGCACGCCAAGCGCCGCAATCTCCGCCACCGAGGCCTGGATTGCCTGACCGACGAGGAGGTTGACAGGCTTCGGTGCGACGCTCTCGACGACGCGGCGAATGTGCTCGGGCGAGCGGACTCCCGGCGCGTAGAGACAGTCTGCACCGGCACCCGCGTATGCCTGCAGGCGTGCAATCGTCTCTTCGATGTCGGGCCTGCCTTCCAGGAAGCACTCCGCGCGCCCAACCAACAGGGTGTCGCCCCCCGCCCGGTCGATTGCCTGGCGGGCCGCGCGCATCCTTGCGACGGCATCGTCGAGGTCATAGAGCGGCTTGGCGGCATTGCCGGTCGAGTCCTCGATCGAGAGACCGGCAATGCCGGTCTCGACAGCCAAGCGCACGCTCTCCGCAACGCCCGCCGGCTCATGCGCGAAGCCCGCTTGGAAATCCGCATTGATCGGCAGCTCCGTCGCATCGACCATTGCCCGCAAGTGCGCCAGGACCTCCTCGCGCGGCATGCCGCAGTCGAGGGCTGCCTGCGACCAGGCAAATCCCGAGCTGGTCGTGGCGAGCGCCTTGAACCCGAGCACCTGCAGATAGCGCGCGCTGCCCAAGTCCCATGGATTGGGGATCACGAAGCATCCGCTGCGATGCAGCTCGTGGAAGCGACGGCGCTTATCGGCGACGCTCGAGGGGCTGGCGGGCATGGTGGCGGTCTCCGTCGGTGGGCGGCCATGATACTCCCGGGAGAGGCGCAGCCGCCGGAGGTGTAATAACCTAGCCCATGCGCTGGATCCGGGCCCCTGCCCCGCCCAGCGCGGCCACCTGCGGCGGCGGGCACATCCCTGTGCCTTATGCTTGTGACACTCGAGAGAGGAATTCGTACACGTGAGCGCGCGAGCCTGGTTGGCGTTTGCAGCCCTCGGGGTCATCTGGGGCCTGCCGTATCTGTTCATCAAGATCGCGGTGCAGGAGATCTCGCCGTTCGATGTGGCCTGGGGGCGCATCACCCTGGCGGCGCTCATCCTGCTGCCCATCGCCTGGCGCCGCGGGGCGCTGCGCGCGCTCGCCACCCACAAGATGGCGGTCCTGGCGTTCGCGCTGGTGGAGTTCACCATACCCTTCTCCGTGATCTCCATGGGCGAGCGCTGGATCCCTTCCTCGGTCACGGCGATCCTCATTGCGACGGTGCCGCTGATCATTGCGCTCATCTCACGCTTCTTCGGCGTCCACGAGCGCCTCGGGGCCGCGCGGCTCATCGGCCTCGCGGTCGGCTTCGCAGGTGTCATTGCACTGGTTGGATTCGGCAGTCTCTCTGGCCCGCTGGCCTGGGCGGGCGTGGGCTGCGTGGCCCTGGCGACAGTGGGCTATGCGATCGGCGCGCTCACCATCGAGAGACACCTCCACGACGTCGATTCCATCGGCCCTGTCGCCGGCAGCCTATTGATTTCGAGCCTGCTGCTGCTCGTCCCCGCCATGCTGACCCTGCCGAAGCGCATGCCAAGCGCGTTGGCGCTGTCGTCGGTCGCGGTACTGGGGCTGGTCTGCACCGCGGTCGCCATGCTGCTGATGTTCTATCTGGTGAAGAATGCGGGCGCATCGCGGGCATCGATCATTACTTACATCAACCCGGCGGTCGCCACGCTTCTCGGCATGGTCCTGCTCGATGAGCACCTGGGGGTCTGGGGCCTGATCGGTTTCGGTCTGATTCTCTTCGGCTCATGGCTCGCGACGCGCGCAAGCACGGCTGCCGCCGAGGGTGCACCGGCCGAAGCTTCTCCCTAGTCGGCCGGTTGCGTCCAATCCTTACCCCATCGAGCCCGGCATCATGCCGGGCATCATGTTGACGTACAGATTGTGCATGATCCAGAGGGAGCCGCCGAGGATGATGCACACGACGATAGCCGTGAAGAGGAGCGCCGTCAGGTTCCAGCGCTGCTCCGCGGAGCGGTCGACGTGCAGGAAATACACGATGTGCACCATGATCTGCGCCAGCGCAAACACGGCGATGAGGAGCGGCGTACCGACTGGCGCATGAGTCATCACCAGCCCGAAGGGCACGAGGGTCAGCGCGATCGCCAGCAGGAAACCGACGATGTAGGACTTGCGGGAGCCATGAGCCGCGCCGTGCGCACTGACATGCGCACGGCCGTGGATGGCTCCGTGCGGGGCGTGGCCGACAATGGCCTCATTGGCGACGCTCACGTTACGACACTCCGAAGAGGTAGACGAGGGAGAACACGCCCACCCAGATGATGTCGAGGAAGTGCCAGAAGAGGCTCAAGCAGTTGAGGCGCGACTCGGTGGACGGCGTGAAGCCCTTCTTCACCACCAACACCATCATGATGGCCATCCAGACGAGGCCACAGGTGACGTGCAGCCCGTGGGTCGCCACCAGCGTGAAGAAGCTGGAAAGGAAGGCGCTACGATCCGGGCCCGCGTTGTCCGCGACCATGTGCGCGAATTCGTGCACCTCCATGCCGACGAACGCGATTCCGAGCGCGAAGGTTACCGCCAGCCAGCCGAGCGTCGCGCGGCGGCTGCGCCGCCCCATCGCGAGCGTCGCGAGCCCGCAGGTGAAGCTGCTCACGAGGAGAAAGACGGTCTCCGCCAACACGTAGGGCAGGTCGAAGAGGCTCTGCGGCGTGGGGCCGCCCGCGGTGCGCACGTGCAGGACCGAGTAAGTGGCGAACAAGCCCGCGAACAGCAGGCAGTCGCTCATGAGGTAGACCCAGAAGCCGAGCTGAGCCGTGCCAGCCGCATCGTGGTGGTGCTCCAGCTCGAAATCGGTCGTCTCGCTTGCCGGACGCAGATCCCGCAGCGCATCGGCCGCGTTGTCGGCGTATCCCGGCTTGAAAGCCAGTGCCCCGCCGCGGGCAGTGATCGGACCGGTTGACATGGCTTACACGCTCCTTAGTTGCGCGCGACCGCGGAGGATCTCGGTCCGCCGCACCTCTTCGGCTTCGACGTAGTAATCGCGATCGTCATCGAAGGCGTAACGGATCAGCGCCGCTCCCGCGGCGGCAACGCCGCCGATCGCGAGCCACCAGATGTGCCAGATCATCGCGAAACCGGCGAGGCCCAAAACCATGGCCATGACGAAGCCGGTGCCGGTGTTGCGCGGCATGTGGATCGGCCGATAGACGGGGGCCTTCATATCCACGCCCCGCTGCTTCATGTCCCAGAAGGCATCGCGATCGCGTACCACGGGAACGCGGGCGAAGTTGTAGGCCGGGGGCGGCGAGGATGTCGCCCACTCCAGCGTACGCCCGCCCCACGGGTCGCCGGTCAGGTCGCGCGCACGCTCGCGCTGTGCGAGGCTCACCACCACCTGCGCGAGCTGCAGCAGGATGCCGCAGAAGATGATGGCCGCGCCGATCGCCGCAACGACAAAGAGCGGCTGCCAGGCCGGATTGTCGTAATGATCCATGCGGCGCGTCGCGCCCATGAGCCCGAGGACGTAGAGCGGCATGAAGGCCACATAGAATCCGATCAGCCAGCACCAGAACGCCGCCTTGCCGAGGGTCTCGTTCAGACGGAAGCCGAACACCTTCGGGAACCAGTAGGTGAGCCCGGCCATCGCGCCGAACACCACACCGCCGATGATGACGTTGTGGAAGTGCGCCACCAGAAAGAGACTGTTGTGCAGCACGAAGTCGGCAGGCGGCACGGCCAGAAGCACGCCACTCATGCCGCCGATCACGAACGTGATCATGAAACCGATGGTCCAGAGTACCGGCGACTCGAAACGCACCCGTCCGCGGTACATAGTGAAGAGCCAGTTGAAGATCTTCACGCCCGTCGGCACGGCGATCACCATCGTCGTGATCCCGAAGAAGGCATTGACATCGGCTCCCGAGCCCATCGTAAAAAAGTGGTGCAGCCAGACGACGAAGGAAAGGAGCGCGATCGCCATGGTGGCGAACACCATCGAGGTGTAACCGAAGAGGCGCTTGCCCGAGAAGGTGGCGATGATCTCGGAGAAGATACCGAACGCCGGCAGGACGAGGATGTAGACCTCAGGGTGTCCCCAGATCCAGATGAGGTTGATGTACATCATCGGATCGCCGCCCAGGTCGTTCGTGAAGAAATGCATGCCGAGGTAGCGGTCCAGGGTCAGCAACGCCAGGGACACCGTGAGCACCGGGAACGCGGCGACGATCAGGATGTTGGTGCAGAGGGCGGTCCACGTGAACACGGGCATGCGCATCAGCGTCATGCCGGGCGCGCGCATCTTCAGGATGGTCGCGATGAAGTTGACCCCTGTGAGGGTCGTACCCAAACCTGAGATCTGCAGCGCCCAGATGTAATAGTCGACCCCGACGCCCGGGCTGAAGTGCAGCTCCGAGAGCGGCGGATAGGCGAGCCAGCCGGTGCGCGCGAAGTTGCCGACGGCGAGCGAGATGTTGACGAGCATCGCTCCCACCACGGTCAGCCAGAGGCTGAGGGAGTTGAGGAAGGGGAAGGCGACATCCCGGGCGCCGATCTGCAGCGGCAGCACGCAGTTCATCAGTCCGATCATGAACGGCATGGCCATGAAGAAGATCATGATCGTGCCGTGCGCACTGAACACTTGGTCGAAGTGCTCCGGCGGCAGATATCCCGAGTGAGGACCATAGGCCATGGCCTGCTGTGCACGCATCATGACCGCATCGGCGAAGCCGCGCAGCAGCATCACCCCTGCGAGGATGAGGTACATCGCGCCGATCTTCTTGTGATCGACCGAGGTCAGCCACTCCTTCCACAGATACTTCCACTTGCCGAACACCGTGATGGCGCCGAGCACGGCAATCACGGCGAGCACCATGAAGGCCACCGCCCCCATGACGATCGGGTTCTGATAGGGAATCGCGGACAGCGTCAGCTTGCCGAGCATGCTCAGTTGCTCCTCGTCGCGGGCGAGCCGGTGTCTTTCAACAAGGACACTTGCAGCGTCCTCGCTCCGGCGAGCGCCCGCACACGGATGTGCGGGCCGGCGGGGCCGGCGCCCAGGACGGCCAGCGGCACTGCCTTCCGGGCGACGATGTCGGCGAAGAGACTCGGCTGCACTTGCGAGTAGTACGCCACCGGGTTGTTCTCACTCGGCCTGGCGAGCTGCTCATAAGCCTCGGCACCGAGTGTCTGGTGCGCGGCTTTCACCTGCGCGACCCAGGCAGCGAATCCCTGCCGCGGCAGGGCAATGGCTTTGAAGGTCATCCCTGAGAAGCCCTCACCGCTGTAGTTCGAGGAGAGCCCTTGATAGGTGCCCGGCTCATTCGCCAGCAGGTGCAGCTGAGTCTGCATGCCCGCCATGGCGTAGATCTGGCTGCCGAGCTGCGGGATGAAGAAGGCGTTCATCACCGTCGCGGAGGTGATGTGGAACTCGACCGGCACGTTCGCCGGGAAGGCCACCTGATTCACCGTGGCCACTTTCTCATCCGGATAGATGAAGAGCCACTTCCAGTCGAGCGCCACCGCATCGATGCGGATCGGCTTGACCTGGGAATCCAGCGGCCGGTAGGGATCGAGCGAGTGCGAAGACCTCCAGGTGATCACGCCGAGGGCCGCGATGATGAAGCAGGGGATGAGCCACACCACGGCCTCGATCCTGTTGGAATGCGACCAGTCCGGCCGGTAATCGGCCTTCTCGTTCGAGGCCCGGTACCGCCAGGCGAAGATGAGGATGAGCGCAATCACCGGCCCGACGACGAGCAGCATGAGCACCGTCGCGGTGATGATGATCGAGCGCTCCTGCAGGCCGATCGGCCCCTTGGGATCGAGCACCGCCCATTGACAGCCGGAAAGCAGCAGCACGGCCGCGAGCGGCAGGAGCCTTGTTAGAAGTGCTGGAACCGGGCTCCTGCCCGGCCCAGCGCCTTCTCGGGCAAAAAGCGCGGCATTTGCCCGACACTCGGCCACCTGCGGCGGCCGGGCACGTCCTCGTGCCTCCATCGCTGTGTCTTGTCGCTTCATGGCTTGGGGTCGCAACGCAGTCACCGGTCTTTTTCGACGCGATGAGCATGACTGCGCCAAGCCGCTCAAATCCTTAGCTGTTCTTAAAATTGGCTAAAAGTCGCCTGCGGCGCTTTTAGCAGCCAGCCCCCCGACTGCGTTTGATCCCGCGGCCCAGGGAGCGGCCCTGGGCCGCTCCATTACTTGCTTTCGAACGTCGCAAGTTGTGGAGCGCGTCACGCCTCCAAGGCCGTGGACATCGCCTCTTCTTCGGTCCAGCGCGCGCCGGTTTCCATGAGCTCCGTCAGCCGCTCGCCCGGCATGACACGGCGCAGGCCCTGCACGATGCGCTCCTGGATTTGCTGTTTGGCGGGACTGCGCCCGGCGAACTCCGCGCAAAAGAAGGCGTGCGCGTAACCGATGAGCTGCGCCGCGCGCTCCAGGCGGTTTTCCCGGGCGGCAATGGCCGCGAGGTGCTGCAGGCCGCCGGCGAGCAGCACTGCATCGAGCTCGCTCTCCTGCGCCAGCGGCAACCCCTCGCGCAGTGCGGCACCGGCCTCCTCGAGGTCACCGTGTGCAATCAGATAGCCGGCGAGATTGCAGAGTGCGTGTCCAAGCATGCCGGTGCGCCGGGCCGCCCGGGCGAGCGCCACGACCGCGCGCGCCTGCGTGATCGCCTCCTCCAGATGTCCCTCGGCGAATTCCACCTCAGCCTTGTAGATGAGCGCACGCCAGACCCAGAAGTCCGCGTTGGAGTGGGCGCCGACCGCGAGCGCCTCATCGAGGAGTGCGCGGGCCACTTCGAACTCCGCGGCGACCGTGCGCGCGATGGCAAGGTTGGTGAGACAGAGAGCGAGACTCTTCGGATGCGCGGCGGCGGAGAGCTGTCGCCGCGCCTCCTCGAGGGCCGCGAGCCCTTCGGTGAGCTGGCCCGCGCGTGCCAGGTTCAGGCCGTAGAAACTCAGCACGCGGCCGAGATCCAGCGGCTCGCCGGACTCACGATAGAGCGACACGGCCCGCCGCAACGCCGGCACTGCGCGCCCGCGCGGCTCCCCGGTCGAGAGGAAGCCGTAGCCGTACCAGAGCTGCGCTTCCACCTTCTGCGGCGTGGCTGGATCCAACGCTGCCGTAGCACGCTCGAGGCGCGCCCTGCCCTCCTGCATGAGCGAGAGCAGATACCACAGCACGTACGAGGCGGCGGCAAGCTCGATACCGACAGCCGTATCGCCGTCCGACCCGAAAGCCCAATCGAGCGCTATACGAATGTTGTCGATCTCCGGACCCTGTGCCTCCAACCATTGCACCGAGGGAGTCTCTTCCCAGAGCGCGAGCGCGCTGCGCGCATGATCGCGAAAATGCAACGCATGCAGCCGCGCGAGTGAGCCGAACTCGCCGCTGTCGGCGAGCTTTTCCATGGCGTAGGCATGTGTCGTTTCGAGCAATCGATAGCGGCGCACGGAACCGGCGGCATCGGCGACGACCAGCGATTTGTCCACGAGCTCGGCGATTCGGCCGATGACCTCCCACTCCGCGAGCGCCGGGTCCGCCACGACGCTCGCCGCCGCTTCCAGGCTGAAGCTGCCCGCGAACACCGCGAGCCGCCGCAGCACGATCCGGTCGGGCTCCGCGAGCAGCCGGTGGCTCCAATCGAGCGTGGCACGCAAGGTCTGATGGCGGGGCAGCGCCGTGCGACGGCCGCCGGTGAGCACGTGAAATCTCAGATCCAACCGGCGCGCCAACCCCTCGATGCCGAGCGCCGCAGCACGCGCGGCGGCGAGCTCGATGGCGAGCGGAATGCCGTCGAGGCGGCGGCAGATGGTCGCCACCGTCGCGGCGTTGCGCTCGCTCAGGTTGAAATGTGGATCAGCGGCGCGTGCACGCGCGACGAAGAGCCGGACGGCGTCGTGGCGCAGAGCAGCCGCAAGCTCCGCGGTCTCCTCCGCGGGAAACTCCAGTGGACTCAGGCGATAGGTGCACTCCCCATCGAGCCCCAGAGGCTCCTGACTGGTCGCCAGGATGCGGACGCCCGGCACCGCGCGCAGCAGGGTTTCCGCCTCGCGGGCCACGGCTCCGATCAGGTGCTCACAGTTATCGAGCACCAGCAGGAGCCGGCGGCCGCGCAGCGCCGCCGCGAGCCGCTCCGCCGTCCAGCGGCCGGCGCCGCTCTGCAGCCCCAAGGCGGTGTTGACGGCGCTCGCGACCAGGTCGGGATCCGTGAGGGGCGCAAGCTCGGCAAGCCATACGCCATCGGGAAACCCCTCGAGCGTGGCCCGCGCCGCCTCGAGGCCGAGCCGAGTCTTGCCGATGCCTCCGGTACCGACCAGCGTCACGAGCCGGTTGTGGCGCAGGAGCTCGCGCAACTCCGTGAGCTCGGTCTCGCGCCCAATGAAATCCGACACGGGCGCGGGCAGATTGGTCTCAATCGGCCGCGCAATCTGGGGCTCAGGAGCCGGCGGTGCGAGCGCTCGGCCCTCGCCATCGAGCGCGCGTACCTCGCCCGTGAAGCGATAGCCCCGCAGCGGCACCGTGAGGATGAGGTTGCGCTCTTCGCCGAGCGCCTTGCGCAGCGCCGAGACCTGCACCTGGATGTTGCTTTCCTCGACGACGGCGCCCGGCCAGACGCGCGCCAGCAGCTCCTCCTTGGTGACGAGCTCGCCCTCGGCCGCGACGAGAATGAGGAGCACGTCGAAGGCCCGGGAGCCGAGCGGAACAGTCATGTCGCCGAGGCGCAGCTCACGCTGACGGGTGAAGAGCCGAAAATGTCCGAACTCGAGGCAAGCCGCGCCTCGCGCAATAACATGCATGAAAAAGTCTAGCGGGGATGCCCGGTGGGCGATGTGCGAGCGAAATCCAGGGCGGAATTGTAGCTCGGTTTTTCGTTTGGCCAAACCGGCCTGCGGCCGTTTGGCGGATTTCCCTTACAAGACCCTTCTTGCCCGCGAGCCGTTGCGGCGGGCAAGCATTTGCTCGAGCTCGCGGGCGGGCACGGCGGGGCTGTGCAAGAATCCCTGCGCGTGGCTGCAGCGCAGCGCGCGCAGCGCCGCGAGCTGCTCCGCAGTCTCGACCCCCTCCGCCACGGTAATGAGATCGAACGCCGAGGCCAGCTCGACGATGCTCACCACCAGGGTCACGCTCGCCGGATCCTCCGGCAGTCCGATCACGAACGAGCGGTCGATCTTCAGCACATCGACGGGAAGCTTCGACAGCAGCCCGAGCGATGAGTAGCCCGTGCCGAAATCATCGAGGGCGACGCGGATGCCGGCCTTGCGCAGCTCGCGCAGCTTCTCGCTCGTGCCCTCGAGGTCTTGCAGCAGCGTCGTCTCCGTGATCTCGATATCGAGCCCGAAGCCTGCGAGCGGCGCGAGCCGCTCTGCAAGGCCCAGCAGACCATGCAGGAACTCGCGCTGCTTGAGCTGCTGCGCCGACACGTTGACCGCGACGCGCATCGGGCCGCAGCCCGCCTGACACCAGCCCTCGAGGTCCTCGACCGCCTTGAGCAGCGTCCAGTTGCCGAGCGGCACGATCATCCCGGAAGATTCGAGAACCGCGAGGAAGCAGCCGGGCAGCACGAGACCCCCCGTGGGCTCGCGCCAGCGCAACAGCGCCTCGGCCGAGTCGATCTGGCCGGTGGCGAGATCGATCTGCGGTTGGTAATGCAGCACGAACTGCTGCTCCTGGAGCGCGGTGCGCAGCCTGTGCTCGAGTACGGCTCGCTGCACCGTCTCGCGGCTCATCTCCGGATGGTAGTCGAGGTAATGCTCGCCGGATTCCTTGGCGCGCTTCAGCGCCACCTCTGCTCGCTGCACCAGAATCGCGCCGCTCGCCACCTCAGGCGAATGTTCTGCCGCCCCGCAACTGACGGAGAGCCGGATCTCGCGGCTCTCGATCTCGAACGGCTCCTGGAGTAGCGCAGTATCGAGCGCGGAGCGTGGCCCCTCCGTGGCCGAATCGGGCACCCGCACAAGGGCCACGAAGGTCCCGGCCCCGAGATACCCGATATGCTCATAGTCCCCGGCCTGCCGGTACAGCCGTTTGGCGAGCCTCTGCAGCAGCAGATCGCCGAATCGTTCTCCGTGGAGAGTGTTGATGCTGCCGAGCCCGCGCACGTCGAAGGCGATGACCACCGCACCCGCTGACTCGGTTGGACCGGCCGCAGCGCCGGTCGGACTCGGCGCGTGCGCAGGGGCGGTGCTCCTCGATTGCAATTCCTTGTCCAGGCGCTCACAAAACAGCGCCCTTTTCGCCAGGCCGGTGAGCGGGTCGAAACTGGCGAGATACTGCGCGGCATCGGCGCTCGCGAGCGAATGCAGCGCGAACGACAGGCTGGCCGCTATGTTCTCCAGCAGCCGCAGCAGCTCGCCGTCCTCTGCGGCGGAGGAATCACGCGCGCTCAAGGTCAACACAGCGACGCGCTTTCCCTCGACGATCAACGGCAGCGCGATGAGGGAGCGGATGCCGCGGGCCAGCAGCCGCTTACGCGCCGCCACGGGCGCATCGCCGCGGGCGATGTCGGTGCACACCACGACCTTGCCGGTGCGCAGTGCACGGCCCGAAAGACTGGGATCGGGCCCCGTGCCGTCGCCGATCTCGAGCCGCTGCAACGTCTCGTAGTCACGCACCTCCGCCCCGGCGCGATATTTCATCCAGGCCCAGCGGCCGCTGCCGTCGACGACCCACACCACCGCGCCGAAGAACCCCCCGAGGTCGACAGCGAGCTGGCACGCCTCCTGCAGCAGCTCGTCCCGATTGCGGATACGCATCACCGTGGAGTTAATGGCGCTGTGCACGCGTACGATCTGCGCCTGGCGATCCAGTTGTTGCTGCTGCCGGCGCATCTGCGCGCGCACGTGCAGGGCGTTCAGGCCAAAAGCCAGGTCGGCGGCGAGCTCGGTGAGGAGCGCGAGCTCCGGCTGATCGAAGGCGTCCGGACGATCGGAGTAGATGCAAAGAGCGCCGATACACTGGCTCTCGAGGAGGAGGGGCAAGGCCACCGAAGAGCGATAGCCCTCGCGATGCGCCTGCTCCCGCCAGGGTGAGAAGTGCGGATCCGTCTCGATGTGTCGGCACATCTGCACGCTGCGCTCGCGGATGGCGCGGCCGGTCGGTCCGCGGCCCCGCTCATCGTCGCGCCAGCTGATTCGCAATCGCTCGAGATACCCGCCGTCGTGGCCGGCTTTCGCGACAACGCGCACGTTGCAGTCCGGCTCGCCGTCAGCGAAGCCAATCCAGGCGAGCCGATAGCCGCCCGGGCCGACGAGGATTCGGCAGATTTCCGTAAGCAGTTGCGGCTCGTCCTGTGCGCGCGCCAGCGAACGTTTGCAGTCGATGAGCATGCGCAGCTCGCGATTGGATTTGGCGAGCGCAGCTTCAGGGCAGGTCGTGTCGGGGAGGAGCGCGCGAGGAAAAGCCGGCCCGGAGTCCGCCTGGGCCTCCCGCCCGGAACTCGCGAAGCCCTCATCCGCCGCTCTGACCATTGCCTCAGCCCCCAATGTGCTCCGAGCCTACTACACAGTCGGGCCCGCCTGCGCAACACGGCGGCAAGGGAGCGCTGCTGCGGCATCCGGCGATTCGCAGGGCAGTGTCATTCCGTGACTTGGATCACACTGCCGTCAATGTCCCGCGCGGAAAGCCACAAAACTGTGCGGCTCGATACGCAGCTCGTAACCGAACTGCTGCCGGCCGGCCGGGGCGGAGGGCGGCACGAGAAAGCTCGGAATCGCAGGCTCCGGCTCCCCATCCGACGCTGTCCCGGCTGTCAGGTTGGTGAGGTGCGCAAAACCGCCGATGACCCGGACGGCCGCGGGATGATCGAGATAGGACTCCACCACGAAAGTGCCGTTGCCATACTCGAAGAGGCTGACCTGCCCGGGCCCCTCGAGCCTGACGGGCAGGCCCGGTGTCAGATAGCGGCGCAGCGCGTTCAGCACCGGGGACGGCAGCGAATAGAGATCGCTCATCTCCTCCGGCACCGCGACGACGTAGAGCTCTCCCTGACCGTAGTGGTCCATCAGAAGGAGCGGCACGCCCCCCTGGCCCGCGACGCCGCGCAGCACCGCCCACTCCTCATTGGTGTAGAAGTGAATGAGGGGGAAGAGAATCGGCCTCGAGTGGCCCAGCACCGTCCCCGCGCCGAAGCCGAAGCCCTCGACATACTCGCTGGCCGGCACCACGCTTCGGGTCACGCGCATATCGGTGACCTGATCGAACCCCTTGTCCTGGATCGCGCGCAGGAGGCCCGACGTGATGATGACGTTGTCACCGCCGCGCAGATGCCG
Organism: Steroidobacteraceae bacterium; assembly: GCA_025451845.1. Taxonomy (GTDB): domain Bacteria; phylum Pseudomonadota; class Gammaproteobacteria; order Steroidobacterales; family Steroidobacteraceae; genus 13-2-20CM-66-19. The sequence goes on from JANWJS010000037.1 coordinate 208,173, forward strand.
CTCGATCTGCCGCACGATGTTGGGATCGGTCGCGGCCGCCTGCGTCAGGAAGACCGTCCTGGCTTGCGGCCATTGCGGATACATCTCTATGGGGACGCCGACCATTCCCGCAGTCTCCGGCAGGAAGTCCTCGCCCGTCGAGTCGTACGGGCGATAGGTCGCGAGCCCTACCGGCTGGCCGAGCGCGCCGGCGGCATCATCCACCTTGCGCAGGGCGTACTCGACCGCGTCCGCGAGCAGCGGATCCCGCGCGCCCGGCATGCCCGGAAAGCCGCCGCAACACTGGCGCGCCATGTCGAAGTAGTTGAACGTGGTCGGCAAGCGCTGCCAGGCATCGCGATTGGCCGCGTCGGCGGTTTGCAGCAGATCCGTGTACTGGAAGAGATTGATGGCGGGCGCCTTGGCGAAAATCGTGTCCCAGAGCTGACTCGCGTAGCGGTCGAGGTACTGCATGGCGATGGGATCCACCCAGCCGCCCCCGTTGCGCCCGGGAGCGATGTTCTCGAAATAGCGGAAGATCTCGTAACTCTCGTAGGGCCGCAGCTGCTGATCGGTCGTCGGCGCGTAACGCGTCTCATCGCCCGTCCAGATCTCCGGAAAGATCTTCGGCTCGTTCTTCAGGTCGAAGCCCATCTCCTGGAAGAAGGGATAGAAGTTAGGGAACTTGATGATGACCTTGACGTTCGGATTCGCCGCCTTGGCGGGCTTGAGGATGAGATCGCGCGAGACCTCGTCCATGGTTCGCATGCGAAACTGCGCCCAGCTCTGTCCGCCCTTGGCGGTGATGTCCGAGTCGCTCTTGGTATTGAAGAAATAGAGGTCATCGAGCACGAAGGTGTCGAAGTGCCGCGCCAGGAGCGCCGACATGCGGCTTGCGAGCTCCCGGTCCCGCGGCACCGCATAGTCGAGCGTCTGGAACTGCGCGCTGCGTCCCGCGCCCAGCATTGCCATGCCGCCGGCAACTGCGACACCCTGGGAGACGAAGAACTGCTTCACCCGCGCGAGAGTCGCATCGTCGGCGCTGACGCCGGAGCGGTAGTCCTCGATGAATACCTGGTCGACATGCAGCCGGCTGCTGATCGTCTGCCAGCTCGAGCGCATCCACGCCGGGTCCTGGCCCATGCGCTCCACCGCCTGCACCGGAATGTAGACGGTTACCTTGAAGGTGTGGAACGGCTGCGGCGCGGCCTGGCAGATCTCCGGAGCGCACGTGATGGCGGCAAGGACGAGGAGCGAAGCAGCGCTCAACCACTGTCTGCGTAGCATCTTTCTTCTCTCCGCGGGAGTTTGGATTGCGGTCCCACTCATTTAGGTAGCGCTAACACATTACACCTGCGCACTCCTGAAGTCGATCGCACCCGCGGCTATTGCCACGGCGCGCGTACGAGCGGCGGCAAATCGGCGAAGCTCTCGAGGGCGGCGATGCAGGCGATCCCTTCCGCCGGCCCGCGGCGGTAGCCATGCTTCATCAGCACGAAGGGCACCCCCGCCGCATGCGCGGTGGCCGCATCGACCTCGCTGTCGCCCACGAGAAGCGAGCTTGCCGGCGCGGCGGCGAGCGCCGCCACCAGAGAAAGCAACACGCGCGGATCCGGCTTGCGGTACGGCAGCGAGTCGCCGCCGATCACGCGCACGAAATATTGCGCGAGATCGAGGCTGCCGAGGATGTCGGCGGTGATGCGCGCCGGCTTGTTGGTGCAGACCGCGAGCGGAATGCCGGCCGCGCGCAGAGCCTGCAGCGCCGCGCCGGCGCCGGGAAAGGCGCGCGTCAACGAGGTCGCATCGGCTTCGTAATGTCGCATGAAGATCCGCGCGGCCTCGTCGGGGTCCGCATGCTCGCAATGCCTGGCAGCGAGAGCGCGTGTGACCAGCATCGCGACGCCATTGCCGATCATGCGCCGCACTTCCGCGACCGGAAGCGCCGCGCGGCCGAAGTGCGCCAGCATGGCATTGACCGCCGCCGCCAGATCCGCGGCACTGTCGATCAAAGTGCCGTCGAGATCGAAGACGATGAGCGCAGGCGGCATGCCGCTACCCTCCGGCCGACTCCGCCCGGCCCGGCTGCCCGAAATACACGCGCGTCTGATAGGGGAATACGACCTTGCCATCGCGTTGATGCCGGTCGAACACTTCCCTGAGGCCGGCCATCAGCGGGGCGTGCTGCGGCCGGTCGGGCATGGGAGCGTACGAGGCGGACATGACTCTTCCCGTCAGGCCCTCGAAATCGAACACCTGCTCGTTGGGAAAGGTGGCGAGCTCCGGCGTGTGGCCGAAGAAGACACCGATGCCGGCCTCTTGCGCCCGCAGCCGCGCCACCTCGTCATACTCCGTCGCATAGCGGCGCAGCAGCGCTTCATAGTCTTCCAGAAAGGGTACGAGGCCGCTCGGCCGCTCGTTCCAGAGCAGCGCCGCCCAGGCGCCCGGTTTCAGGATGCGCAGCGCCTCGGCACGCGTGCGCTGCGGGTCGAACCAGTGGAACGCCTGACCGCAGACCAGGAGGTCGAAGAACCTGTCCGGCATCTGGGTGTTTTCCGCGGTTCCGGAGTCGCTGTAGAATTCCCCGCTGACGGCAAGATCGGAGAAATAGCGCATCTCCCTGTTCGGCTCGATGCCGAAGACCCGCGCGCCGCGCTTCACCAGCAGGGACGACAGGATGCCGGTTCCGGAGCCGAGATCGACGGCGTCCGCGCCGCGCTTCAGGCCGCAGCGCGCCGCCAACAGGTCGATTGCGGCGGACGGGTAGCTCGGCCGGTATTTCGCATAGGCCTCGACACGGCCCAGGAATCGGTCACTGGAACTGAGCGGCATACCGACATTGTACGCATCCCGTGGACAACGCGGCGGTCCCTGGTCGGCTACACTCCGCAGGATGTTTCCCAGCCTGCTCAACGCCCGCGATCTCGGCGGGTATCCGACCCTGGATGGCACGGTCACCAGAAGTCGATCACTCGTGCGCGCCGATGACCTCGCGCAACTCTCGCCCGCGGGGCTCGAGGCACTGGCCGACTTCGGCATCGAAACGGTGCTCGACCTGCGCTGGCCGGAGGAGATCGCCGCAGCGCCGAGCCCCGTACCACGGCAACTGCCGCGCGTGCGCTACGTGTCGGTCTCGCTGCTCGCCGACACGCCAGCCGATTGGGGTGCTCTCGGCGGCCATTGCGCCAAGGAGGCGTGGAAATGCACCGTGCTCGACCGGTTGCAGCCGCGCCTCAAACAGGCGTTGGCCGCGATCGCGGCAGCGGGACCCGGGCCGCTCATTTTCCATTGCGTGGCGGGTAAAGACCGCACCGGCGTCATTGCCGCACTCATTCTGGCCCTGGCGGACGTCGTTCCTGCGGCGATTGCCGCCGACTATGCGGCCAGTAGCGCGAATTTGCGCGATGCCTACCTGGACCGATACCGCGGCGGCGATCCGGCGGCCATCATCGAGGCCGTTCGCTGTCCGGAAGACGCCGTCCACAACATGCTGGACTACCTGGACCGCGTCGGCGGCACACGCGGCTATCTCGCCCGCATCGGGCTGGATGCCGACGAGATCGCCCGCCTCCGCGACCGGCTGCGGTAGACGGTTACTGCTGCGGCGCCTGCGGCGCGAAGTCCACTCGCGTCGTCCAGTGCGGTACGCCCGGCAGGTCGGTGTCGATCACCAGGTTGGCATGAGCGAGCTGCTTCTTCGATGCCAGTTGCACAGCCGTCGGCGTGCCGCATGGGGCATCGATTGGGAACGAGCTCACGACGCTGATGGGCTTGGCAGCCGCCACGTCCGCCTTGTCCTGACTCACCGGCTCCAGGTGCGCGCCGGTGATATGGGCATCCGGCGCCGTGACGATGTCGTAGGGCACCCCTCCCTGCCAGGACCGCGTCTTCTTATCCGGCTTGCCGGAGGTGTCGATGCTCGCCTGGGCATTGAGCGGCGGCGGCGTCAGTTCGATATCGCGGGGCTGCGCCGGAAAGAGCTGGCGCTTGGTGATCATGCCCTGCAGCCGCCAAACCGCGAGAAATTGCAGTGGAAAGGTGCGCTTGCACCTGACGGAGTACATGGTCTCGTAGGTCCCGTCCGACGCCAATGACAGGGGAACCTGCTGCTGCCCGTCAGACACGGCAAACACGTATATCGGCTGGCTGACCAAGGGGCCCGCGGTCACCTTGACCGTGAGCGGATACATGGCGACGTCCGGGTTGGCCTTGAATCGGCCCGGAGTCTCGTCCTGCAATTGCACCCCACAGCCGGCCAGCGCCAGCCCTACCGCCGCCAGACAGGAAAACGCGATGTCTCGCCGCATGCCGCCCCCCCTTCTTTAGGTTTCTTGACATCAGCGGCGCTGAGTCTGACAACTCAGGGCAGCCGTGGCAAGGGCGGAGCTGTCTTAAATGCAAACGGGGGCCCGCCTATGAGGCGGGCCCCCGTCCGTACTGCGTTCGGCGCTTACTTCTTCTTGCGAGCGCCGGCTCTCTTGGCCGCCCGGAAGGAAATGCCAGCCCGCATGGCCTTCTGCTGAACGGCCGCCGCGGTACGCCCGAGCTTCTTCGCGACCTCGCTGGTCGGAGTTCCCGCCTTCGCGAGAGACTTCAAGGTCTTCAGCTCACTGGCGCTCCAAGAAGCGCCGTCGTTCGGGGGACGTTTCGCCATTACTCGATACTCCAGAAAACACCCAACTGTAGGGTCGGGGCGGAATCATACACGCTTTTGCGGAAAAAGGCGCGCCCAACATCACGCGCGGCGGCGAATCGACATGTTGTAGGGTCGGGTCAGTTGGAGAGGGCGAGCGAGCCAGCGCTTCGGCTCGAGTCTGGCGCTGCCGCTTCCCCCCCGGATGATGATGGCTGGCGGGAGGTTCTCCCGGGTTTTACGACTTGCGACGCTGTCTCGCGGAGGTTGCTCTGCGCCGGTTTTGGCGCGGTAACTTTTGCAACATACAGGCCAGCGCCAGCGCGAAACGCGTCTCTCACATTCGGCAGCAGGTAAATGTCGATGAGCCGGAGGCCGCGTCAGGGCGTCCGGCGGCGCGCGAGCGTGCGCCGCCGGACAATGCTGTCGCCGAATGGCGTCAGCTCGATCTCTCCCCGGGCTCGACCCCTAGATGATGCTCACGGGTCGGATTACCCCCCTCCCAGACTCAGTAACGATACTGATCAGACTTGTAGGGACCGGCCTTGTCGACGCCGATGTAGCGAGCCTGGGTATCGGTGAGAGTGGACAGCATGGCATCGAGCTTCGTGAGCTGCAGCCGGGCGACCTTTTCGTCGAGGTGCTTCGGCAAAACATACACGCCGAGCGGGTACTTGCCCGGGTCGCCGTAAAGCTCGATCTGCGCGAGAGTCTGGTTGGCGAAACTCGAGCTCATCACATAGCTCGGGTGACCCGTCGCACACCCGAGGTTCACCAGCCGCCCCTCGGCGAGCAGGATGATGCGCCGGCCGTCGGGGAAGATCACGTGATCGACCTGCGGCTTGATGTTCTCCCACGTGTAGCGCTTGAGGCTGGCGACGTCGATCTCGTTGTCGAAGTGGCCGATGTTGCACACGATCGCATTGTTCTTCATGCGATGCATGTGCGCGTGCGTGATGACGTGGAAATTACCCGTGGCCGTCACGAAGATGTCGGCCTTGTCAGCGGCGTAGTCCATGGTGACCACCCGGTAACCCTCCATCGCCGCCTGCAGGGCGCAGATCGGGTCGATCTCCGTCACCCAGACCTGGGCCGAAAGTGCCTTCAGAGCCTGCGCGCAACCCTTGCCCACGTCACCGTAGCCGCAGACCACGGCGATCTTGCCCGCCACCATCACGTCGGTGGCGCGCTTGATGCCGTCGATGAGGGACTCGCGGCAGCCGTAGAGATTGTCGAATTTGCTCTTGGTGACCGAGTCGTTGACGTTGATGGCCGGGAACGCGAGGCTGCCCTCCTTCGCCATCTGGTAGAGGCGCTTGACGCCGGTCGTGGTCTCCTCGGTCACGCCCTTGATGTGGCGGATTCGGGTGGAATACCACTTGGGGTCGGATTTCAGCTTCGCCTGGATGGCCGCATAGAGCGCCGCCTCCTCCTCGCTTTCCGGCTTCGCGATCACCGCCGGATCGCTCTCCGCGCGCACTCCGAGATGCATGAGCAGCGTCGCATCGCCGCCGTCATCAAGGATCATGTTGGTGAAGCCGCCGTCCGGCCACTCGAAGATCCGATGCGTGTAGTCCCAATAGTCGGCCAGCGATTCGCCCTTCCAGGCGAAGACCGGTGTGCCGGCCGCCGCTATCGCTGCCGCGGCGTGGTCCTGCGTCGAGAAGATATTGCACGACGCCCAGCGCACCTGCGCGCCTAGGGCCTGCAGCGTCTCGATGAGCACCGCGGTCTGGATGGTCATGTGCAGGGAGCCGGTGATACGCGCCCCGGCCAGCGGCTGCGACGGCGCATACTCGTCGCGGATTGCCATCAGGCCCGGCATTTCCGTTTGTGCGATGAGGATCTCTTTGCGGCCCCAGCCGGCGAGCGCTAGGTCGGCGACCTTGCAGTCTGCCTGGCGATCGCCTAGAGCGGCGGTGGACTTGAGCGTGGCGTTCATGGGTCTGGTACTCCAATGACTTGGGTGAGCGCCGTATGTAAATTCGCACGCCTCTGAGCCTGGCAGCTGGCCCTGAGCGCCGGGTCTTCCCCGGCGTCAGCCCATCTGTCGCAACGCTCCTCAGAGACGCCGCACCGCCGCACCGTTGCGGCGGGTGATTTGATGCGCTGGATCCGGGCATCCTGCCCGGCCCAGCGCGGCCTCGGGCAAAAAGCGTGGTTTTTGCCTGGGGCTCCGCCACCTTCGGCGGCGGGGCACCTCCTTGTGCCTGCTACAATCTCGAGGTTCAGGCGGCCTTGGCGCCTTTCGCTTCGGCGGCGAGCGCCGCGGCACGGTCGGTGCGCTCCCAGGTGAACTCCGGCTCCGTGCGGCCGAAGTGGCCGTAGGAGGCGGTCTTCTGGTAGATCGGGCGTGCAAGATCCAGCATCTCGCGCAGACCAAAGGGCGTCAGATCGAAGTTCTTGCGGACGATCAGCGTCAGCTGCTCGCGGGACAAGCGGCTCGTACCGAAGGCCTCCACCATGATGGAGGTCGGCTCGGCAACACCGATGGCATAGGAGAGCTGCACCTCGCATCGCTCCGCCAGACCCGCTGCGACGATGTTCTTCGCCACATAGCGCGCCGCATAGGCTGCGGATCGATCCACCTTGGAAGGATCCTTGCCGGAGAAGGCGCCGCCGCCGTGACGCGCGTAGCCCCCATAGGTGTCGACGATGATCTTGCGGCCCGTGAGGCCGCAATCTCCAACCGGACCGCCGACGACGAACCGGCCGGTCGGGTTGATATGGTATTTCGTGCGCTTGTCGACCCACTTGGCAGGCAGAACGGGCTTGAGGATCTCTTCCATGACCGCTTCGCGCAGCACCTTCGTCGATACGTCGGGGCTGTGCTGGGTCGAAAGGACCACCGCCTCGAGACCCACCGGGCGATCGTCCTCGTAGCGCAAAGTGACCTGGCTCTTCGCATCCGGACGCAGCCACGCCAGTTTCCCCGACTTTCTCACCTGCGCCTGGCGCTTCACCAGGCGGTGGGCCAGGGTAATGGGCGCGGGCATGAGCACATCCGTCTCGTTGCTGGCGTAGCCGAACATCAGGCCCTGATCGCCCGCGCCCTGCTTGCGCTCGTCCTTGCGGTCGACGCCCTGCGCGATGTCCGGGGACTGCTTGCCGATGATGTTGAGCACCCCGCAGCTGGCCCCGTCGAAGCCCATTTCAGACGAGTCGTAACCGATATCGAGCACGGTTTTGCGGACGAGCGCCTCGACGTCCACCCAGGCGCTGGTCGTTACTTCGCCCGCAACGATTACGACACCAGTCTTGACCAGAGTCTCACACGCCACACGACCGCGAGGATCCTCCTTGATGATGGCGTCCAGCACGGCGTCCGATATTTGATCGGCCACCTTGTCGGGATGCCCCTCGGAGACGGACTCGGAGGTAAAGAGATAGTCGTTGGCCATTGATTCGTTTCCTCATTGGATTGCGTAAAAGTCGCCTGCGGCGCTTTTACCGCGCAGGTAATGGGCTTTTTCCAGCCCGCGGGCGGGACTTGGATTCCCGCCCGCTGCGTCACTTCGGGGCGGCGTTCTCGTCATGATGCCGCAAATGACCTGCGGCCAGACAGCGCTGCCTTGGCGGCAGCGGCATCGCCAAAGCTTTCCGCGAGGCGCCGCTCGAGCTGTTCCGGCGTCGCACGATGATTCTGGGTGCCGCGTGACTCGATCTTCAGCGCGCCCATCACGGCTGCGACCTGGCCGGTGGTCTCATAGTCGAGGTCGTGCATCAGGCCGTACAAGAGGCCCGCACGGTAAGCATCGCCGCAGCCCGTCGGATCGACCACGGCCGCGGCCTTCGCGCAGGGGATCTCGAACTGCCCGTCGAGGGTATGGATGATCGAGCCTTTGCTTCCACGGGTGACGATGAGCGCCTCCACCCGTTGCGTCAGGTCGCGCACGGTCCAACCGGTTTTCTGCTGCAGCAACTGCCACTCGTAGTCATTGACCGCGACCCAGTTGGCTTGCTCGATGAAGCGGTCGAGATCCGCCGCATCGAACATCGGCAGCCCCTGTCCGGGGTCGAAGATGAACGGAATGCCCAGCTCCGCGAACTGTTCCGCATGCTCGACCATGCCCTGGCGCCCGTCCGGAGCCACGATCCCAATGACGATGTCGCGGGCATCCGACACCTTGTTGAGGTGTGCATGCTGCATGGCGCCCGGGTGAAAGGCAGTGATCTGATTGTCGTCGAGGTCGGTCGTGATGAACGCCTGGGCCGTGAGCTCCGAGTCGACCGCACGGATGTGCTCATGCGCCAGTCCGCCACGCTCCATCCAATCCCGGTACGGCGCAAAATCACGTCCCACGGTAGCCATTGGAACGGCCGGATCACCGAGGAGGTGGAGGTTGTAGGCGATGTTACCGGCGCAACCGCCGAATTCCCGCCGCAGCTGCGGCACGAGGAACGCCACGTTGAGGATGTGCAGCTGTTCCGGGAGGATGTGCTCGCGGAAGCGCCCTTCGAACACCATGATGGTGTCGAAGGCCGCTGATCCGCAAATCAGCGCTTTTTCTGGCCGCTCAGCCATGGTATCCGGACGGTTCTCGGGAGGGGTCTCTCATTGGGACCTCCAATGATAAATTGAGTGGCGAGGCCGTGCCACTCGCCATGCGGGGCGGCAGGCCCCCGGCCCACAGATCCATGCCTGGATACTCGCCGGAGCGAGCATCCGTTAAGTGTCCTCGCAAGGCACCGGCGGGGCCATGGCTGTAGAGGTCCACTTGGCGGCCTCCCGGGGCCGCGGCAGGCGTCTTACGCCGGCGGGGCGGGGGCCGCGGGAGGCTCCGCGGCGGCCAGCAGCCCCACGCCGCGCTGCGCCAGCTCGCTGAGACCTGCACCCTGGCGCTCCTCATAATAAGTAATGATCTGGCGCCGCATGCGCGGCTCCCAGTAGCGTCTGAGGTGTCCCGCCACATCCTTCGCAGCCTGTTCCGTATCCTTCTCGGCGGCGAAGTAGGCGCTGATCTCGTTGGCCATTTTGATGAGAAGGTCGATGTTCATGGAGATTCCAGACGCCAGGGATGGGTGTAGACGACGTGCTGATGCTCGCGCGCAAACGCAACCAGCGTCATGCCCGCGCGCTCGGCGAGACGTACTGCGAAGGCCGTAGGGGCCGAGAAAGCCGCGACGAGCGCTACGCCCACCGCGGCGCTCTTCTGCACCATCTCGAAACTCGCGCGGCTGGTGAGAAGGAGCGCACCGCCCGCCGGGTCCACCCCGGAGCGCACCAGCGCGCCGATCGTCTTGTCGAGGGCGTTGTGGCGGCCAACATCCTCCCGCACCACCTGGATCCCCTTCCCCGGCACGATCCAGGCTGCCGCATGCACGCTGCCGGTGCGGGCATTGATCGGCTGCAGGTCCGCGAGCTGCATGATGGCCTCGTGGAGCTGAGCGGCGCTCAGCCGCGCTCCCGGTCCGACGGGTTGCAGCTCCCGCACCGCTTGCTCGACGGTTTCCTGACCACAGAGCCCACAGCCGCTGCGTCCTGTGAGATTGCGCCGCCGGTCCAATAGCGCGGAGAAGCGCTCCCAGGCGACGGTGATTCTGACCTCGGCAGCCTCTTCTCCCCAGATCACCTCCACACCGCGGATCTCATCCGGGCGCGCCACGAGGCCCTCGCTCAACGTGAACCCGACAGCGTAGTCCTCGAGGTCCGCTGGGGTAGCGAGCATCACCACGTGCGGTACGCCGTGATAGACGAGGGCAACCGGCATCTCTTCCGCGATGAGATCCCTCTCGCGGGTCAGCGTACCGCGGCGCCAACGCTCGACGTCGAGCTCGACGCTTTCGCGATGAGGGGCCACGCTCAGGCGGGCGCCGGATCGCGCGACCGCCGGCGCGCCGGCTTCGGCAGCGCCCGCTCCTCTGCGGTGCGCTGGCGCCAGGCATCCTTCTGATTGACCAGGACCACCTCGACCGCTGTCACTTTGTACTCCGGACAGTTGGTCGCCCAGTCCGAATTCTCGGTGGTGACCACGTTGGCGTTGGTCTCCGGGAAGTGGAAGGTGGTATAGACGACGCCCGGGGCGATCCGCCCCGTCACCTTGGCGCGCAGCACCGTCTCTCCGGCCCGGCTCATGAGCCCGATCCAATCGCCGTCGCAGATGCCGCGGACCTCCGCATCGTGCGGATGGATCTCCAGCATGTCCTCCGGGTGCCACACGACATTGTCCGTGCGGCGAGTCTGGGCGCCGACGTTGTACTGGGTCAGCACCCGGCCGGTGGTCAGGATCAGCGGGAAGCGGCTGGTCGAGCGCTCGCTGGTCGGGACGTACTCGGTGAGGCAGAACTTGCCCTTGCCGCGCACGAATTGATGCACGTGCATGGTCGGCGTGCCCTCGGGCGCCTCGTCGTTGCATGGCCACTGGATGCTGCCCAGACGATCGAGCTTCTCGTAGGTCACGCCGGCGAAGGTTGGCGTCAGCCGGGCGATCTCCTCCATGATCTCGGACGGATGACGGTAGTGCATGGGAAAGCCCAGCGCCTCCGACAAGAGCATGGTGACCTGCCAATCCTCGTACCCCGCCTTGGGCGGCATGATCTTGCGCACGCGGCCGATGCGCCGCTCCGCATTGGTGAAGGTCCCGTCCTTCTCGATGAAGGACGAGCCCGGCAGGAACACGTGCGCGAATTTCGCCGTCTCGTTGAGAAACAGATCCTGCAAGATGACGCACTCGAGCGACTCCATCGCGCGCGTGACGTGATGAGTGTTGGGGTCGGACTGCACGAAGTCCTCCCCCTGCACGTACATGCCGCGGAAAGTGCCGTCGAGCGCCGCCTCGAACATATTGGTGATTCTCAGCCCTGGCTCCGCTTGCAGCGTGACGCCCCACGCGCGCTCGAAGAGCCCGCGCACCACCGGATCCGACACATGCCGGTAGGCGCTGAACTCGTGCGGGAACGAGCCCATGTCGCAGGAGCCCTGGACGTTGTTCTGCCCGCGCAGCGGGTTGACGCCCACGCCCTCGCGGCCGAGATTGCCCGTGGCCATGGCGAGATTGGCCAATGCCATGACGGCCGTCGAGCCCTGGCTGTGCTCGGTCACCCCGAGGCCGTAGTAGATGGCGCTGTTCGGTCCGGCGGCATAGAGCCGCGCCGCGCGGCGCACGAGGTCTGCCGGCACTCCGGTCACACTCTCCATCGCTTCCGGCGAGTTGCGGTCCGCGGCGATCAGCTCCTGCCACAACTGATACGCCTCCGGCTCGCAACGCTCGGCGACGTAGTCGTCCTTCGTCAGCCCTTCGGTCACGATCACGTGGGCGATGGCATTCAGCACCGCGACATTGGTGCCGGGCGTCAGTTGCAAGTGCACGTCCGCGGCGATGTGCGGACTGCGCACCAATCCAATGGCGCGCGGGTCAACGACGATCAGCTTCGCACCCTGACGCAGGCGCTGCTTCATCTGCGACGCGAATACAGGATGCCCATCGGTCGGATTTGCGCCAACGACCATGATGACGTCAGCCTTGGCAACCGAAGTAAAGGCCTGGGTGCCAGCCGACTCTCCGATCGTGCTCTTCAATCCGTAGCCGGTCGGGGAATGGCAGACGCGGGCACAGGTATCGACGTTATTGTTACCGAAGGCGACGCGCACCATCTTCTGCACGAGGAACGTCTCCTCGTTGGTGCAGCGCGAGGAAGTGATGCCGCCGACCGAATCCCGGCCGTACTTCGCCTGGATGCGCCGCATCTCACTCGCCGCGTAGCGGATCGCCTCGTCCCAGGAGACCTCACGCCACTCTTCACGCGTGGTCTTGCGGATCATCGGCTTCAGGATGCGATCGGGATGCGTCGCGTAGCCGTAGGCGAAGCGGCCCTTGATGCAGGCATGGCCATGGTTGGCGTCGCCGTCACGGCTCGGCGCCATGCGCACTACCTCGGTTGCGGCGCCCGCGCCGCGGACCTCGGCCTCGAAGGTGCAGCCCACTCCGCAGTACGCGCAGGTGGTGGTGATGGCGCGCTCCGGCTGACCGAGGCGAATGACGGACTTCTCCATCAGCGCGGTGGTCGGGCAGGCTTCGACGCAGGCTCCGCAGGAGACGCACTCGGACTCCAGGAACGGCTGATCCTGACTCGCCGCGATCTTCGACGCCAAACCGCGCCCCTGCACGGTCAGAGCGAAAGTGCCCTGCACCTCGTCGCAGGCGCGCACACAGCGTGAGCAGACGATGCACTGTTCCGGATCGAACGTGAAGTAGGGATTGCTCTCGTCGCGCGGCGCCGGCTCACGCGCCGCGCGCCGGTATGAGGTTTGAGCGAGTCCCACCGTGCGGGCTACGTCCTGCAGCTCGCAACGCGCACCGGCAGGATCGAGCGGATGCTCGGAGAGATAAAGGTCCAACACTCCCCGGCGCAGCGCCGTGAGCCTGTCGGAGTGGGTCCGGATCTTCATCCCGGGGACCACCGTCGTGGTGCAGGAGGCCGGATAACCCTTACGTCCCTCGATCTCGACCAGGCACATGCGGCAGGAGCCGAAGGCCTTCAGCGTATCGGTGGCGCACAACTTGGGCAGCTGCGTCCCCGCGAGCGCCGCAGCCCGCATGACGGAAGTGCCGGCCGGTACGGTGGTGGCCTCGCCGTCGATCTCCACAGTGACGGCGGCACCGGCCTCGACGGGCGCCGGCGTTCCGAGATCCTCATAATCGATCGCAAACATGGTTAACTCCGAATGCCAAAGTCTTCCCTGAAATGCCGCAAGGCGCTCTGCACGGGGAATGGCGCCATGCCGCCGAGGCCGCACAGCGACCCCTGCACCATGAGCTCACACAGCTCCTCGAGCTTGCGCACGTTGCCTTGCGTCTCCCGCCCCTCGATGAGCAGGTCGATGACCTCCATGGCGCGCGTCGAGCCGATGCGGCAGGGCGTGCACTTGCCGCAGGACTCGACCGCGCAGAACTCCATCGCATAGCGCGCCATCCGCGCCATGTCGACGGTGTCGTCGAAAGCGACGATGCCGCCGTGGCCGAGCAGCGCGCCGATGCTGCCGAGCGCTTCGTAATCCACCAGCGTGTCGAACTGCGAGGCCGGTATGTAGGCGCCAAGCGGGCCGCCCACCTGAACCGCCCGCAGCGGCCGGCCGGAGGCAGAGCCGCCGCCGTAGTCGTACAGCAGCTCCCGCAACGTCAGGCCGAACGCCCGCTCGACGAGGCCGCCGCGCTTGATGTTCCCGGCGAGTTGGATGGGCAGCGTGCCACGGGACTTGCCCATCCCGTAGCCCGCGTAATGCTCGGCGCCGCGGTGGAGAATGGTCGGCACGCTCGCGAGCGTGATCACATTGTTGACGATGGTGGGCCGACCGAAAAGCCCCTTGATGGCCGGCAGTGGCGGGCGCACACGCACCTCGCCCCGTTTGCCCTCGAGGCTCTCGAGCATCGAGGTCTCCTCGCCGCAGATGTAGGCGCCGGCGCCGAGCCGGACCTCGAGATCGAAGCGCTTGCCGCTGCCCATCACGTCGGCGCCGAGATAGCGCGCCTGATAAGCGGCCGCGATCGCCTGATGCAACGCGCGGTGCGCGTGCGGATACTCTGCCCGAAGATAAATGTAGCCCTGGGTGGCGCCGACGGCGAGTCCCGCGATCGTCATACCCTCGATGAGGCTGAGGGGATCGCCCTCCATCAGCATGCGGTCCGAGAACGTGCCGGAGTCACCTTCGTCCGCATTGCAGGTGACATATTTCTGGCCGGCTGGCTGCTCGAGCACGGTTTTCCACTTGATGCCGGTCGGGAAGGCCGCCCCGCCCCGCCCACGCAGGCCGGAGCCAAGGATCCTCTCAACGACGGCGTCCGGGCTCAGCGCCAGCGCGCGCCGCAGTCCCTGATATCCGCCGTGTACGACGTAGTCTGCCACGCTCACCGGATCGACGATGCCGACGCGCGCGAACGTTAGCCGCTGTTGGCTTGCGAGCCACGGAATCGCATCGGTGGGACCGAGCGAGAGAGGGTGCGCGCCGCCGCTCAGGAAGTCCGCATCGAAGAGCCCCGGCACATCGGCGACAGTCACGGGGCCGTACGCCGTCCGTCCGCGCGCGGTAGCCACCTCCACCAGCGGCTCCAGCCAGTACGCCCCGCGCGAGCCGTTGCGAATGAGCTGCAGCTCGAGTCCCCGCGCTGTCGCCTCGCGCGCGATCGCGTGCGCGACCTCTCCCGCGCCGAGAGACAGAGCGCCGGCATCGCGGGGCACATATAAAGTGGAAGTCATGCGGTAGCAGTCACCTCTTACGGTCGACTTCCGACAGCAACGCGTCGAAGCGCTCCGGACTCACGCGTCCGTGCAGCCGGCCGTCGATCATCACGGCGGGCGAGCAGGCGCAGTTACCCAGGCAGTAAACCGGCTCCAGGGAAAACCGCCCATCGGGGGTCGTCTCATGGAAGTCTACTCCCAGCTGCTGCCGCACGTGCGCGGCGAGCGCCTCACCCCCGACGGCCTGACACGACTCCGCCCGGCATACGCTTACGGTATGCGCTCCCGGGGGTGTGCTGCGGAAGAAGTGATAGAACGACACGACACCGTGGACCTCGGCGCGGGAGAGGTTGAGCTCCGACGCCACGAGCGGTACCGCCGCCGGCGGCACGTACCCGAGCTCTGCCTGAATCGCGTGCAGCACCTCGATCAGCGGCCCCGGCCTCCCCTTGAGGTCCCCCGCGATGCGCCGGACTGTTTCGCCTTGCGAGGAGGACAGTGTTTCCATGCCTCCAAGTATACGTCCAGCGCCGCTTGCGTCTCCTCCCTATCCCGGAAGGCGCCACCGCCAAAGCCGGGTGTTCGATTTCCGAGACGCAGCGTCTATACCACTGAAATCAATGAGAAGGCCATCACACTCCGAGCTGCCGCGCGTGATGCCGCAGATGGTCTTCGATGAAGCTGGCGATAAAGTAATAGCCGTGGTCGTATCCGTCATGGCGCCGCACCGTGAGCCTGACCCCCGACCTGCGACAGGCCTCCTCCAGAAAATGCGGATGCAGCTGCGCCTGCAGAAACTGGTCGGCCAAGCCCTGGTCCACCAGGATCGGCGGCCGTTGCGGCCCATCGGCTACCTGGCCGGCCAACTCCGAGGCATCGTAGGCCGCCCACTGCCCCGTGTCCGCGCCAAGGTAGCCGTTGAATGCCTTCTGCCCCCATGGACAGCGGCGCGGCGCGCTGATGGGAGCGAAGGCTGACACGGAGCGATAGCGGCCGGGATTGCGCAGTGCAATGGTGAGCGCTCCGTGCCCCCCCATCGAGTGGCCGAAAATACCCGTGCGCTCCGCGTGCGCCGGGAAATGCCCCTCGATGAGCGCGCGCAGCTCCTCGGTGACATAGGTGTACATGTGGTAATGGCGCGACCACGGCTCCGCCGTGGCATCGACATAGAACCCGGCGCCCACGCCGAAGTCCCACGAATCGCTGTCACCCGCCAGCTTGACTCCACGCGGACTGGTGTCAGGCGCGACGAGCATCAGGCCGAGCTCGGCGGCGACCCGCTGCGCGCCGGCCTTGATCATGAAGGTTTCCTCGGTGCACGTCAGACCGGCGAGGTAGTAGAGCACCGGCACCGGTCCGGATTTCGCTTGCGCGGGCGTGAAGACCGCAAAGCGCATCGCGCTCGAGGTGCTCGCCGCCTCGTGACGATAGAAGCCGACCGTGCCGCCGAAGCAGCGATGCTGACTGATGACTTCGAATGGGCCGGCCATGGTGTCTCTCCGGTGAAATGCGCGCGACCGAGCCCCTTATACCGGGCGGCAGCGGGTGAGTCACCGCAGGTGCATCATGCGCCGCGCGAGTGTCACGTCACTGGAACAGGTTGGCTGCCGGCTTCTCGGAATCGCTGGATCCGGGCTCCTGCCCGGCCCAGCGCGCCTCGGGCAAAAAGCGCGGTTTTTTGCCCGAGGCTCCGCCACCTGCGGCGGCGGGCCACATCCCTGTGCCTGACGGTAGGATTTTTGGGGCGTCTTGATTTCGGGGTCGACCGCCGATCGTTTGGCAACTACTGAGCCATGCCGCGGACTTTGCTTGGCGACGTCACGGAGCCTTGCTGCGCGCTGTCACTGCTTTCCCACCCACCGCCGAGCGCCCGGTAGAGCTGCACGAGATCGGCGGAAACGGCCGTCTGAGCATCCGCGAGCGACACTTCGTTCTGCTCCTCGGTGCGCTCTGCATCGAGGACATCGATGAAACTCGCCACGCCGCTCTGATAGCGCTCTCGCGCCAGCGAGCGGGCGCTACGGCTCGCCGTCACCGCAGTCTCGAGTGATGTCCGCCGTGCCTGGTCGGCGCCGTAGGCCGCCAACGCATCCTCCACTTGCTGCAGTGCCGCAAGCACCGTCTGCGCATACGCGACGGCCGCCTCCTTGGCCTTGACCCGTTGCAGGCGCACGGTCGCGCGCAGCCGCCCGCCCTCGAAGATCGGCAGCTCGATGGCCGGACCGAGCGAGGCGAAGCGGCTCGCCGTCTGGATGAGTTGGGAAAGTCCCTCGGCCTGAAAGCCACCCTCGGCAGTCAGCGTCAGCTGCGGAAAGTAGTTGGAGATCGCGACACCGATCTCCGCGGTCGCCGCGTGCAGGTTGGCCTCGGCCCGACGGATGTCCGGCCGGCGGCGCGCCAGATCCGACGGCAGCCCGATCGGCACTTCGGGCGGCACCGGCGGTATCGGCTGTTGCCGCTCGAGCTGTGCACGCAACGCCTCGGGCGGTCGCGCCATGAGCTCGCTCAGCTGATTGATGTCGATGGTGATCTCCCGATCCGCAAGCGGCACCTCCGCCTGCGTCGTGCCGACTTCGGCGGTCGCGTTCTCCACGTCCAGGTCCGAGGTCAGGCCCGCGTTGCGCCGGTCGCGGGTGAGCTGCAGCAGATCGCGCTGCGTTGCGAGGCTGCGTTCCAGGATCGAGCGGCGAAGCTGCGCGCCGCGCAGGTCGATGTAGGTCGCCGCCACATTGCTCATCATCGCGAGCAGCGCCGCGTGCGCGCCCTCGAGCGCGGACTGCGCCTGGGCGTTGGCGGCCTCGAGCGAACGCCGCTCGGTGCCGAAGAGATCGAGGGTCCAGGAGGCACCGAGGCCCAGCTGATACTGACTGTAGGGATTGACCAGGGTCGGCGGCAGGCCGGGGAAATGCAGCCCGAAGATGGCGCCGTTCGGCGTGTTGGTGCTGAGCCGCTGGCGCGACCACCCGGCGTTGGCCGACACATTGGGCCAGAGGCCGCCCGCCACCACGGCCATCTGCGCCTGCGCCTCCTCGATGCGCAGTGCCGCCTGCCTGACGTCCAGATTCTGCCCGGCCGACTGTTGCACGAGCGATGTCAGCGTCGGATCGTCGAAGGTCGACCACCATGCAACCGTCTGCCCACCCTGCGCAGTGACGTGTGCAGCGCCTTCGGTGCCGTTGGCCGTCGCCGTTGCGGACCATTGCGTCGGCACGTCCGGCTTCGGCTTGACGAAGTTCGGCCCCATTGCGCAGCTTGCCAATATGCAGCCGAAGGAGGCGAGCGCCAGGGACCGCGCCACGCTGTTGGTTTTTGTCATGCTCGTCCTTACTGTAGCCGGTGCTTGAACATCCAGGAAGCGGCCGTCAGCGTGACGGCGGCCATGGCCGCGAGCGGCCAGAGATCGGGCATGAGGACGCCCGGCCCCGCTCCCTCGAGATAGACCCGCTGAGCGATATCGATGGCATAGCGCAGCGGATTGACGAAAGTGAAGTATTGCAGAGACTGCGGCATGTTGCTGATGGGTGTGGTCAGTCCGGAGAGCAGGGCGAACGGCATGATGAGAATGAAAGAAAAGAGCATAGCCTGCTGCATCGTGTAGCAGAGCGCCGAAACCACGAGGCCTACTCCCACCGCCGCGAGCACGAAGAGAACCAGGCCGGCGTACAGCGTCAGGAACGAGCCCTGGAAGGGTATGCGGAACCAGAGCTGCGCGACGAGGAGAACGCCCGTCGCCTGGATGATGCCGACCAGCATCGATGGCAACGCCTTGCCAGCCATGATCTCAGCGGGCCGGAACGGAGTGACGAGCAACTGATCGAAAGTCCCTTGCTCGCGCTCGCGCGCCACTGACATCGCCGTCAACATCAGCGTCTGGATCATCGTGAGGGTGCCGATAAGGCCCGGGATCATGCTCCAGCGCGTCATCAGATTCGGGTTGTACCAGGCGCGCGCCTCCACGGTCACGGGCGGCCCCGGCTGACCGTGATCGGCGCGCCAGTCGACGTTGAAGCCCTCGACCACCGATTGAGCGTAGCCGAGCGCCGTGCCCGCGGTGTTGGAATTGCGGCCGTCCGCGATGATTTGCACGTCCGCGCGGCCGCCGGCCTCCAGCCGGCGGCCGAAGTCGTCCGGAATCTCGATCGCAAGCAGCGCACGGCGGTCGTCGACGTAGTCGCTGACCTCGCGCTGCGTGCGCAGGCTCGCCACACGCTCGAAGAGGCCCGTGCCGTCGAATCGCGACAACAGCTGCTGCGATTCGGTGCTATGCGAGCGGTCGAGTACCGCGTAGGGGACGTGATTGAGGTCGTAGGTCGCGGCGTACCCGAAGAGGAGGCACTGCAGGATAGGCGGCAGCAGGAGCGCGTTGCGCGCCCGATTATCCTTCAGCACGGCCAGCAACTCCTTGCGGGTGAGCGCAATGATGCGCAGGAGTGACTCCATCATGACCTCAGCCGAGCCTCTTGTGGGTGACCGCGCGGCTGGCAAGCCCCAGCAGCGCGACCATGATGGCCAGCACTGCAGCGTTGGGCAGGATCACCGGCCAGATGTCGCCGGCCAGGAAGGTGGTTTGCAGCAGTGACACGTAATATCTCGCCGGCAGCAGATAGGTGATCGCGCGGATCACCGCCGGCATGCTGCGCAGGTCGAAGAGAAATCCGGACAGCATCAGGGCCGGCATGAAGGTCGCGAGCATGGTGAGCTGGCTCGCGACGAGCTGATTTTTGAAGTACGAGGAAATGAGCAGCCCCATGCCGAGCGCGACCAGCACGTAGAGCATCGAGCCCCCGAGGAGCACCACGAGCGAGCCCACGATGGGGACATGAAAGAGAAACCTGCCCGACACGACACATAGCAGGAGCCCGAGCACTCCCAGGCCGAAGTAGGGGACGGTCTTGCCGACCAGGATCTCGCCGCTGCGCACCGGGGTGACGAAGAGCGCCTCGAACGTGCCGCGCTCCCATTCCCGCGCCACCACCATCGCGGTCAGGAATGCGCCGATCAGCGTCATGACGAGAACGATGAGTCCCGGCACCAGGAAGTAGTGGCTGTCGTTGGCGGAGTTGAACCACAGCCGGCTCTGAATCGAGACCGGACCGCCAGCCACGGTGGTGCCGTCTTCAGCGGATTGGCGCGCCGACCAGGCACCGACGGCGCCATCGACGTAGGACTCGATGATGCGGGCTCGGTTGGCGTCGCTCCCGTGCACCAGAAGTTGCACGGTGGCATGGCCCGCACCGAACCGGCGCCCGAAGTCGGAAGGGATCGTCAGGATGCCATCGACGCTGCCCGTCATCACCAGCCGGTCGGCCGTCTGCAGGGAGTAGACAACCTGCGGGTGCAAGTACGGCGACAGCTCGAACGCCGCGAGCAGATTCTCGGCCGGCGCGGAGCTGTCCTCCAGCACGACGGCCAGCGGCACGTTGCTGACATCGAGCGACAATCCGAAGCCGAAGAGGAGGATGAGTATGACCGGCAATACGATGCCCACCGCGATCGTGGCCGGATCGCGAATCATCTGGCGCGTCTCCTTCTTCACCAGCGCCAGGATGCGCCGCAGCTTCGGGCGCCACGCGCCTTGGGCTTTCACACTTCAGCTCCCGGCTCGCGCGCGCGCAGCCTCAACGACGGCTATAAAGGCGTCCTCCATGGAGGCTTGGCGCCCCTCCGCGGGGTGAGCGAGCCGGCGAATCTCGGCGGGTGAGCCCTGGGCGAGCACCCGCCCGCCATCCATGATGGCAATGTGGTCGCAGTATTCCGCCTCCTGCATGAAGTGGGTGGTGACGATGACCGTGACCCCCTGCTCCGCAAGCGCCGTGATCCGCCGCCAGAAGGCGCGCCGGGCCAGCGGGTCGGCGCCGCTCGTGGGCTCGTCCAGGAACAGGATGTGCGGCTCGTGCAGCAGCGCCGCGCCCATGGCTAGGCGCTGTTTGAATCCGCCGGGCAGCTCGCCGCTCGCCGTGTGCTCGTGCTGCTCGAGGTCGAATTGCCGGATCGCCCAGTCGATGCGCTGGCGCCGTATGCCGCCACGCAGGCCGTAGGCGCTGGCAAAGAATTCCAGATTTTCGCCGACCGTGAGCGAGCCGTAGAGGGAGAATTTCTGCGCCACGTAGCCGAGGCGCGCGCGCGCGGCGGCGCCGGCGCTGCGCACATCGACACCGGCGACCTTGAGCGTACCGCCGCTCGGCGGCAACAATCCGCAGAGCATGCGGAAGGTCGTCGTCTTGCCGGCGCCGTTGGGGCCCAAGAGCCCGAAGATCTCGCCGCGGCGCACCTCGAAACTCACGTCATTCACTGCCGTGAAATCGCCAAAGCGCTTGATGAGGTCGCGCACCTGGACGACAGGTCCCGCCTCCGCTGCAGGCAACGGACGTTGCAGCCGGATGTCAACTCCCGCCTCGTGAGCTGCCGTGCCGCGCAACAACACCATGAATCCGTCCTCGAACCGTGGCTCGACCGGGAGTGCGGTGAGCCCTGCGATCGAATTTCGAGCAGGTCCTGCGGACGCGTCTCCAGCGCGGACCACCCTCACCAACCCACCGTCGGGTACCGCGTCGATGACTTCAGGATCATCGAGCAGCCGCGCCTGGAGGTTGCGGGCGTTGTTGCCGGACCCGGGATCGAGCGCGAGACTGCGTCCGGCGGCAACGCGGGTGACACCGGCGGGCTCGCTCTGGGCGAGCGCCTTCCCCGCGTGCAGCACGAGCACGCGCGCCGCTTTCTCCGCCTCATCGAGGTATGAGGTGCTCGTCAGCACGGTCAGTCCCTGCTCGCGCACCAGGTGCTGGACGATGACCCACAGCTCCCGCCGCGAGAGCGGATCGACGCCGACCGTCGGCTCATCGAGCAGCAACAGCTCCGGCGAGCGCACCAGCGTGCAGGCCAGGCCGAGCTTCTGCTTCATGCCTCCCGAAAGGCGCCCGGCCAGCCTGCCGGTGAAGCGGCCGAGATCGGTCATCTGCATGAGCTGCGGATAACGTTGGCTGCGCTCCGCCGCCGTGACGCCGTGCAGGTCGGCATAGAGGTCGAGGTTTTCCTGTACGCTCAGGTCCTCATACAGGCCGAACCTTTGCGGCATGTAGCCGATCCGGTCCTGCACCCGCTGCGGCTCGACTGCCGGGTCGATGTCGAGCACACGCAAAGTGCCGCCGTCCGCGGCAAGCAAGCCGGCCATCAGGCGGATCAGCGTCGTCTTGCCGGCGCCGTCGGGCCCGACGAGCGCGGTCAGCTCGCCTGGGCGTACCTCGATCGAGACGCCATCGAGCGCGCGGACCTCGCCGCCGTTGCCCCGCGCGCGGAAGGTCTTGCGCAGATCCTTCCCGATGACGACCGGGGGCGTCATGTCACGTACGTGCGTCGGCGGGCGACAGGTACACCGTCGCCGGCATGCCCAACCGCAGCTGATCCCCCGGATCCTTCACGAATACGCGGATCTCGTACACCAGGCTCGAGCGCAACTCCTGCGTCTGCACCGTCTTCGGTGTGAATTCCGCCTCGGGTGAGATGAAGCCCACCCACCCCTCGAAGCGCCTTCCCGGAAAAGAGTCGACCGCGATCGTCGCGGTCATTCCGGTGCGTACCCGGCCGAGGTCGGCCTCCGAGACGTAAGCGCGCACCCACTTGGGATCGGTGATGGCGAGCGTGAGGGCGGTCTTCTGCGGCGAGGCCATGTCCCCGGGCTCCGCGATGCGCGAGCGCACCACGGCGTCGAGGGGCGCGCGCAGGTCGGCGTCGGCGAGCTCCTGCCTGAAAAGCGCCACCTGCGCCTCCTCGCCATCGAGCGTCGCTTCCGCCTGCGCAATGTCCTCCTTGCGCGGTCCGATCAACGCCAGCTGCAGCGCCTTGCGGCTGACGGCCAGCTTGGCATCGGACACATCCGCCTGGGCCTTGGCATCATCGAGCTCCTGCCGGCTCACGGCCCGCCCGGCGGAGCTGTCGAAGACGGTCTCGAGCCGGTGATAGTTGTCACGCGCCTGACGGGCGTCAGCCTGCGCCAGCGCGAGATTGGCGCGCGCCTGGGCAATTTCCTGCGGTCTGCTGCCATGATGCAGGCGGTCGGTGACAGCTCGTTGCGCGGCTGCCTGCGCCTCGGCCTGCGCCAGCTGCGGCTCCAGGCGACTGGTGTCGAGGCGCGCCAGGACCTGACCTTTGCGGACGGAGTCGCCCTCGCGCACCAGAACGCTCGCGACCCGCTGACTGTCGTTGAAGGCGAGGTCGACCTCCCGCAGGTCGAGATTGCCGTACAGCACGATCTCATGGCTCGCCGCATGGCGGTGCGTGAGCCACCAGGCCAGGCCCAAGGCAGCGAGCACGACCAGACCGATGGGGATCATTCGTTTGCTCATGTCGAACCGCACTTTCCCGATGAGATCGCTCGACAGGCTTGATTTTCTATCACTTGATACAAATCAGTCAAGAGAATCTTTCAGGTGATAGAATTCGAGACGTGCGCAGCGATGCCGATATTGTGATCGCGAGATCGTGAGAAACCGCCGCCCGGCGCCCCGCACCGCGCGCGCTTCCGCCCAGGGGGCCGGCAACAAGCGGGCACGGCGCCACACCGCCGGCGGCGGCTACGCCCGCGGCGAGCACACGCGCCAGCGGCTGTTGGAGGCCGGGATCGAGCTTTTCGCCGAGCTCGGCTATGAGCGCGCCTCGACGCGCGCCATCGCGCGCCATGCCGGCGTGAGCCTGCCGGCGTTGCAGTATTACTTCGGCGGCAAGGAAGGGCTGCACCGTGCCTGTGCGGAATACATCATGGAAGACGTGCGCTCCCGGTTGGGTCCGGCGGCGGAGCGCGTCCGGCTGGCCCTCGAGCGGTCCGACCTCACGCGCGCGCAGCTCCTCGAGCTATTGCGCGCGGTCGTGGAGCCTTTCCTCGAAGGCCTCGCCACCGATCGGCCGGAGAGCTGGGCGCTCTTCTTCGCGCGCGTTCAGGGGGAGCACAACGCCGCATTCGAAGCGATTTTCGAGCAGATCGGCCGCCGGCTGCTGGCGACCGCCATCGAGATCGTCAGCCGCATCCTCGGTCTGCCGGCGGCGAGCCCTGAAGTCACAATCCGTTCGGTCTTCATCGTCGGGCAGCTCACTCTGGTGCGCCGCGCCCGACCCATCATGCTGCGGACGCTCGGCTGGACGGACTTCGAAGGCGAGCGGCTGCAGACGCTGAAGGAAGTTGTCTGGAAGGGAATCACTTCCAGCCTGTCACCCGGTCCGAAAGCAAGTCAGTAAGCGGCAATGGGTCGAGGGGCTCGAAGTCGCCTGCGGCGCTTCGAGCGGCCAGCCACCGCATTGTGTCTCGCGGCCCAGGGAGCGGCCCTGGGCCGCTTACTGATTTGCTTTCGAGCTACGGAGAGCGGCTTTGCAGATCCGCTCGACGAGCTCGGAGAAGCTGATCCCCGCGGCCTTGGCAGCCTGCGGCAGCAGGCTCGCGGCCGTCATGCCGGGAAGCGAGTTGGCTTCGAGGCACCAGAAGTCACCCGAGGCATCCATGCGGAAGTCGACGCGGCTGTAGGCGCCGAGCTTGAGGGCGGCATGCGCGCGCACCGCGAGCTCCTGGATCCGTGCGGCGGCGGCGGGGGCCAGGTCAGCCGGAAAAATCTCGCGCGCACCGCCGGCCTGATACTTCGCCTGATAGTCGAACACCTCGCCGGGGGCGATGATCTCCCCGACAGGCAGCGCGCGCCCCTCCAGGACGCCGACCGTCAACTCGCGTCCAGGGACGAAGCGCTCGACCATCCCCTCATCGTCATGACGCAGCGCGAGCGCGATGGCGGCAGGGAACGCATCAGGTGCGCGCACCACGCTCAGCCCTACGGTCGAACCCTGTTTGTTGGGTTTCACGACCACGGGCCAGCCGAGAGCGAGTGCAACCTCCTCGGCGGTGACGGGCGCCATCCTCCAGTCCGCCGTCGGCACACCGGCGCCGCGGAAGAGCCGCTTCGAGAGATCCTTGTCCATCGCGGTCGCGCTCGCGATGTGATTGCTGCCCGTGTAGGGAAGGCCCGCGAGATCGAGCACCGCCTGGACCCGGCCGTCCTCCCCCGCGCCGCCGTGCAGCGCAAGAAAAACCACATCGACGTCGCGCATGTCGGCGGCTTCTGCAGCCAACGCGGTCGCGTCCTGCCGCATCCCAGCGAGGGCCGAGCCCGACGGGGGCTGCGGGCCGACGCCGCTGGTCAGCAGCCGCTGCTCGGCGGGACCTTCGAGCCGGCCGGTCGCCGTGTCGACCGCCACCACCTCGTGCCCGAGACCGCGCAGTGCCGGAATGACCTGTGCTGCGCTCGCAATCGAGACGTCCCGCTCCTCGCTCGTGCCGCCGAAAAGAACCGCGATCTTCATCCAGAGTCCCACCTGCGCGTCTATCACGCCCGAATGTAGCGGCCATTCTCACACGTCCACGCGCGGGCGGCGCTGGCCCGTGACACGCCGCGGAGCAGCGAGTACGATTACCGTACCGGCAGCTCCGTGTCGCACGTGCAGATCGTGTTGAATCCCAAAGCGTCTCCCAGGGGGTCGCGTCCGTTGATCGCGCCGCGTACCCCCGCGGCGGGCGATCCGGATGAAGGCCTCTACCGCGGCGGCGACCCTGACTTCATGACTTCGCTCGCGCGCGGGCTGCACGTGATCCGCGCCTTCTCGGGGGTCGACCGGCGGCTCACCATCGCCGATGTCAGCCGCGCCAGCGGGCTCACGCGCGCCGTGGTGCGCCGCTGCCTCTACACCCTGCGGGAGCTCGGCTACGCCGCGACCGACGGCCGCACCTTCAGTCTGCAGCCGCGAATCCTCAATCTGGGCTACGCCTACCTCTCGACGGCCGCCCTGCCCATCGCCGCGCAACCGGTCCTGGAAGAGCTGAGCGGGCAACTGAGCGAAGCCACTTCGGTTGCCGTGTTCGATGATGGCGCCGTGGTTTACGTGGCGCGCGCGGCCACGCGGCGCATCATGGCGGTCAATCTCGGTGTCGGCAGCCGCCTGCCCGCCTACTGCACGTCGCTCGGACGCGTGCTCCTCGCCGCAATGCCGCCGGAGCAGGCCACGGGGGAGCTGGCGAAAATCGAGCTCGTGGCGCACACCCGCTTCACCGTGACCTCGCGCCGTCGCATCGAGGAGATCCTGGCCGAGACGCGGGCCGAAGGCTTCGCCGTGAACGACCAGGAGCTCGAGATCGGGCTGCGCGCGATCGCCGTACCGGTGAGAAACGTCGTCGGCGCCACCGTGGCGGCGATGAACATCAGCGCACAGGCTTCACGGGTCACGCGGCGGGAGCTCCTCGATAAGAGCCTGCCGCTCCTCAGGGTGGCCGCCGAGCGCCTCGGCCACCAACTTGCCCCCTCGCGTTAGTCCGGGAGCGAGCCAACATGCAGCTGCTCGATGCCGCGGAACACGACTTGGCGGGCCTCGTCGCGATTTACAATGAGGTCATCGCGACTTCGACCGCGGTCTACTCCTCGACTCCCGTCACAGTGGAGGATCGCCGGCAATGGTGGCGCGCGCGTGTCGCGGCCGGCTTCCCGGTTCTG
Source organism: Steroidobacteraceae bacterium (assembly GCA_025451845.1). Classification (GTDB taxonomy): domain Bacteria; phylum Pseudomonadota; class Gammaproteobacteria; order Steroidobacterales; family Steroidobacteraceae; genus 13-2-20CM-66-19. The sequence goes on from JANWJS010000037.1 coordinate 234,477, forward strand.
GTCGCGCGGGATGAGTCGGGCATCGCCGGATTTTCGACCTTTGGGGAATTCAGGACCTGGCCCGGGTACCGCTTCACGGTGGAGCACACCGTGCACGTCCGGGCCGACCGGCGCGGCAGCGGTGTCGGCACGAAACTGGTGGAGGCGCTGTTTCCGCGCGCTGCCGCCCTGGGCAAGCACATGATGATCGCGGGCGTGGATGCCGCGAATACCGCTTCGATCCGTTTTCACGAGCGCCTCGGCTTCGCGCAGGCCGGCTGCCTGCGCGAGGTCGGGCACAAGTTCGACCGCTGGCTCGACCTTGTGTTCCTGCAGCGCCGGATCGGCGCGTAGACTCCGCGGATGTTCTCGAAGCTCACGCCGGCCACGCGGGCCATCATCCTCGTCAACGTGCTCGTCTTCATCGTCGAGCTGCTGCTGCCGCGGTACAACTGGGGCCTGTTCGCGCTGCAGCCCCTGGCGACCCCGGATCAGGCCTTCCGGATCTGGCAGCTGGTGACCTACGCCTTTCTGCATGGCGGCATCGAGCACATCTTCTTCAACATGTTCGCGCTCTACGTGTTCGGCCCGGCGCTCGAGAGTTACTGGGGTGCGCGCCGCTTCCTCGGATACTATTTCGTGTGTGTCATCGCGGCAGGGCTGACACAGCTCGCGGTGGGCTACGCCATGGGCGGGGGCGAGCCTACCATTGGCGCCTCCGGCGGCATTTTCGGGATTTTGTTCGCGTTCGCGCTGCTGTTCCCGCGCGCCCGGCTCCTCCTCTATTTCGCCATTCCCGTGCCCGCCTGGCTCTTCGTCGCGGGCTACGCGGTACTCGAGCTCTTCTTCGGCGTCACCGGCAGGCAGGCGAGCGTCGCGCATTTCGCGCACCTCGGCGGAATGCTCGGCGGCGCACTGATGATGCTCTACTGGCGGCTGCGCTCCCATCGCGGCGGCTGGCGGCCCACCTGAACGGAACTTTTTTCGATTGCCTGCATCTACCGCAACCTCGGAGGTAGGCACACCCATGATAAAAGCCGAGCATTTGAGCAAGCACTATGAGTCGGTGACGGCCGTGGAGGACGTCACCTTCGAGGTCGGCCCGGGCGAAGTGCTCGGATTTCTGGGACCCAACGGCGCGGGCAAGACGACGACCATGCGCATGCTTGCCGGCTTCGTCACGCCGACCGCGGGCAAGGCCAGCATCTGCGGCCACGATGTCGTGACGGAGCCCCTCGCCGCCAAGGAGCGGCTCGGCTATCTGCCGGAGGGCGCGCCGAGCTACGGGGAGATGCGCGTGCGCCGCTTCCTGGAATTCATCGCCGACCTGCGGCGCCTCGAAGGGTCCCGGCGGCGCGCGCGCCTCGATTACGTCATCGAGCGGCTGCAACTCGCTTCGGTGCTCGAACAGTCGATCGAGACCTTGTCGAAAGGCTTCCGCCGCCGGGTCGGGCTCGCGCAAGCCATCATGCATGACCCGCCGGTGCTCGTCCTCGATGAGCCCACCGACGGCCTCGATCCCAATCAGAAGTTCGAGGTCCGCGCTCTGATCAACCAGATGGCGCGCGACAAGATCATTGTCATCTCGACGCACATCCTGGAAGAGGTCGACGCCGTCTGCAGTCGCGCCATCATCATCGCGCGCGGGCGTATCGTAGCCGACGACACACCTCTGAAGCTTGCGGCTCGATCGCGCTATTACAACGCGGTATCGCTGCAGCTCGAGCGGCCGGAGCAGCTTGCTGCGGCCCGTGCCGCACTAGCCGCGCTGCCGTCCGTAGCCGACGTCGAGGTCAGTGAGCGCGACGTACGCCTCACTGCACTGCCGAGATCAGGCGCTGCGATATTGACGGCAGTCTCGGAGCTCGCGAGCAGCAAGGGACTCGTGCTGAAAGAGCTGCATCTCGAATCCGGACGGCTCGACGAAGTCTTCCGCTCCATCACCGCTTAACGACTCACACCGGGGGCGCCATGCGCAACGTGGGCATCATTCTGCGCCGCGAGCTCGCGAGCTATTTCGCGACACCGCTCGCTTATGTCTTCATCCTGATCTTCCTCGTGCTGGCCAACGCCTTCACGTTCTATCTCGGCGGCTTCTACGAGCGCGGCCAGGCGGACCTGGAGCCATTCTTCGCCTTCCATCCGTGGCTCTATCTCTTCCTCATTCCGGCCCTCTCCATGAAGCTCTGGGCCGAGGAGCGCAAGTCCGGCAGCATCGAGCTGCTGATGACCCAGCCGGTGAAGCTCTGGGAAGCCGTGCTCGGCAAGTACTTCGCGGCCTGGCTCTTCACCGCGCTCGCCCTGGCGCTCACCTTCCCCATCTGGATCACCGTCAATTTTCTCGGCAAGCCCGACAACGGCACGATCGTGGCCGGCTATCTCGGCAGCCTGCTTCTCGCCGGCGGCTTTCTCGCGGTCGGCTCCTGCATGTCGGCGTTGACGCGCAACCAGGTCGTGGCCTTCATCCTCGGCGTCGCGGTCTGCTTCGCGTTCCTCCTCGCCGGTTACCCGATGGTGGTGAATGCGTTCCAGAGCTGGGCGCCGCAGGCGCTCGTCGGCGCGATCGCCTCGCTCTCCTTCCTCAGCCATTTCGAGTCGATCTCCAAAGGCGTGATCGAGGCGCGCGATCTTCTCTACTTCGCCATGCTGATCGGCTTTTTCCTCTTTACCACCGCGGTCGCCCTCGACCTGCGCAAGGCGGACTAGGAGCGCCCCATGACGAAACGCTCGACACTCGGCTGGGGCGCGGTAGCGGCGCTGGCGCTCACCTTCATCGGCCTCACGATCGTCTTCAACTACTCCCTGGCGGGCTGGCAGCTCGATCTGACCCAAAACCGCCTCTACACCGTCTCGCCGGGCACGGACCGGATCCTGCAGGGCATCAAGGAGCCCATCGACCTCTATTTCTTCTACTCGGCCAACACTGCGCAATCCATCCCGCAGATCCGCCCCTATGGCCAGCGCGTGCACGACTTTCTCGCAGAGCTGGCGCAGCGCTCGGACGGCATGATCCACCTGCACGTCATCGATCCGCAGCCCTACTCGGTGGACGAGGATCGCGCCACGGCGCTCGGCGTCACCGGCACGGCCATCAACGACGCCGGCACCAAGTTCTTCTTCGGCCTCGCGGGCACCAACTCGACCAACGGCCGGCAGGCAATCCCTTTCTTCGATCCGAACAAGCAGCGTTTCCTCGAGTATGACGTCACCAAGCTCATCTACCAGCTCGCGCATCCCGCGAAGCCGGTGGTTGCCTGGCTCTCAACGCTGCCCATGACGGGGGGCTTCGACCCGCAGACCGGTCAGATGCGCCAGCCCTGGGTGATCTACTCGCAGGCGCAGCAGCTCTTCGATGTGCGCCCGCTGCAGCCAACCGCAACCTCCATCGGCCCTGACGTGCGCGTGCTCGTCCTGGTCGATCCGAAGAACCTGTCGCCCGCCACGCAGTTCGCAATCGATCAATACGCGCTGCGCGGCGGTCACATCCTCGCCTTCGTCGATCCGGTAGCCGAGTCGGATCAGTCGGGGGGCAATCCGATGCAGTCGATGGGCGCCGACCGCGCCTCGCACCTGGAAAAGCTCCTGTCCGCCTGGGATGTCGACTTCAATCCGGGCGAAGTGGTCGCAGACCGCGGCCACGCGCTCACCGTGGCCGCGCGCGAGGGACAGCCCCCCGTCGAGCACCTGGGGATCCTGGGCCTCGATGGCAGCTCCCTGTCGCAGAACGACGTCATCACCTCGGGCCTCTCCAACATCAACGTCGCCACCGCGGGCTTCCTGACACCCGCCAAAGGCGCGACGACCCGGTTCGAGCCGCTGATACAGTCGAGCACGGATGCCGAGCCGATGGCAGCGCAGCGGTTTGCGACGCTGTTGGATCCATCCACGCTGTTGAACGGCTTCAGGCCCACCGGCCAGCGCTATACCGTCGCCGCCCGCATCACGGGGATGGTGAAGACGGCGTTCCCCGACGGTCCGCCCCACGGCGTCACGTTGCCTGCCGGTCAGCGCGACCTGCAGACGTCAGTCAAGCCGCTTCATCTGGTCGTCTTCGCCGATACCGACCTGCTGTCCGACTACCTCTGGGTGCACGAGGAGCAGCTCTTCGGTCAGAACATCACGCAAGCCTGGGCAAGTAATGGGGATCTGGTGCTGAACGCCCTCGACAACCTTGCCGGCAGCTCGGACCTCATCAGCGTCCGCGGCCGCGCGGGTTTCACCCGCCCCTTCGTGCGTGTCGATGCACTGCGGCGGGCAGCCGACGGTCGCTTCCACGCCCAGGAGCAGCAGCTGCAGCAGGAGCTGCAGCAGACGGAGCAGCAGCTGACCTTGTTGCAATCCAAGCGCAATGACAAATCCGCGCTGATCCTGACGCCCGCGCAGGAGCAGGAGATCACACACTTCGAAGCGGAGAAGCTCGACATCCGCAAGCAGCTGCGCGCCGTGCAGGCAGGCCTCGTCAGCGACATCGACAAGCTGGGCACGGAGCTCAAGTGTGTAGACATCATCGTGATGCCGGCCCTCTTCGCGCTCGCGGCGCTCCTCATCGCCGGGCTGCGCCGCCGGCGTCCCGCCGCCGTACCGAATGAGAAGGACAACCTCCGATGACCGTACGCCGTGTCACGCTCCTATTCGCCATCGGCATCGTCATCATTGCGCTCGCCGCCTGGGTGTCGAGCCGCAGCCAGACGGGCGGCGACTCGATTGCGGGCACCACCGTCCTCCCCGGCCTCGAGAGCTCGCTCAACGGGGTCACCCGGATCCGCATCACCAAGGCCGACCGCACGGCGGCGACTCTCAACCGGCAGGCAAGCCATTGGGTCGTCGGCGAGCGCGGCTATCCGGCCGACTCCGGCAAGCTGCGCAAGCTCCTGCTCGATCTCGGATCGTTGCAGGCCGTGCAGCGCAAGACGAGCATCGCGCGCAACTATTCCGTCCTCGGCGTCGAGGATGTGACCCAACCCAAGGCCACAGGCGCGCGCATCGACATCATCTCCCCCGGCAAAACCTGGTCACTGATCGTCGGCAGCTCCGTGGATGGCAACAATTGCTACGTACGGGTCGTCGACTCCGCGCAGAGCCTGCTCGCAAGCCCTCTGATCCTCGTCGATGCGGACCCGAAACTCTGGCTCGACCCGGCAATCCTCGACGTCGCGCAGAGCCGGGTGAGTGAGATCGAGCAGCAGCCGGCCAAGGGCCGCGGGTTTACGGTCTCACGTGAGAAGAAGACGCAGGCCGACTTCACCGTCCAGGGCATTCCGCGCGGCCGCGTGCTGACCGGCGCCGACGCCGCCGATTCGATGGGCAGCGCTCTTTCCGCCCTCACGCTCACCGACGTGCGCAAGGCCACTTCCCCGCCGCCGGGAACCGGCCTCGCCCACGCCGTCTTCCAGACCTTCGACGGTCTGGAAATCGAAGTGAGCGGCTATCAGCAGGCGAGCACCGGCTACATCGACGTCATGGCGCGTGCGACCGGCAAATCCGCCGCCGCCGAGGCGCAGCAAATCAACTCTCGCGTGCGAGGCTGGGACTACGAGATCCCCGACTACCGCTACGACGAGATTTTCCAGTCGCTCGACGGGCTGCTGAAACCCCTTCCCGTGAAGAAGGCGCGCACGCACGCACTATCTGGCCCGCGCAAGAAGTAACAGACTCACGGTGGCGAGCAGCGCGGTCGGCAGCCAGGCGAGTACCACCGGATCGAGATTGAAAACGTTCGCGCCGCTCTGGATCAGCCGCTCCAGCAGAAAGAACGCGAGTCCGATCACCACTCCCAGCGAGGCGCGTGTTCCCGCCCCCGCGGACCGCATCGACCCCAGAACGAAGGGAATGGCGAGCAGCACGGCAAACGCTATCGCCACCGTCCGCGCGATCTTCGACCAGAACGCGAAGAGATACTGGCGCGCGTCCAGCGAATTGGCGTTGTAATAGCCGATGACCTGCCACAGCGCCCGCAGCGTCAACTGCTCCGGATCCTGCACCGCCAGCCCCAGGAACCCCGCCGTGACATTGGACTGCAGCAGCTTCCCGCCCGGCGGGGTGGTCATCACCCCATCAGTCGTGAAGCGCGACTCGGTGTAGCCGCCTAGAAGCCACTTGCGCTGTCCCGCGGCCGTCGCGTTCGCCGCGTGCCCGATCGACACCAGCGTGTGCTGCGGCGAGAGCTGGAACACTTGCATGCCGACGAACTGCCGCGACCCGGATTGCCGCGCGACGTTTAGGATGAGATCGCCGTCCCGTACCCAGGCTCCGGTGCCCCCGCCGAATCCCACGCTGTTGTATTGAGTGAACGCCTTCTGTTGGTTTGCCGCCTCCTGCAGCTGCGGCGCCACGAACTCCCCGATGGCCGCCTCGAACGCGATGAGGAAAGCCGCGGCGATGAGAGCCGTGCCCGCGAGGCGCGCCACCGATACGCCGGTGGCACGGATCACGGTGACTTCGCTGCCGCGGGCGAGCTGACTGAAGCCGATGAGTGAGCCGATGAGCGCGGTGATCGGCAGCAGCTGATAGACCTGCTGCGGCAGGTTGAGGAGGGTGTACCAGAGCGCGTCCGCCACGGTGTAGTGACCGATCCCGATGTCACTCTGTTGGGTGAAGAAGACGAAGAGGCCGCCGAGGACGAGCAGCACCACCATCACCAGCAGGACTGCACCGAGCAGGGTGCGCACGATGTAACGGTCCAGAATGCTCATGCCGAACCCGCGAAACGGTAACGCAACCGTTGCACGGCCTGCGGCGCGAAGATCACCCCCAGGGCGAGCAGCAGGACGGCGGCGTGCACCCACCAGAGGCCGAGCGCGACGGGAATCGCGCCATGCGCGATCCACGCCTGACCGGCGGAGATCAGGTTCGAATAGACGATATAGACCACGAGCGCGAGCCATACGCGCGCATAGCGGCCCTGGCGAGGCCTCAGGCGCGCAAGCGGCACCGCGAGCACCGTCAGGACGATGCACATCAGCGGCATCGAGATCCGCCACTGCAGCATCGCTTGCCGCTTCGGGTCGGCGGAAGCGAGCAGTGCCGCGGTAGGTTGCGCGTCGAGATCGGTAATCACCCCCGTCGCCGGGGGCAGCCGTACCGGGATGGTGAGCTCCGCAAAGGAGGGCATGGCGCGGAACTGCGCGCTGCCGGGCACGCCCTCGAAGCGCTGCCCATCGAAGAGCTGGATCGCTTGGCTCGAGCCGTCCGGAGCGACGCTTTGGACCGCACGCCGCGCCAGGGTCACCTCCACTATTGATCCCTGATTGCGTTCCACGAAGACGTTCCCCAGCGTGCCGCCGGGCTCGACCCGCTCGGCATAGACGACCGCGGTACCGCCCGCGAACGCGCGGAAGGTCCCCGGCTGCAGAGGCGCGAACTGCCCGGCCCGTGCTGCCTGGTCGCGCAGGGTGAGCGCCTGCGCCGTAGCGCCCGGCGAGACGAGCAAGGTGAGCGCGCCAAGACCGACCGCCAGCACGACACCGAGGCCGATCACGCCGCCATAGAGCGCGGCCGGCCGCAAGCCGCAGGCAAAGGCGGCGGCGAGCTCGCTGTCGTGATAGAGCCTCCCGAGGGCGAGGATGATCCCGAGCAGCAGCCCGAAGGGAACGAGGAAGCTCAGGTACTGCAGCATCCCGAGATAGATGAGCTCGAGCACCACGCTCTCGGGAAACTGGCTCGCCGCGGCGCGCTCGAGCACGGCGGCCACCTGATTGGCGAGCAGAATGACGAGCAGCACGCCCATCACCACGATCCAGGCGGTGATGACTTCGCGCAGAATGTAGCGTCCTAGGATTTTTCCCAACCGATGGCCTGCCGTGACTTTCCCCGCCGGACCGCCGGTGGGTTAGACTAAAATATTACGGTAAAGCAGGCGGTTGCGCGCCTCAATGGTGCACGACCGCGAAACCGAAAAATACTCCGGCGCTCGGTGCCGGCACTCCGGCACCGCCGGCACGGGGATATTGCGATGCGATTTGAGACCTGGAGCAAGGGGATAGCCACGCTCGAAGTGGATTGCCTCGTCGTCGGCGTCTACGACGAAGGGGAGCTGAGCGAGGAGGCGCGCGCCGTCGACTCGGCGTGCGGCGGACGGCTGAAGAAGCTGCTGGCCCGCGGCGATTTTCCCGGCAAGCCTGCAGAGACGCTGCTGCTCGCCGACCTGCCGGGCCTCCGCGCCACGCGCGTGCTGCTCGCGGGCCTGGGCGGGAAGAAAAGCTTCGGCCGCAAAACCTGGCGCAAGGCCTGGGCAGCAGCGGTCGCGGCGCTATCGAGGACCGGCATCGAGAGTGCCGCGGTGGCGCTCACGAGGCCCGACGCGAAGGAGCTCGATGATTACTATTTCGGCCGCGCCGTGGCGGAGATCGCCGCCTCCGGGCTGTATCGGATCAACGACCTCAAGAGCGGCAAGAAGCCCAAGGCCCCCCGCTTCGCTCGGGTGCTGGCAGGCCCCGTGCCGAAGAGCGCTGCAGCAGCGGTCAGCCGCGGGCTCGCGCATGGCGCGGCCATCGCCGAAGCCTGCAAAGTCCAGCGCGACCTCGCGAATCTGCCCGGCAACGTGTGCACGCCCCTGTTTCTCGCGGAAGAGGCGCGCGCGCTCGCCAAGCGCTACCGCTCGTTGCGGGTGCGCGTGCTCGATGAGCCGGCAATCCGCCGCGAGAAAATGGGCTGTCTGCTGGCGGTCTCCCAGGGCAGCGCGCAGCCGCCGCGATTCCTGGTGATCGAGCACGGCGGCTCGGGCGCTGCCCATCCCGTGGTCCTCGTCGGCAAGGGCGTGACATTCGACACCGGCGGCATTTCCCTCAAGGATCCGCCGGCCATGGACGAGATGAAATTCGACATGAGCGGCGCGGCGGCGGTAATCGCTTCGCTGACCCTCGCCGCGGCGCTCGATCTGCCGCTGCGTGTCGTGGGGCTCGTCGCCGCCGTCGAGAACATGCCGGACGGCAAGGCGGTCAAGCCCGGTGACATCGCCACCAGCGCCTCGGGGCAGACCGTGGAGATTCTCAACACCGACGCCGAGGGCCGGCTGATCCTCTGCGATGCGCTGCACTACGCGCGCCGCTTCCAGCCCGCGGCCGTCGTGGACATTGCGACACTGACTGGCGCGTGCGTCGTGGCGCTCGGACATCATCACTCCGGCGCGATGGGCAATGATGAAGAGCTCGTCGCCGAGCTCGTCGCGGCAGGAGTGCGCGCCGACGATCGTGCCTGGCCGTTGCCGGTCACGGAGGAATACGCGGAACAGCTCAAGAGCAATTTCGCGGACTTCGCCAATATCGGCGGCCGGGACGGTGGCGCCATCACCGCCGCGGCATTCCTCGGGAAGTTCACACAGGGGCTGAAATGGGCGCATCTGGACGTCGCGGGCACCGCCTACCAGGGCGGTGCGCAGAAGGGCAGCACTGGGCGTCCGACCCCGCTTCTCGCGGATTTCCTCATCCGGCGCGCCGGGCTCTGACGCGCCACGGCGTGAGTCATGGGCGACGACGACGGCACTGCAGCATCTGCCGCCCCGAGCGGCGCCGATTCCTCGCCGCCCGCCTCCTGCGCCGCTGAGCAGAATCTTCGAGTCGACTTCTACGTCATCGAGGGGACCACGGCTGCCGCACGGCTGAAAGTCGCCTGTCGCCTTGCGGAGAAGGCCTATCTCGCCTCCCAGCGCACACTCATCTGGCATACCGACCGCGCCGAGCTCGAAGCGCTCGATGATCTGCTCTGGACCTTCGCGGACGGCAGCTTCGTGCCGCACGATTGGCTGACATCCAACGCCGCTGCTGCCGAAGCGCCGGTGCTTCTCAGCGCCGGCTCACCCCCCGCCGCGGCGTTCGATTTCGTCGTCAATCTCGCGGCCGATCCGCCGCCTTTGCTGCACTTGACGCGGCGGATCGCGGAAATCATCGACGGTGACGAGGGCCGCCGCCGCGCCGGGCGGGCGCGCTTCAAGGCCTACCGCGAGCTCGGCGTAGAGCCCGGCACCCACGCGCTGCGCGGCGAATGAGGCGGCGGCGGGCGCCTCCGTGTGCCTCTATAATCCCCTGACACTTTCCTCTCGGGCCTCTCAATCATCATGGACAAAGCGTATGCGCCGCACGAGATCGAGCGGCGGATCTACGAGCGGTGGGAATCCCAAGGCTGGTTCGCGCCGACCGGCCGCGGATCACCCTTCTGCATCATGATCCCGCCGCCCAATGTGACGGGCACGCTGCACATGGGCCACGCCTTTCAGCACACGTTGATGGACGCCCTCTCCCGCTACCACCGTATGCGTGGTGATGACACGCTGTGGCAACCCGGCACCGACCACGCCGGCATCGCAACCCAGATGGTCGTCGAGCGCCAGCTCGAAGCGGAAGGACACAGCCGCAGCGAGCTCTCGCGCGAAGCCTTCGTCGAGCGCGTTTGGCAGTGGAAGGCACAATCGGGCGGGACCATCGCCTCGCAGATGCGCCGTCTGGGAGACTCTGTCGATTGGTCGCGCGATCGCTTTACGATGGACCCGGGATTGTCGCGTGCGGTCGTGGAAGTGTTCGTGCGCCTGCACGAGGAAGGCCTGATCTACCGCGGCAAGCGCCTCGTCAACTGGGATCCGGTACTGCTCACGGCTCTTTCCGACCTGGAGGTGGAAAGCGAGGAGGAGGAAGGTCACCTCTGGCATCTACGATACCCGCTCGAGGGCGGCTCCGGTCATATCGTCGTAGCTACTACGCGGCCTGAGACGATGCTCGGTGACACCGCCGTCGCCGTGAATCCGGACGACGATCGCTATAAACAGCTCATCGGGAAGAGACTGGCGTTGCCGCTCGCGGGCCGGTCCATTCCCATCATCGCCGATCGATACGTGGATGCCTCTTTCGGCTCCGGCTGCGTGAAGATCACGCCGGCGCACGATTTCAACGACTACGACATCGGACTGCGGCACGGGCTCGAGCAGATCAACATCTTCACGCCCCGAGCCGCGCTCAACGACAACGTCCCGGCACGCTTCCGCGGCCTCGATCGCTTCGAGGCCCGCAAGCGCATCGTGGCGGAGCTCGAGGCGGCCGGTTGGGTCGACAAGATCGAGAAGCACAAGCTCGCGGTGCCGCGCGGCGACCGCAGCGGCGCGGTGCTCGAACCGTACCTGACCGATCAGTGGTATGTCAGGATCGCGCCGCTTGCGGCTCCCGCCATCGCCGCGGTCGAGAGCGGGACGACGCGCTTCGTGCCGGAGAACTGGGCCAAGACGTATTTCGAATGGATGCGCAACATCAAGGACTGGTGCGTCAGCCGTCAGCTCTGGTGGGGACATCGCATCCCCGCATGGTATGACGAGGCCGGCAATATCTACGTCGCGCGCAGCGAGGCGCAAGCGCGCAGCAAACATCACCTCGATTCCGATGTCCGCTTGAGTCAGGATACGGACGTCCTCGATACCTGGTTCTCCTCCGCGCTCTGGCCGTTCTCCACGCTCGGATGGCCCGGTGAGACGCCGGAGCTGGCGAAGTTCTATCCGAGCACCGTGCTGGTGACCGGGTTCGACATCATCTTCTTCTGGGTCGCGCGGATGATGATGATGGGCCTCAAATTCATGGGCAACGTTCCGTTCCGCGAGGTCTACATCACCGGGCTCATCCGCGACGAGCATGGCGACAAGATGTCGAAGTCGAAGGGCAACGTCATCGATCCGCTCGATATCGTCGATGGCATCGGCCTCGAGTCACTCGTCGCCAAGCGCACGGGCGGCCTCATGCAGCCGCAGATGAAGTCGAAGATCGAGAAGGCGACCCGCAAGGAGTATCCAGAGGGCATCGCTTCCCACGGCACCGACGCACTGCGCTTCACCTTTGCCGCCCTCGCTTCCCCCAGCCGCGACATTCGCTTCGATCTTGCGCGCGTCGCCGGCTACCGCAACTTCTGCAACAAGCTGTGGAACGCTGCGCGCTTCGTCACCATGAGCGTCGGCGACGATGCCGCCGGTACGCCGCAACCGGCTGCTGGAGCCGAGGCGGTCGAGCTGTCCGTCGCCGATCGTTGGATCCGCTCCCGCTTCGGGCGCACCCTCGAGACGGTCGAGAAGTCTTTCGCCGACTACCGCTTCGACTATGCAGCCGCGGCGCTCTACCAGTTCACCTGGTACGAGTTCTGCGATTGGTACCTCGAGCTGACCAAGCCCATCCTGCAGTCAGACCTCTCCTCCCCGGCGGCGCGCGCCGGCACCCGCCGCACCCTCCTCGAGATACTGGAGGCCCTGCAGCGTGCCCTGCATCCCGTCATGCCCTTCATCACGGAGGAAATCTGGCAGCGCGTAGCGCCCCTCGCCCTCGTCGGCCACGCCGGACCCACCGTGATGCTGGCGCCGTATCCATGTTCTGCCGACTACCCCGCCGACGAGCCGAGCGAGCGCGCAATCAATTGGCTGCAGGCCTTCATCCTCGCCGTCCGCCAGATCCGAGGCGAGATGAATATCAGCCCGTCGCGCCGCATCCCCCTCCTCCACCGCAATGCCTCGGCACACGACCTCGAGCTCATCCAGCGCCACCACACCTGGCTGGAGCGCCTCGCCGGCATCGAGCCGCCGCGTGCCCTCGCCGCTAACGAGCCACCACCGCCGGCGGCCACCGCGCTCGTCGGCGACCTGACCCTGCTCGTCCCCATGGCCGGCCTGATCGACGCTGCCGGCGAAGCCGAGCGTCTGAGAAAGCTGCTCGGCCGTGCCCAGTCCGACTGCGACAAAGCCCGCGGCCGCCTCGCCAACGACAACTTCGTCCGCAACGCTCCCGCAGCCGTAGTGGCGACCGAGCGCCAGCGCCTCGCCGAGCTCGAGCAAACCGTTGCCCGCCTGGCGAGCCAGCTCGAGCGCGTCCAGGGCCTGCGCAGCTCGGACGCCGTATGAATGCGAATGCGGCCGCGGCGCCGGACCGTGACGGGGCGGCTCTGCAGCGAGCGCTCGCAGCCCTGGAGTCGGTGGTACTCGGCAAACCGCGACAGGTGCGGCTCTGTCTGACCTGCCTGCTGGCACGGGGACACCTGCTCATCGAGGACATTCCCGGCGTGGGCAAAACCACACTCGCGCACGCGCTGGCTCGGGTGCTCGGACTGGCGTGGCAACGCGTGCAATTCACCAGCGATCTCCTGCCGGCCGACATCATCGGCGTGTCGATCTTCGACCGCGCCAGCCAGCAGTTCAAGTTCCGCCAGGGTCCGATCTTCACGCAGCTGCTGCTCGCCGACGAGGTGAACCGCGCGAGTCCGCGCACGCAGAGCGCCCTGCTCGAGGCGATGGAGGAGCGTCAGGTCAGCGTGGATGTGACCACCCATCGCCTTCCCGAACCGTTCTTCGTGGTGGCCACCCAGAACCCGCAGGAGCAGCTCGGCACCTTCCCATTGCCGGAATCGCAGCTCGACAGGTTCCTCATGCGCGTGATGCTGGGCTACCCCGACGCCGCCCACGAGCGGGAGTTGCTGCGGACCGGGGACCGGCGCGATCTGATCCCCGGCCTCGAGCCGGTGCTCGGACCCGAAGCGGTCATTCGCGCCCAACAGCTGGTGCGCACGACTCACGTGTCGGAACCGTTGCTGGATTACGCTCAGGCGCTCATCGCCAGAACGCGCGACCGGTCGGATTTGAAGCTGGGCCTGTCGCCGCGCGCCGGCCAAGGACTGATCCGCTGCGCGCAGGCGTGGGCGCGACTCGCCGGCCGCTCAGCGGTGCTTCCGGAGGATGTTCAGGCGGTCCTGCCAGCCGTGGTCGCACACCGACTCGAGCGCCGCGATGCCGGGCAGTTTGACTCACCCGGCTCTGGCGCAAGGGGGAACACGGCCGAGGAGCTGATCAGGACAGTACCCGTTCCGACATAACCGCTGCATCCGGCATCCTGCCCGGGCAGGCGAGATCGAGGCAATGGCGGCTTTTGCGACGCTCCAGGAACGCTTACGGCACCGCGCCGCCGAGTGGGCGCGGCGGCGCCAGGGTCCCGACCCATTGCCGCTCGGGCTCGGGCGGCGGCGCCTGTACATCCTGCCGACGCGTGCCGGGATGGCCTTCGGGGCACTCGTATTTGCCATGCTGGTCGCGGGGCTGAACTATGGCAACAGCGTCGCGCTGCTGTTCGCTTTCCTCCTCGCCGGCTTTGTGCTCGTGGCCATGCACCAGTGTCACCGCAACGTGCTGGGCCTTTCGCTGCTGGAGGCCGCAGCGAGCCCGCTCTTCGCGGGCTCCACCGGCACTTTGCGCCTCACGCTCCAGAATGCATCGCGCCTCGCACGCTATCGGGTCCAGGCTGCGGTGACTGGCGAAGCCGCCGTGGCGCTGGACGTGGCGGGCGGCGGCCGCGCCCAAGTTGAGCTGCCGATCCGGGCGGGCCCGCGCGGCTTGCAGCGAATCGATCGGCTGCGAGTCAGCAGCTCGCATCCCTTCGGGCTGTTTCGGGTCTGGACCTGGGTACACGCACCCATCGTGGCCATCGTCTATCCGCGGCCCGCGGGCTCACTGCCCCCGCCTGCTGACAGCGGCGCCAGAGCCGGCACATGGCCGCGGGGTACAGCGGGCGCGGACGAGTGGCTCGGGTTACGTCCGTTCCGCGACGGCGACTCGCCGCGGCAAGTCGCCTGGAAGGCTTATGCGCGCGAAGCGCCGCTGCTCGTCAAGGAGTACAGCTCCACCGGCTCGCCGCTGCGCGTGCTGTCCCTGGACGCTGTCCGGCAACCCGACATCGAGTCGCGGCTCGCACAACTCGCGCGCTGGGTCGTGGACGCCGAGGCAGCCGGGGATCTGTACGGCCTCGAGCTGCCGGGCGAGCGCATCCCGGCGCATCGCGGCCCCGACCACCGGCACCGGTGCCTGGTGGCACTCGCGCTCTACGGCGCGCCGAAGAGCGCAATTCCCGTGGCGGCAAAGCGATGAGCGCCGCACGCGCCGCCGCGCAGACATCGCGCTCGCCATTGCTCTGGTCCTGCGCCGCGAGTGCTGCGGCCATTCTTCTGCATGCCGTCCAGGTCTCGGTATGGATCACCCTCACCGCCCTCGGGCTCATCGGCTGGCGGCTCGCGGCGGCCATCGGCGCGGCGCGCTTGCCTGGCGGCGCCCTGCGCATCACCTTGGGACTGGCGCTCGTCGCCGGGGTATTCGCGCAGTTTCATACCCTCAACGGCCTCGTCCCCGGCACGGCGATGCTGATGTTGATGATAGCGATCAAGCTCCTGGAGACGCGCACCCGGCGCGACCAGTACGTCGTGATCGGCGGCGCGCTGTTTCTGCTCCTGGCGGCATGCCTCTACGGCCAGGCGCTCTTGTGGATGCCTCTCTACGGGGCGCAGGCCCTATTGTGCTGCTCGGCGCTCGCCGTCGTGGCCTACGAGCCCGCCATGGACGAGGGCTATTTTCCCGCGCCGGCCGGCCTGCGCACGCGCGAGGTCATCGCCCTTGCGGGCCGCACGCTGCTTTACGCCATGCCGCTCGCCATCCCGCTGTTTCTTTTCTTCCCGCGCCTGCCGGGCCACTTCTGGGCACTGCCCGCAGGCAACGATGCCATGACGGGACTCGGCGACACGCTGACACCGGGGAGCATCACCCGTCTGACCTCTTCCTATGCCATCGCCTTCAGAGCGCGCTTCGAGGGCAGGCCGCCTCCACCCGCCGAGCGCTACTGGCGCGGTCCGGTGCTGCACGAGTTCGACGGCGCCACCTGGACGGCAGGACGGTACACGCCCATTGGCGTACAGCGACTCGAATGCCTCTCCACGCCATACCGCTACCGCATCTACCTCGAGCCGACCTTCCGACACTGGTGGCTCGCGCTCGATACCGTCATGCGGGCACCCAGCGCGGACGTCCGCTATACCGACGATGACCAGCTCATTGCCGCGCAACCGGTATCCCAGCCGCTGAATTACCACGCCATTTCCTGTACACAGACCCGGTCGTCAGCTCCACTCTTCTTCGCCGCACGGCTCGCCGACACCCAACTCGCAGCCGCTCCCAATCCCCGCACCCGTGCCTTTGCCGTGCAACTGCGCCGCCGCGCGGGCTCTGATGTAGCGTACGTGCAAGCCGCGCTCACCTTCCTGCATACGGGAGGATTCTCCTACTCGCTCACCCCACCGCCTCTCGGATCAGATCCCGTCGACGACTTCCTGTTCAACACGCGCACGGGTTTCTGCGGTCACTACGCCTCCGCCTTCGTCGACATGATGAGAGCCGGAGGCGTTCCGGCGCGCGTAGTGACCGGCTATCTCGGCGGTCAATGGAATCCCTACGACCACACGCTGATCGTGCGCCAATCCGACGCGCATGCCTGGGCGGAAGTCTGGCTCGACGGCCGCGGATGGACGCGCGTTGACCCCACTGCGGTCGTGGAGCCCGAGAGACTCTACCGTGGCATCCTCGACCTGTTGCCGAACGCGGTCTCCACCCCCGCGCGCCTGCTGCACGCCTGGCCGTGGCTGAGCTCAGCCCTCGAGCGCTGGGATGCCCTGAACGGCTGGTGGAACGAGCGCGTCATAGGCTTCAACTACCGCTCCCAACTCGACCTGCTGGGCGCCCTCGGCCTGCGCTCACCGGAGCTGCGCGATGCAGGCTGGGTGTTCGGAGCCGCTCTGCTGGCCTGGCTCGCCTGGATCTCGTGGCAGCTCCGGCAAGGAACGGGCGCTGCGCCCCCCGATCGCCTCGGCCGCGCCTACGCAAAACTGTGCCGCAAGCTGGCCCGCGCGGGCCTGCAACGCCCCCCACACCAGGGCCCGCTCGCATACGCACAAACCATCACCCGTTACCGCCCCGACCTGGCCGCCCAAGTACGTCCACTGCTCCAACACTACGCTGACCTACGCTTCGGCCCGCCCTCGCCCCCTACATCCGATCGCGACCTCCGAACGTTCGAACGCGCAGTAGCCCGACTCTCAGTACGGCGGGGCGCCGGTTGAAAAAAAATTTTCCGGGAGCCTGAAAAGCAGGACGTTTTTCCGGCAGCCTACATGGACGTATCCACGGCGGTCCCGGAAAATTTGTTTTTCCAGCGGCGCCCCGGGAGCTTGTCTCTACATTCTTGTGCCCCCCAGACGCCACCCTCACTCTGCGTGCTCCCTCGTCTCCCTGAACGTAATATCCGGCCACCTCTCCAACGTCAGCTGCAGATTCACCCGCGTAGGTGCCAGGTACACCATGGCCCCCGCATGATCCACCGCCAGGTTGTCATGTGCCCGGATACGAAACTCCTCCAGCTTCTTCCCGTCCGCAGCATCGATCCACCGAGCCGTGTGCACATTCACCGGCTCGAACACACACTGCACCCCATACTCGTCCTGTAGCCGAAACGCCACCACCTCGAACTGCAGCTGTCCCACGGCCCCCAGAATGAGGTCATTGTTGCGCACCGGCTTGAAGAGCTGCGTCGCCCCCTCCTCACAAAGCTGCGACAACCCCTTCTGCAGCGCCTTCATCTTCAAAGGATCCTTGAGCACCGCCCGCTGAAAAATCTCCGGCGCGAAATTGGGCACCCCCGTGAAGGCCAACTTCTCCCCCTCCGTGAAGGTATCGCCGATGTTGATCGTGCCGTGGTTGTGCAGACCGATGATGTCGCCCGCGTAGGCCTCCTGCGCATGCTCCCGCTCCGCCGCCATGAAGGTAAGCGCATCCGCGACCCGCACCTCCTTGCCGAGCCGCGAGTGATAGAGCCGCATCCCGCGCGTGTATTTACCCGAGCACAGCCGCAGGAACGCGATGCGGTCACGATGTCCCGGATCCATGTTGGCCTGGATCTTGAACACGAACCCCGACAGCGCCGCCTCGAGCGGCGCCACCTGCCGCTGCCGCGCTTCACGGGGCCGAGGACCGGGCGCATGCGCGGTGAACGTCGCGAGCAGCTCTTCCACGCCGAAGTTGCTGATTGCGGAGCCGAAGAACACCGGTGTCTGCCGGCCCGCGAGATAGGCCTCCGGATCGAACACCGCGGTCGCGCCCCTGACGAGCTCGATCTCCTCCGCAACCGCATCGAGCCGATCACCCAATAGCGCGCGCGCCCCGTCGCTGCGCAATCCCTGGATGACCTGATTCTCGCCGACGCGGCCCCGCTCGCCCGCGAGATATACGTAGATGCGGTCCTGCGGCAAGTGATAGATGCCGAGCAGCTCCCGTCCCATTCCTATCGGCCAGGTGACCGGCGCCGTGGCCACACCCAGCACCTTCTCGATCTCATCGAGCAGCTCGATCGGCGGCCGCCCTTCGCGGTCGAGCTTGTTGATGAAAGTCATGATCGGCGTATCGCGCAAGCGGCAGACTTCCATCAGCTTGATGGTCCGCTCCTCGACGCCCTTGGCGCAGTCGATGACCATGAGAGCCGAGTCCACGGCGGTCAGTGTCCGATAGGTGTCCTCCGAGAAATCCTCGTGACCCGGCGTGTCCAGCAGGTTGACGACGCAGTCCCGGTAGGGAAACTGCATCACCGACGAGGTCACCGAGATGCCGCGCTGCTGCTCGAGGCGCATCCAGTCCGACGTGGCGTGACGCGCGGCCTTGCGGCCCTTGACGGTGCCGGCCATCTGGATGGCGCCGCCGAAGAGCAGCAGTTTCTCGGTGAGCGTGGTCTTGCCGGCGTCAGGGTGCGAGATGATCGCAAACGTCCGCCGCCGACGAATCTCGGCAGTCAGTTCAGTCATGGGAATCGTCAGAGCGTGTTGCGGAAGGGGCGGCGTCCGCGCAGGGCGAGTCTCAGCACTGCGGCATCCTCCCTGCCGCCGACCGCCTGGTAGTAGCCGCGGCGCATGCCGACCTGCTCGAAGCCAACAGCCTGATACAGACGGATCGCCCCCGTGTTGGAGGGCCGCACCTCGAGAAATGCCTCGCTCATGCCAGCGGCCGCGCCGCGCTCCAGCAGATACGCCAACATGCGTCGGCCGAGCCCGCGGCAACGGTGAGAGTCCGCAACGCAGAGGTTGAGGATGTGCGCCTCGCCGGCGCCGACGCTCATGACTCCGTATCCGATGGTATGGCTCCCCAGCGCGAGCACGCGGCAGACGTATCCGACCCGCAGGCAGTCGCGGAAGATGCCCTCGCTCCAGGGAAACTGGTAGGAGGCCCGCTCAACGGCGAAGACTTCGCCGGTGTCCGCCTCGGTCATGGGGCGGATGCAGACGTTTGCAGCGGTGTCGAGCAGCTCAGGAGCGATGGCCATCTTCGGGTAAGCCTGCCGTCAGTTGCCGAAATACGCTACGCGCGAACTTCAGGTCCTCCCACGCCTTGCGCTTGTCGGCCGGGTTGCGCAGGAGATAGGCGGGATGATACGTCACGACGAGGGGCGTGTTCAGCTCGCCGAAGGTGTGCACCCGGCCGCGCAGGCGGCTCAATGACTCCTCGGTCGCCAGCAGGTTCTGGGCCGCGATCCGCCCGACCGCGAGCAGGAGGCGCGGACGCACGAGCTCGATCTGGCGCCGCAGATACGGCAGGCAGGCAGCGACCTCCTCCGGGCGCGGATCGCGATTGCTCGGCGGCCGGCTCTTGAGGACATTGGCGATGTATACGTTCTGTGCGCGGCTGAGGCCGATCGCACGCAGCATCGCATCCAGCAATTGTCCGGCGCGGCCGACGAACGGCTCGCCGCGGCGGTCCTCCTCGGCGCCGGGCGCCTCGCCGATCACCATCCATTCGGCCCGCGGCGGGCCGACCCCGAAGACTCCCTGAGTGCGGCCCGCATGCAGCCCGCAACGGGTACACCGCAGCACTTGCGCCCGGAGCGCTTCCCAATGCTCGGCCGAGCCCGGGCCGTGCCCGTCCGCAGCCGGCGCTTCGCGCGGCCCGGAATCGGTCCCGGCATGGTTGCCGCTGATTTTGGGGCCCTGTGCTGCGGCCGGCTCGGCCGCATCGACCGCCGGCTGCGCGCCAGGTCCGCTGCCGATGCGCGGCACCCAGACATCGATGCCGATGGCCTGCAGATACTCGGCGCGACGCTGGCGGTCCATCAGGCAGCAGCGCGCCGCAGTCGGCGCAGCCGGCGCACCAGCCAGATGATCGGTGCCGAAGCCGCGTACGTGCCGAAGATCGCCAGCAGCAGTGTCGGCGGATCGGTGGCATTCAGCACGACGGCCATCAGGACGAGGATCAGCACCACGAGCAGCAGGGACACGAACCGGACGCGCCGGTCGAGGTTGAACTGCTTGAAGCTGGGATAGCCGAACCGGCTGACCATGAGAGCTCCTGCTACGGCGGTCACCGTGAACGCCGCGATGAGGCCGGTGAGGCCCGGCTCGTGCCAGTGCCTGGAGGCCCAGACGAATCCGGCCACGATGGCGGCAGCGGACGGGCTCGGCAGTCCCTCGAAGTAGCGCTTATCCGCGCTCGCGGCTCGAGCATTGAAGCGGGCGAGACGCAGGGCAGCCGTGACGGCGTAGAAGAAGCAGGCCAGCCAGCCGAACCGCCCCCATTCGTGCCCGAACTCCGCGATGCGCACGACGCCCCATTGGTACGCGACGATGGCGGGAGCGAGGCCGAAGGACACCATGTCCGCCAGGCTGTCGTACTCCTTCCCGAAGGCGGTCTCGGTGCGGGTGAGCCGGGCGATGCGCCCATCCAGCGTATCGAAGATCATCGCCACGAACACCGCCATGCCGGCGGGCGCGAAATGCTGGTCGATCGCGGCGACGATGGCGTAGAACCCCGAGAAGAGGCATCCCGTGGTCAGCAGGTTCGGCAGGAGATAGATCCCTTTACGCCGCGGCTTGATCTCGTTGTCGTCTTCGGGCTCCACGCTCAGGGCACTCTCAGGCTTCGGACTCATGGGGAGGAATTTTATCAGGTGGTGTCCTGTTAAGATGGACGACTCTATAACCCCAAGCAAAGACCGGCGCACCGATGAGGCTCTCGCAGTACCCGATCAACACCGCCAAGGAAACCCCGGCCGAGGCCGAAGTGCTGAGCCATCAGCTGATGCTGCGGGCCGGCCTCATCCGCCGCGAGGCAGCGGGACTTTACAGCTGGCTGCCGATGGGGCTGCGGACCCTGCGTAAGGCGGAGACCATCATTCGCGAGGAGATGGACCGGGCCGGGGCGCTGGAGGTCATCATGCCGGTGTTCCAGCCGGCGGAGCTCTGGCAGGAGTCCGGCCGCTGGACGGAGTACGGCCCGGAACTGCTGCGCTTCAAGGACCGGCACGAGCGCGATTTCGTGGCCGGACCCACCCATGAGGAAGTGATTACGGACATCGTCCGCCGCGACATCAAGAGCTATCGCCAGCTACCGGTGAATTTCTACCAGGTGCAGACGAAGTTCCGCGACGAGATCCGCCCGCGCTTCGGCGTCATGCGGGCGCGCGAGTTCATCATGAAGGACGCCTACTCGTTCCATGTCGATGCCGCCTCGCTGCAGCAGGGTTACCGCGCCATGTACGACGCCTACACCCGCATCTTCACGCGCATGGGGCTTGACTTCCGCGCCGTACGGGCGGACTCCGGCCCAATCGGGGGCGATGTCTCGCAGGAGTTTCACGTGCTCGCCGCGTCCGGGGAGGATGCGATCGTTTTCTCCGACGAGGACGGCTACGCCGCCAACCTCGAGGCAGCCGAAGCGCTTCCGCCGATGGAGCCGCGGCCCGCCCCGCGGGAGACCATGACCCGGGTACCAACACCCGGCGCGCGCACCATCGTGGAACTCTCCCGGATGCTCGAGGTGGAGCCGTCCCGCTGCGTGAAGACGCTGCTCGTCGAAGGCTCGGAGGAAGACGTCGTGGCCCTGGTCGTGCGCGGCGATCACGAGCTCAACGCCGTCAAAGCACAGCGGCTGCCGGGCGTCGCAAATCCCCTGCGCATGGCGGGCGCCGAGCGCATTGCACGCGCCACCGGCGCCCAAGCCGGATACATCGGGCCCGTAGGGTTGCGCGGTCGCGTCTACGTCGATCACAGCGCGTTGGCTCTGGCCGATTTCATTTGCGGCGCCAATGAGAAGGACATGCACCTCACCGGCGTCAACTGGGATCGGGACGTTGGCGCTGTCACCGCCGCTGACATTCGTAACGTCCGCGAGGGGGATCCGAGCCCCAGCGGCCGTGGACACCTCAGGATGGCTCGAGGCATCGAGGTCGGGCATATCTTCCAGCTCGGCAGCAAGTACAGCCGGCCGCTCAAGGCGGCCGTGCTCGATGAGTCGGGTAAGGAAGTGACCCTGCTCATGGGCTGCTATGGCATCGGTGTGACGCGCGTCGTGGCCGCGGCCATCGAGCAGAATCACGATGAGCGCGGCATCATCTGGCCGGAGCCGCTGGCGCCCTTCCAGGTGGTGCTCGTGCCGCTCAACCTGCAGAAGTCCGCCCGGGTGCGCGAAGTTGCCGACCGCCTCTACAACGAGCTCAGCGCTCAAGGCATCGAGGTCCTGTACGATGACCGCGATGCCCGGCCCGGCGTCAAGTTCGCCGACGCCGAGCTCCTCGGCATTCCGCATCGGCTGGTGGTCGGCGACCGGGGCTTGGAGGCCGGCCGTCTGGAGTACCGCTATCGCCGCGACAGCGAGAACACGGAATTTGCGGCCGGTGAGGCAATCGACTTCATCAAAGCGCGTATGCGGTAGTGCGCGGCGCTGGATCCGGGCATCGTGCCCGGCCCGGCGCGGCACTTCCCCGTGCGTGCGGGTCGGGATGCTCGCAGCGCTGCTGATCGCGCTGCTCACCCCTCAGGCCCGCGCCGACCAACAGCGGGATGCCGCGCTCGGCCCGGTGGTCCAGCGAGCCATTTCGCAGGCGCAGTGCTTCGCCGACCGCTACGACGCCGCCGTCTGGTACACACTCATGGCACCCCGCCTGAAGCGGTTCGTGCCGGATCCCGCGGGGCGCATGGCGATCCTGCAACAGGTCTATTGCGAGACGCACCGGCCGGGTGAGGCCAAGCTGCCGCCGGGGCTCGTGATGGCCGTGATGCAGGTGGAGAGCGGCTTCAACCGGTGGGCCGTGTCCTCGGCCGGCGCCGTCGGCCTCATGCAGGTGATGCCCTACTGGCCGATGAAACTCGGGATGAAGGGCTGGGAGCTGGTGCACGTGGCGCCCAACATCAGGATGGGCTGCGCCATTCTCAGGTTCTATCTGCAGTACACGCACAACGACGTGCGCCTCGCGCTGGAGAAGTACAACGGCAGCGTGGGGCATCCGGAGTACCCCGACCGCGTGCTCACGGACTGGGCAAGGTGGTCGGGCGCCGACGATCTGGGATTTGCGAGCGCGAAGGCGCGCTAGGTCAGGCGGTATGGAAGCCCGCGGGCACGCGCTCGGCGGGCTCCGGCGCATCTACGACCTCCACCGCGGCCACCTTCGACGCCGATGAGCCTGTCCAGAGCCACCTGACGAATTCCTGCACGGCCTTTTCCTCCCCGCACGCCAGCACCTCGACGCGTCCATCCGGAAGGTTGCGCGCGTAACCGTGCACGCCGAGCTCGCGGGCGCGTTGCGCAGCCGTGCCCCGGTAGAACACTCCCTGTACGCGGCCTGATACGAGGCATTTCTTGCGGATCATGCGGCGAATATACGCATTTCTGCCGCGAGTGACCCCCAATGCCCCCTCGCGAGACCCACCCTCGCGGTCGAGACTGCGTATGCGCAGGCTTTCCGAAGGCATGGAACGGGGCATCGTGCTGTGGCAACGTATCCGCAAACTCGACCCAGGCTGGCCCGGCCGTATGTCCTATCGGGTACGCGGCCCGGGACAGGGGAAGCTGCGATGACCGAAATTCTGGTGCTCTACTACTCTCGCAACGGCTCGACTGCGGAGCTGGCCCGTCAGGCATGCCGGGGCGTCGAGAGCATCGCCGGCGCCACGGCGAAGCTGCGTACCGTGCCGCCGGTCAGTGCCGAAAACGAGCGTCCAGCCAAGCTGGTGCCCATGGCAGGTGCGCCCTACGTCACCCTCGAGGATCTGCGCGACGCCCGAGGCCTCCTTCTGGGCAGTCCCACTCGCTTCGGCAACATGGCGGCGTCACTCAAGTATTTCCTCGACTCGACATCGAGCCTGTGGCTATCGGGGGCGCTGGCCGGTAAACCGGCCGGCGTTTTCACTTCGACGCAGACTCTGCACGGCGGCCAGGAAGCAACGCTCCTTTCGATGATGCTGCCGCTTCTTCACCACGGCATGTATCTCGTGGGCTTGCCCTACACGGAGCGGGCGCTGCGCCAAACGCGCTCCGGCGGCACCCCCTACGGCGCCTCGCACGTCGCCGGGAGCGCGGATGAGCCGGCACTGACCGAGGACGAGCGGGCGCTGGCCCAGGCCCTGGGCCGACGGGTTGCGTCCTTGGCGGTGTTGCTACCAAGTTAGGCTCAGGGCCTTGCCGCCGGCCCTTTATCGCGGCAGGCAAGCCGCCTCGCACAACATGTGCGGGCGCTCGCCGGAGCGAGACGCGTTAACTGTCCTCGCTGAAAGCGCCGGCTCGCCCTAACACTTCGCGAATGAACGGCACCGTCAGCCGCCGTTGCGCCGCGAGAGCCGCTTCATCGAGGGTGTCGAGCAGGCCGTAGAGCCGGCTCATGTCGCGCGGAAAGCGGCGCTGCAGCCAGCGTGAAGTCTCCTCGGGAAGATCGAAACCGCGCAGCCGGGCGCGCAGCTGCAACGCCTGCTGCTGCTCGGTTTCATCGAGAGCGCGCAGCTGCAGAACCGCCGCGGCGGCGCAGCGGGAGCCGAGATCGGGCAGCACCCAATCGAGCAGCGCCGGCGGCGGCCGCGCCGCCATGACCAGCGCGCCACCGCACTCCTCGAGCTCGCGCAGCAGCCCGAAGAGGGCCTTTTCCCACTCCAGACGGCCGGCGACCGCCTCGAGATCGTCGAGGCAGACACACTGCAGCTGCGGCAGTCCCTCGAGCACCCCGACGCCCAGGCTCGCAAGCTGCGCCAAGGGGAAGTAGCCGGCGCGACGCGACTCGGCCGCCTGCGAGCAGACGGCCTGCAACAGATGCGTTTTGCCCGCGCTCGCCGGACCACAAATCCACGTTGCGCCGGCGACCTCGCCGCCGGCCACGCGCCTGGCATGCTCCAGTGCTTCGCCATTGCGTGCCGGCAGGAAGCTGGCGAAGACTGCCCGGTCCGGCAGACGCACTCCCAGCGGAAGCTGCTGCACGCGTCGTCCTCAGACAGTGCGCTTGGCGTCGCGATCGCGCCCGCCGCCTTGCATCTCACGCTGCATCGCCTCGCTCTTCGCTACGGCGACCCAAGCCTTGCGCGTGAAGGCTTGCACGTAATTGAGGCCGGAGAGGACGGTGGTGGCCAGCACGCAAAGCAGGAGCGCCTGCAGCACGTAGGGGGGCGGAAAAGCAACCGCGGCGCCCAACATGACGGCCATCAGATAGAGCAATTGCGCGGCTGTGTTGATCTTGCTGATGAGGGTCGGCCGCCCGCGAAGCGGGCCGAACCAGATCCTGTAGACCAGCGCGCCCAATGCAATCAGGGCATCGCGCGCGACCGCAGCGGCAGTCAACCACCAGGGCACGAGGCCCAGCCAGGCGGACTCGACGAACACGGTCACGAGCAACAGCTTGTCGGCCGCGGGATCGAGGATTTTTCCGAGGTCAGAAATCCAGTTGAACCGTTTAGCCAGATAGCCGTCCAGCCCGTCGGAGATCGCGGCGAGGACAAAAAGGGCGACCGCCAATCCGTAGCGGCCGCCATAGAGCGCCGTGGCGACCGGCCAGATGAGCGCCAGGCGCACCAGACAGATGATGTTGGGGAGGTGGCGCACGGATATGAGGGGAGCGGCGTCCGCGGGCAGTTGGGTCGCGCCTAGCCCGGCCGATACCGGTAGACGAGTGCCGCGCCGGATGGCGCGCGTTCCCGCGCCGCAGTCCCGTCTTCCCCGTTGGCTGACCCGATGCGGGTGAAGCTCGGCGAGCTCGACAGCGCCCGGTCGATGGTGACGCTGCCGCCGCGCACGGTCAGATCGAACAGGACGGAATCGCCGCTGACCTGTCTGACGTTCGCCCTGCTCACCCCCGGAACGGCGCCGAGCATCAGCTCGATGTTGGCATAGTCCGCGAGGCTCGATACGCCGTCGATCTGGACTTCCGTCGTCCCGGGCGCGCTCGCCGCGGCGGCTCCCGCCGGGGGAGCGAGCAAGTCGACGGTGTCATCGATCCCCGAAGTCAGTGCACCGCTCCAGCGCTGAGTCGTGAAATCGGTGTAGAGCGCCCACTGCCAGGCTTGCGCCGGGCCCGGCGCGGAGGCCGCGGCTGACGATGCTTGCGTCGCTCCCGGTGGTGACTCTCCCGGCACCGCAGCGACGGAAGGAGCCACGCCCGTCGCCAGTGGTCCGTTGCCAGGCGCCGTCGCGCCCGCAGCTGACGCCGTGACAGTCACCGGCGGCCTGCCGACCAGAAGCTGCTCCGCGCCATAGCGGTGTGCCATCTCGAGCAGCGCCTCGCGCCGCAGCAGATTGCCGCTGCCGTCGGCTACCGGCAGGGGCACGATGCTGATGGGAAGACCGCGCTCCTCCGCGGCTTGCTCCAGCCCCGCCTGATCAGTGGCCTGGTCGGTCCGATCAGGCGCCGGATAGAGCACCACCAGGGTGAACGGACGGCTCGGGTCCCAGACGCTGCGATCAAGCGCGACAATGGTCTTGTCGACGGCCGCTGCGTTGAAGACAACCTGCAGCTCTCCTTGCGGGCCGCGGTCATAGCCCTGGACATATTTGGGCGCATCCGCGATCAGGCCGCCAAAGACCGGGTCGCTCGCCGACTCACGTCTGCCCGTCGCGCGCACGAGCGCCGCGCGCATGGCCTGCTGCACGGCGGGCGCGGACTGGCCGGTCACATGGACCTGGAACACCGGCACGGGGCGCGCCGCCCAGGCAGCCGCCGGCAGCGCGGCGCACGCCGCGAGCAGCAGTGCTTCGCGGACAAGGCTCTTCGCGGTTGTCTGGCGGCAGGGCATGCGGAAGTGTTTGATCGCGCCGTTGATCGCGCAAAATGTACAATACCACACGCACGGGCTCCGGCCTGTACACGAGGGCATTTCGGTGAGTGAAGGCCGCGGCATGACGTATCGCGACGCTGGTGTCGACATCGACGCCGGTGACGAGCTCGTCGAGCGTATCAAGCCTCTTGTCGCGCGCGCGCGACGGCCAGAGGTGCTGGCCGGCATCGGCGGCTTCGGTGCACTGGTGGAGCTGCCCGCCGGTTACCGCCGTCCGGTACTGGTCTCCGGCACCGACGGAGTCGGCACGAAGCTTCGGCTCGCCATTGACGCGGGACGCCACGACACGATCGGCATCGATCTCGTCGCCATGTGCGCCAATGACATCGCGGTGCAGGGCGCAGAGCCGCTTTTCTTTCTGGACTACTACGCTACGGGCAAGCTTCGCGTGGACGTGGCCGAAGCCGTGGTGCGCGGTATCGTGGAAGGCTGCGTGCAGGCAGGCGCCGCTCTGGTCGGCGGTGAGACTGCAGAGATGCCCGGCATGTACCACGGTGAGGATTACGATCTTGCCGGGTTCTGCGTCGGCGTGGTCGAGAGGGACGCGATCATCGATGGCAGCGCAGTACGCGCCGGCGATGCCGTGATCGGCCTTGCCTCGTCCGGTCCGCATTCGAATGGCTATTCACTCATTCGCAAGCTCGTCGCGATGAGCGGCGCGGGCGGGGATACCGCGCTCGACGGCAAGCCGCTCCTCGACCGGCTGCTCGCCCCCACCCGCATTTACGTCAAGCCGCTCCTCGCGCTCGCGCGGCAGCTCGAGGTACATGGATTCGCGCACATCACGGGGGGCGGCCTTACGGACAACATCCCGAGGGTGCTGCCGGACGGTTTGGAGGCTGTGCTCGAGCGCCGCCGCTGGCATCAGGATCCGGTGTTCGACTGGCTGCGGCAGACCGGACATATCGAGCCGGCGCAAATGTACCGCACTTTCAACTGCGGTATCGGCATGGTCGCCGTCGTGCCGAAGGATCATGCGGCACGCGCGGTTGCACTTCTTGGCGAGCACGGCGAGTCCGCTCAGATCATCGGCGAGATCCGCCCGGGCTCGCGCGGCGTGGTCATCGTCGATTGAGTGCCCGAGACCCGCTGCGGCTCGCGATCCTCATCTCCGGGCGCGGCTCCAACATGGCCGCGATCGCGCGCGCCTGTACCGCGGGCCTCATCAACGCACGCGTCGACCTCGTGCTTTCCGAGCGCGCCGGTGTTGCCGGCCTCGACACTGCGCGCGGCATGGGAATCGCAACTCGCACCGTGGCGTGGCCCGGAGCCGCGGAGCGCCCGCAATTCGAGCGCGACCTCGAGGCGGCGCTCGCCGGCACGCGGCCGGACTTCATCGTTCTCGCCGGGTTCATGCGCATTCTTTCAGAGCAGTTCGTTGCGGCGCGTGCCGGTCGGGTTCTCAACATCCATCCGTCGCTCCTGC
The DNA here is from genome assembly GCA_025451845.1 of Steroidobacteraceae bacterium. Classification (GTDB taxonomy): domain Bacteria; phylum Pseudomonadota; class Gammaproteobacteria; order Steroidobacterales; family Steroidobacteraceae; genus 13-2-20CM-66-19. The sequence goes on from JANWJS010000037.1 coordinate 262,765, forward strand.
CGCAATACCGCGGCCTGCATACCCACCGGCGCGTGCTCGAGGCAGGCGATCGGATACACGGCGCCAGCGTGCATTTCGTGACCGCGGAACTCGACGGTGGACCGGTCATTCTGCAGTCGCGAGTCGCCGTCCGGCCGGATGATGCCGAGGACACGCTGTCAGGGCGCGTTCAGGCCACGGAGCACATCATCTATCCTCGAGTGATCGGCTGGCTCGCCGATGGCAGGCTCGCCTGGCGCGATGCGCGGCCGTGGCTCGATGGCGCGCCTCTCGTGGCACCGGTGGTGGAGGATTTCCCTTGATGGCGAGGCTCGATGGCAGTACGGCGGGCTGAGCGCGCGGTCATTGCGGTGGCGCTGCTTGCGGCCGGCGCGGCGGGACATGGGGCACATGCGGCGCCGGCAGGGCAGACCCTCCCGCAGCCGCCTACACCCGCTGCGCGGCCCGTTCAGTTCGTCGCGACCTATAAGATATCGTGGCACGGTGTCACCGCCGGCAGCTCGACCCTCGAGCTGCGCGAGACCGCGCCGCAATCGTATCTGTACACCTCGACCGACACCGCCTACGGGGTCTTCCGACTCGCGTTTCATCACCCGCTGCGCCAGTCGAGCCGCTTCAAGGTCGCGGCGGGCGAAGTCGAGCCGCTCGCTTTCGAGGCCGGTGGCGTCGGCAACGAGGTGATGGCGCAGTTCGACTGGAAATCGGGTCGGGTGACCGGTATGGCCAAGGGGAAGCTGCTCGACTTGAAGCTGCAACCCGGGACGCAGGACCCTCTGTCGGTGCAGATCGCCATCATGCTGAAGCTGCAGGCGCGGGACGCCCCCGCAAGTTTCTGGATGCTCAATACCGACGAGATCGACCGCTTTCAGTACGTCCGCCACGAGGAGAGCACGCTCGACACCCCACTCGGGAAGCTGCGCACCATCCTCTACACCAGCCACCAGGCAGGCTCGACCAAGACGACCTACCTCTGGCTCGCTCCCGCGCTCCACTACATGCCGGCGCGCGCCGAGCAGCGCGTGCAGGGCAACACGCAGGTCGCGCTGGAGATTGCGGCCTTCAGGCCGCAATGAGCCGAGTCAACCACGGGACTGCGCCTGCTGGCACGAGTCTGGCGCCGGCTCAGGGGCAGACCTTGCAGGCGAAAAAGTCAGGTGCTCGGCCAGTGCGCGCTGCACGCCCGCCAGGCGGGCCTTCAGACCGTCTGGAGCGGCCTGAACTGCTTGGCCAGCCGCAACTGCTGTCCCTGATAATTGGACCGCATGTCACTGCCGTAGAGCGTGTCCGGCCGCTCCGCCATGCGCTCGTAGTGCAGCCAGCCCACCGTCTGTCCGTGCTCCAGCAGAAACGGCACCTCGTGCGACCTGACTTCCAACACGCCCCTGCTGCTGCCGGCCCGCCGGCGGTGCGCGTCCCAGCCGAATCCCGGATCGAAGAAACCGGCGTAATGCACCCGAAACTCACCCGCCCGCGTGTCATACGGCAGCATTTCCGCAGCAAACTCGGGCGGCACCGCGATCGCCTCCTTGGTCATCAGGATGTAGAACTCATCCGGGTCGAGGATGAGGGATGAGTCCCTGTGGAAGCGAATGGGATCCCAGAAGTCGAAAGGATCGTAGTCCCGGCACTCCAGATCGATGCGCTTGGTGTGCTTCTTCGCGCGCCATCCGATGAGGGCGTTCTCGCTGCCGGAGCCGCGCAGGTCGATGGTGAAGGGCAAGTCCCCGGTCTTCTCGGGTCTTGCCGTCGAATCGGCGATTTGACCCTCGGCGAGAAGAGACCGCCAGTCGGCGGCAGTGATGGGCTTGGGATTCTCCCCGCGTGTGCGGCGAAATCGCAGCTGATTCAGGCGCGCGCCGGTTTTGACGACGACGCTGAAAGTGCGCGGCGCAACTTCGAGGTACAGCTGCCCTTGGTAGCCTTCCGCGACCTGATCGAAGCGCGTCGCCTCATCCGCGATGAGCCTCGTCAGGATGTCCAGGCGGCCGGTCGAGCTCTTCGGATTCGCGAACGCGGCAACGCCGCTTCTGAGATTGATCGTCTCCTGCAACGGAATGACATACACGCGGCCCTTCTCCAGCACCGCGCCGTTGCGCAAGTCGAGCTGAAAGCGCTCGAAGCCGGCGTCCAACTTTTCCATCTTTTCGCGCACCTTCACGCCCGTGCCGGGCAGGAAGCTGGCATCGACCGGATAGGCGCACTCGCCCAGACGCAGGTCGATGCTCGCAGGCTGGACCTGGTCAGGAAGGATCTGGTTCATGGCGAGCGGCAGGATCTCCCCTGCGCCCAGCATTTCTTTGATCTTCTGGCACGGCAGGATCCCTGTGTACGCAGATGATCGAGCGGCTTCTTGAGGTACGGCCATAGTCTCGCCTGGGCGCAAAAGGCTTACGCGTGGTAAGCCGCGCGGAAATCCCGCGTCAGCTCTCTTCTACGACGATCTTCGGGAACACGCTGCTGCGGTCGCGCGCGCGGATCGCGAGCGCCGCCGCTGTCCGACGGGCCATCTCGAAGTATGCCCGCGCCCGCGGCGAATCTGGCGCGGCGACCACGGTCGGACGGCCACCGTCGGCCTCCTCCCTAATGTGGACGTCGAGCGGCAGCTCACCCAGGAGCTTCACGCCGTACTGCTCAGCCATTCGCGCCCCGCCTCCCGCACCGAAAATGTGCTCGGTGTGGCCGCAGTTGGAACAGATGTGCACGCTCATGTTTTCCACGATGCCGAGCACGGGCACGGAGACCTTCTCGAACATCTTGAGGCCCTTGCGGGCGTCCGCAAGTGCTATGTCCTGAGGCGTCGTCACAATTACCGCGCCAGCCACGGGCACGCGCTGAGCGAGGGTGAGCTGGATATCGCCGGTTCCCGGCGGCATGTCGACGACGAGATAGTCGAGCGCGCCCCACTCGGTCTCCGAGAGCAGCTGCGTGAGCGCCTGGGTCACCATGGGACCGCGCCAGACCATCGGCTGCTCTGCGTCCACCAGGAAGCCGATGGACATTGCCGCCACGCCGTAGGTCTCGAGCGGTTTCAGGTGCTTGCCGTCCGCCGAGGTCGGCCGCTGACCCTCCAGGCCCAGCATCAGCGGCTGGCTGGGCCCGTAGATGTCGGCGTCGAGCATCCCAACGCGTGCCCCTTGCGCGGCCCACGCCAGCGCCAGGTTCGCCGCAACCGTAGACTTGCCGACGCCACCCTTGCCGGAAGCGACGGCGACGATGTTCTTGATTTCGCCGAGCGGCTTCAAATTGCGCTGTACCGCGTGCGAGCGGATATCCGCCTCGAGCTCGATCGTGAGCGGCATCCGCAGCCCGGCCGCCGCAAGATGCGCCGCGAGCGCGGCGGCGAGCTCGTCCCGGTAGCCACCCACCGGATAACCGAGCGCGACCCGCGCCTGATACCCGTTCCCGAGCGCAGCCAGGTCCCGCAGCGCACCTGCCTCCCCCAGTGTCTCCTTCAAAAACGGGTCGACATACGCCTTGAGGGCGGCTCTGACAGCGTTGAGAGTCGAATCATCGGCCATGGGGTAATCGGGATCGTTGCAAACCGTTGCGATGGCGGGTCGGAAACGGCGATTGTAGAGCGTTTCGCGGAGTGCTCACACCCAAAAGGCCTCGCGGGCCGGTAGGAAGCTGCGTCATGCCGACTCCAGGGCTATGGCATAATTTCAACGTCGTTCCCGACCGGGCGCTCATGCAGCGCGACCGGGGGGTGGGGTGGGTCTGCGCCTGGGCACCGATGGGGTGGTAGATCAAGGTGGAGGAGGGCTTGCGCGAGGGAGCCGCGCGGGAGTGCCTTGCGGGAAAGGCTGAATGAGCTTATTCACCAATTTGCGCGCCGACCGGCTGATCACCGAGATCAGGTCCTGCAAGGATCCCGCGGGCGCTGACACCCAAAAAGCCGTCGCGCGTCTCAAGGATCTGGGCCCCGGCGCCATCGAGGCCATCTTCGCGGCCTTACCGGACGCCGACAAGAACGCGACCCTTGCTTTCGTCGACGTGCTCGCCGGCCTGGTCAGCCAGAAGTCTTTTCCCCTGTTCGTGCGGGGCCTGGTGGAAGGCAGCCCGCGCGTCGTGGCGGGGATCGCCTGGGCGCTCACCAGCAGCCGCAATTACCCGCCGAACGTGCTGATTGAGGCGCTGGCGACGCCGGGAGTGTCCAAGTCCGCGCTGCTCGAAGTGATTGCCGCCCAGAAATCTCGCTTCGGCGTGCGCGAGCTCCTCAATGCCGCCTACACCCAGGAGCCGAACGAGAAGGCGGCGCTGTTCCGCGTCATCGGTGAGATCGCCGACGCCAATGCGGTGCCGGAGCTCATTGGCCGCGCGCAGGGCAAGGACCCGATAGCGCGAGTTCACATCATCAACATTCTGGCCCGCTTCAACACACCGGAAGTTCAGACCGCGCTGCAGGGCCTGCTCAAGGATCCCAATAAGCTGATCCGCGGCGCGACACTCTCGGCGCTGCAGCGCATGGACGGCAAAATCGACATCGAGCGGGTCTGCGCCCTGCTCAAGGATCCCGAGATCGACGTGCAGAACAAGGCCATCGACGTCGTCATCAAAGCGAACGATCCCGAGACCATCCACTACCTCATCGAGATTCTGAAGGACGAGAACGAGAACTCGCGCCGCGCCGCGGTCGAGGTGCTGAACGAAGTCGGCAACGCGAAATCGGTGAAGCACCTGCTGCAGGCCCTGAAGGACAGTGACTGGTGGGTGCGCAGCCGCGCCGCCGACGCGCTCGGCAAGATCGGCGGACCGCGCGTCATCGACGCCGTGCTCGAGCTCATCCGCGAGAAGGACGCGGACATTCGGCGCGCCGCCATCGAGATCCTCAATCAGACGAAGGACGAGCGGGCGGTCGACTCGCTCATCCAGGCCACGCGCGATCAAGACTGGTGGGTGAGCGAGCGGGCCGTCGACGCCCTGGCGGAGATCGGCAGCAAGCGCGCCGTGCCGCGGCTCACGGAGATGTTGAAAGCGGGTCCCAACAAGGCTACCCCGATCGTCGTGCGCGCTCTCGGCAAGCTCGGCGACGCGAGGCTCGTTGACCTCCTGTTCCCCTTCATGGCAAGGCCGGAGCGGGAGCTGCGGATCGAGGCGATGCAGGCGCTGTCGAAGGTCGTTGACGACCAGCACGCCGAGCAGCTGCGCACGGAGCTGCAGACTCAGGCAGCTTCACCGGATCAGACCATCGCCCGGATCGCCAATGCGGCGCTGGCGGAGCTCGACCATCGCCTCGCAGGCGGGCCGGCGGTCCCTGCCGGAGCAGGGCTCATGGGCGGCACATCGCCCACCAGTGCGCACCCCCCCACGGCCCGCCCCCCGCAGCCCGTCCCGCCGATGGAGACGGCGCGCACGGGCATCATGGACGCGGCCGGCCAATCGCGGATCGCCGAGGGGCCGCCGCGGCTCGACATCCAAACGCTCAAGCCCGGCGACATCCTCGAGGGCCGCTACAAGTACATCGATCGCATCGGCCGCGGCGCTTTCGGCACCGTGCTGCTGATGGAGGATACCGTCGTCGACGAGCGGCTGATCCTCAAGTTCCTGAACCCCAACGTGTCGGGGGACGAAGAGGTCATGAAGCGGTTCGTCCACGAGCTGCGTTACTCGCGCAAGATCACGCACGAGAACGTGATCCGCATCTACGACTTTCTCTTCATCCAAGGTAACTACGCCATCTCCATGGAGTACTTCCCCTCGCACACGCTGGGAAGCGAGATCGTCGGGGACAAGCCGATCGAGCTGAAGCGCGCGCTGCAGTTCGGGATCGACATGTGCACCGGCATGACGGTCGCGCACCAGCAGGGCATCGTGCACCGCGACCTGAAGCCCGCCAATGTGCTCATCAACCAGGAGGGACTGCTCAAGATCGTGGATTTCGGCGTGGCCGCCGCGCAGCGCGAAGGCGACACCCAGCTCACCAAGACCGGGTACGTCATCGGCTCGCCGAAGTACATGGCGCCCGAGCAGATCCTCGGCAAGAAGGTCGACCAGCGTGCCGACATCTATGCCATCGGAGTGATGCTCTACGAGATGCTGACCGGCGTCCCGCCCTACTCGCGGGGCGATCACATGTCGGTCATGTATCAACACGTACAGGGCAAGGCGCGTCCGCCGCAGGAGATCAACCCCGCGCTGCCCGCCGGGCTGTCGGAGCTCATCACGAAGGCCATGGCGGTCGACAAGACCAAGCGCTTCCAGAGCATGGATGAGCTGCGCGGGGCGCTGGGGAAGTATTTTTAGTCTAGGGCGCTGGATCGGGGCATCCTGCGCGCCCAGCGCGGCCGCGAGCAAAAGCGCGGTTTTTGCCCGCGGCCTCCGCCACCTGCGGCGGCGGGGCACATCCCTGTGCCTGGAAGGCGTGCGTTACGTCAAATTTTTTGGCACAAGCCATTGATTTTGGCGACATAAGCGGGCAAAAGAAGCGGGCTCGACTCACCGCGGAGGCGTTCCTTGGCGCGCATAGACGCGTTTCTCAAGCTGGGAGCACAGCAGGGTTGCTCGGACGTGCATCTTGCCGTCGGAGTACCACCGATGCTACGCATGCAGGGGGACCTGCTGCCGATCAAGTTCCGCGAGTTGCGCGCCGCGGAGCTCGAGGGCTACATCACTGAGATCCTGAGCCGCTCCCAGGCCGAGCACTTCGGCACGGGGCATGACCTCGACTTCTCGTATGTGTCGGGCGACGGCGGCCGGTTCCGCGTTAACGTCTTTCGCAAGGACACCGGCATCGGCGCGACTTTCCGCGCCATTCCCTCACAGGTGCCCCAGCTCGAGAAGATGGGACTGCCCGCGATCATCACGAAGCTCTGTGACTTCCACCAGGGGATGATCCTGGTCACGGGCTCGACCGGCACCGGCAAGTCCACCACCCTGGCGGCGATGATCAATCACCTGAACGAGTCGCGTAAGCTCAACATCATCAGCCTCGAGGATCCGATCGAGTTCGTTCACCGCAGCAAGCACAGCCAAGTGATCCAGCGGGAGCTCGGAACGCACATCCCGAGCTTTGCGGAGGGCGTTCGCGCCGCCATGCGCGAGGACCCGGACGTCATTCTCGTCGGCGAGCTGCGCGATGCCGAGACCATCTCGATGGCGATGACGGCAGCGGAGACCGGACACCTCGTCCTTGGGACGCTGCACACCACCAGCGCCGTCAAGACCATCGACCGCATCATCGATGCACTGCCCATCGAGGAGCGCGAGCAGACCAAGAGCTTCCTTGCGCAGAGCTTGCTGGCCGTGGTCACGCAAGTGCTGGTGAAGACGCCCGATGCGCGCGGCCGGAAGGCCATCTGCGAGGTCCTGATGATGACCAGGGCCATCGCCAAGCTCATTCAGACCGAGCAGACACATCAGATTCCCAGCCAGCTGCAGATGGGACGCGACCTCGGCATGCAGCTGTTCGACCAGGCGCTGCTTGCGGCCATCAGCGCGCGCGAGATCGACCCGGACGACGCCTATTCCTACGCGAGTGACAAGCGTCCGTTCCAGAAGTACGTCACCGACACCACGATGCTGCCCAAGCTCGCCGATTCGCCCCCCGCAGCCTCACCGGCTTCGGTCGCCTGATAAGCGAGGCGGCGGGCATGGCCACGATCGACGCGTTCCTGCTCGAAGTGCTCGAAAAGCGCGGCTCGGACCTGCACTTCATCGCCGGCGACCCGCCACGGATTCGCCAGTACGGCGATCTCACGGCGCTAAAACCCGAGAACCTGGCTCAGGACTATGTCAAGGACGCACTGTACGAGATCATGCCGAAGACCGCCCTCGAGCGCTTCGAGTCGAAGGACGGCGCGGACTTCGCGTATACCATTCCGGAGCGCGGCCGCTTTCGGGTCAACGTCATGCGCCAGCTGAACGGCATGGGCGCCGTATTCCGCGCCATCCCCTCCAAGGCGCTGACCATGGATGAGTTGAAGCTCCCGGAGGCGGTGCGCCAGCTCGGTCGTGCCAACAACGGGCTGATTCTCGTCACCGGCAAGACGGGCTCCGGTAAGTCGACCACGCTCGCCGCGATGATCGACGACATCAACTCACGGGTGAAGGGACACATCCTCACGATCGAAGATCCGATTGAGTTCGTGCACCAGAGAAAGAGCTGCCTCATCAGCCAGCGCGAGATCGGCGTCCACAGCTCGGGTTTCGCGGCGGCGCTGCACTCGGCGCTGCGCGAGGATCCGGATGTCATCCTGGTGGGCGAGCTGCGCGACCTGGAGACGATGAGCATCGCGGTCACCGCCGCGGAGATGGGCATTCTCGTCATGGGCACGCTGCATACGAACGGCGCTGCACCGACTGTGGATCGCATGGTCAATGTCTTCCCATCCGACAAGCAGTCGCATGTTCGGACGATGCTTTCGACGTCCTTGCGCGGCGTGGTCTCACAGCAGCTGCTGCAGCGAGCCGACAAGCAGGGCCGCGTGGCGGCGCTGGAGATCCTGATCAACACGCCCGCAGCCGCGAACCTGATCCGTCAGGGCAAGCTCGACCAGCTCGAGAACACCATGCAGTCCGGCGGCGCGTTCGGCATGCGCACCATGGACACCGCCATCCAACAGCTCCTCGACCAGCGGCAGATCAGCGGCAAGGAGGCCTACAAGAAAGCCATCAACAAGGCGAAGTTCGAGCTGGTGAAGGAAGCTGGCTGAGGGTGGCAGCGCCCCCGCGGCCAGGCTGCCGCCGCTCCCCGCGGTCCTGTAAACTGCGGGAATGACTGAGAAATTCTTCGTCACGACCGCCCTGCCTTACGCCAATGGCCCGTTTCATATCGGGCACATCATGGAGTACATCCAGGCGGACATCTGGGTGCGCTTCCAGCGCATGCACGGCCATCAGGTGCATTTCGTCGGCGCCGATGATGCCCATGGCGCGCCCATCATGCTCAAGGCGCAAGCCGAAGGGATCAGCCCGCAGGAGCTCGTCGCGCGGATCGCGGCGGGGCGGCCCAGGTATCTGCAGGGATTCCACATCAGCTTCGACCACTGGCACTCGACGGACTCGCCCGAGAACGTCGCCCTCTCGCAGGACATCTACCGTCGGCTGAAGGCCGCGGACCTGATCTACTCGAAGCCCGTCGAGCAGTTCTACGATCCGGTCAAGGGCATGTTCCTCGCCGACCGGTACATCAAGGGCGAGTGCCCCAACTGCCACTCCAAGGACCAGTACGGAGACGCCTGCGAGGTCTGCAGCACCGTATACGCGCCCACGGATCTCATCCAGCCTTACTCGGTGCTCACCGGCGCCAGACCCGTTCTCAAGACGTCCGATCACCTCTTCTTCAGGCTCTCGGACCCGCGCTGTGTCGATTTCCTGAATGGCTGGACCACGACGCCGGAACGGCTGCAGCCGCAGGTCGTCAACAAAGCGCGGGAATGGCTCTCGGGCCAGGGCGAGCAGGCGCTCGGGGACTGGGACATCTCGCGAGATGCGCCGTACTTCGGGATTCCGATTCCCGATGCGCCGGGCAAGTACTTCTATGTGTGGCTCGACGCGCCGATCGGTTATCTGGCATCGCTGCAGAGCTACTTCGAGAGCGGCAAGGCTAGAGCTAACGGCGAGCCGCGCAGCTTCCAGGAATTTCTGTCCGCACCGGAGACGAAACAGATCCACTTCATCGGCAAGGACATCATTTACTTCCACACGCTCTTCTGGCCGGCGATGCTGAAGTTCGCAGGACCGCCCTACAAGGTCCCCGACAACGTCTACGTACATGGCTTCATCACTGTTTCCGGCGAGAAGATGTCGAAATCTCGCGGCACGGGCATCAGCCCGCTGCGCTACCTCGACATCGGGATGAATCCCGAGTGGCTGCGCTACTACATCGCCGCCAAACTGAACGCGAACGTCGAGGACCTCGACTTCAACCCCGATGACTTCGTCGCCCGGGTCAACAGCGACCTCGTCGGCAAGTACGTCAACATCGCCAGCCGCGCGGCCAACTTCATCGGTCGCTACTTCGGGGGCGCCCTGGCGTACAACGGGGGGATGGAAACGCTGCAGCGGCAGGCGCAGGACATTGCGCAACAGGTTCGCGACAGCTATGAGGGCCGCGAGCTCGGCCGCGCGATGCGGGAGATCATGGCGCATGCCGATCGCATCAATCAGGAGTTCGACGCGCGTCAGCCCTGGGTTCTGGCGAAAGATCCCGCCAGGCGCGCCGAGCTGCAGGACATCTGCTCGCGAACGCTCTACGGCTTCAAGCTCCTCAGCGTGCTGCTCGCGCCCGTCCTTCCCGAGGTGGGCACCCGCGTGGCCCGGGAGCTGTTCGGCCTCGACCGGCCCTTCCGTTGGTCCGATGCGCTGGAGCCGCCACAGCGTATTGCTGCCTATCAACATCTGATGACCCGTGTCGATCCAAAGCTGCTCGACACGCTGTTCGACACTGACGCTCCAGCGGCAGGCTCAAAGGCGGCGGGCACTGCGGCCGCGGCCCCCGCAGCGGGCCCCGCATCCACCGGCGCAAAGCCGACGGCCGCCAAAGCCAGCGCGGCGGGCGTCCCGGCCGTACCTGCCACGGCCGAGGCTGGATCCGCCGCGGCAACGGTCTCCATAGACGAATTCAAGCGACTCGACCTGCGCGTGGCGCGCATCGCCGCGGCGGAGCACGTGACGGGGGCCGACAAGCTGCTGAAGCTCACACTCGACCTCGGTACCGAGACGAGAACGGTGTTCGCCGGCATCAAGTCGGCCTACGAGCCGGCAACGCTCGTCGGTCGACTCACCATCATGGTGGCGAATCTCGCTCCCCGGAAGATGAAGTTCGGCGTCTCCGAAGGCATGGTGCTGGCTGCGAGCAACGCGTCCGGCGGACCCTACCTGCTGTCGCCCGACAGCGGGGCGACGCCGGGCATGCGGGTGAGTTGAGCCTGACATGGCAAGCGCCGACGACATCGACGCGCTGCTGCCCCAGACTCAGTGCACGCGCTGTGGATACCAGGGCTGCCGGCCCTACGCGGAAGCGATTGCGCGCGGCGAGGCCGAGATCAACCAATGCCCGCCCGGGGGTGCCGCCACGATCGCGCAGCTCGCCGCCCTGCTGCGGCGCGACGCGCTGCCCCTCAACCCGGCCAACGGCCTGGAAGGGCCGGCGCTCGTGGCGCTGATCGACGAGGTGGCCTGCATCGGCTGCGCCAAATGCCTGCCCCCCTGCCCCGTCGATGCAATCATCGGCGCGCGCAAGCAAATGCACACCGTCGTCGCCGCGCTTTGCACCGGCTGCGAGCTCTGCATCGCCCCGTGTCCGGTGGATTGCATCTCCATGGTTCAACGCCCTTCCCTTCCCGCTGCGCCCGCGGCCCCCGACGCCCTGGATAACCGAGAACGCTTCCGCGCCCACAACGAGCGCATCGCCCGCTGCGCCCGCGACCGCGACACGCTGCTCGCCTCGCGCAAGCAGCTGGCGAGCCCGGGCGCGCTGCCGCGAGAAATCTGAGGTCACACCTTGCACCCCGCCACCCGCCGCGCCATCTTCCGCCGCCTCTCGACGGCCAACCCGGAGCCGAAAACCGAGCTCGAGCACTCCGGCCCCTTCGAGCTGCTGGTCGCCGTCATGCTCTCCGCGCATACCACGGACAAAAGCGTCAATGCGGCGACCCGCAAGCTCTTTCCGCTGGCCAACACGCCGGCGGCGATCCTGGCACTCGGTGAGGAAGGCGTGAAGCCGTACCTCAAGACGGTCGGCCTCTACAACTCCAAATCCAGGAACCTGATCGGCCTCTGCCGCATGCTGATCGAGCTTCACGGCGGCCAGGTTCCCGCTGACCGCGAGTCGCTCGAAGCGCTGCCCGGCGTCGGCCGCAAGACCGCCAACGTCGTTCGCAACATCATCTTCGGCGAGACCGAGATTGCCGTCGACACCCACATCTTCCGCGTCGCCAACCGCACGGGCCTGGCCTCCGGCAAGACTCCGCGCGCCGTCGAAGACGCCTTGACCGGGAACACCCCCGACGAATTCAAACTCAACGCCCATCACTGGCTGATCCTGCATGGCCGCTACGTCTGCACCGCCCTCAGACCCGCCTGCCCCAAGTGCATCATCAGGGATCTCTGCGAATATCCCGACAAGACACAGCCGAAAGCCGCCGCAGAGGCGCGCCGCTTGCAGCGGGATTCTCCGGGAGGCTCAACCCGGAAAATCCCTTTGCGAGCGGCGCTCCGTACGGGAAAACCCAAAAAAGCGGCAGAAGAGTAACCCGTGTCCCTCTTCACCGGCCAATCCCGCGAGCAACTGCGCCGCATGTACTCGGAGGCCTGGCGCAAATACAACGGCCGCCAACCCCTCGAGCCCCTGGAAGCCCAGGTCGCCGCCGTCATCGCCGAGCATCCCGAATACATGCCCCTGCTGGAGTCAGGCCCCGAAGCGCTCAGCGCCGACTACACCCCGCAAGGCGGCCGCGAGAACCCTTTCCTCCACATGGGCCTGCACCTGGCCATCCGCGAGCAGGTCGCCACCGACCGTCCTGCGGGCATCGCGCAAATCCACCGCTCCCTCTCCAAGCGCTTCGGCGACCCGCACGCCGCCGAGCACGCGATGCTGGAGTCGCTCGCAGAGACCTTGTGGGATTCCCAGCGCTGCGCAAGAGCGCCCGACGAGCAACGTTATCTGGAGAGACTGCGCGCCCTATGAGCCGGCGGAGGCGGCCGCCAGTGCCATCTCGAGCTCCTCACCGGGCGCCGCCCTGAGCGCCGCCAATTCCGCTCTGTTCCACTCGCGCGCGATGCGCCCGTTGAGGAGGAGCGCCGCTCGATCGGAGTAGCGCTCCACGATGTCCAGGGAATGCGTCGCCAGCAACACGCCACGGCGCCCTGCCGAGACTTGCGACCGCAAATGCCGCTTCAGGACCAGGGCGCTGCCGGGGTCGAGCCCGTTGAACGCCTCGTCCAGCACCACGAGCGCGGGCTCGCCGAGCAGCGCCAGGAGAACCGCGAGCTTCTGCTTCGTGCCGAGCGAATACGAGCCCACGAAACGATCGAGCATGGGCGCGAACGCAAACTCCTCCGCGAGTGCGAGTACCTCGTCATTGATCGCCGCGAGCCCCTTGGCGGCGGCATAGATCTCCAGACACTGCCGGCCGGTCAGCAGATCCGGCAGGCTTTCCGGCGCGCAGCCGAAGCCGAGTGCGCCCTTCGCCGCCATCGCGTCCTCACGCAGCGAGTGCCCGCAGATCACAATAGTGCCCGCGCAGGGGGCCAGCATCCCTGCTATGCAATGCAGCAGCGTCGTCTTGCCGCTGGCGTTCGGTCCCAGAAGCGCCAGCCATTCCCCGCGATCGACCGCCAGATCGACGCCGCTGAGAACGAGCCCCTTGTCATAACCGGCGTGCAGGCCCCGCACGACGAGAACCCGAGACTTCGCATCCATCGATGTCGGGCCCTCACGCAACGGCTCGTCCATCGATCAGACTCCTCGGCCCGAGACGCCGAGACCCGCGCGCCGACACGCGAGGAAGGCGGCCACGATGGCCATGGCCAGCGACGCGGCAAGATAGAGCGCGGCGAGCGGCACGCCAACCGCAAGCGCCTGTGGCAGATCTATCGCGCCTGCCAGGAAGGTCAACACCGCCAACGCCACGGCCTGCGTCACCGCCACGCGCCAGATGAGAGCGCCGGTGAATCGCCACTTGCCGACAGTCGTGGGCGCAAGCCAACGAGCTGCCTCGGACGCGACCCTGACGGCAGCCGCGGACAGGGAGATCACGCTGAAGAGCGTAAGGCAAACACCCGCGACGGCAAGAGCCACCTGACCCGGACCTCCACGGGGTCCGGCGGGGATGGCCATCATGGCGAGAAGCAGCACCGGCGCCGTTCTTTTTGGCCGGCTGAAAATCCGCGCCTGAGCTGCCGGCCAGGACCCGAGCGGCGCGAGCGAGGGGGCGCTCGCCCAGCGGGCGCGCGTGCGGCGCACGATGGCGTAATGAAAGCCCGGCGCTGCGATACCCGCGTGCCGCAATGGCCAGCCCGCGAGCGAACCTACGATTGCGCCCGCCGCCGCGGCGAACGCAAAGCGGAAGAAGGCGCTCCTGTCGAGCGCGCCGGCGAGCCACACGAGCGCGGCAAACGCCAGGATCGCAGTGAGCCGCCCGGCGGTGCCCGAGACGACCTGCATGCGAACCGGGCTCGGCGCAGGGAGAGATGCCAGCCACGATGTTGCCGCGTGGCTCGCAGCACGTTGTCTGCGCCGGGCGGCGGAGAGCGCGAAGCCACAAGTCGCGACAGCGAAGGTGACGGCCCAATTCTGACCGAGCCATCCCAGGACCGGGCCCGTCGGCGGCAGCATGACGGCAGCTGAGCAACCGGCAGCGACTAGCGCTGCAGACAGCAGGACCCACCCTCGTCTGTGCCGACAGATATTTCGCCACAGGAGCAGCCTGCTGGCTACAGAGGGTCGCGCCGCCATCCAGCGCGGCATGCCGCCTACTTCCGCTTGGGAAGGTAGAGGTCGGTCAGCGTTCCTTCGACGGCATCCGCAGCGCCAGCCACGGTCTCCGAGAGGGTGGGGTGCGGATGAACCGTCAGCGCGATGTCGGCCGCATCGCAGCCGTTCTCCATCGCGAGCGCGAGCTCACTGATGAGCTCGCCCGCATGGGTGCCGACGATCCCGGCGCCGAGCAGGTGTCGGGTCTCGGGATCGAAGAGGAGCTTGGTCATCCCTTCGTCACGTCCGAGTGAGAGCGAGCGTCCGCTCGCCGCCCACGGGAAAGTGCCCTTCTCGACGGCAATGCCCTTCGCCTTCGCCTCGGTCTCGGTGAGGCCCACCCAGGCCACCTCGGGGTCGGTGTAGGCGACCGAAGGGATGGCACGCACGTCGAACGCGCGCCGCTCTCCGGCTGCCACCTCCGCGGCGACTTTCGCCTCGTGCATCGCCTTGTGCGCCAACATGGGCGGTCCGGCGATATCGCCGATCGCGAAGATATGAGGTACGTTGGTACGAAGCTGCTTGTCGACCGGGATGAAGCCGCGATCCGACACGTTGACCCCCGCGGCATCCGCACCGACCAGCTTGCCGTTGGGCGAGCGGCCGACGGCCACCAGCACCCGGCCGAACACCTGCGGCGAAGGCGCCTTCTCGCCCTCGAAGGTCACTCGAATTCCTTCCGTCAGCGCCTCGACCCTCGAGACACGCGTTCCGAGCAGGATCTGCTCGTACCGAGCGCGGATGCGCCGTTCCAAAGGACGCACCAGGTCAGGATCGGTGCCAGGCATGAGCTGCGGTGTCAGCTCCACGACGCTCACCCGGCTGCCGAGCGCGTCATACACACATGCCATCTCCAGCCCGATGATGCCGCCACCGATCACGAGCAGGCCGCCCGAGAACTCGGGCAGCTCGAGCGCATCGGTGGAATCCATGATCCGCGGATCGTCCGGCAGTCCGGGCAATCGGATCGCCTCCGAGCCGGCCGCAATGATGCACTTGTCGAAGCGGATGCGCTCCGAGCCGCTGTTGCCCATCACCTCGAGCACGTTTGCGCTCACGAACCGGCCGACGCCCTGGACGACCTCGACCTTGCGCTGTTTCGCCAACGTGCGCAGCCCCCCGGTCAGCCGCTTGACGACCGAACCCTTCCAGTCGCGCAGCTTCTCGAGATTGATCTCCGGCGCCCCGAATGCGATACCGCGAACGCCCATCTCCTCGGCGTCCTCGATGACCTTCGCCGCATGCAGCAGGGCCTTGGAGGGAATGCAGCCGACGTTGAGACAGACGCCGCCGAGCATCGGCCACCGCTCCACGAGCGTCACCTGCATGCCGAGGTCCGCGGCGCGGAATGCGGCGGTGTAGCCACCCGGACCGGAGCCCAGCACGAGGAGCTGCGTCGAGCGGTTGAAGTCGACCTCTCCCGGTGGCGGCTTCGTCAGGTCGGGCAGGGGCATCCGCACGGTATCGCCATCCGATTCCGGCTTGACGGCCGGCGCCGGCGGCGCCTTCGCGGCAGGTGCGGGCTCGGCGGCAGGGCCGGCGCTGGCAGCGGGTGCAGCAGGAGCGCCAGCCGCTGCCGGACGGTTGGCTGAGGCGCCGGGCTGCGAGTTGCTTTCCATTCGCGCGATCAACGAGCCCTGGGACACCTTGTCCCCGCGTTGTAACAGCACCTCGGCGATCCTGCCCGCGGCGGTCGCCGGCACGTCCATGGAGGCCTTGTCGGTCTCCAGGGTGACGAGCGGCGCATCGACTTCGATATTGTCGCCAACGCTTACCAGCACGTCGACGACCGCGACGTCGTGAAAATTCCCGAGATCCGGGACCAGCAGGTCGACGCAGCTCACGGCACGGCCTCGATCAGCGTATGAGGCTCCGCGAGTGCCTTGGCAAGGAAAGTAGTGAAGCGAGCGGCGGTCGCGCCGTCGATGACCCTATGATCATACGAAAGCGACAGTGGCAACATCAGCCGCGGTACGAACGTCCCGTCCCGGTAAGCCGGCTTCATGGTCGAGCGCGAAACACCGAGGATCGCGACCTCCGGGGCGTTGATGATCGGCGTGAACGCCGTCCCGCCGATGCCGCCGAGGCTCGAGATCGTAAAGCAACCGCCCTGCATCTGCGCGGCGCTGAGCTTCCCGGCGCGCGCCGCCTCGGACAGCTCACCGAGCTTGCGGGCGATCTCGTAGATGTCCTTGCGGTCGGCTTCGTGCACCACCGGGACCATCAGTCCATTGGGCGTGTCGGCGGCGAACCCGACATTGAGGTACTTCTTCAGGATCAGGTTGGCGCCCGATGGATCGAGCGAAGCGTTGAATTGCGGGAACGCCTGCAGCGCCTTCACGCACGCGCGGACGATGAATGCGAGCGGCGTCAGCTTGATGCTGCGCGCCGATGCTGCATCCTTGAGTTTTCCGCGCTCCGCTTCGAGCTCGGTGATATCCGCCTCGTCGAACTGCGTCACGTGCGGGATGTTGACCCAGCTTGCATGCAGGCGCGGGCCGGAGATGCGCTGGATTCGCGACAGCGGCTGCGTCTCGACGGGGCCGAATGCGGCGAAGTCGACGGCCGGAATGGCGGGCAGCGCTGCGCCGCCGGGTTTGGCTCCCGCTCCCGCGCCCGCCGCCGTCATGAGGTTCTTGACGTAAGCCTTCACGTCATCGTGCGTGATCCGGCCCTTGAAGCCGTGCCCGGCGACGCTCGTCAGGTCGACACCCAACTCGCGGGCGAATCTGCGCACGCTCGGACCTGCATGCGCACGGGAGAAGCCGGGCTCGTTGATGGGAGGCAGATCGGTGCGCAGTGCCGCGGAAGTTTCAGTAGACGCAGCGGTGGCTGCCGCCGGCGCCGAAACGGGCGCAGCCGCGACCGCCGGCCGCGAAGAAGCCGTCGGCGTCGTGCTGGCCGTCATTGCCGCAGCGGCGGTCGGCGCTATCGGTAGCGGCTGCGCAGCGGCAGACGAGGGAGCGGGTTTCGCCGCAGCCGCCGGAGCGGTCTTGACGCCCGCTGGCGCAGATGCCGTTGATGCGGGAGGTGCCTCTGCCGGCGCCGCAGGTTGCGCGCCGTCGCTCGCGGACCGCACGGTCGCGATCAGATCGCCCGCGTTGACCTTGCTGCCTTTCTCGACATGGATTTTCTCGATGACACCGCTGGCACTCGAAGGCACGTCTATGGTGGCCTTCTCCGTCTCCAGCGTGACGAGCGGCGCCTCCGGCTCGATGCTTTCCCCCGGCTTGACGAGGACATCGATGACGGCGACGTCCTTGAAGTTGCCCATGTCGGGCACACGCACTTCGACGAGGCGAGCTGCCGCGTTCATCGGGATGGAGCCTTCAGACTTTCCAGGGAACAGGCTTCGCCGCGTCGATGCCGAGCGACTTCATCGCCACGGTGACGGCGGAGGCCTCGAGCTTGCCCTCATCGGCGAGGGCCTTCAGGGCGGCGATGGCAATGTAGTGACGGTCCACCTCGAAATGCCGGCGCAGCGCCGCGCGGGAGTCGGAGCGGCCGAAGCCGTCGGTGCCCAGGCTGACATAACGGCCGGGCACCCACTGACGGATCTGGTCGGGCACGGTGCGCAGGTAGTCGGTGGCGGCGATGAACGGGCCCTGCGCGTCCTTCAGGCACTCCTGCACATAGGGCGCACGCGGCGGCTGACCGGCGTGCAGCAGATTCCAACGCTCGCACTCGAGCGCCTCGCGGCGCAATTCGCTGAAGCTCGTCACCGAGAAGACATCGGCACTTACGCCGTAGTCGGTTTCGAGGATCTTCGCAGCCTCCAGACACTCCCGCAGGATCGTGCCGGAGCCGAGCAGCGTCGTGCGCAGTTTCCCCTTGCCACCGCCGCGCAACAGATACGCGCCGGCGAGAATCCCCGCCTCGATGCCCTTCGGCAGGGCCGGCTGCGCGTAGTTCTCGTTCATCACCGTGATGTAGTAGAAAATGCTTTCCTGCTCCACGTACATGCGCCGCATGCCATCCTGGATGATGACGGCGAGCTCGTACGCATAGGCCGGATCGTAAGCCACGCAGTTGGGTACCGTGGTCGCAACGAGCTGACTGTGCCCGTCCTGATGTTGCAGGCCTTCGCCGGCGAGCGTCGTGCGCCCGGCGGTCGCGCCGAGGAGAAAGCCGCGTGCCTGGATGTCGCCCGCGGCCCAGATGAAATCCCCCACGCGCTGGAAGCCGAACATGGAGTAGAAGATGTAGAACGGCACCATGCTGAGCGCGTGGTTGCTGTACGCCGTGGCCGCCGCGATCCACGAGCAGAGCGAGCCGGCCTCGTTGATGCCCTCCTCGATCATCTGACCCTTCTTGTCCTCGCGATAGGACATGAGGGTCTCGGCATCCTGCGGCGTGTAGAGCTGCCCGACGGAGGAGTAGATGCCAATCTGACGGAAGAGTCCCTCCATGCCGAAGGTGCGGGCCTCATCCGGCACGATGGGCACGATGGACTTGCCGATCTGCTTGTCCTTGAGCAACGTGGTCAAGATGCGCACGAATGCCATCGTCGTCGAGATCTCGCGCTCGCCCGTGCCCTCGAGCACGGCGGAGAACGCCGCCAGCGGCGGCACGGCGAGCGGCGGCGCCTGCTTGCGGCGCGCCGGAAGATAGCCGCCTAAGGCCTTGCGGCGCTCGTGCAGATAGCGGCCCTCCTCGGAGTCCACCGCCGGCTGGCGGTACGGCAGCTTGGTGATCTCCTCGTCCGACACCGGGATATGGAAGCGGTCGCGGAAGGCGCGCAGATCGTCCTCCGACAGCTTCTTCTGCTGGTGCGCGACCATCTGGCCTTCGCCGCCCTTGCCGAGGCCGAAGCCCTTGACCGTCTTGGCGAGAATGACCGTCGGCTGCCCCTTGTGGGCCATGGCCGCCGCATAGGCGGCATACACCTTGCGCGGATCGTGGCCGCCGCGGTCGAGGCGCCAGATCTCCTCGTCCGACATGTTGGCGACCATCGCCTTGAGCTCCGGGAATTTCCCGAAGAAGTGCTCGCGGGTGTAGGCACCGCCCTTGGCCTTGAAATTCTGGTACTCGCCGTCGACGCATTCCTCCATGACGCGCCGCAGCAGGCCCTGCGTGTCGCGTGCGAGAAGCGGATCCCAACGCGAGCCCCACAACACCTTGATGACGTTCCAGCCGGCGCCGAGGAAAGCCGCCTCGAGCTCCTGGATGATCTTGCCGTTGCCGCGCACCGGCCCATCGAGGCGCTGCAGATTGCAGTTGATGACGAAGATAAGATTGTCGAGCCCTTCGCGCACCGGCATGGTGAGCGCGCCCATGGACTCCGGCTCATCCATCTCACCGTCGCCGAGGAACGCCCACACTTTGCGATCGGAAGGCTTGGCGAGGCCGCGGTGCTCGAGGTAACGGATGAAACGCGCTTGGAAGATGGCCATCATCGGCCCGAGACCCATGGAGACCGTGGGGAACTGCCAGAAATCAGGCATCAGCCAGGGATGCGGGTAGGAGGACAGGCCCTGCCCGGGGCCGCCGGCCTCCTGGCGGAAGTGATGAAGTTGGCTCTCGCTCAAGCGCCCTTCGAGGTAGGCGCGCGCGTAGATGCCCGGGGAGGAATGCCCCTGGATGAAGACGAGATCGCCCGGATGCTCCGCCGACGGCGCGCGCCAGAAGTGATTGAAACCCACCTCATAGAGAGTCGCGGAGGAGGCGTAGCTCGAGAGATGTCCGCCATACTCCGAGGAGATGCGGTTTGCCTCCACCACCATCGCCATCGCATTCCAGCGGATGTAGGCTTCGATCCGCCGCTCGAGCGCGCGGTTGCCGGGATACTGCGGCTCGCGCCCCGTCGGAATGCTGTTGACGTAGCCCGTGTTCGCCTTGAACGGCAGATACGCGCCGCTGCGGCGCGTGTAATCGATCAGACGCTCGAGGAGGAAGTGGGCGCGCTGCGGACCATGAGTCTTCAGCACCGAGTCAATCGACTCGAGCCATTCCTGGGTTTCAACGGGGTCGAGATCTTCCAGCTTCGGAGGTTCGGTCATTCGAGCTAATGGAGTAGGATGCGCCGGCAGCTTCCTGGCCAAGCGAAAGTCACCTGTCAATGAGCCGCGCAATGATCCGGGTTTCACCCCCGATGGTCAAGCAAACCCCGGAGCGGAGCGCGAGCCCCAGCCGCCGCAGCCGCCTGTCGCTGCTGCCGCCCGCCGGGGGACCGGAAATCGTGCGCTCGCGCGGCGGCGAGGTCGATGCGCTGCTCGTGGTCATGCCTGAATCCGCCAGTCCGGAAAGCCTCGCGGCGCTACCGGAAAGCCTGCGCTGGCGGGACCTGCTCGCACGGGAGCGGCCGCGCGCCGGCGCAGTGCGCACCACCGCTCTCGCCAACCGCCGCCAGACCCTCGCCGTGCTCGGCTTCCTGCGGCCCGAGGCGAGCTCATTCGAGCGGCTCGCGCTAGCCGGCCGGATGATGAAGGAGACCGCGGCCCGGGGCCCACGGACGATCGGCGTCGCGACGGCCGGGTTTCCGGCACGCACGCAAGCGGCCGCCCAGGCCGCGCTCGAGGCGCTGCTCGCCGCTGTCCTGGCGCATGCATTCGAGCTGCCGAGCTACCGGGCGCCTTCCGCGGACGAGCCGCGCATCACGCGCATTCAGCTTCCCGCCGATACGCCGCTCGATATCCAGTATGCCGCGACCCGCGCGGAGGGCACCAACCTCGCGCGCTGGCTCACGGCGTTGCCGCCCAACATTCTCGATTCGCGCGGCTATCGCTCGGCGGTGAGCCAACTCGCGCGGCGGCATGGCCTCGAGATGACCTGGCTCGGCGAGCAGGCGCTGCGGCGCGCGGGCGCCAACGCCTTCCTCGCGGTAGCCGCAGGCAACGAGAGCCCGGCCGCAGGCATCGCGCACCTGAAGTACCGCCCCGGCCGCCGCCGCGGCGGCGCGCCCGACCTCGCCCTGATCGGCAAGGGCATTCTCTTCGACACCGGCGGTGTCAACGTGAAGCCCCACCGGTCCATGCTCGACATGCACACGGACATGGGTGGCAGCGCGGTGGCGCTCGCCACACTCGTCGCCCTCGCGCGGCTGCGCGCGCCGATAGCGGCGGATGCCTGGCTCGCCATCACGGAGAATCACATCGGGCCGCGGGCCTACCGGCCGCAGGAAGTGGTGCGCGCCGCCAACGGCGTCACCATCCAGGTGATTCACACCGATGCCGAAGGCCGCATGGTGTTGGCGGATACTCTCGCGCTCGCCGCACGTACCAAGCCGCGCCTGATGCTCGACTTCGCGACGCTCACCGGGGCCTGCGTGTACTCCCTGACGGAGAGGATGAGCGGTGTCTTCACCAATCGGCCCACTCTCGCACAGCGGCTCGTCGAAGCCGGCCGCCAGAGCGGCGAGAGAGTCTGGACGTTCCCGTTCGATTCCGATTTCGACTCCGATCTCGAGAGCAAGGTCGCCGATGTCATGCAATGCACCACCGAGGGCAAAGGCGATCACATCCTGGCGGCGCGATTCCTCAGCCGCTTCGTACCCGAGGAAATCCCCTGGGTGCACGTCGACTTGTCGTCGGCGACACGCACCGGCGGCCTGGGTCACGTCAACACTGAGGTGACCGGCTTCGGCGTGCGCTATGCGCTGCAGCTGATCATGGAGGAGGACATCCTGCGAGCGGTGGAGGCGCTCAAGTGACTTCGATCACTCTGCGCCGCCCCGACGATCTGCACCTGCATTTGCGTGACGGCGAGTCGATGCGCGCGGTGTTGCCCTTCACGGCGGCACGCTTCGCCCGGGCGGTCATCATGCCCAACCTCCGGCCGCCCGTGACCACCACGGCACATGCGCTTGCATACCGTCAGCGGATCCTCGATGCATTGCCCCCACAGCCGACATTCGAGCCGCTGATGACGCTCTACCTCACGGACGGGACCGACGCCGCGGAGGTCGATCGCGCCAAGGCGAGCGGCTGCATCGTGGGCGTGAAACTCTATCCGGCGGGGGCGACGACCCATTCAGACGCCGGCGTGACTGAGATGGCACGGGTGGATGGCGTTCTCGCCCGCATGGAGGAGCGTGACCTCGTCCTGCAGGTGCATGGAGAGGTGACCGACGCCGAGGTCGATGTGTTCGATCGCGAAGCCCGCTTCATCGACGAAGTGCTCGCGCCGCTCGCGGCGCGATTCCCGCGCCTGCGCATCGTCTTCGAGCACATCACCACGCGCGCGGCCGTTGAGTTCGTGCTGGACGCGCGGCCCGGTATCGCGGCGACGGTCACACCGCAACACCTGCTCATGAATCGGAACGCGCTCTTCACGGGCGGCATCCGCCCGCACCATTACTGCCTGCCGGTGCTGAAGTCGCAGTCCGACCGCGAGGCGCTGCTGCGAGCCATTGCAAGCGGCGATCCGCGCTTTTTCCTGGGTACCGATAGCGCACCGCACGCGCGCAGCGCGAAGGAGACCCCGTGCGGCTGCGCCGGTATCTTTTCCGCCCATGGCGCAATCGAGCTGTATGCGGAAGCGTTCGAGTCCGCTGGCGCACTTGCCCGCCTGGAGGCCTTCGCCTCCGAGCACGGGGCGGATTTCTACCGCCTCCCGCGCAACAGCGGCCGTATCACCTTGATCAGGACGCCGTGGGAAGTGCCGCGGTCCTATCCATTCGGCAGCGAGGATCTCGTGCCGCTGCGCGCGGGTGAGCAGATCGGCTGGCGCCTCGCGGAGACGCAATGACAAAATCGTTTGGAACGATTTCAGGCAGCGACGGCCGCACCGAAGGGGTTCCCCGGTGAGTGTCGACTCGCGAACGCGGATCTCAGAGGGCGCAGGGACGGAGCCGCGCCGCGAGCCGAGCCCGCAGCCCGAGGCCGCGGCAGCCGTCACGCCGGCTGCAGGCGCGGCGCTGATGGCACGGCGCTTCCGTGGGTTCTTGCCGGTGGTCGTGGATATCGAGACAGGCGGCTTCAACGCCGACACAGATGCCCTGCTCGAGATCGCCGCGGTGCTCATCGACATGGATGACGATGGCGTGTTGAATCGTGGCGCGACCCACAGCTTCCACGTCAAGCCCTTCGAGGGGGCGAGGCTCGATCCCGCGTCGCTGTCCGTGACCGGCATCGATCCGTTTCATCCCCTGCGCCCGGCGCTGCCGGAGCGCGACGCCTTACAACGGATCTTCCGCGAGATCCGTCACGCGGTGCGCGCCTACGATTGCCGCCGCTCCATTCTGGTCGGACACAACGCGGCCTTCGATCTCGGCTTTCTCAACGTCGCGGTGAAGCGAGCGGACGTGAAACGCAACCCGTTTCATCCATTCTCCTGCTTCGATACCGCCACCCTCGCCGGGGCGGCGCTCGGGCAGACGGTGCTGGCGAAGGCGGTGACCGTCGCGGGATTGGCGTGGGATCCGAGCTGCGCGCACTCAGCGGTCTACGACGCCGAGCGCACGGCGGAGCTCTTCTGCCTCATCTGCAATCGCTTCCGCGACAGCTTTCTCGAAGCCGAGGCGCGGGCGCGCAAGCTGGGCTGGCTCAGCGAACCTGCGATTGAAGAGATCGAAAGCAAGTAATGGCGATTTTGTGGGCGGCCGGCCCGACAGAGCCGCACGCCTGGCTGCTGACGAAGTCGCCTGGAGCGATTTTGGACGGCACGCAGCGCCGGGCCCGCAGGGTGGAGGCCAGGATGGGCCGGGCAGCGCGCCGCAGGCGACGGCTTTCAGCCGGTAGAAGAGAGGGCGCCGGCTCCGGAGAGCAGCTTCTGCAGCTCGCCGCTCTGGTACATTTCCAGCGCGATGTCACAGCCGCCGATCAGCTCACCTTTGACGTAGAGCTGCGGATAGGTCGGCCAGTTGGAATAGTGCTTCAGCGCCTCGCGCATCTCCGGCTCCTCGAAGATGTTGACGGACTTGAAATCCGCTCGCAGGGCGCGCAGCGCCGCCACCGTCTGCGCGGAAAAGCCGCACTGCGGGAAGTCCGGCGTCCCCTTCATGAACAGCACCACCGGGCTCGAGCCGAGCTCGGCCTTGATTCTTTCGACCACGTCCATCCAATACCTCGTTACGGCCTTCGGCCGGACTGCTACGGAACTGCATCGCCTGGCGCAAGCTCGCGCCGTTTCTCGAGCTCGGCGACCACCCGCCACTGCTCGGCGGCACTCATGGATGTCCACCGCCCGATCTCATCGGCGGTTCGCAGGCACCCGATGCAGTAGCCCTGCTCATCGAGCGAGCAGATCCTGGTGCAAGGGGAGCGGGGACGATCCCACCCCTCCGGCGGGTGTGCTTCGGACATCCTGACCGATTATGAGGCCACGGCGGCAATGTTCAAACCCCCGCCATGCTAGCCTTGAGGCGATGATCGCGACTGCGTCAGCCCCAGCGCCCGACCTCACCCCACCGGCGGACCTGCCGGATCAGGTGGCTACCGCGCTCCGGGAGGACATTGGGGGTGGGGATCTCACGGCACAGCTCGTCCCCGAGGACCAGCGGGTCACGGGCCGGGTGGTCACCCGTGAGGATGCCGTGCTCAGCGGACGACCCTGGGCCGAGGAGACGTTTCGCCGGCTGGACCCGCGCATCCGCCTCACCTGGCGGGCGAGCGACGGCGAGCCGGTCGTGGCCGGAGCCGTGATCTTCGAGATCGAGGGCCGCGCGCGCCCGATCCTCACCGGCGAGCGCACCGCGCTCAATTTCCTGCAGCTTCTTTCCGCAACTGCAACCGAGGCGAGCCGCTTCGCCGCAGCGGTCGCGGGAACGGGGTGCCGGGTTATCGATACCCGCAAAACCCTTCCGGGGCTGCGCACGGCGCAGAAGTACGCCGTGCGCTGCGGCGGCGGCAGCAATCACCGCATGGGCCTTTATGACATGGTGCTCATCAAGGAGAACCATATCGCCGCCGCCGGCTCCATTACCGCGGCGATCGCAGCGGCCCGCCGCGTGGCCCAGGGCGTCAAGGTAGAGGTCGAAGTCGAGTCGCTGCCGGAGCTGGAAGAGGCGCTGCGCGCCGGACCCGACATCGTGCTGCTCGATGACTTCAGCCTCGAGGACCTCGCCACCGCGGTGTTGCGCAACCGCTCGCGTGGAGGGTCAGTGGCGCTGGAAGCCTCCGGCAGCGTGGATCTGGACACGGTGCGCGCCATCGCCGCCACCGGCGTCGACTTCGTGTCATCCGGCAGCCTGACCAAGAACGTGCGCGCCGTCGACCTCTCCATGCGGCTGGAGTTTGGCCGATCAGGCAGCCTCTGAGGACCCCAGCTTGCTCTCGAGATGCCGGGCGAGCTCGGCGATGGTCGGGAAATCGAACAGCTCCGTCAGGTCCACCTGACCCGGGTATTCGTGGTCGATCCGCTCGTGGATCTCGATGAGCTTCAGCGAGCTCGCGCCGAGCTCGAAGAGGTTGTCGTTGACGTCTACGCGCTTGCCGCCGAGCGCCGTGTCGCAGATGCTCCGCAGCTTCTCCTCGATTTCGTTTCGTGAGGCCGTCTCGGGGCCGCGCTGCGCGGCGTGCAGCGCGGCCAGCGCTTGCAGCTCCCCGTCAAACTCGCCGTCGACATAACTCTGCTCGAGGATGTGCCGCTGGATCTTGCCGCTGGTCGTCTTCGGGATGCGCTTCACCGGCAGCACCCGCGCGACCTCGAGGCCCGTCTGCTCGTTGATGACCCGTGCGGCCCGGGTGGCGAGGGGCAGGAAATCCTCCATCGAGCCGCGGTGCAGGACGAAGAGCATCAGCTCCTCGATCTCGGCGCCTCGCGGCCGCACTCCTGCCGCGACCACCTTGCCGAGTTCCAGGCCGCCGATGCGCTGCGCGATCGCCTCGAGGTCGTGCGGGTAGTAATTCTGGCCGTTGACGAAGATGATTTCCTTCGCCCGACCGGAGACATAGAGGTCACCCTGATGGATGAGCGCGAGATCACCGGTGCGCAGCCATCCGTCGGCGGTGAACGCAGCGGCATCGACCTCGGAGTCCTCGAAGTAGCCACGGGTCACGTTGGCGCCGCGGATGTGGAGGTTCCCGGTCCGCCCTTCCGGCAGGGGGCGGTCTTCGTCGTCGGTAATACAGACGCTGCAATATGGAATCGCGCGCCCTTCCGACACGAGCCGCACCGCATCGCGTGTGCTCGCGTCGATGAGCTCCACGGCGCTTCCCACTCCCAGCCGGTGACGATTCAGGGCAATGGTGCGCATCGGCGCGCCGGGAGGCGGGAAGCTCACGGCCAGTGAGGCCTCCGCGAGACCGTACACGGGGTACATGGCATTGCGCGGCAATCCGGCAGGAGCGAGCCGCGTCAGGAACTCTTCACACAGCTCCACTGAGATGGGCTCCGCGCCATTGAAGATGAGCTTCACCCGCGCGAGATCCAGACCCTCGACGGGCCGATCGCCGAGCACCTTGAGATAGTGCTTGTAGCCGAAGTTGGGCGAGCAGAGGATGGTCGCGCGGATGCGGCTCGCGAGCGTCAGCCAGAGGAGCGGCCGGCGGATGAAGAGCTCCGTCGGCATGAGGTGCGCGTGCACCCGCTCGTAGAACATGATGAGGTGAAAGCCAATCAGCCCCATGTCATGCGTGAGCGGCATCCAGGAAAGACTGATGTCCTGCGGCGTGAATCCGGCCGCCTCGACCACGCCGCGGCAGTTGGCGATGACATTGCCGTGCGTCAGCACGACTCCCTTCGGCTCACTGGTCGAGCCGGAGGAGAACTGGATGAAAGCGATATCGTCCGGCCGCGCCTGATGAACCTGGCCCGCGCGCGAGATGTCGGTGAGGTCGTCGACCAGGAAGGCGCGCGAGCGCAGGCCCGCGACCGTCGCTGATTCATCTGCCTGCGCCGCGAAGGCGTCGATCCGGTCGAGCGAGCGGCGCTCGGTGTAGATGAAAGGGTTGCCGAGCTTGCGCGCGATGCGCAGCAGCTTGTGCCGGTGCTCGTCGCTGATACCGAGCGCTACCGGCACCGGGATGATGCCGCCGAGCACTGCGGCCCAGAACGCATCGATGAACTGCTCGTTGCTTCCGAGGAAGAGGATGAGCTTGTCGCCGCGGCGGGCACCGAGCCGCTGCAGATGATGCAGGATGCCTGCGGCGCGAGCGTACAGCTCCTCGTAGCTGACATCGCGAGCGTCGTGCTCGCCCTCGAGGTAAGTGATCTTCCCCGGGTACTTGCGGTTGGCCTCGAGGAGCTCAGTCAGAGTCGCGACGTGGGTCGTGGGGTGCGGCATCAGCGGCGTTCCAGCCTCATGTGCAGGGGATAACGGGTGCGAAGGTTGATCTGAGCCTCGAGCTCGATCGGCTTGTCGGGCACGTGGATCAGCCGGAAGTGGCGGGCGACGCGGTGCAGGTGCAGCAGCATCTCGTAGAGCGCGAAGGTCTCGCCGATACAGTGGCGCGGACCTGCCGCGAACGGCATGTAAGCGAAGCGCGGCCGCTCGGCATCATGGTCGGGCGCGAAGCGCTCCGGAAAGAACGTGTCCGGGTCCTTCCAGTACCGCGGGTGACGATGCAGCAGATAGAGCGGCAGCAGCACGTTGGCGCCGGCGGGGATCTCGTATCCGGAGAGCACGTCCGGCTGTATCGTGCGCCGCGACAGCAGCCACCCCGGCGGATAGAGACGCAGCGCCTCGTTGACGACCTGTTGCGCGTAGGCCAGCTGCTCCATCTGCGGCAGGCCGGGCGCCGGCTCATCCGGCGCGGAATCGAGCTCAGCGTGCAGCCGAGCCTCGGCGTCGGGATGCTGTGACAGCAGGTACCAGGTCCAGTTGAGGCCGCTCGCGGTAGTCTCATGCCCCGCCACGACGAGGGTCAGGACCTCGTCGATGAGCTGGCGCTCGCCCATGGGCTCGCCGCTGTCCTTGTCGCGGGCGCTCATGAGCATCGCGATATAGTCGAAGTGCTCTTCTTTCTCGCGGCGGCGGCGCTCCACGAGGCCGGCGACGAGCTTGGCGAGCGAGCGAAACTTGAAGGCGAACTGCAGATTGCGCTCCTGCTCCTTGGTGATGACCTCGAAGGGATTGCCGCCGAGCTCCGCCGACATGCGCTCGAGGTCACGCCCGAAGATAGACCGCAGCACGATCTCCAGAGTCAGCGCGCTCATCTCGTCGGTGAGATCCACCGGCTCTCCGAGGCGCGCCAGCGCCTCCCAGCGCGTCAAAAGCTGCGAGTTCGCCGTACCGATTACCTCGGCGAACTGCGTGATGACGCGCCGGTGAAAGAAGGGCTGCATCATGTAGCGCTGGCGGGTCCAGAGCTCCCCTTCGCTCGTCATGAGGCCCTTGCCGAGCAGGATCCTCACCCGGTCGAGCCCGAGGCCCTTCGTATAGTTGCGATGGTTGGAGACCAGCACCCGCTTGACGTCGTCCGGATGGTGGATGACGTACGTGTGGGACTGCCGCGCCGGAACGTAGACGCGATAGATGTCGCCGTGCAGACCAAAGAGCTCGACCATCCGCTCCAGGGAGTCTTCCGTGGAGCCGATATCGAATTGGAGCGCAGCCTCGGGCGGCTGAGCCTGCGTCGTTGCGGGTCTGCTCATGGGAGCCCGGGATTATAGTAAATTGCCCGATTCCATATCGGAGCGGTTCAAGAGTGGCACCCGAGCCGGACGACGGCGGCCTGCGAAATACGCTTTATCGCAAGGTCACACGCTCGGGCCGCAGCATGACGCCTGCGCGGCGACTCCTCTACCGCGTCGCGGCGCCCCTGGCCGTCGGCATCATCCGCGCCTGGTGGCTGATGTGCCCCGTAGTCGCGGTGCGCGGCGCGCAGCATCTCGACGAGGCGCTCGCGAAGGCATCGTCGCTCGTCCCCTGCTACTGGCACCAGCACCAGCTCTTTGGCGCGAAGTACCTCCTCGAGCAACGCTCGCGCATGAAGGTCGGCTGGCTCATCAGCCCCTCGGTCGACGGCGAGCTCGGCGCCAGGATCGCCCGGCGCGCCGGCGGCCACGTCATCCGCGGCTCATCCAGCCACACGGGCGCTCGCGCGTTGCGCGACTACTATCAGGCCCTCGTGAAGGAGGACATCTCGCCGGTCGTTACGCCCGATGGTCCACGGGGTCCGCGGTTCAAATTCAAGCCCGGCGCCATCCTGCTCGCCCAGATGTCCGGGCGGCCGATGCTGCCCATGGCCTACGCCGCCTCGCGCGCATGGCGAATCAAATGGGACCGCTTCGTGATACCCGTACCTTTCTCGCGAGTCGCGATTGCCCTCGGGCCGCCTCGCTATGTGCCGCGCGCGCTGGATGCCGCCACCCTGGCGAGGCTGCAGGGGGAGATGGAATCGGAGCTGCGGCGTCTTTTCGAGGAAGCCCGCAGCGCCTTGCATTAGAACGGCGTCACATCCTCGGCATTTGGGTCCGAGATTCTGTTAAGTCGCGAACCCGTGAGCGAACAGCACGTTAGCTTGTGTTCCTGAGCGGGTGTGCGAGAATCGTTCGTAAGTCGTTAGAAGATCGCAGCCGGTAACGGTCCACAACCTGAATATCGGCCGCCACAGGGGGCAAGAGACCTGGGGTAGGCTGCGCGACTAACGGTCGGAGGTCACCGGTTCCATGTCGAGTCTGCCGCCGGAAAAGCCTGCGGATTTCACTGCTTCCGACATTCTTTCGGCGGACGCCTGGAGTGGCAAAGTGCCGAAGCCGGCGCTGGGCGTCGACGTGGCCTGCACCAAGATCGCCGTCGATTTCCAGAACATGCGCAAGGAAGGCGTGGCTGACTGCCTGAGCCGCAATCTCGAGCTCCTGCGGGAAGCGAGCGCCACCGACTGCGTCTTCCTTCTCGTCCTGCGGCCGGATGAGCCTGTCGTCGAAGACGTGCAACTCGCCCGCGGCGCGTTCGCGCAGTGCCGTCCCGAGGGTCTTCAAGGGGCGAGCCTGGATTCCTTCCCCTGGCTGAAGGGACGGATGGAACACCTTCGTCTT
Source organism: Steroidobacteraceae bacterium (assembly GCA_025451845.1). Taxonomy (GTDB): domain Bacteria; phylum Pseudomonadota; class Gammaproteobacteria; order Steroidobacterales; family Steroidobacteraceae; genus 13-2-20CM-66-19. The sequence goes on from JANWJS010000037.1 coordinate 293,039, forward strand.
TCGGAGCTGCGCGATACGGCGGCGCCGCGGCGGGAGCAGACTACCGAGGCGCAGCGTTTTGCGGATCTGCTGATGGGCTCCGTGCTGCTGGTTGCGCTGCGCGTGCAGGGCAAGCCGGCGGGCTTCCTCGGGCTCGCGCAGACTCTGCCGCGCGGCGCCTGGGATGTGAATCTGCAGCTCCTGATGAAGCTCATCGGCACGAGTCTCGCCACCGGTCTCGAGCGCATTCGCATCGAGGCGCGTCTCTCCAAGCTCGAGGAGCGCACCAACCTCTCGCAGTCGTCGGCGAACGATGGCCTCTGGGACTTCGACGTCGAGAGCAACGAGGTCTACTTCTCCCCCCGCTGGAAAGCCATGCTCGGCTACGGCGACGAGGACATGCGCGGCTCGCCCGACTGGAGCAGCCTGGTGCATCCCGATGATCTCGCACGGGTGCAGACGGCAATCCGGGACCACGTGGATGGCAAGACTCCGGTTTTCGAGAGCACTCACCGCATGCGCCATCGCAACGGCGAGTGGCGCTGGGTCATCAGCCGCGCGACGGCGCGCGTGGACAAGCATGGGCGGCTGCTGCGGCTGGTCGGCGTGGAGCTGGACATCACCGAGCGCAAGCTCTACGAAGAAGCGCTCTTCCGCGAGAAGGAAAGCGCGCAGATCACCCTGCAGTCGATCGGCGATGGCGTCGTGACCACTGATGCCAATTCCGTCATCGACTACATCAATCCGGTAGCGGAGTCGCTGACGGGCTGGCGGCTGGAGGACGCCATGGGCCGGCCGGTGGAAGAGATCTTCCGCGCCTTCCACGAAGAGACCTGCGAGCCGCTCGAGAATCCGCTCACCGTCTCCATCCGGCGCATCCGGCCGATCAAGTCGGTGCGGCCGATGCTCCTCATCCGCCGCGACGGCAACGAGCTCTACGTCGAAAGCACCGCCGCTCCCATCCGCGACGGCGCCGGCAGGGTATCGGGTGGTGTGTTGGTTTTCCATGACGTCACCGAGGCGCGCGAGCTCAATCGGCGACTCTCCTATCACGCGAGCCACGATCTGCTCACCGGGCTCGTCAACCGACGCGAGTTCGAGAGCCGGCTCGAGCGGGCGCTGAAGAGCGCCAAGGCGCGCGAGGCATCCTACGCGCTCTGTTATCTCGACATCGACCAATTCAAGATCGTCAACGACACCTGCGGCCACAGCGCAGGCGATGCCCTCCTCGGTCAGGTGGGCGCGCTGCTGAAGACCAAGGTCCGCTGGCGCGACACGCTGTCGCGCCTCGGCGGTGACGAGTTCGGCATTCTGCTCGAGGCCTGCTCGCTCGATGAGGCGATGCGCACGGCCGAGACGCTGCGCGAGGGCGTGCGCAACTTCCGCTTCACCTGGGAAGACCGGGTATTCCGGCTGGGCGCGAGCGTCGGCGTCGTCCCGATCACCGCCGACAACGAGGATGTGGCCTCCATTCTATCGGCCGCCGACAGCGCCTGCGCGGCAGCCAAGGAAGGTGGCCGCAACCGAGTGCACAGCTTCGCCGAGAATGACATGGAGCTGATGCGCCGGCGGCGCGAGATGCAATGGGCGGCACGCATCAACGCCGCGTTGGAGGAAGGCCGGTTCGAGCTGCACCGGATGGCCATCCAGCCATTGCAGCGCGCCGATCTCGGCGCGCACTATGAGCTGCTGCTGCGCCTGAAGGATGAGAATGGCCGTATCGTGTCTCCCAACGACTTCATCGCAGCGGCGGAGCGCTACGGCATCACGCCCGCCATCGACCGCTGGGTGATCGAGAACGCCTTCCGCTGGCTCGTGTCCGAGGCCGACGAGCGCGAGAAGCTGGCGCTCTGCTCCATCAACCTCTCCGGCCAGAGCCTCGGCGACGATAAATTCCTGCCGTTCGTCATCGAGCAGTTCCACAAGAGCGGGCTCGAAGGCGGCAAGATCTGCTTCGAGATCACGGAGACCGCGGCGGTCGCGAGCTTCTCGCAGGCGAACCGCTTCATCCAGTCGCTGAAGGAGCTCGGCTGCAAGTTCGCGCTCGATGACTTCGGCACCGGGCTCTCCTCGTTCGGCTACCTGAAGCACTTCCCGGTCGATTTCCTGAAGATCGACGGCAGCTTCGTGCGCGAGATCCTGCGCGATCCCATCGACCGCGAGATGGTCCGCTCCATCAACGAGATCGGCCACCTCACCGGTAAGCAGACCATCGCCGAGTTCGCCGAGAACGCCGAGATCATCCAGATGCTGACCAGCTTAGGGGTGGACTTCGCGCAGGGTTACGGGGTGGCGCAGCCGCAGCGGGTGCTCAAGGCCGCGGTGGCGTAAGGCCCGCCCCCTCCGCGGTACGCGCCGCGCCTGCCGTCGCCCAGGGCGGCCCCGTGCCCCATAGCCCCGATTTGAGGCGATCAGCCGAACTTTGCCGCTATAATGGCGCTTATGGACTCGAACGGAGCCGTGGCTTCTGACTCGGTCTCGCCAAGCTGTCAGCAACGCTTGGCTCATTGCGGCATCAGGCCGACCGCGCAGCGCGTTCGCATCGCCTCCCTGCTCCTCGCGGCGCCCCAGCACCTCTCCGCGGAGCAGATCCTGGCGAGTCTGCGCTCCGCTGGCGCGCGGGTCTCGAAGGCCACGGTGTACAACACCCTGAATCTCTTCGCCTCCCACGGCCTCATCCGCCTGCTCTCGGTCGATGGGACGCGCGCCTGGTTCGACTCGAACGTGGACGCCCACTACCACTTCCACGACACCGCGAGCGGCGCCCTGATCGACGTGCCCGTCCCCGAGGTCGAGTTCAGCCGCCTGCCTCCCGCCCCGCCGGGGACGGAGGTGGCGGGCATCGATCTCGTCATTCGCCTGCGCAGGAAGGCTTCTTAGGACCTCGGGTGCGCTCGCGCCCGCGGCCGGAGTAACCCGCCATGTTCATGCACCATGGATTTTACGGCCTCCACACGTTCTGGCTCATCGGGACGATCCTGGCCATCATCCCTTTCTGGCGGATATGCGACCGCGTGGGCCTCTCCCCGTGGCTGAGCCTCCTCCTCTTCATCCCGCTGGCGAATATCATCTTCGTGTACTACTTGGCCTTCGCCGAGTGGCCGTCCCAGCGAGGCAGCTCGGGCGGCATACCCCCCGGCTACGCCCCCGGCGCGGGGACCGGTCCCGGCCCGACTCCGACCTGAGCCGCGAGAGCCTGCGTATGCGCGTGCGCGCACGGGCTGCGCTCGGTACCGCACTTGCGATGAGCCTGCTGATCGGTTGCGCCCGCGGTCCGAATGAGCTCGCCGCGCCGGCCGTCATGACGGTTTCGAGCCCTGGAATCAGCGGGGGCATGCTCGGCAAACCCTACACCTGCGCGGGCCAGGGCATTTCACCTGAGATGGTCTGGAGTGCGCCCCCCGGGGGAACGCGCAGTCTCGCACTCGTCGTCACTGATCTCGACTCACGCTTCGGCTACGACTTCGTTCATTGGGTCGTGTACGACATCCCGGCCGGCGAGCGCGGACTGCCCGCTGGATTCTCTGCCCAGAGCGCCCCCCCTCGAGGAATTCAGCGGGGTCGCAATGACGACGACCAGCGGGGTTACGTACCGCCCTGCCCGCCCGGAGGCGCGAATCACCGGTATGCATTCGTCGTCTATGCTCTCGGCACCCGGGTCAACGCCCCGGGGTTATCCAAGCCAAAGCTGTTCGCAGCGATACGCGATCATGTCCTCGGCAAGGGCGAGGTAATAGGCGACGGGAGTCACTGAGCGCAGACGTGCTGCCGGAACCCGGGGTGACCTCGGCACCGCCACCCGATACAATTCGCCGCCCCCGGCGCCGGGATAGCTCAGCTGGTAGAGCAGCGCATTCGTAATGCGCGGGTCGGAGGTTCGAGTCCTCTTCCCGGCACCACGACCCTTTCGGTTAGCTTGGCCCCTGCTTTCTCCAGCAACGGGTTCCTCCACGGCGGCCGTGGCGGTAAGCTTGGCAGCCATGAAGGCGGCGACGGGGTCTCAGGGACTTTGGCGGAGGTTCGCTCTTGCGAGCGTTCTTTTGCTCGTGGTCGGCATGCTGGGTGCGGTTCCTGGGTACGCCTACGAAAAGCTTAAGGTAGGCGACACTCCGCCGCCGCTCGGAAGATCAGTGAACCTCAGGGACTACCGCGGAAAGATCGTCATCATTTCCTTCTGGGCTTCCTGGTGCCCACCGTGTCGCAAGGAAATGAGCATGCTGGCGCGACTCCAGGCGGCAGCAACCCGCGACAAGCTCGTGATATTCGCTGTGAATTGGCAGGAAGATCCCGAGGTTTTTTGGAAGATTCAGCGCGCCTTGCGCGGTGTCGACTTGACGCTCGTCAGCGACTCCAGCGGGAATATCGGCAGCAAGTACGACGTAGACTCGATTCCCCACATGGTGATCGTGGGGCGCGACGGCCGCATCGCAGCGATTCACGCCGGCTACCGCGAAAGCGAAATTCCCGCCCTGGTCGACCAAATCAACTCCCTTTGGAGGCAGGCGCCCCAACCTTCGGCGCCGGCACCGCAGCCTTCGGCACAACAGCCGGGGACTTCGACCCCACACTGACCGCTCGTGAGCGCGGCAGCCGCGGAACGCTTCTGCCCTCGATCGCATTTAGCTCTGGTCTATGGCCCAGGGCAAAGCCATTCCACGTGCGCTCAAATGGATCGGCATCGCCGTCGGGGTGCTGATCGTCGCGCTGCTGCTCGTAGCCGCATTCTTCCCCTGGAACCGGCTGCGGGGGCCGCTCTCGCGCACTCTCTCTGCCGACCTTCACCGCCAGGTCAACATCGGGTCCCTGCACGGCTCACTCTTCGGACATCCTCATGTGCAGGTCACCGGGTTCACGATCAGTAATCCTGGGTGGGCCGGCGGTGGGCAGATGGTGTCGATCCAGCGCATCGACCTCGAGCTGCGCTTCTGGCCGCTGTTGCGCGGTGCGATCGTGCTGCCAAAGGTCGCGCTGGTCCGGCCGGTGGTGCGGCTCTATCGCGCCGGCGATGGACGCGCCAACTGGGTGTTCACCAACCCGCAGAGCAACAGAGCCAAGGGTAAGGCGAACCAACCGCTGAGCCTGCCGCTCGTGCACAGGCTGCTGATCGAATCCGGCCAGCTCTCCGCCCGCGACCAGATGCACAAGATCACCTTCGAGGGGACAATCGTTGCCGGCGGCACCGACAGTGTCGCCAGCGGCAGCATGCCGTCGCAAACGGCAAAAGCCGTGAAGTCCAAGGCGCAGAGCCACGGCGCCAGCCCCAGCAGCGCCAAGCAGCAGGCCAGCAGGGTCGCAGCCGACACCGGTACGGGATTCAAGCTCATCGGCAAGGGCGAGCTCAACGGCAAGCCATTCACGCTGCTCGTGAGCGGGGGACCCCTCATCTGGGCGCAGACCCACAAGCCCTACCCCTTCGACGTGCGGATGGCTGCCTCGGACATCCGCGCCGGCGCCCGTGGCATGCTGCCCCGGCCCTTCGATCTGACTCACCTCGACGTAACGCTCTCGCTCTCAGGCAAAGATCTCGCCGACGGCTATTACCTCACGGGCCTCGCCCTGCCGAACACGCCTCCCTACTCGATTTCCGGCCGCCTGCGGCTCGTGGGTACGAAATACGAGTTCACGGATGTCCAGGGGCGGCTGGGAGGCAGCGACATCCGTGGCGTCATGACGGTGCGGCTCAATTCAGTGCGCCCCATTCTCGACGCCGATCTGACGTCGCATTCGCTCAATCTGGCGGACCTTGGCCCAACGTTCGGCGGGGCGGCGCCCAGCGGCGCGGAGGAGGCGCGGGCGCAGCACGCGCAAGGACACCCGACCCAGGCGGCAGTCAAACATGCCCTTGCCAAGGGGATCACTCATACCCTCACTGCCAAGGCCGCGGCGAAAGTGACGAGTCCGTTGCTCTTGCCGACGGCGAAGCTGCAGGTCGCTCGCCTGCGCGCCATGAATGCGACGCTCCACTACCGGGCCGACGAGATCAAGTCGCAGAGCCTGCCGCTGCGCAAGGTGGATCTGCAGCTGCGTCTGCAGAACGGTGAGCTGCGGATAGATCCCTTCGCCTTCACTCTTCCGGAGGGAGAGCTCGCCGGATCTGCGGTGATCGACGCTCGTGAGCGGGTACCCACCGAGGACCTCGACGTGCGCCTCACCCACGTGCAGCTCGCGCAGTTCCACACCAAGGGAACTGCCAAGCCGCCCTTCGAAGGCACTCTCGTAGGCCGCCTGAGGATGCGCGGCAGCGGCGACTCGATGCATGCCTTTGCGTCGACGGCGGACGGAACTCTGTCACTCGTCGTTCCGCACGGCGAAATCGAGCAGGCTTTCGCAGAGTTCGCCGGCATCGACGTGGCACGCGGCCTGGGACTCCTGCTGAAGAAAAATCAGCAGCAGACCGCGCTGCGCTGTGGCATAGCAGACTTCGATACGCATCAAGGCGTCGCCAAAGTGAAGCAGGTCGTCTTCGACACCCAGGTCGTGATCGTCACGGGTTTGGGCGACATCGATCTGCGCGACGAGAAGTTGCATCTGCAGCTCAACGGGCAACCGAAGAAGTTCCGCTTCGGCGTGCTGCGCTCCCCCGTCGAGATCAGGGGCACATTGCGTCATCCGGCGGTTGGCCTCAAGGCAAGCAGGCTCGTCGCACAGGGAGCAGCCGCCACCGTCCTTGGAGCCATCGGCACCCCGCTCGCCGCCGTAGCGGCTTTCGTCGACCCGGGACTCAACAAGAGCGCCGATTGCCAGGCGCTGCTCGCCGATGCGAAGTCAATGGGTGCGCCGGTTCATACTGCGGCGGCGAAGTCCGGCAAAGGGGCACGGAAGCATCAGGAGCGCTAAAGGGGCGGCCCGAGGCGCGCAGCCAACCGACGCGCTACCTCGGCCGGCGCAATCGGCGCTCTCCGTCCTGAGTCCGGCGACCCCTCGGATTCAACATGACTTCTGATTTCGGGCGGACCGCGGCCGGCCACACGCTTCCCGCCGGGCCTCGCCCTCGAGCTTGCCGATGCAGTCTCCGAGCAGCTCGCCCGCCCGCTCGAGCGCCTCGGCCGATAATCCCGCATAGCCCAGCATCAGCCCGGGACGTTCCGGGGGATTGCGGTAGTAGGGATGTATGGGGTAGAGCCCCAGTCCGTGCGAGATGCCGAGCTCGATCAATCGGGCGAGCTGCGGATATTTGACGGTGTGCAGCCACACGACGAGGTGAGTGCCCGCGTACGTTTCCTGTATCGCAACGCGCTCTGCGCAATGGCGCCGCAGCGAGTCCATGAAAACGGCGCGGCAGTGCTGCAGCGCGGCGACGGTCCGCCGCAGGTACTTCTCGAACTGGCGGCTGCGCATGAAGGCAGCGAGAGCGGCCTGCTCCACCGACGGACTGCCGAGATCGTCGAACCGTTTGACCTTGCAGAGGTCCTCACGGAGGCCCGGTGGGCAGACGATGAAGCCGAGGCGCAGCGAAGGGAAGAGGGTCTTGGAGAATGTCCCCACGTAGATCACACGGCCGGAGAAATCCAGCGAACGCAGTGCGGCGAGCGGCCGCTCACGAAAGTGGAACTCGCTGTTGTAGTCATCCTCGAGTATCCAACTGCCCTGCCGGGAGGCCACATCGAGCAGCTCCACGCGGCGCTCGAGACTCATGACCGTGCCGGAGGGAAATTGATCCGATGGCGAGACACAGATCAGCCGGGCCTTGTGGCGCGCGAGCTCGGAGGTCACCATTCCATTCTGGTCCGTGCGCACGCTGACGACCCGCGCACCATGTGCGGTCAGGCCCTGCATGAGATACAGATAGTGCGGATCCTCGATCGCGACCGTATCGCCTTCATCGAGCACGGCGCGCGCCGCGATCGTTACGGCTTGCTGCGTCCCGCCGACGATCAGGATGTCACTCTCCGCACATACCACGCCGCGCCGCCGCGCGAGATAGTCGGCAATCGCGCTGCGCAGCGGCGGGAAGCCTTGTGAGTCGGGGTAGTGTGCTCCGGCGACGCGCGCAGCGGCTGTGAGCTTGCGGCTCCACGACCGCAGCATGTCGCTGACGAACGGCGGGTCGGAGTGCAGGTTGTAGCGCAGGTCCTCGCGGACCCGGCCGAGGGTGTTCGTTCCCAATTTCCGCAGCCGCGCCGCGTAGCGCGACTGCGGCGCCGCCGCCACCGGAGGCGAGGTGAAGCTGGGCGGCAGCGAGATCTGCGCCACCCGGGTTGCGGATCGCTCGCTGCAGATCGTGAGCTGCTCGGCGCGCAGGATCTCGTAAGCGGTGAGGACCGTGTTGCGCGAGAGATTGAGCGTTTCCGCCAGGGAGCGCGTCGCCGGCAATCGCTCCCCGGGGTGGAAGTGGCCCTCCACGATGGCACGCTTCAGGACGCGCGCCAGCTGCTCGTATAGTGCGCCGCGGCCATCGAGTGGAAATTTCGCTAGCAGCATTCTGGCACCATTACCGGTACGCAATCTGGCACTTTCAGGTGCCAGCCTGGGCCAGTACGCTACCATAGAGACATGGCTTCTGCGCCTCGCGCCGCGTGGCGGGGAACAGGGGTATGATGGGGATGGATGGAGGCTGCTCAGGGTCTCGCCATGAAAACATTACTGCTGCGGGCCATTTGCGTAGTAGCGTTGCTACCCGGCATTGCGTTGGCGGGGAACCCGCCCGCGTCGGCGGCGAAGCCCGACCCCTCTGACTTGTTGTTCGCGTCTCCGACTCACATGGATCGGGTCGGCCGCATCGTCGCGCCAGTGTGGATCAACGGCAAAGGGCCGTACCGCTTCCTCGTCGACACGGGCGCCGACGGCTCGCTCCTTTCCGCCAGGCTCGTGCGTGCGCTCGGACTCCTGCCGAACGGCACCCCGGACGAGCAGGTCCAGGGCACGACGGGCATCGAGCAGTTGCCGTGCGTCACCATCGCCGACTTACGTATCGGCTCCATCGTCAAACACAATGTTCGCGTGCCGGTGAGCAGCAGCCCCGTGATGACCGGCCTCGACGGCATCCTGGGGATGGCAGGTTTTGGACCGGTCCGGGTGATGGTTGATTTTCAGCACAACAGAGTGGCCATCGACCGCACCAGCCGGGCGTTACCGTCAGATTTTCTCGACATCCCAGCCGAGCGCACCTCAGGCGGCCTGCTGGTGATTCCCGCGCACGTCGGGGGCGTCGCAGTCGAGGCCGTGCTCGACACCGGAGCCACGGAGACCCTGGGTAACGCCGCGCTGCGGCAAGCCCTGATCCGCTACGCTGCCAAGACCGCCACAGAAGCCAGAATCTACGGCGTCACCAAGCAAATCTCCAACGGCGGCATTTCGCATTCGCCGACGGTTTATATCGGTGACGCCGAAATCCGCAACCTCGGAATCGTGTACTCGAACATTCCGATCTTCAGGATCTGGCATCTCGATTCGCGACCCGCCTTGATCATCGGGATGAACGCACTCGGAGTGGTCGATGCGCTGGTGCTCGACTATCCGAGTGCTCGCGTGTACCTGCGGCCCGTGCCGCCGCAGGGACTCTCGGTGGCGATGGAGGATATCTTCCTTCCGAATGGCGCCACGAACGATATTCCTTGACGGAATATTCGTCGCTAGCTCGCGGCATTCACGGATCACCGGGGCAAGACACGCGCCGGCGCCGCCTATCCTCAACACCACTTCCACCAGCAGGAACCCCCCCGGCGCGGAGCATGTCGCCGCGTTGGAATTCACGGTAGGCGAGGACGATCTGTAATCCCGGCCCGCCGCCGGCAGTCCGACCGCGGGATATCGAGAGGGGGACCACACTTTACGGAGACGAGGCCGCTTCGAGAGCCTCGAGTCTCGGACCCTCCACTCGGCCGATGTTCACCGACGCGTCGTACAGCACGACACCGAACGCGATGAGGGCGATCAGAACGGCAACGGACGCCCTGAGGTGACGGGACTCAAACTTACGGATGTCGGAGGCGAAAGCGATGAGGCCGAGTACGGCCGCGACGACGACGATCGCATCGAGGCTCGCCCGCTGCCAGTAGCTCCCGCCGAGATGCAACCACATGCCGAACTCGTCGAAGGTTAGCGCGAGGGCAACGCCATAGGCGAGCGCTGCAGCTCCGAGCGCCTTCCCCGCGGGCCTGCCGAGGAGCAGGTACGCACTCACGCCCGTCATCAGGAAGATGCCGTAGTTCAGATGATGAACGTGTGTGCCGCGCAGGAAAAAATACATGTTCGGTATGCGCCGGGCCATGATGAGAACCACCAGGATGCGCGCGGCGATGAACGTGAGAATGAATGCAAACAGGGCGCGCCGAGCGAGCCATGCCGCTCCCGGTTGACCAGGCGCCATCGGTGCAGCGGTCATGGCCGGCTATCCGCCGAGTCCGCGGAGCGCCCGGAAGGCGAGGTCCGCGGTGCGCCCGTACACCGCCGCCTGCCAGGCGGCCGCATCCGAGTAGAACGCCGCGCGCATCTGCTGACGGATCTGCGCGCCCTCGGGGGCGTCGGATCTTCCGTGGAGGTGCAGCCAATGATCGGCGCGCAGCGCCGTCAGCACCTCCATGACCGGCCGCGTACCGAATTCCAGTCCGATCAGGGTCAGCTCCAACTTCGGCCGCGCGCGCTCGATGCCGCGCGCAAGGGTCCCGGTCAACCGCGCGGAGACGGACTCACCGGCCGACAGGTCCCTCACATCCGGCCCGTACCAGCGCAGCGCCCGCTCGCGCGCCCCAGGATCGCCGGCGTCGAGTATCGGCTCACCGTACGCGGGCGGTCCGAGTCCCGTGTGCAGGTCGAGCACCGCGAGCCTTTGTACCGTGGCGGGCAATACCTCGCGCAGCACCCGCAACAGCATGCGTGCCGACCAGGTCTCACGTGCTCCGCCGTAAAACAGTCCTCCAGGCCGCGTGTACTGGCCGCCCGAGACGGCGGCCTGCAAGGCTGCAAACCCGTACTGTTGGGCATGCGCGCCCAGCGCCGCATCCGCGGCTTGCCGGATCTCGCCTTCCCACGCCTTCGGCACCAGCCAGTCGTGCAGCCGCTCGTAGGCTTCCGAAGAGGGTAGCGGGCTCGAGAAGTCGACGAAGTTGCGATTGAGGTCGACGCCGTCCTCGGTCACGCGCCGGAGCCACGCAAAACCGTAGGGGTTGATGGCGTGGAGCAGCAGGAGACAACCGGATGTTGGCAGCGCTTCGTGCAGCCGGTCCTCGAGTAACCCGACCAGACAACCCGAGCCCGCCAGACCTTCCACCCCGTGCGTCCCCGCGATGACCAGCAGCGCGCTCTGTGCCTCCGCCGCGCCCAGTTGCGCGACATCCAGGCTCAGCATCTCGCCGTTCGGACCGCGGTGATCCGGCAGGACATAGCTCACCGAGGCCGCCGCCGCGCGTGCGGCTGCCGCGCGAAAGCGCTCGCGCGCCGAGGCATAGTCGGGGCTGAAGTACTCCGCAATGGGCATCGCAGGCTCCGCGCACCAAGCCGGGCTGGCGGCCGCATCCTGCCATAGGTACCCTGCGCGCACCATGTTGCGACCAGTCCCCTCGCAGAAGCCGAGCGACGGCTCGAGCCCGCCTTCGCCTGGCGCGCGGCCGGCCGCGAGCGGCGCGGCAGGCCCCCTGCCCCGCTCGGCCTGGTGGGTGCGGCTGCTCTCGCGCGTGCCGTTTCCGGTCCTGTACGGGCTCGCCGACCTTCTCGGCTGGCTCGCCTTCCACGTTTTTCCGCATCGCGATGAGGTCGTGCGCGCCAATCTGTCGCAGTGCTTCCCGGAGCTCGACCAGACCGGAATGGATGACATTCGCCGCGGTTACTACGCCAGCTTCGCCGACGTGCTCGTCGAAGTCATCAAGTCAGCGACTCTCTCGCCGGAGGAGATCCGCGAACGGGTGCGCATCGTCGGCATGGAGCCGGCCCGCGCGCTACTCACACGAGGCCAGTCAGTGCTGCTCGCCGCGGCGCATCAGTGCAACTGGGAGTGGATGCTCCTCGCCCTGTCGCTCGAGCTCGGCTTCCCTCTCGATGCCGCCTACAAGCCGCTGGTCGACAGTTGGGCAGAGCGTGAGATGAAGAAGGTGCGCGGCCGGTTCGGCAGCCGCCTGATTCCGGCCAAGGACCTGCTCGCCGACATCATCAAGCGCGGCAAGGCGGTGCGCGCCGTGGCGATGGTTGCCGACCAGGAGCCGATGACCAGCGAGCACAAGCACTGGACGCGGTTTCTCAACCGCGACACCGCGTTCTACATGGGACCGGAGGAAATCTCGCGCGTCACGCGTTTCCCCGTGTTCTTCATCGGCATGAAACGGACGCGGCGCGGGCTCTACGAGCTGTCCTTCCTGCCACTCTCCTCGCCCGGCGAGTCATTGAAATCCGGTGAGCTGACGGAACGTTACGTACGGCTGGTCGAGCAACAGATCCGCGACGCACCGGCCGACTGGCCGTGGTCGCACAAGCGCTGGAAGCTCAAAAAATCGCTCTACGCCCGTTGAGGCCGGTCGCCTCAGGGGCTCGACTTCCCGGCTTCCGCCGCTTCCGGCACGCCCCCGCGCCGCAGCTCGCGCGGCAAGCCAAAGGTCACCCGCTCCTCGCGGCCGGCGACCTCGCGCGGCATCTGCGCGCCCCAGGAGCGCAGCTGCTCGAGGACGCGCTGGACGAGGATTTCCGGCGCCGATGCGCCCGCGGTGACGCCGATGGAGCTCTTGCCCTCGAACCATTCGCGCTGCAGGCCCTCCGGCCCGTCCACCAGATAACCCGGAATGCCGGCGCGATCGGCAAGCTCGCGCAGGCGGTTGGAGTTCGAGCTCGACCGCGAGCCCACCACCACCAGAAGGTCGCACTCCACGAGCAGCTTCTTCACGGCATCCTGCCGGTTCTGGGTGGCGTAGCAGATGTCCTCCTTGCGCGGAGTCGCAAGCAAGGGGAAGCGCTGGCGCAATGCCCCGACGATCTCCGTGGTGTCATCCACGGACAGAGTGGTCTGAGTCACGAACGCGAGGTTGGCCGGGTCGCGGACCGCGAGCCCTTTGACATTATCAGCGCTGCCGACCAGATACATCTGCCCGCCGAAGGAGGTGTCGAATCGTCCCATGGTGCCTTCGACTTCGGGATGGCCGGCGTGACCAATGAGAATCACCTCGCGCCCCTCGCGCGCGTAGCGCTGTACCTCCATGTGCACCTTGGTGACGAGCGGGCAGGTGGCATCGAACACAGTGAGACCGCGCTCTTTCGCCTCATCCTCCACGGCATGCGACACGCCGTGCGCCGAGAAGATCACCGTGGCGCCGGACGGCACTTCCTTCAATTCCTCGACGAACACAGCGCCGAGCTCGCGGAGGCGGTCGACGACGTGGCGGTTGTGGACTACCTCGTGGCGCACGTAGATCGGGGCGCCGAAGAGCTCGATCGCGCGCTCCACGATGTCGATGGCACGGTCCACGCCGGCGCAGAAGCCGCGCGGGTTGGCGAGAAGCACCTGCATCAAACAGTCTCCTTCTTCGGGCCGCGGCTCTCGAGCACTGCATCGAGGAGCAGGAGCGCCGCACCCACGGTGATGGCCGAGTCCGCCACGTTGAACGCCCAGGGAAAGTACACGCTCCGCCAGTGGGCGAGGATGAAATCGACCACGTGCCCGATGCGCAGCCTGTCGATCATATTCCCGAGCGCTCCGCCCATGATCAGCGTGAGGCTGAGGCACAACAGCCGCTGGGTACGCCCGTTGAGGCGCCTGAGCCAGAGCGTGATGCCTGCTGCCACTGCCACGGCAAGGCCCGCGAACAACCATTTCTGCCAGCCTGAGGCCTCCGCCAGGAGGCTGAAGGCGGCGCCTCTATTGTACGTCAAGGTGACGTCGAGCACCGGCAAGACGCGGAGCGTGCGATAGAGAGCGAGATGCTCGACGATCCAGAGCTTGACGAGCTGGTCGACGGCGATCACGGACACCGTGATCGACAGCCAACGCAAGCCGCTCGGCTCCCGGGCGGCAGCGCCGTCCTGGATGGGGGGCGCCATCCGGGTCTCCTGCTCCTTGGCCGCGTTCATACGAAGCGCCTCTCTTCGCCCGGCCCGTCGACGTTGGTGACACAGCGACCACAGATCTCGGGATGCCTCGGGTTCGACCCGACGTCCGGGCGGCGCTGCCAGCAGCGGATGCACTTCGGGTCGAACGTGGGCTTCACCGCGATCCAGACTCCGCTGCGCCCCGTGTTGGCGGCGAGGGCCGCATCGGCCGGCGGCGCGGCCTCGATGCGGTGAACGCGGGCGTGAGACGTGATGAAAAAAAAGCGCAGCTCATCCCCTAGAGCGTTGAAGCGCGCGTACTCATCCGGAGCACAGTAGATATCGACCTCGGCGTCGAGCGGCGCACCGATGGCGCCGGCGTCGCGCAACTTCTCGAGCTCGCGCGTCACATCGCTGCGCAGCTGCAGCAGAGCCGGCCATTCAACATCGCTCGTTGCGACGTCCGGAGCCACATACCAGGTCTCGAGAAACACCGACTCCGAGCGCTCGCCGGGCAGAAACTTCCAGACTTCCTCTGCGGTGAAGGACAGCACCGGCGCGAGCCAGCGCACGATGCACTCCGCTATGTGATACATCACAGTCTGCGCCGAGCGGCGTCCACGACCCGCTTGCGGCGTGGTGTACATGCGGTCCTTCAGCACGTCGAGATAGAAGCCGCCCAGGTCGACGCTGCAGAAGTTGTGCACTTTCTGGTAGATGAGGTGGAAGGCGTAGCGCCTGTAGGCCTCGATGATCTCCGCCTGCAGTGCGGCGGTGCGGGCGAGCGCCCAGCGGTCGAGCGCCAGCAGATCGGTGGCGGGCACCGCATCGCGCTTCGGATCGAAGCCGTGCAGGTTGCCGAGCAGATAGCGCACGGTATTGCGCATGCGGCGATAGGAGTCCGCCATGCGCTTCAGGATCTCATCCGACACGCTCATCTCATTTGCGTAGTCGGTGGCGGAGACCCACAGGCGCAGCACGTCCGCGCCGAGCGTGCTCATGACCTTCTGCGGCGCGACTACGTTGCCGAGCGACTTCGACTGCTTGCGGCCCTTCTCATCGACCGTGAACCCGTGCGTCAGGACACCGCGATACGGTGCGCGCTCGTACAGCGCCTCCGACATGAGAAGTGAGCTGTGGAACCAGCCGCGGTGCTGGTCGGAGCCTTCGAGGTAGAGGTCCACGGGGGCGGTGATCTCCGGCCGTTCGGCGCCGACACATTCGAAGGAGAGACCCGAGTCAGCCCATACGTCCATGACATCCTTGACCTTCTCGTACTCGGCGGCCTGCTCGCCGAGCAGCTCGGCCGGATCCAGCGCGAACCAGCCCTCGATGCCGTCGCGCTCGACATGCGCGGCCACCTGATCGATCAGCTGTTGCGTGCGCGGATGCAGCTCGCCTGTCCGCACGTGCACGAACAGTGGGATGGGCACGCCCCACGTGCGCTGGCGCGAGACGCACCAGTCGGGCCTGTTCTCGATCATGCCGGTGATGCGCTGCTCGCCCCAATCCGGCGTCCATTGCACCTTCTTGATGTCGCGCAAGGCGTGCTCGCGCAGCCCTTTGCGATCCATGCTGATGAACCACTGCGGCGTCGCGCGGAAGATCACCGGCGTCTTGTGCCGCCAGCAGTGCGGGTAGCTGTGCACGAACGGCTGGTAGTGCACCAGGCGGCCGCGCTCGCGCAGCGCCTCGATGAGTACCCCATTGGCCTCGTCGACCCTGAGCCCCGCGACGAGCGGCGTGTCGGGCAGGAAGCGGCCATCATTGCCGACCGGATTGACGATAGGCAGGCCGTAGCGCTGCCCGACGGCGAAGTCTTCGTGACCGTGTCCCGGGGCGGTGTGAACGGCGCCGGTGCCGGCATCGAGCGTCACGTGCTCGGCGAGAATGACCGGCACCTGCCGGTCCTGGAACGGGTGGTGCAGCTTCAGCCCTTCGAGATCGCGGCCAGCGGCTTGCGCCAAGACTGAGCCCCGCTTCATCCCGAAGCGCTGCAGACACGAGTCGAGCAGCTCCACGGCGAGAATGAGCCGGGAGCGCTCACCTTCGCGCTCCGCCTCCACCAACACATAACGGAACTCATCGCGCAGCGCGACGGCCTGGTTGGCAGGCAGCGTCCAGGGAGTGGTAGTCCAAATGACGGCATCGGCTGGCTCGCTGCCCAGCCGCCCCGGACCCAGCCCCAGGCGCCGTTCCAGGTCGCGGAGATCGGTGACGCGGAAGGCAACATCGACCGCGGGCGAGGTCCTCTCCTCGTATTCGACTTCCGCCTCGGCAAGCGCGGAGCGGCAGTCGAGACACCAGTGCACCGGCTTCACGCCCTTGTAGAGGTGCCCGTTCTCGATGATGCGGCCGAAGGCACGCAGCTGTTGCGCCTCGTACCGCGGCGCCATCGTGAGATAAGGATGGTCCCAGTCGCCGAGCACGCCCAGACGCTTGAAGTCGACGCGCTGCAGATCCACCTGCTCCTGCGCGAAAGCGCGGCAGGCCGCTCTGAAGGCCGCCGCATCGAGCTTTTGTCCCGGGCGCCCGTGCTTCTTTTCGACCTGCAGCTCGATCGGCAGCCCGTGACAATCCCAGCCCGGGATGTAGGGCGCATCGAACCCATCGAGCGAGCGCGACTTGACGATGATGTCCTTCAGGATCTTGTTGACGGCGTGGCCAATGTGAATGGCGCCATTGGCGTAAGGCGGCCCGTCGTGCAGCACGAACGGCGGCCGCCCGCGCGCAACCTGGCGTTGCTTGCCGTAGATGCCGCGCTCCTCCCACTCGGCGACCCTCGCCGGCTCACGCCGGGCGAGATCCGCCTTCATCGGAAAGTCGGTCTGCGGCAGATTGATCGTGCTCTTGTAGTCAGTCATTCAGAGTGTCAGCCATGCAATATCTGTCTCGCCTGCGCCGCATCGGCGTGCATCTGCGCGACCAGGGCCTCGAGGGAAGAGAACCGCTCCTCCTCGCGCAGCTTCGCCACGAATTCCACCTCGATCTCGCGGCCGTAGAGATCGCCTGAAAAGTCGAACACATGCGCCTCCAGGAGCGTGTGCTCGCCGTCAACCGTCGGGCGCGTCCCGAGGCTGGCCACGCCGGGCATCGCTGCGTCCGCGGCACCGTGTACCCGGACGGCAAAGATGCCCTGCACCGAGGGACGCCGCCGCTCAATCTGCAGGTTCGCTGTCGGGAAACCCAGACTGCGTCCCAGGCGATTCCCGGCGACGACACGCCCAGTCATCGAGTACGGCCGGCCAAGCCAGCGGCGCACCTGCTCAAAGTCTGCTCTGGCGAGCGCGTCGCGCACGCCGCTGCTGCTCACGCGCTCTCCGTCCACGATCACCGGCGGCACCACATCGACCTCGAATCCCAGTCGCTGACCGGCGGCCGTGAGCATCGCGGCCGTCGCCTCGCCATTGCGCCCGAAGCGAAAATCGTGACCCACGACGACCATGGGCGTGCGCAGCTCATTCGCCAGCAGTTCCGCGAACGCCTCGCCCGAGAGGTTGCGCAGCGGCGGCCCAAAACGCAGCAGCCAGAGGAAATCGCATCCCAGCCGCTCGAGGACCCGCCAGCGCTCCCGGCAGGAGGTCAGCCGCGCCGGCGCCTGACCCTCGGCCAGCAGGAACTCCCGCGGCATCGGCTCGAAAGTCAGCACCATGGCCGGCCGGGACAGGCGCATGCCGTGCCTTTGGAGCTGCCCGAGCAGCGCCTGGTGGCCCACGTGCATTCCGTCGAAGGTCCCGATCGTGACGACGGAGCCCCGCTGGCGCTCGTTCAGGCCATTGAATCCGCGAATGAGCTCCATGGGGCCGCTAAGCCGCTGATGTCAAAAGGTAAAGAATACAGGATTCATGCTGGCGCTTGGCGCCACATTCAACGGCCCGGAGCGCATCTCCCGGTTCGAGACGCTTAGTGCCCGGAGGTACCCGTAGGCGATCGGCGACGGCGCTCCGGATGATTATCAGGATGGCGCCCTCTTATGTGAAAAACACCGTCCGAATTCGGCTACGTTCTCGGCAAGCGTTGACAACGTCTACCTACCTGAGCAGACTAGCGCCCCCCGTTTCGGGGCAAGGTTTCTTTAACGGAGAGCAAGTGGCCAACACCAAGTCCGCCGAGAAGGCGGCCCGTCAAGCCGAGAAGCATCGCACCCGCAACGTCGCGTTGCGCTCGCGGATGCGCACAGCCATGCGCGACGTGATATCGGCGATTGCCGGAGGAAACAAGCAGGCAGCCCAGGCCACCTACCAGGAGGCTGTTCCGGTCATCGACACGCTGGTGAACAAGCAGATCATTCACCGTAACAAGGCGGCGCGACACAAGAGCCGGCTGGCGGCTCGGATTCGCGCATTGCCGTGAGGCGACAGCGATGAGTGCTCAAGAAAAGGTCCGCTGGACTGCGCGCCCGACTTCGGCTCCGATCCCGCTCAAGTTGAAGCCGGCGGCTCGTCGACAGTTTCTGCTGCAGGTGATGCGTGGCCGTGTGCCACGCGAGCCTGCTGCTCCTGCTCCAAAAACGCCATAACCGTTTCGCAGAGATCTCTCGTTCCGCGGCCCGTGGCTCCGGACACGAGAAAGTGCGGCCCACGATGCCGTAGGCCGCGCACGATGGCGCGTGCGCGCTTCTGCGCCTCAGCCTCGGGCAGCAGATCACTCTTGTTGATGACCAGCCAGCGGGGCTTTGCGGCGAGCTCTTTGCTGAATTTCTTCAGCTCCTGAACGATCGCCCGGGCATCCTTCACCGGGTCGGCTTCCGGGTCCAGAGGGGCCATATCGACCAGGTGCAGCAGCACCCTCGTGCGCTGCAGGTGCCTCAGGAAGCGAATTCCGAGCCCCGCCCCCTCCGCCGCGCCCTCGATCAATCCCGGAATATCGGCCATCACGAAGCTGCGGTGCTCCCCGACAGCCACGACTCCCAGGTTGGGATGCAGTGTGGTGAAGGGGTAGTCGGCCACCTTGGGGCGGGCCGCGGAGACAGCCCGAATCAGGGTGGATTTGCCGGCGTTCGGCAGGCCGAGGAGCCCGACGTCCGCGATAACCTTGAGCTCGAGCTCGAGCGTGCGCTTCTCACCCGGCAGGCCCGGACCGAACTGCCGCGGGGCGCGGTTGGTGCTCGATTTGAAGCGCTGATTTCCCCACCCCCCCTTGCCGCCGTGGGCCACGGCCAGCACGTCCCCCTCGCGCGTCATATCGCCTAGCTGCTCACCGGTCTCGGCATCGCGCACGGTGGTGCCTACCGGCACCGGGACGTAAAGGTCATCCCCACCACGGCCGCTGCAATCATTCGCCCCGCCGGGCTCGCCGTGCTGCGCGCGCCAGGTGCGCGCGATACGAAAATCCGCCAGGGTGTTGATTCCGGGGACCGCGCGCAGAAAGACACTGCCGCCTTTGCCGCCGTCGCCACCATCCGGGCCGCCAAAGGGCACGAACTTCTCGCGGCGGAAGCTGGTACTGCCGCGCCCGCCGCTGCCGGCCTGTACCTTGGTCCTGGCCTCGTCGACGAATTTCATGAGGGTTCCCCAGATGAAAACCCCGGCGCAAGGCCGGGGCTTTCAGGGTCGCAACCCGTAGGCCGCAGTGGCTAGGCTTCGGCCCTCTCGGCCGGAGCCTCCGTCACTCCGATCTCCGGCAGGATATTGACGTACAGCCGTTGTTCCGCGCCACGCCGCTGAAACTGCACCTTGCCCGCCACTTTGGCGAACAGCGTGTGATCAGTGCCGACACCAACGTTGGACCCGGCCCGCACCGGCGTCCCGCGCTGGCGGATGATGATGTTGCCGGCGAGGACGTGCTCGCCGCCGAAGCGCTTCACGCCGAGCCGCTTGGAGTGGGAATCGCGGCCGTTCTTGGTACTGCCGCCAGCCTTTTTATGTGCCATGTGTGCCTCAGCCCGCGCTGATGTCCGTTACCTTGATCTCAGTGAACGGCTGGCGGTGGTTTTTTTGCCGCAGGTAGTGTTTCCGCCGCCTGAACTTCACGATCGATACCTTGGCGCCTTTGCCGTGGCGAACCACGGTGGCGAGCACCTTGCCCCCCGCGAGCAGCGGATTGCCCAGCTTTACGCTGGCGCCCTCACCCACGAGCAGTACCTGGCTGAACTCGACCGTGGCGCCGGCCTCGGCGTCGAGCTTCTCAATGCGCAGCACGCCGTCTTTGGTGACGCGATACTGCTTTCCGCCGGTGGCGATGACTGCGTACATAGGCTTAAAGGCGAGCGGGGGTCTGGAAAGGCCGCGCATTCTACTGGCGGCCTTCCGGCGGGTCAAACGGCTATTCCGCGGCCCGCGAAAGACAGTCCGCGCGCTTTGGAGCCCTTTTGCCCGGCGCCCGCCCTGCGCCAGCCCCAACCGTGGCCGGCTGTCGCCCGTCCATAATCGCTCCAGGCGATTTTGTACCCGCCCGGGGCCCTGGGTCCATTCTCCGCGACCCCCGTGTCAGCTAGGATGCGTGGCCGCAATCGAGGTCCGTCTACTAATGACATTGGAAGAAATCCGCGCGCTCGTCCAGTCGGACCTCGGTTCCGTCGACCAGGTGATCCGCGCGCGCCTGAAGAGTGCCGTCCCGCTGGTGGACCAGATTGCGGAGCACATCATTTCCGGCGGCGGCAAGCGCCTGCGGCCGCTGCTGGTCGTGCTGGCCGGCCGCGCCTGCGGGGGTAGCCCGCACGCACACATCGAGGCGGCCGCATTCATTGAATTCATCCATACCGCGACGCTGCTGCACGATGACGTAGTGGATGGCTCGTCGCTTCGCCGGGGCCGCGACACAGCCAACCAGGTGTTCGGCAACCAGGCGAGCGTGCTCGTCGGCGACTTCGTCTACTCGCGGGCCTTTCAGATGATGGCCTCGCTGACCTCCCAGCCGGTCATGGAAATCATGGCCGACGCCACTAACGTAATCGCCGAGGGCGAGGTCATGCAGCTCATGAACGCGCACGACCCCGATACCACGGAACAGCGCTACCTCGAGGTCATCTACCGCAAGACCGCCAAGCTCTTCGAGGCCGGTGCGGAGGTGGCTGCGGTGCTCGCCGGCAGCCCTGAACAAGTGCGCCGAGCCCTCGCCGGCTACGGCCGACACCTCGGCACGGCCTATCAGCTCGTGGATGACGTGCTCGATTACCGCTCGAATCCCACCGAGCGTGGCAAGAACCTGGGCGATGATCTCGCCGAGGGCAAGCCGACCCTGCCCCTGATTTATGCGCTGCGCAACGGCACCGAGGCCCAGCGGGGCACGATCCGCATCGCCATCGAAAAGGGCGGCCTCACCCAGCTCGAGCCCATCATCGCGGCGATCGAGTCGACGGGCGGCCTCCAGTACGCGGCGCGGTTGGCGAAGGAATCGGCGGAACAGGCGCTGCTCGCATTGAAGCCGCTGCCGGAAAGCATCTACAAGGAAGGCCTCACGGCGCTCGCGCGGTTTGCGGTCGAGCATACGACCTGAGTCGGCGAGCGCACGGCGACCGCGCGCCTCAGAAATCGAGCAGATTCCCGTACCAGGGCTTGTCCGCCTCATACGTCGCCAGCTGTGCCAGCGATTTGCTCGGAGCCCGGAGCGAGTTGCGGACGGATCGCGCCGGCCATGCTCTTGGCCCGTGCATCGCCGTTCTGAGCCGCGAGCATTGCCCAGGCGTAAGCGTGGATATCGCTCTGCTCGGCACCCTGGCCGTTGCGGTACATAGCCGCCACGTTGAACTGCGCCACCGGCTGGCCGAGCTTTGCCAGAGCGAGAAAATCGGGCAGCGCATGCGCAAAGTCGCCCCTCTGTTATTCGCTGGAAGCGCTGTAGAGATCCGCGCGGGCGGGCGATGCGAGCGCGGCAATCGCCAAGACGAGCAGCAGCACTCGCCCGACCCCGGCGCCTGTTCTTGTAATTCGAGCTCCAACGGTCCCGACCATCGCCCTCTCCCTGGTGATGCAGGATACAGAAAACGGGCCCCTTCCTCCGGCCCCGTTGAACCGCAGGGTGTGCTTCAGTACACTGCGCGGCCCGTCTTCCCTGCTGCCGCTTCGAGCTTCCCAGGGGCGGCGGATCCCGCTATCTCGGGGTGTAGCTCAGCCTGGTAGAGCACTACGTTCGGGACGTAGGTGTCGCAGGTTCAAATCCTGTCACCCCGACCA
>JANWJS010000038.1 GCA_025451845.1 Steroidobacteraceae bacterium
TCTTTGACCTTGTCCACATACGGCTGCAGATAGGTGCTCTCGAGGTCGTACCATGGATGTTTCGATAGAAACCGGACCTCACGACTGTTGAAGCCAAGCCGGGTGAGCGTCGCGGGATCCGCCAGCATCCTGTTCGTGTAGAACTTGCCGCCGATCATGCGCAGATCATGATCGTTGTAAGGCAGCCACGCGCCTTCTGCATTCGGATAGGCAACCAGGGGTATTGCGAATTCCGCGGCATACTCCAGCAACCGCTCATAACCCGGCCGGGTGATGTGGTCGGCGCCGAAATCGGCATAGAGTCCGTCCGACAAGCCATCCCTGCCGGTGAAGACGTGACCGCCGTACCTTCCGGCAGCCTCGAGAAGGGTGACATCGAAGCCGGCCTTCATCAGCTCGTAGCCGCAGCACAAACCAGTGATTCCGGCGCCCCCGATCACGACCTTCCTGGGTCCCGAACGGCTGGCCGGTGTCGCTTTCTGCGCGGCATCCGCGGTCATGGCGTGCGAGTCGATCATGGAGACGCCTGCACCGGCGAGCAGCGTCTTCAGGAACGTCCTGCGAATCATTGATGTCTCGATCACCTCACCGCGCGCGCCAGTATCTCCAGGCTCTTGGCGGCGAGTGGAGTCCCGTTGAGCCTCGCGGCCTGGATGGCTGCTCCTACATCGGGAGGCAAGAGGGCCGCGACGAACCGATACTGAGCGGACCGCCGCTGCAGCTCCGACTGGAGCCGCTCGCTTAGACCGTTACCCGGCTGGAACAGGCCTCCGGAGGTGGACACCGAGACGCTGACAGCAGGAGGGATCTGCAGGGGTACGCGCACAGCGTCGACGATGTCTGCGAGCTCCTGCGCGGCGCTCGCGAAGAGACCGAGCGCGGCCCCATCGCCGTCAGCCGCTGCTGCGGTGATGACCTTCGAGAGCTGCGCGAACCGGCTGCGCTGGGCGATATCCTGGCCGTAGATCGCGGCACAGACATCGAGGTCACTCTGCAGTCCGAAGTGGCGTCGCACGTGCTCATAGAGGGGCCCGCGTGGCTGGCGGCCGTCGCTCATACGCGAGAACAGCCGCAGACCTTCGCGCGCCAGCCAGTAAGAAGAGCCTTCGTCGCTGAAGAGCTCGCCCCAGCCGCCCGCGCGGGCGCTGCGGCCGGCATACTCTCCATATGCGATCGAGCCCGTACCCGACACGATGTTGATGCCATCGCCGCCCGCGAGGGCGCCGGCCCATCCGCACACCATGTCATTGCCGCAGCGGTATCGCCGGTGCGGGAGAGCTTCCCGGGGCGCCGCATCCAGCGCCGGCAACAGCTTGCTGTCTTCGCCGTATGCCGGTAAGCCCAGGAATGCAAAGCTGAGATCTTCCGCGCGTACCTGGCCGCGGCGCAGCGTATGGGCTATTCCGCGCGCGAGCATGTCACGCAGCCCGTCGAGCCCGATTTCCAGGTAGTAGGCCGGGCCTTCCCGGTGAGAGGCCAGTAGGCCTCCCGCCTCGTCGATCAGTACGAAACGGGTTTGGGTGCCGCCGCCGTCGACACCGAGGAAGGTATTCACGACGAGGTCGGAAAAGGATGTATGGACACGCCCTGAACCACCCGATTCACCGTCCCGGCGGCGTTCGGAATGTCCGGCGACAGTCCGAGCGAGATCGAACGAAGCAGCGCCAGTGTCTGCGCGAATGCCACGTAGGGCAGACAGAGCTCGAGGTCCGTCAGCGAACCGCCCGCGGGCGCACCCGCGTCGAGAACGATGGTATCGGGGCCCTCGCGCTCGGCCGCTCGAGCGCTGAGCGCGACCACTCGCCCCGCCACGGCATCGCTCCTCAGCTCCCCCAGAAGATCGAGATCGTACTGGCGGGTGTAGGCGTCGTTACTCAGAAACGTCACCACCAGGGTGCTGCCGTTGACTATGGTCTTCGGGCCGTGCCGGAAGCCGAGCGGCGACTCGCCGATGCTCACCACGCGGCCATCGGTCAACTCGAGCATCTTCAACGCCGACTCGAGCGCCAGCCCCTTGAGCTCGTTGCTGCCGACGAAAACGACTCGATCGAACTGTGCCCGCACCAGGGTGTCGGCGAGCGGCAGGTGAGCCGTCAGTGTTTTCGCACCCAGGGCCGCGATGGCCTCGATCCGTCCTGCATCCGTCGGCACCGCCCCGAGCGCCAGCGCCGCCGCAAGCAGCATGCCGGTGAAACTCGACGTCATCGCGAAGCTCTGGTCGTTGCAGGCCCCCGGCAGCACGATCGCGTACGCATGCCGCAGGCTGCGCGCACGGCGACTCAGCTCGCCTGCTGCGTTGCACGTCACTATCAGATGATGACACTGCTCGATCCGCCCTTCTGCCAGCTCGAGAGCGGCGACGCTCTCCGGGCTGTCGCCGGAGCGGGCGAAATGGACCATCAGGGTCGGTGTCTTGGAGCCGAGCGTACCTCGCGGGCTCGCCACGATGTCGGTCGTGGGGATCGCCTCGGCCTGTCGGCCGCCTTTGGCCAGCGCCGGCGCGAGACACTTGCCGATATACGCCGAAGTGCCGGCGCCGGTCAGCACCATGCGTAGCGCCGGATTGGCGAGGAGCGGCGCCAACCAGGCCCGCAAGCCCGCATCCGTGCCGACCTGCCGCGCGATCTGCGGCCACAGCTGCGGCTGCTGAACGATCTCGCGGGCCGTCCACTGCGCGCCGGCGGAGCGGATCTGCGTGGCGCTGAGGCCCAGGACTTCGATGGAATCGTTCACCGTGTCATCCGTTTTCAGAAGCGCCAGGAGAGTCCGAGCACATAAATTCGGCCGAAGGCGCTGTAGCCATAGCCTACGCCGCTCTCGCTGCCGCCGGTGTTCTGGCCGGGTGCCCAGGGCAGGAGCGGATTGCCGTTGAGGTAGGTGCGGGAGATCGAGTTGCTGAGATTCTTGCCTTCCCAGTAAACCTCAAGCCCATGGGCAAAGCGATAATGCAGGCTCGCCGTGACCCAGTCGAACTGCTGGGTGATCGCCGGCCAGCCGGGAACCTCCGTGCACTGCGAGCAAGCGGCGGTAAAACTCGACTGGTGATCCCAGTTGACGTCGGCGCTGATCGGGCCTTTGTCGTAGAAGAATCCGATCGTGAACGTCCTGGGCGGGGCGGCGTTGATCGCGCCCACGAAGAGGCCGTTCTGATCGTAGCTGCGGGTGCGCGTGGCGGTGAACTGCATGCGGGTACCGAAGCCATCGAGCAGGATTTCCTGCCACGTGAGCTCCACGCCGGAGTACGTGCTCTCCGACCCGTTCGCCGGCGCTGTAACCGTCCACAGGAAGGGCGTGCCCTGCACCGTGCCCGGTGGCCCACCGATATACTCCTGAGTACCCAGGTCGACGTTGGTCGAGACTGCGTCGTAGATGTCGTCCTTGACCTTCTTGGCAAACACGTCCGCCGTGAATGCGGAATGCGGCGAGTAGTACCACTCGAGCGACAGGTCGGCCTGGTTCGCCCGGATGGGCTTCAATCCCGCCGTGCCGTTGTAGCTGAGCTGCGGCGTGCCGTTCTGGGCATTGTTGTTGGAGGTTGGCGCGAGCTGGCTCAAATTGGGCCGCGCCATGGTCTGGGCCACCGCCAGGCGAGCCTGCAGCTGGTCACGGACTACCCAATAGGCGAGGTTCAGCGAGGGCAGCGCCAACGTGTAGCTGCCTTTGCCGCCGAGCGCCTGCGAGGTACCGTACTGCACGTTCCATGTCTGGGTGCTGCTCGCCGTATTCGAGGGCGTCCACAGCGATACCGGCACGGCCGATGCCGTGTTGGCGGTGGTCGTGGTGTGCACCATGCGGACGCCCACGTTACCCGACCAGCGGGATCCGCCAAAATCCGCCTCCACATAACCCGAGAGAGTCTTCTCCGTCACCGCGTAGGAATTGAAGGCGTTGACCTGAGGCAGGAGCTGCGAGAAAGCGAATGGCGTGTAAGGTCCCGTGCAGGGCTGGGTGGTGCAGTAGAAGGGATTGGGCTTGCCGTCGAGGCTCTTGAGGAAGCCGAGCAGCTGCCCGGCGTTCAGCGCCGGCAGCACCGTCGGATACGAGCCGCCCGCGCCCTGCATGAAGTTGGGCAGGCTGATCAACGAGACGACATTGAATCCCTGCGAGCCGAACGAATAAGGGCTGCATTGCACCGGGCACCCGTACGTCTGGTAGAGCGTCCCGTATTGGCCCGAGCCGTTGGTCCAGTCGTTGTCCGAGTCGACCTGCTCCTTGGCGCGGTTGGTGCCGCCCACGCCAAACAATACCTGCTCCAGGATACCCATGTTGGCCCGCCACGCCCCACTCAGCGTGAATCCCGTGATCTTGTCGTGCACCGAGAAGCCGTTGAGCCCCACGTAGTGGGTCGACCAGTACTTGTTGTTGTTCAGATATCTGGAATTCATCAGCGACGTATAGGAGCAGTACCCGGCATTGGTCGCGCTGCCGGTTCCAGTGGGGCACGCCGAGAGGCCGAGCTGGCTCGGCGGCACGACAACGTTGATATCCGGCAGGCTGTTGGGCACGTCGGCAAAGTTGAGGATGTCCTCCGCAGTAGGCTGGTCGTTCACCAGACCAGCAGTCACGAAGGTGTCCTGGCCGCCCTCTGGACGGCTCGCGCTGGAGCGATAGAGATCCGCGCCGAATGTGAGGCTGTCGGTGGGCTTCCACTGCGCGTTGAGGCCATAGAGGAAGGTGTCGACCTTGCGGTTGATGGTGTTGTTGACCATCTCCGGCTGGAAGTTATCCACTACCATCGAGGTGATGACGCCATTCTGTATCCCCGGGTTGTTCTCGAACGGCGTGCCGTCCGGATTGGCCGCGAAGTAGTACGACTCGTTGTAGCCGATCTGCGGATCGTTCAGGTGCGTCCACAGCCCGTCCGCCTTCAGCCGGAAGCTGTCGTTGGGGCGCCATTCGATGTTGCCGATCACTCCGGTACGCTTCTTGTCATCGAAGATCGAGCCGAAGGTGATGCAGCAGGGCGTGGCCACGAGCGGCACGGACCCGGGAGGCGGCGTGACGCCATCGGGGGGGTACGGATAGCTGATAGGTCCGTAGATGTTCTGATTGTAGGCGTTCAGGGAGTCGGTACGCGACTTCAGATCCGTGTCCACCGCGCCAAGCACGAATCCGAGCGTCCTGTCCGCGTTGGTGTCGCTGATGAAGGCCGAGAACTTCTTGCTGGTCAGGCGCGACATGTCGTTCCAGTCGCCTTCTGCGTGAGCGTCCGCGTGAAAGCCAGGGTGATCGAAGGCACTGGCAGTATGCAGATTCACCGTGCCGCCGATGCTGCCCTCCATCGCGGAAGCTTCCGGCGACTTGAGCACATCGGCGCCGGTGATGAGCTCCGCCGGCAGCACGTCGAAGGCGATGTCCCGGCCACTGTCGTCGCTCGCGAGAATCCGGTTGTCCATCGTGACGATGTTGTATTCGGAGCTCAGGCCCTGCACGGTGATCTTCTGGCCCTCGCCGCCGGTCGTGCGCGAGACAGTGATGCCCGGCAGATGCTCGAGGGAATCCGCGACATCGGCGTCCGGGAAACGGCCGAGCTCGGTCGAGTCGATCGAATCGAGCATGACGGGCGCGAACTCCTTGGTATCGAGCGCCTTCTCCAGGTCCGCCCGGATGCCGGTCACGACCACTTCACTGAGCTGCTCCGACGAGCTGCCGGAGGCGGCACCGGCCGCCGCGACATTCGTGGTGGGGGTGGGATCCGCCGTAGGGGCGTCGGCCGCATGCACGGCCGCCGGAAGTGCCAGCTGCAGAGCGAGGAGGAGACTGCAGGCGCCGACTGCGGCCGCAGAGTCGGGGTACATCTTCATGTTACGGTGCCTTCTTCTGGTGTTTGCGGATCGCAGGCCCGCGAGTAATGAGAGAGAACCTGTCGGATGTGATGAATGACGAGGTCGTTCATTCGCATGGGGAGGGTCCCGGCACGCACCGCGGAATGGGCCGCGGGGAGATACTGGGAGAGCAGCGCCAGCGGCGGCGTGCCGTTCTCGAAAGTGGCGCGCAAACGCCCAAGTGCCGCGGCCACCGCCGGGACCGGCCAGTAGTACCGGATACGGTCGCTCAGGCTGTATTGCAGCTGCAGATCGAGCGCCGGCCCGGTGCCGTGGTAGTACTTGCGCCAGTGCCGTGGATCGGCGCACATGGCATGGAGGATCGTGGCGCGCACATTGGCAGAGCGGGCCTCGCCGCGCCACTGCTGCTCGATGCTGTCCAGCGCCCACACTGCCTCACGCAGGGCGAACGTGACCGCGGGACCTACCTTGAGGATCGCGAAGTGATCGTGCACCAGAGCGCGGAGCGCCGCTTCCGTCTGGTAGTCCGTGGAATGCGCCTCGAACACGAGGTTCGGCACCTCACCGAGGCACTTGCTGAGCTGTCGCGCCCTTGCCGGCCGATAGTCCATGACCCGGTCGTGATCGAACTCCACGCCGGGTTGCACCACCAGGCCGATGACCCGATCCCAGGCGCTCTGCAGGCCTCTGCTCGCGAAGGCCGATTGATGCGCGGCTACCGTCGCCTGTGCGGCGCCCGGCTCGGTGACGGCGAGCTCGCGCAGGTCCTCCTGGGCGCCGCCGGGCACCGGCACCTCCGTACCGACCACATAGACCGGCGGCTCGCCGCCGGATTTCCGCCACGCCTCTTCCGCATTCGTGCAGAGCGCAGCAGTGCGCTCAGCCACGATGTCATCGGATAGCACTGGCGCGTCGCCCGCACACGACATCGAGCAGTCCAGGTGAATCTTGCGGTAACCCGCCTGGACATACTCGCCCACCATGACGCCCGCACGCGCCAGCGCCTCGTGCGCCGGCAGGGACTGCCAGGCGTTGGGGCCCAAATGATCGCCGCCGAGAAGGACGCGCTCGCGCGGCAGCCCGCTCTCATCTGCCAGACCCAACACCAGGTCGCGGAACTGCGCCGGCCGCAGCCCCGTGTAGCCGCCCTCCTGGTTCACCTGATTCGAGGTGGCCTCGATCAGCGCGTAGCCCTCCGTGGCGCGCGCGTGCTCGAGCGCGGCGCGCAGCGCCAGGGGATGCGCCGAGCAGACGGAGTAGATCCCAA
The DNA here is from genome assembly GCA_025451845.1 of Steroidobacteraceae bacterium. GTDB lineage: Bacteria > Pseudomonadota > Gammaproteobacteria > Steroidobacterales > Steroidobacteraceae > 13-2-20CM-66-19. Next base: position 7,054 of record JANWJS010000038.1, read on the forward strand.
CGGGCTCGCCGCCCCGGTGACGCCGCACGAGCTCGAGGAGCGCCTTCACGTGCCCTCCTCCGGTTCGATGGCAAGGAGCGCCGCCGCGACGAAGGCCAACACGATGCCGGTGATCTTGAGCGGCTGGGGGACCAGCCCCAACAGCGCGAGCGCGAGAAGGGCGGTGATGAGAGGTGCGCCCGCGTTGGTGAGCGGGGAGACGACGATCGCCTTGCCGTAGCGGAAGGCGTAGACCAGTGTGAGCGCGCCCACGGAATTCAGAATCTGGGTGACGGCGGCGAGGTAGGGGCCTTCGAGGCCGTAGTTGATCGGCCGCGAGAAGTCAGTCATCCAGAGAGCCACGGGCACGAGCGCAAGTCCCATGAGCATCATGTAAAAGAAGATTCCTTCGGCGCTCATGCTGCGGTTGGCAAGCTTGATGAAAAAGGCCTGCACACCCCAGGCGGCGAGGATGATGAGCGAGTAGAGGAACCAGGCGACGCCGTGGCCGCTCAATCCCTGGCCCGGCTGATAGTCGAAAAGCGGCAGCGCGGCCAAGGCGAGGACGATTCCGAGCGCGCCGATGAGCGTGGTGCGCTCCTGCAGCCACAGCAGCGACATCCCGATCGTCACGATCGGCGACAGCGCGATCAGCGGGAAGATGAGATACGTGGGACCGGTGTGGACGGCGTGGAAGAGGAGCATCTGTCCGCCCGCGCCCGTGAGTCCGATCAGGACGCCGAGCAACACCGAGCGGCCGTCGGTAGGCAGCTTCCAACCCCCGCGTGCGAGCGCATAGAGCGCGGGCGGAATCATCGTAATCGCCCACACCACGTAGATGAGCGTCTCCGGAAAACCGTGGTCCGCGGGCATCCCCGCAAACGCACCCCAGACGCCCCAAAAGAGTGTGGTGACGAGCGCGTAGAGGAGCCCTGCGCGGCGGCTCACCGGCAGGACCTGCGCCAACGGTCGACTCAAGGTCCCCTCCCCCCTATATAAATCAAAGGCAAGCGAAAGCCGAATCGCTACCCTGTTTATTATTTCGAAAACTTACGTGTCGGTCAATACTCCTAGCTATACTTCCTTTTTCGAAAGCGTATATTCGCCAAATCGAAAGCTTTCGCAAGTGAGCGTGCCTGGAGCTGGGGAGCGCGCCTGACCTTGTGTAACCTTACGCATCGAGCGCGATCGAAAGATATTTATGCATGACCCTCATCCCCGCGATGACGCGGGCGCCGAGTTGCGCGCGGCGGAGAGCGCGGTAGAGCCGGGACTGCTCGTCGAAGAGCGGCGGCGACGGATTTGTGACCTGCTGCAAGAGAGCGGGCGCGTTACGGTCGTCGCGCTTGCGAGGCGATTCGCCACTTCCGCGGTGACGATTCGCGCAGATCTGGCGGCGCTGGAGCGAGCCGGCGCACTGGTTCGCAGCCATGGCGGAGCCCTCTTGCCGCGCGACGGCCTCGATCAACCGCTCACGGTCAAAGAGACACTCCATCACTCCGAAAAGGTGCGCATTGCCCGGCTCGCGGTCTCGCTCATCCGGGACGGCGAGACCATCATTCTCGACTCGGGCACGACCACCGCGGAGATCGCCAAGCAGATCCGCGAGGCGCCGCTGCAATCGATCAATGTGATCACCAATGCGCTCAACGTGGCGATGCTGCTCGCAAGCGCGCCGACCGTGCGGCTGATCATGCCGGGCGGGATCCTGCGGCGCGAGTCCAACTCCCTGTCCGGCCACATCGGCGAGGCCGCGCTGGGGGAGCTCAGGGCCGACCGGCTGTTTCTCGGCGCCGACGCCATCGACCCGACGCTCGGGGTGATGACGCCGCACCTGCCGGAAGCGCAACTCAACCTGAAGATGATTGCCATCGCACGCCAGGTGGTCGCGGTGGCGGACTCGTCCAAGCTCATGCGTCGCAACATCTCGGTGATCGCACACGTGGAACAGCTCGACGTGCTCATTACCGACTCCGCGGCGCCCCCCATGGCGGTCGAAGAGCTTCGCCGCCGCGGAGTGGAAGTCCTTCTGGCTTGATCGCGCGGCCGATGGGTCAGCGCGGCGGGTCGAGGCGCCGGATATTCGACGGCGCAAACACCGAGGACATGTAGCCAGTCGTCCGTACGACGGCTTCCTTTTGCGCCGTCTTGCCGTCGAGGCCGGTCGCCAACACATGGACGTCGTATTCGCCGGGTTCCGTCCACGTGTGCGCGACCCGCGAACCCTCCGCCGACACTCCATCGCCAAACGTCCACTCGTACGTCAGTATCGGCTCCGCGCCCTGCGCTTTGGCTGAGCAAACGAGCCCTGCTCCCGTCCGCCCGCCCGCGGGACACTGAATCTCGAAATCCGGCGCGGATGCCGGAACCGTATCGTCGATGATCTTGAGCACACGCACGGAATGTGGCGGCAGCTCCAGCTGCACCGCCCCCGCGGCGGTCTGCACGGCAGCCTGCGAATTCAGGACATCCGCCAGTTCGTAAGAGTCTCCCGCATGCAGCCCAAGGTCGGAAAGCTTTATGACGTGCTGCGTCGGCCGCTCGGTCCAGTTGAAGACGGTCAGGATGCTCTGGCGCGCGGACTCCGGCAGGAAGAATACGCTCGGCTGCCCGTCGGCGGCCGAGTAGCTCATCAGGTCCTGCGGAATGGAAGCGTTGCCGAGGCGAACCATGTCGATCAGGTCGCGGTTCTCGATGAGCGCGAGCCGCCGCGGCGAGCCCTCGAGCGAGGGCAGGTTATCCCCGATCTCGAGCATGCCGCCGGAAACCGCCGCGAGCGCGATGGAGACTTGCGCTTCGCCGAGTGTCAGCGCCTGCTTCCCTTCGTGCCAGGTCTGGTCGGTGATCCTCTGCTTGGAAACCGTGAAGGCATCCGGGTCAGACACGAAGTAGTTACGATCCATGTAGTAGCGGGCGGCGATACCGGTGGCCGCGTCGCGACTGGCCTCGAAGGCATGCCCGGTGTCCTGCGAGATCCGGCCGTAATCGACATAACCGACGGGATTCAGCATCACGCTGCCGTCCTTATCGAGATATACCCCGTCTCCGACGGCGTCGCGGATTACACGCAAGCCGATACGCTGCGCTTCCATGGCCGTCGTGTGCGGCTTGTAGTAGTAGCCTTCGATCGCGCTATCATCCATGAAGTCGAGCTTGATGTAATGAATGTCCCATTGGCGCACGAGCGTGCGGTACGTCGTGCGCAGGTAGGCCTGGGCGCCAGGATTGGTGGTATCCAGCATGTAGAGCGGGTCCTTGCCGTCCACTACGTTACCGGCATGTATGGGCTGGCCGCGGGCGTTTTTGATCAGCCAGTCCGAATGCTGCCGATAGATCGAGGAGCGCTCCGAGACCTCGAATGGAGCCGTCCAGATGCCGGGAATGAGGCCCATGCCACGGATTGAATACTCGAGCGGGCTTATGCCCTGCGGGAAGAGTGTCGCGTCGGGGCTGATGTACTCGCCGCGGGCGAACTGATAGCCCTCATCGATATGGAAGAGATCATAGCCGTAAGGCTTCAGGCGCTGCGCCTCCCACGCGGCATTCGTCAGCGCGGCGCCGGAGTTGAGTCCAAAGTAATACGCGGTCCAACTCCACCACCCCATGAGAGGCGGCGCATCGACTCTCGCATGATGAATCTTCCGGATGAGATGGGCGTAGGTCTCGAGCTGCCCGTGATAATCGTGGCTGACGCTGAGGACGAGCGTCTCCGAGTCCAGGCGCTCGCCCGGCGCCACGGGCAGGCTCAGGGTGATGCGGTCTGCCGCCGGCGAATCCGCGAGGGAATTCTCCTCTTCGAGCTCGGTGGTGCCGGTCGAGTCCACCTGGTATCCGCCGATGCTCCGTACGCCGCCCGCCGAGGAGAGCTTGAGCCGCAAAACCGTCAGGAATCGCTCCGAGGTCAGCGCGCCGATGAAGAGGCTGGCATGGCTGTCGCGGTTGTAGATCAACTGGCTGCCGACGCCCCGCGCCATCCCGTGGTCGATCCGATCGAAGTCGTGAATCCGCATGGCCGGCCGGTCTTCGCTGAAGCTGTCGGAGAGGACACGGTCCGCCGTGACGCTGCCGCCGAGGTTCACGACTTGTCCGCCGGAAGCCGCGACCAGCCGGATGGATTCGACATTGATGGGCTTGCCGGTGGAGTTCACGGCGGCGGCCCGCAGGTCCGCGAACGGCTGAGTCGCGTAGACACGCAGCCGGTAAGTGAGATTGGGTTGCCCGCGCAAACCCGAGCAGGCCACCTGCCACTGGGTTGCCTGGCCGAGGTACCCCTGCGTCTGGGAGCGGCCGACGTCGCAGTGCGGATAGTCCGTGGTACGCACCCAGCGGCCATCGATCTCCGCCGCAACGGCGGAAACGATCGTAGGATGAGTCTCGCCGGGCTGACTGATGCTGTATACGCCCCGTGCATTCACCGCAATGCTCAGCGGCGAGGCCTGCGCGCCTGCCATTCCCATGGCCATTCCCAGGAATGGAAGCGACCCGATAGCCAGGGCAGCCGGGCTGGCGTGCCGCCACGCCATCCCCGCCCCCGACGCACGAATGTAGCGTTTCTTCATTTTATGGAAAATTACTACATCGGATCACGGTACGCAACAACGCCGTCGATGATGAGGCATCGCGCCTGCAACGGCTCGCGACCGAGCAGCAGGATGTTTGCGCGAGCCGCTTCTCCCAAACGACCGTATTCGGCGTCCAGACCCGCCGCACGAGCCGGAATCGAAGTCACCATGGCGAGCGCGGTCTCCAACGGCAGATCGACATCGCGTACCAGCCGCCGAAGCGTACCGATCATGTCGATGTGGACACCGGCCAGCGAGCCGCGCGCATCGATCAGTTTGCCTTCACGCAACCGGATCTTCGCGCCGTAGAGCTCGAACTCCGGCGGCCCATGCACTGTGGGCATTGCATCGGTCACCGCAAAGAGGGTGCCGGGCAAGCGCTTGGCACGTGCGGCCAATCGCAACATGGTGTCGGCGACGTGCCATCCGTCGGCAATGACTCCGCACCACGCGGCGCTGTCGAGCGCGACGCCCGTCATCCCCACCTTCTTGGTGTGCAGGGGCGGCATCCCATTGAACAGATGCGTGAAGAGGCTTGCGCCTTCCGCAAGCGCTGCGCGGGTCTCCCGCTCGCTCGCGCCGCTATGGCCGATCGACACGCGCACGCCCATTGCGACCAATTCACGCAGGGCACCCGGCGGCAGGCGTTCGGGAGCCAGTGTGAGGATCACCGGTATGCTGCGATCGCGCAGCCGGCGCACAACCCCGCGGGTGTGCTCGTCGTAGGGCCTGATGAGCTCCAGCGCGTGCGCTCCGCGGAAGTCCGGTGAGATGTGCGGGCCTTCGATGTGCATTCCCGCGACACCATGCCGCCCATACACCGCAATGACCGCCTCGACGGCCTGCTCCATGACCGCCGGTGGGCTGGTGAGAAGTGTCGGCATCCAGGCGCCCGTACCACCCTGCCGGTGCGCCGTCGCAATGGCGATGAGCGCCTCCGGAGTGGGCTCATTGTTGAAAAGCCGTCCGCCGCCGCCATTGACTTGGCAGTCGACGAACGCCGGACAGGCGATGCAGTCGCTCTCCCAACACGGCGCAGCATCCACGCGCGACTCCTTCGCAGGGCGCATGGCTGTGATCCTACCTTCGTCGATCCGCAGGGCCGTATCGGTGCGCATCCGCTCGCCGTCGAAGAGCATCGCCGGCTGCAACCACCACGGGCCGATGACCGGCGGCCCGGCGTCGGCCGCTGTCAGGTCCAGCGGAGAGAGTGTTCTCATGCGACCGGGTGCGTCAGCTCAGGAATGGGTCAATAGCATCGCGGCGCCGCGAGTTCCGCTGGCATCGCCGAAGCGCGCCACTGCGAAGCGGGTCTCACGGCCCGCGATCCGGCACGCACGGTAGGTCTCCGCAAGCATTTGCGCCACATCGGGAATCCGCGACAGGCCGCCACCCAGCACCACACACTGCATGTCTATCGTGCATTGTGCGGTATGAATCAGCTCGGCCAGCAGCATCAGCCATTCGCGCATCGTCGCGGCCATGGCCGTATCCCCTGACCTGGCGAGCCGCGCGATGTCCGACGGTGCTCGACCGGCGCCGCCATGCCGGCCGGCCAGGCGCACCAGCCCGGGCCCCGATACCAGTGTTTCGTAGCACCCCACCCGCCCGCAGCCGCACAGCAGCATGGGCAGAGCCCATTGCGCGACGAGCCGTCCGGGTATGCCCAGGTGCCCAAGCTCACCCGGCAGATCATTGTGGCCGAGCACCAGGCGCCCCCTCCGGGTGACGCCGCCGCCGACTCCCGTCCCCAGGATCAGGCCGAGAGTGATTTCGGCGCCCTCGCCTGCGCCGCCGTTGGCTTCGGAGAGCGCAAAGCATTTGCAGTCGTTCGCCATGGCCACGCTGCGGCCGAGCTTGGCGACGAGGTCTTCGCGCAGCGGCCGTCCGGTCGCCGGAAGGTTCGAAGTCAGGGCGCGACCGGTCGCGTGATCGACCAGTCCGGGAAGCCCGATACCGAGATCGACCGCGCCGCCGGCGTGCGAGTCGAGCCAGTGCACCTCCCCGACGATGCAGTCCAGAAGCTCTTCGTAAGTCGCGCAGGCCGTTTCGACGCGCCGCCGCTCGAGCGGGCGAAACTGCTCGTCAAACAAGCATGTCTCAATCTTGCTGCCGCCGACATCCATTCCGCCAACCAGGTGGCTCCGTCGGGCGGGCGGCGGTTCAGGCGTCTGCACGTCCGGCCTCACCGCTGGGCTTTGCGCCGCCCGACGGCCCGCTGCGCGGTGTGGGCATCGACGCAATGGACCGCGATACCGAGGCACTCCAGTTGCTGCACGAGGGTGGGATCCGCGTCAGTGTCGGTCACTATGACATTGACTTTGCGGATGTCGCATATGCGATGCAGGCTCGGGGTACCGAACTTCGATGAGTCGGCCAACACCACGACGCGATCGCTGGCGCGGATCATTGCCGCGTTCTTCTGCGCCTCTTCCTCGTTGAACGTGCTCAATCCCAACCGCAGGTCTATCGAGTCCGCGCCGAGGAAAAACGTGTCGAAATGCAATTCCGCAAGAAAGCGCTCGATGAACCGCCCACCCACCGTCATGGTGTCATAGCGGATCGTGCCGGCAGGGAGAATGACTTCGTGCTGCTTGTAGCGGCTCAGCAGGTTGACCACCTCGAGGTCCGCGGTGAGGATCGACAGCCCGCGTGCCTCGCCCAGCTGGGTAGCGAAGGTGCGCAGTGTCGAGCCCGAGTCGATGATGATCGCGCGCTCCCGCTCGATGAGACCCGCGGCGTAGCGCGCGATCGAGCGTTTCTTGCTGACGTTGACCTGCTCCCGGTCGGAGATGTTGGGTGCGATCAGATTCAGGCGAAATTCCGGCAGCTCGCGCGCAAGCGACTTCGCCAGCTCGATCCGGAACTCGGGAACACCCTTGCAACCGTAGCTCTTGCAATAGCGCACGATGCTCGGCTCGCTGACGCCGGCTCCGGCCGCAATGGCCCGCAGAGGAGCGTGCATGAAGGAGTCCGGGTCCGCGACCAGGTACTTTGCGATCCGGCCGAAGGCCTTCGACAGATGCCCCATGTCCGAGCGGATGCGCTCGAGGAGGTCTCCCAGTGCTCGTTGCGATGACGGAGCGGCATCCGGCGCCGGTGTCGCCGCGCCGGATCGGTCTCGACGTGAATTGCGGCTCATCAGCTCGCTCCTGCCAGTACACACGAACCATTCATTCTACGACGTGCGTACACCGCGTAGCTCAGGATCACAGCGTACATGGGAATGAGGGCGAGATAAGCCATCTGACTGCCGACGGCGCGCGCCAGGAGTCCGTAGCCTGGAGGCACGACTGCCCCGCCGACGATCGCCATGATCATGATTGCCGCGCCGGTCTTGGTGTGCTCGCCGAGACCGGTGAGCGCAATCGGAAAGATTGCCGGCCAGAGTACGGCGTTCGCGAATCCCAGCGATGCGACCATCAGTACGCTCACCATGCCATGCGTCGCGACTATCGCGACCGTGAGCGCGATGCCGATGCCGGCGGAGAGCGCCAATGCCCGCTCCTGGCTGACGCGCTTGGGGATCAGCACGATTCCCAGCAGATAGCCGATCACCATGGCGGTCAGTGTCAGGCTGGCGAAGAAGCGTGCGGTCTGGATGGGGAAGTGCAATGCCTGTCCGTAGAGCACGATGGTGTCCCCGGCAATGACCTCGAGCGCCATTTCGCAGAAGAGCGCCCAGAAGCCGAAGAGCAGGAGCGGGTGATGTGACCAGCGGAATTGACCGCCAGGTCGATCCTCTTCGGCCGGCGGCTCCTGCGGCTCCGGCAAACCGGAGCGCTCGATGCCGAAAGTCAGCGCCAGCAGCCCGACCGCCATCGCCACATACGGCATGATGAGGCGATGGGCCAGCTGGCTCAGGGCCGCAGCGCTGACCACTCCGTCTCCGGTGAGTCGAACATGGCCGAAATCGGCGAACACGAGCGCGCCGAGCACCATCGGACTGATCGCGCCCGCGAGCTTGTTGCAGACGCCCATGATGGAGACGCGCCGCGCCGCGCTCTCGTGCGGGCCGAGAATGATCACGTACGGATTGGCCGCCGTCTGCAGCAGGCACAGACCCGTTCCCTGAACGAAGAGTCCCGTGAGGAAGACACCGTAGGAGCGCATCAGCGCCGCCGGCACGAAGACCAGGGTCCCCGCGGCCATCACTCCCAACCCCAGGGCCATGCCGTGCCTGTAGCCGGTGACCGCCAGTACCCGCGCCGACGGGATGGCCATGACGAAATAGGCGATATAGAACGCGAAAGTGACGAGCAGCGCGGCGAAGGTGTCCAGCCGGCAGACGAGCTGGAGGAAGGGTATCAGGACGCCATTGAGCCAGGTCACACAGCCAAAGAGAGCAAACAGCCCCGCCATCAGAGCCAGGGCTCGTCTATCGGACGGCGCACCGGCAGTCGGCGTGGCGATCACTTGGGCGGAATCCGGCACGTGTAGAGGCGCCGCGGCGTCAGCGCCTGCCCGAGCCGACGGTCACGTCATTGGGCAAGGTCCAGATCTGTGAGGCGACGTTGTGTCCACAGCTCCGGAGCGCGAGTTGGCCGCTCGCCGGTCCCGTCAGACAAAGGTGGCTGCTCCGGTTGATGAGGTTCCCGAGCAGGGTGTAGGTCCAGCGCTGACTGGCGGAAGGTCCACATCGCGCCAGAGCCGCGCGGTCGCCAATCTGAGTGAGGCATTCCCGCGCCGAGCGCAGCGTGCCATTCGGCCTGATCCGCCAAATCTGTGCCGCTGTACCGGCGCATTCTCGCACCATGCCGGGTGCCGCCACGCAGCGCGTATAGTCCCGCGAGTCCTGACGGCTCTGCGGAACGTTCGGCACGATTCTGGTGATGGCACCCATGCGAGCCGGCGCGCCGCAGGCGCCGGCAGGCCGGATCTTCCAGATGTCGGTGTCGTGGGCCGGGATTCGGGCGGCGAGAACGGCAGCCGAGGGGTGTTGGGCGCCGGTCCAGAGGTCGTGGACGTCGAACCGGCATCGGGCTCCGGAGAAGCCGAGGTCGCGGGGCGCGAGCTCTATGGCAAGGGCCGCAGGACTGCGGTTCAAAACGCCAACCGCATACTCACCGCCCTGCAGCGGCTTGAGCAGCAGGTCCATCGCGGCGCTGCGGCGCAGGAGGGTCGCCATGCGGCCCAGCGGGTCCTGGTCGACCGTCAACACCGCCCGGTTGCCCAGGATTGCGATCGCCTCCGGCGAGAGTTGGTCGAGGTTCGAGCTGAGGATCAAAGGAGCGGACATCATCGACCACAGGGCGAGCTGACTGCGCGTTTCGGCCAGCGTCATGCCACGGTCGCCGCCGATTATGAAATCCGCGTCGTTCCAGTTGCCGGGTGTCTGAAACCGCCCGAGCTGCAGGTTGTAATCGTAGTTCCACATGACGCTGCCAAAGCGCGATCGCTCTGGCTGCTTGCCATCGTAGACGTGGACATCCGTGCCCTCGCGCCAGAGCTGGCCATACCTGCGCACCCACCTGAGAACGTCGTACCAGTCTGGAGTCCCTTGGAAGTACGCGGGCGCCGATTCGGAGAACACGATCGGTCTGCCGACCTTTCTCAGTGCGATGCTCTCGGCCTGATAGGCAGCCCGATAAGCCGCATTCCCGGCCGTGCCCGTGGCGGGCTGGATGTTGCATCCGTCGAGCTTGAGATAATCCACCCCCCAGGAAGCGAACAGTCTGGCGTCGGCCAGGAAATGCGGCTGGCCGCCATCCTTCCCGGCGCCGCTGCCGGCGAAGCCGCCGCAGGTCGCGTATCCCGCATCTTCATAGATGCCGAATTTCAGTCCCAGCGCATGAATTGCCGCGGCCACGGGGCGCATGCCATCTGGAAAGCGGCGCGGATCCACCTGCAAATCGCCATGACGGTCTCTGCTCTTCAGCATCCAGCAGTCATCGATGGTCACGGTGTCATAGCCCCGAGCCGCGAGCCCGGTTCTGACCAACGCGCGGGCGTTCGCCAGGATGGTCTGCGCGGTGAAGCCGCATTGGTAGTGCGCCCAATCGTTCCAGCCCATCGGCGGCGTCATGGCCAGCCGCGGCGCCGCACTCGCTGGCTGCCCGAAGCAGACGCTCAGGCCCATGAGCGCCAGAATGGAAATAAATTTCATTATATGTAGTATTTTTCCATACTGGATCGAACTGCGTCAATGGGACCGGCACTCTCGCCGTCCCCACGTCAGCCGTCACTGCCGACTTCCAGATCAACCACCAAGCCGAAGTGATCGCTGGCCCAGATGCCCGCAATCGGTTGCTCGAAAGCGAGCTTCGCCGACTGCACGTGAGCATGTGCCTTGGGATGAGCATCCCACGAACCTACGAACACATAGTCGAATCGATTGCAGTATTCGCGCTGCCGAACGATCTGGCTCACCACGGCGCGGGTGTTGGGATTATCGGTCGTCCACGTGTATCCAGGACCCTTGCCGGCGAGCGCCCAGGCATCGTGGTATAGGACACTGCGTCCGTCCAGCGATTGCCGGCCCGTCAGATAGCGGATACTCGCGGCGTCGGGCGCGGCATTGAAATCGCCGGCGATGACGGTGGGTAGCTCACGGCGGTGACGCGCGTCGAGATCGGTGATCGCGACCGCCTGACGCTCGCGCGCCGCTTCCGCCGACAATCGCCACGCCGCGGTTGGCGCGATGAACAGCATCTCCCCCTCTGTGGGCAGCTTCACGACGGCGGCGAGCGTCGCCCAAGGGACGTCGTTGGCACCCGCCAGGCGCAGATCGAGGACCTCGACGACCTCATGGGGCCAACGCGTCGCGACCGCCGCGCCACCATAGCGATCCGAGAAACGAGGGACGGACTCCTGTACTTCGGCTTGATGCGTGGCATGGAACGCCAGGCCGGCAAGCAGGCTTTCGAGGCTCTTGGTCCTGTCGGTGTGTACCACTTCCTGCAGCGCGATCAAGTCCGGCTCGAGCTGCCGGATTCCGTGGTTGATGACCTGCGTCCGGCGCGGATCGCCTTCCGTGTTCCACACATTCAGGGTCAAGACACGTAGCCGCATGACTTCGCCCTCCGGATGAGCAGTTCCCGGGACACGGAATGAAATTCGCGCCACGGCGGTTCCGTCAGGGGCGATTTGCGCGCCGTCGCTTGAAATATTAATGCGAATGATTATCATTTGAGTTCCTATTGCCTCGAAGCTACAGGAGAGGGGTCCGGTGACGCAGGAACATTCTCCGTGCGGGCGCTCATCTGGCGGCAGCGTTGCCAGCCTTGGCCGCATGGCCGGAACGCTCGGTCTGTATTTGCCCTGGGCGTTGAGTCCGGGCGCCACGCACGCGGCGGTCGCCTCCTCCGCGGCCCTGCCTCCGCAACCGTCCCTGCAGGACCCTACTCGCGACGGGAGCACCGTCAGTAGCGGCGGAGAGCTCTCACAGGTCACAGTGAACGGAGTCCGGACGCTGCTGCACGATAAGCTCGCCGAGAGCGAGCAGACCGCGCCTCAATCCATCACGGTCGTGACCGGCAAGCTGATGGCTGCGCAGGGAACAACGAATCTGGAGGACGCCCTGAGAAACGTCCCGGGTATCACGCTAAATGCCGGAGAGGGTGCGGCTCGAGGCGACACGGTCAATCTGCGCGGCTTCTCGGCGTTCAACGACTTCTTTCTCGACGGCATTCGCGATGCCGCGGTTTATACGCGCGACGATTTCGATCTGCAGTCGGTCGAAGTCCTCAAAGGCCCTGCGGCGGTACTCTTCGGCCGCGGCTCGACGGGCGGCGCGATCAACCAGGTGAGCAAGGCGCCGCTGCCGACCGCATTCGAAAACGTGACGACAGAGCTCGGGTCGAACGACCTGTACCGCGCCACCGCCGACCTGGACACTCAGATCGGATCGACGGCCGCAGTGCGTCTCAACCTGATGGGGCAATCCTCTGCGGTCGCGGAGAGGGACGCTGTTCGCAACCGCCGCTGGGGAGTAGCACCGTCGGTGGCGTTCGGAATCGGCGAAGGGGATTCACTGGTTCTCGCCTACCTCCATCAGCAGGAAGACAACATTCCGGATACCGGCGTCCCGTTCGTCGACGGGCACCCTGCTCCGGTCCCACGCAACGCATTCTTTGGTTTGGCATCCGACACCGCGACGACCGACGTCGACATCTTCACGGCCCGATACCGCCACGATTTCAGCGACGCCGTGTCGCTCGACGATACCCTGCGCTATGGCCGTTACCAGTTCAACTACCAGTTCGAATCGCCCAATTTCGGCGACGACCCGCCCACGGCGACCACTGCGCTCACCGATGTGCTGGTCGGACGGGACGCCCCGGACAGCTCCGGAGTCGCGACCAACCTGGACGACCAGTTGGATCTGACGGCTCACTTCCAGACGGGGTGGATTGCGCACACGTTGGTGGCTGGCATCGAGGTTGCGCGGCAGACCGCCGAAATCGACCGCTACCGGAACCCTTTTGACAGCGCTAACGACCGGGTGCTGGAGACGCCGCTGCTCGATCCCGATCCCAATGAGCCCCGGCCGGCTGAGCCGGTCACTTCCATTCAGGACACAGTGGCCCCCTCCGGCGGCGCCTATGTCATCGACACCCTCGCTTTCGGACGGTACGTCAGCCTGACCGGCGGTTTTCGCTACGACGATTTCTCCGCCCGCTACAAGAGCCTGACGCCGCAGAACGGATTGCTGCTGCGCCTGCACGAGCTGAATCGCCTGGGGAGTCCCCGCGCCTCGCTGGTCATCAAGCCGACGCCCCGCCAGATCTACTACTTTTCCTTCGGCACGTCTTTCGACCCTTCGGCCGAGGCGTTGACGCTGACGACCCAGACCGCGGATCTCGGCCCGGTGAAGGCCAGGAGCTTCGAGGCAGGAGCGAAGTCCGAGTGGCTGAACGGCGGCCTGATGCTCACCCAGGCGGTCTTTCGGACCGAGGTGGACAACGCCCAGACCAACGATCCGGACAATCCGACGATCACGGTGCTGAATGGTAACGAGCGGGTCGACGGTGTGGAGCTGCAGGCCATCGGCCACCTGACACGCCGCTGGGAGATAGTATCCGGCTACACGTATCTGGACGGGCGGACGCTCGCCTCCGGCACCTTCGCCGACGTGGGCAAGCTGATGCCCAATACCGCGCACCATCAACTGAATCTCTGGACCGAGTACGATCTGCCGGCAGGCTGGGAGGTCGGCGCAGGCGGCAACTGGTTGAGCCACCGCTTCGCTGATGGCGCTGAAACGGCCTACGTACCAGGCTACGTGGTTTGCAACGCAATGGTCTCTTACGACGCGAGCCCGCGCCTCGGATTGCAGTTGAATGCCTACGACATTTTCAACAAGCTCTACTACGACGGCGTCTACTACGCGAGCCCCGCGGAGAACCACATAATCCCGGGCGCGGGACGAAGCGTTACGCTGACGCTCCACTGGAAAATGTGACGCCATGATCGTACGCATCCCAAGGGTGCTCGATACACCGGCGTTGAGCGCAATCGATACGCTGGTGCGGGAGGCGAGCTGGGAAGATGGCCGGGCCACCGCCGGGTTCCAGTCGGCACAGGTGAAGCACAATCTGCAGCTCGCGCAAGACTCGCCGGCCGCGCGGCAGGCCGGCGACATCATCGTGCGCGCGCTGGGGCACCACCCCGACTTCATCAGCGCCGCCCTGCCGCGCCATGTCTACCCGCCGCTCTTCAACCGCTACGAGCCGGGCATGTCCTTCGGCGCACATGTGGACAACGCGGTGCGGCAGGTTCCCGGCACGCACCATCGGCTGCGAATCGACGTCTCCGTAACCTTGTTTCTCAGCGCTCCCGAGGACTACGACGGTGGCGAGCTGGTCATCGAGGACACCTTCGGCGCTCACGCGGTCAAACTGGCGGCGGGCGACATGGTCATCTATCCCGCAAGCAGTCTGCACAAGGTGCAGCCGGTGACCCGTGGTGTCCGTGGGGCAGCCTTCTTCTGGGTGCAGAGCATGGTGCGCGATGATGCCGCCCGGACCCTGCTGTTTGAGATGGACACGGCGATTCGCGAGCTCACGGCATCGAGCGCGGATGGCGGCGCGCTGCTCCGGCTCGCGGGCTGCTATCACAACCTGCTGCGCCACTGGGCCGACGTCTAAGACGGTGACGCTGACACGCGAGCAATTCGGCCGGGCGGAGGCCATGGAGGAGAATCAGCATCGGCTCTCGCAGCTGGCGCAAATGAGCTATGGCTCGCTGCATGCGCTCCTCACCGGCAATCCGGCAAAGGCGACTGCCTGGATCCGCAGCGCCGCCGAATGCGGCGTGGCCGCGGCACAACTGCGGCTGGGCAGGATGTTGCTCGCGGGCAGCGCGGTAGAGCAGGATGAGCGAGCGGCATTCGTCTGGTTCGGCCGCGCCGCGGCCCAGGGAGACACCGAGGCGATGAACATGGTGGGCCGCTGCCACGAGAACGGGTGGGGCGCGCCGGTCGACCTGGAGCGCGCTGCGGCGAGCTATCGCGCCGCGGCCGAGGGCGGCCGCGACTGGGGCCAATATAACTTCGGCAATCTGCTGTTCGATGGCCGCGGCATCGCGCCTGACCGGCCCCAAGCCCTGCGCTGGTATCTGCGTGCCGCATCCCAGAGACACGGACGAGCGATGAACATCGTCGCGCGGTGCCTGGAAGAGGGTTGGGGATGCCGTCGCTGCCTCGATGACGCCGCCTACTGGTATCACCAGTCGGCGCGGTCCGGTTACTTTCGCGGCCAGTTCAATCATGCCGTGCTGCTCGTCGAGCGTGGCCTCGCCGAGCCGGCCGCGGACTGGTTCTGGAAGGCCGCGGCCGGCGGTGATGCGCAGATGCGCGCGACCGTCGCCGCGACGCTCGCGGCTGCAGCGCACCCGGCGTTGCGGCAGGTCCGCGCGCGAGTTCTCGAGCTCGGCGCCGCCTCGCCCGACGGCTGATGGTGGCTGACGACCGGGGCTGCTCGTGTCGCGGCTGGCGCCGCCACGAGATCACCTGCGCCAGCGCGTGATCAGTGCGCCTGCTTGAGAGACGCATTCAACGCCGTAGCAAGCGCTGTCTCGCCGCTCACGAGATCACGCCATGCAAATTCCAGTCCTTTGCGATGACCTTTCAGCGTGAGTTTGAAACGCTCCGGCTCGATCGTGAGCACATATGGTTTGCGGTCGATCAGCAATTCCCGCTTGAGCGGCCTGTCGAGCTTGGTCATCATGTGGCCCCGTCGTGGTACCATTCGCATCTTAACAGAACATCGCTGATCCGCAGCGTCCTGCCGCATCTTACGAGCGGATTTGCCGGAAGGAGATGACAGTCGTGCGTTGCTTTCACCCCTACACCGCCCCTGCTGCCGCCCTCATGCTCAGCGCATGCGCGCTGCTGCCGCAAATGGCGGCAGCGGCCGCGAGCCAACCCGTCGCACACGGGATCGCGGTTGGCAACATGGATCCGAGCGTCAAACCGGGCAACAATTTCTTTCAGTACGCCAACGGCGCGTGGATCACGCGCACGACGATTCCGGCAGACCGCGCCCTGGTCGGTGTTTTCACGACCCTGTTCGATGACAGTCGCAAGAACGTCGCCGACATCGTCAAGGATGCGGCACAGTCGAACGCGTCGGCAGGCTCGAACGAGCGCAAGGTGGCGGATCTGTACGCGTCCTACATGAACACGAAGGCCATCGACGCGCGGGGCCTGAAGCCGCTGCAGCCGGAGCTGTTGAAGGTGAAGGCCATCCGCAGCAAGCGGGAACTGGCTGCCATGATGGGCAGTCTGCTGCGGGCCGACGTGGACCCGCTGAATAACACGAACTTCCAGACCATGCATCTCTTTGGGCTATGGACCTCACCCGGCTTCAGGAAATCGGACGTTTATGCCGTGTATCTCCTGCAGGGCGGACTCGTATTGCCGAGCCCCGACTACTACCTGTCGAATGCCGCTCACATGCGGCAGATCCGAGCGAAGTACGCGCAGCACATTACCGCCATGCTGCGGCTGGCGGGTTACTCTGGGCCGGCTGCCCGGGCGGCGAAGGTCCTGGCGCTCGAGCATGCCATTGCACAGGCTCAGGAGAGCCTCGCGGACAGCGAGGTCGTGCAGAAGGCGAACAACCTATGGACTCTCGCCGATTTCGAGGCGAAGGCTCCGGGCCTGGACTGGAGCGCGTACTTCGCCGCGGCCGGCTTGGCGCAGCAGCACGAATTCTACGTCTGGCAGCCATCCGCATTTACCCGAGAATCCGCGCTGGTGGCCTCAGCACCACTAGCGACCTGGAAAGACTGGCTGACATTTCATCTGCTCGAGCAGTATGGGCCCCTCCTATCGCGGCCCTTCGAACGGGAAACCTTCAACTTTGAAGGCAAGGTCCTGGTGGGCGTGCCCCAGCAGGAGCCGCGCTGGAAGCGCGCGGTGGATCTGGTGAACGCGGAGTTGGGCGACGCCGTCGGGCAGCTTTACGCGAGCAGGTACTTCCCCCCGCAGGCCAAGGCGGAGGCTCAGGATATGGTGGCGCACCTGATCGCCGCCTATCACAAGCGGCTGGAGGCGCTGACGTGGCTGGCTCCCTCGACCAAGACCGAAGCCCTGAAGAAGCTCGATTCCCTGTATGTAGGGATTGGCTACCCCGAGACCTGGAAAGACTATTCGGGTTACGTGGTCAAGCCGGACGACCTCTTCGGCAACGTCTGGCACGCGCAGCTATTCAAGTACCGTTACAACCTCGATCGCGTCGGCAAGCCGGTCGACCGCCACGAGTGGTCGATGGAGCCGCAGACGGTCAACGCAGTCAATCTGCCGCTGCAGGATGCGCTGAACTTCCCGGCGGCAATTCTGCAACCGCCGTTCTTCGATCCCAAAGCGCCGGCGGCCGATAATTACGGCGCCATCGGGACGATCATCGGGCACGAGATCAGCCACACCTTCGATGCGGAAGGCAGTGCTTTCGACGCCCAGGGACGGCTGCGCAACTGGTGGACCCCGGCGGACCATCAACACTTCGAGCTGGAGGCGAAGGCTCTGGAGGAACAGTATGACGGTTACCAGGCTCTGCCCGGTGTGCATGTGAACGGGAAGCAGACGATCGATGAGAACATCGCCGACCTGGGCGGCGTGGCGGCGGCTTACGAGGCGTACCACGATTCGCTGAACGGCAAGCCGGCACCGAAGATCGACGGCTTCACCGGCGATCAGCAGTTCTTCCTCGCCTTCGGCCAGAACTGGGGCTCGAAGATGCGGCCGGACGTTCTGCGGCGGCAGGTGCTCACCGATCCTCATGCTCCGGCTGAGTTCCGGGCAGCAACGGTGCGCAACTCCGACGCGTGGTACCCGGCGTTCGATGTCCGGCCGGGACAGTCGCTGTATCTGGCACCCGACAAGCGCGTGAGGATCTGGTAACACCCGACCTCCTGATCCCATCACGACTGTCGTCATTCCCGCCCCCACCTGGGCGAATGGTTCACCAGATCTGGGCGATGGCCATTAGCGGTCCGGCATTGCTGCGGCAAGGGACGCACCGGGGAAACAGCGTTCGCAGCCCGGATCGCTAGACGCGCCGAAGCGCGTAATCGATGTGTACAACGTACGCAAGGATGTGTACAGTGTACGCATGACCCGGGATCACATACTCTCCGCCGCCAAAGTAGTGCTCGAACGCGAAGGAATCGATGGGCTCACCATCCGCAAGGTAGCCCAGCGAGCGGAGCTCTCGCCGATGGCACTGTATCGCCATTTCGCAGACAAAGACGCACTTCTCAACGCCCTCATGGAAGACGGTATGTCCGCCTGGGAGAACATCGTGCGCAGCATCCGAGCCCACGACCCGTTGGAATGGCTGCTGGCGATCGCGGACGCGCATCTCGATTTCGCTCTCACGCAGCCTCACCGGTATGACGCGGCTTTTTTTTTGCCCGCACCCGCTGCACGCCGGTTCCCTGATGACTTTGCCGCAGGCCGCTCGCCCGCCATTGCGATGGTGATGGCGCGGGTCGACCAGGCAAAGGCAGAAGGGCGGCTCTGCGACAGACCTACGCTCGAGATCGCCCTCGCGCTGGTGGCCGCCGGACACGGATTCGTCTCGATGCACCGCGCCAACCGGTTCGCGGGCGAAAAGCAGTTTAAGGCGCTCTACCGCGCGGCGCAGCGCCTTCTCCTCGACTCCCTCAAACCGTCCCGGGAATCCAAATGATCACGCTGCTGGCCGCCGTGTTGAGCGGCATTATGTTTTATCTATCACAGGGCTTCGACAACGTGTGGGCACTGGTCTGGTTCGCGCCCGTGCCGCTGCTGTGGCTTGCCTACGGCAAAACGCCCACGTGGCAGGTGATGACGGCCAGCGCCATTGCGATCCTTGCAAGCGCAGGCTACATCCTGCAATCGCCCTACCTCCATCTCATACCGCCGGTTGTCTTCACTTCGGTTCTGGCAATTTATGCCGCCCTGTTTTGCGCGGCGGTCTGGTTTGCGCGCTACGTACAGCACCGTGCGTCGCCATTCCTCACGCTGCTCGCCTTCCCAGCCTGCTGGACGGCTTTCGAGTTCCTGATGCAGCTGCGCTCCCCAAACGGCACGTACGGAGCACTCGCCTATAGCACGATAGCCGCGCCCGTCCTGATCCAGAGCGCGTCGCTCCTCGGAATGTACGCTGTAACGTTCGTGATCTGTCTCTTTGCCAATACCGTGGCCATGGGGTTGCGGGCCCGGCGCCAGACTGCCGCCGCCATCGGCCTGGGGCTTCTGATCTGCGTCGCCAATGTTGCGTTCGGGATGGCGCGTCTGGCTCGACCCCAGCCCGATGTGCTGCGGGTGGCGGGGATGGTGGACGAAACGGCCGGGGCGGATTCCTGGCGCGCGCATTCATTGTCCGCTGACCTTGCGGTTACCGAAACCTACGCGAGAGAGATCCGCCTGGCCGCACGGCAGGGGGTCAGGTTCGTAGTCACACCGGAAGGCGGCATGGCGTCGATCCCCGAGGCGCAGAGCGCGATAGTTGCGCCACTCGTTGCCGCTTCCAGGGATACAGGCTTGCAGATCATCGCCGGCTTTCACTCGGATACACCGGCGGCTGACTTCGCGCTTTCGATCACGCCCGACGGGCGGATCCAACGCTATGACAAGCGGCGCCCCGTACCCGGCCTGGAGGATCGCTACACCCCGGGCCGCGTGCCGGGCTGGTTGGGCCGCGGCCATGCGATGGAAATCTGCAAGGACATGGACTTCCCTACGACCATCCGTCCTGATGCCGCGAAGGGCATCCGGCTGATGGGCGTACCGGCCGGCGACATGGGCGTTGACGGCTGGCAGCACGGGATCATGGCGGTGATGCGCGGGGTCGAAGGTGGATTTGCGATAGTGCGGCCTGCGCATGATGGCCTGGTGTATGCCAGCGACGCGCAAGGTCGCCTCGTCGCCCTCGAGAAGACCGCGCCGACGGGCCTGACGCTGATCATCGCCGATCTGCCGCTCGGACCGGGGCCAACGCTCTACGTGCGGATCGGCAATCTATTCCCTTGGACATGCGTGATCTGCTCTCTGGTGCTCGGCTCAGCGTTGGGGAGTCGGCGCTGGCTGAGCAGCGAGGGTCCGGGGCGGGCGGCTCCGGACAGCATCCTGGCGGATCCCACCGAGTAGCAGCCGGCAGCTGCTCGGACCTCCTAGCCGACCCCGCCAGGATTTGCGGCACCAGCCGGCCGAAGGGCGGAAGCCTCCGGGTCGACCCGACTTATCCTAGCCCGCGGCGATCCCTGATCCGCCGAGGGGCGTCGTCTGAGATCGCTCGCCGAAGCCTGCGATGAGAGGACGTCCCGTTGTCATGGCTTCCCGGACCTGCGGCAACTGCAAGGAAGCTTTATGGAGCTCAGCCGAGGTCCACACTTCGGTTACCCAAAGCGCATCAGCGTCCGTAGCATCGGCCGCCACCACATAGCTGAGGCAGCCCGGCATCGATGTGGAGCCCTCGATCAAAACGGCAGCCAATCGCTCGCGCGCGCCGGCGGTGGCTCGAATCTTCGTGATGAGGCCGTACATACTTCGAGGCTCCTGACGATTGCGCGCCAAGGAGGTCGATACCACCAGTGGCGACACCAGGATCGCGGTCAGCAGTTCGCGGCGGCGGGCGCGCATGGACCGGATGATGCAGTGCCTACAAACCATGCGCAAGATGCCGCGCCGGCTCGCTGCAGAAATCGTGCTGCAACTGTCACCACGAGCCGATACCGATTCGATGCCAAATCGCTCTCGGACTCACTCGAAAAATGATACCCGCGAAATTCCCAAGGAAACGGCTGCGCGCGGCTTCCCGGAGCGCGGCTTGCGCCGTCGCTTTTGCGACATGTTTGGCCGGCGCGGCGCGGGCACGCAAGCCGCTACCTTCCGTGCGCGAATATTACGAGGCGTTGCAGCCCTTGGCAGCAAGGGTCGAAATCTGGCGGACCACGTATCACCACGTGCTCCGCAGCGCCGATGCCATCGTCGAGTTCGTCCGCTCGACCGGGCTGCGACCTTTCCTCGATCCTCTTTCGGCACCGGAGCGCACGGATTTCGTCGCGGCTTACACCGCCAAGATAGCTGCTGCCTATCCTCCGGCCGGGGGCGGCCACGTGCTGTTGGCCTTTCCGCGCCTGTTCCTCGTTGCGGAGCGAGGCTGTGCATGAGGGCGCCGATACTGGAGGGCCTGCGAGGGATTCGGATTCTCCGGCCGCACGCACATCGTCAATTCCAGCAGGCGACAGTTGTCCTCGAATGTCTGATCACCGCGCCAGTTGATGAAATAGGTGCGGAACACCCGCCCGCCATCGCGAGTGAACACGTTGTGGCCATGACATTGATCGACGCCGAAGTCCGCATCGAAAGTGTCGGTGATGGTGTACCAGGGCATCTTCCAGCCCATCCGCGCTTTCAGGCGCACGATATCCTCCTGCGACGCCCGTGAGGCGTAGGCGAGGGTCGTGTCGCGAGCATTCAGACGAGCGAAGTGGGTGACCTGATCGGCGCCCAGCTCGGGCCAGCCGAACACCCCGGGCTCGAAGAACGCGCGGTAAACGATCAGCTGGCGCCGGCCTTCGAACAGGCCGAGCAGGCTGATCCTGCCTCGCGGCCCCTCGAATTCGTATGCCTTCTCGACCGCCATCCAGGGCATCCGCCGAGTTCTCATTGCCCTATACCCCTATCGCAGGCTTGTCGTTGCGGAAAGCTTAAGGACTGGGACCGAGACGATGGGAGCTACAAATGTGGCGGGATTGTGCCGCGCACGGATCAATATCGGTGACGATTCAATCGTACACGATATAAAGACGGAGTCAAGCGCTTGCGATTACATCGCACGCGATCTTATACTCGTCCTCGATGCGCAAAGAGAGCACCACCCAGCAGCGCGGCCACGATCCCGGGCCGAGCACCCCGGCCGGGCTTGGGCAATTTCTGTGCTTTGCCGTCTACTCGGCCAATCACGCATTCAACCGCGTTTACCAACCGTTGCTGCGCGAGCCCGGCCTCACCTACCCCCAATTCATCGCGCTGGTGCTCTTGTGGGAAAAGGACGATCAGACGGTTGGCGATCTTGGAGAAAAGCTTTTCCTGCAATCCAATACCCTTACCCCGATGCTGAAGCGTTTGGAATCGCTCGGTTATATCAAGCGAAACCGCGATTCCGCCGACGAGCGCCAGGTGCGCGTCAAGCTGACCGAGGCCGGGCGAAAGCTCCAGGGGCGGGCATTAGAGATAGTGCGGCGCGTGCGTGATGCCACCGGCCTGCAGGAGAAGCAGGTCAAGCAGCTGACCGAGGAGGTCACTCTCCTGCGCAAGGCACTCGAGACTCAGAATTCGCAATAATCGCCGCTCGGATGCGAGCGCAGGCCGATTCATGGCAAGCCGACGCGCCGTGCCGCCGCAGCGTCATCCCGCGGCGCGCGGAAATTTAATCACGAAGAAGCCAAGGAGAATAGACTTGGCATCATGATCGACGGAGACGGCGAACAAGCGTCATGCGACCTGTCATCGCGGTTGGATCAGCCACCTTTTGCTACCAGATACCGGTGAAGCCGCCGACGACCGGCTGGAATGTCTGTCTGCTGCGCCGCTCGAGAAATTCCGCAGCCCCTTGAGGGGACGCTGCCGACCGCGCTGGCGCTCTATCACTTCATGAGGGGGAGCCATGCCAAAGTCTCGACGTGAATTTCTGGTGTCCTCGGCCGCGTTGCTCGGAGCGAACGCAGGCACCGCGCAGAGTGCGACGAAGCGTTCGAAGCACGCGATCAGCCTGCCGTCCAGCTCACCGCCAGCATTCGGGACCGCGACGGGCGTCGGACCGGAAGTGACGGCGGCGACCTTTGCCGAAGCCGAAAAACTGATGCGGGTACAGATGAGCGCCGGAGAGTGTGCGCAGGCTGCGCAGAACTGGCGCGAGAGCATGGCTTCGAACTACGAGCGACGCACGGGTCCGCGCAAGGTCGATCTCGAGCCAGGCCTCGCGCCCTATTCCCGGTGGAATCCGGTGCTGTCCGGACCCGGTCCCACTTCCCGGCGGAATGAGTTCGTAGTCAGCGGGCGCGACCCCGGGCCGCTGCCGGCCAGCGACACGGATATTGCCTTTGCGCCGCTGTGGAAACTCGCCCGCTGGGTACAGTCGCGGCAACTGCACTCGGAGCGGCTGGCCGGGCTCTACCTGCAACGCATTCAAACCTGGGACCCGCGCTTGAAGAGCGTGATCACGATCACCCGCGACCTCGCCCTCGAGCAGGCGCGGGCGGCGGACCGCGAGATCGCGGCCGGCCGGTACCGTGGCCCGCTGCACGGCATTCCGTGGGGAGGCAAGGATCTTCTCGACACCGCCGGCATCCGCACGACGTATGGGGCGGAGCCGTTCAAGGATCGCGTACCGATGGAGGATGCAGCTGTCGTGCGGCGGCTGCACGAGGCCGGGGCGGTGCTGATAGCGAAGCTGAGCATGGGCGCCTTGGCGCTGAACGACATCTGGTTTGGCGGCCAAACGATGAATCCATGGCTCTTGGAAGAGGGCTCGGGGGGCTCGAGCGCCGGCCCGGGTGCCGCGACCGCTGCCGGCTTGGTGGGCTTCTCGATCGGCAGCGAGACGGAAGGCAGCATCGTGGATCCGAGCACCCGTTGCGGAGTGTGCGGCCTGCGCCCTACCTTCGGGCGGGTGCCTCGGACCGGAGCCATGACGCTGTGCTGGTCGCTCGACAAGCTCGGTCCGATCGCGCGTAGCGTCGAGGACACGCTGCTCGTCCTTCAGGCGATCTCGGGACCCGATCCCGGTGATCTCTCCAGCGTGCCGAGCGTGCTCGATTTCGATGCCCGGGCCGGCGTCAGCGGATTGCGCGTGGGATATTTCCCTCACTGGCAGCGCGAGGCCACGGACGTCGACAGGCACGCTGTGCAGCAACTCCGGTCACTGGGTCTCGAAGTCGTGGAGGTGAGCCTCCCCGACTGGCCATTCGATTCGCTGAACACGATCCTGTTCGCCGAGTCGGCCGCGGCATTCGAGGAGCTGACGCTCAGCGGCAGGGTGGACCAGCTACGGGTGCAAACGCCCGATGCGTGGCCCAACACATTCCGCCAGTCGCGCTTCCTGTCGGCCGTGGATTTCGTGCAGGCCGATCGCTTCCGGCGCGCGGTGGCGCAGGAGATGGCCAAGCTGTTCTCGCAGGTCGATCTGCTGCTCGTGCCCTCCCTGCGCGATGAGATGTTGACGATCGGCAACTTCACCGGCTACCCATCGTTGACGCTGCGGGCAGGTTTCATCTCCGTCGCGCAGGCCCGCAGCGACTGGGCCCCTGACCCGAGTCGTCCGCTGCCGCACTTCAATCCGCCGCGTCGCGTGCCGCACAGCGTCACACTGGTGGGCCGCCTGTTCGACGAGGGGACGCTCGGCCGTGTTGGGCTCGCCCTGGAGCATGCCCTGGGCGTGGCAGACGAGCGTCCGCCTGGATTTGCCTGACTAGCGGCCAGCCGTATCGCTCTTTGGCTTTGGAGTCGCTTTGCCCGCGTTCGCAGCCACATTGCTTCTTCCGTGGGAGTTCTCACCAACGGTTTGGGTGACGATCGTGCTTGGCGTCACGCTCTACTCGGTCGGCTGCGCGCGTGCCGGGTCTCCCGTTCCTCTCCGACGACGCA
>JANWJS010000039.1 GCA_025451845.1 Steroidobacteraceae bacterium
AGCCGTCAGCCGTCAGCCGTCAGCCGTCAGCCGTCAGCCGTTTCCCGTGTCCCGTTTCGGGGAATGCTGCGTCCTTAAGTGACCTATGACCGGGATCCGCGCAACCGATTGCCTCAGCGGCCTCGTCACGGCAGCTCGAGCCGGTGACGTCGCGGCATATGGCAGGCTCATTCAGGCCGCCCCGGCGATGTCGGTGGCGGTCGCCGTGAGCGTGGCGCAACCGAGAATACGGTCCGACGAATTGTCCTTCTTCCCTGCGAAGCCTTGATCATGAGCGAGCGCCGTATCGATGGCTTCTTTTATGGCCTGTTCATGGACGTCGGCGTTCTTCGCAACAGCGGGGTGGTACCGGTGAATCCGCGCAAGGCGTATGTGGACGGCTTTGCGCTGCGTGTCGGCAATCGCGCCACGCTGGTCTCCTCTGCCGGCGCTCGCGCGTATGGGATGCTCATCGCCCTCACGCATCAGGAGCTCGAGCGCTTGTATTCCGCGCCCGGGCTCGAGCAGTACCGGGCCGAGCCCGTCCTGGCCCAGCGCATCGACGGCAGCCCCGTTCCCGCGCTCTGTTACAACTTGCTCGCTGAGCCGCGACCAGATGAGCGAAACCCGGATTATGCCGTCCGGTTGCAGCGGGTGCTTCGCGAGCTCGGGTTTCCTGCCGGATACGTCAACTCGATAACCGGCGGGTAATCGACGGCAGGGCGAGCAGGGCCGGCGGTGGATTGGCTGTAGAATGGAATCGTGAGCCCCGGCCGAGAATATGCGAGGCGACTTGCCGCCAGCGAGGCGGGGGTGCGTCAGCTTGCAGCTGTCCAGGAACGCGTTGGCGCCACGCGGCTGCTGCTCGTGGCGATCCTCATACTGCTGGCTTGGTCGTCCTGGGGTGAGCACTGGCTGCCGGCGCCGTGGATGCTCGTGCCGCTTGCAGCTTTCATCTGCGCCGTCGCGTACCACGCTGTGCTCCGCAGCCGCCACTCACACGGCGAGCGCGCCGTGGAGCTCTATCGGCGGGGGTTGGCGCGACTGGAGGACCGCTGGGCAGGAGCCGGCAATCGGGGGGACCGATTCGGCGATGGCCATCATGTTTATGCCGCCGACCTGGATCTTTTCGGGGAAGGCAGCCTCTTCGAGCTGCTCTGCACGGCGCGGACCCGAATGGGTGAGGAAACGCTGGCAGCGTGGCTGCTGGCCCCGGCGCCCGCCGCGGAGATCCGGGAGAGGCACGCCTGCGTTGTAGACCTGCGGGAACGCCTGGATCTGCGGGAACGCATCGCGACGCTGGGCAGCGGGCGCGAATCCGCCATGCACGCGGGGACGTTCCTCGCCTGGGCAGAGGCGCCAGCCGTCCTCACGGAGCGCTGGATCCAGGTAGCCGCGTACCTGCTGCCTGCGTTGCTGGTCGCATCGTTGGCTGCCGGGAATCTGACCGGCGTTTGGACGCCGGCCGCGCTCGCTCTGATCGTCGAAGCCCTGATGCTGTACCGACTGAAGCGGCGTCTGCAGGAGGTCCTCTTTCCGGCGGAGCGTGCCTTCGACTTCGACGATCTAAAGACCTTCGCAGGATTGCTGCGCGAGATCGAGCGCGAAGGGTTCGGCTCGCCGCCCATGCGCTCGCTGGCCGAGGCGATCTGCGCCGACGGGATGCATGCTTCGGTGCGGATCGGCCGGCTCGCGACCATCGTGATGTTGTCGGAGCAGCGTAAGAACCTCATGGTGAGCTGGGCCCAGGTGCCCCTCCTTTTTCTGGTGCACTTCGCTCTGGCCGCCGAGCGTTGGCGCCGCGCGCACGGCAAGTCCGTTCGCGCGTGGCTGGCGGCGGTGGGGCGCTTCGAGGCGCTCTCCTCACTCGCCCAGTACGGCTTCGAGCATCCCGACGATCCCGTCCCCAGATTGGTCGCGGGCCGTGCCTGCCTGCGAGCGGAGGGGCTCGGCCACCCGCTCATCCCGGAGTCACAATGCGTGCGCAACGACGTGGATCTTTCGGGTCGAGAGCGGGTGTGGCTGGTCAGCGGCTCCAACATGTCCGGCAAGAGCACGCTGCTGCGGGCCATCGGTCTCAACGTGGTGCTGGCCGGGGCCGGTGCGCCGGTGCGAGCGCAGGCCTTCGAGCTCACGCCGCTGCAGGTCGGTGCGAGCATCCGCATCAACGATTCCCTGCGAGAAGGCAGCTCGCGGTTCTATGCGGAGATCACCCGGCTGCGTCAGCTGAGGGATCTCTGCGGACGCGAGCCGCCGCTCCTCTTCCTCATCGATGAGATGCTGCAGGGAACCAACTCCAACGATCGCCGCATCGGCGCGGAGGGGATCCTGGGCGCCCTCGTCGAGCAGGGCGCAATCGGGCTCGCGACGACCCACGATCTGGCGCTGACCGAGCTCGGCGGGCTGGGCGACGGCATCCTGCGCAACATACATTTCGAGGACCACCTGGAGAACGGGCGGATGCGATTCGATTACAAGCTACGGGAGGGCGTCGTGACGAAGAGCAACGGGCTCGAGCTGATGCGCGCCATCGGCCTGCGGGTATGAATCCAACTTCAGGCCGGCGAGCGCCGCTTGCCCTGACCACCGCGCGGCTGCGGCTCAGGCCGTGGCAGGCTGGAAATCTGAGCTCAGGCCCACGCCCCAGGCTTCAATCCTCAGTCATTACTCGAGAGCAGTACCCATGCCCATGCCCAAATCGGCCGCCTATCAGGTGAGCTGTCGTGGTTCTCTGCGCTGGCGTGTGTTCATGCCAGCGCTATTCTTCTTTTCCGCCACCGCGGCCGCAGTGGCTGCATCGCCATCCCCGCCAACTTCGCGCGATGGGGTGGCTGCGTTGATGCATGGTGTCACTGTTCGTGATCCCTATCGCTGGCTCGAAGATGGCCAGAGTCCAAAGGTCCAGGCGTGGATCGACGCACAGAATGCGTACGCCGACAGCGTGATGGGTCGGTTCAAGGACGCTGCTGCAATCACCCAACGTGTGCGCCAGCTTGCAATCACGAGTACCCAGCAATACGCACCGCAACTCGTCCACGGCACGCTGTTCTTCATGCGTGAGACGCCACCGCAGTCCCAGCCGGTGCTCGTGACGCAAGCGTGGCCCAGCGGAGCGCAGCGGGTCCTCGTCGATACCAATTCTTCGGGCGGCAATGTGGCCATTCAGGAAGTGTGGCCCTCGCCGTCGGGACGCTATGTTGCATACGGCACCTCGGCCAACGGCAGCGAAGCGACCACGATTCACATCGTCGACGCCGTCACAGGAAAGTCTCTGCCGGATGCGCTCGCCGATGCCGGCGGCGGGACCACCGGTCCGGTTGTCGCTTGGGACACGAATGAGCATGGATTGACGTACGGCCGTTTGCCGCACGGCTCGCCGTTCGGGATCTCGCTCTATCATCACAGCCTCGGCACGCCGCAGGCGAGCGACCGGCCCGAGTTCGGGCAAGGGCTGTCACCGATCGCGGAGTACGAGCTGCTCAGCTCGCCCGACGCCGAGGAGGTCGCAGCACTGGTGCAGTTGGGTGACGCCACGCCGTTTCGGGTTTATCTGCGCACTCACAACAGGTGGCGGCACATCCTTGGACCCGGCGAAGGGGTCACTGCCGGGGCATTCGACGGGCAGCGATTGCTGCTCGCGGCCTTCGGCAAGGCCGACCACGGCCGTATCGTCGCGGTGAGCCCGGACGGTAACGTTTCGACCCTGGTGCCGGAGCAGAAGAACTGGGTCATGCAGAATGTCTCGCCCGTCCTGGGCGGGTTCCTGGTGACGAAGCTGTGGGGTCCGGATTGGCGCGTCGATCAATATGCGAGCGATGGGCGATTCGTGCGCCGGGTTGCGCTGCCGCGGTCGGGCATCGGCATCGACACGATCGCCTCCGAAGCGGGTTCCGCCGAGGCGATCGTCGACTACTCCGGCTGGACGATCCCAAACCGCTGGGCCCTCTATGACGCCAAGTCGGGCTCCTTGCGCACGATCTTTGCGGTTCGGCCGCCGGACCAGGACTATGGAAAGATCCGCGCGTACCGGCTCACCGCTATCTCGAAGGATGGCGCGCACGTTCCGGTGACGGTCCTTGCCCTGCGCTCGACGCCGAAGCGCTCCGACAACCCGGCCATATTGACCGCCTACGGTGGTTACGACATACCCGTGGCACCGCACTTCATCGGCACAGACCTCGCATGGCTCGAGCGGGGCGGAGTGTTCGCCATGGCGAACATCCGGGGCGGTGATGAGTTCGGCGAGTCATGGCATCGCGAAGGACGGCTCACGTCGAAGCAGAACGTCTTCGACGACTTCACCGCTGCAGCACAGGTATTGGTCTCGGCCGGCTGGACCTCGTCGCGTCATTTCGGAATCGTTGGAGGCAGCAACGGTGGGCTGCTCATGGGAGCGGCGCTGACTCAGCATCCGGAGTCGTATCGCGCAGTGGTGAGCTACGTCGGCATCTACGACACGCTGCGCCACGAGCTGTACCCCAACGGCAGGTACAACGTGGGGGAAACCGGATCCGTCGTCGACGCGGCGCAGTTTCATGCCCTGTACGCGTATTCGCCCTACTACAGTGTTCGCCCGGGAACTCGTTACCCCGCGGTGCTGCTCGAGACTGGCGAGAACGACCCGCGGGTCGCGCCCTGGCAATCCCGCAAGTTCGCCGCCGCTCTGCAGGCAGCGAGCGCGTCCCCCTTGCCGGTGCTGCTGCTCACGCGGCGCGCTGCCGGTCACGGGAACATCGGCGCGTCGTTCAGTCAGCGCGTGGGGAATGCCGCCGCCACCCTGATATTCTTCGATAACGAGCTTCGCTAGATGAAAACCATCAGAACTTACTCGATGCAGCTCGAAGCGGACCTCGCAAGGATCGCGTTGGAGGGCGCCGATATACCGGCGGTGGTCGTGGGTGTGGGCCTGGGCATGAATGGCGGAATCGGCGGAGTTCAGTTGCTCGTGCCGGAAGATCGGCTCGAAGCGGCGCTGCAGGTGCTCAAGGACCTCGAAGTCAACTGACGGGGTGAAAGACGAATTCGTACGTTGCGGCGCTGCGCGTGCCGGAGCGCACCCAGGAGGCGCGCTGCCGGTCGACTGTCAGGAACCACGATTGCCGTTGACGGACACCGCCTGTGCCGGAGAACGCCCGGCAGTCGAGCACAGCCCCACAGCCACCGTGCTCAGGGTCCCGAACTGACCGGTAACGGATGATCTGCGTCTCGGCGGTTCGGGCGGCTCGCGCCAGGCCGTGGCAACCGCCATAGTCGTCGGGGTCACTCCACACGCTCTGATCGCGCGCGAATGGCTGCTTGCGCAGGTCCACCGCCTTGCCTCGCGCCACCGCCTGGAAAACCGTGTGCGGCACCGCGTCGAGCCTGCTGAGCCCGTGGCTATCCATCACGAAGCGCCAGCGCCAATAGCCGATTTCCGCGCAGCTCGTGCGCACCGCTTCCGCTCCGTACCAGACGCCCGGATCAGCGTAGCCGCGGAAACGTGAGCCGTGGGGCGGCGGCGGATAGCGAAATGGCGTGTAGAGAAGATAGTCGAATCCCGTGCACTGAGCCGGGACGGGGGGTTTGGCGGCTTCGAGCACCGACTCGAGCACTTCCTGCTCCGCCAGGCTATCGACCAGCGCGCGGGTCGCTACAACGTGCTGTGCTTCGACAGCGCGCCACAGCGTCAGCTCGCAAGCTTTCGCCTCAGATGCGACCGCGTGCGGTGTCCAGGTACTGGACGACATGGAAGAGTCCTTCAGCCGTCAGAATGCGCTTCGCCGGCTCCCCACCGAGCGCGCTGTTGGCGGAGTGCAGCCAATCGCGCATGGCCTGCGCCTTCCCGCCGGTGATGGCGGCAAGGGAGCGGTAGAGGCGTACGAACGTCGCCGCCAGCTCCCAGGCTTTGCTGCCCTGCGGCAGCAGCCAGGTCCCGGCCGCCAATCGCGAGGTGGTCGCGGCGCTCAGGCCCAGCACCTTGGCGAGCTGGGCCTGGCGGACATCCAGTTGCTCGGCCGCGCGCACGGTCGCCTTCGACAGGACCGCGGCGGCATTTTGCGTACGGGCGGCGGGCAGGCTCACGGGGGTACCTTTTCTATAGAAATAATATACCTTACTTCATTCATAAGCAAGTCGGTACATTCACGCGCGCCCTAGCCGATCCCCCGGCTGGATGCCATGATCGTCCACCCCGATCGTGAAGACGTGAAGGAGGTTCAAGTGAAGTGTCCAAGGTGCGGTGTGGACCTGCAGCCGACGGAACGGCATAAGCTCAAGGTCAGTTATTGTCAGTCCTGCAAAGGAATGTGGCTCGAGCACGATGAGCTCGAGCAGCTCGAGGACGAAGTCTTCGATTTCGGCGATCGCTGGAAGGGGACTCTGGTGCCTCGCGCGACGCCCACGAACGCCAAGTGCCCGGAATGCGCCGCGTCCCTACAGCGGTTCCGCTACAGGTTCTACGATCTCGAGATGGAATTCTGTCCCAACCAACATGGTTACTGGCTCGATGACCACGAGGACACCAGAGTCCTCGAGCTCATGAAGCAGGAGGAGGCGGATCTGGAGCGCAAGCTGCTGGTGGAGGACAAGTGGTCGGCCATGTTGCGGCACATGCACTCCCGCTCTTTCTTCAGCAGACTGAAGGATCTGTTCGGGCCCTAGTAATTCCGCGGCGGCTGCGGCTCGCTCTTGCGCTCCAGCGTCATGAATGTGAAGCCATACGCGTTGCGTTCGTCCGCCGCGTAGCTGTGGCACTCGACGTCGGCCCACTGCGTGGGATCGAAGTCCGGGAAGAACGTGTCGCCAGCAATGTCAGCGTGCACGAGGGTCAGGTAAATGCGGCGGGCAAACGGCATGAGCAGCCGATAGATCTCTGCGCCGCCGATCGCGACCAGCTCCTCCGCGTCCCGCGCGCAACCGAGCGCCTGCCCGAGCGAGTGCACCACGACCACCCCTTCGGCCCGCCATTCCGGGTCGCGCGTGAGCACGAGACTGGTGCGCCCCGGCAGCGGCCCGCCGATCGACTCGTAGGTCTTGCGCCCCATCAGCAACAGCTTGCCCATCGTCAGGGCCTTGAAGCGCTTCAGGTCATCCGGCAGCCGCCAGGGCAGGGAGTTGTCGCGCCCGATCGTGCCGTTCTCCGCCATTGCAGCGATGAGAGAGATGAGCGGTTGCTGCAGGATCATGCGGGCGCGGCCGTGGAGTGCGGTGTCAGATCTCGACCACGGTGTTGAGGACGACCACGCCGCGGAACGGCATGCGGAAGAACTCCGCGGCCTGGGTGCTGTGCCGCTGCATCCAGGCGAAGAGTCGCCGCTGCAGACCCTTCCAGCCCGGCAGCGGCCGCGCGCGCACCACGTGCTGGCCGACGAAGAACGAGCTGTCCTCGGTAAACACTCTCAGCCCCCGGACCCGGCAGGACTTCAGTGCCTCGCCGACGTCCGGCGTCTCCATGAACCCGAATCGGGCGTGGACCAGATAGACACCGGGCAGGGTTTCTTCGATCTCGACCCGACGCACCGGGTCCTGGCGGGGAGTGCGCACGACCTCGACGTTGAGGACGATCAATCGCTCGTGCGCAACGCCGTTGTGCTCGATGTTGCGGATCAACGCGGAGGGTATGAGGTTGGGATCGCTGGCGAGAAATACGCCGGTCCCATGTACGCGGTAGGTTCCCGCGATGAGCTTCGGCAGCTCGGTGCGTGGCACGGCCATCTTGGCGAGCGCGGCGCGCAGCTCCAGCCGCCCGCCGCGCCACGTCATGAAGACCGTGAACAGGATCGCAGCCAGTGTGAGCGGAATCCAGCCCCCGTCCGGCACTTTGGTCATGTTGCCGAGGACGAAGATGGTGTCGACGATCATCAGCAGGCCGAAGAGGCTCCCAACCGACCACTTCGACCAGCTCCACTGGGTCAGCGCGACGAAGGAGCCCAGAATGGTCGTGACCAACATGGTGCCGACGACGGCGGCGCCGTAGGCGCCCGTCAGGGCGTCCGATGAGCCGAAGCCGACCACGAAAGCGATCACCGCGATGAACACCAGCCAGTTGACCACGGGCACGTAGATCTGGCCCAGCTCGGTGGCGGACGTCTGCAGCACCCGAATGCGCGGTAGAAGATCGAGCTGCACCGCCTGGCGTGTCATCGAGAACGCCCCGGAGATGACCGCCTGCGAGGCGATGACCGACGCCGCGGTCGCCAGGACCACCATCCAGGGGCGCGCTTGCTCGGGGACCAGGAGGTAGAGGGCTTGCGGCAGGTATTTCCCCCGGGCGAGAAGCAGCGCGCCCTGCCCGAAGTAGTTGAGTATGAGTGCCGGCCATACGAGGGCAAACCAGCCGAGCCGTACGGGCTCCTTGCCGTATTGTCCCATGTCCGCGTAGAGCGCCTCGCCGCCGGTCATGGCCAGGAACACCGCGCCGATGATCGCCAGCGCGACGCCCGGGCGGTGCACGAGCAGCTCGATGCCGTAGAGGGGATTGATCGCGGCGAGCACGATCGGATCGCGCCGGATGGCGACGGCGCCGGTGAGCCCGATCACCACGAACCACACCACCATGATGGGACCGAAGAGACTGCCGATGCGCGCCGTGCCGCGACGCTGGTACGCAAAGAGTCCGATGATCACTCCGACGGTGACCGGAACCACCGCGTTCTTGAGCTGGGGATTCAGGACCTCGAGGCCCTCGACCGCACTCAACACAGTGACGGCGGGCGTGATCAGCGAATCGCAGAAGAAGAAGGCCGTTCCGGCGAGCGCCAGCCAGACCATGATGCGCCCCCACAGGCCGCCGGCGATTTGGCGCTGAGCGAGGGCGAACATCGCGAGGATGCCGCCTTCTCCCTCATTGTCCGCCCGCATGATCACACTGACATATTTGACGGTGACGGTGATGGTCAGCGCCCAGAGGATGAGGGATAGGGCGCCGAGCACCAACTCGCTGTTAAAACGGCCGGCAACAGTCAACGTCGCGTCGAACGCATACAGCGGGCTGGTGCCGATGTCTCCGTAGACGACGCCGAGCGCCCCAACGACTGCCGGCAAGGTCAAGCGACGAGACTGCATGATGAGGTGAGCGCCGCGCGCCTTCAGCGGCGCCGCGACGACTTCCTGGCGGTTCCGTGCCCTCGCCTGGCGCTCCGGCCTCGCCTTGCGCTCTCGCGCGCCTGCCGCTTTCGCTTCGTTGCCCCCGGTTTGCGCCTCGGTCGGCGCTTTGACCGCTGCGGGGGGGCGGGCGGCCAGAGCATGGTGCCGCGGCACTGCGGGAAGCCGCAGCGGCAGGCGAATACCTCCTCTATGCCGGCCGGATCATCGTCCTCGCGCTGGATCTGATAATCGTAGGTCAACTCCTCGCCAGGCTCGATGGTGCGGATCGCCTCGATGTATACGCGCCGCCTCTCGATCACGGACTCGCAGTTGGGATTGCAGGAGTGATTGAGGAAGCGTGCCTCGTTGCCCTTGACGCCGGCATCGATGACGGTCTTCGAGTCGACGATGAACAGGAACGTGTGCGCGTCGTTCGCGTCTTTGCTCTCGTAGCGCCGGTCGGCCTCTCGGTGCGATACCCGCTCGCCGAGATATTCGACGATGCGGGTGCCTTTGCGGATGCGGCGCAGGGCGAAAGCGCCGAGCCCATGGACCGCGGAGTGGCGCACTTCAAACAGCGATTGCTGTGTCATGTCAGACCGCCACCGGCGCGGCAATGGCGGGATGATGCTGGTAACCCACGAACTCGAAATCCTCGAAGTTGTAGTCGAACAGGGTTGGGGGCCGGCGCCGGATGTTGAGTCGCGGCGGCGGGAACGGAGCGCGCGCGAGCTGCAGCCTCGCCTGCTCGAGATGATTGCGATAGAGGTGGCAGTCCCCGCCGGTCCAGATGAACTCGCCGAGCTCGAGGTCGCACTGCTGCGCGAACATATGGGTGAGCAGGGAGTAGTTCGCGATGTTGAACGGCACACCGAGGAATACATCCGCGCTGCGCTGATAGAGCTGGCATGACAGCCGGCCATTGGCCACGTAGAACTGGAAGAGGGCATGGCACGGCATGAGGCGCATCTGCTCGAGCTCGCCCACGTTCCAGGCGCTGACCAGGATGCGGCGGGAGTCCGGATTGTCGCGCAGCTGCTCGAGCGCCACGCGGACCTGATCGATGGTGCGCCCGTCGGGCGCCAGCCACGAGCGCCACTGCTTGCCGTAAACCGGCCCCAGCTCGCCGCGCTCATCGGCCCACTCGTCCCAGATGCTGACCCCCTGATCGTGCAGCCACGCGACATTGGTGTCGCCCCGCAGGAACCAGAGCAGCTCGCAGATGAGCGAGCGCAGATGGATGCGTTTGGTCGTGACCAGCGGGAAACCCTGCGACAGATCGAAGCGCAGCTGCTGGCCGAAGAGCGACAGTGTCCCCGTGCCCGTGCGGTCACCCTTGTGCGCGCCGCTTTCCAGGATGCGGCGCATCAGATCGAGGTAAGGTTTCATCGCGCGAGGATCACTGCGCGGTGGCGAAGTTACCCGAGGGCGCGCGGGTGCTGTAGGCGTAAGTCAGCAAGACGCCGCCGATGAGAATCATGGGCAGCGACAGGACCTGGCCCATCGTCAGCCAACCCCAGGCGAGATAGCCAATCTGTTGATCCGGCATGCGCACGAACTCGACGAGGAAGCGAAAGGTGCCGTAGAGCAATAGGAAGAGTCCCGAAGGAGCCAGCCGCGGGCGCGACTTCGCCGTGAACCACCACATGACCGTGAAGAGCACAATTCCTTCGAGGAACCCCTCATAGAGCTGCGACGCCTGCACGTGCAAAATGCACGGCGTAATCCCGAGGCGTTCGCACTCCGAGAGCGCATTGCTCGCCTGCGAGGGATGCAGGTGACTCGGGTCGACGAGGAAACCCCAGGGATGCGTGGTCGGCTTGCCCCAGAGCTCGCCGTTGATGAAATTGCCGATGCGGCCGAAGAACAGACCGAGCTCCGGCAGCGGAGCGCTGAAGTCGAAAACATCCGCGACGCTGCGGCGGCGGCGCCATGCGAACAGCGTGAGCGCGAGCAGCGCGCCGATGAAACCGCCATGAATGGACATGCCCCCGTCCCAGATCTCGAACGGGTACCACGGGTTCTGCGACGTCCAGAACGTAAGGCCGTAGACGAGCACATAACCTATCCGGCCGCCGAGAATGCCGCCCACCATCGCGAAGAAGGCGAGATCGTCGACATCCACGGGCTTCCAGGTAGAGCCCGGCCGCGCGGCGCGCCGGCGCGCGAGCAGCCATCCGGCGGCGAACCCGAGCAGGTACATGATGCCGTACCAGTGCACCTTGATCGGACCCAGCCGAAGGGCGATCGGGTTGATGTCCGGATAGACAATCATGGCGGCGAAGTTTAGCTGACCCCGCGCGTCACGCGGCAGAAGAAAGCCTTCAGGTAGCGCGTTTCCGGGATGGCGGGATGCACCGGGTGATCGGGCGACTGACCTCCGGACTCCAGGATCTGCACGAAGCGGCCGCTGTGGCGGGCGGCCGACTGTATGGCGGTCACCAGCTCCTCGGGCGCGAGGTGGTACGAGCAGGAGCAGGATACGAGCAAACCTTCGCCTTCGATGAGGGCGAGAGCGAGCTGATTGAGCTTTCGATAGGCGGCCTGCCCCTGCGGAACGTCCTTTTTGCGCTTGATGAATGCCGGCGGATCGAGCACGACGACATCGAAGCGTTCGCCGCGCTCGTGAAGTGCCTTCATCGCATCGAAGGCATCTGCATGAATGGTCTCCAGCGCAACCCCATTCGACTGCGCGTTGCGGGCAGCGAAATCGAGAGCCGTCTGCGAGGAATCGATGCAGCTGGCCGCGGCGGCGCCTGCCTTGAGGGCGGTGATTGCCCAAGCACCCGCATAGCTGCACACGTCCAGGACCCGCGCCCGCGGCCACAGATAGCGCACGAGGCGCGCCCGGTTGTGAGTCTGGTCGTAGAACCAGCCGGTCTTCTGCCCCTGCATCAGCGGCGCCGCAAAGCGAAGGCCGGCCTCCATCGCGGTAATCTCCGCCGGGGCTTCGCCGAAAGCGGTCTGCGCGACTTGCGGCAGTTGCTCGAGCTGCCGCGCCGCGGAGTCGTTCTTCCAGTAGAGGCAGGTCGGCGCAAGCAATTCACGCACGGCCGCGGCCACGGTCTCCTGCAATGCTTCCATGCCCGCGGTCGCGATCTGTCCCACCAGCACGTCTCCATAGCGGTCGAGAACCAGCCCCGGCAGGCCATCGGACTCGCCGAATACCAGGCGATAGTAAGGCTCGCGGTGGAGTCGCTCCCGCAGCGCGAGCGCCGCACGCAGGCGGGTATCCACCAGTGCGCGATCGACGGGGTGAGCGGGCTCCCTGCTCAGGATCCGCGCGCAGATGAGCGCGTGCGGATTGACGTAGGCATATCCCAGGAACTGGCTCCGCTGCGAGGTGATCTGCGCGAGATCACCCGGCGCGAACGCCGAGAGCGGAGTCGCGTCGGAGTCGATCTCATTGCTGAAGACCCAAAGATGTCCGGAGGACAAGCGGCGCTCTTCGCCGCGCTTGAGACGCAGCTCACGGGCGGGGCCGTCATGGGCGGGGGAAGTGGATGGAGCAGTGGGCAAGGCGAGCTCGATGGGCGGTTCGGCGCGGGCGGCAGTATAGACGTGCTCTCGCGAGCCCAAAAGCGATCCATTGAGCGGGCCAGGGTCCGCTCACGGCCCGCGGGTCGAAAGAGCCATAGACCGCGCTCGCGCAAAGCGGCAGGATGCCGACTTTGCGCCCATCAGCACACAGGGCACATGGACACTCGACACCTCAATCCGGACGGCAGCCCGAAATACACCAACCGGCTGCTGGCCGAGACCAGTCCCTACCTGCGCCAGCACGCGCACAATCCGGTCGACTGGTATCCGTGGGGCAAGGAGGCCTTCGCGCGGGCGCTCGCGGAAGCGAAGCCCATTCACCTCAGCGTGGGTTATGCCGCCTGCCACTGGTGTCACGTGCTGGCTGCCGAGAGCTTCGAGGATGAGGCGACGGCGCAGGTGCTGAACGAGCGATATGTCAATATCAAGGTGGACCGGGAAGAGCGCCCCGACGTAGACCGCATCTACCAGGTCGCGCAGCAGATGTTGACGCAGCGCTCCGGTGGCTGGCCCCTCACGATGTTTCTGACACCGGACGACCGGCGGCCGTTCTTCGGCGGGACTTATTTCCCCAAGGAGGCACGCTTCGGGCTGCCCGCCTTCAGGGATCTGCTGCTGCGCGTGGCCAGCTACTACCGCGAGCATGAGGCGCAGCTGCGGCAGCAGAACGAAGCGCTGATGGCGGCCTTCGCGCAGCTCGAGCCGCCGCCCCCGGAAGCCGCCGAGCTGAGCGATGCGCCGCTGCGCCTCGGCCGCCAGGCACTCGAGCGCGCGTTCGACGCCCACTACGGCGGGTTCGGCGGCGCGCCGAAATTTCCGCACCCCAAATCGCTGGAGTTGCTGTTACGAGAATGGCGTGCGGGCGCCGGCAGTGATACACCGGACCTGCATGCGCTCTACATGGCAGGCCTGACACTGCGGCGCATGGCCGATGGCGGCATCAACGATCAGCTGGCGGGCGGCTTCTGCCGCTACTCGGTCGACGACTACTGGATGATTCCGCACTTTGAGAAGATGCTCTACGACAACGGCAGCCTTCTTGCGGTGTATGCGGATACGTACGTGGCGACCGGCGACACCTTCTACGGCAAGGCGGCCGCGCAGACCGCCGACTGGGTGCGCCGTGAGATGCAATCGCCCGAAGGAGGATTCTACTCGAGCCTCGATGCCGATTCGGAGGGACACGAGGGCAAGTTCTATGTCTGGGACCGCGACGAGGTGCGCTCAGCCCTGACCGCGGAGGAATACGCAGCGTTTGCTCCCCGCTTCGGCCTCGATCGCGAGCCCAACTTCGAGGACCGGTGGCACCTGCACGTCTTCCGCTCGGTGGAAGACGTTGCTTCGACCCTCGAGCTCCCCCGCGAGAGCGTGGAATCGGCGCTGAGCTCGTCGCGCGAGAAATTGCTGCGGATCCGGGAGCGCAGGGTGCGTCCCGGACGGGATGACAAGATTCTCGCCTCCTGGAATGGGCTGATGATCCGCGGCATGGCCGTCGCGGCGCGGGCGCTCGGTCGCGACGAGCTGGCGGAGTCCGCTGGGCGGGCGCTCGACTTCGTACGCCAGACGCTCTGGCGCGACGGCAGACTGCTCGCCACTTACAACGATGGGCGTGCCCATTTGAACGCGTATCTCGATGATTACGCGTTCCTTGCGGATGCCGTCCTGGAGCTGCAGCAGGTCCGCTTCCGCGCCGCTGAGCTGCGATTCGCCGGCGAGTTGCTGGAAGTGCTGCTACGGCACTATGCCGACGAGCGCGCCGGCGGGTTCTTCTTTACCTCCGATGATCACGAGCAGTTGATCCACCGGCCGAAGTCCTTCGGCGACGACGCCACTCCCGCTGGCAACGGCGTCGCGGCCTTCGCGCTGCAGCGGATGGGATACCTGCTGGGCGAGCCACGTTACCTCGCAGCTGCGGAGGGAGTGCTTCGCGCGGGATGGGCCATGATGGAGAAGTATCCGCAGGGCCATACGAGCCTTCTCATCGCACTCGAGGAGTTGCTGCATCCGCCTGAAATCGTCGTTTTGCGTGGCGAGCGAACGGCCATCGAGACTTGGCGGCGCGATCTTGGCCGGCTCTACTCGCCAAGGCGCATGGTGCTTGCCGTCCCGGCCGATGCGACAGGCCTGCCCGCGGCGGTTGCAGAGAAGGTGCCCAGGGGCGAGGCCGTGGCTTACGTGTGCCGCGGTAATGTCTGCGGCGAGCCGATCGGCTCCTTCCCGGAATTGACTGAGGCGCTGCGCGGCGAGTAACAGATTGGCGCAAATCGCCTAGAGTATCTCGACTGCACCGCCGATCGCCGCGGTGTTGATGGTGAGGGTCCGCTCCGTGGCGAAGCGCTGCAGGTAATTCGGGCCACCCGCCTTGGGTCCCGTCCCCGATAGCCCCTGACCGCCGAACGGCTGTACGCCGACGACCGCGCCGATCATGTTGCGATTGACGTACGTGTTGCCTACCGGGAGAGTACGGAAAGCATGCTCCGCCATGCTCTCGAGCCGGCTGTGCACGCCCAACGTCAGGCCGAATCCAGTCGAGCGGATGGCGGCCAGCACCTGCGCAAGCTCATCGGCGCGATAGCGATACACGTGGAGGATCGGCCCGAACTCCTCCGTCTGCAGCTGGTCAGGCGAGCTCAGCTCGAACAGCCGCGGGCCGAAGAAGTGCCCGCTTTCTTCGCAGTGCTCCACCGGACAGGAGTAGAGGAGCTTCGCCTCGATGCCCATTCGCCGCGCGTGCCGCAGCAATCGCTGCTGCGCATCCCCGGAGATGACCGGACCCACGTCCGTCGCCGGATCGGCCGGGTCGCCAAGGGTCAGGCACCGCATCGCGCCGATCAGCATCTCGAGGACGCGGTCCGCGATCTCCTCCTGCACGTACATCACCCGAAGAGCCGAGCACCGCTGTCCCGCGCTCGTGAAGGCTGAGCCAATCACATCATCCACGACCTGCTCCGGCAGCGCTGTCGCATCGACGATCATGGCATTCACTCCGCCGGTCTCGGCGATGAGCGGCACGATCGGCCCGTCGCGCCCCGCGAGAGTGCGGTTGATGGTCGCGGCCGTGGCCGTAGAGCCCGTGAACGCGACGCCGGCGAGCGCCGGATGAGTCAGCGCGGTGGCGCCGAAGAGGGGTCCGTCGGCAGGGGCGAGTTGCACCGCATCGCGCGGGATCCCGGCGTCGTGCAACAGCCGCGTCATCGCATGGGCGACCAGCGTGGTGGCCGGAGCCGGCTTGGCAACGACCGCGTTGCCCGCCATGAGAGCCGCGGTGATCTGTCCCGTGAAGATGGCCAGGGGGAAATTCCATGGGCTGATGCAGGCGAACACGCCGCGGCCGTGGAAAGAGAGGAGATTCCGCTCTCCCACCGGGCCGTCGAGCTCCTGCGCGGCGGCGAACAGCTCGCGGCCGCGCCGGGCATAGTAACGGCAGAAGTCCGCCGCCTCGCGAATCTCGGCGATCGAATCCGGCAGTGTCTTGCCGGCCTCGCGGACCAGCAGATTGAGAAAGAGGCCGCGGCGTTGCTCCAACAGGTCCGCTGCCTTCTCCAGGCAGGCGGCGCGCCCCTCCGCGGGCGTCGCATCCCACGCGCGCTGGGCACGGGCGCAGCTCGTCATGGCACCGGCGATCTCAGCTTCCGTCGCATCCCGCGTGAGACCCACGAACTGCGCGGTGCTCGCCGGGGAGCGCACCGGCACGTTGGGCTCGATCGCCTCGCCCTGGCTCAAAATGGGTCCTCCCAGGTAGGAAGCGTCGGCACCTGCCCGAAGCTCGCCCTGGAGGGCTGCGAGCTCGGCCGGGTTGCCGAAATCCGCCCCGCGGGAATTGCGGCGCGAGCGATAGAGTTCGCTCGGCTCACGGATCCGCGCGGGACTGTCGGCGCGCGCTGCCGCGGCGGCCCCGGCGGAGTTCGGAATGACCTTGCCCATAATTTGGCCCACGACCTGCTCCACGGGAACGTCTTTGTTGAGGAAGTGATGTACAAACGATGTGTTGGCGCCGTTCTCGAGCAGCCGGCGCACCAGGTAAGGCAGCAGCTCCTCGTAGGTGCCAACCGGCGCGTACACGCGCACCGGGGGCAGGTCGGGCACCTCGGCCCGAACGGCCTCGTAGAGCGCCTGCCCCATCCCGTGCAGACGCTGGAACTCGTAAACGGCGCCCTGCGGCGCGATCGCCGTCACCGCCGCAACGGTCAGCGCGTTGTGCGTGGCGAACTGCGGGTAGATGACATCGCGCGCCTCGAACAGCCGCCGGGTGCATACGATGTAGCTCGCATCAGTTGCGGCTTTCGAGGTGTAGACGGGGAAGCTGTCGAGCCCGCGCTCCTGCGCGCGCTTGATCTCCGCGTCCCAGTACGCGCCCTTGACCAACCTCGCAGACATCCGCCGGCCCGTCTGCCTGGCGAGCTCCGCGACCCAATCCAACACCAGCGGTGCCCGCCTGCCATAAGCCTGCACCGCGAGGCCGAGTCCGCTCCATCCGCGCGTGCCGGCATCGCGCGCCAGAGCCGCAATGATATCGAGCGACGGGTCGAGTCGATCCGCCTCCTCGGCATCAATGGTCAACCCGATTCCGGCGGCGCACGCCCGGCGAGCGAGCGTGAGCATACGGGGAACGAGACCCTCCATGACCCGAGCATGCTGCGTCAACGAATAACGCGGCTCGAGAGCAGAGAGCTTCACGGAGATGCCGGATCGGCGGTGAACGGAATCCGTGGGCTGCGAGCGCAACGCATCAATCGCTCGCTCGTAGGCGTCGAAATACCGCTGCGCGTCGGCCTCGGACCTGGCGCCTTCGCCGAGCACGTCGAACGAGCACAGTGAGAGCTCGCTGTCGCGATGGCTCCGCGCGAGCGCCGACTCGATGGACTCCCCGACGATGAACGCGTGGCCCATCATCCGCATGGCCCGGCGGAGGGCGGCTCGGATGACCGGTGTCACGACTGGCGTGAGCAGCGGCCGGCGCGCATTTGCCGACAGCCCTGCGCTTGCATCGGGCAACAGGCGGCTGGCGGTGTTGAGCAGAGCCAGCGCCATCCTTACGGTGAGGTCGGAGCTCTTTGCCCGGCCGCCCTCACGCAGGGCCGCCAGCCGCTCGGCGATCAGCCGGTCGGCGCATACGCGGTCGGGAGTGCGCAGCAGCGCCTCGGCCAGGCTCATCAGCGCCTTGCCCTGCCGGCTGTCGAGCGGAAACTGATCGAGGAGCGACTCGGCGAGCGGCCTGGAGCGTACATGCTCGCGCGCTGCCTCGACCCAGCGTATGGCGCGGCCGCGGGCGGCTTCCAGGGTGTCCGCCAAGGGGAGCAGCGCCTCCCGCATCTCCGCGACGGCTCGTGGCTCCGAGCGCAGCGTGGCGGCGCGGATGCGCTCTCGCAGACCGCCGAGATCGGTGGCCTCGAGTGGGAGGGCCGAACGGGTCCGGGGGATTGCAGCCATGATGATGAGTTACCGGCGTGATCTAGCTGATTGTGCTTATGATAGCCGGCACAGTAGAGGATAATTTTCCATTCAGGCGCTAATAGCAGCAAAATTTACTGTCATGTCCCCCAAAAACACTTCGCCACAGCAGAACCCGCCAAACCTCGACCGTCGCCTCGACCGGATCGATCGCAAGCTCCTCGCGCGGCTGCAGCAGGACGGCCGGATTCCGGTGTCGCAGCTTGCCCGGGAGGTCAATCTCACGGTGACGCCGACCCTGGAGCGAGTGCGGCGGCTCGAGTCCGGCGGCTTCATCGAGGGCTACTTCGCCCGCCTGGATCCGGGCAAGCTCGGACTCGGCCTGTTGGCCTACGTCGAGGTCTCACTGGATCGGACGACGCCGGAGGCCTTCGAGCACTTCAAGGAAGTCGTGCGCGCACACGATGAGATCATGGAATGCCACATGGTCGCCGGTGGCTTCGACTACCTGCTCAAGGTCCGGGTGAAAGACATGGAGACATACCGCACCCTGCTCGGCGACACCATCGCGTCGGTGCGCGGCGTGCAGCAGACGCATACCTATTTCGTCATGGAGGAAGTCAAATCAACTCATGCGATCATGATGCCTGAGACATAGCGGGACTCACGGGTCACGAGTCAGACGTTTTCTGGATCAGACGCGCTCGGGTCAGCGCGAGGATATCGCCGGGGCCAAGGACCGCGGCGAAGAGGAGACCGGCTATGAAGTTTATATGAT
This sequence comes from Steroidobacteraceae bacterium, assembly GCA_025451845.1. Taxonomy (GTDB): domain Bacteria; phylum Pseudomonadota; class Gammaproteobacteria; order Steroidobacterales; family Steroidobacteraceae; genus 13-2-20CM-66-19. Next base: position 18,752 of record JANWJS010000039.1, read on the forward strand.
CGACGAAGAATCCGAACTGGTCCTGGTTGCCGTTCCAGTGCGCAGGCCCGTGGAACACAAAGGCAAGGAAGAGGACATAAGCCGCGGCAGCGAGAGCCGCCTCCCGGAAAAACGCACCGGTCAAGAAGCACACGGCGAGCGCGAGCTCAAAAAAGGCCGCGACCCAGGCGAGCGGATAAGCGGCGGGGATTCCAGCTGCCGCAATGTATTTCGCGGTCGCGTCCATGCCTGCGAACTTGAACGCCATCGCCATCACGAATACGGCGGCGAAGATGAGGCGGCCGACGAGGATTGCAGTGCGTGCCCAGAGGGGGAATGGCGATTTCATGCTTGACTCTCCGGCGGGTGATGGTGCGGTGGCCGCGCAACTATTGCAGCAGGCGTCTGCTCACTAGCCGAACAGGGGTCGGCTGAATCGACACGGTGAAGTGGCACCGGTTCCTCTCAGCGCAACCGGTCAGCGATCAGCCTGCCGGCGAAATCAAAATCCACATTCCCCGGCCCACTCCGCTCATCCAGCTCTTGCAGGATCGACTCCTGCACCCCCCCGCGCCGCAGCGCCTCCGAATAGGAGATCTCGGGGTGGAACATCACCATGGAGTAGCGCGGGATGAAGCGCTCCGGGAAGCGGCGCTCGAGCTCCATGGCGAGCGCTTTGCGCCGCAGGTAGGCCGGGTCGCGCACCGTATCGCGCATCTCGACGTAGTTCTCGAGCGCCATCTGTGCGATGGCGGCGGTGTTGGGCAGGCGAGCGCTTTCGAAATCGGGGAAAAGCGTGTGCCAGCTGTCGTGCCCACCGAGAAGGCCGTCGAGGACGAGACAGTCTTCGAAAGCAGCGTTCATTCCCTGGCCGTGGAAGGGGACGATGGCATGAGCGGCGTCGCCCAGCAGCAGCACCTGGCCGCCGACATGCCAGGACTTCGCATACACCGTGCCGAGCGGGCCCTGGGGATGGGCCGCGAATTCCTCCAGGAGATGCGGCATGAGTTGCGCCACATCCGGAAACTGACTCTGAAATAAAGTCCGGACCCGGTCTGTACTCGTGAGGGAGTCGAACCCGTCGGCGCCGCTGCGCGCCAGGAAGAGGGTGGCGGTGAAGCTGCCGTCGGCATTCGGCAGAGCAATGAGCATGAAGCCGCCGCGCGGCCAGATGTGCAGAGCGTGCGGCTCCATCGGGTGGCGCCCAGCCAGTGCCGCGGGAAGCGTCAGTTCCTTGTAATCGTGATCCAGCCGGTCCTCCCGCACGCTGATGCGTCCCGCGCGGGCGAGACTCGTGCGTACGGCGGATCCGGCGCCGTCTGCGGCGAAAGTTGGTGCAATGGGCACATTGCACTCGCCGCCCGAGTCCTCATCGCGCAAGCGCAATGTGCCCGACTGCGGCAGAGCCTGCAGACAGGTGTGCCGGAATCGCAGACGCACCCGCGGATGTCGGGCCGCTTCTTCGATCAGCACCCGGTTGAGATCGCCGCGGCTGACGGAATAGATGACCTCCTGCTGCCGCTGGCCGTAGGGTTGCAGCTGCGTCTCTCCCGAGAGCGAATGAATCATCCGTCCCCGCATGGGGATCAAGAGTGGACGGATGCGCTCCATCACGCCGGCTCGCTCGAGTGCTGCGATGCCGCGTGCCGCGAGAGCCAGGTTGATGGAGCGGCCACGCTCGCTCGCTGCGCCTCGCGGGTCCGGGCGGCGATCATAAACATCGACCGTGAACCCATGGCGGGCCAGCAAGACGGCGAGCAGCGCGCCCGCGAGGCCCGCGCCGACGATGTTGACTGGCTGATCTGAGACGGGTGTCACGGCGCGTGGCGCAGCGCCTGTGCGAGCGCTTCGGCGCCGCGGAAGACGTCCGCGAAGGTGTTGTAGAGAGGAATGGGCGCGAGGCGGATGGTATCCGGCTCGCGCCAGTCGCCGATCACGCCTTGCGCGGTCAGAGCATCGAACACGCGCCGTCCACGCCCCGCCGGCCCGGCAATGCGAATGGACAGCTGACAGCCGCGTGAGTCGACCGCGCGCGGCGTGATGAGCTCGACGTCAGGCGCCAGCCGATCGAGGAGATATTCCAGATAGCCGGTGAGCGCCACGGACTTCTGCCGCAGCTTCGGCATCCCCGCCTGCTCGAAGAGGGCAAGCGAAGCGATGAGTGGAGCGGCCGAGAGAATGGGCGGGTTGCTGATTTGCCAGCCGGCGGCGCCGGGCGCCGCGTGGAACTCAGGTCCCATGCGAAAGCGCGTGGCGGCCTCGTGCCCCCACCAGCCTGCAAGGTGGGGGAGGCCGTGCCGCTCGTGGACGAAACAACCGCCGATCGCTCCCGGACCGGCGTTGAGATATTTGTAGCTGCACCAGACCGCGAAGTCCGCGTCGCTATCGTGTAGCGCGGTGGGCACATTGCCGATGGAGTGGGCGAGGTCGAACCCGGCCACGCAGCCGGAACGATGCGCGGCGCGCGCAATCCTGCCGAGATCGAATGCCTGGCCGGTCCTGTACTGCACGCCCGGCCAGAGGACGAGCGCCACCTTGGCGCCGTGCTCCGCGAGATGGGCCTCGATCGATTCCTCGGGGATCGTGTCCCTGCCCGCCCGAGGGGTCAGCTCGATCAGCGCCTCCTCAGGGTCGAGTCCGCGCCACGCAATCTGGGAAGCCACGGCGTGCCGGTCGGAGGAGAATGCGCCGGCCTCGATGAGAATGCGCCGCCTCTCACCGCTCGGGCGATAGAACGCCGCCAGCAGCAGATGCAGGTTGACCGTCAGCGAGCTCATCGCCACGACTTCCGCGCCGTGCGCGCCCGAGAGAGCGGCCAGACCGTCGCGCAGGTTCTCGTGATAGGGGATCCACGGCCGGCGGCCGTGCTCGTGCCCCAGGACCGCGAGCTGCGCCCAGTCGTCCAACTCCTCCATGACGAGCCCGCGGGCGGCGAGGGGCATCAGCCCCAGGGAGTGACCGCAAAGATAGACGAGCGCCTCGCCGCGCGCGCCGCGAGGCAGCGCGAATTGCTCGCGGAAGGCGCGCAGGGGATCTGCCGCATCCAGGCTGCGGGCAAACTCCAGCGTCGGCTCGTAAGTCATATCGGGCGCAATGCTTCTGCAGGCGAGGCGGGCCTCAGTAGGCCACGCCATAAAGGAGCGGTCGGCTGGAAACGGCATCGCCGTTGATCGCGGGGACCTGCAGCTCGAGCAGATAGTGTCTGTCGACTGCCACGTCGGGAATGTACGCCAATTCGGTGACCGTGCACTGGGATCGCATCGCGTGGGCAAGCGTCGAATCCCCGGGCGGCAGCCCGAAAAAAAGCCGGTGCGCGGTGAGCCGGCCCTCATCGTGCGAGCGATCGATGGAGGGCAGATCGATGATGAGATGCTCGATGCCACGCTCAACGATGTATAGAGCCGCCTCGCGCGTGAGATACGGAGGTGTAATGCCGGTGTAATCGCGAGTGCGCTTCGCCTCCTCATTCGGAAGCGTGCGGATGACCAAAGCCCGCGCGGGGAATGGCGGTTGCGCCGGCCAGGAGGCCTGCAGGGCAGCACGAGTCACCAGCTGATCGCCCGCAACGGGGGCCGGATCCGAGCTTTCCGGCGTTTGGTCGGGCGGCATCGGTTGAACGGAGAGCAGCAGCGCCGGCAACAGGCCGCGCGGAACGATGCGCTGTGCGTGCAGCGGCTCCCGTGTCAGATGACCTACGCACTCCGTATGGGTGCCGTTGCAATGGGGGATCAGAGTGATGGAGTGACAGTTGCAGCTCGCGCCCCGCACCACCGATCCGGGGAACCCCGGGATCGAGTAGGGTTGTGAGCTTGCGCGCGGCGCGCCGAAGTGCCGCGCCTGAGGACCCTGAAAGTCGAGCTCCACGCTGAGGTCATGCGGGCGCGAGAGGTCGACGCTGACCTCACAACCGCCTATTTCCAGCCGTGCATTCACCCCGGAGGCTCCAGCACCCCACCGCAATGCGGGCAGGTGCGCCGTTCCTTGCTGGCATGGAAGCGCTCGAACACCGGCGGCAGCTGCTTCTCGATGTCGGTGAGCTCGATGAATTCCTCATACTGCAGTTTGCCGCAGCGCGCGCAGTACCATTGGAAGCCGTCGCGCTCGCCGGGGTTGCGCCGCCTTTCGACGACGAGCCCCACCGTGTTGGCGGGCCGCTGCGGGGAATGCGGCAGATTCGGCGGGATTAGCAGCACTTCCCCCTGTCGGATCGGCACATCCACCGGGCGGCCGCCCTGCATCGTGCGCAGCACGATGTCGCCTTCCAGCTGATAGAAGAACTCCTGTCCGGGATCGACATGGTAATCCTGGCGTGAGTTGGGGCCGCCGATGACCATGATGATGAAATCGCCGTCCTCGAACACTCGCTTGTTGCCGACCGGCGGCTGGAGGACATGCCGGTGCTGGTCGATCCAGCGATGCAGGTTGAATGCTTGCAGGGGCTTCATGCCGGCCTCCTCACTATTCGTCGGGCGATTGATAGCCGGCGCACGACACGGACATCGGCGCGGAGCCGCCCGCCTGCCGGCCGTCCAGGTCGATCGCCGTGAGCGCGCCGCCCCAGACGCAACCGGAATCGAGCCCGATGACATCGTCGCGCACGACGAGCCCCAGGGCCGACCAGTGACCGAAAACAACGCGAGTGCCACGCGTGCGGCGGCTCTCGGCATCGAACCAGGGGATCCATTGCGATCCCGGTGCGGGAGGCTTGCCTTTGATGCGCAAGTTGATTTGTCCGTCGTTCGTGCAGACACGCATCCGTGTCAGCACGTTGATGGCGAAGCGCAGGCGATCCGTACCCTCCAGATCGGCGCGCCAGTGGTGCGGCTCGTCACCGTACATGTGATCGAAGAGAAGGCGCGGATTGTCACGCAACACGGATTCGACCTCGCGCGCGAGTGCCAGTGTCATCTCCACCGTCCATTGCGGCACGACGCCAGCATGCACCATCAGGTCTCCCGCTTCGAAATGTGCGAGGGGGCGGGTAGCGAGCCACTCCAGCAGGGGATCGCGGTCCGGTGCCCGCAGGATCTCATCCAGTGTGTCGGAGCGGCGGGCCGGGCGGCAGCCACACGCGACCGCAAGGAGATGCAGGTCATGGTTGCCGAGGACCACGACCGCGTTGTCTCCCAGCGCACGAACGAAGCGCAACGCTTCGAGTGACTGTGGGCCGCGATTCACCAGATCGCCGACGAACCACAGCCGGTCCCGATCGGCGGAGAATCCTATCCGCGCGAGGAGTGCCCGCAGCTCGTCACAGCAGCCCTGGATGTCGCCTATGGCATGCCGGCTCACTGCAGGATACCGGGGATCGCCAGCCGGAAGGGCGCGATGGGCGCATCGAAGCGCTGCCCCTCGGTGTCCACCATCTGGTAGCTGCCCTCCATGGTGCCGACGGGCGTCTCGAGGACGGCGCCGCTCGAGTACCGAAAGCCCTGCCCCGGCTCCAGGTGCGGCTGCTCGCCGACGACGCCTTCGCCCCGGACTTCCTTCACCCTGCCGTTGGCGTCGGTGATGATCCAGTGCCGGGTCAGGAGCTTGGCGGCGCGCTGGCCTTCGTTGCGGATGGTGATCGTGTACGAGAAGACGTATCGCTGCTCGCCGGGGCTCGACTGCTCATCGAGGTAGCTGGTGGCGACCTCGACGCGGATCTTGTGCGGCTCCTGGCTCATGCGGCGGGATTCTACCCGGCGGCGGCTTTGCCGACCCGCACCGCGAGAACGTCGCAGGGCGCTGCATGGAGGACGGTGTCCTCCGTGAAGTTCACCAGAATCGAAAGGCCGTGACGCTCGCGGCTCCCGAGTATGATGAGGTCGCTCTGGCGCTCGCGCGCCACACGTACGACCTCCGCCTTGACATTGCCGGACTCGACGCGGTGCGGGGCATCGCGCAGGCCGAGCTCCTCCGCCAACGCGGTGAGACGCTGACGTGCGCGACCCAGCAATTCGTCCTCGATGCGGACCGCCGGCATGAGTGTCTCGCCCATCGGCTCTACCGGCATGAATTCCACGACGTGCAGCAGCTCGACCTCGGCGCCCAGCGTCGCCGCGAGATCGCGTGCGCGCCTGCCGATCTGCAGGCTGTCCTCGGTCAGGTCGACGACGAGCAGGATGCGACGGTACGGATACGTGGACATAAGGCAGCCCTCGGCGAAGCAATAGAGCGCTTCAGCATCCTAACTCAGGGCGCGCCGGACGGCAGCTTTACCGTGCCGGCAATGGCATTGAAGAGCGCAGGGGAGACGGTTTCCGGCCGGGTGGAGGGATCCACCCCGCAGCTTGCGATCTGCTCCGCGGTCGCCAGCCCACGGAGTGCGTTGCGGAGCGTCTTGCGGCGGTGGGCGAAAGCCGCGCGCACGACGGCAGGGAACGCGACACTCACGGTAAATGCCGGCTGGGGGCGAACTCTGAGGCGCGCGACGGCCGACCATACTCGCGGAGGTGGCTGGAACGCCCCGGGGCCGACATCGAACAGCCGGTCAACCTCTACCCACGGAGCGAGCATCACGGTCAGACGTCCATAAGCCGCATCGCCCGGATGTGCAGCCATGCGCGCGATCACCTCGCGCTGCAACATTACGTGCAGGTCAAGAATGTCACGGACGCTCTCGAGGAGGTGAAAGAGGAGCGGCGTGGAAATGTTGTAGGGAAGATTGCCGACGACGCGCAGCGCGCGACCGCGTTCCCTGGCGAGAGCGCTGAAATCGACGCGGAGCGCATCGTAGTTGTGCAGCCGGAAACGTAAGTCGACGCCCAGCTCCCCACCCAGCATGGCGGCGAGATCGCGGTCGATCTCGATCGCATCGAGCGAGGCGCAGTCGGATGCCAGCAGTCGGCGTGTGAGCGCCCCGCGGCCGGGGCCGATCTCGACCACGGCTTCGCCGGATGCGGGCGCGATCGCGCTCGCGATCCGCTCGATCACCGCCGGATCGTGCAGGAAGTGCTGCCCGAATCGCTTTCTGGGCCTGCTCTCAGGCCCCGCCTGGCGCTTCACGCGGCGCGCGCCGCGAGTTGCACCGCGAGATCGAGCGCCACCGCCATGCTTCCCGCGTCCGCCTGGCCAGTGCCCGCGAGATCCAGCGCCGTGCCATGGTCGACCGAAGTTCGCAGGATCGGCAGACCCAGCGTAACGTTCACGGCGCTCTCGAATCCGGTGTGCTTGATTACCGGCAGTCCCTGATCATGGTACATGGCGAGCACCACGTCGAAGTCGGCGTGCACGCGCGGAACGAAGATCGTATCGGCGGGCAGGGGGCCGGTGATTCGCAGACCGCGCTCACGCATGCGTGCAATCGCGGGCGTGATCACACGAATCTCCTCGTCGCCAAGATGACCGCCTTCGCCGGCGTGGGGATTGAGGCCGCAAACGCCGATCCGCGGGCGGCCGGCGCCCCACCAGCGGGCCAGGTCGCGATCGAGGATCTCCAGCACCTCGCAAAGCGAGTCGGTCGTGATCGCGGCGCTCACGCGTGCCAACGGCAAGTGCGTCGTGGCCAGCGCAACCCGTAAAGAAGCCGTCGCCAACATCATTACCGGACGCGGAGCGTGAGTGCGGTTGGCGAAGAACTCCGTGTGGCCCGTGAAGGGAATGCCGGCGTCGTTGATCGCGCCTTTGTGAACAGGCGCGGTGACGATCGCGGCGAATTCGCCGCCGAGGGCGCCGTCGCAAGCGCGCTCCAGCAGGTGCACCACGTACCGGCTATTGCGAGCGTCGAGTCGGCCAGCAACAGCCGGCGCCTGCAGCGCATGATGCTCCACTGTCAGACTTCCCGGCGCGTGGCGATGGGATGTCCCGTCGTACGGCCGCAATTCGATCTTCATCCCGAGCACGCGCGCGCGCTCGGCGAGCATTTCCCGGTCACCCAGGCAGACCAGATCGCAGTCGAGGTGCCGCGCCGCGATGGCGAGACACACATCGGGGCCGATGCCTGCCGGCTCCCCCGAGGTGAGCACAATGCGCGGTAGCACGGCGGGGTCGGCGGCCGGGCCGGTCAGCCGGTCATGACCTTCACGTAGGCATCATCGCGCAGGTGCTGCAGCCAGAGCTCCGTCTCCTCGTCGGCCTTGCTCGCGCGGATCGCCTCCATGGCATTCAGCCGCTTGAACTCCTGCGTCTCATCGTGGTTGCGGCGTCCCATGAGCTGCGCGATGTGCCAGCCATATCGCGTCTTGAACGGCTCGCTGATCTCGCCCACCTTCAGCTTCGCGACCGTTGCGGAGAAAGTGGGATCGAAGACGCCGGGGCTCTGCCAGCCAAGGTCGCCGCCGCTCTGCGCGGAGCCGACATCCTGCGAGGCGGCGGAGGCGGCGACCGCGAAGCTCTCACCCTTCACGATCTGCTGCCGGATCTGCTCCAGCCGCTGCCGCACGGTGGCATCGTCCTGCAGCGCGCTGGTCTTGAGGAGGATGTGACGCACATCGATCTGCTCGACGATCTCCTTCTTCTCCTGGCTGCGCACCTGGTTGAGCTTTACGATGTGAATTCCGGTCGGGGTGCGCAGCGGTGCGCCGACCTGACCGGGCTTGAGACCCAGGATGAGCTGGGTGAGAAACGTCGGCAGCTCCGAGCCCTGCCGCCAGCCGAGAGAGCCGCCTTCCAGGGCATCCTCGCTGTTGGAGTACGCCACGGCGAGCTTGCCGAAATCCTCACCCTTGCTGGCGCGCTGGTAGACGTCCTGGGCTTTCTGCTGCGCGTCAGCGATCTGTGCCGGTGTCGCATTGGGCGGCACGGCGATCAGGATGTGCGAGACGTTGTATTCCTCGTTGGCCGCGGGATGCTTGGTCTGCTTCGCAAGGAACTGGTCGACCTCGCGGGGTGTGACCACGATGCGCTGCAGCACGTCGCGCTGGCGCAGGAGTCCGAGCGTAAGCTGCTGCCGCATCTGCTCGCGGTAACTGGCATAGTCGATCCCCTGCTGCGAGAGCACGGTCGGCAGGTCGGAGAAGGGGATGTTGTTGCGCTTGGCCACGTCCTCCAGAGCCGCGTTCAGCTGGTCCTCGGAGATCGAGATGCCGTCGTGACCCGCCTGCTGCAGCTGGATGCGCTCCAGGATCAGTCGGTCGAGCACCTGCTTGCGCAGGACGCTGTCCGGCGGCATTGCCGTGTTCTGCGCCTGCAGGCGAGCCGTGACCTCCTTCATCTGCGCATCGACCTCGCTCTCCATCACCACTCCGGTGTCGACGACGGCGGCGATACGGTCGAGGAGGGTGCCCTGGGTGGAGAGGTCCCGGGTCTGTGCCAAGGCCAGGCCCTGGAAGGCCAAGGGGAAAACAAGGGTGCCCAGAATCAATACCAATAGCCGCCGCATGCGCGTTCTCGTCCTCATTGGGCCGGCCCCTCGGTGGACCGGAAAAATGCTTGGGGATTCGCTTCCGCCGGAGTGTAGCCGGGAATGGCGTCGATGAGAGAGGCGTCCGACGCCGATCCGACACTTGCGAGCCCAGTGAGTTCCAGCTGCAGCCAGACACCCGTGTCCTGGGGCCCCGTGCGGGCCGTGCTGGTCGTGGGACGTGCGCCGACGTAGCGGCGCGCGCCCAGGCGCAGGCTCCAGCAGCACGAGCGGTACTCGAACCCGGCGAATCGCTCCAATGCCTCATGGTCCGCCAGCGAGTACACGCCGCGCGCGAAAACGCTCCAGGAGCGGCCGATCGGCCAGGCCGCGGACAATTCCAGTTGCTCGACGTTGCAGCTCGGCGTCACCGGGCTACCGCAGATGATGGGCGTCTGGCCCGGCTGCGTGCTCGCCAGCGCCGCTTCCTCGTAGATGCCGCGCTCGAAGCGGTAGCCCAGATTGACGACCCGATCGGAGGCTGGACGGTACTGCACTTCGACCAGCGCGCGTTGCGTTTGCGCAGACTGCGGGTCCCACTGCACGCCGGCGTCCGCGCTCCAGTGCTGGAAGGCGGTGAGGGCGAGCTGTGCCACCAGGTCCGAGCGCCTGTCGGTGCGGGGAAGCTCCCCGGGAAGCGTGACCCGGGGATTCGTGAAGTAGAACTCCTGCCCGAAGGTGGCCGTCAGGTACTGCTGTCCGTCCAAGGCGTTCAAGAGCCTCGTCGTGACACCCGTGCTTACCTGATTGGCATCGCCCACGCGGTCGGCGCCGACATAGCGGTTGGTGCGGAACAGTTCCACCGCATCGAGGTCGGGCACCGCGGTGTCGAAGACCGGCAGTCGGCTCTGGTCGCGATAAGGCACGTAGAGATACATTACCCGCGGCTCGACGGTAATGGTGCGCTGGCCGTGTGAGCCGGCGGCCCGCTCGAGCTGCAGCCCGGTGTCCACGCTGGCGATGGGCAGCGTCCTCGAGGGCGAGCCCGGCTGCCCCGGGGTGGTGTCTGACAGCTGATATTGCGTCGCGCGGTAAGCGACCGAGGGGCGGAAGAAGTATCCCGGCCCCACAATGTTGAGAGAGGTCGTCGGATAGAGGTCGAGCCGCCACCCGGTGACCCCCGTGGAGCGGCGGAAGTCGACCACCTCCGAGTCGAAACCGTAGCGCACCACATCACCGGGTCCCCAGCCGTAGTCGGCGCTGACCGTGAGGTCGGGGACTCGCGCATATGGCCGGTTCTCGAGCAGCAGCGTGTTGTCGATCGTCTGGTACTGCTCCGCCATGCCCTCGATATCCCAGTGCAGATCGCGATATGACAGCACCGCGCGCCGGTCGAGGAAGGGGGTGCTCGTGCCCTCCGGTCCGGTCTCGAAGTCCTCGAAATACTGCGTGTCACTGACATTCTCCCCCGCCAGCGTCAGCCGGAAGTCGTCAGGCAGCTCCGTGATGTTGACGAGCTTCACCCGGCTGCGGCTGGAGTGAAACGCGACATCATCCGGCAGATAGTCCCAAGTGAGCTCGCCGCTCTGTTTGCTCGTGAGGTAGCGGAAATCGCCGCCAACGTCGGGGCCACGGTTGGTGTACTCCGTCGGCTCGAGAGTCAGATCGATGTTGGGCTCGATGTTGAAGTAATAGGGTAGGGCGATCTCCGCTCCGCCGCGCGAGGTGTTGCCCAACGTCGGGAAGAGAAAGCCGCTCTTACGCTGATCGCCGAGCGGAAACGATACCCAGGGAAGATAGAGGATGGGCACCCCTTTGAAATCGATGCGCGCACCGCGGCCCGTGCCGACCCGCTCGTGAGTATCGAGACTGATGCGGGTCGCACGCAGCACCCAGGATTGGTCATTCACCGGACAGGTGGTGAACGTGACGTGCTCGAGGCGGATGAGTCCCCGCGGGCTGAGCTGCATCTCCTTCGCGGCGCCGCGTGCCGAGCGCTGCACCAGGCTGAAGGTCGCCGACTGGAACTGCGCGCCTTCGGTCGGCGAGTAGCTGCCGCCCGAGCCCGTGACGTGCACCAGCGGGTCGGTGTAGTCGATGCCACCCTGGGTTCTGAGGGAGTTGTTTTTCTGATTGTACTGGACCTGCTTCGCCCTGATCGTGCGGGCTCCCTGGCGCACGACCACGTGTCCCTTCAGAGTCAGCACGCCGTTCACGCCGACCATGCTGTCGCTATTGAGACTGACCGGGCCTCCGGTCGCAACGGATTTCTCCCGCCCGGCGGGCTGGCGGCCGTTCTTTCGTGGGGCGATCGACCCCGTCGGAGCCGCCATCGGCGTCGGGCTCGCCGCGGGAGTCGGCGGCGGCGGGTCCGCACGCACGAGCGGGACGAAGCCGCCGAACGACAGCAGGGCGGTCCAGAATGGGTTCCAACGAGGCATGAGGGACGGCATTATAATGGGCGAATGCCTGAGAACGATGCGCGACTCGCGCTCCTGCAAGGTTGGCTGGCGCGCGATCTAGGTCTGCGCCCCCAGAGGATAGAGCCCGCATCGAGTGATGCCAGCTTCCGGCGGTACTTTCGCGTGGTGTGCGATGAAAGCACCCTCATCGCCATGGATGCGCCGCCCGCCACAGAGGACGTCCGGCCTTATCTTCGCGTGACCGCGCTCCTCGAGCCGCTCGGAATCCACGTCCCGCATGTATTCGAGACCGATGTGGCGCAGGGATTCGTGCTGCTCGAGGACCTGGGTAGCACGCACTATCTGGCGCGCCTGGGCGCCGGCGGCGACCCGCGACAGCTCTATGCGGATGCGCTGCAGGCGCTGGCCGAGATCCAATTGCGGGGGGCGGCAGCGGCGGCGGAGCTCCCGCCCTACGACCGCGCGCCGCTCGCCCGTGAGCTCGCCGAGATGCCGGATTGGTTCCTCGAGAGACATCTGGCGCTCGAGCTGACCCGCGCCGATCGCGAGATGATCGTCGCGGCCTTCGAGTTCCTAATCGCAGAGGCTCTCTCGCAGCCCGAGGTCTTCGTGCATCGCGACTATCATTCGCGCAATCTGATGGTGATCGACGAGCGCAATCCCGGGGTGATCGATTTTCAGGACGCGCTGCGCGGACCCATCGGCTACGACCTCGCTTCGCTGCTGAAAGATTGTTACATTTCGTGGCCGCGGGAGCGCGTCATCGAGTGGGTGCATGGCTATCGCTCATTGCTGCAATCCCGCGGTGGGCGCGTCGGCGGCGATCCGGCGCAGTTCCTGCGCTGGTTCGACCTGATCGGAGCGCAGCGCCACATCAAGGTGCTCGGCAGATTCGCGCGCCTCTGGTACCGGGACGGCAAGCCCGGGTATCTGCACGACTTGCCCCTGACACTCGACTACGTGCGCGAGGTCTGCCGCCTGTATCCGGAGCTTGCCGCGTTATCCGATTTCATCGAGCGCCGTGTCACTCCCGAGCTGCCGCGCGCCAATGCGCGCGTCGCGCGCCAAACGGCGCAGCAGGCGTGACCGGATCGCACGCAGCGCGGCCGCGCAGAGCCATGTTGCTCGCGGCGGGGCGCGGCGAGCGCCTGCGCCCGATCACTGACACTCTGCCCAAGCCGCTCGTCGAGGTTGCCGGCAAACCGCTGATCGTCTACCACCTCGAAGCGCTGGCGAGGGCGGCAGTCACTGACGTGGTCGTCAATCTGTCGTGGCTCGGGGAGAAGATCCGCATGGTCCTGGGAGAGGGTAGCCGCTACGGCGTGCGCATCGCCTACAGCGCGGAGGGACCCGTGCCGCTCGAGACCGGCGGCGGCATCCATCGCGCACTGCCGCTTCTCGGGCCGCACCCTTTTCTCGTCGTCAATGCCGATGTCTGGACGGACATGGATTTCAGTCGGCTGCCGACTTTGGAGGAGGGGAGCGACGCGCGGCTCGTGCTCGCGCCCAATCCGCCGCACCATCCGCGCGGCGACTTCGGGCTGGAGGGCGACTTCGTGGTGGCGCGGGATGCGGAACGCTACACCTACACCGGCATCGGGATCTATCGGCCGGAGCTCTTCGAGGGCTGCACGGCGGGCAAGTTTCCGCTGCTGCCGCTGTTGCAGCGCGCGATCGCGGCGCGGCGCCTGCGCGGGGAGGTTTACCGGGGAGAGTGGCTCGATATCGGCTCACCGGACCGGCTGGCGTGGCTGGATGCGAGAGAGCGTGCGAGGCGAGGCCTCTGAGGAGCGAGGCGAGGCTTTCGAGGAGGCCTTGCGCAGTGGCGTAAAATGGAGCCATGGTCAGCCTCAAAGACATTCCCGTCGTCACCGACGGCGCTCCGGCGCGGCCGGAGACCCCGCGCAGTGGAGAAAAATACCTTACGTCTCAGGGTTTTACCGCAATCCGGGACGGTATCAAGGCTTCCGCAGGAGGAGCGGCCCTGCCGCTCGGTTCCGCCGGAGGCGCTGGCAAACCCTCGTGGCTTCGGGCCAAGGCGCCCTCGGGCGTGGGGTTTCAGGCGGTCAAGGGGATCGTCAAGGAGCACCGCCTCGCCACCGTGTGCGAGGAAGCCAAGTGCCCCAATATCGGGGAGTGCTGGAATGCCGGCACTGCCACGATCATGCTGATGGGCGCGGTGTGCACGCGTGCCTGCCGCTTCTGCTCCGTCGATACCGGCAACCCGCATGGCTGGCTGGACGAGGATGAGCCCGAGAACGCCGCCCGCAGCGTCGAGCTGATGAAGCTCAAGTATGTCGTGCTCACTTCTGTCGACCGGGATGATCTGCCTGACGGCGGTGCCGGCCACTACGCCGCCTGTATCCGGGCGATCAAGCGCCGCAATCCCAACACCGCCGTGGAGGCGCTGACGCCGGATTTCCAGGGAGCGCACGGGGATGTCGCGACGGTCGTCGATTCCGGCCTGGAGGTTTTTGCCCAGAACATAGAGACGGTGCGCCGTCTGACACATCCCGTCAGAGATCCGCGCGCCGGCTACGAGCAAACGCTGCGTGTGCTCGCTCATGCGAAGCAACACAATCCGGCCGTGTTGACCAAGAGCAGCCTGATGCTCGGTCTGGGTGAGACAGAGGCGGAGATCGAGGAGACACTGACGGATCTGCGCGCGGCCGGTGTCGACATCGTGACTCTCGGCCAATACCTGCGCCCGACCGTCAATCACCTGCCCGTAGAGCGCTTCGTTACGCCGGCGCAGTTCGACCGGTACCGCGACAGCGCGCTGTCCAAGGGCTTTCTGGAGTGTGTCTCCGGGCCGCTGGTGCGCTCGAGCTATCGTGCGGAGCAGGCGCTGAACCGCAACAACGCCGGCCTGGACAACGCCCGCCTCGCGGCCGAGAAGAAGGCCATTTGAGCGTCGATTACAACCCCAGCGCGGCCATCTCGGCCAAGGCAGCCAACGCGGCCATTGCGACGGGCTCGCCCGTGGCGGATCAGGCGCGGCTGGCGCCGTCGCGTCCGATTCCTCCGCACTTGGTGCGCCATCTCGGATTCGTGGAGTACGAGCCGACGTGGCGCGCCATGCAGCGCTTTACCGACGAGCGTGGCCCCGATACACCGGATGAGATTTGGTTTCTCGAGCATCCGCCGGTATTCACGCTTGGCATGAACGCAAGCCGCGATCACGTGCTCGCCCCGGGCGACATTCCTATCGTGCAGATCGACCGCGGGGGGCAGGTTACCTACCATGGGCCCGGCCAGCTCGTGGTCTACCCGCTCGTGGATCTGCGGCGTGCGGGCTTGGGCGTGCGCGATATCGTCACAGCGCTCGAGCGCAGTGTCATCGATTACGCTGCGCAGCTCGGCATCGCTGCTGAATGCCGCAAGAGCGCGCCCGGCGTCTACGTGGCTGGCAGAAAGCTGGCGAGCGTAGGCATCCGGGTCCGCCGCGGTGCCAGCTACCACGGGCTGGCCCTGAACGTCAGCGTCGACCTCGAGCCATTCCACCGCATCAACCCCTGCGGCTACGCCGGCCTCGAGATGACCCGGCTGGCCGACCTGAGCCCGCTCGATTCCGTGAGCGCCGCCGCCGACGGCGTGAAGCCGCACCTGCTGCGGCACCTGTACGGACGGGTATAACCGATCTGTCACCGTCTGCCGACTGACTGCATAACTGCGCCTGTTCCAGCATTGCCCGCTATCCCTGATAGGAGTGGCAATGCAACTCGTCAACAGAAACCTGCCCCGCGCAGCCGTGCTGGCCATCGTAGCGCTCGCCATTGCCGCCGTCTCCGGCTGTTCCCGCCCGGCCGCTTCCGGCGTGAAACTCCTCAACGCCTCGTACTCAGCGACACGCGAACTCTACGGCGAGTACAACGCCGCCTTCGAGAAGTACTGGAAGGCCAAGACCGGCCAGACCGTGCATGTGAGCATGTCCTATGGCGGCTCGGAGCTGCAGGCGCGCTCCGTCTCAGAAGGCCTCGGAGCCGACGTGGTCACGTTGGCTTTGGCGGCGGACATCGACGTCATCGCACAGGAGGGCAAGCTGCTGCCGCTCAACTGGCAGACACGCCTGGCGGACGACAGCTCCCCTTATACCTCGACGATCGTTTTCCTCGTGCGCAAGGGAAATCCCAAGGGCATCCGGGACTGGAGCGATCTGATCAAGCCCGGCGTCGCCGTCGTGACGCCGAACCCGAGGACCTCCGGCGGGGCACGGTGGAACTTCCTCGCCGCATGGGGCTGGGCGCTGAAACAGCCCGGGGGAAATGAGGCCAGCGCCGAAAACTATCTGCATGAGCTCTTCCGGCACGTCCCGGTGCTGGACACGAGCGCCCGCGCTGCGACCACGACATTCGTGCAGCACGGACTCGGAGACGTACTCATCGGTTGGGAGAACGAGGCGTTGCTCGCCATCCGCGAGAAGCCGAATGAAGGCCTGACGATCGTCTACCCGTCCGTGAGCATCCTCGCGGAGCCGCCGGTTGCGGTAGTAGATCAGTATGCCCTGGCTCATGGCCAGCGCCCGCTCGCGAGCGCTTACCTCCAGTACCTATATAGCAAGGAAGGGCAGGAGATCATCGCCCGTAACTTCTACCGCCCACGCGACCCTGAGGTCGCCGCGGAATTCGCCAAGCAATACCCGAAGATCGACCTGGCAACCATCGCGGACTTCGGCGGCTGGTCGAGCGTGCAGCGGAAGTTTTTCGCGGACGGGGGTGTGTTCGATCAGATTTACGCGCGAGGACAGTGACTGTCATCTCTCGTCATGGCCGCGACGCATATACCGCGTCGAAGCGGCCGTGATAAGCCACCCACGCGGCGGTTGCCGCGCAAAAACCAGCCGATCGAGTCGAGGATCAGCCAGTGCAGCTCGGCCAGCCTCAGATGCAGGATCGGCTCATGGTGGGCGACGCGGTTTCGGAGCAGACGAATCTCATCGAGCGCAGCGTGAGCTTGCTTGCGCAGAAACGGCGTTGGACTGTTGACGAATACGTTCCGCAGATGAGGGCGCCAGAGGTGGGTTTCGTACTTCGGACCGAAAAGACCTACCCAGGATCCGAAGCTGAGCTCGGCAACAATGCGGTCCTGCCGAGTGGCTTGCGCGCATGACGTATCCCGAAACCCGGGCGCATCGTACCAACAGGTGCCGAATGCCGCGGATAGGCGTTGGTGGATCTTGTTCCGTAGGATGATCTCGAGTCCCTGCAGGGGGCCGTAAAGGGCCTCACTCAGCGCCGTGTTCCACATGTAGAGGCGCAGCGCCTGGGCGATGTCCCCTTTGGCGAAAGCGAGGTCCGGTTCCGTGTTGGCGTGCTCCGCGCAGATGAACTGCATGCATTTTCAATGGACGCGTAAAACTCATGCGGCTTGGGTAGCCGCCGCGCGATGGAGTAGCCGGATACGAAGCGGCCACGGTCCGTCATTGTGAAGTGCCACTCGACTTCCTCATTTGGGCCACACACGACGTCCAGTATCGTAGGCCGTAGTCGCGGATTGCTCCCGATCGGGGCAGACACGATCCAGCTGCCGTGACCTTTCATTCAGAATCGCTCTCGAGTCGTTACCTGACGGGCCAGGAGATATGAGCCTGTCGAAGGATGGTAATCGCGAATGAGATTGGCAAGATCTCACGGGCGTCGCTCCGACTCAAGAGGGGTTGACCGTATGTTTGTATAAATTTGTGCTGTTATTGGCGTTGCGAACCGCGTCTGGAGTTGACGCCGGGAGTGGCGTCAGGGGACTTGCGGGAGGGGGCTTCTCCCGCCGTCATTGCGTAGCGGCCCCCTCGGCGAGCGGCCATGCGTCGGAGTGGGATACTTGGGACCAGCACCTGTTGACGTCCGGCCCGGCGACCAGCTCGGCAAGCCGGCGGGCGTGCTCGCGTAACTCCGGGACGGCGGTGGCCTCCCAGTGACGCGCGCGCAACCAGGGGCCAACGTAGTAGAGCCCTTTGCTGACACTGCCGTCTGCGGCCATGGTCTCGCCTGCATCCGTCACACGAATGCCGAGTTCGAGGGGATCCGGTGTGATGAGGCCGCTGGCCAGCAGCGACTGGACGAGTGTGTTGTCGGATCGAGCCGGGTGATAGTCGGGGCCGGTGCAGTTGAATATCCGTCCCACAACGACGCGCTCGCGTTGCTGAGCGCCCCTCGGCCGCCATACGACCTCGATCCCGGCGCGCGTGATCTTTGCGCTCTCGATGGAGCCGGCCCGGATGGCGAGCCTGCCGGCATGCTGCATCCGCTGCAGCTCCTGCGCGGCCGCTGGCGGCAGCCTATGGCGATGGACGTCCCATATGGGGCGCACGTGCCGCAGGAACCGCCGGCGGTCCTGAATGCTGAGACCGGCCCAGAGCTCGGGAGCGATCCTGCGCACCGCGTTGATGACTTCGCGCCAATCGCCGCCCGCACCGTTGGCCTGATCAGACAGGGCATGCACGATACTCACGAGCTCGCGAAGCGAGCCGCCTGCGGCTCGAATCGATGCAACCGCCCCGGCGCGCAGTGGTGCTCGGCTGAATGCGCTCTGTGGCTGTGGCAGACGGCCGTGCCGCGACAACGCCAGGATCTCCGGAGGCTCTGGCCCGCGTAGCGCCAGGCGCAGGGCAACATCGGCTGCCGTAAGACCTGTGCCGAGCAGGAGGACGCGTTGCGGCGCCCTGTTGGGCCTGTCCTGCGGCCATGGGGTCCAGGGATCGTGTACGTACCAACGCGTGCCGCGGATCGCCTGCAGCGCCGCCAGGCGCGCGGGGCGCGGATTGCCGGTAGCGAGCACGACCTCGTCGGCGAAGAGCAGGTGACCATCGTCGAGGTCGATCCGCCAGGCGCGGGCACGGCTGTGAAGCTGCGTGAGGCGGCTGACGCGGCCCCAGATCCGGGCGTACGCCATTCTCGAAGACTCGATGGCTTCCTGCAGGCTGGCGCACAGGTAACGGCCATAGAGCGCCCGCGAGAGAAAGTCCTGCGCGCCGATGCGCTTGCCCTGCCGCCGGGCGAAATCGACCAGCTCGCCCGGCCGGGAGGAATCGAGCGACATGTGAGCGGCCGGAACGTTGAGCAGCCAGTCCTGATGGCTGGGGGAGTAGGCCAGGCCGGCGGCCATCTCCATCTGGTCGTCAATCAACACGATCCGCGCGGGGGTGTGCGCGTATCGCAGCAAATGAACAGCGGTCGCCGTTCCCGAGAATCCTGCACCGATGATCGCGATGGTCCGCATACGCTCATCTCCATCCATTCAGGCCCACCGCCGCGGCGGCTGGAAGATCATCCTGCCGGAGCAGCGGTAGAAAAGTCCGTCGAAACGGGGTGACAAACGGGTGTCAGGAGGCGGTGCCTCCCTGCTCGCCGCGCTGTGATCACGCTTGCGCAGAGTCACCGCCCAGCCAATCAGGTCGAGCGGTGAGGGCAGCTCGTCCATCGGGCGATACCTCAGCGTGCGGCGGCAGCGCAGATTCGAATCGACGATCAGCGCGCAGCGCGGTCCGTGGCGGCCGATTTGAGCGCGCAGCGCGCCGGCGGAGAGATCCGCGACAGCCCCGGGCCGCGGCGGGTCGAGCGTCAGCGCCGCCGCGGACGCAGGGCCGAGCTCGGCGAGGCCGCCGATCCACCCTTGTCCGAGCTCATACCCATCACGCGACATGGCCACTGCAGTGACGCCGCGCTCCGCAAAGCTGCGACTGAGGATGCTGAGCCAGCGATCCATTTCCAGCTGCTCCTGCGCGAAGTCATCCGGGTGCGAGAAGAGGATGGCCCATCGGCCGGCCAGCCACGCGCGCAATGAAGCCGCGTCGCAGACCTGCTTTGTGGCAAGCCGCAGCCGGCCGCCCGCAATTACCACTGAATTCATAACGCCTCCTTACAGTCTGCTTTCGCCCGCCTGTGCGGGAGTGGGAATCATCTTGCAGGAGTATGGGTGTCAAAGTCCGTCTTGCTTCAGTGACAGATGGGTGTCGATCGCACCGCTCATGTGCAAATCCGGATTTCACGCTCCGCCGTGGATCGCGAGTCAGTGGCCAGAGCCGCCGAGGTGAGGCGGCAGCGCCGGGCAAAGAGCCTGATCGAGCTCGCATTGCCGGCCTGCGGCCGCGCATGGCACGGCCGTTGCACCATTCGAGCGCTGATCCGCCTCCCGCCGGGCCGCGAAGTTATGCTCGAGTTTTACGGCGGTGATACTTTGGTATCGAGCGTTTTGTCGTACATGCAGTTACGTATGATGGCCGGCGAATGAGCCACTCAATACCATCCAGGAGATATCACTGCGCATGAGTACCTTAGTCAAGACCGGAGTCATGGCCGCGCTCGCCGGCGTGGGCCTGGCGGCCGTGTTGCATGCCGACGATGCGAGGGCGGACGGCGCTTTCCAACTCAAATCAGCGGACGGCAATTTTTCCGGCAGCCTCACCGGCCGTTTGGAGTTCGACGGCTACTATGACAACAACGACAATCGCAGCAAGATCGGCAGCGGCGTGGCCGGCTCGGACTCGAGTGACAGCTTCAGATTCCGGCGGGCGTGGCTCACCCTCGCTGGTAATGTGTACAGCTTCGACTACCACGTCGATTACGACTTCGTCGCCAATACGCTGCAGCGCGCGTGGATCTCGCACGAAGTGCTGCCTCACGGCACGCTCTATATTGGGCAGGACAAGCCCTGGGCCAGCCTGGACGAGATCGCGAGCGATACCGAGACGCCCTTCCTGGAGCGCAACATTGCATCCTCCAGCGGGATCAATTCGGTCGCGACCTATACCAACGGACTCTACTACGCCTGGAACAACCGGCTCTTCACGGAAGAAGACAACGTGTGGATCGGGCTCTCGGGATCGTCCTTGCACAAGCAGTCAGGCGGCGCTGATAGCAGCACGCAGGGCACGGCGTTCAATGCGCGCGTCGCGTACGCGCCGATCGTCGAGAAGAATCGCTGGCTCCATTTTGGAGTGTCGTTCATCAACGCGAATGCCGCTGCCGGCAGCACGACGGCAGGTACGAACGCGCTCCTGGTCAGCTATGTGTACGGCAACCACTTCGACAGCGACGAGAAGCTGACACTCGCGAACTATCCCGTCTCGAGCACGGGCACGAGGCCGCATTCGAACACGCTCGGAGGGGAGCTCGCCGCAGCCTACGGACCGGGGTACCTGCAGGCTGAATACGACGACGCCAAGTTCCACGAGGCCGGAGAGCCGGACAATACGGTGAAAGCCTACTCCGTGACCGGCGCAGTCATGCTGACGGGCGAGACGCGTCCCTACAAGCCAGGGGATGCCAGTTATGGCGGGATCACGCCGGGGCACGCTTATGGAGCCTGGGAGCTCGCCGTGCGCTACGAGAAGGCCCGCAATGACGGGAACGATGGTGTGTTCAAGGGGCTCGCGCTGCCGGGCGTGAAGGCGTCACTTGCGACACTGGATCAGGTGACGCTGATCAGCGCGGGAGTAAATTATTACCCCAACGCGCACGTGCGGTTCATGCTCGACTACGAGCATGGCAAGGCCGATCTCGGCAAAGCGGGGACCGACAGCCCCAACACCGTAGAGGCTCGCGCACAGCTCACCTTCTGAGCATCTGCGCCGCGATATTCCGGTGCGGCCGCAAGGCCGCGCCGGATCGCCTGATACCCGCCGGAGGAACCCTGCTTCCGGGGGCTGGTCGGGCCGCGAGGTCCCGTCAATCCGCTACGAGCTTGTATCCGGCTCCCGAGGCGGTCTGCAGCCGCTGCGGGGCGGCGGGATCGGCTTCGATCTTCTGCCGCAGCCGGTGGACCAGCTGCTTCAGGAGCTGCCGGTCGCCGGAGCCGCGGTGACCCCAGACGTGCACCAGCAGCCTGTCGGAGCTCACTGTTCGTCCGGCGCTGGCGAGAAGCATCTGCAGGAGCCGCAACTCGAGCTTGGTGAGGCGGATAGCGTCCGCCTCACCGATCCGCACCGTGTGCTCTTCGGTATCGATGGTCAGCTTCCCCACCGACAGGAGTGACGGGCTCTCCGTGCCTGCCCGGCGCAGCAATGCCTTGGCGCGGGCGAGGAGGGTGCGCGGACTGAAGGGCTTGGTCAGGTAGTCATCGGCTCCGAGCTCCAGTGCGCGCACCAGGTCCTCTTCCTCTCCGCGAACGGTGAGCATCATGATGGGCACGCGCGATTGGCGGCGGATCGCTTCGCAGACCTGGAAACCGCTCGCGCCCGGCATGTTGATGTCGAGAATGACGAGGTCCGGCACCTCGTCGGCCACGGCCCGCAGGGCGGCCGGGCCGTCCGGGGCCTTGATGATGAGATAGCCTGCCTGCGTCAGCGTGAAGCCGACCAGCTCGCGCAGATCGCGGTCATCGTCCGCCACCAGAACCTTCAAGCAGTCACCCCCAGGGGTAGGATCATCGTGAACCGGGTCCGATTCTCGTCGGTGCGCTGCACGCCCACCGTGCCGCCGTGCCGTTCGACGATCGAGCGTACGATCCAGAGCCCCAGTCCGAGTCCACCCGGCTCCGGCTCATGCTCGGCGCCGCGGTGGAACGGCGCGAACAGTCCTTCCCCGGCGGGCGAGGCCGGCCCCGGACCCTCGTCCTCCACCCAGATCGCCAGACGGCCTTCATCCGCTTCGCAACCGATGCGCACGGTGCTGCCTTCCGGCGCGAACTTGTTGGCGTTGGCGAGCAGGTTCACGAACACCTGCGCCAGCCGGTGCTTGTCGCCTTCGATGAGCGGCAGCTCCTCGGGAAGCACGACCTCGAGCTGTTGTCGCCGCTGCGCCAGAAGCGATCCGATCAGCGTCCGCGCATCCTCGATGACCTCGGCCAGATCGACGCTCTGGCGGCGGATGGCGAGCTGGCCGGCCTCGATCCGGACGCTCTCGAGGAGATTATCGATGAGCCGTGTCAGGCGCAGCGTGCCACGCTGCAGAGACTCGGTGAGCTCCCGGCGCTGCGCGGCCTGCATGGTCTCCAGATTATCGAGCAGCAGCTCGATGGAGGCGAGCTGCGCGGCCAGTGGAGTGCGAAACTCGTGCGAGATGTTGGCCAGCACGGAGTCGCGCGCGCGGCGCACGGCCTCGAGCTCCGTCTCGTCACGGATGACCTGCACCTGGAGTCCTTCCACGAGGTCGGAGCTCGTCACGACGGCGGTGCGCGTCTCGTTGCCGCGTTGCAGCCGCTCCACGCACTGCGCGTTGCCGGCGGAACGGGCCTGCAGGATCGGACAGCGGTAGTCGCAGGGACGACGGCCGTCCTCCGCCAGGGGCTTGAGGACATCGCCGCAGAACCGGCCGACGGCGTCCTGCGGTTGCAGCCGCAGGAGCCGAGCGGCCTGCGCGTTGAGATACCGGATGTTGCGCTGCTCGTCCACCGCATAGACGCCCTCGACGATACCGGCGAGCACCGCCTGCGCCTCGGCCTCGCGCAGCCGCAATGTTCCGGTCAGCTCCAGAAGGCTGCGGCGCATGTCCTCCATGGTGCGGGCGAGCGCGCCGACCTCCGCGGCGCCGCCGGGTGGAATCGAGACGGAAAAATCGCCTCGTCCGATGCGCACCGCCGAATTGGTGAGCGCCTTGACCGGCCCGACGACCCGCCGACTCAGGATTGTGCCGGCGAACACCGCGAACGCAGCGAGAATTAGCGTCGTCACGACCAGACGGCGGATGAGCCGGGTCGTCGAGCTCTCCACGAGGCTGATGGACGTGCCCGCATCGATGAAGCCGATGGCCTCACCGCTCGCTGCAAAGAGCGGCACGCTCGATTCATAGACTCCCAGGGAATCGATCCGGCGCACCGCCGCGTGCCCATCCGCGAGGGCTGCCGCATAAAGCGCCGTGTATGCGTTCACCGGGTCAGCGGTGTAGGAGCGATAATCGACGAAACTCACCTGAGTCCCCACACGCTGTGTCAGCTCCTGCGCCAGGCGCTGATCCAGGAGCCGGAGGACGTAGATGTGGACGCCCGCGACGCCCGGCATCGATAAGAAGGCGCCGAAGGCGGCCGACCGGATGTTGGTTGGCAGGGCGAGGAAAGTAGGACCCTGCTCCGCGCTCTGCGACCTGATCCCCTGCCAGTCGAGCGCCGGTCCGGTCGCGGCGAGCAGTGTCGCGTCGGAGAAGACAGCGCACGCATCGAGCTGGGAGGTATCGCAGAACCGCCGCAGGAAGGGAGCAATGGCCTGATCCTGGCGCTCGGCAATCAGCCGCTGCAGCGTGGGACGCTGCGCCAGGACGCGCGCTGACGTCAATGCGTCCTCCGTCATCCGACGCACGTCTTCATGGGCGGTAGCGCCCGCGAGAAGGACCCGTGCCTTGCCCTGCTCGTCGGCGAGCACGCGCAGCATGCCGATCGCGGTGGCCGACAACCCGATGCCGACGAGCAGTACCAGCACCACATGGACGGCGACCATCCACCAGCCGAGGCTAGTGTTGGCCGGATCCGGCCAGAGCAGGCTCAATCGGTGCCGGAGGAAGGCGATCATGGGATCACGGCTGGCGATCCCCGGTCCGCTCCACCAGAGCCTTGAGGGCCAGGGTGGCGAGCGCGAGCAGGGTGAGGAGCGAGGCGACCGCGAAGGCACCGGTGAAGTCGTAGTCGTTGTAGAGTGCCTCGATGGCGAGCGGCATGGTATTGGTCAATCCCCGGATATGGCCCGAGACCACCGACACGGCACCGAATTCTCCCATGGCGCGCGCATTGCAGAGAATGACTCCATAGAGGAGCCCCCAGCGGATCTTCGGCAGCGTGACCCGGAAGAAGGTCATCCACGCTCCGGCGCCCAAAGTGATGGCCGCCTCTTCCTCGTCATCGCCGAGCTGTTGCATGAGCGGGATGAGCTCGCGCGCCACGTAGGGGGAGGTCACGAAGAGCGTCGCGATCATGATACCCGGTGTGGCGAAGATGATGCTCACGCCGTTCGCGGCCAGCCAGGCGCCGAACCAGCCCCGCATGCCGAAGAGCAGCACGAACAGCATCCCCGAAATGACCGGGGAGATGGCGACCGGCAGATCGATGAGCGTGACGAGCAGGGTCTTGCCGCGGAACTCGAATTTGGCGATCGCCCAGGCCGCCGCGAGGCCGAAGACGGTATTCACCGGCACCACCACGAGTGCCGTGAGGAGCGTCAGGCGGATGGCCGCCTGGGTGTCGGGGTCCGCGAAAGTCTGCAAGTACTTCTGTACACCACTGTGGAACGCACTGGCGAATACGACCGCAAGCGGTGCAAGGAGCAGCGCCGCCAGGAACGCGACAGAGAGTCCGATCAGGCACCGGCGCCCCAGCGCGCTCAACACCGTCGCGCGTCCCGGGCGGCCCGCGAGCTCCTGGAGCGATCCCGGCGCGGCACCCGCGGCAGTCATTGCTCTCCGCGGGCCATGCGAGCGTGTCCCCACGTCTGCAGGAGATTGATGGCGAGGAGGATGACGAACGATGCCGCCAGCATGACGAACCCGAGCGCCGCCGCCCCACGGTAGTCGAACTCCTCCAGGTGCATCACGATGAGCAGCGGAGTGATTTCGGTCCGCAGAGGCAGGTTGCCGGAAATGAAGATCACGGAGCCGTATTCGCCGAGCGCGCGCGCGAACGCGAGCGTGAATCCCGTGAGCAGAGCGGGCAGCACGGAGGGGACGATCACCGTGCGGAATACGTACCAACGGCCGGCCCCCAGTGTCTCCGCGGCATCCTCGAGATCACGCTGTACTTCGAGGAGCGCGGGCTGCACGGTGCGCACCGCAAACGGCATTCCGATCAGCGTCATCGCGAGGATGACGCCAAGACGGGTATAGGCGACATGAATGCCCGCCAGATCCAGGTAGTGGCCGAGCCAGCCGTTGGTCGAGAAGACGGCGGTGAGCGCGATGCCAGACACGGCGGTAGGCAGCGCGAACGGCATGTCGATGGCCGCATCCATCAGCCTCCTTCCCGGAAACTCGTAGCGCGCGATCGTCCAGGCGATGATGAAACCGAAGACGAGATTGATGCATGCGGCGATCAGCGCGCCGCCGAATGATAGCTCATACGATGCGAGTGCCCGCGGGCTTGCGATCGCGGCGAGAAGCTGCTGCAGCGGCGTCGAGCCGGCGAGCAGCATCAGCGCGGCGAGCGGCAGCAGCACCACCGCACTCAGGAAGAAGGTCGTGAATCCCAGCGTCAGCCCGAATCCGGGCAGGACGGTGGGTTGTCCGTCTCTCATGATCCGCTCACGCCGCGGAGCGGCTGTGCGCCGGCGCCCCCCGCTCGCGATGGACCAGCAGCACCGGCCAGCGCGCCATGGCGAGCAGCGCCGCGAGCTCGCTGGTGAGTTGGCTCGTGCTCGCCACGCCGACGATCAGCATGTGCCCCGGCGACTCGCTCAGGCGCTGCTCCAGGGCTTGTGCGGCCACGCCGAATCGCAGCTCCGTCCTGATCTCGAGTCCATGCGCGGCACGCGCTTCCGAGCGCGCATCGAGCAGGGCACGGATGCCGAACGATCGTTCGGCTGTCGAGGTCTGCTCCGGGAGCACGTCGATGTAGATCGCTTCCGCCGCAAGATGTCGCAAAACGCTAGCGGACGCCGCCAGCGTTGCGCTGCGCGCGGATTCGTCCGTCCAGTGGATGAGTACCCGCTGCGGCGCGGGCGCATGCTCCGGCAGGATAAGGATTTCCTCTACCCCATGCTCCAACAGCCACTTGGCATCCGAGGCCACACCGGCGCGCGCCCCGATCACGGCCGTTCCCGGCAAGGCCGCAGTGCTGTCACGGCTCGGTGTCGAGGCTCCCAGCATCGGCTCCAGGTGCTTGCGGATGCGTGTCTTCATGCGCGAGGAGAGATCGAGCAGCAGGGAATTGCCGGCGAGCCTCTCGGCGGCAGAGCTGTTGGGCGCGCAGATCGTAAAGCTGGAAAGAGGTGTCGGCAGGACATGTGCCCGCCGGACGCCGATCGTGACGCTCTGGCCCCGACTGATCGCGAATGCGCGTTGCTCGAACTGCGGGCGCGTCGTTTCGATGAGCACCGCGCCGTCCCCGTTGGCATGCGCAAGAATCGGAGCGTCGGGCTGCTCGTCGAGGCGGATGCGTGCCCGCTCCAGCGCGCCGGTGAAGAGCACCTCTTCGACGACGCCGCGTCCCAGGAAATTGGAGCACGCCAGCGTCTCGCTCGAGCGCGCGATCTCGATCTCCTCGGGCCGTACGACTGCGACGACCTCCCGCTCCCGCGCGCCGCAGGCACCAGGACCGTGCACAGCCGGCCGTGCTCCCCAGCGTGGCCCGTCGCTGCCCTGCCGGGCGAGAATGAGGTTGGCCGCGCCGAGGAACGTCGCCACGAACCGTGTCGTCGGGCGGGTATAGAGATCCTGCGGTGTACCGCTCTCGAGCAGCCGCCCGCAGTTCATCACTCCAATCCGATCGCCCATGGCGAACGCTTCCTCCTGATCGTGCGTCACCAGAATCGTCGTGATGCCGAGCTCGCGCTGCACCTCGCGGATGGTGCGCCGCAGTCCCTCGCGAATCTTGGCATCGAGCGCGCCGAACGGCTCGTCGAGCAACAGCACCTGCGGCTCGTGCGCGAGCGCCCGCGCCACGGCCACGCGCTGCTGTTGTCCGCCGGAGAGCTGCGCCGGCAGCCGCTCGTCCATCCCTTCCAGCGCCACCAGGCGCAGCAGCTCCTGCCGCCGCCGCCGCCGCTGCGCCGCACGCACCCGCCGTACCCGCAGCGCGAATTCGATGTTCTCGCCGACCGTCATGTGACGGAACAACGCGTAGTTCTGAAACACCAGTCCCACGCCGCGCCGCCGCGCCGACACATGCGTCACGTCACGTCCGTGCAGCGCTATACGCCCATGATCCAACCCGGAGAGCCCCGCGATCGCCCGCAGCAGCGTGCTCTTCCCGCTGCCGCTGGGGCCGAGGAGCACGAAGAACTCCCCATCCCCGATCTCGAGCGAGACATCGTTGACGACCGGGACGCCCTGGTAGCGCTTGGTCAATTGATCGAGAGTGATCGACACGCCGCAGCATCGTACCGGCGCCCCTCCGGGGCGTCAGTCGCGTACCGGTTACCGCCCGGTGACAAAATGGTGACGCCCGGAGGCTCAGGAATCGCCCCGGCCCCGCGAGGGCACGTGCCGAGGGTCTCGCCCCTGCGGCTGCGCAATCCGGGCGAGTCGCCGCACGGCCTCATCGATCTGATCGGTGGCCACGCCGCCGTAACCGAGGATGAGGCCGCCCTGCCGCGGGCGCTCCAGGCAGCAGGCCGACAGTGCCGAACAGGCGATCCCTGCCGCCCGCAGGCGCGCGGCCGTCGATTCGTCATCCATCCCGCGCGGCAGCAGCGCGACCAGATGCATGCCGCCCGTGGCGCTGACGATCGCGACCGAGCGGCCGAAGTGGCGCTCCAGGGCGCTGATCAAACACTCGCGGCGATCGGCATACACGGCGGCCATCCGGCGAATGTGGCGGGCGAAGTGACCCTCCCGTATGAAGTCAGCGAGGGCCTGCTGATACAGGGTCGGAGGGAAGATATCGATTGCTTCGCGCACGGCGCGAAAGGCGGCGACGACACTGTGTGGCAGCAGGAGATAGCCGATGCGCAGCGCCGGAAAGCACACCTTGCTGAAGGTGCCGATATAGATGACGCGACCGTCGCTGTCGAGCCCCTGCAGCGACGAGATGGGTTTACTGCCGAAGCGGTATTCGCTGTCGTAATCGTCCTCGATGAGCCAAGCGTCGGCGCGCTGCGCCCAATTCAACAGTTGAAAGCGGCGGCTCGCGCTCAGAGTCATTCCCAGGGGATACTGGTGCGACGGGGTGACGTACGAGGCTCGCGCCGAGCCACACCTCTGCACGCCCCGCTCGACGATCAATCCCTCGGCATCGGTCGGGACGGGCACCGGTTCGCAACCCGCCATCAACAGGGCGCGATGGGCGCCCGGATATCCCGGCTCCTCCACCCACACCCGGTCGCCAGGATTCAGCAGCGCACGCAGGGTGATTTGCACGGCCTGCTGCGAGCCGGCGGTAATCATGACCTGCGATTCGTCACAGCGTCCGCCGCGAACGGTTCCAAGATACTCGGCAATCGCCGCACGCAAGACCGGCTCACCCATGGTGTCGCCGTAGCCCATGTCCCGGGGCGAAGACCTGCGCGCGCGGCGCGAGACCAGGCGCGACCACGCGCGGCGTGGAAAGAGGTCGAGCGCCGGCGTATTGCGGAAGGCGCCGGTGATGGGCAGCGTCTGCTCCTCGCCCAGCCGCAGCAATTTCGCCGTCTGTCGGGAGACCTGAACCTTGCGCCCCGGGGGCCTCGCAGCGCCGGTCGTGCGCATCCGATCCGAGCCGACGGGCGAGGGTATGGACCTGGCGATCACTGCGCCGCTGCCGCGAGCGGTCTGCAGGTACCCCTCAGCCGTGAGCTGCTCGTAGGCCCAGAGTACGGTGATGCGAGAGACCTTCAGCTCCCGAGCCATACGCCGCGTCGAGGGCACTCGTTGACCCGGTCTGAGACGCCCCTCCGCGATCGCCCGCAGGAACCAGTTGTAGAGCTGGCGCCGCAGGGGGATGGCAGCGGTGGATTCCAGAATCGCGAGCGGGATGAACCCCTCCCGCAAGCGGCGGGAACTGGTCATATGATTTCGATCGATTGTGGCCCTTGCCGAGAGCCACCCCATCCTGCACGCTCCACTGCCGCCCTGCAACAGCCATGCACCGCCGGATTTACATCGGAACAGTTCGCATGCCTTCATTCGCTACTACGCTGGTATGGACTGTCGCGGCGATGCTCCTTCCGCTGCGCGCGCTGGGTGAGCCCCCGTCTGCTCGTACGCCGGCGTCTGGGCCAACGCATCCCGGGCCCTATTGGGCGGCGCCGCATACGGTCACAACACAAGGGATGGTAACGGCCGGCGGTGAGCACGTCCGTTACAGTGCGCATGCAGGCACGTTGGTGCTCCACGATGAGAACAATAAGCCAACCGGCGAGATGTTCTACGTGGCGTACTTCAAGGATGGGGTCGAGGCTACGCAGCGGCCGATCGCATTTCTCTACAACGGCGGTCCGGGCTCCTCATCTTCGCTGCTGCTCATGGGTTCATTTGGCCCGCTGTTGGTCATCACGAACAGCGACGGCAAGGCCGCGCCGTATCAGCTCGTCAACAACGAAAACTGCCTGCTTGATGCAGCCGATCTCGTATTCGTGGACGCAGTAGGCACCGGTTTCAGCCGAATTCTCGGCAAGGATGCCGGCGGCGTCGGAACGCCCAAGATGTTTTATGGCGTCGATCCCGACGTGAAATCCTTCGCCCAGTTCATCGAGCGGTTTCTTTCGAAGTACGGCCGCTGGAACTCCCCTAAGTTCCTGATCGGCCAGAGCTACGGCGCGGCGCGCTCGGCGGCGCTGGCATACGCCCTCGAGGAGGAGGAGATGATTCCCCTCAACGGCATCGTACTGATGGGGACGAGTCTCAGTTTCGACACGAACGACAGCCAGCCGAACCTCAATCCCGGAGTCAATCTGCCCTACGCGCTGGGTTTACCCACGTACGCAGCGACCGCGTGGTACCACAAGGCCCTGCCGCAGACGCCCGAAAATCTGCATGCATGGCTGGATGAAGTGCAGTCCTGGGCCATGGGGCCGTACCTCGCGGCGCTCGATGCGGGGGCCATGCTTTCCCAAGCCGACCGGGAACGAATTGCGGCGACAATGAGCCGGTATACGGGCCTCTCTGCAAGCTATATCTCGAATGCGAACCTGCGAGTCACCGCACCTGAGTTCGAGCACGAGTTGTTGCTGGCGAAGAGGAAGACCACGAGCAGCCTCGATACGCGGTTCGCCGGGCCAACCCTGGATGCGCTGTCCGAGTACGCCGAGTACGATTCCCAGCTCGGGTACCTGACCTGGGCTTACACCGCGTCGGTAAACGACTATGTGCGCAAGACCCTGCGCTTCGGCGGCCAGGATGAGTACGTGTTCTGGGCGCCCGACATAAACAACCAATGGGACCAGTTGCACACCCCTCCAGGTGCTTCGGGGCCGTCTTACACTGCTACCAACGTCATGACGGACCTCGCCGATGAAATGAGCGTGAATCCGAAGCTCAAGGTGATGGTGAATGCGGGATATTTCGATCTCGATACACCCTACTACGCGACGGTGTACCAGATGCGCCAGCTGCCAATGGCGCAATCGCTGCAGAAGAATATCGAGTATCGCTTCTACCAGACCGGGCACATGATCTACATGACACCTGGGGCGCTTCCACAGCTCCACCAGAACATCGCGCAGTTCATTCGCGACACCTCCGCGTGCGTCAAGCCTGCGACAGGGGGCGGGTGCTAGATCGGCATTTGCCCGACCCGACCGGCGGGGAATGTGGTCATACAATTTCGCGCAACCATCGCGCTTGTCGAGGACCAGCCAATGCAGCACGCTACCCTTCGGCCATACACCAGAGCGCGCCGCGGGCCGCGACACTGAGAAGTCCAACATCATGCAAGCACACATAACCGGTGTCATGAGACGGGCGGCCATGATTGCAGGTTCGGTCATCCTGGCATGGAATCTGCTGCCGCAACCGGCACACGCCGCACCGCATCAACGCGACGGCTCCCACGACTTCGACTGGGAAGTGGGTGTCTGGAAGACACACCTCAGAGTCCTCAGACAGAACCCGGGCGGGACTACGGCCTGGGTGACGTATGAAGGCACTTCCAACGTGATTCCAATCTGGAATTGCCGCGCGGAGATGGTGGAGCTCGAGGCGACTGCCCCAGGCGGCCGCCATGTTCAGGCAATCAATCTGCGGCTGTACGATCCCGGATCACAGCAGTGGAGCCTCAATTTCGCCAACGTCGCGAGCGGCGTGCTGGGGGTGCCCACCATCGGAGAATTCCGCAATGGTATTGGCACCTTCTACGACCAGGAGGCAATCGGCGGACGCGAGGTCCTCGTCCGCAACGTCTGGTCGCGCGTCACGGCGAATTCGGCGCATTTCGAGCAGGCTATCTCGGATGACGGCGGCAAGACTTGGACGACGAATTGGACCGCCGACGACACGCGGGTGAAGGGCACGACCGACGAGTGCGAGAAGAACGGAGCTGGCCGCGGCAGGTCTGCTAGGGGCCGCAGGCTTCTGGAGCCGACGCCTTCGGTCCCGGAGCGAGAAGAGGCCGGCTTCTAAATGAGCATCAGCACCCCATCGCAACCCTTGAGATCCGAGGTGAGCGCGACGATCTGATCGCGGCTTTCCGCCCTGATGCGATAGGAGATCGATAGGAAGTTGCCGTTTTCGCTCAGCCGCTCGGTCACTCTTTCGGGCTCGATGAGCGGCGAGTGACGCAGCACGATGGCATGCACGCGGGCCCGGAACTCATCCGAAGGCCGACCGATGATCTTGATCGGATAGTCAGTGGGAAACTCGAGCAGCGGCGGCGGTTCGTTCATCGCCATGGCTGATGCTGCAGCTCCTGCTTCCAGCGCTGAAACTCATCATACACCCGACGCCAGAGAGCGCCAGGCCGGCCGGCACCCACGGGTCGGCCATCGAGCCTCGTCACGGGCTGCACCTCGCGCGTTGCCGCTGAGATCCAGATTTCCTCAGCGCTGCGCAGCTCGGTTTCGCCGATCACCGCGGCGCAGTACCGCACGCCGGTGCGTGCCGCAAGCTCCTCTACCACCCCGCGCGTCGTCCCCGGGAGAATCTTGCACGAGTTGGGCGGTGTGCGCAGCTCTCCGCCGATGACCGCGTGCACGGTGGAGGCGGAAGCTTCCGTCAGCTCGCCATTGCGCAGCAGGATCGTCTCTGCGGCATCGGCGTCCACCGCGAGTTGCCGCAGCAGTACGTTGGCAAGAAGCGTCAGGGACTTGATGTCGCAGCGCGCCCAGCGAGTATCCTCCGTGGTGACGCACGCAACGCCATGCTCCAACACTGCGGGCGCGGCGACCGGCAGCGGCGCGCAGAACGCGAACACCGTACGCGGAATGTTGGGGAGCGGAGCATGGTTGCGCCCCCGCTCCGCGCCTCGCGTCACCTGCCAGTAGATGTATTGATCTCCCCCGCCGTTTCGGGCGATGAGCGCCGCGAAGATGTCGCACCATTCCGTCCGGTCATGAGGGTCCGCCATGCGGATCTCGCCCAGACTGCGCGTGAAGCGCGCGCAGTGCGCCTCCAGTCGGAACGGCCGGCCGCCATAGACGGGCATCACCTCATACGCGCCGTCACCGTATAGGAACCCGCGGTCAAGCGGTGAGATGCGGGCCTGCGCGAGCGGCAGGTACTCACCATTGAGATAACACGTCGGAAAAGGATCAGCCATGGGGCCGGCTCCAGGATACCGTCAACAGCAAGTCAGTGAGCGGCCCAGGGCCGTTCCCTGGGCCGCGAGGTCGAACATAGCCATAGGGCTGGCCGCGCAAATCGCCGGGAGCGATTTGCGCCAATAAATCAATGGAACCAGAGACGCACGCCATCCATCGTACGGGTCAAGAGGCCACCCGTCGGGACGGCTTCCAGCGTTACCAGCGGCTCGCGCCCGACCACCTGTCCGTTGCCGTCGGTAACGGTCAGCTCGCCAACGACACTGCCGGCCGCCAGCGGTGCCACCAGCCGGGCGCTGTTGAGCGCCGCGTTGGTCGTGACAGTGGCTGCGCGGCCCCGCGGCAGCGTCACGTAGAGATCGGCCGGCGCGCCGACGGCCGCATAGCCG
Organism: Steroidobacteraceae bacterium; assembly: GCA_025451845.1. Classification (GTDB taxonomy): domain Bacteria; phylum Pseudomonadota; class Gammaproteobacteria; order Steroidobacterales; family Steroidobacteraceae; genus 13-2-20CM-66-19. Next base: position 52,049 of record JANWJS010000039.1, read on the forward strand.
GAAGCCGACTCATAAACGCGCGGCTTGAGCATGGCCGTGCGCGCGGTCGCGATCTTCTGCGTCTGGAAGAAATTGAAGCCGTAGTTGAGGAGGGCCTCGCTGTCGGCCTCGCGCGAGTGCCACTTGGGCGCCTTGAGGACCACCGACACCAGCCGCGTGCCGTTGCGCCTGGCGGACGCGATGAGGCAGTACCCCGCCTCATCGGTGTGGCCGGTCTTCAGCCCATCGACCGAGGGATCCGACCAGAGGAGCCCGTTGCGGTTGGGCTGCTTGATATGGTTCCAGGTGAAGTCCTTCATGCCGAAGATGTAGTAGTACTCGGGGAAATCGCGGACCAGCGCATTGGCCACCGTCGCAAGGTCGCGCGCAGTCGTATAGTGTTGCGGGTCCGGCAGGCCATCGACATCGGTGAAGTGGGACGATTTCATGCCGAGGCGCTGGGCGTACTCGTTCATGAGCTGTACGAAGCCCCCGCGTGTGCCGCCGACGCGCTCAGCCAACGCCACGGTGGCATCGTTCCCTGATTGCACGATCATCCCCTTGATCAGGTCGATGACCGGCACCTGGCTGCCTACCTTGACGAAGGTGCGCGAGCCGCCGGTGCGCCAAGCGTCCTCGCTGATCGTGACGGGGTCATTGAGCTTCAGCCGGCCGTCCTTGAGCGCTGCGAAGATAACGTACGTCGTCAGGAGCTTGGTGAGGCTGGCCGGCTCCATGCGCTCGTCGGCGTTCTTCTGGGCAATCACATTGCCGCTTTGGCTGTCGATCAGAATGTACGAGCCGGCATCGAGATTCGGGGCCGAAGGTGTGGGCACGGCGGCGCCGACCGCAGGGGCCAGCGCGAGGGTGGAGAGTGCGAGCAGGGCGGCTGAAGAGCGGGACATCCTCGGAAATCCTCGTGAGTTGCGTGTGGCGCGCGGTCAGATTGTACGAATTCCCCGCGTGCGTTGAAGTCCGATCGTCGCGGCGGACCATGGCAAGCCCGGTTCAGGGGGCGACCAGGCGCGCACCGGGGTAGCCCAGCGCCGAGAGCCGCGCGACCAGCTGGTCGAAATGGGGCACTCCGCTCACCGGCCCGATGCGGACACGGTACAACGGGCCGCGTGCCACAGGAGGCCCGAAGACGAAGGCACCGGCTAGGCCTGCCGCATGTAGGCGCATCACGACGCTCTCGGCATGGGCCTCGAGGGCGTATGCCCCCACCTGCAAGTAGAGCGTCGGAGGCGGATTCTCCGCCGTGCGTGTGAGCTCGACAGGGTTCTCGGGCGTGAGGGTCTGCACCTCAACAAGCGCAGTGCCGGTTGCGAGCATGTCGAGCTTGGCGGCGGCGACGTAAGACAGGTCGATCAGCCGGTTGGCCACGAAAGGGCCGCGGTCGTTGACTTTCACGACGATACTGCGGCCGTTGGCGAGGTTCGTGACGCGCACATAGCAAGGGAGCGGCAGAGTCTTGTGCGCCGCCGTCATGGCGTACATGTCATAGCGATCGCCATCGGCCGTCCGCAGGCCATCGAAGGTCGGACCGTACCAGGAGGCTACGCCGGTAGCGTCGTAGCCCGCCGCCGTCGCCAATACGTAGTAGCGTTTGCCGGCTATCTCATAGAAGGGCGGGTTGCCATGCGGGGCGCGCGGCTCGAAGCGTGGCACGGCGTTGGGGACGGCAATGATTTCCCGCTGCAACGGGGGCATTTTGATACCGGGCGCAGGCCCGGGGTGCCGAGTGGTTGCACAGCCCGCAAGGAGCGCCGCCAGGGACACCGTGCAGACGAGACCTGCGCGCCGGGAGCCGGCACTGCTGCGTTCGCGCGCGGCGCTCACCGAGCGGATCGCTTGGCGCGACCTGCGTCGCCGGCGGATTTCGCGGTGGGCGTGGCCGCAGGCGCAATCGGGGTGGGCGGCGTCAGCCGCAACGTGATGGCCCGCGCCAGCTCATCAACCGCCATCGCATACAGGGCGCTGTGGTTGTAGCGCGTCAGTGCGTGGAAGTTATTGAAGCCGACACGGTAGGTCGGACCGTCCTGCTGCTCGGCGAGGAGCAGCACCACGGGCGTATTGCCCGGGACGTCGCTGTCGACCCGCACGCCCTCGGCATTCAAGCCATCGATGGTCTCATCCAGCCGCAGATTGCTCGGATCGATGCGGAAGGTGGCGCCGGGCTCGATCCTGACATCGGCCACGACCGGGCCGCCCCACTGCCAGCCGCATTGCTGCAAGTAACGCGCGACGCTCGCGAAGATGTCATCCCAGTCGGTGAAGAGATCCCGCTGTCCATCGTCGTTGCCGTCGATCGCATACCTCATATAGGCCGACGGCATGAACTGGAGTGGTCCCATGGCGCCGGCATACGAGCCCTTTACCGCCAGCGGATCGAGCTTCTCCCGGTGGCTCAGCACCAGGAACTGCGCGAGCTCGCGGCGGAAGTACCGCGCGCGCGGCGGGTAGTCGAACGCCAATGTGGAGAGCGCATCGAGCACGCGGTAGGAGCCTGTGATGCGCCCGTAGTAGGTCTCCGCGCCGAGAATGGCGACGATGTACTGCGGTGGCACGCCGTCCTCGGCACTCACCCGCTCGAGCGCATCGCGATGGTCTTCCCAGAAATCGACACCCGCGGCGATGCGCTGGTCTGTAAGGAAGATCTGCCGATACTGCCACCACTCCAGCACGCTCTCGGCGGGGCGGCTGATCTGGTCGATGATTTTCGGTTGCGCGCGCGCGTGCAGGAGCACCTTGAGTACCGCTCTGCGGTTGAGTCCATCGCGGTGCGCCACTTGCGCGGCAAAGCGCGCGAGCTGCGCGTGGGGGAACGGCTGGCCGGGCTCGGACGCCGCTGCGGGCGCGCGGCAGCTGCCGACGGCGGCGGCGCTGAGTGCCAGGAGCAAGAGCGTCGGAACGGATCGAGACACTTAGGAGCCCATGAGTTTCCGGTGGGCGTGAAGCGACATCAGAATACCGAAGCCGGCGAGCACGGTCACCACCGAGCTTCCCCCATAGCTGACGAGCGGCAGCGGGACGCCGACGACCGGGAGAAGCCCCGTGACCATTCCGGCATTGATGAAGACATACACGAAGAACGTGAGCGCCACGCTGCCCCCGAGCAGGCGAGAGAAGGTGTCGGGCGTTTGCACCGCGAGGTACAGCGAGCGGCCGATGATGAAGGCATAGAGCAGCAAAAGCACCGCGAGCCCGAGGAGACCGAACTCTTCGCCGATGACGGCAAAGATGAAATCGGTGGTGCGCTCCGGCAGGAAGTCGAGCTGTGCCTGGCTGCCATTCATCCATCCTTTTCCGAATACGCCTCCGGAGCCTATCGCAATCTGCGACTGGATGATGTGATAGCCGGCACCCAGCGGATCCGACTGCGGATTGAGGAAGGTGAGCAGGCGCTGGCGCTGGTAGCCGTGCATGAACCGGAGTCCGAACCACGCGGCAGCGACGCCGATGAGCAACATGCCGATGATCACCTGCACCCTGAGGCCGGCGAGGAAGACGACCAGCAGGCCGGCTGCTGCGATCAGCGCCGCGGTCCCGAGGTCCGGCTCTTTCGCCACCAGGGCCGCCGGCGCCACGATGATCAGGCCGAGGAGGAGCAGGTTGGGCCAGCGAGGCGGCAGAGGACGCTCGTGCAGGTACCAGGCGCACATCATGGGCACGGCGAGCTTCATGAGCTCCGACGGCTGGAAGCGGATGGGACCCAAGCTGAGCCAGCGTTGGGCCCCGAGACCCCTGTGACCGACGACCGCGACGGCGAGTAGGAGGACGACGCCGATGGCATATAGCCAAGGCGAGGTGCGCCGTAGGAAGTTCGGGCTGACCCGCGCCAGCGCGAGCATGGCTGCCGTACCCAGCACCAGCCGCATTACCGTGCGCAGCACCATCGGCAGGCTCTCCGCCGAGGCGCTGTAGAGTACGACCAGCCCGTAGGCCGCGGTGAGCGCGAGTCCGGTGACCAGCGGCCCGTCCATCCTGAGGGCCGAGAGCACGCGCGCCGCGCCGGTGAGGGTGCGGCGGGTGCGCGACTCGGAGCTGACTTCTTCGTAGATCATGCGGGGTGGACTATGCGGTTATCGGGCATGCCGAGCGCTCGCCGGCTGCGAACGCCCCCGGTCTGCCACCTGTTGGCTGGCGGGCGGCGTCGGAGGCGGCAGGGCCGGCAGGGAGGGCACCACTTTCGGTCTGATGTCGGACGGCTCCGAATAGGGGCCGCGCGGAGCGGCTGGCAGCAGGACCTTGCCGTCGGGTCCGAGGAGATAGGCGTCCATCACCTTGCGGGCGACGGGCGCTGCGCCCATGGATCCAAACCCGGCGTGCTCGACGATGACCGCCACCGCGATACGCGGCGCCTCGGCGGGAGCGAAGGCGATGAACCAGGCGTTGTCGCGGTACTGCTCCTTGATCTTGCTGAAGCCGTTATCCTCGCCGAGATTACCCGTGACGGATTCGTTCACGACCTGGTCGGTGCCCGTTTTGCCCGCTATGGTGTAGACGGAGCCGCGCATCTGCGCATATGCGGTACCGTTCGGATAGGTCGTCGCGCCGATCATTCCATGGACGACGCGCTGCCATGAGTCGGCGCTGATGTTGGACAGGTCGCCCTCATACACGGGCGGCAGCCATTCGATCCTGCCCGTCTCGGGATTACGCAGGCCCGTCACCATGCGCGGCCGCCAGACGTGCCCGCGCGAGGCCAGAATGCTGGCGTAGTGAGCCAACTGCAGCGGGGTGACGAGGAAGTAGCCCTGACCGATGCCGAGGTTCACCGTCTCGCCCGGGAACCACACTTTATTGGCGGGATTGGCGAAATGCGCTTCCTTCCAGGCACGTGAGGGCACGAGGCCCGGCTTCTCCCCGCCGATGTCGATGCCTGTAGGGCGGCCGAAGCCGAGGAGTGGCAGCCACGCGGAGATCCTGTCGATACCCATCTCGTGCGCGACACCGTAAAAATAAACGTCGCAGGATCGTGCAATGGCGTGATCGAGATCCACTTCTCCGTGATGCTCGTGATTCGCGTCGTGCCAAATGTGCCGGCCGCCGGGCAGATGATAGAAACCGGGGCAGAAGACCGGCTTGTCCGGATCGATCACACCGTCTGTCAGTGCGCCGAGCGCCAGACCCGGTTTGATCGTCGAGCCCGAGGAGTACTCGCCGCGCAATGCCCGGTCATAGAGCGGCCGGTTGGGGTCGCCCTCCAGGCTTGCGTACCCCTTCACCGTGATGCCGCGCGCGAAGAGGTTGGGATCGAAGCCCGGGGAGCTCACCAGCGCGATGATGTCGCCGCTGTTGGGGTCGAGGGCTACCACCGCACCTTCCTTGCCGGCGAGCGCCGCCTCCGCGACCCTCTGTATCTTCAGATCGAGCGAGAGGATGACGTCATCGCCGGGCCGCGGCGCCTTCATTTCCAGGTCCTTGGCGAAGACGCCGGGCTTCGGCACGGGACGGCCCTGCGCATCGACCAGGGTCTGCTGGAAGCCGTTGGTGCCGTGCAGCTTCTTCTCGAAGGCGGACTCCACTCCGGTTTTGCCGATGACCGCAGTGCCGGCGTAGGCCGCGCGATCGATGTGCGCCAGGTCCTTCTCACTGATCGTGCCCACGTATCCCATCGCATCGACGGCGAGCGGCCCCTCCGGATACCAGCGCGCTTCCTGCGGCGCGATGTCGACGCCGGGGAACTCGAACCGCCGCACCGCGAACCGCGCCACTTCCTCGTCCGAGAGATGGAGGCGAATCGGCACGTTGTCGAAAGTGCGGCGCGATTTGATGGTGCGAATCAGCTCCGGGATGTCATCGCCCGGCAGGAGGCCGAGCTTCACGAGGCGGTGCAGCGACCGCTTGAGATCCGGCACCTCGTCGGGAATCAGCTCGAGCTGGAATGTCGGCTGATTGGAGGCGATCACCTCGCCATAGCGATCCATGATGAGCCCGCGCGCAGCGGGAATGGGATCGGTGCGCACCCGGTTCGCCTGCGACAACTCAGAGTAGTAGTCGTGACGCACCACCTGCAGAAGATAGAGCCGTCCACCGAGCGCCAGTGCGAGCAATGCCATCGCCGCGCCCGCGAAGAGCGCGCGGCTTTCGAAGATCCGCAGCTCGCGCCAATGGTCTTTGATGCGGACGGGAGGCATGCATTAGCACCGTCTGGCGAGCCAGGCACTCAAGTGCTGGGCCGGTAGCTGCGCGCCAGGATCGCCGCCGCCGCGGGCCAGATCAACGCGCTGGTCAGCGTGGGGATCCAACGTAGCGGGGTCGTCAGGGGATGACCGCTCCAGCCGTCGATGGCGAAGAGGACGACCTCGTAGAAAACGAGCGCCGCAAACACGATCAGCGACTGCTGGAATATCGGCTTCGAGCGGATTCTTTGGTGCTCGCGCACCGCGATATAAGCGAGAAATGCGAGCGCGAGCGCGTGCTCACCCAGCACCGGTCCCTCGAAGGCATCGAGCAGCAGCCCGCAGACCCAACCGAGAGTGATGCCGCCCGCGCGGGGCGCGGTGATCGACCAGTAGAGGACGGTCAGCGCGAGGAATCCGGGTCGGATGACCTCCAGCCATGAAGGTAGCGGCAGGAGCGTCAGGATGAGCGCGGCAACCACCGTCTTCAGCATCGCGATACGCGGGTTGCCGGCGCTCATGTTGGCGGCTGCTCCGGCTTCTTCGGGTGTGGCAGGGCGGCAGGCGATTTTTGGCCGGTGGGGATTTCCTTACGGGTCACGCCACCCGTTGCCGCTTGCGGCTTTACGGGCGCCGACAGCGGCTGGATGTCCGGATTGCCGGCGGTCAGCTTTCCGTTGCGCTCCTTCAGAGGCGAAGCAGGGCTGTCACGACGGAACCAGATCAGCATGACTTCTCTGTCGGTCTCGAGGTGCGCGAACGGCACGGCGCGCACGTGCGCGAGCGGCTCCACGGTGTCTTTGTGCACCTCCGTGACCCGGGCCACCGGATATCCGGGCGGAAACACCCCTCCGAGACCCGAGGTCACGAGGACATCACCCGCGTGTACGTCAGCATTGGCCGGCAGGTAGGGCAGGGCGAGCGATGCCGCATCGCCCGCCCCGACAGCGATCGTCCTGAGCCCCGTGCGCGCGATGCTCACGGGCAGCGCATGCTCCGGGTCGGTGATGAGGATGACTTGCGCGCTCCAGGGCCCCACATGCATCGTCTGACCGACGACGCCGTCATCGTCGAGCACGGCCTGACCGGCCGCGATCCCGTTCAACGAGCCGCGGTCGATGAGCACGCGCTGGCGCAGGCTGTCGAGCTGGATGTTGACGATGTCGGCCGGCAGCCAGCGCTGCGCGACCGGAGGCAGCGAGTCACGCAGCCCAATGAGCGCGGCGTTCTGCCGTGCCAGCGCGTCATAGCGCATGGAGCGCAGCTCGAGACCTCGCAAGCGGGTGCGCAGGCGCTGATTCTCCGTCTCGAGCGAGTCGCGGGTCGCAAAGCTGCTCTGCATCCAGCGCCAGGCGGCGACCGGCGAGCTGACTGCGAGCTCCATCGGGTAGCTCGCCGCCTGCAGGATGTAGTGTGCCCGCTCGAGCCAATCGAACCGCTGATCGAGGATCATGAAGGCGATCGAGACGATCGCGTACAGCGCGAAACGGAAGCCGGGCGAGCCTCCGCGCCCCTGCAGCGGTCTACCGGCCCCTGTCGCGAAGCCCGCCACTAATCTTTCAGCGCTCCCGCCGCTACTCGAGCCCGAAGTGGCCGGGCCCCATCTCATCCATGAGCTCGAGGATCCGGCCGCCGCCACGGGCGACGCACGTGAGGGGATCGTCCGCGACCACGACGGGCAATCCTGTTTCTTCCGTCAGAAGCTTGTCGATATCGCGCAGCAGCGCGCCGCCGCCGGTGAGCACGATGCCGCGCTCCGCGACGTCCGCGCCGAGCTCCGGAGGAGTCTGCTCGAGCGCTTGCTTGACCGCGCTCACGATGTTCTGCAGCGGCTCCTGCAAGGCCTCGAGGATCTCGTTGCTGTTCAGCGTGAAACTGCGCGGCACGCCCTCCGACAGATTGCGGCCCTTGACCGAGAGCTCACGCACCTGCTGGCCGGGATAGGCGGAGCCGATCTCGATCTTGATGCGCTCAGCGGTCGCTTCGCCGATGAGAATGCCGTAATTGCGCCGCACGTAATTCATGATCGCCTCGTCGAAGCGATCGCCGCCGATGCGTGCGGAGTTGGCGTAGACGACGCCATTCAGCGACAGCACGGCGACCTCCGAAGTACCGCCGCCGATGTCGAGCACCATCGAGCCGCGCGGCTCGTGCACGGGCAGCCCCGCGCCGACCGCGGCGGCCATCGGCTCGCTGACGATGCCGACGTTGCGGGCGCCGGCGCCTTCCGCCGACTCTCGGATCGCGCGTCGCTCGACCTGGGTGCTGCCGAACGGCACGCATACCAGCACGCGCGGGGAAGGCTTCAGCATCCGGTTGCCGTGCACCTTATTAATGAAGAACTGCAGCATCTTCTCCGTATAGGTGAAGTCGGCTATCACGCCGTCCTTCATCGGCCGCACCGCGGTGATGTGGCCCGGGGTACGGCCAAGCATGCTCTTGGCCTCCTGCCCCACCGCGACGATGATCTTGCCGCCCCGGGAGGGCTCGTCCTGCACTGCAACCACGGAGGGCTCGTTGAGGACGATGCCCTTGTCGCGGACATAGATCAGAGTGTTGGCAGTTCCCAGGTCTATCGACAGATCGCTGGAGAAATAGCCGCGAAAGCGTTTGAGCATGAAGCGTCCGAAAGAGAGGCGAACGGCGGGGGACCCCCCGAAAGTGGCGCGTAATCTAGCAACCGATGGGACATTCAGCAAGGCAACATGTATGATTTTGCGCTGTTTTTCTCATTCGCCTTTTCGCCCATGGCCCTCACGCGCGCGCAGATCGAAAGCATCGCCCACCTGGCTCGCCTCGAGCTCGAGCCGGCCGAGATTCCCGTCTACCAGGAGAGCCTGTCGCGAATCATCGACTTGGTCGGCGAGCTCGACCGCGCGGACACTGCGGGCGTGGCACCGATGGCTCATCCTCTGGCGGGTCTGACGCAGCGGCTGCGCGCCGACGCCGTCACCGAGCAGGATCACCACGAGCTCTATCAGGCGAGCGCGCCGCAGGTGGCGGCGGGCCTCTACCTCGTTCCCAAGGTGATCGAATGAATCGCCGGGAGCGATTGCGCATCGGCGAACGTCGGCCCGCGCGAAAGCGGGGGCGAAGCCCAGGAAGGCCGGAGTAATGAGTGAACTGCTTCACAAGAATGGGCTCACCCAGCTCGCCGCGGGCCTGCGCACGAAGCAGTTCTCGAGCGTGGAGCTCGTGCGCGCCTATCTGCAGCGCATCGAGGCGAGCCAGTCCGTGCTCAATGCCTTTATCTCCGTCACCGCGGAGCAGGCGCTCGGGGCCGCCGCCGCAGCGGATCGCGACATCGCCGCCGGCCGCGGCGGGGCGCTCGCCGGCGTACCGATCGCCCACAAGGACCTTTTCTGCACCGCCGGGGTGCGCACCACCTGCGGCTCACGAATGCTCGCCAATTTCGTGTCGCCGTATGACGCCACCGTGGTCGCCAAGCTCAAGTCGGCCGGCGCCATTACCCTGGGCAAGCTCAACATGGACGAGTTCGCCATGGGCTCCTCGAACGAGACCAGCTACTACGGCCCGGTGAGGAACCCCTGGAACATCGATTTCGTGCCGGGAGGCTCTTCCGGCGGGTCTGCCGCCGCCGTGGCCGCGCGCCTGATACCCGGCGCGACCGCGACGGACACCGGCGGGTCGATCCGCCAGCCGGCAGCGCTCTGCGGCATCACCGGGATCAAGCCCACGTACGGGCGTGTATCCCGGTACGGCATGGTCGCCTTCGCCTCGAGCCTCGATCAGGGGGGAGTCCTCGCCACGAGTGCCGAGGACGCAGCGCTCATGCTGCGTGAGATGGCCGGTTTCGACCCGAACGACTCGACCAGCGTCGATACGCCCGTGCCTGACTACGTGGCGTCGCTCGATGCACCGCTAGCGGGCGTGAAGATCGGTCTCATCAAGGAGTTCGTCGACGAGGGGCTCGACCGCGAGAACGAACGGCGGATCCGCGAGGCGCTCGCAGTCCTGGAGCGGGCGGGAGCAAGTCTGCGCGAGGTGAGTCTGCCGCACCTGCCATCGTCCGTTCCGGTCTACTACGTGGTGGCGCCGGCCGAGTGCTCGTCGAACCTCGCGCGCTATGACGGAGTGCGCTTCGGCCATCGGTGCCAGGAGCCGCGCGATCTGCAGGATCTCTACCGCCGCTCGCGGGGAGAGGGTTTCGGCGCCGAGGTGAAACGCCGCATCATGACGGGCACCTACGTACTGTCGGCGGGCTACTATGACGCCTACTACCTGAAGGCGCAGCGTGTGCGCCAGCTCATCTCCGCCGACTTCAAGCGGGCTTTCGGCGAAGTCGACGTCCTCGTAGGCCCCACGAGCCCGACGGCCGCCTTCCGCATCGGAGCCAAGACGGCGGATCCGATCACCATGTATCTCAACGACATCTACACCATCGGCGCCAATCTCGCGGGACTGCCCGCCCTGTCGATTCCGTGCGGCTTCGTCGGCGGATTGCCGGTCGGCCTGCAGATCGTGGGTGCGCATTTCGCGGAGGCGCGCATCCTCAACGTCGCGCACCGCTATCAGCTCGAGACCGACTGGCACCGCAAGTTGCCGGAGCGCTTCGCATGACCGCGGAGTGGGAAACGGTCATCGGGCTCGAGATTCACGCGCAGCTCGCCACGCGATCCAAGATCTTCTCCGGCGCCGCGACGGCTTACGGCGCGCCGCCCAACGCCCAGGCCAGCCTCGTCGATCTCGGCTTTCCCGGCGTGCTCCCGGTGTTGAATCGCGAGGCGGTCCGCATGGCCGTGTGCTTCGGGCTGGCAATCGGCGCGCGTATCGCCCGCCAGTCGGTGTTTGCGCGCAAAAATTACTTCTATCCGGACCTGCCCAAGGGGTATCAGATCAGCCAGTACGAGCTGCCGATCGTGGCGCAGGGCGCTCTCGATGTAGTTCTGGATGACGGCAGCACCAAGCGGGTCGGCATCACGCGTGCGCATCTGGAGGAGGATGCCGGCAAGTCGCTGCACGAGGGACTGGGCGCCCTCACGGGCGTGGATCTCAACCGCGCCGGCACGCCGCTCATCGAGATCGTGTCGGAGCCGGACATGCGCTCGGCGAAGGAAGCCGTCGCCTATATGAAGAAGGTGCACACGCTGGTGCGCTACCTGGAGATCTGCGACGGCAACATGCAGGAGGGCTCGTTCCGCTGCGATGCCAACGTATCGGTCCGGCCGAAGGGCGCCGAGAAGCTCGGCACGCGTGCGGAGATCAAGAACATCAACTCCTTCCGCTTCGTCGAGAAGGCGATCCAGTACGAAGTGGCCCGTCAGATCGAGCTCATCGAGTCCGGCGGCAAGGTAGTGCAGGAGACGCGCCTCTACGACCCTGACAAGGGGGAAACGCGCGCCATGCGTACCAAAGAGGAAGCGAACGACTATCGCTATTTCCCCGACCCCGACCTCCTGCCGCTCGCGCTCGATGAGGCGTTCATCGAGGAAGTGCGCAAGGGACTTCCCGAGCTTCCCGACGAGAAGGCGGTGCGATTCGCATCGCAGTACGGACTGTCGGCGTACGACGCCGGGGTGCTGACGGCGAGCCGCGAGCTTGCCGATTACTACGAGGAAGTGGCGCGCGCCGTACCGCGGGAGCCCAAGCTCGCCGCCAACTGGGTCATGGGCGAGCTCGCCGCCGCGCTCAATAAGGAGAATCTCGACGCCGGCTCGGAAAAGATGCCGGCCGCGCGCCTGGCGGGACTCCTCATGCGCATCGCCGATCAGACCATCTCCGGCAAGATCGCCAAGGAAGTGTTCGAGGCTATGTGGGCGGGCGGTGAGAGCGCCGATGCCATCATCGAATCGAAGGGCCTCAAGCAGATCACCGACGCCGGCGCGATCGAGCGCGCCATAGAAGAGGTGATGGCGAAGAGCCCCGGGCAGCTCGCCGACTATCGCGCGGGCAAGGACAAGCTCTTCGGCTTCTTCGTCGGACAGGTGATGAAGGCGACGCAGGGCAAGGCGAATCCCGCTCAGCTCAACGAGTTGCTCAAGAAGAAGCTCCCAGGATAGGCAGGACCTGCGCGCAGCGCATATTGAGTAAAGGGCGCGGGCCCCCCATTCTGGGGGGATGAATTCGCCAACGACTCCCCGCGACGAGGTTCGTCGCTTCATCGTCGAGAATCGCCCGGTCCGCGGGCACTGGGTGCGTCTGGAAGGCGCGTGGCGCGAGCTGCGTGCCCATCGCGATTATCCGCAGCCCGTCCGCGAGCTCCTCGGCCAGGCCGTTGCCGCCTCCGTCCTGCTGGCCGCTACCCTGAAATTTCGCGGCCAGTTGACGCTGCAGCTGCAGGGCAACGGTGCCGTGAGCCTGCTCGTGGCGCAGTGCACCCACGACTATCGTCTGCGAGCGGTGGCGCGTTTCGACGCTGCAGCGGTTACGGCGCTCCCCGCGAATAGCGCATCCGGGGAAGCCGAGAAAGCGCGCGATGTCTTTCGTCGCCTCGTCGGCACCGAGGGCCAAGTAGCAGTAACGGTGGAGGCGCACGAGCGCACCCTGCGGTACCAGGGAATCGTGCCCTTGAGCGGCGACTCTCTGGCAGGGTCGCTCGAGGCCTACTTTGCCGGCTCGGAGCAGCTACCGACCCGCGTCTTGCTGGCCGCGGATGGTGAAAGGGGCGCCGGCGTCCTCGTCCAGAAGCTGCCGGAAGACGTCGCCAGCGACGACTCACAGATGCATGAGATCTGGGAACAGGCGGGGCGGGGCATCGAGCAGCTGAGTGCCGAGGACCTGCTGCGATGTCCAGTGGAGGAGCTGCTCGGCCGCGGCTTTGCCGCTCACGACATGCGCCTCTTCCGCGGCGCGCCCGTGCAGTTCGAGTGCCGCTGCAGCCATGGCCGGGTGACGGGTCTGCTGCGCGCGTTGGGACCCGATGAGGTTCGCGACGTTCTGCGGGAGCAGGGGTCCGTCACGGTTACCTGCGAGTTCTGTCATCGTCCCTACCGCTTCGATGCAGACGACGTCGAGGCGCTCTTCGACAATGGCCCTGATCCCGGGGGCAATTCGTCCGCCATCCACTGAGATTGGCTCAACTCTGAAACGATGAGCCGGGCTTTGCGTCGGCGGATGGATTTGTGTAGGCTGCAATTAAAGACATGTGCAAATCTATATATCAAATCGATGCCCACGACCCCGCATGATCTTCTGGTGACATGGCTGCGAGCCGCCGGTGAGCCGACGCGGCTGCGGCTGCTTGCCCTGTGCGCGGTGCGCCAGCTCAGCGTCTCCGACATCGCGCAAGCCGTGGGTCAGAGCGAGCCGCGGGTATCGCGGCATCTGAGGATCCTGGGGGAGGCGGGGCTGATCGAGCGCGTGCGCCAGGGTCAATGGGTGCATTACGGCTTGGCTCGCGGCGGCGCCGCAGCCGGATTCGTCCAAGGGCTGCTGGGGCAGGTCGATCGGGCCGATCCGCTGCTGACGCGCGATCGTGAGCGCGCCCAGGCGCTGCAAGGCGATGGCGTACGTGCGGGCGCGCCGGCGGCCTCGCGCCTGGGACGAGAGCTGCGAGGCTTTCTGGAGTCGGCGGAGATGGTCGCCACCTCAGCCTCGGTACTGCTCGTCGGCGCCGATCACCCTGAGCTGATCGAGACCGCGGGGACCTTGGGCGCGGAGTGCACCGTCCTCGCGCACTCGCGCCGGTCTTCCCAGCTCGCGCGGGCGATGGCCGAGCGCGCGGGCCTTCACTGTCGAGTTCTCCTCGCTGCGGGCAGCGAGCCGCTCGGACCGCGGGATTCCGCCCGGCTCGGACGCACTTTCGATGCCGTGCTCCTCGACCGGCTGGACACCCCCGACGTGGCGCGCGGCGGCTTGCTCGCGGCGGCACGGCATGTGCTCTCGCCCGGCGGACGGCTCCTGCTCTTCGAGCGCTACGACTCGCTCGAGACGTCCCGGGCGCGCGTGGTGGAGCATCCGATCGGGCGGCTGCGCAGACTCCTCAGCGAGGCCGGCCTGACCTGCGAACGCATGAGCCCCATCGAGGCTGATGGCCAACATGTGTTGGCTGCGGTGGCCGTACTGTCGACCGAGCAGCCGCACAGCACGGCGAGCGTGGCGTGATGGTGGACAGGGGTTGGATCAACGGCACGCGGCGCGCACGGCGCTCAGCGGCCCATGGGAGGCAGTTGCGATGAACGTCTCGTTCGAGTTCTTCCCGCCCGCAGACGCGGAAATGGAGGCGACGCTGTGGCGCTCCGTGCAGCGTCTTGCGCCGCTTGCGCCGTGCTTCGTCTCCGTGACCTACGGTGCTGACGGCTCGACGCGCGCCCGCACGCACCAACTCGTGACCCGCATCCAGCAGGAGACCTCGCTCACCGGTGCACCGCACCTGACCTGTGTGGGGGCAAGCCGTGGCGAAATCCTGGACATCGCGCGCCAATATCGGGATCAGGGGATCCGTCACATCGTTGCTCTGCGCGGCGATCCCCCGAAGGGCGCCGCCGCTTATGAGCCGCATCCCAAAGGCTTTGCCTACGCCGCCGACCTGGTGGCGGGCCTGAGGACCGTCGCCGACTTCGAGATTTCCGTCGCCGCATACCCGGAAATTCATCCCGAGGCGCCGTCGCCGCAGTTCGACCTGGACAATCTCAAACGAAAGTTGGATGCGGGTGCCTCGCGCGCGATCACCCAGTTCTTCTACGATATAGACACGTTCCTGCGTTTTCGCGATCTCAGTGCGGCCGCCGGAATCAGCGCGCCCATCGTGCCGGGCATCCTGCCGATCACACGCTTCCCACAGGTGCAGCGCATGGCCGGCCGTTGCGGCACCCGCATTCCTCGCTGGCTCGAGGAGCGGTTCAGCGGCCTCGATGACGATCCGGACACACGCCGACTGATCGCCGCCAGCGTCGCAATAGACCAGGTCCGGAAGTTGGAACGACACGGCGTCCGCGATTTTCACTTCTATACTCTCAACCGCGCGGAGCTGACATACGCCATCTGCCACGCACTGGGAGTACGTCAGCAGAAGCAGCCGACAGCTACTCCCGTGGCTGTGGGAGCTGCGACATGAAAAAATCGTCGGGAGCCATTCTTGACGGCGTGAGCCGGCCCGAAGGGCAAGGCTCAGGACGGCCCGAGCAACGGGCAAACGCAGGGACGGGGCCTCGCAATGCCTGTAGCCACACCGCGCCGCGGGCGGACCGGCCGGGTCCGGACGGCAAGGACTCGGCGGCGCCCCGCGTCGCCGCTGCGCCATTCGCGGTTGCGCCGGTGGACGAGACCGAGCGACAGGAGCGCGTGGAGCGCCTGAAGCGAGTACTCGATGAGCGCATCGTGCTGCTCGATGGCGCGATGGGTACGATGGTGCAGCAGTATCGGCTGGACGAGCGGGGTTATCGCGGCGAGCGCTTGCGCGACCACGGACGCGATCTCAAGGGCAACAACGATATCCTGACGCTCACGCGCCCCGACATCATCGGCAGCATTCACCGCGCTTACCTCGAGGCGGGGTCGGACATCATCGAGACCAACACCTTCAACTCGAATGCCGTCTCCCAGGCTGACTACGGCACCGAGGCGCTGGTGCCGGAGCTCAATTACCGCGCAGCGCGGCTGGCGCGCCTGGCCGCGGATGAGTTCGCGAAGTCATCGGGACGTCCGGCCTTCGTGGCGGGCGCTCTGGGGCCCACGAGCCGCATGTGCTCGCTCTCGCCGGATGTGAACGACCCCGGCTACCGCAGCACCTCGTTCGACGCGCTCGCCGCGACTTATCTCGAGGCGGCGCGCTCGCTGATCCTCGGCGGCGTCGACCTCCTGCTCATCGAGACGGTGATCGACACTCTCAACGCGAAGGCGGCCATCTACGCGGCGCTGACGCTCTTCGATGAGATAGGCATCGAAGTGCCGATCATGATCTCCGGCACCATCACCGATGCCTCCGGAAGGATTCTCTCGGGCCAGACCGCGGAAGCGTTCTGGAACTCCATCCGCCATGCGCGGCCGCTCGCGGTGGGCCTCAACTGCGCCCTCGGCGGGCGTCAGCTTCGCCCCTACATCCAGGAGCTCTCGCAGGTCGCGGACACGCGGGTCTGCGCATATCCCAATGCCGGCCTGCCGAACGCCTTCGGCGAATATGACGAGGCGCCGCAAGAGACCGCCGAGATCCTGCAGGACTACGCCTCCTCGGGCCTCGTCAACATACTCGGCGGCTGCTGCGGCACGACTCCCGAGCACATCCGGCTGTTGCAGCAGGCGATCGGCCGGTGCGCACCGCGCACCATTCCCACGGTTCCCGTGAAGACGCGGCTCGCGGGGCTCGAGCCGGTCGCGATCGATGAGGAGTCGCTCTTCGTCAACGTCGGCGAGCGCACCAACGTGACGGGCTCGGCGCGCTTCCGCAAGCTCATCGAGGCCGGCGACTACGCCGCGGCGCTGGAGGTCGCGCGCCAGCAGGTCGCGAGCGGCGCACAGGTGATCGACATCAACATGGACGAGGGCATGCTGGATTCCGAGGCCGCGATGGTGCGCTTCCTGAACCTCATCGCCGCGGAGCCTGACATCGCGCGCGTGCCGGTGATGCTGGACTCGTCGAAGTGGACGGTGCTCGAGGCGGGGCTCAAGTGTCTGCAGGGCAAGGGCATCGTCAACTCCATCAGCCTGAAGGAAGGCGAGGAGATCTTTCTCGAGCATGCGCGCAAGGTGCGCCGCTACGGCGCCGCGGCCGTGGTCATGGCTTTCGACGAGCAGGGGCAGGCCGATACCGTCGAGCGCCGGGTCGCGATCTGCGAGCGCGCCTACAAGTTGTTGCGGCGGGAAGGCTTCCTGGCCGAGGACATCATTTTCGATCCCAACATCTTCGCCATCGCGACCGGCATCGAGGAGCACAACGGCTACGCGCTCGCCTTCATCGAGGCGACGCGGCGGATCAAGAGCCTCCTGCCGCATGTGCTGGTGAGCGGCGGCGTCAGCAACGTCTCGTTCTCCTTCCGGGGCAACGACTCGGTGCGCGAGGCGATGCACTCGGTGTTTCTCTTTCACGCCATCGCCGCCGGCATGGATATGGGCATCGTCAATGCCGGCCAGCTCGCGATCTACGGGGAGATCGCGCCGGAGCTGCGCGCGGCGGTGGAGGATGTCATCCTCAACAGGCGGCAGGATGCGACGGAACGGCTGCTGGAGATTGCGGCGCGCTACAAGGGTGACGGCGGCACGAAGCGCAAGGAGGACCTCGAGTGGCGCTCGCTGCCCGTGGCGAAACGCCTGGAGCATGCGCTGGTGAAGGGAATCGATGACTTCGTCATCGAAGACACGGAGGAGGCGCGGCTCGCCTACGAGCAGCCGCTGCAGGTGATCGAGGGGCCGTTGATGGACGGCATGAACATCGTCGGCGATCTCTTCGGCGCCGGGAAGATGTTCCTGCCGCAGGTGGTCAAGAGCGCGCGTGTCATGAAGCGCGCCGTGGCGCACCTCATTCCGTACATCGAGCAGAGCAAGGGAGCCTCCGGGGGCCGGCGAGCCAACGGCCGCATCGTGATGGCGACCGTGAAAGGCGACGTGCACGACATCGGCAAGAACATCGTCGGTGTCGTGCTGCAGTGCAACAACTTCGAGGTCATCGACCTCGGCGTCATGGTGCCAGGCGAGAAGATCCTGGATACCGCCCGCCGCGAGAACGCCGACTACATCGGGCTCTCCGGGCTCATCACCCCCTCGCTCGATGAGATGGTGAGTGTCGCCCGCGAGATGCAGCGCCAGGGATTCGAGCTGCCGCTGCTCATCGGCGGCGCCACCACTTCCCCTGCCCACACGTCAGTGAAGATCGCGCCGCAATACCGCTCGCCCGTGATATACGTGAAGGACGCTTCGCGCTCGGTCGGCATCTGCCAGACGCTCTCCAATGCGGCGCAGCGCGAGGCATTCATCGCGAAAGTCAGCGAGGAGCACGAGCGCCGGCGCGAGCAACATGCCGGCAGGAAGGTGAAGGCGCCGGAGCTCAGCATCGCGCAGGCGAGAGCCAACCGCCGCCGCATCGACTGGTCGACATACACACCGGTCGCACCACGCGTCCCGGGCGTGCGCACCTTTGAGAAGTATCCGCTCAGCGAGCTTCTCGGCTACATCGACTGGATGCCGTTCTTCAACGCGTGGGAGCTCACCGGGAAATTCCCGGAGGTGCTCAGCGATCCGAAGGTCGGCGAGGCGGCGAGCAATCTCTACGCCGATGCCCGCCGCCTGCTGAAGCAGCTCATCGCGGAGAACTGGCTCGAGGCGCGGGCGGTCGTGGGCCTCTTCCCGGCGAACGCCGTCGGCGACGATGTCGAGATCTACGCCGACGAGGAGCGCGCGCAGCCGATCGTGACGCTGTCATTCCTTCGTCAGCAGAAGGGCAAGCCGCCAGGCCAACCCCATGAATGTCTGGCGGATTACGTTGCGCCGAAGTCGAGCGGCGTGCCGGACTACATCGGCGCGTTCGCGGTGACCGCAGGCGTCGGCATCGAGGAGCACATCGCCCGGTTCGAGCGCGGGCACGACGACTATTCGAGCATCATGCTCAAGGCGCTGGCGGACCGCTTCGCCGAGGCCGCGGCCGAGCACTTCCACGAGCGGGTGCGCCGGGAGCTATGGGGGTACGCGGCCGAGGAGTCGCTCACTCACGAGCAACTCGTCCGCGAGGAGTACCGCGGCATCCGACCCGCGCCGGGCTACCCGTCCTGTCCCGATCACACCGAGAAAGCGAAGCTCTGGCGGCTCCTCGACGTCGAGAGCCGCACGGGCATCCGCCTGACCGATTCCTACGCGATGTATCCTACGGCCGCAGTGAGCGGCTGGTACCTGGCACACCCGCAAGCGCATTACTTTCCGCTGGGCCTGCTGGCCCGGGACCAAGTGGAGGATTACGCCCGCCGCAAGGGCATGCCGCTCGAGCAAGCGGAGAAGTGGCTGTCGGCCAACCTGGGATACGGGTAGGTCGCGGCGACTTCACGATTCCTGCGGTACTCACGGAGCAGGCCGTCCGCGCGCCGCCAGCGCCTGAGAGCTGTTGAACCTGGCTAGCCGGATCTGGCAGTCATTCTGCGCACTTCCAGATCACCGAACAGGGCCAGTGTCAGCGCCGAGTAGAACGTCAGCCCAACCGCGAAGACCGCGAGGGCGGCGGCGGCGGTGATCGCGCGGGCGAGCGCCGCATCGTCGGCTCCGGCGTCGGTCCCGTTGTTGTCCAGCGCCATGGCCGCGATCGTAGCGACGAGCGTCCATAGCGTCAGGATGACCCCTATCCCCACGCCGTAGAGCGCGGCAACGCGCCACCAGTTGCCGCGCACGAGGCGGAAGCTGTAGGCGAGACTCGCGAGCACGCCCTTGCGGGCGAGCATCAACGCCGGCAGTGCGAACGACAGGGCAATCCCGATGTAGATTGCGGGTGCCAGCATCACGATGATGCCGGCGGTCCGGTAGGGCGGCGCGAGGGCGAGCGCCGGCGCCATAAACACGGCCACCGCCATACCGGCGAGCAGCGAGAGGGCCACAATGGCGGGCGCCCGCTTCAGCGTATCGACGAGATCGGCTGAGCCCGCGACCGGGCGGCCGGCGGCTATGGCGGACTGACGCAGCAGTATCGTCATCGACAACATGACGAAGATCAGAGTGCCCGCGCCGTATAGTGTCACCCCGACCGGGTCGTTAGCATCGAGTACCGGCAGGCGGCCGCGCGAGAGGTAATAGAGCGTCCACAGCTGTCCGGCGATGATGGCCAGGGTGGCATAGGGCAGGCACTTGAGCAGTGACAGGCGGAAGATCTGCAGCACGGCATCGAGCAGCTCTGCGAACGAACGCGGCTTGAGCGGTGGGTAGAGTGCATTGGGCATGAGGGCATCTTAGCTTCGCGATGACACCGACGGCTATCCAATCCGGGACCGCGACGGTCGCCGCGCTGCTATTCACCGCAGCGCAGCGTCTGCAGGAGACGCTGGGCGTTTGTAATCCGGACACCACAGCAGGCCTCGATGCCGAGCTGCTCCTTGCAAAAGTGCTGGGCGTCGGGCGCGCGCGGCTGCGATCTCATGGGGAGGAAGCCGTTGCTGCCGAGGCCGCAGCGCGTTTTGCGGCTCTGATCGAGCGGCGGGCAGGCGGCGAGCCCGTTGCCTACATCCTCGGGCGCAAAGATTTCTGGACGCTCGGGCTCAGCGTCAGCCCCGCCGTTCTCGTCCCGCGACCGGAAACCGAGCTGCTCGTGGAACGAGCACTCGCGCTCCATCCGGGCGGGGAAGCGCGGGTCGCGGACCTCGGCACCGGCTCGGGGGCGATCGCCTTGGCGCTGGCGAGTGCCCGGCCACGATGGCGGATCGTTGCGACCGATCTATCCGCCGATGCCCTCGCGGTCGCGAGAGCCAACGCCGCGGCGCTCGGCCTCGAGCACGTGGAGATGGTCCAGGGAGACTGGCTCACCTGTCTCCCGGCGCGCACCTTTCATCTGCTATTGAGCAACCCGCCCTACCTGGCGGCCGCGGACCCGGGGCTGCGCCTCGCAGAATTGATGCGCGAGCCCCGGCTCGCTCTCGTCGCCGGCGAGGATGGCCTCGCGGCCTTGCGCGGGATCATCCGGGCCGCGCCCGGTCACCTCGAGCCCGGGGGCTGGCTGTTGCTCGAGCATGGGGCCACCCAGGCTGCCGCGGTCGCGGGCGCGCTTGTCGCGCGCGGCTTCGCTCAAGTACGCTCCCACCAAGATCTCGCCGGGCGCGAGCGTATGACGGAGGGCCAATGGCCGACACACCCTTGATTCGATTCGAGACCTCGCACGGCGCATTCATGGTGGAGCTCTTGGCGAAGGAGGCGCCGATCAGCGTGGAGAATTTTCTGCGCTACGTCGATGAGCGGCACTTCGACGGCACGATCTTTCATCGCATCGTGCCGGGCTTCGTCATCCAGGGCGGCGGCCTCGACGCGCAGTTTCGCAACAAGCGTACGCACGCATCGATCCGCAACGAGGCGAAGAATGGCCTGAAGAACGCGCGCGGCACACTCTCCATGGCGCGCACCAGCGAAGTCGACAGCGCGACGTCGCAATTCTTCGTCAATCTCTCCGACAACGACTTCCTCGATCACAGCGCGCGAGATTTCGGCTACGCCGTTTTCGCGCGTGTGACTGAGGGAATGGAG
Source organism: Steroidobacteraceae bacterium (assembly GCA_025451845.1). Lineage (GTDB taxonomy): Bacteria > Pseudomonadota > Gammaproteobacteria > Steroidobacterales > Steroidobacteraceae > 13-2-20CM-66-19. Next base: position 73,252 of record JANWJS010000039.1, read on the forward strand.
GTCGTTGACAAGATTGCAGGCGTCAAGACCGGACGGCGCCAGGGTTATCAGGACGCGCCGCTCGAGGATGTGGTGATCGCTTCCGCGCGCCGCTCAGACACACCATAGTCTCGGCCAAATGCAGCGGGGCGTCTTGGCGCGGCTGCGCCGCGGGATGCTGCTCGCGATTGTCGCGTGGCTGGTCCTGACGGTCGTGCCGGTGCTGCTGCTGCGCTGGATTCCGCCCGTTACCAGCGCGTACATGCTGGAGGCCCGGGTGGCAGCGCTACGCGCCCGCGAGAAGGGCTACCACACGGATTATGAATGGGTGAGTCTCGAGCGCATTTCCCCTCAGGCCGCGATCGCGGTGGTCGCATCCGAGGACCAGACGTTTCCCCTCAACTACGGGTTTGATTTCGGGTCCATTCGCGGGGCGGTGCGCGCCGCCGAGCGCGGCAGGCGGCTGCGCGGCGCGAGCACCATCTCGCAGCAGGTGGCGCGGAACCTCTTTCTCTGGCCGGGCCGCAGCTTCGTGCGCAAAGGGATCGAGGCTTATTTCACCCTGTTGCTCGAGGCGCTATGGCCGAAGGAGCGGATCCTCGAGGTCTACCTCAATGTTGCGCAGTTCGGCCGCGGTATCTACGGCGTCGAGGCGGCGGCACGCCGCTTCTATCACGAGCCGGCCGGGCGACTGAGTGCGAGCCAGGCGGCGTTACTCGCGGCCGTGCTGCCGAACCCGGTGCACTGGCACGTGGAGCGGCCGTCGCGTTTTGTGGCGTGGAAGCGGCAATGGATCCTCGCCCAGATGCGCAATCTCGGCGGCGCGGCATACCTGCGGGAAGTACGACAGAATCAATAGATCCCGTCGCGCCCGCGCGCGGCGCCTATAATCGCCAGGTACAAGCATTGCAGGCTGCACTGTCCTTCCGGGGAAATCGAAACCAACTTCATGGCCGAGTGCGAATTGACCACCGCGGACTGGCGGGGCTACTCAGAGGCGCAGTTTCCACAGGGAAGCTGGAGCTTGGACGATAACGTGCTGCGCGCGCTGGCGTCGGGGCCGCCGGTGGACCTCATTACGCGCGAGCGATTCCGCGACTTCACGTTCCATTTCGAGTGGCGGCTGCCGCGGGGCGGCAATTCCGGGGTGCTCTATCGCGTTGGCGAGGATCTCGAGTATTCGTGGCAGTCCGGGCCTGAGATGCAGCTTCTCGATGACGAGCATCACCAGGATGGCGCCAACGCACTGACCTCCTGCGGGGCACTCTACGGCCTCATCGCGCCGTGGCACGACCAGCGCGATATCGCCAATGCCTATCACAGTGCTCGGCTCGTCGTTCAGGGCAGCCGGATCGAGCATTGGATCGATGACACGCAGGTGCTCGGTTACGACCTCGAGAGCGAGGAAGTCAAGGAGCGGATCGCGCGCAGCAAGTTCCGCGAATGGCCGCAGTTCGCGCACCTCGAGGAGGGGCACATCGCTCTGCAGCACCACGGCACGGAGGCGTGGTTCCGCCGCATAAAAATCGAGATTTAGTTGCAGCGCCGGATCCGGGCATCCTGCCCGGCCCAGCGCGGTCCGTGTGCCTGATCACTGTGTCGGATTGTTTCATGGCTCGGGGTCGACGGAAGCGGCAGGCACGTCCCTGTGTCTGCGTCGCCTCGTAGTTAGTCGAGCTCGGCGAGAAGCTCCGCCTGGTGCTCCTGCTGCAGCGCATCGAGCAGCTCGTCGAGATCGCCGTTCATGATCTGCTGCAGCTTGTAGAGCGTGAGATTGATGCGGTGGTCGGTCACCCGGCCTTGCGGGAAGTTGTAGGTGCGGATCCGCTCCGACCGATCGCCGCTGCCGACCTGCAGACGCCGCGTCTGCGCCTGCGCGCTGCGCTGCTTCTCCTCCTCCGCGGCGAGCAGGCGAGCGCTGAGCAGTTTCATCGCGCGGGAGCGATTCTTGTGCTGCGAGCGCTCGTCCTGACATTCGACCACGATGCCGGTCGGCAGGTGGGTGATGCGGACGGCGGAGTCGGTCTTGTTGACGTGCTGCCCGCCCGCGCCGGAAGAGCGATAGGTGTCGATGCGCAGCTCGGCGGGATTGATCGCCACCTCCTCGATCTCGTCGAGCTCCGGCAGGATCGCCACCGTGCAGGCCGAGGTATGGATGCGGCCCTGCGCCTCCGTCTGCGGGACCCGCTGCACACGGTGCGCGCCGGATTCGAACTTCAAGCGGGAGAAAGCCCCGCGGCCCGCGATCCGGCTGATGATTTCCTTGTAACCGCCGTGCTCGCCCGGGCTCTCGTTCAGTACCTCGACGGAGAAGCCCCGGGTCTCGGCGTAGCGTGCGTACATGCGAAAGAGATCGCCAGCGAACAGGGCGGCTTCGTCGCCCCCTGTGCCGGCCCGCACCTCGAGGAAGAGACCCTTGTCGTCGCGGGGATCCTTGGGCAGCAGGAGCGAGCGTAGCTGCGCTTCCGTGGTGGTGAGCCCTGACTGCAGCCGCTCCACCTCTTCGGCGCCGAGCGAGCGCATGCCGGCGTCGGGGTCCGCGAGCACCTCGCGCGCGGCAGCAAGGTCCCGTTCAAGCTCACGGTAGTGCTGCAGGCGCTCCGCGAGCGGCTCCAGGCGCGCGTATTCGACGGAGAGATCGCGGAACTGCGGCGAGCCTCCGGCGATGTCGGCTGTCGCCAGCAGTCGGCCCACTTCCTCGAACCGATCGGAGAGTTTCTCGAGCCGCTGGCGGATGGATTCTTTCATGATCTGGGGCACTGGGAGCCATTCGGACTTGCCACGCATCGGATGGCGCGGCCCAGCCGGCAAAAGCCGCGCCTTGTGCGGCGGAAGCGGAGCCGATGTCCGAAAAGGCGCCGCAGGCGGCTTTTTCCGGTCAACTACAGGCGCGGGCATTGTCCGGATTGCCGCCCGGCGTGACAAGGAGGCACCGCCCAACGGCAATGCGAGAGGCCATGCGCGCTGGCCGGGGAGGCTCTATAGTGATGAGTGTGCGTCCCTTGATTCACCCCCTTCGGATTGCCGTTCCGGCTCTCGCTCTGGCGCTCGCCGCGGGCTGTGCCAGCGTACCCGAGAAGCCCGCGCCGCCAGCACCCGATGCCGCCGCGCTCACCATCGTGGCGGAGATCGCCCTGCAACGAGGCAACTGCAAGACCGCTGCCGAGACTTACGCCAGGGCCGCGCAGATCGCGTCCGCGCCGGTGGCGCAGCGGGCGAGCGAAGTCGCGCTGGCCTGCGAGGATCTGCCGGCCGCGTGGGCCTGCGCGCAGCGCTGGCGCGATCTCGCGCCACAGAATCGGGAAGCTCAGGCCATGTACGCGACCGTGGCTCTGAAGCTCTATCGCATTGCCGATGCCCGCGATGGTGTGAAGGCGTTTCTCAACGCGCCACCGCCGCCCCGCAGGCGCAATCACGTGCACCGCCCATCCGGCAGCCCTAGCGCCGCCCCCGTCAGCAGCGCGGACAGCGGCCTTGCCGATCTCACCACCCTGCTGCTGCAGGAGTCCGATCCGCCGGAGGTGTTCGCGGCGTTGAACGGCGCGATCGACACGGCGGGCGCCTCTCCGGCGAGGCTGACATTGCTCGGCGAGCTGGCGCTCGAGGCCTATGACGCGAGCAGCGCGGAGCGCTATGCGCAGCGCGCCGTCCTCGAGAGCCCGAAGGACGTGCAGGCCAGCCGCCTCCTCGCGCGCGCCTTTGTGGTGTTGGGCCAGCCGGGCAAGGCCATCGCGACTGCGCGCGACCTGATGCGCCAGAGCCCGCGGCGCGGCATGTTCGAGCTGGCGGACGTCTACCAGCAGCTCGGCAGGGTGGAGGATGCGCACCAGGAGTTCGAGCGGCTGCGCGCCGCCGATGCGCCACGCGCCGAGGTCGATCGGCACCTCGCGGTCCTGGCGTACGAATCCGGCGACCTGCAGGAGGCGCAGCAGCGCTTCGCCGACCTCGCCGAGAGCGGCGAGGCGGACGAGAGTACCCTGATGTATCTCTCCGATATCGCGGCCCGGGAGGGTGACGTCGCCGCCGCGCTCGCCGGCTACGGCAAGCTCGCGGACTCCTCGCTTGCGCTCGAGGCGCGGGAGAAGGCGGCGGCGCTCCTGTTGGCATCTCACAAGTCGGGTACGGCGCTTGGCCTGCTGCAGCAGTACGCGCGTCAGCATCCCGAGGAGGCTGTCGATCTCGCCGTCGCGGAGGCGCAGCTTCTCGGCGACAGCGGCAGCGATGATGCGGCGCTCAAACTGCTGGGCGGCGCGCTCCGGGCGCATCCGCAACACCCTGCGCTCCAATACGAGCGCGCCATCATCCTGGAGCAGGCGGGCCGCGTCGGGGAGTCCGTGCAGGCGATGCAGGGCCTCCTCGCGCAGCGCCCCGATGATCCCACGTTGTTGAACGCGCTCGGTTACACTCTGGCGGATCACGACATGCAGTTGCCGCGCGCCGAGTCGCTGATCCGCCGCGCCCTCCTGCAGATGCCGGACAATCCCGCCGTGCTCGATAGCCTCGGTTGGGTACGAGTCCGCCGCGGCGATGCTGCCGGCGCGCTGCCGCCGCTCGAGCGTGCGTATGACATCAGCCACGATGCGGAGATCGCAGCCCACTGGGGTCAGGCGCTGTGGGTGACGGGCCGGCAGGATGCGGCGCGCAAGGTGTGGGCGGAGGCCCTGGCGCGCAATCCGGACTCCACGCCACTGCAGGCGGTCATCGCCCGCTTCATTCCGAATGCGAAATGACACGCGATTCCTCCGGGCCGGCGTTTTGGCCGCCGGCCTTGCGCTCGTCTTCACGCTCGCCGGGTGTCAGACGGTGCCGGTCGCTCCGGCGCCATGGGTGGCGTGGAACGTGCGCCGGCCGGCGCTGCAGAATCTCGATCGATTCGGACTCAACGGGCGAGTCGCGGTGGCGGTCGGTAAGCAGGGCTTCAATGCGGGATTACGCTGGACGCAATCCACCGCGGTGACGCACCTGGCTCTCACGGGACCGCTGGGCGCGGGCGGCGTCGAAGTGACCGCGGATGGCGCAGACCTGAGCGTCGTCACTTCGAGCGGCAAGCGTCTCGGTAACGCGGACGCGCGCGCGGTGCTCGCGGACAAACTCGGCTTCGAGCCGCCGCTCACGAGCCTGAGGTACTGGGTGCTGGGCGTGCCCGACCCCGGCGCGCCCGCCGCGGTACAGCTCGATCCCCAGCAACGGCTCACCGAGCTGGCGCAGGACGGTTGGCGGATCGATTACAGCGCTTACATGCCGGTGGGGGCGGAGTGGCTGCCCCGGCTCCTGACGCTGCGGCGGCAGGATGTGCGGGTGCGGATGGTCGTGGACGGGTGGCAGCTGTGAGCGGCAGCAAAGACCTCGAGGCGGCCCGTGAGACCCTCTGGCCCGCGCCGGCCAAGCTGAATCTCTTCCTCCATGTCACCGGGAGGCGCCCGGACGGATACCACGAGCTGCAGACCCTCTTTCAGCTCATCGACCTCTGCGACACGGTGGCGGTGGCCGTCCGTGACGATGGCGCGATTGAGCGCCCTGAGGGACCGACGGACGTACCGCCGGAATCGGACTTGGTGGTTCGCGCGGCGCGGTCCTTGCAGGCGGCGACGGGCACTCGGCTCGGCGCGACACTGCGGGTACGCAAGCGCATCCCCCTCGGCGGTGGCTTGGGGGGCGGCAGCTCCGATGCCGCGACTACGCTGCTGGCGCTCAACCGGCTGTGGGGCTGCGGGCTCGGTCTCGAGGAGCTCGCCCGGCTGGGACTGCCCCTCGGGGCGGATGTGCCTGTATTCATTAGGGGTTTTTCCGCCTGGGCGGAGGGAGTGGGTGAGCGGCTGGCGCCGCTCGAGCTCCCCGAGGGCTGGTACGTCGTGATTCATCCTGGGGTCGGGGTGAGTACCCGGGACGTGTTCCAGAGCCCTGAATTGACACGAAATTCCCCCCTCATCACAATACGCGCCTTTTTCGAGGCTGGTGGTCGCAATGATTGCGAGCCGGTGGTGCGGGCGCGGTGCCCCGAGGTGGCGGCGGCGCTCGATTGGCTGTCGCGATATGCACCGGCAAGGCTGACGGGAACCGGCTCCTGTATCTTCGCGTCCTGCGCGACTGCCATCGAGGCGGAGCGTATCGCGGCGCGCGTACCGGACGAGTGGACGAGCTTCGTGGCGCGGGGACTTAATATCTCACCGGCGCATCGTTCCCTGATGTAGTTGTTGCTGGGGTGTCGCCAAGTGGTAAGGCAGCGGGTTTTGATCCCGCCATTCGGAGGTTCGAATCCTTCCACCCCAGCCATTCAATGTGAGGCGGTTGGCCCGACGATCCTATGACGACGAGCGACACGCTGGCGCTATTTGCCGGTAATGCCAACCCGGTGTTGGCGACAGACATTGCGCGGCACCTGCAGACGCCGCTCGGGCGGGCGTATGTCGGCCGCTTCAGCGACGGTGAGGTGAATATCGAGCTGATGGAGAACGTGCGCGGCCGCGACGTTTTCATCGTGCAGCCGACTTGTCCTCCCGCCAACGACACGCTGATGGAGCTGCTCGTCATGGTGGACGCATGCCGCCGCGCCTCGGCGGCCCAAATCACCGCGGTCGTACCGTACTTCGGCTACTCGCGCCAGGATCGCCGCCCCCGCGCAACGCGCTCGGCCATCACGGCGAAGCTGGTGGCCAACATGATCTCGAGCGCCGGCGTGAACCGGCTGCTGACGATCGACCTGCACGCGGACCAGGTGCAGGGATTCTTCGACATCCCAGTCGACAACGTCTATGCGTCCCCGGCGCTGCTCGGGGACGCGTGGAAGCAGGCGTATCGCAATGTGGTGGTGGTCTCCCCGGACGTGGGCGGCGTGGTGCGGGCGCGGGCCTTCGCCAAGCGCCTCGACGATGCGGAGCTCGCCATCATCGACAAGCGCCGGCCGCGGCCGAACGAGTCGAAGGTGATGAATATCATCGGCGACATCAAGGACAAGACCTGCGTGCTGGTCGACGACATGATCGACACGGCCGGCACGCTCTGCCATGCCGCGCAGGCATTGAAGGATGACGGCGCCGCCAAGGTGGTCGCTTACATCACGCACGCCGTGCTCTCGGGTGAGGCGGTGGAGCGGATCTCGCGTTCGGTGCTCGATGAGCTGGTGGTGACCGACACCATCCCGCTCTCGCCCGCGGCGCGCGGCTGCAGCCGCATCCGCCAGCTCTCCGTGGCGGCGCTGCTCGCGGAGACGATCCGCCGCATCCGCGACGAAGAATCAGTGAGCTCGCTATACGTGGATTGACGCTGAAAGAATCCACCATGTCAAAGCAAGTCATCGAGCGCGCGCAGGCCGTCCTGCAGCCGCGGGACAGAAGTAGTAGGTTGGCTGGCCGCTGAAAGCGCCTTGGGCGACTTTCAGCCAGTCAACAAAGTGTGCCGGCCTTGGTCGCGAGCGCCGGCGCGTGTTTGTCAACATTTGGAGAACATCATGCGTATTTCATTCACCTTCGGCGCGGACCCGCGCGGAGCGCAAGGCAAAGGTGCGAGCCGCCGCCTGCGTCGCTCCGGCAAGGTGCCGGCCATTCTCTACGGCGGCCACAAGGAGGCGCAGGCGCTCGTGTTGGATCAGCAGAACCTGCTCACCATGATCGGTGACGAGCGCTTCTACTCCTCGATCGTGCAGATCAAGGTCGACGGTGTCCCGCAGGAGGCGATCGTCAAGGACGTGCAGATGCATCCGGCGAGGAACGTGGTCGTGCACGTCGACCTGCAGCGGGTCATCGAGAACGAGGCGATTCGCCTGCATCTGCCGATTCACTTCAAGGGCGAGAGCATCAGCCCCGGCGTGAAGACCGAGGGGGGCATCGTGTCGCACATGCGCACCGACGTCGAGGTGAGCTGCCTGCCGAAGGACCTGCCGGAGTTCCTCGAGCTCGATCTCTCGCAGATGAGCCTGAACGACACCAAGTTCCTCGCCGACGTTCCGCTGCCGCCCGGGGTCACGATTCCGGAGCTGTCGCACCGCAATGCGCCGGTCGTCTCCATCCATGCCCCGCGTGCCGCGGAGCCCGAGCCGGTGGCTGCCGAAGCGGCTGCCGCGACGCCTGCCGAAGGCGCAGCGCCCACAGCCGCTCCCGGTGCGGCACCTGCCGCCGGCGCGGCGCCGGCTGGAGGCGAGGCCAAGAAGGGCGAGGAGAAGAAGGAAGCCGCTCCGGCCAAGAAGGAGGGTGGCAAGAAATAACGGCGGCGCATGGCGGGCTTGCCGCTCACGCTCATCGTGGGGCTCGGGAATCCGGGCCCCACGTACGCGCGCACCCGGCACAATGCCGGCTTCGAGCTCGTGGACGAGCTCGCACGACGCAGCGGTGCGAGCCTGCGCCACGAAGGGCGGCATCAGGGCGAGCTGGCTCGCGCCAGCGTGGGCGGCACGGATGTATGGCTCTTGAAGCCCATGACCTACATGAACCTGAGCGGCCAGGCCGTCAGGAGCGTCGCCGGCTTCTATCGCATTCCCCCACAGTCGATCCTCGTGGCACACGATGAGCTCGATTTTCCGCCCGGAGTGGTGCGCCTGAAGGAAGGCGGCGGCGCCGGGGGCCACAACGGGCTGCGCGACACCATCGCGCAACTCGGTGATGATTTCTGGCGGCTGCGGATCGGCATCGGTCATCCCGGCGATCGCGACGCTGTATTGGATTATGTTCTGGGGCGTCCGCCGGCGGCGGAGGCTGCGCTCATTCACGAGGCGGTGCTCGCGGCCGCTGATGCCGTCCCACTGATGTTGACCGATGGTGCGCAGAAGGCGATGAATCGATTGCACGTCAGAGCCGCCGCAGGTCCTTGATCAAGCGCTGCCTGCGCCGGCGGGGCACAATCCCTGTGCCTGCCTACGCGGGTAACTAGCTGGAGTTATTTGTATGTCCATCCGCTGCGGCATCGTCGGATTGCCGAACGTCGGCAAGTCGACGCTGTTCAATGCCCTGACGCGGGCACAGATTGCCGCCGAGAACTATCCCTTCTGCACGATCGACCCCAACGTCGGCGTAGTTCCCGTGCCGGATCCGCGCCTGCAGCAGCTAGCCGACATCGTGCATCCGGAGAAGGTCATCCCCGCCGCCGTGGAGCTCGTCGATATCGCGGGCCTGGTCGCGGGCGCCTCCGAGGGCGCCGGCCTCGGCAACCAGTTTCTCTCGCACATCCGCGAGGTTGACGCCATCGCTCACGTGGTGCGCGCCTTCGACGGCGGCGATGTCATTCACGTGGCGGGCAAGGTCGATCCGCTCGCCGATATCGAGACGATCGACACCGAGCTCGCGCTGGCGGACCTCGGCAGCGTGGACAAGGCCCTCGACCGGGCCGCCAAGGCATCGAAGGCGGGCGACAAGGAGGCGCTGCGCCGGCGCGCATTGTTCGAGCGGGTGAAGGCGCAGCTCGATCAGGTTCGGCCGGTGCGGGCGCTCGGGCTGACGGAGGAAGAGGAGCGGGATATCAGGGATCTGCATCTCCTGACCGCCAAACCCGTGATGTATGTGGCCAATGTGGCCGAGAACGGCTTCGAGGGCAATCCGCACCTCGCTGCCATCGAGGCACGTGCCGCCAGGGAGGGAGCGGCCGTGGTGCCGGTCTGCGCCGCCATCGAAGCGGAGATCGCGCAGCTCGAGGAGGGCGATCGCGCGCAGTTCCTGGCCGAGCTCAAGCTCTCCGAGCCGGGACTCGATCGCCTGATCCGGGCTGCCTACCGTCTGTTGGGATTGCAGACTTTCTTCACCGCGGGCCCGAAGGAAGTGCGCGCGTGGACGGTGCGGGTGGGCGCGACCGCCCCGCAGGCAGCGGGAGTGATCCACACCGACTTCGAGCGCGGCTTCATCCGCGCCGAAGTGATCGCGTTCGCGGATTATGTCGGGTTGCGAGGGGAGGCCGGAGCCCGCGAGGCGGGAAAGCTGCGGTTGGAAGGAAAGGAGTACGTGATGCGGGAAGCAGACGTGGTGCACTTTCGCTTCAACGTTTGAGAAACGGATCACGACACGGACGTCGCATTCTGTTGCATGCGAGCGTGACAGCGCCGCCCAGCCTACGTATGGTGCAATCTCGTCCGGTGAGGGTACGAGGAAATGGAACAGGCATTACGCCTCTTGATCCTGGAAGACGCCGCCGCCGAAGCCGAGCTTGCCGTCAGAGCGCTTGAGACGGCCGGCCTCGACTGTTCCTGGCAACGCGTCGAGAGCGAGACGGAATTCCGCGCGGGGCTGCGCGACCTGCGGCCGGATGTCGTTTTGTCCGATTTCTCGCTGCCGCAATTCGACGGGATGTCAGCCCTGGCCATTGCTGCGGCGGAGGCTCCCGATACCCCGTTCATCTTCGTCTCCGGCACCCTCGGCGAGGAACGCGCCATCGATGCGCTGAAGCACGGCGCGGTCGACTATGTGCTGAAGACCAACCTCGCGCGGCTCGTGCCTGCAGTGAAGCGCGCGCTGGCGGAAGCGGCATTGCGCCGTGCTCAGCATCAGGCGGAGGAGCGCGTCGCGCGCCTCACTCGTGTTCGGCAGATGCTCTCCGGGATCAATACGGCGGTGGTGCGGGTACGCGATCGCACCAAGCTGCTCGAAGAGGCATGTCGGATCGCGCATGCGGTGGGCAGCTACGTTTGCGCGTTCGTGGTGTTGATCGATCCGCGGACCCGAATTGCCCGCTGCGCCGCCTGGGCGGGCGCCGGTCACGACACTCGAGGCGAGCTCAGCTTCAGAGTGGACGACAGCGGCAGGAGCGAGGCGGGAGAGAGCATCACCGGCCGGGCGCTGCGCACCGGCGAGGTGGCTCTGTGCGACGACGTCGCGCAGGTAGCCGGTCCCTGGCGTTTCGCGGACACACTCGATGCGCTCGCCATCCGCTCCATCGCCTCGATTCCGCTCCTCGTTGACGACACGCCGGTCGGGACGTTCACGGTCGGAAGCGGTGAGTCGGGCATGTTCGGCGAGGATGAAGTGCGCATGCTGCAGGAAGTCGTCGCCAACCTCGCCTTCGCGCTGCAGTACCTCTACAAAGAAGACACGGTCAAGTTCCTCTCCTATTTCGATCCGCTGACCGGTCTCGCCAAGCGCTCCCTCTTCTGCGAGCGGCTGGCGCGCTCTCTGGGGCGCCACGCCGGCGTGAAGCATGAGGTCGTGGTGGTCGCCTTCGATGTGGAGCGCCTCGGGGCGATCAATGACTCCCTGGGCCGGCATGTCGGGGACCGGGTGGTGCAGTTCATGGCTGATGCCCTGCGGTGCAACTTCGGTGTCAGCGAATGGCTGGCGCATCTCGATGGCGGCAGCTTCGCCGCCGTAGTGTTTGATTGCGAGTCCTACGAAGAAGCGGTGCGGCTGATCCACGATCGCATCACGGCGGCCTTCAGCAAGCCGCTCGCGCTCGCGGGACACGAGATTCCGATTGCCGTCAGGGCGGGGCTCGCGCGCTTTCCGGAGAACGGCGCCGATGCGGAAGCACTGCTGCAGAACGCGGAGGCGGCGCTACACAAGGCACGCAACTCGGGCGAGCGATTTCTGCGCTACCGCCGGGAGCTGAGCGCCGAGGTCGCGGATCGTCTCGCGCTCGAGCGGCGGTTGCGCACGGCCCTCGATGGCAATCAGTTCAGTTTGCACTATCAGCCGAAGGTCAGCATCGCGACCGGCGAGCTGGTCGGCGCCGAGGGTCTGTTGCGCTGGAACGACCCGCAGCGTGGCATCGTCGGCCCGGCGGTGTTCCTGCCGGTGCTCGAGTCTACGGGGCTCATCGTCGATGTCGGGGAGTGGGTCATCCAACAGGCGGCCTACGACCTGGCGCGCTGGCACCGACAGGGGCTCAAGCCCATCCGCCTGGCCGTCAACGTCTCACCCTTGCAGCTGCGCGACCCCCAATTCAGCGCGCGGTTCTTCGCGGCGGCCGGGCGCGGCGTCGGAATCGACATCGAGATCACCGAGGGCGCGCTCCTCGACGACCCCTTATTCCTTGGCCGCACGCTGCAGGTGCTGCGCGACGAAGGTGTCCGCGTCGCGATCGATGATTTCGGGACAGGCTACTCATCCCTGAGCCGCTTGGCGAACTTGCCGGTCGACACGCTGAAGATCGACCGCTCGTTCGTCTGCCGGCTTGCTGGCGACAAGACCGCGCAGGCCGTGGTCGGCACCATCGTCTCGCTGGCGCGCGCGTTCGGCCTCAGCACCGTCGCGGAGGGCGTCGAGCGCGAAGAAGAGTTGGCGTTGCTCAAGGAGCTGCAGTGCGAGCAGTCCCAGGGCTATCTACACAGCCCGCCGTTGCCGGTGGACGCTTTCGAGGACCTGCTTGCGCGCGCCCTCGAGGTCGAGGCTCGCTAGCCTCGCTCCAGCACCTTCAACTGCAGGCGGTCGGACCGGCAGAGACTCTCCAACACGGCCCACGGCTCGCCGGCATCGCCGGTCAGCACCGCGCGCACTCTGAGAAGAGGCGAGCCCAGCGGCACTTGGAGCGCGCGCGCGGCCGCCGCATCGGCCGGAACCGCTCCGAGCACGCACCGGACGGCGGCGGTTGCGTATCCGAGGCCTTCGAGAACCGTCATCACTGACGCCTGGCGCGGAACGGGACGGCGGAGGCGGCGCCCGACGGCTTCGGGAAGGTAGGTAGTCGTGAGAGACAGCGGCCGGCCGTTGGCAGATCGAATCCGCTCGAGAAGGTATGTCGTCGAGCCGATTTCAACAGCCATTGCGCGCAGCGTCTGCGGAACCGGTGCCGGACCGAATCGCAGCGTTTTCGAGGTAGTGCGGGATTCCAGCGCCGCCAGTATCCCGGGAAGGGCATGGAGCTCGACACAGAATCGCGGCAGGGTCCGCTGCGGGCGGGCATAGGTTCCACTGCCGCGTCGGCGCACGATCCGTCCTTCGCGTTCCAGCCGATCCAGGGCGCGGCGGACCGTCGTGCGGGAGATCCCGTGACGGGCGCAGAGCTCCGGCTCGCTCGGCAGCGCAGTTTCCGGTGCGATGGTGCCGTCCTGCAGTGCGGCGGAGAGCAGCTCATACAGGCGATAGTATCTGGCCACCCCCTTGTCGAGGCGCCGGCTCGTGAACTCGTTGTTCCGTGTCGAGGAAGGCCTGATGTGTGGCGAGCGGGATATCGAGGCCATGAGAGCTATCAGGCGCGCTGACCTGCGCGTCTTTGCCGCTTCGGATCATCGATCTCGATTGCCGCGCGGGCCTCGTAATGGTCAGGTCGATACAAACACTCGACGTACGCGACGATGCAATGCCGCAGGCCGTGCGCGAGCGTCCTGACGTTGAAAACCGGTGCGCCGACCGCGAGCTCCAGGCTGCCGGCGACGAGCGGATCGGCCCCAAGCGCCGCAAATTCCCGCTCCACGCTGACGCTGCGGTGGCCAAGGCTCGCGAGCAGCGCGAGGAGGGGACCGCCGTCGGCGCTGAGTTGCCGGCGCGTCAGTCCAGCACCGATCTCTTCGGGAAGGTAAGCGGTCTCCAGCGCCATGGGCTGGCGCACGATGCTGCGTACGCGGCGGATGAGCACGGCGGCGGCGCCGAAGCCACGCTCCCCGGCCGGTAAGAAGGCGGGTGTCGGGATGCGCTGGAACGCAATCGTCCGGACGGTGGCGGCCTCGGGCGTGCCCCCGGTGCCGTCCAGCATCATGGAGCAGTCCCGGGAGGCCGCGCCTTGCTGGCTTTGACGCCGCGCGAAGGTGCCGCTGCCTCTCTTACGCGTGATGCGGCCCTCGGCTTCCAGCCCCGCCAGGGCGCGCCGGACCGTAGACCGGGAGACCCCGTAATCCCGCATCAGCCGCGGCTCGCTCGGCAGAGGTTGGCCGGCGGCGAACCGCCCCTCCGCCACCGCTTGCGACAGTACTCTGTAGAGTCGCAGGTAGCGGGAGATCCCTGCCCCGGACTTTGTAGTCGTGATCATGCGGGCCCGACTGGTTATGTATACACCTTCTCCTTGGGCGCGGCTGGGGAAATTGCGCGGCATCGGGAGTGCAGGGAGAGGTTGTTCCGCGGTTGGGGGGGCGGGTTGACACTGCCGTCACCCCCCAAGGACAATGCGCCCCCCTCCTGGCAGGCCGTCCCAGCCCGATCCTGAACGGGTGGCGGCCGGCCCCGAAGAACAGTGACAGTGGAAAGGTAGCTCAGCTGGTTAGAGCACGGCACTCATAATGCCGGGGTCGAGGGTTCGAGTCCCTCCCTTTCCACCAGTTTGCCAGCAGCGCGCGGGGATCAGGTAGAGGGCGTTCGCCGAAAATTCGGGCGAAACCGCCCCCGGG
>JANWJS010000040.1 GCA_025451845.1 Steroidobacteraceae bacterium
GCCCCCGTGCGTCTCGGCCATCACCTTCGTCAAGGCCGCCGTCAACGTCGTCTTCCCGTGATCCACGTGCCCGATCGTCCCCACGTTCACATGGGGCTTGGTACGCTCAAATTTCTCTTTGGACATGACTGCTTGCTACCTTACGAATTCTCTTACGAATCTCACTGCTTGATGATGCCGTCAGCGATGTTGGGCGGCACTTCGGTGTACTTGCCAAATTCCATGGTGAAGGTCGCGCGGCCCTGGCTCATGGAGCGCACGGTCGTCGCGTAGCCGAACATCTCGGACAGCGGCACGTCGGCCGTGATGGCCTTGCCGGAGGGCGTCTCGTCCATCCCGAGGATCTGTCCGCGCCGGCGATTGAGGTCGCCGATCACATCGCCCGAGTATTCCTCCGGCGTGACGACCTCGACTTTCATGATCGGCTCGAGCAGCACGGGCTTGGCGCGCCTGAAACCTTCCTTGAAACCGATGGAGCCGGCGATCTTGAACGCCATTTCGCTCGAGTCGACGTCGTGGTACGAGCCGTCAATCAGAGTGATCTTGACGTCCACGACAGGGTAGCCGGCGATGACGCCGGTCGCACAGGCTTCCCGGATCCCTTTGTCGACAGCGGGGATGTATTCCTTCGGTATGGTGCCGCCGACGATGCCATTGACGAACGCGTAGCCCTTGCCCATCTCGTTGGGCTCGAGCTTCAGCCACACGTGTCCGTACTGGCCGCGGCCGCCCGACTGGCGCACGAACTTGCCTTCCTGCTCGACCTTGGCGCGGATGGTCTCGCGGTAGGCGACCTGCGGCTTGCCGACGTTCGCCTCCACGTGGAACTCGCGCTTCATGCGATCCACGATGATCTCGAGATGCAGCTCGCCCATGCCCGAGATGATGGTCTGCCCCGACTCCTCGTCGGTGTGCACACGGAACGACGGATCCTCCTTCGCCAGGCGCTGCAGGGCGACGCCCATCTTCTCCTGGTCGGCCTTGGTCTTCGGTTCCACCGCGACCGAGATCACCGGATCGGGGAACTCCATCTTCTCCAGGGTGATGATCTTCTCGAGATCGCAGAGCGTGTCGCCCGTGATGACGTCCTTCAGGCCCACGGCCGCCGCGATGTCACCGGCGCGCACTTCCTTGATCTCGTTGCGGTCGGCGGCGTGCATCTGCAGCAGCCGTCCGATGCGCTCCTTCTTGGATTTGGTCGGCACGTACACCGTGTCGCCGGAATTGAGCACGCCGGAGTAGACACGGAAAAACGTCAGGTTGCCGACGAAGGGGTCGTTGAGGAGCTTGAAGGCGAGCGCGGAGAACGGCTCCTCGTCGCCTGCCTTGCGCGTGTCAGGCTCGCCGTCTTCACCGATGCCCTTGACGGCCGGCATTTCGATCGGGGAAGGCATGAACTCGATGATGGCATCGAGCAGCGCCTGCACGCCCTTGTTCTTGAATGCCGAGCCGCACAGACACAGCACGATCTCGTTGCGGATCGAGCGCTCGCGCAGCCCGGCGCGGATCTCCGCATCGCTCAGGCGCTCGCCCTCGAGGTACTTGTTCATGAGGCCGTCATTGGCCTCGGCGGCCACCTCGATCATCTTCGAGCGGTATTCCTCGGCTTGGGCCTGGAGGCCCTCCGGGATGTCGCGATACTCGAAGCGCATGCCCTGGGTCTCCATGTCCCAGTAGATAGCCTTCATGCGGATAAGATCGACCACGCCCTCGAAGCCGTCCTCCGCGCCGATGGGAATCTGGATCGCCACCGGGTTGGCGCGCAGGCGGCTACGAATCATGTCGACGACGCGCAGGAAATCGGCGCCGGCGCGATCCATCTTGTTGACGAAGGCGAGGCGCGGCACCTGGTATCTATTCATCTGACGCCAGACCGTCTCGGACTGCGGCTGCACGCCGGCTACCGAGTCGAACAGCGCCACGGCGGAATCGAGCACGCGCAGGCTGCGCTCGACTTCGATCGTGAAGTCGACGTGTCCGGGGGTGTCGATGATGTTGATCCGGTGCTCGGGGAAGCTGCTTTCCATCCCCTTCCAGAAACAGGTCGTGGCCGCGGCGGTGATGGTGATGCCGCGCTCCTGCTCCTGCTCCATGTAGTCCATGACGGCCGCGCCGTCGTGGACTTCACCGATCTTGTGCGACACGCCGGTGTAGAACAGGATGCGCTCGGTCGTGGTCGTCTTCCCTGCGTCGATGTGCGCAGAGATGCCGATGTTCCGATAACGCTCAATGGGCGTCGCGCGTGCCACGGGTGACCTATCCTCTGAACGCCTTCCGTGTGGTCCGCTGGTTGTTACCAGCGGTAATGCGCGAAGGCCTTGTTGGCCTCCGCCATGCGATGGGTGTCCTCGCGCTTGCGCACTGCAGCGCCGCGGTTCTCGGCCGCGTCCATCAGCTCGTGAGCGAGGCGAAACGCCATGGACTTCTCGCTGCGGTCACGAGCAGCCTCGATCATCCAGCGCATGGCCAATGTCTGGCGGCGGGTAGCCCTGACTTCAACCGGCACCTGATACGTCGCACCGCCGACGCGGCGCGACTTCACCTCGACGACCGGCTTGACGTTGTCCAGGGCAGTCGAGAGCACCTCGATCGCCTCCGGACCCTTCTTGCCGGTCTTATCCGCAATGCGGTCGAGCGCGCCGTAGATGATGCGCTCGGCGGCTGACTTCTTGCCGTCCTTCATGACGACGTTCATGAACTTGGCCAGCATATCGCTGTTGAATTTCGGGTCCGGCAGGATGGTGCGGACCGGCGCCTGGGCTCGACGTGACATCTAGGCCTCTCCTACTTCTTGGGGCGCTTCGCGCCGTACTTGGAGCGACCCTGCTTGCGCTCGCCTACGCCAGCACAGTCCAGCGTTCCACGTACCGTGTGGTAGCGGACGCCTGGCAGGTCCTTCACACGACCTCCGCGGATGAGCACCACAGAGTGCTCTTGGAGGTTGTGCCCTTCGCCACCGATGTAGCTCGTGACTTCGTATCCATTCGTCAGCCGAACGCGGCAGACTTTTCGTAGGGCGGAGTTGGGCTTCTTCGGCGTCGTGGTATACACGCGCGTGCAGACGCCTCGCTTCTGGGGTGAAGCCCCAAGTGCGGGCACCTTCGTTTTCTCTGCCTTCGTCCGGCGAGGCTGCCGGATGAGCTGACCCGTGGTCGCCATTCTGTCTCCAAGATCCTGCGTTCGAGTGCATTGGGCGCTCTGACCTTTCAGATGCGCATGCGCGGTGAGCGGCTGGAAGAAAGACCGGGCCGCCTGCTGCTCGCTCGGCGGCCCGGTCTATATTTCGCTGTTTCCGGTGCCGGCAGGAATCAGCGGCCGGACCGAGAAAGGCCGGCGATTCTAGGTAGGGGGGGCGGGAGTGTCAACCGTTTCCCGGGGCATCCCAGGCTCGCGATAGGGCTCTCGGAGAAGCCACCGGCCGAGATTGCGCCTCCGCAGAAACCCTGCGACGATGGCTTCCCCTCTACCACGTCGAGCGGCGGCGGGAAGCTGCTGCCCTCTCCGTGCCCCGAGCTCTCCCTATTCACCTGGGTGATGACCGCTTCGCGGCCAGGCTCGCAACCTGTGCACTGATTCTGAGCGCGTGCTTTTCGATCCCTTTGCCGGCCGCAGCGGCCGCCTACGACGCTTCCCTCCAGATCAGCACGCTTGCACGCGGTGGCCCCGCGCCGGCCGCCGCCGAGGTGACGAACGGCGCCCTGGACGAGCGCTTCGCGATCACCGCTTCCAATGCCCTGCGGCAGGTTTCCGGCACTCTTTGGGTCCGGCTGCAAGCCGCCGAGAGCGTTGCCGGCGGGTCGATTCCGGTGCTCATGGTGGGCTCCGGGCGACAGGTGCAAGTCGAGCTCTACCCGCAGGGGACCGCGGCCATGCCGGCGCCTCTCGTTCGGGCGGCGGTACTGCCGCGATTCGGCGGCGCCCGCGAGGCGGTCTTTCTCGTGCCGAGTCCCGGATTGCGGGCCGGCCAGGTCTTCTACGCCCGCCTCGAGGTGCATGGCACGCCGGCTCGTCGGGTGTATTTCGGGGCTGGTACGCTGACGGAAGCGCTGGCACGCGGAGTACGGCATGCGCTGATCATCTCCCTGGCCTGCGGCGCGCTGACGGCCCTGGCGCTTGCAACCGCGGCGATGTGGCTCGTGCTGTCGGATGAGCTATTCATCCTTTATGCCGGCATGACCGGCCTGCAGGCGCTCTACCTGGCCTACTTCTCGGGCGAGGGCTTTCGCTGGCCGTGGCTCGCTGCCGGCAGCGCGCTCGTGCCCTACGCCTGGAACGTTCCCGTGGCGCTGAGCGGCGCCATGGCCAGTCTGTTTGCCCGGGAAATCGCCGACCTCCGCCATTCCTCGCCCCGGGTCTATCGCTCGTTCGGATGGCTGGCGGCCGCATTTGCTGCGCTCGCGGTGGCGAATGGCGGCTGGCTGGGGGCCCTTGGACCCCTCGTGGCCGGCATAGGCAACCTGATGTTCCTCGGCGCAGGCGTTTTCGTGCTCGTGGTCGCCTTTCTCGCCTGGCGACGCGGCAATCGGGCGGCCGGCTGGTTTCTCTTCGCCTGGGTGTTGCTCGAGGGGTTTGCGATCTTGACGTCGGCGCGGCTCCTCGTCACCGGCGCGGCGCGCGACGAGGCGCTCTTCTATTACGGCCTGCCCGGATCGATGGTGGCATCCGCCATCCTCACGTCCCTCGGCGTTGCCGATCGCCTGCGCCAGCAGCGCCATGCCCTGAGGGACGCGGAGCGCCGTGCACAGACGGACCCGCTCACGGGCGTCTTGAATCGTCGCTCGCTCCTGGAGCAATTGGCGGCGGCAAGCCGCGACGCCCGCGTGAACGGACTTCCGATAGCAGTCCTCTTTCTCGACCTGGACTACTTCAAGTCCATCAATGACTCGTATGGGCACGCGGCCGGGGATGCCTGCCTCGCGGCGGTCATCGGCCCGATCCAGGCGGAGCTGCGCCAGTCAGACATCATCGGCCGCTATGGTGGCGAGGAATTCGTGGTGGCACTGAGCGGCGCCGACACAGCCGCGGCGCGGTTGATCGCAGAGCGCATCCGACTGCGAGTCGCGGCAGAGCGCCTCGAGGCGCACGGCACTCCCATCCAGCTAACTTGCAGCATCGGAGTGGCCAGCAGCGATCCGCTCGGCGTCTGGGGCGAAGCGCTGATCGCGCAGGCCGATGCGGCCGTTTATGCCGCCAAGCGCCTCGGCCGCAATTGCGTGCAGGTCGCGATCGCTCTCGCGGCGTAGCATTGCGCCACGACATTGTTGTAGGCTCCGCGAACTCGCGCGAAACACGCCGTGCGTCACGGCGCCAGCGGGTGGAACGTGTTCTGCTGCTTTCGAATCCTGCGTCGACCGCGGAGAAGAGCGAAAAATGGGGTCCGGTTTCCCGTCGAAGTTGACCTCGGAGCGTGGCAAGCGCCCCCGGCTGGCAGCGCTCGTGTGGGCTTGCTCGCTTCTTGGCGCCTCGGCCGCCTGCGCCGCCGCGCCCATCCATCTGGCCTCGGTCTCGCGCTACCACCATCACCATCACGTTCATCGCTACCATCATTCGTCGTCCTCGCATCCGAATCTGCGCTCGAGCGAGGCACTGGTCCTGGACGTCACCGATCACAAGGTGCTCTACGCGCGCAAGCCTGACGATCGAGTGCCCATCGCTTCGATCACCAAGCTGATGACGACGCTTGTGGTCGCCGAGGCCAAGCAGCCCCTGGACGAGCGCCTGCAGGTGACCGCCGCCGATCGGGCAACGGGCATCGGCGCGTCCTCGCGGCTCGCAGTCGGCACCCGGCTGACGCGCGCGCAGCTCTTTCACTTGGCGCTGATGGCCTCGGAAAACCGGGCGGCCCACGCGCTGGCGCGCAACTACCCGGGCGGCGTCGCGGCCTGCATCGGCGCCATGAACGCCAAGGCCCGCGCGCTGGGCATGACCCACACCCATTTTGTCGAGCCGACCGGGCTCTCGAGCGACGATGTCTCGACGCCGGATGATCTTGCGAAGCTGCTCATGGCGGCGTCGCAGAGCTTCGTGATCCGCCTCTACTCCACCAGCCGCGGCTACACGATCCGCTCGGGCCGCAGGATGGTCGCCTACCACAACACCGATGCGTTGGTGGACCGGCGCTCCTGGCACATCGTCGTGCAAAAGACCGGCTTCACCAATGCCGCGGGGCATTGCCTCGTGATGCAGGCGGTCATCGACCACCGCACCGTGGTCATTGTGTTGCTCAATTCCTGGGGCAAGTACACGCGCGTGGCTGACGCGCGGCGAGTGCGGCAGTGGACGGAGGCGCAGCTCACCCGCCGCGTTCGGCAGCAGGTGGCGAGCCGCGCGTAATCTCGAGTACTTCGTCCAGGCGCAGGAGCCGGTGATCGAGCGGGTCCTCGCGGAGCTGCGCGCGGGACGCAAGACGAGCCACTGGATGTGGTTCGTGTTTCCGCAGATCCAGGGGCTCGGCCACAGTCCGACCGCGCAGCATTTCGCTATCGCCTCCCGTGCCGAGGCCGGAATCTACCTCCAGCATGCGATTCTCGGTCCGCGGCTGCGCGAATGCACTCGATTGGTGAACGAGACCGCCGGACGGAGCATCGAGGAGATCTTCGGCTATCCGGACTACCTCAAGTTCCGCTCTTCCATGACGCTCTTCGCGCATGCCACCGCCGACAATCAAGTCTTCGTCGACGCGCTCAGCAAGTATTTCGGCGGCGAGTACGACCCACTGACCTTGGACAGGCTCTGAGCCACGAGCATACCGATGCGCACCCACGAGCAGACCGTTCAGACCCAATTCGATCCGCGTGCTCAGGCGTATCTGACCAGCGCCGTGCACGCCGTCGGTCCCGACCTCGAGCGGGCTCAGGTCCTCGTCTCCAAGGCGGTGCCCGCCGCCGCTCAGGCACTCGACATCGGCTGCGGCGCCGGGCACCTCAGCTTCGCGCTGGCACCGTACGTCGCGCGCATGCTCGCGTTCGACCCCTCGCCGGGCATGCTCGCCGCAGTGGCGCAGACCGCCGCGGCAAAGGGTCTTACCGGAGTCGAGACTCGGCAGGGCAATGCGGAATCACTGCCCTTCGATGATTGCACCTTCCAGCTCGTCTGCACTCGCTACAGCACCCATCACTGGACACGGCTCCAGGAGGCCGTGCGGGAAATGGCCCGCGTGCTGGCGCCCGGCGCCCATGCGCTCGTCATCGACACGCTCGGTCATGAGGACCCGCTCGTCGACACATTCCTGCAGAGCATCGAGCTGCTCCGCGACCCCTCGCACGTACGCAACCGCTCGGGCCGGGAATGGCGGTCGTTGCTGCAATCGGCCGGGCTGCTGGAGCGGGAATCTGCCGAGTGGGCGACCCGCCTCGACTTCGCCTCCTGGGCGGAGCGGATGCGTACGCCGGCCGAGCGGGTCGCCGTCATCCGCTCCCTGCAGGAAGGCGCGCCCCGAGAGGTCTGCGAGGCGCTCGTGCTCGAGCCGGACGGCTCCTTCACGATCCGGACCGGCCTCTTCTGGCTGCAGAAGAGCGCCTGAGAGCACGCCGAGGCCACCGCGCGCCGAAGCTCCCGGCATTCTGTGTTGCGACGAGACTGGGACTGCGCTCGTTGCGGGCCGGCTGCACCCCGCAGCGGCCCTGAACTCGTATAGCGTATATATGGAAGCCAGTCCCATGAGCCTTTCTGCGGCAACAAGAAGCATGTCCGACACGTCCGCGGCAGCAGTGCAGGGGACGAACGGCGCGACGACATCGCTCGAGGGCGCGCTGGCCCGCGCGCAGCGCGGCGACCTCGCGGCGTTCCAGCAGTTGATCCGTGCCTACCAGGAGCCCGTTTACAGCCTGGCGCTTCGCATGCTCAAGGTGCCCGAGGATGCCGAAGAGCTCGCGCAGGACGTCTTCGTATCCGCGCACCGCCACCTCGGTAAGATCGTCTCCGAGGCCCACCTTCTCTTTTGGCTGCGGCGAACCGTCTGCCATCGGGCGATCGATCGGCTCCGGCGTCGACAGCCCCTCGTCGTGCCGATGGAGACCGCCAAGGAAGTGCCGCAGGCGGACTCAGACGGCGATCCGCTCCTCGAGCGCCGTCTGCGGGATTTGGTACTGCGGCTGCCCCCCAGGGCGCGCGCCGTGGTGTTGCTGAAGTATCAGGAAGATCTCGACCCGTCCGAGATCGCAAACGTTCTCGGCATGCCGCTCAATACGGTGAAGAGTCACTTGAAACGATCTCTTGCGTCATTACGTGCCGGCTGCGAGCAGCTCCGGCAATTCACTGCCGCGGGAGGCCAGCCATGACTGACGAATTCGACCCAGCACTGCATCGCGCCCTACGATCGCAGCGTCCCCACCAGGACTTCGCGGACCGGATCGTGGCGCGCCTCGATTCCAGCGCGGCGCCGGGCGCGCCGGCCGCGCGCCTCTATTTCATGCGTTCCCGTACCTTCCGCTCCCGCTGGCTGCCGGCGGCGTTGGCCGCCTGCCTCATCGCGGGCATCGGCGTCGTCCAGGTGCGGCAGCACGCTCGCGATGCGGCGCGGGCAAATCAGGCACGGGCTCAGCTCCTGGAAGCGCTGAGCATTGCCAGCGACAACGTCAACATCGTACGCGCGGCCGTAGCTCGCGAGGAGCATCCCGACTCATGATCCCTCGCCAGCGCACAGCCGATGACAGAATTATTCTTTGGAGCCTGCCATGCGATTTCGATCCGCGATTCTAGTGTGCGCGTTACTCGCGCTCCCCGCTCTCGCCTGCGCGGCAGACCCCGGCCGCCTGCAGCTGCCGGATTTCTCCGTCTTGTCGAAGAAGGCGACGCAATCGGTCGACATCTCACTCGATCCGTCGCTGCTCCGTCTGGCGAGCGGGGTCATCAACAGCGACGACAACGGCAACGGCGCCGCGGTCAATGGTCTGATCCAGGGCATCAAGGGCATCTACGTACGCAGCTACACCTTCGACAAGCCAGGAGAATATTCGAAGGCCGATGTCAAAGCGGTGCAGGTTCAGCTGTTGGCGCCCGGCTGGCAGCCGATAGTCTCGACGCACGATTTGAAGCAAGGAAGTAACGTCGACATCTACGTGCTGCGCAACGGCAACCGCACCGACGGTATCGCCATCATCGCCGCGGACCCTCGCCAGCTGACGATCGTCAACATCGTGGGCTCGGTCGATCTCGCCAAGCTCGCGCAGCTGCAAGGTCAGTTCGGCGTACCGAGCGTGGGCCTGACGATGAACGGCACCCTGCCCAACGGCTCTGCGAACACGCAGGCTCACTAGCGCCCTGCCCGCCGGTGATAGGCCCAGCTGCGTCCGCTGACTCACATAGCGCTCGATGAGGACGGAAGCGCTTCCCACCGCTGCGTGCGCGCCTCTGCAGCGGCTGGTCGGAGCTCTCACCCTGGCTGAGCGCCCCGCTCGACGGGCTCCCGATGGTGGCACTCCAAATCGAGCGCGGCCCCCTGTGTCGGGCTACACTCATGCGCGCCGCATCTCAGTGGCGAGGGTTTTTCGGAGAGCACCGATGCCAAAGCAGCCAGCCGCGCATCTCGTAGGGCAGCTGCGCCGGATCACGTGGTCCGTAGTCTGTCTGTTACCGCTTTGCACCGTTCCGGCCGGCGTATGGGCTCAGAACGTTCCCGCAGGTCTTCGCGCCTGCACGGCCGAAACGGATTCCGCCCGGCGGCTGGACTGCTATGACAGCGAAATGGCGCGCCTCTCGCAGCCGCCCGCGCCGCCAGCCGCGGCACCGTCGCGGCCCAAGCCCGATTTCGCCTCGGGCGCCGCAGCTGCGCCAGCAACGCACACGCCAACTTCAACTCCGGTGGCGCCCCTACCGCCTGCCGCCGCTCCCCAGCCCGCGGCGACTCCCGCGCCGCACCACTCATGGGTCGGGAAAATCTTCGGCGGTGGCCCCTCCGAGCACCTCACCGCCCGGATCGCCGGCCTCGACCGCTCGCCCAATGCCATGGTCTTGCACCTCGAGAACGGGCAGGTCTGGCAACAGATCGGGCGTGCCTCTGGTGATCTCACTCTGCAGGTGGGCGACAGCGTGACCATTGAGAAGCACCTCGGCTCCTACTGGCTCTCCGCCAGTCACGTCTCCGACATGCAGGTGCGACTGAGATCCCAGTAGAACTAAAGCAGGTGCGCGCCGCTGATGCCGCCATAGACGCCCAGTCCCGCCGTCAGGACTGACACGGCAACGACCAGCCATGCGTACGGACCTCGCAAGCGGTGCTCGGGCGGCATCGCTTTGAAAGCCAGCAGCACCAGGAAGCCGAGCACGAGGGGCAACATCAGCGCGTTCATGACTTCCACGCCGATATTCAGTGAGACCAGGTCGGGTACGAGGTCGACGACCGCGGCGCCCCCCACTACCGCCACCGCATAGATGCCATAGAACCAGGGCGCATCGAGCGGATGATGCTCGAGGGAGTGGCGGTACCCCGTCACCTCACCGAAGCCCCAGGCGGATGCGAGTGACACCACGATCGCGGCCACCATGCCGGCGCCGATCGTGCCGAATCCGAAGACCACCCGGCCCACGCTAGGTCCAAGGGCCGGGACCAGCATCTTGGTGATGTCGCTGATGCTGTTGAGGCTCGCGCCCGCGTCGGCATGCAGCTTCCCGATCGTAGCCGCCGCCGCGATGAGCACGGCCGCCATCACCGCCTGGGCGATGACGGAGCCGAAGGCGGTGTCCCACTGAGCATGCCGGTAATGACACGGGCGCAGCTTCTTGTCAGCGATGGCGGACTGCTGGTAAAAGATCATCCACGGCATGATGACCGCGCCGATGTTGGCCGCGACCAGGTAGAGATAGGCTCTGTCGGTCACCGGCATGTGGGTGAGCCCGGCGGCGACCTCCGCCCCTTGGGGATGGGAGCGCCACGCCACCACGAAGAAGGCGAGCTCGAAGAGGCCGAGCGCGAGGGCAACGCGCTCTACGCGCCGATAGCTGCCGGTCAGCACGATTGCGAGCAGGAATAAGGTGGCGATGCTCAGGCTGACGATACGCGGTACGCCGAAGAGCTCGCCGACACCCGCGACGCCCGAGAACTCCGTGATCAGAGCGCCGAGGGTGGCCAGCCCGAGTCCGCCGACGGAGACCCACGCCCAGCCGCCCCCGAAAGTACTGCGGATGAGCTCGCCGTGCCCCTTGCCGGTGAATATGCCGAGCCGGACCGTCAGCTCCTGCACGATATAGAGCACAGGCATCAGGAGCAGCTGCAGGAGCAGCAGCCGGTAGCCCCACTGCACACCGCTTTGCGCGGCCGTGATGATGCTGCCGACGTCGGTGTCCGCGAGCATGACCACAAGTCCCGGTCCCATGACGGCCAGGAAAGTCTTCCACCCCGAGGCCGAGATCCGGGAGTCCCTCAGAACATCTGCCGCTTGCTGATCCAAGCTAGTCATGCCTCCGCGCCCGGCCCTCGAGCCGAGGCGCCGCGGATACGAGTGATTCGCATTTGCACCGAGCCTATCAGCCAGCGAAACCCAAATCAAGAATCGAGGCCGCGGCCGTCGAAACACAGCAGGCTTGCGCGTCTAAGGTGTAACGCCGGCCCACGCCGGCTCCGGAGGCCTGATGAAGCTCTACGAGTTCGCCCCCACCCGGTCCATTCGGGCTCGCTGGATACTCCAGGAGCTCGGCGTGGACTTCGAGGCCGTCGCGGTCAATCTGCTGGCGCGTGAGCATTGGAGCCCCGAGTTTCTCGAGCTCAACCCGGCGGGCAAGGTTCCGGTGCTGGTCGACGGCGACGTGGTGCTGACCGAATCGGTTGCCATCGTGCTCTATCTGGCCGAGAAATACCCCGATCGAGGCCTCATCCCCGCCGATCCACAGTTGCGCGCCGACGCCTACCGCTGGATCCTTTTCACGGTGACGGAACTCGAGCAGCCTCTGTGGCGGATCGCCCGCCATACCGCGCTATATCCGCAACGCGACCGATTGCCCGCCGACGTGACCCTCGCGACCCGTGAGTTCCTGACCATGGCAGCAGTGCTCGAGGAGCATATGAAGGGTCGGACCTGCGTGGTCGGCGAGGCGATGAGCGCCGCCGACTTCATTGTCGCGCACACACTCGATTGGGCCGGCGAGGTCAAGCTGCTGGGTGAGTGCCCCACCCTGCGCGCTTATGTCGAGCACATGTACGCCCGGCCGCGCGCTCCGCGGCGGATCGGTGAGATCTTCCGCTCGATGCAGCCCGGTGCCGCCGCCTAGGGGACCGGCGGCACCGGGCTGCGCTCACTGCGGCTTGCGAAACGCGTAGACGAACTGGTCGGTGTGGCCGCGGATCGCGGGGTCGAACACCTTGTTCGTGTGCGGGTCGTTGGCATTGCGCAGCACGTTGCTCTGGCCCACGAACTCGAATCCGGCGGACATGATTTCTTTCTTGGCCGCTGCCGGGTCGATGCGGTGCAGGGTCGAGGTGTCACTGAACCCCGAGCCGGCGGGCGCCACATGGTCCAGGACCAGATAAATGCCGCCCGGCTTCAGCGCCTGATAGACGGCCCGATCGAAATCGGCGACGTTGAGGCTCGGCAAGTTATGCAGATCGTGGTAGTTCTGTGAAGTCCACACGAGGTCCACGGGTTGGGGCACCGGCAGCTTGCCCACCGGCCATACCGTGACCGTGATGTTGTGATAGTAGTGCGGATCATCGGCAAGGGCCTGTATCGGTGAGGACTCTCCCGGCTTCGGAGCGCCCACGAACTCGTACACATGCCCCTTGGGACCGGCGACGCGGCTGAGGATGCGCGTGAAATACCCGTGCCCGGGCAAGAGCTCCGCAACGCTCATTCCGCGATGCACTTCGGCAAACGCCAGGCAGGCCGCGGGCTTGCGCAGCGCATCGCGCGCGCGATCGTCCGCGGGGCGGGCCGGATCGGCCACTGCCGCGGCGATGGTCTTCGGGATCTCCTTCGATGCCTGCACCGGTGGGGCACAGAGCACTAGCGAGCCCACGATCAGTCCGGCGGTAGCAAACCGTACCAGGCGGTTGCTCGGCCTCGTCCCTGCGCCGGGTAAAATCACTCCAGAGGATTCTGTCATCTGACAATCTCCCGCGGTTGGATCGCAGAGGTTGGATCTTAGCGGATCTCCGGCGGCGCGGCGACCGCGATCGGCTTGCCCGCCGCGAGCGTCGGTGCGCCCGTTGCGTAGGCGGCCCGGTTGTATGCCGTAACATCATCCGAAAGCAACGCGTTATACGAGGCCAGCTTGGCGTCGAGCTCGCCCTTCAACTCGGCCCCGACCGTCAGCAGCGGCGCGGTCGGCGCCTGCACACCGAGGCTCGCGAGCTGGCCCGCATCCGTCTCGAGCGCATCGTGCAGATCGGTCAACTGGTGCAGGCTGTCCTCAATCACCTTGTGCTGCACCTTGGGCTCATAGACGGAGTCCTTGAGCTTCCCGAGCGCCTTGTCGAGCGCCTCGCCGCGGGCGACAAGCGGCCTCTGCGATCTCGCCAGCGCGCGCTCGGCAGGGTCGATGCCATTCGCTGCCGTCTCGATGGTCTTGTGATAGGCACCGAGCTGCGACTGCATTGCGCTGATGCGGTTCAGCATTCTGTTGAGCGCATCGACCTCGGCGCGAGCCTCGAGAGCGAGCTGCAGCGAGCGCCTTTGGCCGGCGGCCGCGGGTGCCTGATTGGGGTCCGCGATCACATGCGCGCTTGCTATCTCGGTATGCCCGGCAACCGTCACGCTGACCGAGTATGTTCCCGGCATCACTTCGGGGCCAGTGAGCTGCGCCCCGGCCGGCGGCTTGCCCTCGAGCGGCTCCGTCTCGAAGTCGGTCGTGGCGGCAGCGTCATAACGCATGTCCCAGATATATCGGTTGACACCATACTGCGACGCTCCGTAGCGCGTGGCGATCAGATCACCGCTGGCGTCGCGGATCTCGATCTTCACCGGCGTCTGTTGCGTGTCCTTCTGCTGCTTGTCGGCCTTGAGAGTCTTGGGCAGGCTGTAATCGATCACGACGCCATCCGGCGAGTTCGGCGTGACGAACGATGGCTCGGCGCCTTCGCCGCGGCTCCAATGCTGGTATTCGACGCCGGTACCCGGCGTGAACAGCGCAACCTGTTTGGGCAGCGCGTCCGGGTCGAGCTGCGCGATGGCGGCGAAATGGTCCAGGACCCAGAGGCCGCGCCCGTGGGTGGCAAGCACCAGATCCCCGCGCACGAACTTCAGGTCGAAGACCGGCATCGTCGGCAGGTTGCTCTTCAGTTGCTTCCATCGCTGACCGCCGTCGCGCGAGATCCACACTCCGCGCAGGGTACCGGCGGCCAGTACCTGACTGTCATCGGAGTCGGCACGTACGACCATCACCGAGGCGTCGGCGGGCAGGCCGCTGCCGAGTGACCGCCAGTGATGCCCGTAGTCGGTCGTTGCATAAGCATACGGCTTGTTGTCGCCCAGCTCGTGCGCGTCGATTGCGACGTAGACGGTTCCCGGATCGGACGGCGAGACGTCGATCTGATACACCCGCGCCCAGGCGGGCGCATGCGGCGGTGTCACCTTGCTCCAGCTATTGCCGCCGTCGCGCGTGACCGACACGAGCCCATCATCGCTGCCGACCCAGATCACCTTTGGATCGCTGCGCGCTACCTGGACCGACAGCAGCGTGTCATAGGTCTCGGCGCCGGACAGGTCGTAGTGGATCGGGCCGCCCGAGTTCTGCTGCTTGGATTTATCGTTGCGTGTCAGATCGGTGCTGATCGCCTTCCAATTCAGACCGCCATCGGTGGATTGCAGCAACACGCTGCCGCCGATGTACACCGTATTCGCATCCCGCGGATCCACTGCTATCGGCGGCGTCCAGTTGAAGCGGATCTTCTGCTCGGATGTGGGCACATCGTTGACGAACCCGGGGCCGTGCAGATAGGGCATGATGAACAGCGACTGCTTGGTCTTGCGATCGAACCTGGTGATCGCGCCATCCTCGGCGTCCGCGTAGACGATGTTGGAGTCCGACGGAGCGGGCACGGTGTATTCGCCGTCAC
The DNA here is from genome assembly GCA_025451845.1 of Steroidobacteraceae bacterium. Lineage (GTDB taxonomy): Bacteria > Pseudomonadota > Gammaproteobacteria > Steroidobacterales > Steroidobacteraceae > 13-2-20CM-66-19. Next base: position 14,987 of record JANWJS010000040.1, read on the forward strand.
CACCTACCACCGTATACCAATCCTGGCCGGACACAACGTTATCGGCGAGTGTGGAAGAGGGTCCGCACCAGCCGCTGTTATCCTGGAGGCCAGTGCACACGTCGTACGGACTCTCGCTGTCCGCCGCGACCATGTAGGCTTGCTCGATCGGCAAGCCATCGAGGAAGCGCCAGCTCTTGCCGGCGTCCTGTGAGAGGTAGGCGCCGCCGTCATTTCCCTGGATCATGCGCTTGGGGTCCGTGGGATCGATCCACATGGCGTGATGATCGACGTGCACCGGCTCATCGATCACGCGTGCCGTCTTGCCGCCGTCGTCCGACTCGGCAAGCTGGAAGCCCAGGAAGTAGATACGGTCGGAATCGTCCGGCGCTACCTCGAGCGTCGTGAAGTAAAATCCGCGGACGTTGTAGGCGTGATTGTCCGAGACCTGATGCCAGTGATCCCCGAGGTCATCGGTGGCGAATAGCGTACCCTTACCGATGGCCGCCTCGAGCACCGCATAGACACGGTCGGGATCGCTGGGGGCGATTGCAAGTCCGATGCGGCCGATGGTGCCCGTGGGCAACCCCTCGTGCAGGCGCTTCCAGGTCTCGCCACCATCGGTCGACCGCCAGACGCCAGAGCCGGGGCCCCCGTCATGAAGCACCCACGGTCGCCGGTCCGCCTGCCAGGTCGCCGCAAACAGTACCTGGCCATTGCCCGGCTGCATCGCAAGATCGATGGCGCCGGTATGATCGTCCACATACAACGATTTGCGCCAGCTTCTGCCGCCGTCGGTCGTGACGAACACGCCGCGGTCCGGGTTCGGACCCCACTCCTGTCCGAGCGCCGCGACCGCCACGTGGGCGGGATCATGCGGGTCGATCACGATGCGGCCGATCTGGCCCACGGTCTTCAATCCCATCGACCGCCAGGTCTTGCCGCCGTCCGTTGACAAGTACACCCCGGCACCGGGGATCACATCATTACGGATGTTGGCCTCGCCGGTACCCACCCACACCAGATGGGGATTCGAGGGCGCGATGGCGATGGCCCCGATCGAGCTGGTCGAGGCGTGGTTGAAGATCGGCTTCCAGTTCAAGCCGCCGTCCGTCGTCTCGAACACGCCGCCGCCAGCCGCACCGACATAGTAGATCTGCGGGTTACCGGGGACGCCGGCCACCGCCGTCACGCGCCCGCCGGCGATCGCCGGGCCGAGGTTGCGGAATTTGAGGTGCGCGAAGACATCCTTGGGCTGCTCAACCGCCAGCTTAGTGCCGGTCGCGTGGCCCAAGGCGGCCGGCCCTACACAACTCACGGACAGCAGCACGACGGCGGCTCTCAGCAGGAAGGCATGTCGCATCATCATCGGCTCCCCAAGAGGTCCGCGCGCGGCACCGAGGCGCGCTGCACCGGAGAGCGGACGGTACTGATGCGCAGGCCGGGACGCAACCGTTCCCGGGCTTGCGCGCAGGGGAATCAACGACTCATCGCACCGCGGTGACGGTTGGTCGCAATGCCCCGGCAGGTCCGCGGCGGTGAGATCATGGCGCGGCGGATTTGCCAGCCGCGTGGCAGCGGGTAAGCTCACGGGGGAATCGCTGGGCGAGGAAGCGAATATGTCACTCATCCGAGGATTCGTGGATCGCGTGCTACTCATCTGTGCGGTGGTCGCGGGCGGCTTGGTGCCGGGATTCATCTCTCAGTACCGGCAGCGCCTGGGCGGCATGCTCGATCAGGCGAAGCTGGACCTCGCGCCCTGGCAAAAGATCGCGGACCAATACTTTCAGGGTGATCTGGCCCGGCTCATTCAATACCACATCGTCAGCAAGGACCCGACATTCCATGCCGAGGGTGCCGCGATCAGCTCGCTCGCCGGGTCCGTGCAGCATCTGCAAAGCGAAGTTGCCGCACTGCATGGGAGCCTCTTTCAGCAGGCGGCCTATCTCGCGTTTCATGCCGACCCCGCTGTCGCGCGGACGACGCTGGGCGACTGGGTGCCGACCTTCGGGCTGTCCAGCGACGGAATCCTGTTCGCGCTGCTATTCGCCTTCGCGCTGTGGCTCGTCTTTCAAACGGTCTGGTCGCTTACCGCGCTGGGCGGCAGGAGCCTGGCGAGCCGCGCCAGGCGCCCGCAGCCGCTTCCGCCAGGCAAGTCGCCTGCACGGCGGTGACTACTGGGTACTGCCGGCCCACCGCAGCAGGATTACGGTGGGAACGGCCGGAACACCAGGCCCGGCATCTTGCCGTCCTTCGTCAGCGGCATGATCACCCACACCCGCTTGCCGCTGGCAAACTTTGCGATGTACGTTGGCACCGTTGGCCAACAGCGCTCGAATTCAAGCGATTCGAACGCCCCTTGCTTGCGAACGAGCGCTGCTGCAAGCGCAGGGTCGGGGGAATGAGCGGAAAGGGGATGGCAAGGGGCGTGGCCCTTGCCCCACTTCTGAGGCGGCGCTACCCTCCTCACTGCGGCCGAGGCTGCAGCCCCGGCGTGCAGAACCAGAAGAATGCAAGGAACTCGAAATGTTTGCTCGCACGGCATGCGCGGCAAAGTACAGCAGGTGGCCATTGCGCGGCGCGCCATCCCTTGGGTTGCTGTCACTGATCGCTCTGCTCGGGATCGTCGCCGGCTGCACCACGAACGTCGCCTCGATCTCGCCGACCTCGGTGTCGTCGGCGGGACCCGCATTCAAGATGACGGTGCTGGGATCGGGCTTTTCAAGCTCATCGGCGGTGCAGTGGAACGGCTCCAACCGGTCCACCACCTACGTCTCGGCAACTGAGCTCCTGGCTCAGATCAACGCCGCCGACATCGCCACGAGCGGCAGCGCTTCCATCACCGTCACGAACCCGAACGGGAGCAGCGGCACATCGGGCGGAACATCGAACGCCAAGACCGTCAGCATCGTGACGCCGCCGGTCGATGCAACTACCTACAGGATCGATCCGGCCCATGACGGCGCGGTGACCTTCACCTCCTCCGTACGTTTTCCGAGCGCGCCTGCCTGGCAGGTGAATCTGGGCGCCGGCGCTCCGTCCAACATCGTGATCGCCCATAGCAGGGTGTTCGTGACCACCGCGACGTCCACGGGCTCCCAGCTCGTTGCGCTCGACCTGGCCACCGGTGCCACGGCCTGGGGCCCGAGCGCCATTGCCGGCGCCGCCGGTGCGGCTGCGGGGGTGGCCTACGACAACGGCCAGATATTCGTTGCGCAGGCCAACTTCAACGGCAGCACCCTTTATGCATACGATGCCGACACTGGAGCGCTGAACTGGAGCACTCCCCTTGGCGCGGCCGCGCCCGGCGCGCCTACCGCGGCGGACGGAATGGTATTTGTCATCACCGCCGGAAACGCAACGCTGGATGCGGTGGACGAGGCTACGGGCGCGCTCGCATGGCAACGGTCGTTGTCAGCTTCCGGCGGGACACCGGCAGTCACCGCGGACGGGGTATACGTCGCTGCGACGTCTTCCGGCTGCTCTGCAATCGACCTGCGACCGGCAACGGGGGAGATCATCTGGAACAGCTCCGCCGGCACCGGATCCTGCCCGCAGGCTGATGCGGCCACTCCAGCGGCAGCCAATCAGCTGGTTTACTTACCCACTTCGTCAGGCACCGCCATCTTCTCGGCCGAGGCTGGCAGCGGCAGTGGAGCGCTCGCCGACTCACTGCCGGCGGCTTTTACCAGCAGTTCGGCTTATTTCGGGGGAAGCTCCAACCTGGATGCCGTGAGCCTCTCCAACGATGGCGTGCAGTGGACCTTCAACGGCGACAACCAGCTCGATACCTCACCCATTCTCGTCAGTGATCAGGCCCATGATCGGTATGTGCTCACCGGCTCCTCCCTTGGCCACGTTTACGCCGTCGATGCGACATCGGGTAGCCAGGTGTGGATGCAGGCGCTCAGCGGTAAGGTGGAGCAGCTGGCCGCGGGCGACGGCTGGCTCCTGGTGGTCGTCGAAACCGGCAATGACAGTGCCGGGACGCTGACCGCCTATACGATCGCGGCCAATCAGTAGCCCTACCGGACCGCACTTTTGCCGCTGTTCGCTGGGGAGTCGAATCGGCGGATCCCGTAGTCGGCGCAAGGTGGAACCCGCAGGACGCGCGAAAAAGAGAGGGCCGGTGGGAGCTTGCGCCCGCACCGGCCCGTTCGAGCCTCCAACGGCTGACCGGCTTTCTCAGCTCGCCGCGCTCTCCGGCTCTTCGCTGGCTCCGCCGCTCGACTCCTCCGCGTCCGGCATGCCGCCACCGACGTCCATGAAGCTGCGGCGCTCGACGCCGTCGGTAGTCTTGCGGCGCGAGGCATGCGCCGCGAAGCCGGTGCCCGCCGGGATGAGCCGGCCGACGATGACGTTCTCCTTGAGGCCGCGCAGGTCGTCCTTGAGACCGCGTACCGCCGCTTCCGTGAGGACGCGGGTGGTCTCCTGGAACGATGCCGCGGAGATGAACGACTCCGTCGCGAGAGACGCCTTGGTGATACCGAGCAACACCGGCTGCAGGGTGGCTAACTGCTTGCCGTCCTGCTGCGCGCGATCGTTGACGTCCAACGCCCGCGCCCGATCGAGCTGCTCGCCGCGCAACAGCGTCGTCTCGCCCGCGGCCTGCACCTCGGTCTTGCGCAGCATCTGGCGGATGATCACCTCGATGTGCTTGTCATTGATCTTCACGCCCTGCAGGCGGTAGACGTCCTGGATCTCGCGCACGAGGTAGTTGGCCAGCGCCTCGACGCCCTGCAGGCGCAGGATGTCGTGCGGGTTCGGCTCGCCGTCGGCGATCACCTCGCCGCTCTCGACCGTCTCGCCCTCGAAGACATTGAGCTGGCGCCATTTCGGGATCAGCTCCTCGTACTTCTCGCCGTCATCGCTGGTGATGATCAGGCGCCGCTTGCCCTTGGTCTCCTTGCCGAAGCTGACCGTGCCCGACTTCTCCGCGAGGATGGCCGGGTCCTTGGGCTTGCGGGCCTCGAAGAGGTCCGCCACGCGCGGCAGACCGCCGGTGATGTCACGGGTCTTCGACGACTCCTGCGGGATACGGGCGATCACATCGCCCACCGACACCCGCGCCCCGTCCTCCAGCGCGACGAGCGCGCCCGAGGGGAGCGAGTACACCGCCGGGATCTCCGTGTTGGCAAAGGTGACTTCCTTGCCCTTGTTGTTGACCAGCTTGATAGTCGCACGCACGTCCTTGCCGCCGCGCTGCTTGGTGTCGAGCACCACGGTGCTGGAAAGGCCCGTGACCTCGTCCACCTGGGTCGTGACGGTGAGGCCGTCGATGAATTCCTGGAACTTCACCAGGCCTGCCACCTCCGTGATCACCGGATGGGTGTGCGGATCCCAGGTCGCCACGGCCTGGCCGGCCGCGGCCTGATGGCCTTCCTTGACGGTGATCATCGCGCCGTACGGAATCTTGTAGCGCTCGCGCTCGCGGCCGAAGTCATCCACCACCCCGATCTCACCGGAGCGGGACACGGCCACCAGGTGACCCTTCTCGTGCTGCACGGTCTTGATGTGATGGAAGCGGATGAGGCCCTTGTTGCGCACCTCCACGCTGCTCGCCGCCGCGGCCCGCGAGGCCGCCCCGCCGATGTGGAACGTTCGCATCGTGAGCTGCGTGCCGGGCTCGCCGATCGACTGCGCCGCGATGACACCCACCGCCTCACCGATGCTGATGATGCGGCCACGGCCGAGATCGCGCCCGTAGCACTGGGCGCACACGCCATAGCGCGTCTTGCACGTGATCGGCGACCGGACCTTGATCTGATCCACGCCTTCGTGCTCCAGACCCCGCACCAGCTTCTCATCGAGCAGCGTTCCCGTGGCGATGAACACCTCTTCGCTGCCCGGCTTGAGGATGTCCTCCGCCAGCACGCGTCCGAGCACACGCTCGCCGAGCGCCTCGACCACATCGCCGCCCTCGACGAGCGGTGTCATGGTGACGCCGTTGGAAGTTCCGCAGTCGGGCTCCGTCACGACGAGGTCCTGCGCAACGTCGACCAGCCGGCGAGTCAGATAACCGGAGTTGGCTGTCTTCAGGGCGGTGTCGGCCAGACCTTTGCGGGCGCCGTGTGTCGAGATGAAGTATTGCAGAACGTTGAGACCTTCACGGAAGTTGGCCGTGATCGGGGTCTCGATGATCGATCCGTCCGGCTTCGCCATGAGGCCTCGCATGCCAGCGAGCTGACGGATCTGCGCGGCGGAGCCGCGGGCCCCGGAGTCGGCCATCATGAAGATGGAGTTGAAGGACTTCTGCCGCGCGGGCTGACCCTTCGCGTCCGTGACCTCCTCGCTGCCGAGCTTCTCCATCATCGCCTTGGCCACCTGGTCGTTGGCGCGCGACCAGATATCGACCACCTTGTTGTAACGCTCGCCGTTGGTCACCAGACCGGAGGCGTACTGGTCCTGGATTTCCTTCACCTCGTGATCGGCGCTGGCGACGATGCGCGTCTTCTGCTCCGGAATCACGATGTCATCGATGCCGAAAGATACCCCCGCGCGCGTGGCGTAGTGGAAGCCCGTGTACATCAACTGGTCGGCGAAGATGACCGTCTCCTTCTGCCCCAGCGTGCGATAGCACGCGTTGATGGTCGCGGAGATCAGCTTCTTGGTCATGTCCTGGTTGATGAGATCGAAGGACAGGCCCCTCGGCAGGATCTCGAACAGCAGCGCACGGCCGACGGTCGTATTCACGACCCGGCGCTTCTCCTCGAACTCACCGGCGACGTACAGTACCTCGCGGATGCGCACGCGCACCTTGGCCTGCAGATCCACCATGCGGCTCTCGTAGGCGCGGTGCACCTCGTGGATATCCGAGAAGGACATGCCCTCGCCGCGGGCGCCCACACGCTCACGGGTCATGTAGTAGAGACCGAGCACCACGTCCTGCGACGGCACGATGATCGGATCGCCGTTGGCCGGCAGCAGGATGTTGTTCGACGACATCATCAGCGCGCGCGCCTCGAGCTGTGCCTCGAGGGAGAGCGGCACGTGCACGGCCATCTGGTCGCCGTCGAAGTCCGCGTTGAAGGCGGTGCAGACCAGCGGATGCAGCTGGATGGCCTTGCCCTCGACGAGCTGCGGCTCGAAAGCCTGAATCCCGAGGCGGTGCAGCGTCGGCGCGCGGTTCAGAAGGACGGGATGCTCGCGGATGACTTCCTCGAGAATGTCCCACACCTCCGGACCTTCGCGCTCCACCAGGCGCTTGGCCGCCTTGATGGTGGAAGCCTCGCCGCGCAGCTGCAGCTTCTGGAAGATGAAAGGCTTGAAGAGCTCGAGCGCCATCTTCTTCGGCAGGCCACACTGGTGCAGGCGCAGCTGCGGGCCGACCACGATGACCGACCGGCCCGAGTAGTCGACGCGCTTGCCGAGCAGGTTCTGACGGAACCGTCCCTGCTTGCCCTTGATCATGTCGGCCAGCGACTTCAGCGGCCGCTTGTTGGTGCCGGTGATCGCCCGGCCGCGGCGGCCGTTGTCGAGCAGCGCATCCACCGCCTCTTGCAGCATGCGCTTCTCGTTGCGCACGATGATGTCCGGCGCGTTGAGCTCCAGCAGCCGGCGCAGACGGTTGTTGCGGTTGATGACACGGCGATAAAGATCGTTCAAATCCGACGTCGCGAAGCGTCCACCGTCCAAGGGCACCAGCGGACGCAGGTCGGGCGGCAGCACCGGCAGGACGGTCAGGACCATCCACTCCGGCTTGTTCCCGGACTCGATGAAGGACTCGATCAGCTTCAGGCGCTTGGAGAGGCGCTTGAGCTTGGTCTCCGATGAGGTGCCGGCCATCTCTTCCCGCACCTTGCCGATCTCGGCCTGCAGGTCGATGGTGCGCAGCAGCTCATAGACGGCCTCGGCGCCCATGCGGGCGTCGAACTCATCCCCGTGCTCCTCGATCGCCTCGAGATACATCTCGTCGGTGAGGAGCTGGCCACGCTGCAGCGGCGTCATGCCCGGGTCGATGACCACGAAGGCCTCGAAATAGAGCACGCGCTCGATCTCGCGCAGCGTCATGTCGAGCATGAGGCCGATGCGCGACGGCAGCGACTTCAGGAACCAGATGTGGGCCGTCGGGCTGGCGAGCTCGATGTGACCCATGCGCTCGCGGCGCACCTTCGACTGCGTGACCTCGACGCCGCACTTCTCGCAGACGACGCCGCGATGCTTCAGGCGCTTGTACTTGCCGCAAAGGCACTCGTAGTCCTTCACCGGGCCGAAGATCTTGGCGCAGAAGAGTCCGTCGCGCTCCGGCTTGAACGTGCGGTAGTTGATGGTCTCCGGCTTCTTCACCTCGCCATAGGACCAGGCGCGGATCATCTCCGGCGAAGCGAGCCCGATCTTGATCGAATCGAACTGCTCGACCGGGGCATGCTGCTTGAAAAGCTTGAGTAGATCTTTCATGCGTGATCCTCAGTCTTGTTCCAGTTCCATGTTGATGCCGAGCGAGCGTATTTCCTTGACGAGCACGTTGAAGGACTCCGGCATGCCGGCATCCATCTGGTGATTGCCGTCCACGATGTTCTTGTACATCTTGGTGCGGCCGTTCACGTCGTCGGACTTGACCGTCAACATCTCCTGCAGCGTGTAGGAAGCGCCGTACGCCTCCAGGGCCCAGACTTCCATTTCGCCGAAACGCTGGCCGCCGAACTGCGCCTTGCCGCCCAGCGGCTGCTGGGTGACCAAACTGTAGGGTCCGGTGGAGCGCGCGTGCATCTTGTCGTCGACCAGGTGGTTGAGCTTCAACATATACATGTAGCCCACCGTCACCGAACGCTCGAAGCGCTCGCCGGTGCGGCCGTCGTAGAGGTACGTCTGACCGCTCGTTGGCAGGTCGGCAAGCTCCAGCATCCGCTTGATCTCCTTCTCGCTGGCGCCGTCGAACACCGGTGTCGCCATGGGCACGCCGTTCGACAGGTTGTGGGCCAGTTGCTTGAGCTCCGTGTCGTTCAGGCTGTCGATCTCCTCACGCTGACCGCCGCTCTCGTTGTAGATCTGCTTGATGAACGAGCGCAGCTCGGCTTCCGCCGCCTGAGCCTGGAGCATCCGTCCGATCTTCAGGCCCACGCCCTTCGCCGCCCAACCGAGGTGCGTCTCGAGCACCTGGCCGACGTTCATACGCGAGGGCACGCCCAGCGGATTCAGCACGATATCGACCGGCGTACCGTCCTCGAGGTACGGCATGTCCTCCACCGGCACGATGGTGGAGATCACACCCTTGTTGCCGTGGCGGCCGGCCATCTTGTCGCCCGGCTGCACGCGGCGCTTCACCGCGAGATACACCTTCACCATCTTGAGCACGCCCGGGGCGAGATCGTCGCCGGCCGTGATCTTGGCCTTCTTGTCCTCCAGCCGCTTCTCGAACGCCTTGCGCTGCAAGGTGACGCGCTCGGAGGCCTGCTCGAGCTGCGAGTTGGCATCCTCGTCCTCGAGGCGGATCTCGAACCACTCCTCGCGCGGCAGCTCGTCCAGGTACTCCGCAGTGATCTTGGTGCCTGCCTTGAGCTTGCGCGGACCGCCGGCGGCGCTCTGTCCGACCAACATGCCGCGCACGCGCTGGAAGAGATCGTCCTCCAGGATGCGCTGCTGGTCGGCGAAGTCCTTGCGGACGCGCTCGATCTCAGCCTTCTCGATCGACAGGGCACGGGCGTCCTTCTCCACGCCATCGCGCGTGAACACCCGTACGTCGATCACGGTGCCATCCATGCCGGGCGGGACGCGCAGGCTCGTGTCCTTCACGTCCGAAGCCTTCTCGCCGAAGATGGCGCGTAGCAGCTTCTCCTCCGGCGTCAGCTGTGTCTCGCCCTTCGGGGTCACCTTGCCGACCAGGATGTCGCCCGCCTTGACCTCTGCGCCGATGAAGGCGATGCCCGCCTCATCGAGTTTGGCGAGGGCGGCGTCACCGACGTTCGGAATGTCAGCGGTGATCTCCTCCGGCCCGAGCTTGGTGTCGCGGGCAACGCACGTCAGCTCCTCGATGTGAATGGTCGTGAAGCGATCCTCCTGGACCACCCGCTCGGAGATGAGGATCGAGTCCTCGAAGTTGTAGCCGTTCCACGGCATGAACGCGACCAGCAGATTCTGCCCCAGGGCCAGCTCGCCCAGATGCGTCGAGGGACCATCGGCGAGCACGTCGCCGCGCGCAATGGTATCGCCTGCGTTGACCAGCGGACGCTGGTTGATGCAAGTGTTCTGGTTGGAGCGCGTGTACTTGGTGAGGTTGTAGATGTCCACACCCGGCTCACCGGCGATGGTCTCCTCGTCGTGGACCCGCACCACGATGCGCGAGGCATCGACGGAATCCACGTTGCCGCCGCGCCGAGCCACGACCGTCACGCCCGAGTCGATCGCGACGGGGCGCTCCATGCCAGTGCCGACGAGCGGCGTCTCGGAGCGCAGAGTCGGCACCGCCTGGCGCTGCATGTTGGAACCCATGAGAGCGCGGTTGGCGTCATCGTGCTCCAGGAACGGGATGAGCGATGCCGCCACCGACACGATCTGCTTCGGGCTCACATCCATGTAATTGATGCGGTCACGCGGCATGAGCGTGAACTCATTCTGGAAGCGGCACGAGACCAGCTCGTCCTGCAATTCGCCCTGCGGGCCGAGGCTGGCGTTCGCCTGCGCGATGGCGAAGTCGCCCTCCTCGATGGCAGAGAGATAGTCGATCTGGTCCCTGACGCGGCCACTCTCCACACGCCGGTACGGCGTCTCGAGGAAGCCGTACTGGTTGGTCCGGGCATAAACCGCCAGCGAGTTGATGAGGCCGATGTTCGGACCTTCCGGAGTCTCGATCGGGCACACGCGGCCGTAGTGGGTCGGATGCACGTCGCGCACCTCGAACCCCGCTCGCTCGCGGGTGAGTCCGCCGGGGCCCAGGGCCGAAACGCGGCGCTTGTGGGTCACCTCGGACAGCGGGTTGTTCTGGTCCATGAACTGCGAGAGCTGCGAGGAGCCGAAGAACTCCTTCACCGCCGCCGCCACCGGCTTGGCATTGATCATTTCCTGCGGCATCAGCGGCTCGGTCTCCGCGATGGTCAGGCGCTCCTTCACCGCGCGCTCGACGCGCACGAGTCCGACGCGGAAGGCGTTCTCCGCCATTTCGCCGACGCTGCGCACCCGGCGATTGCCCAAGTGATCGATATCATCCACCTGGCCGTTGCCGTTGCGGATGTCGATCAAGACCTTCAGCACGTCGATGATGTCGGAGGTGTCGCCGAACTTCTCGACCAAGCGCTTCGACCCCTCGTCCGTGCGGCCGCCGAAGTACTTGCGGTCATAGAGGATGCCGGAGCCGGTGATTTCCTGGCGGCCGACGCGGCGGTTGAACTTCATGCGGCCCACGGCCGACAGGTCGTACCGCTCGCCATTGAAGAAGAGGTTAGCGAACAGATTCTCGGCCGCATCCTTGGTCGGCGGCTCTCCCGGACGCATCATGCGATAGATCTCGACCAGAGCCTCGAGGCGCGTCTTGGTCGGGTCGATGCGCAGCGTGTCGGAAATGTACGGGCCGCGGTCGAGATCGTTCACGTAAAGCGTCTGGATCTCGGTGATGCCGGCCTCGATCAGCTTCTCGACGGAAGCCGCGGTCAGCACCTCGTTGGCCTTGGCGAGGATCTCGCCGGTGTCGGTGTTGACCACGTCCTGCGAAAGGATCTTGCCGTAGGAGTATTCGCGCGGCACACGCAGGCGCGTGACCTTCGCGTCCTCGAGCTGGCGCACGTGGCGGGCGGTGATGCGGCGGCCTTCCTCCACGATCACCTTCTCGCCGACGCGGATCTCGAACGTCGCGGTCTCACCGCGCAGCCGCTGCGGCACGAGCTGCAGCGCCACTTCCTCACGGCTGATGTAGAAGGTGTTCGTGTCGAAGAACGTGGCCAGGATGTCGGCCTCGTTCATGCCGAGGGCGCGCAGGATGATGGTCACCGGCAGCTTACGCCGCCGGTCGATGCGCGCGAACACGCAGTCCTTGGGGTCGAACTCGAAGTCGAGCCAGGAGCCGCGGTAGGGGATGATGCGGGCAGAGAAGAGCAGCTTGCCCGAGGAGTGCGTCTTGCCGCGGTCGTGATCGAAGAACACGCCCGGGGAACGGTGCAGCTGGGAGACGATCACGCGCTCCGTGCCGTTGATGATAAAGGTGCCGTTGTCGGTCATGAGCGGCAGCTCACCGAGGTAGACCTCCTGCTCGCGCACGTCCTTGACGGGCTTCTTGGCGCCGGCGGCTTCCTTGTCGAGCACGATCAGGCGCACCTTGACGCGCAAGGGCGCCGCGTAGGTGAGCCCGCGCAGCTGGCATTCCTTGACGTCGAACACCGGCTCGCCGAGCCGGTAGCTCACGTACTCGAGCGAAGCGTTGCCGGAGTAGCTCGTGATCGGGAACACGCTCTTGAAGGCAGCGTGCAGCCCCACGCTGGTGCGCGTCTCCTCGGGCTTCTCAGCCTGCAGGAACGAGCGATACGAGTCGAGCTGGATGGCGAGCAGGTAAGGCGTGTCGAGGATGCTCGCCTGCTTGCCGAAGCTCTTGCGGATGCGCTTCTTCTCGGTGAAGGAATAGGCCATCGGGGGTTCACCTCAGAACGGAAAAAAGGGGCATCCAGCCCGATACACAGGGCTCGCGCCGAAGCGCGAGCCCTGCTTGTTCCATCGCGCAGCGCACGGCGATCAAGACTTACTTGATCTCCACTTTCGCGCCGGCGTCCTCGAGCTTCTTCTTCATGCCATCGGAGTCGGCCTTGGAGACCGCCTCCTTGACGGTCGAGGGCACGCCCTCGACCAGGTCCTTGGCTTCCTTCAGCCCGAGACCGGTGATCTCGCGAATCACCTTGATCACGGTCACTTTCTTGTCGGCCGGGTATTCCTTGAGGATGACGGTGAATTCCGTCTTCTCCTCGGCGGGCGCCGCAGCGGCAGCGCCTGCACCCGGGGCCGCAGCCACGGCGACGGGCGCCGCGGCGGTGACGCCGAACTTCGTCTCCATGTCGGAGATGAGCTCGACGACCTCCATCAGGGTCATCTTGGAAATTGCATCGAGGATTTCGTCTTTGCTGACAGCCATGTTGGGTCTCCGCAAATTGATTTCAAGACAAGTCGGCTAGGCGGCGGTCCGCTGCTTCTGGTCGCGTACCGCGGCCAAAGTGCGGGCGAGCTTGGCCGGCGGCTCAGCAAGCGTGGCGACGAACTTCTGGATCGGTGCCTTGAGCACCCCCAGCAGCATCGACAACGCCTGGTCGCGGGTCGGCAGACTGGCGACTTTCTCCAGGTCCCCGCCGGGCAGCACCTGCCCGCCGAGCGACACCAGAGTCGCCACCAGCTTTTCGTTCGCCTTAGCGAAGTCCTTCACCAGGCGCGCGGCGGCGCCGGGATCGTCCTTCGAGAACGCGAGCACGAGCGGCCCCTTGAGCTTCGGTCCCACCGACTCAAACGAGGTGCCAGCGAATGCCTTGCGCGCCAGCGTGTTCTTGACGACACGCATGTACACGCCCTGCGCCCGAGCCTTGGAACGAAGCTCCGTCATCTGCCCAACGGTGAGCCCGCGGTATTCCGCGGCCACGACCGACTGGGCTTTGGCGGCCACTTCGGCCACTTCGGCCACCAGCGCCTTCTTGTCTTCCAGGTTGAGTGCCATTCCTTCTCTCCTCTCGGGTGAGAAGATCACGGTTACGAAAGAAGCCGCCGGTCTTCCCGGGGGGCTTCGCCATGGCGACCTTCTCGCCTCGAGCAGGAGCCTCGATGCGATAGCGGTTCACCATCTGCGCAGGCGGTCATTAAGAGGGCCGGCCCCTCGCCTGCGGTCTTCGATGATGGCCATGGCCCCTTTCGGCGCCACAGCCCGCATCAAAACAATTCAATCAATGGCGGATTTCGGCTTCGCCAAAAACCGCGAACCTTACAAACTCCCCTGATCGATCGTGATGCCGGGCCCCATGGTCGAGGAGACGGTGACACGCTTCAAATACTGCCCTTTGGCCGCGGCCGGCTTCGCCCTATGCAGGTCGGCCATCAGCGCGGCAAGGTTTTCCTTGAGCGCGTTGACCTCGAAGCTCGCCTTGCCGATCGTGCAATGCACGATGCCTGCCTTGTCGACGCGATAGGTCACTTGGCCGGCCTTGGCGTTCTTCACCGCCGTGGCCACATCAGGGGTGACCGTGCCGACCTTCGGGTTCGGCATCAAACCGCGCGGGCCCAGGATCTGGCCGAGCTGGCCCACGACACGCATGGCATCGGGGCTGGCGATCACGCGGTCGAAGTTGATTTCGCCCGCCTTGACCTTTGCCGCCAGATCTTCCAGCCCGACGATGTCGGCGCCGGCGGCCTTGGCGATCTCCTGGTTCTTGCCCGATGTAAACACGGCCACGCGCACGGTCTTGCCCGTGCCGTGGGGCATGACCGTCGATCCGCGCACCTGCTGGTCGGACTTGCTGGCGTCGATCCCGAGGTTCACGGAGGCATCGACCGTCTCGTTGAACTTCGCCTTGGCGAACTCCTTGACGAGGTTCAGCGCCTCTTCGATCGGGTACTGCTTACCGGGAAGGAGCTTGTCTTGCCACACCTTCATGCGCTTTGCGATTGCCATGATCAGCCCTCCACGTCCACGCCCATGCTGCGAGCGCTGCCGGCGATAGTGCGCACGGCGGCCTCGAGGCCGGCAGCGGTAAGATCCGCCTGCTTCGCCTTCGCGATCTCCTCGAGCTGCTTGCGGCTGATCTTGCCGACCTTGGCGGTGTTCGGCGTGCCGCTGCCCTTCTCGATGCCGATCGCCTTGCGGATCAGCACGGAAGCGGGCGGCGTCTTCATCACGAAAGTGAAGCTGCGGTCACTGTAGACCGTGATGATCACCGGGATGGGCAGGCCCTTCTCCATCTTCTGGGTCTGCGCATTGAACTGCTTGCAGAACTCCATGATGTTCACGCCCTGCTGGCCGAGTGCCGGCCCGATCGGGGGTGACGGATTGGCGGCGCCCGCGGGCACCTGCAGCTTGACGTAGCCCTGTACCTTCTTAGCCATTCATCTCTCCTCGGGTGCGAACGCCGCTAGGCTCCCCGTAGTTGATTGGCAGAAATCGCCGAGGCGATTTCCGCGAGAGTTTGCTCATTTCACCGCGCGCAAGGGAGCAGCCGTTGTCCGCTATGACGTCCCACACGTTAAGCCTTCTCGACCTGCGAGAAATCGAGCTCCACGGGCGTCGAGCGCCCGAGGATCTGCACCGCCACCTGCAGGCGGTTTTTCTCGTAATTGACGTTCTCGACGACGCCGTTGAAGTCGTTGAACGGGCCGTCGACCACGCGCACCACCTCGCCCGGCTCGAAGAGCACCTTCGGCCGCGGCTTGTCGGCGCCCTCTTCGACCCGCCGCAGAATCTGGTTGGCTTCCCGGTCGGTGATCGGGGCCGGCTTCTCCGGCGTGCCGCCGATGAAGCCCAGAACCTTGGGCACCTCACGCACCAGGTGCCAGGTGTCCTCGTCCATCTCCATCTGCACCAGCACGTAGCCGGGGTAGAACTTGCGCTCACTGCGGCGCTTCTGCCCGTCGCGCATTTCCACCACTTCCTCGGTGGGGACGAGGATCTCGCCGAATTTCGGCTCTAGAGACGCGCGCTTGATGCGCTCTTTGAGCGACTCCGCCACCCGATGCTCGAAGTTCGAGTAGGCGTGCACCACATACCATCTCAGCGCCACAGATCAGCCCCCCGTTCCCGTCAAAGCCCGCGTCGCCCACGAAAGCAGCAGATCGAGCCCCCAGAAGAAGAAGCCCGCGATGGCGACGAACACGAATACGATCAACGTCGTCATGCCGGTCTCTTGCCGAGTCGGCCACACGATCTTGCGCAGCTCGACGCGCGCGCTCACCACAAACTCGCGAAAGTCGTGGCCGTACCGCGACAACGCCACAAGGAGCGCCGCGACCACGAGTCCGGCGACCACGCCGATCCAGCGCTGCCAAGTGGCGTCGCTGCCGAGCACGTAATACGCGGCGATGCCGGCGCTCACGGCCACTATGGCCGCGCCTAGCTTCACTTTGTCCGCCGTGCCGGCTTCCTGGAGCTTGATTTCGTCTGTCATGTCAAACGCTGGCAGGCCAGGAGGGAATCGAACCCCCAACCTGCGGTTTTGGAGACCGCCGCTCTGCCAATTGAGCTACTGGCCTAATTCATTGGCGAAAATCGCCGAGGCGATTTTCGCGAACACTACACATTTCGCCGCCGCACCGGGAAGGGCCCGGGCCGGCTTTGCACTGCCTCCGGCGCTTCGCGCCGGAAAGAAAACTTCTCTGACCTCTCTCACTTGATGACCTTCGCCACCACGCCCGCACCC
>JANWJS010000041.1 GCA_025451845.1 Steroidobacteraceae bacterium
ACGCGGCTTGCGCTGCAGAATGCCGCATCCATCGCGGGCCTGTTGCTCACGACCGAGGTGATGGTTGCCGAGGCTCCGAAGGACGAAGAGCATGCTCGTGGCGGCATGCCGGGCGGCGGCGGAATGGATATGTAAAGATGCCCGCGCGCTCTGCAGGCGTGTTTTGTCACGCTTGCAGCGCCATCACGGCGAACGTGGCCATCCATGTGCAGACCCTTGAAGGGATTGCGACAGGCCCGGCGCTACAACGCGCGCAGGAGCGCGTCAATGTCCAGCGTAGCGAAATTGCAAAACGTATCGCAGACCGCGTAGGGCAGAATGATGTGGTTGTGATGGCGCATAGCCCCGCAGGTATAAACGACATTCGGAACATAGCCCTCGCGTTCCGAGACCTCGGGTCGCACGAGCGGCTGCTTCGAGCGCGCGAGAACGCGCGACGGGTCTTCCTTGTCGAGGAGAACCGCGCCGATCGAATATTGTCTTATCGCCCCGACGCCGTGCGTCAGCAGCAGCCAGCCCTCATCGAGCTCGATTGGCGACCCGCAATTGCCGATCTGGACGAACTCCCAGGGGAATTGCGGCTCGAGAATGACCACGCCCTCACCCCACGAGTACAGATCGTCCGAGCGAATGAGGTATAGGTTCTCATTGTCTTGCCGCCCAATCATTGCGTATTGCCCGTCGAGCTTTCTCGGAAAGAGTGCCATGCCCTTGTTGCGCGCGGCCGTTCCCTTCAGCGGCGTCATCCGGAAGCGTAGAAAATCCTCAGTTTCAATCAACTCCGACCTGATCGCAGAGCCGCTGTAGGCGGTGTAGGTTGCGTAGAAGATCTTCCTCTCATGATCGTCGAACTCCACGAAGCGCGCATCTTCGATGCCGTTCGATTGCGCTTCGGTGATCGGAAAGATCACCCGCTCGCTGATGTCCTCGTCCGGATCGAATTCCACCTCGATACAGTCCTCGAGCTCGCCCGCGATGCGCCGCTGCGATCGCGGGATCGACGCGAGTCGTGCGGCTGGATCGACCGTTACCGCGCCATCGGCCGCAATGGATCCCGACCGGAACGTCAGCGAGGAAACATGGCCTTCGCCGGTGGCTCGTAGGCTGAGGATGAAGCGGCGCCCCCCTGCCGGCGCGTCGGTTTGATCGGGGTGTGCGACGATGCTCGGATTGAACAGCGCCACCGCCTCGAAAGAGTACTCGTGCAGGAAGTACGCGCCGATCAGCTGGCGTTGGGTGCTGTTGAATGCGCCGTGCGCAGCGAGTGCGGCTTCCATGGCGTCTGCGCGCGCCTCGAGCGTCGCCACCAGGTGGCGATGGCGCCCCTGAAAATGCTCCAGCACCTGTACCAGTTGACGCTCGGCCGAGGCCGGATCGAGCGCCAGCACTCGCCCGACGATGTGGCTCACCCGCTTCGTGTCCGTCGGCGTACGGTCGCGCGGCTCGGCGCTGGTCTTGAAGGGACGAGCGAGCACGCGCGCCGGGTCGGGACGGAGGTAGAAGGACTGGCGGTGCAGCAATGGGGTGTTTGACAAGGATTCTCCGGATCGATCGAATGTCATGCGGCGCAGGCGCCGGCGGCGAGTTGCAGCGGCTCTGGAATGCGCTCGCCGGCTAATCGGCCGAGCTGCCGCATTTCCACCAGACTCAGGAGGTACGACACGGCCGACTCGCCGCCACGGTTCTCGTTGGCACGATCGGGGTGCAGTCCATCGCGGCAGCTGCCGGTTTCCGGGTCGACCAGCGGCAAGGACAGATCGTTGCCGCCGAAGAACCATGCGAACGCTCTTGCTGCATGCGTCCGCCACGCGAGATCACCGTCGGCACGCCACGCAGCGAGGCACGCCGAGACGGTGGCGGTGGCTTCCAGTGGCTGCTGATCGAAGGCCAGAGGGCGCCTCCGTTTGGCGCCGAAACTCTGCGAACCGACGGGTCTGAAGAGGCCGGTCGAAGTTGTCTGCAGCCCCATGAGCCAGCGCAGGGATCGTAAGCCAGCGCTCACATGATACGGGGTGCCGGTTGCGCATCCCGTCACGATCAGAGCCTGCGGCAAGCGCGCGTTGTCATAGGCGAGGCCGTCCTCGAACCACTCCCAATCCGCGGTCTCGACCGTCGCCATGATGGCAATCAAGCGGTTGCTGAGCAGAGTCCGCAGGCGCGGCGCCTCCGCATCCTGGGCAACCGCCGCGCAGTAGCCGTCCAATCCGAGCAGCGTGAAACTCCATGCGCGCGGAGAGGTGAAATGCTGAACGGATGGCAGCGCCTGCGCGAACAAAGACGCGGCCCATCGCCGGCGCAAGCGATTGCTATCGCTCCGTGCGCACTCGCCCAGGGCCCAGAGCGCACGCCCGTGGCTGTCCTCGGACCCCAGCTCCTCGAGCCAGCGCCGATCGAAGCCGAGGAAGTTTCGGAACCGCTTCGTCCGGGGGTTCCAGGCGTGCTGGATGAAAGCGGCAAAGCGGTTCGTCAGGGCTTCGGGCAGGGGCGGCTCGCCAGCCTTGCCGAGGACACAACCGAGCAGCAGCGCTCGGGCATTGTCGTCGGTGCAGTAGCCGTGAGAGCGGTCTGGAACGGCATGAAGCGCGTGCTGCAAGAGTCCGGTCTCATCGCAGAGGGACAGCAGATGCTCGAGTCGCAACGGTGGCGGAGCCTGGATGTCAGGATAAAGTCCGCTCGCGTCCGACCGCGCCGCCTGCAGACGTCGATGGCTTCGACCGGCCGTCTCGAGGATGACGCGGTAGCGCTCAGCCACTCTCGGCCATATCATCGCCCGACCGTGGGCGTAAGCGCGCTCGCGCATGGCGAGTCGCCGCGGCGCATCGCCGAGCAATGCCGCGGTCTCGCGGCCGATGGCCGCGGCGTCGCCAAAAGGCACCAAGACGCCGCGGCCGTCACTCAACAGTTCGCGTGCGTGCCAATAGGGCGTCGAGACAATCGCTTTCCCCAGGCCGAAGCTGTAGGCCAACGTGCCTGAGGTCATCTGCGCTTCATTGAGGTAGGGCGTAACGTAGACGTCGCACATCGAGATGAAATCGAGCAGCGTCGCCTGATCGACGAATCGATCGAGAAAGACGACATGATCCTCGACGCCCAGAGCTCGTGCGCGCGCGACGAGCGATTCGCGATACGACTCGCCCTGCTCGAGGATCAGGTTCGGATGCGTCGCTCCGAGCACGACGTAAACCGCATCGCTGGCGCTCTTGAGGATCTCGGGCATCGCGTCGACCATCACTTCGATGCCCTTGCTGGGAGAGAGCAGGCCGAAGGTGAGAATGACCGGTCGGCCGCTGAAGCCGAGGATTCCCTTCGCATCGTCAGGCTCGACGAAAGCGCAATCGGGGGTGCCATGTGCAATGACCTCGATCTTCCCGGCCGGCGCGCCATAAACGCTACGGAGCAGCTCGCGGCCCTTTTCGGCCATGACGATGACACGCGAAGAAATCTCGAGGATCTGGTCGAGGACCTGCCGCTGCGCCGGTGTTGGCTGCGAAAGCACGGTATGGAGCGTGGTGACGAGCGGCATGGCCAGCCGCGAAGCAAGTGTCACGATGTGGCCACCCGCCTCGCCGCCGAAGATACCGAACTCATGCTGAAGAGAAACGACCTCGCAGCGACTCTCGTTGAGGAGCTGCGCGGCGCGCTCATAGGCCTCGAGTGAGGAATCGTTGATCTGCAGGCGGACTGCGGGCGGGTAATCATATGTGCGATTGCGATCGGTCATGGCCACGATGCAGGATTGCACCTTCGGCGAGGTCCTCTCGATCGCCTGTTGCAGGTCGGTGGTGAAGGTGGCGATCCCGCAGCGGCGCGGGAGCGAATTACCGATGAATGCCAGGCGTCCGGGCCAGCTCACGGCTGCACCTGCGCAGCGAGGTTGGGACGGAAAGCGTTGCCGCGGCGCACATCGATGAAATTCACTAGCGCGTAGGGCCGCAGGCCCGCCCTTCGGAGCCCGGGCAGAGGTTGGCCATTTTCAGCGATAAGGCAACGACCATCGCGGCCATAAACAGCAGGATGTCGAGATAGGAACTCCAGAAGTATGCGGCAGCAAACACCGGCCGCAAGCAGGACAACCAGGGCATAAGCCAGGAATGAATTTCGATTCATGCACATCTTCCCCGGACACTACTGCGGAAGTTGCGATGCTACGTGCGTGCCGGAAATTGATCTGTGCGCTGACGTACCGACGCGATGCGTGCGCGCCGTCAACCTTTGAGTTGCGGCGGGCGCCCTCGAGCTCGCAATTGAACGGTAACTTCTATGATTGAACCGCCCGACATCGGAGCCGCTGCGAAGACGCGGGCCCTGCACGCGAATGCGGCTCAAGAGGACAGTGGCAGGCGTAACCGCACAGAGCTCATGAATCGCATTCCTTGGTATCCGCTACGATTCGAGCCGATTTACCAGTACCGTCCCTGGGGCGGGCGCCGTCTAGCCAACGTGCTCTCGACACCGCTGCCGGGTGATGACGAGCGCATCGGCGAGGCATGGCTGATCAGCGACCGAGATGAATGCCTGAGCCGGGTCGCCGACGGGCCTCTCGCAGGACAAACGATCGCAGAACTGATTAGGGACTCGCCACAAGAGCTGCTGGGAGCATCGGCCGCGCACTGGCGCAGATTCCCCCTGCTACTGAAGTTCCTCGACGTGTGCGATAGGCTTTCGGTACAAGTCCATCCCACGGACGACCAGACCGCCTTCCTACCCCAGGCGGAGTCAGGCAAGACGGAAGCGTGGGTCGTGCTGCACAGCGGTGCGGCCGCCCGGGTCTATGCCGGCCTGGATCCGCAGATCACGGCCGAGGATCTGCGGCAGGCTCTGGCAACCCGCACGGTGGCTGATTATCTGGCGAGCTTCACACCACAGATCGGGGATGCAGTGCTGCTACCCGCCGGAACCGTTCACTCTTTGCAAGATGTCGTGGTTTTCGAAGTTCAGCAGAACAGCGATGTGACGTTCCGCCTCGACGACTGGGATCGCATCGATGCGAAGACCGGCCGGCGACGGCATCTGCAAGTCGAGCAGGCACTGGCCTGCCTAACCTTTCCGCAAGGCATGATAACGCCTGTCCTTCCGGTGGTGGAAGCGGTGTGGCCGGTGCTGCGCGAGCGACTCTTTCTGTGTGAACACTTCGGGGTATGGCGGCTGCACGGCGGCTCGTCCTTTCCAGTGGGCAAGCTCGCCACGGCGCGGTTGCTGGTGTGCATCGAAGGCGGCGGCACGCTCGTCCATGACGAGGCGGAATTCGCATTCCGCAAAGGCGAGGTGTTGCTGCTGCCCGCTGCAATCGGACTGTGCCGCTGCCAAACGCCGACTACCGTGACGCTACTCGAAATCTCCCTGCCGGAGAGCCCGCCGCCATGAATGAGCTGCCGCCCACGCTCGCGATGCCGGTGAGCCCGCGATTGCGAGGCCACGCCCGTCTGGATGTCGTTGCAAGTCCCCTCGCGCCGCATCCGAATTACCCGATGCGGAGATCAAGCCTCCGTCCTCTTCATCCCGGCGACCTCGGGCCGCCAATCCTGGATGATCAGGGGCTTCCCGGGTTGGGAGCAGCAGAATCCCCAAGCGCAGGGGTCGCGCTCGTCCCCACGATCGCGGGGGTGGCAGCTGCTGCAGGGACATCGGAGCCGCGGGATTTTCCCCAAAGTTGCTTCAATCTCTCGAGGAACCGCTTCCAGCCGTTCTCAACCGATTGGTTCGACATGCGAGTCTCCGCGCGCCGGTTAGACCGGCGAGATGTTGTGGAGGGGGTGCAGGGATGAGCATTCCTGCTCCGACTCAAGCCTGCCATGACGATGAACGAACGCGCGCAACCCGTCGGTGCGGTGGCGAGCATAGCCATTTCGTCCGGTTATGGTATCGAGCCCACCAAATCCCACAATCGCACGCCATCCAGACACGCCGCGCCGCCGCGGCGTGCCCCGAGACTGCGGCAACGGGACGAGGATGGATCGAAGTCCGGCCGCCCCGGGGCGACCGGTGCGCTCCATCGGAGGGCAAATTCCTCGTGGAATGCGCGCGATTGCCGAATTACGGCACCTGGGGCTACGCATTACTCCTTCGCTCAAACATCGCGTAGCGTCTCGAAACAGAACCCGCCGACTAGCGCTGCGAGAGCGCTCGCACTTGCGAGGACGCAGACATCGATCATGTAGTTGAACATGGCATTCCTGAAATGGGAGCTTAAGGAGGGGGCAGCGCGCCACTGAAATGCGCGGCGCATCTGACGAGGTGCGCGGGATCGGCAACCTGCGGCTCTGCCAGGTGATTGCAACGACCTGGACAGTGCGGCAGACGATAGCGGTAGGGGCGCTCATCCTCGGTGCGCTGACACACATTGGCCGGTAGAGTCCTCCCCCTGCGATGAGTCTGCCATGCAACCCGAAGCTCCTCCTTGCGCAGAGACAGACGGTCGGTGGTGCACCGAACCGATCAGTACACGAGGGCCCGCCATGCTGGGACATCGCTGGAGAGCCTCGTGTCACAACTGTCGCGGTCCGCCGCGAAAAACTACCTGCTTGCCGCCTTGCCAGACCACGATCGCCGACGTCTGCTCGCAAGTTGCGAGCAGATTGATCTCCGCCTTCTCGAGGTGCTCTGCCAGCCCGGCGAGCCGATTCGACACGTTTTCTTCCCAATCGACAGCTTCGTCTCGCTGATCACTCCCCTCGACGGTCACGTCGGTCTCGAAGTCGGTCTCGTCGGTGATGAAGGCATGGTGGGCATCTCCTTGCTGATGGGCGTGGATACCTCACCCGTGCGCGCGCTTGTGCAGGGTGCGGGCGCCGCTTGGCGAATGGAGGCCGCCTGGTTCTACCGTGAGCTAAAACGGAGCATGGCGCTGCAACGAGGGCTTAGTCGCTACCTCTATGTCACTCTGAGTCAGCTCGCCCAGAGGGCCGCTTGCACGCGCTTCCATCTCCTGGAGGCGCGGCTCGCCCGCTGGCTCTTGATGACCCGCGATCGCGCGCACGCCGATGGATTCCGCATCACGCATGAATTCCTGGCGTACATGCTGGGTGTGCGCCGCGCCGGCGTCACTCGAGCCGCCAGTTCTCTGCGCAAGCGCAAGTTAATCCAGTACAGCCGCGGAACGCTCGCGATCCTCGACAGAGGCGGCCTGGAAACCGCAGCCTGCGAGTGCTACGCGGCGGGCAAGGACACATACCGCCGGGTACTGAGTCAGGGCGCGAGCTCATCGAGCCCTTGATCGGGCGTTTCGCCCTGATTGAAAGTCAATTCGCCCGCGAGCGGACTCGGGAACCCCCGGGAGCCGCCGGCAAGAACGGACCACCACCTTGAGCGGAGTGCCCTCTCGCGTATCCAGGCTGCGCCGCGTCCACCTGCGCGCCGCTCTGCGAGACGCTACGGGAATGAGCGTTCGGCGGGGGGCTATGTGCGCTATGATACATTGCGATGATGATTCGTCCGTCGATACTCTGGCGAATCGAAACGGTCATGACGATGCTTCGGGACGGGGCACCCATCCGCGCTCTGGACGCCAGCCGAGTGGCTGCCGTCGCCCCGGCTAGGCGAGAGCGCAATAGGCGGAGAACCCGCTGCCTCGCTCACTTTCGGGTATACGGTGCTCACCGCCGTGGTCACTCCGCCCGGAGGATGATCTGCTCCATATCGATGAGGAACTGCGGCGTTGTTGGTCACGATGATGCTTTGATGACAGGCCCTGTCCATAATCCGCGACAAAATCTCCTGCTTGCTGCGCTCTCGGCCG
>JANWJS010000042.1 GCA_025451845.1 Steroidobacteraceae bacterium
GCCGCGCGTCCCATTGGCAGCGGGCCTGCCCAGCCAGTTGCACGTCCGCGCAACCCGCGTGATGCGAGTGATGCGCGTGATGCGCGCGGTGATGCGGCTGTTGCTCAATCCCTTCGTCGCGGGGACGGCTTATGTGGCAACGCTCCTTCTTTGGATGTGGCCGCCGGTCACGTTCGATGTGATGCTGAGCAATGGCCTCTACAAGTTGATGAGCTGGAGCGTGCTGGCAGGGGCGCTGCCATTCTGGGCGCTCGTGCTCGACCCACGACCCTATCCGCTCGCCCGGCTGAAGCCCGGCCACCGCATCGTGATGCTGCACCTGGTCATGCTGCCCGTGGTACTCACCGGCGCGGCGCTGACCCTCTCAGGGCTCAGTTGGTACCCCGTGTACGCCGTCTGCGGCCGCTTCCTGCCGATTCCGCCCGTGGCGGACCAACAGCTCGGCGGGGTGGTCATGTGGGTTCTGAGTGCAACGCTCTACGCGATCGCGTTCTTCATCGTGCTCGGCCGCAATCTGGAGCAGGAGGAGGCCGCGCTGACCGTGCGGCAGGTCGCGGATCACTCGTGGTGATGATGACCGTCCGGACCGTGCACGTGTCCGTGCGAGAGCTCCTCCTCGGTCGCCTGACGCACCTCCTCGACTTGGACGTCGAAGTTGAGATGCTTTCCTGCGAGCGGGTGATTGCCGTCGAGCGTCACCATATCGCCCGCTAGACGGGTCACTATCACGGTTCGTGGACCTTGTTCGGTCTGCGCGTGTAGGTGCATGCCCTGGCGCACATCCTTGATACCGCGCAGCGAGCGACGCGGCACACTCTGCACCAGGTTCTTGTCGTATTCGCCGTAACCTTCCGCCGGGGGAATCCGCACGCTGACCTTGTCGCCGACGCCGCGGCCCGTCAGCTCCCGCTCCAGTCCCGGCACGATGTTGCCGCGGCCGTGGAGATAGGCCAGCGGCTCCCCGGAGGCGGAGCTGTCGATTACTACGCCGGAGTCGTCCTTGAGGGTGTAGTGGATCGTAACGACGCTGTCGGTGGTGATGGTCATCGGAGGCTCCGGGACAGAGGAAGCGTGGCAGTCTATACCAGCGAGGGGCCCCTCACACGGCGAAGCGCTGTGCGTCTGCCTCCTTGAGCTCGAGCCCCAGCCCCGGCCGACCGAGGTCCGGCTCCATTTCACCGCGCACCGGAGAGAGAGACCCGTCGAACAGCATGTGCTCGATGCGCACGTGATCATGGAAGTATTCCATGTGCCGCACGCGCGGCGCGGCACAACAGACATGCAAGTGGAGTGCGGGCGCGCAATGACTCGAGAGCGGCAGCAGGAAGGCGTCGGCGATGGCAGCGGCGCGCATGAAGCCCGTGATTCCCATGCATCGGGTCGCATCAGCCTGCAGCACGTCCACGGCGCCGGCGGCGCACATCCGGCGAAAATAAACGCTGTCGTAGCCATACTCGCCTGCGGTCAGCTCCATCCCCGCCGGAGCGCGATCTCGCACCAGTTTGAGACCTGCGAGGTCGTCGCTGGAAACCGGCTCTTCGTACCAGGTCACCCCGAGGTCCGCCAGCGCAAGGGCTTGCCGTAGGGCGAACTTGCGCGTGTACGCGCCGTTGGCGTCGACGAAGATGTCCGGGCTCTCGCCGATGGCAGCGCGCACAGCTTGTACACGCGACACGTCATCGTCGGGATGACGTCCGATCTTCATCTTGACCCAGCGAAGATCGGCGGCGATCCAGTCCCCGAGTTGCTTCTGCAGCTGCGCGACGGAGTATGAGGTGAAACCGCCGCTGCCGTACACGGGAACGCGCGGGCGCGCCTGGCCGAGCAGGCTGACGAGCGGCGCGTTCAGGAGCTTGCCTTTGAGGTCCCACAGGGCGCTGTCCGCGGCGGCAATGGCCATCGAGCAGATCCCCGGCGCGCCGATGTTGCGGACCGAATGCACCATCGCATCCCAACACTCGGTGGTGGCGAACGCGTCGCGTCCCAGCAGCAGCGCTGCCAGCTTATCCTCGATCAGGTGCGCCGCGGCGCTGTGTCCATAGGTATAGCCGAATCCGCGCCGGCCGCCGGCGCTCACGTGCGCGACTACCAATGTGGTCGAATCCCATTCGAGAGTGCCATCGGATTCCGGCTGATCGGTAGGGATCCGATACGCGCGGGCCGAGACGTTATCGATGGACGCTGCGGAGTCTCGCATGCGGATGGCTCTTCGCAGGAAGCGTGCCGCCGGCTACAGCGTGGGATCAGGAAGCTACCGGGTGTCGCGTCAGGTAATCCGTCAGGCTGAGCCCGAGCAGAAGCACGATCCAGAGCAGACCCGTCACGGCAATGAGCCGTACCAGGAGCCCGCTCCAGCGCAGCCGCATGAAGAACGTCCACACGAGCAGCGCCTGGATGAAGCCAATGGTGACGCAGACGATCGAATTGAAGCGGCCCATGGGAATATAGGCACTGCCGGTGGACACGCCGAGGAGCGCGATGACCGCCAGCCATACTCCGATCAGCCGCAGTGTGGATGTCATGGCCGGTGCACCAGATAGAGGATGGGATAAAGAAAGATCCAGACCGTGTCGACCAGCGCCCAATAGAGCGCCGCGAGCTCCACGGCTTGCGAGTTCTGCTCCGTATAAGTCCCACGGGCCACGCCAACCAGCATCACCGAGAGGACTCCGAGGCCTACGGTGAGGTGTATCGCATGCGCTCCGGTCATGACGAAGTACATGAAAAAGAACAGGCGCTCACCGCCTGCGAGGCGGCCGCTGACCGCGAAATCCCCCCACGGCACGAGGTGACTCTCGATGTCTACGTGGTACTCGTAGCACTTGATCGCGAGAAACAGGATTCCGAGCGCCAGAGTCGCGGCCAACAGCCTGACGCTCGCGCGCTGCGCGCCCAGCCTCAGGCTGCGCGCGGCCAGCGCCATCGTGAGGCTGCTCGTGAAGAGCACGAACGCATTGACGCTGCCCAACAGGAGGTCGGTGTGTGCGCTCGCGTCTGCGAACGCCTGGGGATGATTGATCCGAGTGATGGTGTAGCCGTAGAAGAGCAGGCCGAAGAACATCACTTCCGAGGCGAGGAATATCCACAGCCCGACTTCGGAGTCGGTGTCGTTCGCGCGGCGGCCGACCGCCTCGGCGCTCGCGCTCATCGCCTGGCCTCCTCTGCCGCTTCCGGGTCGTAATCGTACGGGCGCTCCGGGATGCTCGGCGGCGCATCGAAATTCTCGACCGGCGGCGGCGAGCGGGTCTGCCATTCCAGACCCTTGGCGCCCCACGGATTGTCCGGAGCGCGCGCCCCGTGGAGTGCCGACCATGTCAGATAGATGAGCGGCAGCACGTAGCCTGCCGCCAGGATGGAGGCGCCGGCGGAGGAAAGGATGTTGAGGAACTGGAAGTGCGGCGAATACTCGAAGTAACGCCGTGGCATTCCCTCGATACCGAGAATGAACTGCGGGAAGAAGGTGAGGTTGAAGCCGACGAAGATCACGATGGCGGCAAGGCGCGACCCGCTCTCTGAATATAATTTGCCGGTGATCTTGGGCCACCAGAAATGCAGTCCGGCGAAGTAGGCCATGACCGAGCCGCCCACCATGATGTAGTGGAAATGCGCGACCACGAAGTAGGTTCGCGACAGGTCCACATCCATGCCGAGGGAGGCCAGATAGAGCCCGGTCAGCCCGCCGATCAGGAAGAGTCCCACGAAGCCGAGGGCATACAACATGGGCGCTTCGAACGT
The DNA here is from genome assembly GCA_025451845.1 of Steroidobacteraceae bacterium. Lineage (GTDB taxonomy): Bacteria > Pseudomonadota > Gammaproteobacteria > Steroidobacterales > Steroidobacteraceae > 13-2-20CM-66-19. The sequence goes on from JANWJS010000042.1 coordinate 3,736, forward strand.
GATCGATCCCTTATAGAGCGTCGCCGTCCAGTTGAATACCTTGATCGCCGAGGGAATGGCGACGATATAGCTCAGGAAGGAGAAGACCAGGCTGGCGTAGAGCGACTGGCCCGCGACGAACATGTGGTGGCCCCAGACCATGAAGCCGAAGGCGGCGATGGCGGCGATGGCGTACGCCATGGTGCGGTAGCCGAACACCGGCTTGCGCGCGAAACAGGTGATCACCTCGCTCGCCACCCCCATCGCCGGCAGCACCATGATGTAGACCGCCGGGTGTGAGTAGAACCAGAACATGTGCTGGAACAGGACGGGGTCGCCTCCGAGCGTCGCGTCGAAGATTCCGAGGCCGAAGACGCGCTGCATCGCGAGCAGGAGCAACGTCATCGCGAGCACGGGAGTCGCCAGCACCAGGATGATGCTGGTCGCATAGATGGCCCAGACGAAGAGCGGCAGCCTGAACCAGGTGAGCCCCGGAGCGCGCAACCGATGCACAGTGACGATGAAATTCAGGCCCGTCATGATCGACGAGAATCCGGTGACGAAGACGCCCACGAGTCCGTAGATCACCTGCGTCTGCGAGAAGCGGGTCGAGTACGGCGTATAGAAGGTCCAGCCGGTATCGATACCGCCGGCGATCAGCGTCACGATGACGAAGCAACCGCCGAGTGCGAAGACATACCAGCTCAGCAGGTTGACCCGCGGCAGCGCCACGTCCTTCGCGCCGACCATCAGCGGGATGAGGAAGTTGCCGAGCGTGGCCGGGATGGACGGGATGAGGAAGAACCACACCATGATCACGCCGTGCGCCGTGAATAGCTTGTTGTAGGTGCCGGCGCTCATCAGGATGGGCGTGGGCGAGACTAGCTCGAGGCGCATCAGCGTCGCTGCAGCCCCGCCTATGAAGAAGAAGGCCGTAATGGTCACACCGTAGAGGATCGCGATGCGCTTGTGGTCCGTGGTGGTCAGCCAGGACCAGAGGCTGTATCCATTGGTGAGATAGTTGCTTTGCGGCTCGGGCGCGGCCGGCTCGGCGATCGCAGTGCTCATGGCAGGTGATTCCCCTGTGGCACATCCGGGGAGGTATTGGCGAGTGAGCGCAGAAACGCGGTGAGCTCGAGGATGTCCTGCTGGCTCACGCGTCCCTGGAAGGACGGCATGTCGTTGGCATATCCGGCGGGGATCTGCTTCGCGGGCTGCAAAATCTTGTCGCGAATGTAGGCCTCATCGAAGCGGACGAAAGTGCCGTCGGCGAGCGGCACCATCCGCCCGTAGAGCCCGGCGAGGCTCGGCGCGTGGAGGGTGGAGCTCGGCCCGTGGCAGCCGCTGCAGCCGAGCTCGCGGAATCGGTCGAATCCGAGTCTGGCCAGGGTCGGCTCCTCGCTGCCGCTCGCGAGCCAGCGGCCGTAGTCACCTTCGCTCATCACGTACACGGTCCCGGTCATCAGGGAATGAGCCGTGCCGCAATACTCGTCGCAGCGCAGCGGATACACTCCTCGCAGCGTGGGCTCGAACCACAGCACCGTATATCGGCCGGGCAGCACGTCCCGCTTCTCGCGAAAGGCGGGCACGTAGAAGTCGTGGATGACGTCCTGCGAGGTCATCACGAGCTTGATGGGCCGGTCGACGGGCACATGCAGCTCGTTGATCTCGCGCCGGCCGTTGGAATGCTCGACTTTCCACATCCACTGCTTGGCGGTCACATAGATCGCGAGCGCATTGCGCGGCGGATCGTCGTAGATGTAGTAGAGCCGCGCGCCCCAGCCGAAGAAGATGAAGAAGAACGCGAGCGGCACGAGGATCCAGACCGTCTCGATCCGGCGGCTGCGCCTCTTGCCGGAGGCGAGATCCGGAAGCTTGCGATTCACCGGCGTGCCGCGCCGATAGCGGAAGCAGAAGTAGGCAATGGTGAGGGTGATACCGATGGTCACGAAGCCGCAGACGCCCGTCAGGGCCCAGAAGAGGCCGTCGACCTTGTCCGCGTAAGGTGTTGCCGCAGCCGGCAAGGCGAGGATCGCCTCGGTCGCCTGCATCATGGCCGACTCCGGCTCGGGGACGGCGCGGCAGGACGAGAAGCGGGCTGAGTAGACGGCGGCTGCGGACCACCTCGCGCGGCGAGGATTTGCATGGCCCTGCTGATGGGGATCTGCACGATTCCGCCGCGGCGATCGACCCATTGGTAGCTGGACAGTTTGGCGCGCTGCTCTTCGTCGTAGCGCTGACGGTCGCTGAGCGGATGCGCCTGCAGATGCGGCTCAGGCATCGGGTTGTGCTCCGCCCGCGCGAGCGGCCGTTCGAAGCCGCCAAAGAAAGCGACCAGCCAAAGACAGACTCCGACTGCGAGTGCGATGGCGACGCTGATGATGGCGCCCGCGACGAGCAAGCCACGCAGATCGGGCTCCTGCGATTCGTGCTGTCGCTCAGCCATGCCTGGCGCTCTCCCGTGCCGGGGCCTGCGGCTGCGGCAACACTTCGGCGCCGCCATGCTCGAACGATGGATGCAAGGCCAGATCGCGAAGAACGAGCCACACCCAGAGCCCGCCGATGCCCAGCGTCGCGGCTGCATCCGTCCAACCGAGCGAGAGACCCGAGCTGGCCACCGACGGCTTGACGAGCCAGACGACGTACAGCCAGTGAGAGGCGAGCACGAGGCCAGCAATGGCCAGCAGCGTGTGGGCATCGCGCTTCAGGCGCCGAAACAGCAGCAGGAGGAAGGGAGCGCCGAACTGCGCGCACTCGATGGTGTACGTCACCCACCGCCAGCTCGAATGCCACCGCGGCAGGTACCATGCGGTCTCGTGCGGCAGGTCGCCCGCCCAGACGATGATCCATTGCGAGTAGGCGACATACGCCCACATGAGAACGTAGACGAAGAGGAGCGTGCCGAGGTCGATGCAACGGTGAGCGGTGAGCTCCGGAGGCCGCGGCGAGCTTTGTGAGAAGACGCCCGCATTGCGTCGCAAACCAAGATGCAGAGCCGTCGCGCAGCAGACCGCCAGCGCGAACGCGCCGAGATTCTGACCGGTCATGAAGATTGGCCCTGAGACGGTCGAGCGCCAAAGCGGAGTGAGCGATTCGATCCAGTCGGCACTGGCGAACATCGCCGTCGCGGCATAGACGAGCAGCCCGATCGCACTGACGACGGTGAGCGGCTGACCGGCGCGCATGCCGCGGACCATGAGCCGGCTCAGCACCAGCCAGGCCACCAGATAGGCCGCGCTACGCGCCACGAAGAAAGTCGGGTTGAGGTACCACTGTTGCGAATATCCGTCGGACCCCGTGAGCCCGGGGCCCCCGATGGTCCACGTGAAGAGGCGCGCCAGGCCGAAGCCGATGGGCACGAACAGCAGCGCGAGGAGGAGCAGAGGAGCGAGTGCCGCCTCGAGCCAGCGGCGCACGGCGACGCCCCAGTCGCCACCCGTCAGGTGATAGATCATGAGGGTCGTCATGGAGCCGACCGTCAGGCCGAGAAAATAGAGCCAGGCGCTGAAGTACGATTGCAGCGCCGCGGAGGGATGCGAAGCCGCATCCCAGCCGCAGGCTGCCAGGGCCGCTAACCCGATGAGCAGCGCGACCCAACGGTGGCGCCCGATGCGGGTCAGAAGCGGCGGCCCGTCGTGCAGCGCGAGCGGGGCGCTCATGGCGCCGGTCCCCCAGCCCCGCCGCGTCGCGGTGCGGCCAGCGGCTGAGCCTCGAGGCGCTGCCGTGCCACTGCGGGAACATCCGCCAGCGGCGCGTGCCAGGCAAGCTGCAGCGCGCGGATATAGGCGATCACGTTCCACCGATCGGCAGGAGCGAGCCGATCGCCGTACGGATACATGATTCCGTAGCCGTGGGTGATCACATCGTAGAAGAGGCTGTCCGGCGCCGTGCGCAGCTGCGCCGAGTGGTAGCTGGGAGGATGCGGGAAGCCGCGTTGTGTGATGTAGCCGTTGCCATCGCCGGCCGGCCCGTGACAGGGCGCGCAGTAGATACCGAATTCCTGGCGGCCACGCTCCAGGGCTGCGACCGTGTACCGCGGTCCATTACCGGGCGCCGGAATCACTCCCTGGCGGCCGCTCGAGCTTTCCGCGAGCGGACCGGCGCTGACGGCGACCGTATCGGCCTCGAGCGGCCGCGACGCGCGCCCATCGGCCCAAAGGGAGCTGTACGTGAGGGGATCGTCTCTGCCCTGGCGGTACATGTCCTTCACGCCGTTCTCGCAGCCACCCGACAGCGTCGCGGCGGTGAGCGTGAGAACCAGAGTCCACAGGCCGGCCCTCACGCGGGCTCCTCCGGATTCATCGGCGTGTTTGCCACGCGCAGCGGTGACAGTGCCATGAGCCACGCATGCGTGCGCTCGATGTGGAACATCGGGTCCTCGCTGCGAATGCAGAGAAAGAACCGATCGCGCGACACGCGTCGGAAATCCGGAGTGTCGAAGGCCGGATGCCGCAGGCGCGGCAGACCGGCGAACCAGAGCATGCCGCCGAAAGCGCAGAGGCAGGCGCCGAGAATGCCGAGCTCGATCGTGCTCGGGATGAAGGCCGGCCAGCTGTAGAGCGGGCGGCCTCCCGCGTTGAGCGGATAGTCGAGGACGGCCGAGTACCACTGCAGGAACCAACCCGTCGCGGCGCCCAGCAGGCCGCCGATCAGCGTGAGCAACGGGATCGGGCTTTTGCGCAGGCCGAGCGCTTCGGCGAGGCCGTCGACCGGATAGGGCGTGTAAGCCTCGACCCGCTCGTAGCCGGCGCCGCGGCTCGCGCGCACCGCAGCGAGGATCTCCCCGGCGCTGGCGAACTCCGCCATCAGGCCGTAACAGCGGCTGCGCCGGGATGCAGCACTCATCGGTCGACTCCGGTCACGCGCGCGTTGAGGCGCCGCAGCTCCGCCATGGAGATCACCGGGAAGCAGCGCGCGAAGAGGAGAAAGAGCAGCACGAAGGTGCCGAGCGAGCCGACGAGCGTCGACCAGTCCCAGAAGGTCGGGACGAAGGTATGCCAGCTCGACGGCAGAAATGTTCGATGCAGGCTCGTGACGATGATCATGAAACGCTCATCCCACATCCCGACATTGATGATCACCGTCACCACGAGGAGCGCGAGCGGGCTCGCGCGCACGCGACGGAACCAGATCGACTGCGGCACCACCACGTTGCAGAAGATTGCGATCCAGTAGGTGAAGGCGTAGCGGCCGCCCAGCCGATCGATGGCGGTGTAGATCTCGAAATGATCGGCGCTGTAGAAGGCCGTGAATATCTCCGCCGCGTACGTGTAGGTCAGAACGAAACTGCAGGCCAGCATGAGCTTGGCGAGGTTGGCGAGGTGCCGCGGCGTAATGAAGTCCTGCAGCCCGAAGAGGGCGCGGAGCGAGATCGTGATGGTGAGCGCCAGGGCGATCCCGGAGTAAAGCGCCCCACCGATGAAGTAGGGAGGAAGGATCGTCGAATGCCAGCCCGGCAGGTCGGCGAAGGCGAAGTCGATCGCGACCACGCTGTGGACGGAGATGACGAGGGGGGCGCCGAGACCGGCGAGGAGCCGGTACGCGCTCTCGTAGTGGTGCCAGTGGCGGGCATCGCCGCGCCAGCCGAGCGCGAGCAGTCCGTACGCGAGCTGCTGCCAGCGCTTGTGGGCCTGGTCGCGCATCGTCGCCAGGTCCGGCAGCAAGCCGAGGTACCAGAAGAGGATCGAGAGGATAAGGTACGTCGTGTTGGCGAAAAAGTCCCACTCCAGGGGGCTGCGCCACTGCGGCCAGAGGCTCATCTTGTCCGGATAGGGCGCCAGCCAGTAGAAGAACCACGGCCGGCCGAGGTGCATGATGGGCATGAGGCCCGCCATGGCAACCGCGAAGATGGTCATGGCTTCGGCGAAACGGTTGATGGACGTGCGCCACCGCTGCCGCAGCAGCACCAGGAACGCGGAGATGAAAGTTCCCGAGTTGCCGATCGCGATCCACCAGACGTAGCTCGCGATCATGAAACCCCAATCCTCCGTATTGTTGAGGCCCCAGATGCCGGTGCCGGCGACGAGCAGGTAAATCAGGGAGACGGCGAATATCACCGCCAGCGCGCTGGTGACGCCGAGGGTGATCCAGAATCCGGGGCCGCAGCGGCGCTCGAGCACGAGGCCGGCGATCTTGTCGGTGATCGTGCCGTAGGTATGCCGGCCCTGGATCTCCGGGGCGGCTCCCGGCCGGCCATACTCGTCCAGGACTTGTGCGGCCTCGCTGCTCACACCGGCTCGTCCGCCGCGGTATTGACGATCCGGGCGAGATACGTGGTGCGCGGGCGCGTATCGAGATCACCCAGGAGCGCGTAGTTGCGGGGCGATGACTTGGCAATGCGAACCTGGCTGCGCGGATCGTTGAGATCACCGAACACGATCGCCTGCGTAGGACAAACCGCCTGGCACGCGGTGACGACCTCGCCGTCGTGCAGAGTGCGGTTTTCGCGGTCGGCAACGATTCTGGCGCGGACGACGCGCTGCAGGCAGTAGTTGCACTTCTCCATCACGCCGCGCGTGCGCACGGTCACGTCCGGGTTACGCATGGCATCCAGGATCGGAGTATTGGGCGTGTAACCGAAAAAGTTGAATCGACGCACCTTGTAGGGGCAGTTGTTCTCGCAGAAGCGCGTGCCGATGCAGCGGTTGTAGACCTGAACGTTGATGCCTTCGGCGTCGTGCACCGACGCCTCAACCGGACAGACCGCCTCGCAGGGCGCGTGCTCGCACTGCATGCAGGGTACCGGCTGGAAGGCAGTGCGCGGCGCGGAAGGCGGCCCTTCGTCGTAGCGGTCCACGCGGATCCAGTGCATCTCGCGGCCCACGAGCACTTGTTGCTTGCCGACCGTCGGAATGTTGTTTTCCGCCTGGCAGGCGATCGTGCACGCGCCGCAGCCGATGCAGGAGGTGAGGTCGATGCTCATGCCCCATGCGTAGCCGGGGTACGGAACGTCGGGGTACAGACTCTCCGGCGGCTCGATGTCGGCTTTCTTTTTGGCAAAGCCGGAGTTGACGCGGTATGCCGCGAGCGAGGCGCCGCGGACGATATCGCGGCCTTCCATCCCGTGGTGACCCTGAACGCTGGCGAGCGGCCGCCGCCGGCCAGTCCTGGTGATCCTGACTCCACGCGCAAACCACGGCGCGCGCGATGAGCGCAGGGCATAAGCGCTGCTTCCGCGCAGCGAGCCTACCGTGCCCGCCGACGTGCGTCCCCAGCCCAACATCATGGTAACGGCGCCATCGGCGTGTCCGGGAACGATCCAGACGGGCGCCTCCGCCACGCGTCCTTCCAGCTCGAGCTCGACGAGCTCCTCGTTCTGCACGCCCAGCTGCGCGGCCAGCCGAGGGCACATCATCGCGGCGTTGTCCCAGGTGAGCTGCGTCAGCGGCCGCGGCAACTCCTGCAGCCAGGCGACTTGTGCGTAGCGGCCGTCCCAGAGGAAGGGGTCGGGGCGGAAGACGATCTCGAGCTCGCCCGGCGCCGCATCGCTGCCGCCTGCGCCGCGCTCGGCGTGCGCGGCCGGCGGCGCCGTCGGATTCTCTGCCGCTGTGACCTTCTCGAAGGCAGAGGCGCTATCCGCTACGATGCCCGTGCGCAGCGCCTCACGCCAGCGCTGCTCGAGCTGCTGATCCCCGAAGCGCTGCCGCCAGGTCGCGCGCACGACATCATGACTCACGTAGCCGAGCTCGCCTATGAGCAGTCCGAGCAGCTCGATCGCCGACTTGCCGCCATAGAGCGGCGCAATGAGCGGCTGCTGGATGGTGAGGGTGCCGTCGAATGCTCTCGCATCGCCCCAGGTCTCCAGCTCATGTGCGGCGGGAACGTGCCACGCGCAGCGCTGCGCCGTCTCATCGACCAGCAGACCATGGTGAATCGAGGCGGGCACGCGTTCCAACGCGCGCGCGAACTCAAGATCCGCAGGAGCATCGTAGACCGGGTTGCCATCCAGGATGAGCAACGTGTCCACGCGTCCGGCGTGCATATCCGCGGCGAGCGCGGCAAGCGACGCGCCCGCAAGCTCCCGGATCTCGACCGGCGGCTGAATGAAGTCGACCGTCTTGCCGATGTTGCCGAGCCTGCCGTTCATATCGTGCGCGAGCGCGTGCACCTGCGCGGGCTGGCCTTCGCCGGCGAGTATCAGCGAGCTCCCGCGATGCGAGTCGAGGTCCGCGGCCGCGGATTCGAGCCATGCGGAGCTGGCCTTGCCGCCGCGGGAGAGCCGCGCAGCGAGCTCGGCGGCGACCGCGCCGATGCGGCTCGAGGGCAGCGCCAGCCGGTAGTCGGCATTGGCGCCGGTGAGACTCGGCATGCACTCGACTGCATAAAGCCGGCTCATCGGCGAGCGGCTATCGTCGGGGCGGCGCAGTTGCATGTAATCGCGCGCATGACGGACTTTGCCGGGCATGCACCCGAGGAAGTCCGCCTCCAGCGACAGGACGGTGACCGCCCGGTCGAAGTGATACACGGGCTCGAGGGGCCGCCCGAAGGCGAGCCGGGCGCCCTCATGCACATTGTCGCGGTTGACCGGCTCGTGGTGATGCCAGCGCGCCTGGCTGTAGCGCGCGAGCACGGCATCAATCAGGGCCAGCAGCGTGGGCGAGCTCGAGGATCGCGTCAGCAGCCGCAGTCCCGCGCCGCCCGATGTCTGCAGCCGTGCGAGCCGCGCCGTCAACATCGTCATCAGCTCGTCCCACGAGGCGATCTCGCCGTCATGCAGCACCGCGCGCGAGCGCCCCGGATCCCAGAGCTCGAGGATCCTGCCCTGCTCGATGGGCGTGGTCGCCCCGAGGCTCGCCGGATGGCGCGGGTTGCCCTCGATCTTGGTTGGGCGCCCCATGTTGCTGCGCGCCAGGATGCCCTGGGCGTACCCACCCTGTGTCAGCGCGGTGGCGAAATAGAGCGGCTCGCCGTAGTCCCTTCCCTCCTGGCCCTCGAGGTAGGGGACGATCTGATCGAGCGGCGGATGGGCGCAGCCTCCTGCCGCGAGCGCGAGTGCCGCGCTCATGAGTTTCATGGCCTCGCGGCGATCCATCAGTGGTGGCAGGTCGAGCATGAGGTGAGCAGCCGGGTGGAGTGGAGGTGATAGAAGAGCCGCAGCCGGTGCCCGAGCTCGCGCTGATTCGCCGGCGGGCGCCAGCTCATGTTGAATATCTGCGTCGGCGGGCGGAGTTGTTGTTCGGGGTCTTTGTGACACCCGAGGCACCACTGCATGGTGAGGGGCGCCTGGCGCTCCGTGAGCGGCATCTGGTCGACCCGGCCGTGGCAGCTGCTGCAGCCGATCCCTTTGGCGATGTGGATGGAATGATCGAAGTACACGAAATCCGGCAGTTCGTACACACGGTTCCAGCTCAGGGTGCGCTCACCGGCGAAGGCCGCGCGCAGCGGCGCGAGCACGGGTGCGGTCGTGAAGAGCTGCGAATGGCACGTCATGCAGGTCGATAGCGGCGGAATCCCCGCGAACGCCGAGTGTCCAACGGAGGTATGGCAGTAGCGGCAGTCGATCCCATCGTCACCCACGTGATGCTTGTGGCTGAAGGGCACGACCTGCACCACGGGGTCGCCCATCGCAGGCTCGAGGGCTATGTAACGCCGCCAGAGGAACAGGCCCGCAACGACGGCCGCCAGCGCGCCGAGCGCGCCGATCTTCAGGGCGAGGACCAGGCCCGGCGAGAAGACCTGCATGAGCTCAGCGGCCGGACAGACGCGCGGCAGCGATACAGGCGAGTCCCGCGCCGACGGCGCATACGTAGAGCAGGAGCGAGCGGTGGGTGGTCAGCCACAGCTCTCGGCTGCTGTTGCTCGCCCGGTCGCTAAACCGGCCGTATGCGCCGCGGTCGCCCGGCACCGTTCGCCACAGGTTATCGGGCCGATCCGGCTCGATCGGCTCGTCGGCGAGCTGCGCATCGTATGCGGCCCGCGCGAGATAGCGGTCGAGGAGCGGCGCCGCTATCCGATTGCCCCAGATTGCGGCGAGCGTGCTGGCGCCCACGAATACCTCGCGCCGCTTGTGACGGGATGCCCAGACGAGGGCGCGCGCGGCCACATCCGGCTCGAAGATCGGCGGCACGGGCTGGGGTTTGCGGGACAGGCGCGTGCGGCACCAGTCGAATTGCGGCGTGTTGAGGGCCGGCATCTGCACCATCGTGACTCTGACGCGGCTGCCCGCGTGCAGCAGCTCGGTGCGCAAAGAGTCCGTGAAGCCGCGGATGGCGGCCTTCGCGCCGCAGTAAGGCGCCTGCAAGGGGATCGACCGATAGGCGAGTGCGGAGCCCACTTGGACGATGACACCGCGATCGCGCGGCAGCATGCGCCGAAGCGCCGCCAACGTACCGTTGACCGTGCCGAGGTATGTGACTTCGGTGACGCGGCGGACCTCGTCCGCTTGCAGCAAGGCAACCGGCGAGAAAACGGTGACCATCGCGTTGTTGACCCAAACGTCGATCGGTCCGAGGTGCGACTCAATGGCGAATGCGGCGCCTTCGACCGCGTCAGCATCGGACACGTCGACCGGGATGGCGAGTGCGCGCCGGCCGTAGCTCTCGACTTCCGCACGCGCTTTATCCAGCGCGTCGCCGTTGCGCGCGAGCAGCGCGACATCGGCGCCGCTGCGGGCGAACTGCTGTGCCGCCGCCCGGCCGACTCCAGCGCTGGCGCCGGTGATCACGACTACTTTGTTGCTGCGCCTGCGGAGCAATTGCGTACCCGGCCCTCACTGCCGCCAATCGAGGCGTACCCTGCCAACGCGTGTGCGCAGCCCGGGTTCCGCCATCGCAGGCCCTCAGAGGCGAACTCGCCAGTGCAACGGGAACGGAGCTTGCAACAAGCCTGGCGCCCGCGTTGGCGCTGGGCGTCTTTCAGGTCGGCATGCGCGGAGTCCGCCCCAGGCGGCACATGAGCTCGAGCGAGACCCCTTCCGGCGATCTGACCGAGCTGCAGCATCGCAATCGCGAGCGCTCGCTGACCTCTCACCACGCCTCGCGCGCGCGTCACGACACCGAATCCGTCGTGCTCGCAGGGTCGGGGATGATCCTGCTGAGCGATGCGCGCGGCGACATTCCCAGGGAGCACGCGGACAGCCGCGGTCTTGGCCTCTTTTGCCACGACACGCGGTTCCTCAGTCTGTACGAGCTGACTCTCAACGGCGCGCGGCTCGTGCCGCTCTCGAGTCACGAGGGCAGTGGCGCCTGGACCTTCCACGTCCTCGGCAACCCGCCGCTCACAAGCGCGAGCGGAAGCTGCGTCGCTGCTCACACGATCAGCATCCGCCGTGACCGGATGGTGGGCGACGGAGCCGTTCACGAGATCATCGCCCTCACCAACTTCGGCGCGACAGCGGTGCACCTGTCGCTCGAGCTGGCGTTCGCCTCGGACTTCACCGACATCTTCGTCGTGCGCGGCATCGCCGAGCCGCCCGCGCACACGGGATTGCCGGCGGAGGTTGCCGACGAGCATCGCGTACGGCTGCGCTCGTTGGCGCGCGACGGTACCCAACAGGCGACGCTGCTCAGCTTCTCGTTACCGGCTGCCTGGCTCACCGGAAAGGCAGCGCGATTCGATCTCGACCTCGACTCGGGCGAGCGTCGCGAGCTCGCCGTGGAGATCGCGCCGCGCCTCGGACCCGCGGCCACAGGTGGCGGCGGCGATCTACACGCGCTTCTGCACAAGTGCATGCGCGAAGGGCGCGAGTGGCTGGACTCTTGCGCCGAGGCTCGCGGCGATGCCGTGCTCGAGCGCATCATCCGGCGCAGCCTTCTTGATCTGAAGCTGCTGCGCACGCCGCTGCTCGGTGGCCATCACTACATCGCCGGCGGTATCCCCTGGTTCGCGACCCTCTTCGGCCGGGATTCGGCGCTCTCGGCGCTGGAGGTCTGTGGGTTCCGCGCCGCCATCGCCGGCGATACCGCACGCGTGCTGGGGCATTTCCAGGCGGACCGCTGCGACCTCTATCGCGACGCCGAGCCCGGGAAGATCGCGCACGAGCTGCGCCAGGGCACGCTCGCGCGGCTCGGGGAGATTCCGCAGAGTCTGACCTACTACGGCACCGTCGATGCCACCCCTCTCTTCCTCATCCTCCTCGGCGAGTATCTCTCCTGGTCGGGAGATGTTGGCTTGGTACACGAACTGCACCGCAACATCGACGCCGCCCTCGAGTGGATCGACCGCTTCGGCGACAGTGACGGTGACGGCTATCTCGATTACCGCGGCGCCTACGGCACCGGGCTCGTCAATCAAGGTTGGAAGGATTCCGGGGCCGCGATCGTCAACGCGGACGGTTCGCTCGCCACCCCGCCCATCGCGCTGTGCGAGGTGCAGGGCTACCTGTACCGGGCCTGGCTGGCGGGCGCGAGGCTCCTCACTCTCACGGGCGATGAGCAGAGGGCGCGCTCGCTCGCCGACCGAGCAGAGACGCTGCGCGAGCGTTTCGAGCGCGACTTCTGGTCCGACCGCCTCGGCTGCTACGTGCTAGCCCTCCAGCGCGGCGGCCGGCCTGCGGAGGTGGTGACTTCCAACGCCGGCCAGGTACTCTGGAGCGGCATCGCTTCCCCGGAGCATGCGCGCGCCGTCGCGCGGCGCCTGATGCAGGATGACATGTTCAGCGGCTGGGGCATCCGCACGCTCTCCAGCCGAGAGCGGCGCTATAACCCGCTCAGCTATCAGTTGGGCAGCGTCTGGCCGCACGACAACGCGCTAATCCTCGCCGGCTTCAGGCGGTACGGTTGTGATACGGAAGCTCAGCGGGTGTTTGGGGCGCTGCACGATGCGGCCGCGGGCTTGCGCGCGCACCGGCTGCCCGAGCTCTACGCCGGCCTGGAGCGTGGTCCTGACGAGAGTCACCCCGTGCGGTATCCCGTGGCCTGCAGCCCGCAGGCCTGGGCCGCCGCCGCCATGCCCTACGCGCTGGTGAGCCTGCTCGGGCTCGAGCCCGACGCGCTCGAGCACAGGCTGCGGATCGTCGACCCCAAGTTGCCTGCGCGCATCGATCGCCTGTCGCTGCGGCGATTGCACGTTGGTGACGCCGTCGTCGATCTCAACTTCCTGCGTTCTTCTGAGGACAACGTTGGTGTCAGCTGGATCGTCCGCCAGGGTCCGCTGGTGGTGGAGTCCGCGCCAGGGCGAACCCAGCGAGTGCGGTGAGCACTGCCGAGGGCGGAAACCGAGCACCCTGAGCTGCCCGCTAGGATCTGGCGCGACGGGTGGCGGTGGTGGAAACCCCGCAGGCCTGGAGGCAACCCCCCTGGTGGCGGGGGATCTGATCGCGCCCCGGCAAGGGGAGATCGCCGCCGGGCAGGAGCCGTTTGGCCTCCCGAGGGCGCCCCTGGCGCGCGCCCGGGCGGAATTCCGGGTCGGCAGGTGGAGTCCCGTATGCCGGCGAGCTCGGATGCCGGGCGGGCTCCGGGAGGTGGAGCGGGCCGCCCGCGAGCGGCTTCGAGAGCTGCCTCCGAGATCCGCCTCGCTAATGTGAATACCGCAGCGAACGCCCCGGAAAGCACATGTACCATATGGCGTTGGCCTAGCCTGGAGTTTCGGCGTGCCGCCACAGAATGCCACGACAGCCCAGAAGAGCGCACAGTACGTGCTCATCGGGGCATTGGTGCTCGCGGGTGCCTGGATGCTGCGGCATTTCATCCCGGCGCTCTGCTGGGCGGTGGTCCTGGCCATCGCCACCGCGTCGGTCTACGACCGCTGGCTGGTGAAATTCCGCGGCAAGCGGCGGGATGTCTGGGCTGCGCTCACCTTCACGGTGATCATTGGAGCGGTGCTGCTGGTGCCGCTCATCTATGGGGGTGTCGTGGCCGGACGCGAGGCCATATCACTCGCGCACGAGTTTGCGGCCTCCGCCGGTAATGGACCGCCGCCACTACCGTCATGGCTGGTCCAGGTGCCGTGGGTGGGCCGCTGGGCGCGCGACAACTGGATCGAGTACTTCGGGCCTGGCGCCGGTGCCGCCGGCGGACACGTGCACGCGAATCCCGCGCTGATCGAGTGGACCCGGGTTGTTGGAATGCAGGTTGCGCGCCGTATCGTCACCCTGGCGTTCACTCTGCTCACGCTCTTCTTCGTCTACCTCAACCGCGACCGCCTCAGCATCTATGTGCCGAAGATGTTCCGCGGGATCTTCGGGCCGTCGGTGGACAGGCTGCTGCGGCGTGTCGTCAGCGCGATCCGCGCGGCCGTTGACGGCATCGTGTTCGTCGCGGTCGGCGAGGGGGCCATCATGTGCGGCGTCTACGCGCTGGCACATGCGCCGCACCCGATCCTGTCAGGTGTCCTCACAGGCGTTTTCGCGCTCATTCCGTTCGCCGCGCCTCTCGTCTTCGGCACGATAGCCCTCGTGTTGGTGTTGCGTGGCTCGATCGCCGCGGCGATCGTCGTCGCAGTGGCAGGCATGCTGGTGCTCTTCATTGCCGATCATTTCGTGCGGCCGGTCATCATCGGCGAGGGTGCGAAGCTGCCTTTCCTCTGGGCGCTGCTCGCCATCCTGGGCGGCGTCGAGTCCTTCGGCCTGGTCGGCATCTTCATCGGCCCGGCGCTGATGGCGGCGCTTTTGTCGCTCTGGCGCGGTTGGGTGGAAGAAATACCCACGGAGCCCCCGCCGCCTGGCTGATGGGCCCCAGCAGGCGCGCGGCTGTTTTGCCCGGCCCCGGCCCCGCGCCGCTTACTCGTGTGCTTTCGGGCCGCGCCCGCGCACGAGGGCTTCCGGATGCTCATCCAGATAGTTGGCGAGCGAGCGCACCGCGCGGGCGGCGCCGGCCAGCTCATCGAGCGCATGCTGCACGTTGCCGCTCGGCGCCGCGGGGCTCGTGCCCATCGCCAGCCTGGCGGACTGGGCGGTCGCATCCATTTGCTGCGCAGCGGCGCGCAAGCTGGCCACCGTGGTACGGACTTCGCGCAGTGTGGGCGCGACCTGCGGTTCCGCCTGACGTGAGATCTGCTCGAGCGCGGCGAGCGTCGCATCGAGATGGGCGAGGCTGTCGTGCAACTGCGGTGAGGAGGTCAGCGAGCGCACCTGATCCGTGATCGTGCGCAGGTTGTCGGCGATCTGCGTGAGTGGCAACGAGCCGATTTCCGCCGGCAGTCGCTCGAGCTCGCCGCCTTGGGCGGCCGGAATCTGCGCGTACTGTCCGGAGGTCTCGAGCCGCGCCTGCGGTGCGTCGGCAATGATGGCGAGATCCACCTGCTCGCCGCCCACCAGAGGCAGCGCACGGGTCAGGCTGGCGCGCAGACCGTGGCCGATCAGGTTCGCGAGAGCCTCGTCCATGAGCGGCTTCCAGTCGCCGTCGGGCGGCGCGGGCGCCGCAAGGTGAAAACGTGTCGGGTCCAGTGCGAGCAGCACCGGTGTCGAGATCCGTCCGCTGTGCGGATCGACCGAAAGTCCGATGCTCGTGACTTCTCCGACCGTGAAGCCGCGCAGCGTGACCGGCGCGTGCGGCTTCAGCTCCCCCACCGCCCCGTCGAAGCTGACCGCATACGGAAGCGACACCGCGAGAGTTTCGCGCGGCCCTCCCTCCGTGCCGATGAACTGCAGCGCGGGCTTGCCGGGCCCGGGTACCATCACGATGGTGGGGCCGGCGATCAGCGCGCGCAGCGATGACACATCCGAGAAACTCGGGTGCACTCCCTCGAGTACGAAGCGGGTGCCGGTAGTGATCTTCGGCGCGAGCTGCCGATCGATGTTGAGATTCACCACCACGTGCCAGTCATCGCTCGCCAGCGCGACACTCGTGACTCTGCCCACCTCCACGCCGTGATACATGACCCGCGTATCGCCCGCCTGCATACCGGCCGCGTCGTTGTACGTGACCTTCACATCAATGCCGCGGGAGCTGATGGAGCGCAGCAGCAGCCACAGCACGATGCCGACGGCGGCGATGGGCACTGCCCAGATCCAACCGGGCCACCAGCTGCGGCGGGCGATCGACATGGTTCGCCGCGGCTCTCGTGCGAGGTGGGTGTCGTCGCTCATGCCTGCCCGGGATGTGCGTGCAGCCGCGGCGTGAGCGCCGCGTCCCACATGAGCCGCGGATCGAACGTATGCGAGGCCAGCATCGTGATCACGACCACGAGCAGGAAGGGAGGCGCGCCGTTGGCGGCATCGGTGCTCACCATTCCGTCGAACTGCATGAGCGGCAGGAAGACGGCGATGGTGAATATATCGACACAGGACCAGCGTCCGATCTCATCGATGAGGCGACACAGGCGAGTCTTCAGCACGAGCCGATAGCGCGAGCCTCGCCAGATGGAGAGCAGCAACCAACTGAGTCCCGCCAGCTTGAGCAGCGGAATGGCGATGCTGGTGAAGAAGATGAGCACGCCGAGCGGCCAGAGATGCGCCTGGAACAGCTCCATGATGCCATCGACGATGCGATGCGGTACGAGCACGCCGAGCTGCCGGTCGACGCTCATCGGATAGAGGTTGGCAGGAAAGAACAGGGCAAATCCCGCGATCACCAGCGCCGTCGTGCGCACCATCGAGTCCGGTTTGCGTGCGCGCAGTGTGAGGGCGCAGCGCGGGCAGCGCGAGCCCTCGGCGGCGGCGGGTCTGACGAGATCGCAGAAGCGGCAGGCGATGGCGGGTTGATCAGCCGGTGGCGCGGCGCACTCCGGCCAAAGCACGCGCCACACGGCGCGCGCGTCGAGCGCGGCCCGCGAGAGCATGCAGAGAAAGGCGGCGAAGATGAGGCAGATGCCGCCCCAGCCGATCTGCACTGGCATCGCCGCCGCGATCCGGCTGTAGCCGACTGCGCAGCCGATGAGAAACACATCCGGCATGGCCCATTGGTCGAGGTGCAAAGACCAGCGGAAAGCGCGTCCCAGCCAATGCGGCCTGTGTCCGAGCTGCACCAGGGTGAGCACGAGGGACAACAGACCGAACCTGACAAAGGGCAGGATGACGGCGAATGCCGCCACCAGCATGGCCACGATCACCCACTGGTGTTGCCAGAGTGTCACGACACCGCTTCCCAGGCGGCTCTCGCGTGTCATGCCGACCATCGAGACGTGCATGATGGGCAGCAGGTTGGCGGGAAAGAGCAGCACGAACGTCGCCGAGGCGCAGGCGAGCGCGCCATTGATGCTGCGCCCGTTGGTGCGCTCCATCCGGTTGGCGCACGTCGGACAGATGGCGATGGCTCCCCAGGGGAGCGGCGGGATGTCCTGGAGCGTTCCGCAGTCGGTGCAGGCGATAGTCATACCAGGAGCGCCGGGGGCGAGTGCTCCCGGAAACCTCTGGACTATAACGGCAGCTTGGGGAGGTCCGTTCCACGCGCGGCGCGCTCCGCCGAGGCTCCAGCCGTTCAGACGCCCCAAGCAAGCCGGAATCTACGTCCGGGCCGCCGAGGTCGGTGCACTCACAAGCGTTGCTGTGGCGCCTTAGCGGAATCGCCCGCCGTCTGCCCACCTTTCGTCAGCCGCACCCACATGCGCTCGAGTTGCTCGCGCCCCAGTGAGGATGAGGGAAAAGATGCCACGGCGGTCGCCTCGTCGATGACCCCGCCGATCCGAAGCAGCGCGAGCGCGCCGACGATGCGCCCGAAGCGCAGCGATCGGCCGAGCGGTGTGACCGGCTCGGCGGCGCCCACCTGCTGTTCGAGTGCGGCGAGACTGCCCGCCGAGAGTTCCCAGTTGGCGCCGATCCGGCGGGCGACGTCGACGGACCGCGACTCGAGGAGCGTCGCGATGACGGTCGCGTCAGGTTGCAGCCTGCCACCCGATTGAGTCGTCGTATAGCTCTCGAGCACCGCCCGGAAGAGCACCACGTCCGCCAGGCCCCAGACGAGGCTCAACAGCTCGGCGGCGAACGGGTCGGCTCTCTCCACCATCGCGGCGTGCACGACGGCCGCGTTGGCGGAGCGCCAGGCGTGCTCCCAGACGGTCTGCGCAAAGCGCGGGAAGGGTCCGCTGTCAACACGGAAGATCGGCTGCATCGCCGCCGCGGCAATTAACGAGCGGATGCCTTCGCTGCCCAGCAACACGACGGCGCGATCGATACTCTCGATGGGACGCTCCGTCACGCGATAGAAGGAGCTGTTGGCCATCTCGAGGAGATGGCCCACGAGGGACGGATCGCGCCGAATGATGGCCGCGAGCTCGCGGCGCGGGGCGGCATCGTCATTGGCGGCCCGTATCAGCTGCGGGAGGAGGCTTGGACGGCGGGGCGCCAGTTGCCGCAGCATCGCACCCTCTTCCGTCGCCGCGACGGCGGCCGCCTTGACGGCAGCGTGCTCTGGTCCGGATTCGCCGGTGACGGGCGTGCCCAGGGCCAGCTCCCGCAATCTTTTGAGCGTTTGCGAGGAGCTCAGGAGCGGGGGCGCGGGACTTTTGCCTTCCTTCGCCCCGGTGCCCGGCGAAGAGAGCAGCTGGCGCAGATCCTGTGGTCCGAGGAGGATCTCAACCGGTTCCGGGACGTCCGCCGCCGCGCCCGCTGCCCTGGCACGGTATACGGCCGTTGCGGCGGCCGCGGCCGCGAGCAGCACTGTCAAGAGTCCGATCAGCATGTCGGCGCCCGTCCTGAAAGAGACCTCATCAATACCCTGATTCCCAGGTTTTCGGCACGGCAGCGAACGGATGCTCCAGGGTCTGTCGTTTCTGTGACTTGCATCGCAGTCCGGGCGGGTGCCCCCGGCCATTCCATCATGATCTCACCCCTGCGCTGCCCCGCCGTGCGGTGTCGATGAAGTTGCACACCACGGCGGAGCCTTCTTCCGTGCGGTAGGCGATACCGAGGAGCGTGTGCAAGGGCTCGCCCTGCAAGGGCAGGTAGGCCACCGCATGCGCCTGCAGGCAGCGCATGCTGTCCGGCACGATCGAGATGCCGAGCGAGGCCGCCACCAGGTTGATGGTCGAGGACAGTTGCGGCGCGTATTGCGCGACCTTGGGCGTGAATCCCGCCGCTTCGCAGGCGGCCACCACGGTATCCGCCAGCCCCGGGCGCACGGCGCGCGGATAGAGGATGAACGTCTCAGCCGCCAGCGAGCCGAGATCGACCTCCTGCCGATGCACCAGCGGATGACTGCTCGGAACGGCCAGCACGAGCGGCTCCCGCTCCAGCAGATCGAGGGTCAGGCCCCGCTGCGTCGGCAGCGGCGGGCGTACGAAAGCGGCGTCGATTCGCCCCTCCCGCAGACTGACAATCAGCTCGGTGGAGGGATGCTCCTCCAGCGACACTTCCACCGCCGGATAGTCGGATCGAAAGCTGCGCAGCGTTGCGGTCACCAGCGGATTGAAGGAAGCGGAGTCGGTGAACCCTACCCGCACCCGCCCGGTGGCGCCGGTCGCCGCGCGCCGCGCCGCCTGGACCGCGCTGCGCGCATCACCCAGGATGCGGGCGGATTCCGCCGCGAAGATTCGCCCCGCATCCGTGAGCTCGATGCGGTACGCGGACCGGTCGAGGAGGGTGACCCCGAGCTCCGCCTCGAGCGCCTTCACCTGCTGGGTCAGTGGCGGCTGGGAGATGCCGAGCCGTTCGGCGGCTCGGGTGAAATTGAGCTCCTCGGCGACGGCAAGGAAATATCTAAGGTGGCGCAGCTCCATCATGATACTTTTCTCATATAGAGAAGCCATCTTCAAGGTATTTTCTTTGGCATCTTCCGCCGTCTAGAGTGTCGGCATGACGCATACAGAAGAGCCGGCCGCGACGGGGCCGAAGCCGAAGAAATCCGTCGCCCTCTCAGGCGTCGTCGCCGGCAACACCGCACTCTGCACGGTCGGGCGCACCGGCAACGACCTGCACTATCGCGGCTATGACATCCTCGAAATCGCGACCACGTGCGAGTTCGAGGAAATCGCTCACCTTCTCATCCACGGCAAGCTGCCGACGCGCGCCGAGCTGGCCGCCTACAAGAGCAAGCTCAAGGTGCTCCGTGGCTTGCCTGCCGCGGTCCGTGCGGCGCTCGATGCGCTGCCGGCCGCGGCACACCCGATGGACGTGTTGCGTACGGGCGTTTCCGCGCTCGGCTGCGCGCTGCCGGAGAAGGACGACCATTCCGCTGCCGGAGCGCGTGACATCGCCGACCGGCTGATCGCTTCGCTCGGCTCCATGCTGGCGTACTGGTACCACGTGAGTCACAACGGCCACGCGCCGCTCGTCGAAACGGAAGACGACTCGATCGGCGGCCACTTCCTCCACCTGCTGCACCGCAGGCCGCCGCCCGCTTCCTGGGTGCGCGCCATGCACACCTCGCTCAACTTGTACGCCGAGCACGAGTTCAACGCCTCGACGTTCACGGCGCGCGTCATCGCGGGCACCGGCGCCGACATGTACTCCTGCATCACCGGCGCGATCGGCGCATTGCGCGGCCCGAAGCACGGCGGCGCCAATGAGGTGGCGTTCGAGATCCAGAAGCGCTACGACAGCCCCGATGCGGCGGAGGCCGACATCCGCACGCGCGTCGCCAACAAAGAAGTCATCATCGGCTTCGGCCACCCCGTGTACACGGTTTCCGATCCGCGCAACCAGGTGATCAAGGAGGTGGCGCGCAGCCTGTCGAAGGAAGCGGGCGATCCGAAGATGTTTGCCATCGCCGAGCGCATCGAATCGGTGATGATGGACGCCAAGAAGCTGTTCCCGAACCTCGACTGGTTCTCCGCCGTCTCCTACCACACGATGGGCGTGCCCACCGAGATGTTCACGCCGCTCTTCGTGATCGCGCGCACCACGGGCTGGGCGGCGCACGCGATGGAGCAGAGGGCCGATGGCAAGATCATCCGGCCCACCGCCAACTATGTCGGGCCGGAGGCGCTGCGCTTCGTCCCCCTGGACAAGCGTTCCTGAGCTCACGCGAGACGCCATGTCCTCATCCAACAGCACCGTCCGGCCCGCGCCGGACCAGGTCCTCACCGACATCGCCGAGTACGTCCTCGGCGCCGATATCCGAAGCGACCTCGCCTACGAGACCGCGCGGCATTGTCTCATCGACACCCTGGGCTGTGGGCTCGAGGCGCTCGAGTATCCCGCCTGCGCGAAGCTGCTCGGCCCCATCGTGCCGGGCACGCAGGTGCCCAACGGCGCCAAGGTCCCGGGTACGCCATTCCAGCTCGATCCCGTGCAGGCGGCCTTCAACATCGGGGTCATGATCCGCTGGCTCGACTTCAACGACACGTTCCTCGCGGCCGAGTGGGGCCACCCCTCCGACAATCTGGGCGGCATTCTCGCCACCGCCGACTGGCTGTCGCGCCAGGCGGTTGCCGCCGGCAGGAAGCCGCTCCTCATGAAGGACGTGCTCACCGCGATGATCCGGGCGCACGAGATCCAGGGCGTAATCGCGCTCGAGAACAGCTTCAACCGCGTCGGGCTGGATCACGTGGTGCTGGTGAAGGTGGCCTCGACCGCGGTCATCGGACGCCTCCTCGGCCTCACGCGCGAGGAGATCATCAACGCGCTGTCGCTCGCCTGGGTGGATGGCCAAAGCCTGCGTACCTACCGGCACGCTCCCAACACCGGCTCACGCAAGAGCTGGGCGGCCGGCGATGCGACCAGCCGCGCGGTGCGCCTGGCGCTGATCGCCAAGACGGGGGAGATGGGCTATCCCTCAGTGCTGAGCGCCAAGACCTGGGGTTTCTACGACGTGCTCTTCAAGGGCCAGCCATTCAAGTTCCAACGCGCGTACGGCTCCTACGTCATGGAGAACGTGCTCTTCAAGATCTCCTACCCGGCGGAATTCCACTCGCAGACCGCGGTGGAAGCCGCCATGCAGCTGCACCAGCGTCTGCGCGAGATGGGCCTGAGCGCCGCTGACATCGAGCACATCAGAGTGCGCACGCACGAGGCCTGCATCCGCATCATCGACAAGAAGGGCCCGCTCGCAAACCCGGCCGACCGCGACCACTGCATCCAGTACATGATGGCGGTGCCGCTCCTTCTCGGCCGCTTGACCGCTGCCGACTACGAGGACGAGGTCGCCCGTGACCCGCGCATCGATGCGCTGCGCGCGAGGATCGAATGCGTCGAGGACCCGCAGTTCACGCGAGACTATCTCGATCCGGAGAAGCGCTCCATCGCCAACGCCGTCACCTTGAAGCTCAAGGATGGCCGTACGCTGGATGAGGTCGTGGTGGAATATCCCATCGGGCATCGGCGGCGGCGGCAGGAGGGCATCCCGCTCCTCGTCGAGAAGTTCCGCCGCAATCTCGCGCGCAGATTCCCCGAGAAGCAACAGCGCGCGATCGCGCAGCTATCGCTGGACCCTGCGCGTCTCGAGCAGACGCCGGTCAATGAGTACGTCGATCTTTATGTCATTTGAGCTTCGGGCATCGCCATGAGCGCCTATCTGGTCGGAGAGAGTCTGCCGCGAGAGCCCGCGGGCGAGCGCTTCGCGCAGCTCATCAGCCGCGGCGGCATCCTGCGGATCCCTGGCGCCTACAACGGCCTGGCGGCCCTGCAGGCGAAGCGGCAGGGGTTCGAGGCACTGTATTTGTCCGGCGCGGCGGTCAGCGCTTCGATGGGACTGCCGGATCTCGGCATCATCACGGTCGAAGACGTCTGTTTCTTCATCCGACAGGTGAGCCGCGCCTCCTCCCTGCCGGTGCTGGTAGACGGCGATACGGGCTACGGCGAAGCGCTCAACGTCATGCACATGGTACGCGCGTTCGAGGATGCCGGCGCCGCCGCGGTGCACATAGAGGATCAACTGCTGCCCAAGAAGTGCGGCCACCTCAACGACAAGAGGCTGGCGACGCCGCAGGACATGGCGGCCAAGATCGCGGCTGCCGTGCGCGCGCGACGCCACCTCTACGTCATCGCGCGCACCGATGCCGCCGCAAGCGAGGGGCTCGACGGCGCGGTGGCGCGTGCCAAGCGTTACCTCGATGCGGGGGCAGACGCGATATTCCCGGAGGCCCTGACCACCGCCGAGATGTTCCGTGAGTTCGCGCGCCGAGTGAACGCGCCGCTACTCGCCAACATGACGGAATTCGGCCGTACGCCGTATTTCACGGCGGCGGAGTTCGAGGCGATGGGTTACCGGATGGTGATCTGGCCGGTGAGCGCGCTGCGCATGGCCGCAAAGGCCCACGAGCAGCTTTATGCCACCATCCGCCGGGAGGACGGTCCGCGGAGCGTCATTGCTCAGATGCAGACCCGTCAGGAGCTCTACGAGACGATCTCCTATTCGGACTACGAGGCCCTCGATGCCTCCATCGTGAGGACCGTTCTTCCCTAGGTAATTGGAAAAACCGGCGTGCGGCCGTTTTTACCGGTCGAGCCCTGTGCGGTGCGTCATTCCCAGACCAGCTTGCCGGCGAGAACTTCGACCGAGAACGCGAGAAGTAACACGCCCGTCACGATCATTTGGGCTACCACCACGAGATTCATGCGATCACCTCCTTTCAACGAAGGCGCGCAGTCTACGCGCAGGCCCCGCCCGTTGAAATTCCCAGCGCGAGAGCTGGTGACATACTCCTTTGGAGAGAGCGCGCGCTCCCTGTCGTAACCAAGCGGCAACATCGCGGCGCCGATGGCGTGATCTGCGTCACCGCATGTATCCGGGGCGGCGACGGATTTTCTTAAAGCTCCTTAAATTTCCTCAATGTGCCGAAAACGTATTGCAAAGCAATCCCAGGCGCGGTCCTCCGGAAGCCGTCCGCCATCCGTGGCCGAGCCTGTCAGCGGGACGGGCGCGCCGCTGAGTGGAAACTGACCGGGTGGCGCCGCGCCTCGGAGCTGGAGCATTGCGCCGGACCGGCGTCGCTTCCTCCGCCTGTCGCCTGGAACGTCTGGACCTGCCGGCTGAAGCAGCTCACGACGGAGGCGAGCTGCAGCAGGAGGGCACTGCCACGGTCGAGGTCCTCATTCCGCAGGCGCCGCGCATCGCCGGCCGCGCGCCCAGCATCCGCCTGCTCGGCGTCGAGGCAGGACGCGTACGCAGCTGCCTGTGCGCTGTACTCGCTCAGGTTGTCCCGTGCCGCGCTCATCTCGTCTTTGCTCGCGTGCGCCCCATCCGGTATGGCGAATGCCGGCTGCGGTACGGGCCCGCAATCGGCGTGCGCAAGCGGCAGGACGCCGGCGCAGAGCAGGAGCCCCGCGGCGATCGCCAAGTTTGTAGTCATCTGCTGTCATCCCCGGTGTTGGTGTTATTTCGACAAGCACGCGCGGTGCGGCCGCGGCGCTTTGTTCTTAGTGGATCCTCACCGCTGCCCAGCGACAGGCGGTCCCTTCGAGGAGAACTCTAGCACGCGCGGGCAGAGGGGGGCCACGGGCGGCGGGGCCACCGCGGATCGCTGCATTATGTCATCGAGTCGCGGCCAGCCCGGGGTATGCCTGTCGTGCCGGGGGTATTCGGCTTTCGCTGGCCACGAGCCGGCGGCAGGCGATGCGCGAGTATCCCGGTCACGCTTACCCGGGTGCGCAAGAGGCGCGCCTCGAGTCATTCGTCGCGATCGAACCCGTCCACGGTCTTGGGCCAGTCCTTCTTGAGCAACCGCGACAACGCCCGGTCGGCGAGCAGGCGGCCGCCCGTCTGGCAGGTCGCGCAATAGTTGGTTTCGCTATCGACGTAGCGAATCCGTTGCACCGGGGTAGCGCAGACAGGGCACGGCTGGCGAAATCGGCCGTGCACGGCCATCTCCTCGCGAAACGCAGTCACTTTCTCCGGAAATCTGCCGCCCGCCGCGCGGCGCAATCGATCGATCCACAGCTTCAGCTGTTCCTGTGCCGCACCGTGGAGACGCGATATCTCGGCGTCGGTGAGGCGGCTGGTCAGCGCGACGGGAGAGAGCCGGGCGGCGTGGAGGATCTCATCCGAGTAGGCATTCCCTATGCCGCTGAAGAGCCGCGGGTCGGTGAGCGCGCGTTTGAGCGTGTGATTCTCGCGCCGCAGCCGCTCGGCAAACTCCGCGGCCGTCGCAGTCGAGACCTCGATGCCTCCCGGATCCTGCCGGCGCAGCGCCTCCTCGCCTTGGACCAGGTGCAGCGATGCGCGCCGTTGGGTGCCAGCTTCGGTGAGGGTCAGTATGCCGCTCGAGAATTGCAGGCGCGCGAGCGCTGCGCGCCTGGAGAGGGGGGTCCCGGCATCGAACCAATGCAGGCGCCCCGCAATCATCAGATGGAACACCAGCCAGAGCCCGCCCTCGAGACCCACGCCCAAGCGCTTGCCGATGAGGCGCACCGCGGCCACGCGGCGGGCCAGCGCGCTCTCGATCGGGGGCGTGATGGTCCGCAGCAGGAACGGCGACTGGATCTGCACGCTCTCGAGAGGATGCCCGGCGATGCGCTGTTCCAGCGCTTCGCGGTAGACCGTGAGGTCGGGGAGCTCGGGCATGAGCCATTGTAGGGTTTGACATGCGGATGGGGCGACACGCCGCTCCGCAGCGGTACAGGATCGCGCCGGATCGCGAACACTATGGCGCCGGCTGATGGTCGCCGGTACCCACCTGCGCGAGCAGCGGCGCGGTCGCGGCGTAGACTGCCGCCATGCGCCCGCTCTCATTCCTGGACCGGGAACGCACGGTGGCCGGTCCCGGTTTCAGCCGCTGGATGGTGCCGCCGGCCGCGCTCTGTGTGCACCTGTGCATCGGACAGGCGTACGCCTTCAGCGTGTTCAACCTGCCCATGACCCGGCTCATCGGGATCTCCGATTCGGCGCCTGGCGACTGGAAGCTCCAGGATCTCGGCTGGATCTTCTCACTCGCGATCTTTTTCCTC
This sequence comes from Steroidobacteraceae bacterium, assembly GCA_025451845.1. GTDB lineage: Bacteria > Pseudomonadota > Gammaproteobacteria > Steroidobacterales > Steroidobacteraceae > 13-2-20CM-66-19. The sequence continues at coordinate 29,351 of JANWJS010000042.1, forward strand.
GGCGTGTCCGCAGCCGTGTTCGGCCGATGGGTGGAAGAGGGCGGGCCGCGGCGCGCGATGTTCACCGCGGCGCTGTGTTTCGGCGGCGGATTCCTGATTTCGGCCGCCGGAGTCTATGTCCACAATATCTGGGTCATTTACCTGGGCTATGGAGTACTCGGGGGTATCGGACTGGGCGTCGGATACATCTCTCCTGTCTCGACGCTCATCAAGTGGTTCCCCGACAGACCGGGCATGGCGACCGGCATGGCCATCATGGGCTTCGGCGGCGGGGCGCTGATCGCCTCGCCGCTTTCGGTCTGGTTGATGGCCCGGTTCTCGACAGGCAGTCACATTGGAGTCGCCGAGACCTTCATCATACTCGGCGTCGTGTACTTCCTCTTCATGATGGTAGGCGCAGTCATCGTCCGGGTTCCTGCGCCTGACTGGCAGCCCGCCGGCTGGAGCCCGCCGGCACGGCCGCGGAAGCTGGTGACGAGCGCCAACGTGTACGTCTATGAGGCTTTGCGGACGCCGCAATTCTGGCTCATCTGGTGGGTGCTGTGCCTCAATGTCACCGCGGGAATCGGCGTCCTCGGTCAGGCGTCGGCGATGAGTCAGGAGATGTTCCCGGGCAAGGTGAGCGTGGTCGCCGCCGCAGGCTTCGTGGGTCTCATGAGCCTCTTCAACATGGCGGGCCGATTCCTGTGGGCGTCCGCCTCGGATCTCTTCGGCCGCAAGAACACGTACTTCTGCTTCTTCATTCTCGGCACCATTCTCTACGCGTTGGTGCCGAACACGGGCCGCCTGGGCAGCGTCGGTCTCTTCGTGCTGTTCTTCCTCGTCATCATCAGCATGTACGGGGGCGGATTCTCCACGCTACCCGCATACCTCAGGGATATGTTTGGGACGCGTTACGTCGGCGCGATCCATGGATTGCTGCTCACCGCCTGGTCCGCGGCCGGGGTGTTCGGTCCGGTGCTGGTCAACTACATACGCGCGTACGAGATCGCGCGCGGGGTCCCGAAGGCGGACGCCTACAACGTGACCATGTACGTCATGGCCGCCCTGCTGGTCGTCGGCTTCTTCTGCAATCTTTTCATCAGCCCGGTGCACGAGCGGCACCATATGCCAGCCGTGCAAGGCGAGACCGCGCGCCTCGCGGCGCAATGATCGCGGAGCACCGATGTCGAGTCCAAACCCCACCGGCACCCGTACTCTGCAGCTGATCCTGGCCTGGAGCTTCGTCGGGATTCCGCTTCTCTGGGGCGTGTTGCAGACGCTGCGCAACGCGCTGAAGCTCTTCCAATAATCGGGGACTCCCGGGTCCGCGCGTCCGCGCCTCGATCTTTCTGGCGAGCTCCGCCATCTCATCGAGGTCCATCTCCTCGCCTCCGTCGACGTCTGCTGCGTCGCACTGCTGAAGCGTCGAGCCCCGGGGGAGTGCGGCTTGGCGCTCTGTCATTATTATCCGGATATTATTGACGGTGGAATTATATCCGGGTATAAATAGTCCTATGAACGAGGGTCTCTACACGGCATTCGCCGGCCATCACCGCATTGCAGCCGGATCGCTGCGCACCGTCGCGATCGCGGTCAAACGGGTGATCGACAGCGCGGTGGCCGGCCCTGTCTTGATCTTTGATGACAGTACCGGCCGCGCGGTGGACATCGACATCAGAGGCTCGGAGGAAGAGATTGCAGACGCAGACGCAGGCACCGGCAGGCCACGCGGTCGAGGACGCCCAAAGTTAGGAGTCGTACCTCGCGAGGTGACGCTTCTGCCGCGGCACTGGGAGTGGCTGGCGGCACAACCCGGGGGTGCCTCGGTGGCCCTGCGCAAGCTGGTCGAAGAGGCGAGGAGAACGCACGCGGAGGCGGATCGGCGCCGAAGAGCGCTCGAGAGCGCCTACCATTTCATGTCGGCCATGGCCGGCGACATGCCCGGCTTCGAAGAAGCAGCACGCGCGCTATTCGCGGCAGATGAGCGGCGCCTGCGCAAATGGATGGCCGCATGGCCGGACGACGTGCGCGATCATGCAGTCGCGCTGGCCTTCGGCCACCCCCTGCCATGAGAGAGAGTCGATATCTGGCGCCGACACAGGAGTCCGGCCGCTCGTTCATGATGAGAGAAATTGCCGGTGAATTCGTCGCGCTCAATCTGCTGCGGTTGCGTGCAATTGCAGACTATTCGGCGGCACCGGAGCTGGCCCCATCCTCGCCAATGACTGGCGCCGAAGCGTTCCGGCTCTACATCGATCACACGCTGCCGTACCTTCGAGAATCGGGCGGCGATCTGCTGTTCCTCGGAGAGGGCGGAGCATTTTTGATCGGGCCGCAGGATGAACGGTGGGACATGGCCATGCTGGTTCGCCAGCAGAGCGTAACGACCTTCCTGTCATTCGCCTCGCACCGCGCATATCTGGCGGGCATCGGACACCGGACAGCCGCGGTGGAAGACTCCCGACTGCTTGCCCTCATACAACTGCAAACGGGGGTCTCAGCAGCGTCCGGCTAGCGCAGTGCGTCTACCGGCGCAGGATGACGTGCGTCGCCTTGTCAGTTGCTACGTGTTCTACGCAGCGGTATCCCAGCTCGACCATGTCGAGTCCGGCGAACAAACGCTCGCCGGCGCCCAGGAGGACCGGTGAGATCGCGATGTGCAGCTCATCGATCAGCCGAGCACCCAGGAATTGCTGGATCGTCGCGATGCCGCCGCCGATGCGAACGTCCCTGCCATTGGCCGCAGCTTTTGCGCGCTCCAGTGCCGCTTGGATTCCGTCCGTGACGAAGTGAAAGGTCGTTCCGCCCTCCATGGTGAGTGAATCGCGGGGATGGTGTGTCAGCACGAACACCGGGACGTGATACGGCGGATTGGGTCCCCACCAGCCCCGCCAGCTCTCGTCCGGCCACGGACCGCGGATCGGGCCGAACATGTTCCGTCCGAGAATCCATGCGCCTAAGTTCTCGAAACTGCGGGCGGCGAAGCCCTCGTCGGCCCCGGTCGATCCGCCTTCCTGGCCGAACATGCGTCGGAATGTTCGCGTCGCCACGGCCCACTCATGCAGCGCCCTGCCACCCACGCCCATCGGATCTTCCAGGGTCTGCCGTGCGCCCGCGCCGAAGCCGTCGAGCGAGATCGAGAATGCTCTGACAGTGACTCTGCTCATTCACCCACCTTAGCAGCCTCGAGGCAGGCCCGCACCCGGTACCAGGCGACCGGTTTGCCGATCTGCGCCCCGACGGAATTGAGGGTGGGCAGCAGCAGCGGCGCAGGCCGAGCTGGGCACGCACGAGTGCCTCTTCGGGTCATTGGCGCGTCGCGGCTTGACGGGCAAGGCTATTGCCGATAGCTTTCATCCCAAGCTCTCCAAATGAGACAAAGCGGGGGTACGCGTGGCGTTCATTCTGGGTGTGATCTTCTTCGTTGTGGTCGTCGGAGCGCTCGATGCCCGCCTCCCATGGCCCACCTCCCGTGCGCGCAAGCCGCGGCCATGATCGCCGGGCATTTCGGGCTGGCGGCGCTGGTGAAGTCGCGCGAGCGTGCGGTTCCCCTCTGGTCGCTGATGCTGGCTACCGTGTGGCTCGATATCGTTTTCGTTCCGCTCTTTCTGGCTGGGATCGAGACGATCGAGCCGGCGCCGGGCACGCACGGCGGCTACGGGGCTGGCATCATCCATGCCAACTACACGCATTCTCTGCTCGGCGCCATCTTGCTTTCTGCGATTCTGGGAGCGGCTTGCGGCGCGCGATGGGGACGCCAGAGCGGACTGGTGGTGGGGCTGGTGGCCTTTTCGCACTGGCTGCTGGACCTCATCGTCCACCGCGGCGATCTGCCGCTCCTGCCCGGGAACGCAGGCCACTTACCTACATTGGGCTTCGGACTGTGGCGTGCTCCCGCTGCCGCGATGAGCCTCGAGTTGGCGCTCGTGGTCGCGGGGGCGTGGCTCTACTACAGAGCGGCGCGTTCGGCTTGCCTCGCAGCCCGCATCAACACGAGTAGAGCTGCATGGGTGGCGGCGTTGATTCTTGTTGGAGGTACCGCAGTGCTCGCCTTGGACGTCACGGGCGTGCTGGGCTGACGATGCCCGCACCGCCCAAGACCTCCGACGCGCGCATCGTCGCAGCGGCACGGGGCCTCTTGGAGCGCAATGGACGCGATGGGTTTTCGCTCAACGATGTAGCAGCGGCAGTAGGTGTTCGAGCACCCTCGCTCTATCGACGCTTCGACGATCGGGCCGCCCTTCTCGAGGCGGTCGAGCTCTCGTTGTGGCGCGATCTGGGAAGGTCGCTCGCAGAAGCGATCGTATCGCATCAGCCCCTCGAAACTCTCCAGTCCCAAGCCCGGGCGTACCGTGCGTTTGCCAGGGCTCACCCCAACGGCTACTCGTTGATGTTTGATGTGCAATCGCGCCCCACGGAAGAAGGAGTCAGCGTCCGTACCGACGCGCTGGCGCCCGCCTTGCCTGCCCTCACGGCCCTCGTCGGTCCGGAATACTCGCTGCTCGCGGCACGGGTTCTTACACCGTTCCTGCACGGGTTCGTGTCCATGGAGATCGGTGACGCATTTCGCCTGGGAGGTGGACTCGACGCGGCGTTCGAGCATGGTATCGCGACAATTCTGCACGGTCTCGCGCGTGACCGCCGTCGCGCCCGGCGGTCACGTTGAGATAGAACTCCCGCAACCGTCGAGATCCGGCCGCGGCGCCAATGGTCTACGGCTTGGAGAGCAGATCCGCCTGACCGGTATTGAGGTCCACAGGCACCGAAACGTGCTCCTGCACGATGAGCCATGCCCCGTGGATTTTCCGATACACGTCGGTCACCCTGACGACGAAGCGACCTTTCGAGCCGTTGGCTCCCGTAAACACGCCCGTCTGGATGCTGTGTCCATAGGCGACCGGACCGACGACCGTGATCGTCAGATCCGATATCGAGAAATGAGACACCGACGGCATTGCCTTGAACGTATCCTCCCAATCGGCCTTGTAATCGGCCCAGCCCACATGCTGGCGCGGAGGAGCCGCATCGAACACGAACAAGCCCGGTCCCGGCTCGTACAATTGCATGATCGCATTCACATCCTTGGCGTTGAATGCGGCGGCAAACCGAGCCTCCAGGGCCTCGATTGCGGCCTTGTCACGTGAAGCGGCCGTATTGGCGGCATGGACCGGAGCCGGGAAGACGACGAGCCCTGCGGCCGCGAGTAGTACTGTGCCGCAGAGCAAAGTGACGGTTCTAACCATGAGAGATCTCTTCTTGGTTTTTTAGAGGAAATGCGGATCGGCATTTTCTACGCCCCGGCCCCGAGCCTGTCAATCAGCAACGCAACGCTATTCCGTTACCGAGGATCGAGCGGGGACGGGAATCCTCAACCCCGGCACGCGTCCGTCCTCGTGTGCCGCGGACTATCTCAGGCGTGCAGGCCGCCGGTGCCGAACAGTCCCACCAGACCGATGACCATGAGGTAGATCGTGACGATATAGTTGAGCCGGACAAGAGCGGAGCCGCCAAGCCGGACATCAACAGATCTCAGCGCTTGCCGCGACGTTTCGCCGAGTGATGCTGCCGCCCAGCCATCCTTTTGCCCTTGGGTACGCGGGAAGTCTTGTGGGAGCGTGGATGCCGCTCGGTGCGCCCGGGCTTCGAATCGACGCGGCTGATTCGCAACTCCACTCCGCTCACCCGTACGGCCTGGAGACCGTCGAGAGTCTCTTGTGGCATGCCCGCTGGCAGATCCACAAAGCTGTGATCGCGGTGGATGTCGATGTGCCCGATGCTGCGGCCATCAATGTCCGCCTCGTTCGCGATGGCACCCACGATATTTCCCGGTTGGACACCGTGTGCCCGGCCGACTTCGATGCGGTATGTTTCGAGCCGCGCGCCTTTCCTGGAACCGTGACGCGCCCGTGGCTCGGACATGGGCTCCGCATCCGTTGCTGCGGGCCTCCGTTCGTTTTCCGGGTCCTTGCGAGGCTTCTCAGGCGCCGATGCCTCGTGCGGCGCGCCGGGTTTGGCCGTCAGCAGGAACGGGGCCGGACCTTGCAGCAGGCTGGCCAGCGCCGCGGCGACTTCGATGGCGGGCAGGTTCTGCTCGCGCTCGATCTCCTCGATATACGGTTGGAATACCTTGCCTTCGCCGCTTCGCACCGCGTTTGCCAGGGTCTCCTTGAATTTGAGAACGCGCTGCTCATTGACGTCCGCGGAGCTGGGCATCTGCATCTGCTCGATGGACTGCTGGGTCGCTCGCTCGATGATGCGCAGCATGTTCCGCTCGCGCGGCGCCACGAACAAAATCGCCTCCCCCTTGCGTCCCGCGCGGCCCGTGCGGCCGATGCGGTGAACGTAAGTCTGCGAGTCGTACGGAATGTCGTAGTTGAGGACATGGGAGATCCGCTCGACGTCGAGGCCGCGCGCGGCGACATCAGTGGCGACGACGATGTCGACTTGTCCCGCCTTGAGGCGGGCGATGGTGCGTTCGCGCTGCTGCTGAGGGATATCTCCGTGCAACGCGGCGACGTTGAAGCCGCGTGCCTCGAGCCGCTCGGCGAGCTCCGTCGTTTCGAGCTTCGTTCGCACGAATACGAGCATGGCCTCGAAGCGTTCCGCTTCCAGGATTCGTGTGAGCGCGTCCAGCTTGTGCAAGCCGCTGACCAGCCAGTAACGCTGGCGAATCTTCGGCGTGGTGCTGGCGCGATTCTGGATCGTGATCTGCGCCGGCTCGCGCATGTGCGTCTGTGCGATGCGCCGGATGGCCGGAGGCACAGTAGCGGAGAAGAGCGCGATCTGCCGCTGCGGAGGTGCTTGCTCCAATATCCATTCGATCGCATCGACGAAGCCCATTTGCAGCATCTCGTCGCCTTCGTCGAGCACGATGAATCGAATGGCGTCGACTTGCAGCACTCCCCGCTTCATATGGTCCATAACGCGCCCGGGCGTGCCGACGATCACGTGCACGCCGCGCTTGAGACCCTTCAGTTGCGGGACGTAGCTCTGGCCGCCATAGATTGGCAACACGTGGAAGCCCTTCAAATGAGCGGCGTAGCGCTGAAAGGCCTCCGCAACTTGAATGGCGAGCTCACGAGTCGGCACGAGCACGAGCGCTTGCGGGCTGGTCTGCGACAGATCGATCTGCGCGAGGACTGGCAACGCGAAGGCTGCCGTCTTGCCGGTACCGGTCTGCGCCTGCCCGAGCAGGTCGGCGCCGGACAGGAGCAGAGGGATGGTCTGCGCCTGGATCGGCGATGGCGTTTCATAGCCCACGGCCGCCAATGCTTCCAGGAGCGGTGCGCTCAGACCCAGATCGCGAAAGCCGGGTGGTCGCTGCTCATGGGTCATATGGGTTATCCGACCTGTTCTTCCCGGCCGAGGCGCCGGCGGATCGCTTCCTCCCGGGCGTCCTCGATCAGCTGGATGACGCTACCGGGGTCGACCGGAAGCTCTTCGCGGACGACCCTACCCGTGAGGCGACTGTCCGGGTGCAGCTCGCCCTGTTCATAGAGCATCCACATCTCGCGGGCGAACTCGGTTTGCAGCAACTCAGGCGCGAATCGGCCGAGCGTCGCTCTGATGTTGTTGACGTCGCGCTCGAGCATGGCGAAAGCGGCATTGTTGACCGAGGCGTTGACGACCTGAGGCAGGTCGATGATGACGGGTCCCTCCGGTGCAAGCAGAACATTGAATTCCGAGAGATCTCCGTGGATGAGGCCCAGGCTCAGCATGCGCACGACCTGCCGCATGAGAAAGCCGTGATATTCACGCGCGACCTCCGGCGTGAGCTCTACTTCGCCCAGCCGCGGGGCCGGATCTCCCGATGCGTCCCTCACGAGCTCCATGATCAACACGTCGTTGAAATAGCCGAAGGGTCGTGGGACCCGGACGTCGGCGGCCATGAGTCGATAGAGCGCGTCGACTTCGGCGTTCTTCCATTCGTGCTCTTGCTCTCTACGGCCGAACCGCGTGCTGCGGTTCATGGCGCGGGTCTCGCGGCTGCCGCGGACTTTGCGGCCCTCCTGATACTGCGCGCGCCTCTGGAAGCTGCGCTGCGACATGTCCCGATAGACCTTCGCACAGCGAAGGTGCATCCCCGAGCGCACGACGTAAACGGTAGCCTCCTTGCCGCTCTTCAGTGAACGGATGACTTCATCGATGACGCCGTCGTCGATCAACGGCTGCAAGCCTTTGGGAACTTTCATGGTCTCCGGGGCGCGGTCTTTCGGCCCGCGAAGCTGGTTTGGCGAGGATGTGCGCATGAAGCGCATCGAGAGTTCTGACGGCAGTAGTGTAGCATGCCGCCATGGAGGACGCCTCGCCATGAACGCCCATACGCTCGAGCGGATAGAGACCAAGATCGCCTTTCTGGAGCGTGCGAACGCGGAATTGAGCGATGTCGTCTTTCGGCAGCACGGGGAAATCGAAGCTCTGCGGGCGCAGATTGCCGCACTGGCCGCCCGCGTGGAGGCGGCGCAGTCCGACACGGGCGCCCACACCCAGGAAGAAGAGCGACCGCCCCACTACTGACGGTCGGGGACTCGCAGTTACGCGATCAGGGGATGTACCGACAGATACTCGTCGAAGGTCCCGGTGAAATCCTCGATGGTTCCGTCCGCCTTCAGCTCGATGATTCGCTTCGCGAGGCCACCGACGAATTCCCGGTCGTGGGAGACGAAGACCAGCGTTCCGGGATACAACTCGAGCGCCGTCTGCAGAGACTCGATGGTTTCCATGTCCATGTGGTTCGTAGGCTCGTCCATGACCAGCACGTTCGGCTTCGTCAGCATCAGCTTGCCGTAGATCATGCGGCCCTTCTCGCCGCCCGACAGCACCTTTACCGCCTTCTTCACTTCATCGCCGGAAAACAGGAGCCGGCCAAGTGTGGCGCGCACGATCAGATCGTCGTCCGCCTTGCCCGTCCACTGCGACATCCACGTAAACAGGTCGATCTTCTCGGCGAAGTCCGCTTGCGCGTCCTGGGGCATGTAACCGGGCTCGGCGTTCTCCGCCCAGGTGATGTGGCCCGCGGTGGGTTTCAGTTCGCCGATCAGGCAGCGCGCCAGAGTCGTTTTGCCCACTCCGTTGGCGCCGATGATTGCAACCCGCTCGCCGGCCCGGATGTTGCAGCTGATCCTCTTCAGAACGTCGACGTCCGAGCCCGGATAGCGGAATGAGAGGCCGTCGATGGAGACCGCGGCGTTGAACAGCTTCTTGCGCTGTTCGAAACGGATATACGGGTTCTGCCGCGAAGAAGGTCGAACCTCTTCGAGCTTGATCTTCTCGAGCTCTCTGCGGCGCGAGGTCGCCTGGCGTGCCTTCGAAGCGTTGGCCGAGAAGCGGCGCACGAATTCCTGCAGGTCCGAGATGCGGTCCTGAGCCTTGGTATTCGCGGCTTCCACCCGCTGACGCGCCTGCAGCGAGGCCAGCATGAAATCGTCGTAGTTGCCCGGGTAGACCTTCAGTTGCTGGTAATCCAGGTCCGCAATGTGCGTGCAGACCTGGTTCAGGAAACGTCGATCGTGGCTGATGATGACCATCGTGGTGTCATACTCGTTGAGCACGCCCTCGAGCCACCGGATCGAGTGGATGTCGAGATTGTTCGTCGGCTCATCGAGCAGCAGCACGTCCGGCTTCGAGAAGAGAGCCTGCGCCAGCAACACCCGCAGCTTCAATCCGGGTGCCACCTCGCGCATTGGCCGCTCGTGCAACGATTCGGCGATGCCGGTGTCACTCAGGATGCTGCCGGCGCGCGCCTCGGCGTCGTAACCGCCGTACTCGCCGAATCTCACTTCGAGCTCCGCCGCACTCATGTAATCCCCATCCGTCGCGTTCGGGTCGGCGTAGATTCGATCCCGCTCCTGCATGGCCCGCCACATCTCGAGGTGCCCTTGCATCACCACATCGAGCACGCGCTCGTCTTCATAGGCGAATTGATTCTGCTGGAGGGTGCCGAGGCGTCGTCCGGGCAGCAGTACGACGTCGCCCGCGCTTTGCTCGAGCTCGCCGCTCAGGATCTTCATGAGCGTCGATTTGCCGCAGCCGTTGGCGCCGATCAGGCCGTAGCGGTTGCCATCGGAGAATTTCGCGGTGACCTGCTCGAAGAGCGGCTTGGCCCCGAATTGCATGGTGACGTTGAATGTGGAAAGCATATCCGTCGTTTCAAATGGTGCAGTCCCCGCTTCGCCGTACGGCGAAGGACAAACGACAGTGATCTCATGCCCCGATCTGCCGTGGAGGCGGTCGGTCGTCGCTTGTGAATGGGCCGGGGTGCCCGCGCGGGACTGGCTCGCAGCGGGCCGCGCAGCTTAGCCGATGGGACGGATGCGCGCAATCTCCAACGATCACAGTCGCCGCGCGGGCGGCGGATAGGAATTCCCGGTGGCGCGGATGCAGCCGGCGAGCTGAGCCGGCCGCAGCAGGCGTGCTTGACAATCAATGTAGATGCATGTATCGTCGGCGACATGAAGATCCAGGCGCTCCCATGCTACTGCGCGACGCTGCGGCAGGCCGCCCGAGCCGTGACGGTCCTCTACGAGGAAATGATCGCAGAAAGCGGTATCCGCGCGACGCAATACACCGCCTTGCAGCTCATCGAGACCGCTCCGAACTTGACCACGACCGAGATGGCGGAAGCCATGGGGATCGATCAGACCACCGCCACCCGCACTCTGGCGCTGATCAAGCGAGAAGGCTTGGCAACCGACACCGTGGGTGAGGACCGCCGGCAGAGACGTTGGAACTTGACCTCCAGAGGGGAGGAACAGCTTCGGAAACTGAGGCCTCGCTGGGAAGCGGCGCAGCAAGCTTTCGAGAAACGCCTTGGGCGGGGGCAGGCTGCCGCGCTAAAAAATGCGGCGTTTCTGGCCGCGAGCCGACTGGCTCCCAGGTGAGGAAGAGCCGCGTGCAGACTCATTGCAGCGAGACACATGTATATACAGATATAGCCCTGCAGAATGCGCTCAAATCAACTCGAATCCCGGAGCACTGGCATGTCGGATCAGAAGGTCGTCCTCGTAACCGGTGCCTCGAGCGGAATCTGCTCCGCAACGGCGGAGCACCTCGTCAGCCGCGGATATCGGTGTTTGGTACGGCGCGATGGGGCTCATCCTTAATCCGAGGAGGTTTCGTTCCAGGCTCCGGCGGGCGGTGTATTGCGGACAGTCTCTTCCGTCGAGCCCGTCCTCGCTTTTTTGTCGGCATCGGCGACTCCCTTTTCAATGCCCTGGGGCTCATGCCAGCGCGGTGACGTTTCAGAAGAGGGTTCCGCGACGGCAGTGCTCTCGCCGTCGGTCGCCGGGATGTGCTTCTCGGCGATAAGGCCTTTTCCGGACTGGTCACGCTGCTGCTTCCGATTCTTTGCCACCGCTGTCTCCTGCGCATAATGGTTACCAGAAGGCAGCATTCACCATGCCCCGACCAGGTCGGGAGTCAGCCAGAAGCAGCAGGGGTGACGATTCGGGGCCGGGCCTACGTCCTCTGGCCGGGCAGCGGCATGTAGCGCACGACCCGACGGCAAATGTCTACGGCGCGATCACCACAGCAGGTCGTCTGGCACGTCGTCAAGGGGAGCTGCGCCGTGGGCGACGCCGCATCCGATCACCGCCTGCTCATCGCGCTCGCGAATCCGAGCCGCAATTTCGGTTGGCACGAGCTCATAGCCTCCATTGCGGCGCACGATCGCGATTTCGCCACGGCTGAGCCGTTCACGCGCAGAGTGATCTGCGGGGATGCTGCGTATCTTGTTGCCATCGACGAAATGATATCGTTCATCGGTCTGCGGTCGCGGCAAGCAGTTCTGTTGGATCAGTTGCTCGATCTGCGCGTGGCGGGCCTTTTTGTCGGCCTGTTCCTTTTGTTGACGGCTCAGCTCCTGATCGCGAGTCGTTTTGGCAACCTGCGCCCGCCGCACAGCGAGTTCCGCGTCGGACGGCGTCGCGCGCTTTTCCTTGGGGAGTTGCTGTCGCTCCCGCTGCTGTTGCCGCAGTTGCCGTTCGGTTTCCTTGGCCTGCCTTTCATTGACCAAGCCCGCCTGCAGCAACTGATCGCGCAATGACATGCTCATGAGAAATCACTCGGCTTAGGAGGACCGTACCGCATCTATGCGGCCACAGCGTTCCGCAGCCGATTATGCCGCATTTTTTGCGGTGGCAGCAGTTTTGGCGAAAATAGCCGCTGGAGGCCTTTCCGCTCGAGCAGCTCCGAACGGCAACGGCCCCTCACCTGGCGCCTGGCTGCAGACCCTGGCGGAGTTGACCCGGAAGCGAGAATCCATGCGACAGCGAGCTGCCGACGGCCTTTCGACAAATAGGTTCCAGCGGGCAAAGCAGCATTTCGCGGGAGACGCGAATGTACATGGCATCGGGCCATCGGATCATCGCCAGCAGCCAGAAACTCGGCGGAACTCGATATTGCGAGGGTGGTCCGATCGCAGCGAGCCCATGCTCACCATCGTCACCGACGATGTCGGAAAACACGATCTCCTGTATGCGCCATGCAGCATGGAGATGTATCGTCTGCAGCATGGCTCGACGGAATATCACGCCAACTGCTATGACAACCTTTGCTCCGCATTTCGCGAGCTTGGCATCGAGCCCGAGCCGCTGCCGAGTTCGCTGAATTTCTTCATGAATGCCGATGTGGCGGCGGACGGCCGTTTGTCGCTTTTGGCACCGCGGACCCGCGCTGGCGCTGCGATCACGGTGCGCGCGCAGATGGATCTGCTGATCGCGCTTACCTCATGCCCGGCATCCACTTGCAACGCCGGCGGGCCAATCAGACCCCTGGGCTTTGAAGTCTTCAGCTAAATGCGGCGACCGGAGCCTCAGACCGATGTTTGGGCATCGGATGGCGCTCCCGCCTGGCGGCGGTATGGGGATGGAATCAGCGGCCCGCCTCGGTGCTCTTTCTGAACCGCGTTACGTCGCTTAAGCGTTCCTCATTTCCCCACGGATGTTCATCAACGCGAGGCACAATTGCAGGACGATGAGCCCATAAGCGTGCGCGTGCGCTCCCCAGACGACCCACAGAACGTTGCTGAGCAGAAACACCCAAAAGCCGATCTTGCGGCGTCGGCTGCGCCCGGAGGCCACGAACCACGAGGCGATCACCGTTACCACCATGGCCGGCCACTGCATCAGATCCAAGGCGCCCGGCATAGCAACTATGGGCGAGTTGGCTGGCGATCGCTGAGACGACGCGGCGCGACGCGCCTTCGCCGCGAGGCCTCGAAACGTCGTAATCGCACGTTGAGATCGAAATGGCGCGGCGCTCAGACCCGCCGACCCGGCATCGGCGATGACAACGTCATACCGTTGGAACCGCGGTAAGTGTCCTCGCCGTCATCGGGTCTTGGATCCATCGCCTCGCTCTTTCCAGGCGCAGGCTGCGGCTGTGGCTTGAACGGGGGGGGAGTCGGACTCATGGGGAGCGCTCCTGGGCGATGAAGAATAACCCAACACGCGGCGAACGCGATGGTTCCAAGTGCGCCCTCGATGCGCACGCGGGCTTGACCGGGGCGCGTAGTTGACCGCAAGTGCGCCGCGCCGCGGCGGGCGCATGCCCACCCGATATCCCGCATGAATTTGAGCTCCAATCCTACGGCGGGCATCCGCCCGGCAGCGTATATTCACAACGATATCTTTCACCATCACCCGCTTGTACCCATCAGCGGGTTGTCCCGACACGCTTGCCGAATGCGAACGCCTGCACGCATAGGCATCCGGCGCTGCAGCGCGGCCATCTTCCGCGTCATTCGAGCAATTGCTTAAGGAATCAATCCATGGCCGCACGCCTCACGAGCCGCATCAAAGAGGGAAGCCCGGCCGCCCATGGGGCGATCTGGGACGGTAAAGGAACCAATTTCGCGCTCTTTTCCGCCCATGCGACCAAGGTTGAGATCTGTCTATTCGATACCGCCGGGGAGCGCGAACAGGAGCGCATCGCGCTGCCGGAATACACGGATGAAATCTGGCATGGCTATATCCCGGAGGTACACCCGGGCGATGTTTATGGACTGCGCGTGCACGGTCCTTACGAGCCCTCGAATGGGCATCGATTCAACCCGAATAAGCTTCTCCTGGACCCCTATGCCAGAGCGCACATTGGCGATGTCAAGTGGGACCCCGCCTGTTTCGGATACACCATCGGCGCCGATGGCGATGACCTCACGTTTGACGAGCGCGATAGCGCGGCGTTCATGCCCAAATGCGTGGTTGTGGATCCAAACTTCGACTGGCGGGGCCAGCCTCGCTCGCGCGAAGTCCCCTGGGATCAGGCCATCATTTATGAAACACATGTCCGCGGCTTCACCCAGCGGCATCCAACGGTTCCGCAGAAGCTGCGCGGGACCTACGCAGGTCTGGGGACCGAGGAGGTCATTGCTTACGTCAAATCCTTGGGGGTGACGTCCGTCGAACTACTTCCCGTCCACGCCTTCCTGAATGACAGCCACCTGCTCGAGCGAGGCCTGAGCAACTATTGGGGTTACAACAGCATTGGCTTTTTTGCACCCGCTATTCGCTATGCCTCGGAGCCGGAACAATGCCTGCGAGAATTCAAGGAGATGGTGGCTCGCTTTCATGATGCCGGTCTCGAAGTGATCCTGGATGTAGTTTACAACCATACCGCCGAAGGGAATGAGCGTGGCCCCACCCTGTCATTCAAGGGTATCGATAACGCGAGTTATTATCGTCTGGCGCCCGACAAGCGTTACTATATCAACGACACGGGCGCCGGTAATACACTGAATGTTTCGCATCCGGCCGTGATCCGGATGGTGACCGACAGCTTGCGATACTGGGTCAACGAGCTGCACGTGGATGGTTTCCGTTTCGATCTGGGCACCATTCTCGCGCGCGAGGTCAACGGCTTCGACAATCAAAGCGGCTTCCTCAAGGCCTGCCATCAGGATCCGGTGCTTCGCAGCGTCAAACTCATCGCCGAGCCTTGGGACTGTGGTCCCGGGGGTTATCAGGTCGGCGCGTTTCCACCCGGGTGGGCGGAGTGGAATGACCGCCATCGCGATACCACGCGTGCTTTTTGGAAGGGCGCGGCGCCCGCGAGTGATATGGCGCAGCGGTTGTGTGCCTCGGCAGATCTTTTCAACCATTGGGGCCGCCGGCCCTACGCCTGCATTAATTTCGTCACCGCCCACGATGGCTTTACGCTCAAAGATGTCGTGACTTATAACGACCGGCACAATGAGGCGAACGGGGAAGACAATCGCGACGGCAGCAGCGAGAACCACTCCTGGAACTGTGGCGTGGAGGGTCCGAGTGAGGATGCCGCCATCAATGCCCTGCGGGAACGACAGATCCGCAACATGCTCGCCACGTTGCTGTTGTCACAGGGAACGCCCATGCTATTGGCCGGGGATGAGTTCGGCCGCACCCAGCAAGGCAATAACAACGCCTACTGCCAGAACAACGAAATCAGTTGGCTGAACTGGCAGCTGGCCGAAAAAGAGCAATCATTGACGCGTTTCGTGCAAAAGCTCACGGCACTCCGGAAGAAGTACCCCATCCTGCGGCGCAACCGATTTCTGACCGGCGCCTACGACGAGGAACTCGACGTCAAGGATCTCACCTGGGTCAACGCCTCGGGCAGTGAGATGCGAGCCGGGGATTGGGCAGACCCGCACATGCGCTGTTTCGGCATGCTTATCGATGGACGCGCGCGCCCCACGGGACTGCGGCAGCGCGGTACGGAAGCGACCATGTTATTGGTACTCAACTCGCATCACGATCTCGTCGAGTTCACGCTGCCGGCGGTGACCGGCGGCGACAACTGGACTCTCGCGCTCGACACGAATGTTCCGGACCCACCCGACGCAGGCAGCTTTGCCACTGGCAAGAGCTACGGGATCACCGGACGCTCCCTGGTCATGTTTGCGCTGCTCGACCACAGCAGAACCGTTCCCACGGCGTGACCGGGTTTTTCTACACCTGGGGCGAACGCTTCGGCGGCTGCGGGGACCGAGGCCTGCTGCGCCGCGAGCCGATCGTCCAGCTCGTGCCCGGGCTCAAAGCCACGCGTCTCGGCCGCGAAGTATGCCGCTCGAGCGATGGCTTCTTAGCGGGATTCGGCGTCGGGATCTGGAGGGAGTTGCCCCCCGGTCAGTGGATGGAGGGGCGAAGTGTGTGTTGTGTAGAAAAAGATGAAAATCTAACGGGCTCAAGAGACCCAACGCCAAGATTGAGCGACATATCTGCACCGTCATCGCCTTCCTCCGACGTCGCCGGCTGCCGGAGGATCGCAAATTGCTGCATATGATTCAGATTGATTCAAGCTGGTCAAGATGGAGTTCACGATGGCGCATAGGTTGAAGGTAGTGGTGCTGACGCTCACGCTAGTGGGTGCTCTCAGCGGATGTGCACTGTTTGGCGGCGAGAGAGTCCAGTCGGACTATGTCGGCCCTGCTGCTATGAATCAGGACCAAGTCACTCGGCTGCTTAATGAGCAGGGATACACCGACATTACCGGGCTACACATGAACGGGACTGATTGGATCGGCTCCGCGATGAACAAGGACGGCCGGCAGGTGAATTTCGACATCGACAAAGGCGGCACCATACATACGAAATAGGGAATACAGCCGGTTCGATTCTTCGAGCGCTCACCCGGCCAGAACCATCTCGTGTGCAAGAACTCGGCCAGGATGGTGCCGGGGCGGTCGGCGCGAGGTCATACTGACGCGTCACGCCAGATCGGCGCACCGTGCGGGCTGCGGCGCCGACTTGTGCGTGCGCGCGGGCTCAGCGGAATCGGCGCGTCCGTCTCTGTCGGGGGCTGCCACCTTGCTCCCGACCCCGCGTGATATCTTTGCACCCACGCATGTCGACAATTCCCGCAGCCCGCAATCGGGAGGATCGCCGTGACCACAGCGCAACCTGTACCTGCCTCCTCTACAGCCCCGTCACTGCTCCCGCACAAGCTTTTGTCCGGGCAGAAAGCGCTGGTCACCGGGGCGAACTCCGGGATCGGGCGCGGCGTGGCGATCGGGCTCGCTCAGGCGGGGGCCGACGTAATGGTCAATTATGTCGTCGGAGATGAGGCCGCAGCGGCTGTGGTGGAGGAGATTTGCCGCAGCGGGGCCCGCGGGTCCGCCTACCAGGCGGACGTCTCCTCCGAGGACCAGGTCAGCGCCATGTTCCAGAGCATGCGGGAGCAATTCGGCACGGTCGACATCCTGGTTGCGAATGCAGGACTGCAGCGCGACGCCGCCTTCCGTGACATGACGCTCGAGCGCTGGAACAAGGTGCTCAGCGTGAATCTCACCGGGCAGTTCCTGTGCGCTCGCGAGGCGACGCGCGAGTTCCTGCGCCGCGGCGTGGTGCCTGAGGTTTCCTGTGCCGCCGGCAAGATCATCTGCATGAGCTCGGTGCACCAGGAGGTTCCCTGGGCGGGCCACGCGAACTATGCCAGCTCCAAGGGGGGTATCAAACTGTTGATGGAAAGCATGGCGCAGGAGCTTGCGCCACACCGGATCCGGGTGAACGCCATTGCCCCCGGCGCCATTCGTACACCGATCAACACTGCAGCATGGCAGACTCCTGAGGCCTACGCCCGGTTGATGACTCTCGTGCCCTACGGGCGCATCGGCGAGCCTGAGGATATCGCTCGCGCCGCGGTATGGCTCGCATCGGATCACTCCGATTACGTGGTGGGCACGACTCTGTTCATTGACGGCGGCATGACGCTCTACCCTGGCTTCGCAACCGGCGGCTGATGAGCCCCAGAAGGACTTACCGATGCGGGGCCCACCGAAGATTATGCCCGCTGCGCCGTAGGCTCTCCCGGAGGAGACGCTGGTGTCAGACCACTACGACGTGATCGTGATTGGCAGTGGGCCGGGGGGCGCCTCGCTCGCCCAGCGCCTCGCCCCGACCGGCAAGCGGATCCTGATCATCGAGCGCGGAGAGTATCTCGAGCGTAGCGAGCAGAACTGGAGCGCGCAGACAGTATTCGTCGACGGCGAATACCAGGCTCACGAGATCTGGACCAACTCACGGGGCGAGACCTTCAGCCCGGCGTTGCACTACTTCGTCGGCGGCAACTCGAAAGTCTACGGCGCCGCGCTGCTGCGCCTTCGCGAGCGCGATTTCGGCGAGGTCGTCCATGCGGGTGGCGTCTCGCCCGCGTGGCCTCTGGGGTACGATGTGTTTGAGCCGTATTACATGGAAGCGGAGCGACTCTTCCACGTGCACGGACAGCGGCGAGAGGACCCGCTGGAGCCCTGGGCGAGCGGACCGTATCCGCACGCTCCGGTCAGTCACGAGCCCCGGATTGCCGAGCTGGCGACCGATCTGGAAGCTATCGGGCTGCATCCTTTTCACCTGCCGCTCGGAATCCTGCTCGATGAAAAGGACGGCAAGCCGACGCCGACGAGCACCTGCATGCGTTGCAGCTACTTCGACGGATTCCCTTGCCTGTTGAATGGCAAGGCGGATGCACAGGTCATTTGTATCGATCCGACGCTGGCGAGATATCCGAATGTCACACTATTGACAGGCGCTTACGTCTCGCGGCTGGACACCGATTCATCGGCGCGGACTGTGGATAACGTACGCGTCACGCGGGGCGGCCGCGAGGAAGCGTATTCGGCCGACATCGTGGTGGTGGCGTGCGGTGCGCTATCGTCGGCTCTGCTGCTGCTGCGGTCCGCGAACGACGCCCATGCGAACGGGCTTGCCAACGGGTCGGGTCAGTTGGGACGCAATTATATGCGCCACCACATGAGCGTGCTCATGGCAATTCTGCCGCAGGTCAATGAGACCGTCTTCCAGAAGACACTGGCGTTCAGTGATTTCTACTTTGGGGCCGATGACTGGCAATATCCGCTGGGGCTCGTGCAGATGTGCGCCAAGTCCCACCCGGAGCAGATCCGGGGGGAGTCCCTGCCTGCGTGGCTCGAATGGTTGCCGGCGATGCCGTTCGACCTGATGGCGCGCCGCTCCATGGACTTCTGGCTCCAGGCCGAGGATCTGCCGCATCCGGGCAACCGGATTTATTACCGGGACGGGAAGGTTCATCTCGATCTCACGGAGACCAATCCCCAGGCGCTCGCCCACCTCAAGCGCAAACTGAAAGAGGTGCTCGACCGCACCGGCCGCAATGCGGTGCTGCTCGAGCGATCGTTGTATCTGGGCAAGGACATCCCGGCGGGTGGCACCGCGCACCAGGCGGGAACGGCGCGCTTCGGAAGCGACCCGGCGACATCCGTCCTCGACCTCGACTGCAAGGCGCATGAGCTCGACAATCTCTATGTCGCCGACGCGAGCTTCTTTCCATCCATCGGCGCCGTCAACCCCACGCTCACCATCATCGCCAATGCCTTGCGCGTCGCCGACCGCATCGCCGAGCGACTCAAATGAGCACCGCCGCAATCGTGGTGCTCGTCGTTCGTTATGGTCTGGTCATGCTGTTCCTGCCGTTCAGTGCGCTGGACAAGATTCTGGGCTTCGAAGGCGCGCTGAAACAGGCGCAGCAGGTGTTCACGGGGCGCCGCGTCGCGGCTCTCGTCTTGCTGTCGGGGCTGGCGATCGAGATTTTCATGTCGCTCGGGGTGGTGACGGGTATCGCCGACCGCGCCTGCGCGCTGGTCATCGCAGCCTACTGTGCGGCAACGGCCGTGCTCTTCAAGCGGTTCTGGGCGCAAGGGGATTTCTGGGCACCGGGGGACAGCAAGGGCCGCGCGCTGTTCTGGGACTTCCTCAAGAATCTCTCGCTCGGCGCCGGCTTCCTGCTGATCGTCGTCGGCACCGATGGATCGGGACTGAGACCCTTCCTCGCCCACCCGCTTGCCTCCAGCCACCCTTATTCGACAGTGCAGGCGCCGCCATGAGTGACCCCGGGCCCCGCCCTTCGATTCCGTACTGGCACCTCTACGTCGATGAGGACGGTGTCAGCCACCAGCGTGAGTGCCGGCTCACCGGCTATGAGCTGCGTCGGGTCGGTCCCGCCGATCCGCAGTGGAACGACCCACAGGGCACGCACTCCTCCACGGTGGTCTTTACCGTGCAGCCGGTCGGGTGGGTGGGCGAATGGCATGAGAATCCGGCTCCGCAGTGGATCGTGGTGCTGTCGGGCCGGTGGTTCATCGAGAGCATGGATGGCACGCGCATCGAGCAGGGGCCCGGGGAATTCTCCTTCGGCGAAGACCAGGGGTGCACCGAGGCGCGGGGCAGGAAAGGGCATCGTTCCGGCACGATTGGCGATGCACCGGCAGTGTTGATGACCGTGCAGCTGCACGTCGATCCGCGGCGCGAGCCCTGCCATATCCAGTGAGGCGGCGATGGACGCAATCGAGATCTGCGACGAGCGCTTCCGGACGATGGTCCTTCCCAACGCACCGCTCGAAACCCTCGGGCAGGGCTATCGCTGGCTCGAGGGTCCGGTATGGTTCGCCGACCATGATTGCCTTTATGTCAGCGATGTGCCCAACGATTGCATCCTGCGCTGGAGCGAGGAGGGCGGTGTCTCGAGCTTCCGCAAGCCCTCGGGCTTTGCCAACGGCCATGCCCGCGACCGGCAGGGCCGCCTGATCGGTTGCTCGCACCAGCATCGCTGCATCCTGCGCACCGAGCTCGATGGCACGCTGACCGTGCTCGCCAGCCACTATCACGGCAAACGGCTCAATTCGCCCAACGACGTCGTCTGCAAGGCCGACGGCTCGATCTGGTTCAGTGATCCCCCTTACGGCATCAACACCGACTATGAGGGCGGCAAGCAGCAGTCGGAGCTGCCGCCAGCGCTCTACCGGCTCGATCCCGCGACCGGCGAGCTCGCGGTCGTGGCGGATGATTTCGAGGGTCCGAACGGCCTCGCCTTCTCGCCGGATGAGAGCATCCTCTATGTCGCAGAGAGCGGCCGGCAGTTCGACCCCCAGCCGCGGCAGTACATCCGCCGCTTCAGGATCAGCGGCGACAACCGGCTGTCAGACGGCGCGCAGTTCCACAAAGTTCTGCCCGGGTTCGCCGATGGCTTGCGCGTCGATGAGCAGGGCAACGTGTGGTCGAGCGCGGCCGACGGCATCCACTGCATCAGCTCCGACGGCGAGCTGCTCGGCCGGATTCTCACCCCGGCACCGGTCGCTAACCTCACTTTTGGCGGGCGAAACCGCGCGCGCCTGTTCATCTGCGCGTCCCACACGCTGATGGCGATCTATACCAACGTGCGCGGTTGCGTGCGGCCTTGAGCGGGCGGCTCTCGGCAATCCTGGCGTTTCGCCTGACGACAGCGATGCCGGACCGGTTGGCGCAATTCTACGAGTCCATCGGATTTTCGGCCGGGTCGCCAGCTCCATTGACTCCTGCGGAGATGACGCTTCTCGGGCTGCGAGGCCGCGGCACGCGTAGCGCGCTGACCGTGGGCGGCCAGCGGATCGATCTCGAGTCTTTCGATGAAAGGGGACGTCCCTATCCCGAGAACGCCACCGCCGCCGATCTCTGCTTCCAGCACTTCGCGCTCGTGACCCGCGATGCGGCGGCAGCGTGGGAGCGTGCGCGTGCGCATGGCGCGACTCCGATCTCCATCGACGGGCCGGTGACGCTTCCGGCGTCAGCGGGAGGCGTAACAGCCGTCAAGCTCCGCGATCCGGAGGGTCACCCGCTCGAGTTTCTGCAATTTCCTTCCGCAGCCAGGATGATCCCTGGACAGAGGGAGTGGGTGCTTGGCATCGATCACTCCGCGATCAGCGTTGCTGATGCTGGCGTGAGCCGACGATTCTATGAAGCGCTTGGCCTGCGGGCGAACCGGCCCACGCTCAATGACGGGTCGACACAGTCCGCACTCGACGGACTATCCGATGTCCGTGTCGATGTCGTGCCCATGAGCCCGGAAAATGGCAAGCCGCATCTCGAGCTGCTCGGTTATCGTAACTCGATCGGCCGCGCGGCCAGCCGGCTGTCAGCCAACGACGTCGCCGCAACGCGCATCGTCTGGGGGTCCGATCGCGACGCATTGCTGCGCGATCCGGACGGTCATCTGCACCTGCTGATGCGCTAGACGGAGAGGCTCGCGCGAGTCCGCGGGTTGGGGTGAGATGACCCACGTAATGCCGCCTTGTACTCGATCACTGCACGCTCAAAGCCCATTTCCAGCGCGTCAGCGGTCAGTTCGTGGCCGATAGACGCCTCCGCGGGCGCTGGGATCGCGCTAATCAGCGGAGGCAAGTTCTCGAGATTGAGATCGTGACCGATGGTGACGACCAGACGGCGATCGGTGGCCGTCTGTGCCGCCAGCGCACAAGCACGGAGCTGGGTAGCAGGAGATCCTCGCTGAACCGCAGCTGCGTAGGTCGCTGTGTAGATCTCGATTCCATCTGCCCCCGTATGCGGTACCCGCTCAACGATGTCCGGCCAACCCTCCTCAGACGTGAAAGCCGTCGGGGTATCCGGCACGAGCGTGCACTGTTCCGGCCTGACACGAGTGCAGAGACTCAGGAAACGCTCATCCGGGTAACCTTCAAGATTCAGTTCGAAGCTTGGGCGCCAAGGCCTGATGAGCTTGGCCAGCGCTAACACGTCGTCAACGCGAATGTGCCGTTCGTCCGGACGCGGATGCAGGGTAATTCCGTCCGCACCGGCAGCGCGGGCAAGCGCCGCAAAGCGGAGGACGTCCGGAACGCCCGTGCGGCGTGAGTTGCGCAGCAGGGCGATCTTATTCAGATTGACGCTCAGACGTGGCATCGGCGACGCACCCCCTTCAGGCGATCCGATCAAATTCATTCGAGATGATGCGTTGATTATCCAGGGATGAATCGTGACCCGCCACACGGAGTTCGTGCTGATCCCGCCCCAGCGGTTCCTAAAAGGCCATCAGCGTCTCGATCGGCGGCTATTTGGCACCGGCCGGCTTGGCAGGCACCGGGGGCGCGCGGCCCTGTTCACAGCGACACGTAGGCGGCGTAGAGGAAGCCGATCGCCGCTAGCGTTGAACCCAAGCTGCCCACCAGGTTACCGGCAAAATCCGAATTTGGCTGAAACCGGGCCTTTGTAAGCCAAACCTCGATGGCCCACGGTGGCTGCCAACGGTAGTGAAAAGCAGAAGGCGTACGCGGACACAATGAGCGACATTGCAATGAACCACTTGATAGCTCCTGGTATCGACCACGTCACGCAACATCCACCACTCATATCCTCAAATTACCACTCGGTATCATTGGAAATTTCCGTGGTGATTTCTCACATTCTGTCGAGAACGAATGGCTCTGCTCGCAATTTCTGCGTCGGCTCGAGCTACCGGTTGCGCACACCGAAATCGGCCAATTCGGCGCCCAAAAGATCCTCGTCGTTCGACGCTTCGATCGTAGATGGATAGGAGTCGAGAAAAGCGCAGTGGATCGAGGTGGCTTTTTGCCGGGAGAAGGCGTGTGGATTGCCCGCCTGCCGCAAGAAGACTTCTGTCAAGCGACAGGACGGCCTCCAACGCAGCGGTACGAGCGCGACGGCGGCCCATCCATGAACGAAATCCTGGAGATTCTGGCCACCAGCGCATATGCCGAGCGCGACCGGGCAAACTTCGTTCTCGCGCAGCTGACATTTTGGCTGCTGGCTGCCACCGATGGACATGCGAAGAACTTTTCCATACACCATCTGGCAGGTGGTGCATTCAAAATGACACCGCTTTATGACGTCTTGTCGGCATGGCCGGCTATTGGAAATCGTACCAATCAGCTGCCCCTTCAGGATGCCAAGCTGGCTATGGCGGTCGCCGGAAAGAATCGGCACTACAAGTTAGTTGACATTCAACCCCGTCACTGGCAGGCGCTGGCGACGCGCATTGGCGGGCCGGAGCTGTGGGACCGTATGCAGTCCCCTGGCCGATGCTGCACCTGGCACGTTCGATCACATCGACCTTCCACGCGGCTTCCCCGAGGTGGTGATTTCCAAGATCCGGCAAGGCGTGCGCGAGCAGTCCCGGAAATTCTTTGCAGCCCTCAGCTCGCAGGGAAGGGGTGGATGAGGAGGGGAACGCCGGCGAAGTCGGGCGGCGAGTCCTGACGCCCCTTCTGGCTCGAGAGAGCGAGTCGAACGACACGGTCTCGAGCTCGGGTACGTCTTCGATCACAGAGGGGAAAGTCAGGAGGCGTGCGGGCGTCCCCATTCATTGTCTTGACTCGGGCGAGTCTGCGGACCCGCGCCGCGCTTGTGCTGATACCCGGCTGGAGGTTACCTGCGTTTCTGTGGACGGGGCAGTTGCATGAGTTTGGACAGAAGATGCGGGGGATCGCCCTAGACCCGCGCTCGCAAGGGCACCAGGTTCAAGGCCGATGCCGAGAAGATGATGGAGCTGGCTGTCCTCAAAGATGTCGTACCGTGTGGGTGGCAGCGCCTCAGGAGCTTTACGGCACGATGTCGAAGGTCTTGGGATCGAAGTGATAGCGTGACATCTGGACATAGTGCCCGTTGATGAGGACCGGCACCTTGTGGACCTTGACATCAGTCACCGACATTTTCCCGTTCTTCGTGCCGATCCAGAAGTCGACGTCGTAGAACTGGTCCTTGGTGCCGGCCTTGCGGAAGTCGGTGCAGGCAAAAAACTGGTCGTTCTGCTTGAGCCTGCGGACGGGCTGATGAAGATCGAGAAATCTCAGCGCGAGCTTTTCCCCCGTCTTGTCATCCTTGAGGCTCAAGATTCCCTGCTCCGAGGCCGTTGCGATGTATCTATCCATGGCCGACATGACCTGCCAGCTGCTTGTCTGATCGGCAATGCCGGCATGTTCCGAAGCCGGAATCCACCACCAAGGTTGGGGCTGGCGCTCGATTGCCTGCCACTTTCCGCCTTCCCTGATGGGGCTCTCGTAGATCCGGGTTTCGAGAACCGTCAACTCGCCGTTTCGCGGCACGACCCAGAAGTCCACGAGATATTGCTGTGCCGCATCGCCCTTGGCGTGAAAGATCACGTCCGGAAAAAAACCATAACCTGCAAGTGTCCGGGTGAAATCGACCTTGTTATAGACAACGGGGACGGATGTGTCGGTCACGGGATCGTCGACGACAAAAATACCGCCATTCCTTGCCGACCGATCCCTGATCAATTTGTCGACGAAGGCTTGCGCATCGTCGGAGGTGAATTTCTCCATCTCCTTGGCAGTGTCTTCGGCTTCCGCGGTTGCATAGGAGTCCGTCGCCTTCTGGATGTTTTCGTCGGTCGACTTGAGGAATTCCGCTTTGGCGCTGTCGTTCGAGAAGCAAAAGAGCCTGCTGTCCCGGCTGGTCCAGTTAATCTTGCAGTTCGTCTTGATCAGCTGGTGATTGGCGAGCCCCATCGCGCAAAGGCCGCCAAACTCCGGCTCTGCCGCAGAAGTGACTGCAGAAAAGGCAAGAACGAGCATCGCGAGGAGCGCTACGCGCGAGATGCCGCGCGGCCGGTCCTTGAACAAGGTGCAGAAGTGGCGTCGCATGGCTTCGTCCTCCTCGAGGAGGGAACAGCATTATGTTCCATGGCTAGCCATTTATCTCTGAATTCCCCGCCCGCAGCCTGGACTGCACCTCGGCCCGCGTCGCGACAAAGCATTAGCTCAGGCTTCGCGGAAGCGGCGACGGCTCAGTAGCTCGCGCTCGAGCGTGGCGAAGAAGCTCTCCCGACAAGAGCTCCGAGTAGGCTCTACTGCTGATGCCGGGCGGTCGGCCCACTTGTTGTTTGCTCAGCTTGCGATTGCCGGGTGGCAGTCCGGCGCCCCCGATCGGCGCGTGTACGCTGCTCAACGATACGTTTGCGCTAACGCTTGAGGTTTGCTGGAACATGGCGTTGATCCCGACGTATACTCCGCAGAGCACTAGCAAGCCTCCAGCGAGCCCCAAGACCCTCGACACCCGCTGAAGCGATCAATCGGGTCTTCTCTTTTTGATCCGTCGATCCGACGGGAGGAGGTTCCATGTCTCTTCTAGATGGTATGTTGGGCGGACTAGTCGGCGGCGAGATGGCGACCGTCGTCAATCATCTGATCGAGCAGCATGGCGGAGTCCAGGGCATCGTCTCGCAGTTCCAACAGCAGGGGCTCGGAGAGACCGTCAAATCCTGGGTCGGCACGGGCGCCAACCAGGCGATCTCCGCCGATCAGATACAACAGGCCTTGGGGGCAGACAAGATCAATGCGCTGGCTGCGAAGTTCGGTATCAATCCGCAGGACCTGAGCGAGAAACTCTCGAAGGTGCTGCCGCAGGCGGTTGACAAGCTCACCCCGGGCGGAACCGTTTCGCCCAGCTGACAGACGCGCCGGCCAGCCGAGCTCTGCAAGCGGCGGCCGGCCGTTGGAGATGGTTTGACTTTCACGCCAGTTGAGGAGTACATGCCATGACGAGCCCCCGAAAATGCGTCCTCCTCGTCGCCGCAGTGGCCGCTCTCGGATTCGCGACGGTGGTTCCGGCGAAGACCGCTCAGCAGCAGAAGATGACGACGTGTAACACACAGGCGAAGGCGCAGAGCCTGTCCGGCACCGCCCGCAGGGAGTTCATGAAGACCTGCCTGCGCACCAGCGGCGGCCACTCGCGTTCGATGAACAGCCAGCAGATGAAGATGAAGTCCTGCAACGCGGACGCGCAGGCCAAATCCCTCAAAGGCGCCGCCCGCCGATCGTTCATGCGCAGTTGCCTGAAAGGGTCCTAAGAGGCCATCCGCAGTGTAGGAGTGCCATCATGATCGGACGATTCAACTGTTCATTCGCAGTAGTGCTTGCTGCTGCGGTCGGCTTGGCGCTGATGCCCGCCACGAGCATGGCTCAGACGTCGAGTTCCGCGACCGCGAGCAGCTCGAGCGGCGTGCTGTGCAAGGATGGCACGGCCTCGGCTCGCAGCGGCAGGGGTGCATGCCGTGGACACGGCGGCGTCGACAAGAGCAAGAGCCCGCGGAGCAGCAAGAGCCGCCGGCCGCGAGCCGCGGCCAGCGCGCCTTCGAGCGGCGCCCCGGCAACCGCAGCCGCCGCGGATGGGTCGCAGAGCGTTGCGGCCAGCACACTGCGGTCACATCGCAGCCCGGAGGGTGCGAGCACAGTTGCGGCGCCGGGTGGTGGCAACGGTCAGGTGTGGGTCAATTCCGGCAGTAAGGTATACCACTGCCCTGGGACCCGCTGGTACGGTAAGACCAAGCACGGCGAGTATATGCCCGAGGCGCAAGCGCGCTCTCAGGGCGATCGTCCTGACCACGGCAAGTCGTGCTCCTGAGCGCCGGCGCGGAGGTCAGCCAGCTGGACCTAATGTCGCGGACTGCGCCGATGGATGCGGCGAGGAGTCCGGATAATCCAACTACGCGTGGGTGGGATCGTCAGCCCCGGCGCGAGACCCATGGTCGTTTGCACGCGGCCGGTCGTGACCACCGGCTGTCCACGGCTGGGACCTGGAACCAATCGCGGTCGGATTGGGTGAACCCATCAATGGTCGGCGTGAGGCGATTTGCTGTTCCTGCAATTTCCGTGCGAGTTAGCGTCGTCTATGGGGGTGGTGACGATTCTGTTGCGGCCAATTCCTGCGCATGTTTGCGTAGCGAGCGAAGCGCCGCGGGCAACTGCTTGCGCAAGGTCCGTCGCACCACGAATTTCGGTATCCAGAAGCCCGGCTGCAGCGATACGCGATAGACGACAGTCGTCGTATCGCCTGCCGAGGGAAGAAGGTTCCAGCTGCCGACCTCGTGCTTGAGGTCGCCGCCGATGCGGTGAAAGTCCACTCGGTAGGGCGGACGAAACTCGGCCCGAAATACAGTGTGAATCGTGGGTGTGAACAACGAGTACTGGATGAGGTGCTCGATGTCTGCCCAAGAGCGGTCCGGTGCTGTTTCGAGTGTGCGGCAGCGTCTGAGCCCCGGGATGAGCCACGCAGCGTATCTGCATTTGGTAATGAAGGGCCAAATCTCACGCGCGCTCGCGTGGATGCGGATCGCGGCTTCGACGGTGCCGCGGGAGGGCTCACCGTTGACGATAGTCTGAACGGCGACCGCGCCGCTCGAGAGCCTTGCCTGGATGGCGCGGCTATTAAGCCATGCGTCGGACGCGAGCTGCTGCGGCCCGCTGCTGGACATACCGGCCGCATCGGGTAGTTTGTCCGGTTCCCCGCTTCCCGCTAGCGCAAGGGAGAGCAAGGAAGCGGCCAGGATGGGGCTTAACATCGTGAGCCATTTGCGTCTTGCGGACACAGGACACCTCGGCGTCGGTACGGATGAACGATAACGCTTGGACACCGGAGGCGCGACATCATACAGGAGCGCTGGCGCGGGCCTCCTCGTTCCATGTTTGCACTGCGCTGTGCGCATTGCCTCAAGAAAAATGTTACCGGA
>JANWJS010000043.1 GCA_025451845.1 Steroidobacteraceae bacterium
CTTGCCAAAGCGCTTGCGCCAGGCGTAGATCGTGACGTCACTGACCCCGTGCTTCTTGGCGACCTCGGCCACCGGCGCCTCGTCCGCCTCTCGCAGGATCTTCACCATCGCGTCTTCTGTAAACCGGATCTTCTTCATGGCTCCTCGCTCCCCGAGAAGGCCATTTTCCGAAGTTTCAGCTGGGACGCAAATCGCCTAGCAGGTCACTGTCGCCGCCCGCTGTCGCTCTGTTCAAGCGGCTTGCCGAGGGCAAGGCAGCGACCGACCCGCTGTTTACTCGCGACGACGGCCAGTCGTGGGCGCACTCCGATTGGGACGAACTGGTGCGAGAGGCCGCGAAAGCTGCTGAATTGCCGTCAGAGCCACGCACCGGAGTGTGCCTGTACACCTTCCGGCACTGCTTTATCACCGAGACGTTGCTCGGGGGAATGCCCACGCTCGAAGTTGCGCGGCTCGTCGGCACGAGTGTCATGATGATTGAGAAACACTATGGGCACCTGGTCGCAAAAGCTGCCCGGCAGAGGCTTGCTAAGCTGGCGATGCTATGACGCATGACCTGGCGAAAGCCCCCTCGAGCCAAATGAGCTTCACGAGTTGCCGTTGATGGCCTCAAGGCCTCGAGAATATCGTCAGAGACTAACCTCGAGAGCGCACCCGCTAAGCGCGAGGACATCGAGCTTGTCGCCCGCACGAGACCACGCTCTCTCGCACCGAAAATGGGATACGTCCGTGAGCAGGCTCTGGATCCCCGTCGGGGTGTCGGCGCTGCTCGCGTTCGGGTCCGCGTCGGCCCGGGACTCCGAACGTGCCCACTCCGGGCCCGGCAAGGCAGCGTCGCCACGCTGCCTTGCGCCTTGTGACCATGAGGTGCACGGAATCGGCGATCGAAC
This sequence comes from Steroidobacteraceae bacterium, assembly GCA_025451845.1. GTDB lineage: Bacteria > Pseudomonadota > Gammaproteobacteria > Steroidobacterales > Steroidobacteraceae > 13-2-20CM-66-19. The sequence continues at coordinate 891 of JANWJS010000043.1, forward strand.
TCTCGGGCGAGGCAGTCCCCGACGGGTGATTCGCGCCCGACTATGCCCCCGGGCGCTCCAATTCATCGACCATGGCGATAGCGCAATCCTCCATGAAGACCCAGCTTCTGCCCAGGGCATCGATGAGCAACTCGTCCCTACCGAGTCGAAACGATCCCGTGCGCTCACCGGGCGCGAAGTCCGCCGACGGCGACAAGAAGGTCTTCGGGACTGTTTCTCATCTGCTCTTTCGTGATCGCGAACGGTGAGATCAGTACCTTTCGACTCGTGAGCTGCCGGTCTCGACGATGAGATAGCGCACGACCCATTGCTGATCGTCGAAATATACGTCCTTGACGTGGCCAAGGTCACCATCAGTCGCCCGGATGGCGTAGCCTTGCAGGGCCTTTCAGGGTGCGCAGCATAATTCACCGTGATGCCAATGTAGGCGGCCCTTCGTGGGCGACCAGCAGATCGTGCATGTCGTTGGCGTGCTCTTCCTCGGTGCTCAGAATGCCCTCCAGCATGGTCCGCGTGGCGGGATCGTCGTCGGCGAAGTAGCGGATGAGCTCCCGGTAGTGGTCGATCGCAATTCGCTCAGCAATGTAGTTCTCGCGGATCATGCCGACGAGGTTGCCTCCTTCCGAGTATTGTGATGCCGAGCGCGTCAGCAGTCCCTCTGGACTGAAATTCGGAACGCCTCCGAGCTGATTGATACGCTCCGCGACAGCCATCATGTGCATCTGCTCTTCCTTTGCGTGCTGTGCGAACTCGGCTTTGACGCCCTCGCTCGATATGCCCGTAGCCGCTACGGCGTGCATGGTATAGCGCAGAACGCAGACGATCTCTGTTGCGAGGACGGATTGGAGGATTGCAATCGCTTGGGTAACATCGGCCTTGTAACTTTGGGTCACGTTGCCGGTCTCGAGATGGTTTCGAGCGCGATCACGGAGAGTCTGCACATCGGTCAGGAAAGGCTTGGAAGCGTCTCCCGTCGTCACTGCTCTGGTCATTTGAGTCTCCTTATCTATTTGGATGAAGTGCCATCGTCACGCCGGCATCTGCGCCGCGGCTTGCAATCGACTTGCGAGCTGGCGCGGTTCATCATGACTCGCCAACGAGGACAAGGAAGTCCGCTCCTTCCCAACGACCGGCCTCGAGCCAGTAGAAGGTGAATCTGATCCGGGCTCCCGCGACGAGCGCCTGGGTCGGCAGGTCGGCGATATGCACTCCGAGTCCGGGATCGTGGCTCGAGAGGTCCTGGACGCTCTTCCAGTCATCGCCGCTCCAGTGAATGCGGGCGGCCGCCAGCGTTTCGATGCGCAGCATCTTGCCGGCAGGCAGCGAGCGGATCTTGTGATTGAACCGCCATACCTGCCGGGGCGATACCGCCTTTTCAACGAGGTAGCGCCGGACGGTTTGCGGCGGAAGATCGAACACCCGACCGTGTCGCAGGGAGCACCGGAGCTTGAGGTATTCGGCGTGCGCCCACACCAGCGGCATCGCCGACCCGGACGGCCGGCCGGCGTGCAGCTCGCGCTCCGGTATGTCGGCTGCGCCCCAAACCTGCTCCGGGATCAACCCGCCCTCGTTGGCGAAGGCTTCCATCGCGGCCAGGAGCCGACTGGCCGCATCGATGTGGCCGGCCGACAGCTCGTAGTGGGCCCGCTCGCCGGTGAGCAGCGGCCACCCGCGGCCTATCCCGGTGCCATCGAAGGGCGCGCCGTCCTCATGCTCGCCATAGCCATCGTCGTTGTAGCGGTGCCAGGTGGTGCCTGAGGGTGTTTCTACCTTGAGCAATGCATCAATGACCTTGACCGTATCGCACATGCGTGGGTCGTCGGCCGCACGTACGCCGAAGCGCACCAGGGCCAAAGCGTCCGGACTCACTACATGACTGGCTTCGCGGGTGTCCTCCGCCGCGACGACGTTCTTGATACGCACGATCTCCTGTCGCAGGGGCGTGCCCACGTCCGTAGGGGCGATCCGGACGTAATAGCCACTGACGCCAAAGCGCTCACACCAGGCGGTGTCGGAGGCGTACATCCAGCGATCGATGCAGCTGTACCACACATCCGCGGTCTCGCGCAGGTATCCGGCAACGGACGCCTCATTGCAAAGATCGGCCAGATCCGCTGCTGCCAGCAGGGCCGCGATTTGCGCACCCACCGTGAAGGGCGAATAGCCGGGATCCTCCTCCCAACGGTCCTGGGGACTCACCGGACCGTTGCGGACTAGATAGCCAGCCGCTTGCCGCACCATGGGCCAAAACCGGATCACATCGGCGGGGCTCAGGGCCTTCTCGCGCCGGGCCAGGTCCACCAGCAGGATCGGCAATGCCGTCTCATCCATCTGGATTCCGTTCCAGTAGGGTGATCCATCCAGCCACATGTTCTGCGACCAGTGCCCATCCGGCTGCTGCGTGCTCTGTAGATAACGCAGTACGCGGCGGGCGTCCTCGTGTGCGCCGGCGGCAAGCAAGCCGCCTGCCGTCTCCACCATGTCGCGCGGCCAGACGAGATGGTAGCCGCCCAGATCGTTGTCGCCCTTGCTGAATCCCCACGGGATGGAGAGGCTGGCGATGAGCCCGCCGGGCACGACCTTGGACTCATGGGTACGCAGCACGGCAAGGCTGATATCGGTGAGATCACCGGGATCGGCCACCGGTTTCTTCGGCGGGCTATGGGTCCTGATCCATCCCTGCCAACCCGCGATATAGTCCGTGCGTGCCGTGGCGAAGCCTTGGCGCAGACTGGTGATGACATTTCGCGCCGCCGATTCCGGGTCGCTCCCGAACCCGAGCGCGAGCACGAAGGCTCCCTGCGACGTGAGTAGATCGATCTCACCGGTCATGGCCACATTGCCGTTCTCAGCGCGCTCGTATCCCCAGGTTAGCCGCTTGTGCGCCTTCAGATCCTGCCAACCGTCGGTCGATCCGACGTAACCCACCGAGCGTCTCGCCCACGCGGTCGAGCACCCGAGTGCCAGGGCTTTGCCCTCGCGCCGCGCGAACAGCAGCGGCGTACCCTCGAAATCGTCCACCCAGGCGGTGTTGCCGCCGCCCTGATTGCCCAAATGCGGCGCCAGAAGGACATACAGCCGGTAGTCGGACAAGACGCCGTGCTGCGCGATGAACCGAACCTGTTGCAGCACGGTGTCACGATGAGGATCGGACAGGGTCTGCTTCTCGATGCGATAGCGACCGTCCCGGCTGACGTTGATCAATCCAAACGCTGGCACACCGTCGGCCAGCCATTGAACGCGGGAATCGGCGTCACGCTTCTCCTCGGAGAAGAACGCCACACCATCCGTGACGATCAGTCCCATGTCGCGCACGCAGGCCTGATCGATGCGCGGATAATAGATCTCGTTGAAGATGCCATGACTGAGCGTGAACCAGACGTGGCTGTCGTTGCTCAACGCGGTGCCCACGCCGACCTTGGCGCTCGACGTCCAACGCGCGGCAATACCAGGGCCGCCTGGGGCGAGATGACCTGCCTGAGTCGGTGTATTCATGGTCGGGAATCACTCGGGGCGATAGCGGGAAATCCGTCCCCCGGACATTAGCTCCCCGGCCCGGGAATGTCCGTACGTTGACACGCATTGGCAAGTCATCGTTACGAACGCGCAGATCGGAGAAGCTAGACAGCGCGGCCGGTGCGTGGGCGCCGGTGGGCCTGCCGAGGGAATCATCCCCGCAGCAGCAGTGTCCTCAGCTTCAGTTTCCTTCCGTGCGTACGGCAGCGAACGGACCATGGCGGAAGCGAGCGGGATACTGAAGGCCGAAAAGAAGTGAGTAAAAGACCTATGAGAACTTATCTTGCGATGAGCTGCGCGATCTTCGCCATCTTGCTCGGCAGCGCAGTAACCGCGACCGCCCAGACCGCCGATACGGACAGTGCACATGCGGTGGCATTTGTGAAGGACTCGGCCATTACCACGAAAATCAAAACGAAGCTTGCGGCTGAGCACATCGCCAGCCTGGGCGACATTCATGTCGATACGGACAAGGACGGAGTGGTGTGGCTGAGTGGAAGCGTCAAGACCAAAAGAGCGGCAGACAGAGCCGTGGCGATTGCGCGTTCAACGGCTCATGTGAAGCGAGTGCACAGCGACATCAGGGTCGCCGAGCGCGACTGAAGCACTGGGTAGAGCTCGATGGTTGACGGTATGAACCCGTAGGCGGCAACTGTGTCACTGGCGTTCGCCAATCAGGGATTGCGCGAACCCGCCGTCGTTTCGGCACCCGGCCGCGGCTTGCGTATAGAGGATCGTTGCTGAATGGCCGCTCGGCTACCGACCAGCCACCACGATCCTGACTCGAGGAGAATCTTCATGTGTATCGAACCAAGACGGCGGCTCGCCGCCTGGGCATGCCTGCTTTTCGGGGCGTCTCTGCTCGCTGCGTACGCTGGCGTCTCAGCGCAAGCCGACGAGCGTCTGCCGCCGCGCAATGCTCACGCGAGCCGCTTTGGAGGCGACTGGGAATGCTCGCGGGGATTTCATCAAGTCGAAGAAGCCTGCGTGCCGATCAGAGTGCCGCCGAATGCCTATCTGGATGCTTTCGGCAATGATTGGGACTGCAATCGCGGATACATGAAGGACGACCAAGGCGTGGGTTGCAATTCGGTCAAGGTACCGGCGAATGCTCATGTGGACGACGAGGAGGCCTTCGGCACTGGATGGGAATGCGACCGCGGCTATCGCGAGGCCGGTGGACGTTGCACACGGGTCGTTGTGCCGGCGAACGCGTACTTTGCGGAGTTCTCCCCTGACCGTAGCTGGGAATGCGATCCCGGCTATCGCCAAGAAGGGGAGAAATGCATCGCCGTGCGAGCGCCCCCCCAGGGTTTTCTGGTGGGCGAGCGGGACGAATGGGCGTGTGACCGAGGGTTCATGAAGAGCGCCGATTCATGCGTGCCGGTCGCAGTACCGGCGAATGGTTATCTTGATAGCAGTGGCGACGCCTGGCGATGCGAGCGCGGATTCAGGCAGGAAGGCGCGTCCTGCGTTCGGCTGGTCGTGCCTGCGGGCGGCTACATCGACTATACGGGCAACGGATGGACCTGTGCGGAAGGCTCACACGCGCACGATGGCGTGTGCACTTACGATCGGTGACGCGGCGGCGGAGGTTCGGGAGGACTCGTCCTGTTGAGTGCGCAAGATGCCTGGGAGGGGCTAGGAAATCCGCATGCCGGCACATCATCGCATCGTTAGCAGACATAGGCGGCCACCACAAATGCTCTCACCCCGCACGACGGCCGTTCGGTAACGCACCGACCGACGGCTGCCGCCGCGGCATTATGCGCCTCTGATCGCTCGCGAAGGCTGGTCCGCCAACGCGATCCGGCGGGAGCGCTTGCGGTCATCACATTACTCAGCAAAGAGGCCTCATGAACGCTCACTTTGAGAATAGCAAGGGGGCCGCCGCACGTCACGAGCAGGCGATTGGGGCGCTGGCGCAGCGTACCGGGGTTTCTCTTGCGGAAGTGCGTGTTCTCTTTACTGAAGAATTTGCGCGGCTCGCGCGCGGCGCCACAGTGCGCTCGTATTTGGTCACGCGCGCGGCATCGAACGTGCTCGCAGCGCTGCGCGGGAAGCTAGGTGGACGGAGGCCGGGAATCCCCTGATTCTAGGGCGGTGGCGCTATGCTGAGACGAGCGCGTGAGTCTCGGGCGGACCGCTCGGTTGAGGGTGCGCCGTGCGCTGCTTGGGCGACTTCGCCCGGAGCCGGTGGCGCAGCCGGATGGGACCTATGCGCGCTGGCGTACCGACCAGGCGATCCGGATCGTGCACGGTTCGTGGTCCACCGAAGGGATCATTTCGGGGCCGACCGCCATCATGCGAGGCGAGGGCGTCGGCGCACTCAACAGGAGAATTTCGTGTCACAACGCGCGCGGTTTGCAGCGCAGAATCGTCTGCTGTCCCGCTTACCACTTCAGGATCGTCAACGGGTGCTCGCGCGCAGCGAGAGAGTCGAGCTCCGGTTCGGCGAGGTACTCTGTGAGCCCGGAGATCGCCTGCACCATGTGTTCTTTCCCATCGCCAGCTTCATCTCCCTGATCGCCCCGGTCGAGGGTCACGCCGGCCTCGAGGTCGGTCTGGTTGGCGACGAAGGCACGGTGGGGACTTGGTTGATGCTGGGCGTGAACGCCGCGCCGTTGCGTGCCGTAGTGCAGGGCGCTGGGGCGGCCTGGAAAATGGAGGCTTCAACCTTTTGCCGTGAGCTCGCCCGTAGCCCGGCGCTTCGACGAGAGATCAACGCATATGTCTATGTTACGCTGCGCCAGTTAGCGCAGACGGCGGTCTGCACGCGCTTTCATCTCGTGGAGGCGCGGCTTGCTCGCTGGCTGCTTATGACACGCGATCGGGCGCATGCCGACGAGTTTCGCATCACGCACGAGTTTCTCGCCTACATGCTCGGCGTACGCCGCGCGGGCGTAACCCGAGCCGCCAGCGCACTGCGCCAGCAAAAACTTATCCGCTATAGCCGTGGAGCGCTCACGATCCTCAATGGACGCGGCTTGGAAATTGCCGCTTGCGGCTGTTACGCCGGGGCCAAGGCAACTTACGCTACGGCCATGCGGCGGCGAGTGGCTTGAAGCGCTTGGGGGGGGGCAGCCGACCGGGGCCGTCGGGCCATGCTGGGGTAGGCCGTAGGTCCCTGGGGCAAGTACGCGCGCTGATTATCCGGAGTCAGTACGCTGGGGGGATGGGCCCGCGACCGGCGTGCCTTGCGATGGCAAACCCGACCATGCATCCATGCTCTTCGTCCCAGAGCTTCAAGCGAGCGCACCCGAGGCTCGTCCTGAGGGTCAGACGCGGTGCGCGCTGCAGCAGCGGGCTCGATTCGAACGCCGCACGCAGCCGATAATTCGGAATCCGCGGCGCCAGATGGTGGATATGATGATAACCAATATTGCCGGTGAACCAATGGAGGATCCGCGGCAGATCGTAGTGGGAGCTGCCGGCGATGGCGGCTTGAGTGTAATTCCATGATCCTCGGCGACTCCAATATGCACCTCGGAAAGTGTGTTGTACGTAAAACAGCCAAACACCCAGCGCGCCGGCTATCGTCACGACGGGAATCTGCACGAGCAGCAGCGTGCGCCAACCCAGAAATGATACACAGGCGCCTGCAGCGATCACCAGCATCAGATCGTTGAGGAGCACACTGGCCCACTCCTTCCGCCAGGACAGCGGCAGACCGACCGGCAGTCGGTGCTTTATCAAGAACTGGTACGCCGGGCCAAGTCCGAGCAGGACGGGCATGCTGCGATAGCTGCGATACAGAAAGCGGCCCAATGCGGAGCGTTCCCTGTACTCCGCTACTGTCAAGGTGCGGATGTCGCCGAGCTCGCGCCAATCGAGATTCCCCGAGCTCGCGTGGTGCACAGCGTGGGTCTTCTTCCAGTAGCCGAAGGGGAACAAGGTGAGCAGCCCGAGGCAGGCGCCGACCCAATGATTGACTCGCCGGCCGGCAAAGTAAGAGCCGTGCCCACAATCGTGCTGGATGATGAATAACCGCACGTAAAGGCCCGCGGCCGGCACCGCCAGCAACAGAGCCCAACCGTGGCCCCACCCGGACTGGACGCTCCACGCCATCAGCGACCACAGCAGTGCGAACGACGCCAACGTACTGGCCAACTGCCAGAGCCCGCGCCTCCAGGAAGGCTGGGCGAATCGAGCACACAAGTGGCGCTCATCGGCGCCAGTAACAACCTGACTCGTTGGCAGCACGCCAGCCTCCATCGCATCTGCGTTCACGCACGTATGATAGCAGGCGGCCGTGCAGAACCTCTGTGCGGAACCGAACGCTGCAAGCTGTGCGGGATGCTTGCGCGAGATCCGTGCGCAGGCGTACGGATGCCGGCGTCGCGCCGGTGTAGCATCGAGACCGTGCGGTACCGCTCCATTATCCGGTACCGCTCGAAGCGAGGAGATTCCCATGAATAGCAACTGGATCGAAGAAGGCTGGCGGCGCTTTCTCGACAGACTGAAGGAACTCTGGGGGAAACGGACGAATCCGGACCCGGTGATCCAGACGAACTGATGCCTCGGATTAGAAGTCTGCCATCGCGCATGGCATGTTCTGCATAGCAGGAGCAACAATGGATGTAGTGACCACCAGCTGGAGGCGGCTCTCCGATGAGGCGCAGCAGCAGGCCGGTGTCCGCAGCGCCCGGAGTGGACCGACATCACCTGTGCGGGCTAATGAGGCACAGCGGATCGCGACTTGGGAGAATGAGGGCGGTCAGTCGGCACTCCCCACAGCGCCCGTGAGAATCTTGATCGTCGATGACGATATCGAGTCGTCGAGCTCATTGGAGCGCATGTTGCGAGCATTGGGCCATTCGGAGACTCGCGTTGCCGACTGCGCCCATGCCGCACTGGCTATCGCGGCCGACTTCCAGCCCTCCATGGTTCTGCTCGAGCTCGGGTTGATCGATATGAGCGGCTACGAAGTGGCCCGCATATTGCGCGAGCGCGCGCAAAGCCATGACCTGCGATTGATTGCGCTGACCTCCAGCCCCGAGCATGCCGGCCGCGAGCTAGCTCGGGTGGCGGGATTCGAGCGCTATCTTCTGAAGCCTGTCGCTGCCCCCGATCTTGCGGGACTCATCGCAGATGGAGGGAGGTCGCGATGAATGCTCTTCAACACTACTGCGCCATCCAATGAAAGTCAGCCGCCCTTGCAATCAGCGCTTACGTCACCATCAAAGCGGTTAGCCAGAGGACTCAACTATGAAGATTCGTCCGCTCCATGACCGTGTCATCGTGAAGCGCCTGGAAGAGGATCGTACCTCGCCCGGCGGCATTGCGATTCCCGATGCTGCAGCCGAAAAGCCTATTCGCGGAAAGATAGTGGCGGTCGGCAACGGCAAGATCCTTGAAAACGGACATGCGCGCCCCTGCGACGTCAAGGTTGGCGACAAGATCCTCTTCGGCAAGTTCAGTGGAACTGAGGTGCGGGTCGAGGGAGAAGACCTCGTGGTCATGCGGGAGGAAGACGTCATGGCCGTGATTGAATCCAAATAACTCGAGGATCACGACAATGACAGCGAAGGAAGTAAGATTCAGCGATGACGCGCGTCAGCGCATGCTCAGGGGTATCAATATACTCGCCAATGCAGTGAAAGCGACGCTCGGTCCGAAGGGGCGCAATGCGGTCATCGAGAAGGCCTACGGTGCGCCGACCATCACAAAGGACGGCGTATCGGTTGCAAAGGAGATTGAGCTCAAGGACAAGTTCGAGAACATGGGCGCGCAGATGCTGAAGGAAGTCGCTTCGAACACCTCGGATGAAGCTGGCGACGGCACGACGACGGCGACGGTGCTCGCGCAGGCGATCATCCGCGAGGGCCTCAAGGCCGTCGCCGCCGGTCGCAACCCCATGGACCTCAAACGCGGCATTGACAAGGCGGTACTCGTTGCGACGGACGAGTTGAGGCATCTCTCCAAGCCCTGCAGGGACTCCAAGGCAATCGCCCAGGTCGGCACCATCTCCGCGAACTCGGATGAATCCATCGGCAAGACCATTGCCGATGCGATGGAGAAAGTCGGTAAGGAGGGTGTCATCACCATCGAAGAAGGACAAGGACTCGAAAACGAGCTCGAGCTGGTCGATGGCATGCAGTTCGACCGCGGCTATCTGTCCCCCTATTTCATCAACCAGCAGCAGAGCCAGACGGCCGAGTTCGAGAAGCCGCTGATTCTCCTGTGTGACAAGAAGCTCTCTAATATTCGCGAGATGCTCCCGCTCCTGGAAGCGGTCGCGAAGGCAGGGCGTCCGCTCATCGTGGTCGCTGAGGACGTCGAGGGCGAGGCGCTCGCGACGCTGGTCGTCAACAACATTCGCGGCATCCTCAAGGTGGCGGCGGTCAAGTCTCCGGGCTTCGGCGATCGCCGCAAGGCGATGCTGCAGGACATTGCGACCCTGACCGGCGGCACCGTCATTTCCGACGAGCTGGGTCTCACGCTCGAGAAGGTCACCCTGAGCGATCTGGGCGAGGCCAAGAAGGTCGTGGTTGCGAAGGAGAACACGACCATAATAGACGGCGGCGGCAAGGCCACGGACATCAAGGCCCGCGTCGAGTCCATCCGCAAGCAGGTCGAGGACGCGAGCAGCGATTACGACAAGGAGAAGCTTCAGGAGCGTGTTGCGAAGCTCTCCGGCGGAGTCGCGCTGATCAAAGTCGGTGCGGCCACAGAAATCGAGATGAAGGAGAAGAAGGCGCGGGTGGAGGATGCCCTGCACGCAACCCGTGCGGCCATCGAGGAAGGTGTGGTGCCGGGCGGCGGTGTTGCGCTCATTCGTGCCCTCAAGGCGCTCGATAAGTTAGAGGGTGCCAATGAGGATCAAACGGCTGGCATCCGTATTCTGGCGCGCTCGATTGAAGAGCCTTTGCGGAATATCGTTGAGAATGCGGGCGAGGATGCGGCGGTCATCCTGAACCAGGTGAAAGCCGGCAAGGGCGCCTACGGCTACAACGCAGCGACTGGCGAGTTCGGCGACCTGCTCGAAAAGGGCATTCTTGATCCGACCAAGGTTACGCGGCTTGCGCTGCAGAATGCGGCATCGGTTGCGGGCCTGATGCTCACCACGGAGGTCATGGTGGCCGAGGCTCCGAAGGACGAGCACGTCCACAGCGGCATGCCGGGCGGAGGCGGAATGAGCGGGATGGACATGTGAGAAGTGAATACTCCAAGGGCAGCCTGAGAGGTTTAGCAGTGCTGCTCGCATGCCGCCGTCACATCATTCCTGATGCTCGCCTTCCTTGCCGCGGCGATTGCCGTCGGCTACTGGGTCGACCTGTATCTCGGGCTCGTCCTTCTCGCGGTGGGCCTCCTGATCGGCTCGTCCCTCAAAGTGGCCAACGTCTGGCAGAAGTTCGTAATCCTCAGGCTCGGCAAGCTACAGAGCGTCAGGGGGGCGGGCCTCTTCGCAATCATCCCGGTCCTCGATTCCGTGATTGCAATCATCGATGCGTCTGGCACGTGCACGATGCGGAGAAGGCCGCCCTGGCCATCACCGATTACCGCCAGGCCATGGATCGGGTCGCACAGACCTCACTTCGCGAAATGATCGGCTCGTCGGTGCTTGCGACACTGCTGTCCGATCGCAAGCAGGCCGATGAGCAACTGAAGACCGAGATCGGTGCGAAGACCGCTCCGTGGGGCCTATCCGTGTGCTCGGTGGAGATCCGAGATGTCGCATTCCAGCGGCCCTGCAGGACGCGATGGCTCGCCAGGCCCAGGCCGAGCGCGAGAAGCAGGCGCGCGTGATTCTCGGCTCGGCGGAAGCTGCGATTGCGAGCAGCTTCGTCGCAGCGGCGGACTTGCGCTGGCAGGAAGCGAGGCCACCAAGCCAAACGGAGGACTGGAGCGGACGGAGTCGCCCGACGCTGCGCTGGTCGCGCGGACCGCAGCATGACTGTCTGCGCCCCTTCGCCCTGGGCAGGGGCCCGCGGCATGGGCGCAGCGATCTGCGCCGCCGGGATGCGGGCGGCACTCGAGCGCTCGAGATTCGGTCAGCGCGCGGCGACGGGGCAGAGCGGCGGGCTCGAAGCCTGCGGGCCGGTCCGGGTGCGCCCGAAGAGGGGCACACCCCCATATCGGCATAGTTCGAGGATTCCCTTCGGCAGTCATCTCGAGCTCATCCCGATGAAACTCAAAGCCGGTGTTTGGATTGACCATCGCAAGGCGCTGATCGTGTTGATGACCGCCGACGGCGAGCGAGCGGTGCTCATCGTCTCGCACGTCGAGAAGCACCTGCAACGCTCGGGAGACTTGCCGCTCAAGGGCCGCTATGAGGCGCAGCAGGTGCCCGCCGACGACTGCCGCGAAAAGGCGCTCACGGCAGAACTCAACATCTTCTATGACGCCGTGATCGCGGTGCTGCGCAGCGCGGAGTCGTACATCGTTCTCGGACCGGGTGAGGCCAAGGGCGAGCTGAAAAAGCGGCTCGTGACGCGCAAGCTGGGTGGCCGACTTACCGCGATCATGGTCGCGGACAAGATGTCCGATCGGCAGATCGCGGCCAAGGTCCGCGAGCATTTCTCGGCGCCCTGGTCTGCCAAAGGGCCAAAAGCCGGCCGCCCGAATGCCGGATTGCGCGGCCGGATCTCGCCGGCACGCAGCGCAAGATGAGCGGGGTGTGGGTCTCGCGAACACCGCCCGCGGCGCATCAGTTACCAAATCCGCAGTGGCTGTGGCAGCGCGGTCGGGAGCGGCAGCTTATGTGTAATACCGTACAGAGCGCATCCTTCCGCGGCGATAGCCTCCCGCTCTCGAGCTGATAATTGCCACGCCTGAACGGGAGGGACTATGCGAGAAGTAACGCCGGCCAAACGCCGGGCGCCCGTTTTGACTGTTGTTGCCCTGACCGGCCTGGACCGTACGGTCGAGGATATCGCGCCACACAGTTGCGCTCTGCGCCCGGCACAGTCGTGGGTTGAGGAACTCGTCGACGCCGACCGGCGCAAGGACGAGTTTCTCGCGATGCTCGGGCATGAGCTGCGCAATCCGCTGGCGACGATCAGAAATAGCATCGGTCTTCTGCAGAGCGAGCAGGCGCAGACTTCCGCCCAACGCAGAGCACAAGACCTCATCGATCGACAGGTTCGCCGCATGCTGCGACTCGTCGATGACCTACTCGACGTATCACGCATCCGCCATGGACACCTGAGCCTGCGACGCGCACGCATGGACCTGCGCGCAGCCGTGAGCAACGCGGTCGAGACACTCGCGTCAGAAGCCAATCAGCGCCGCCAGCAGCTCAGTGTCGTGCTGCCGGAAGAGCCGGTGTGGCTGCGAGCGGATCCCGAGCGTCTGGAGCAGGTATTCGTCAATCTGCTCGCCAACGCTTCACGATACACGGACGCCGGAGGCGAGATCGTGATCTCGATGGATTTGCAAGACGGCCACGCAGTCGTTCGCATGCGAGACAGCGGGATCGGTATCGCGGCGCACGCCCTGCCTCACCTATTCGAGCTTTACCGGCAGGCCGATGGGGCGGATCCGCGCTCCCGGGCGGGGCTCGGTATCGGACTCGCCCTGGTGAGCCAACTCGTGCAGCTGCACGGGGGCAGTGTGTCTGCGGCGAGCGCCGGCCTCGGGCAAGGCAGTGAGTTCACTGTGCGTCTGCCGCGGGAGGCTGTGGCAGCAGGCGATCGCTCTCTTTCTTGACCACGGAGTAACACTCGCAGCAGAGGCGTTCCAACGCCGGCCGATCGAGCACTGTGATCTTCCCACGGGCGTAACGGATGACGCCGAGCTTCTCCAGCTTGCCGGCCGCCTCGGTCACGCCCTCGCGCCGCACGCCGAGCATGTTGGCGATGAGCTCCTGGGTCATGGTCAGATGGTTGGACGGCAGGCGATCGAGGGAGAGCAGCAGCCAGCGGCAAAGTTGCTGGTCCACGGTGTGATGACGATTGCAGACCGCGGTCTGTGCCATCTGCGTGAGCAGCGCCTGCGTGTAGCGCAGCAGCAGGAGCTGCATGCTGCCGTTGCGATGAAACTCGTTTTTCAGGCGATCTCCGAGCAGGCGATAGGCTTGCCCGGCGCTCTGCACGATCGCCCGGCTCGGCGTGGTTTCCCCACCCATGAACAGCGCGATGCCGATGATGCCCTCGTTACCCACCACCGAGATCTCCGCCGACGCGCCGTCCGCCAGCACATACAGCAGCGAGACGATGGAATCGGTCGGAAAATAAACGTGGCGCAAAACATCGCCCGACTCGTACAGCACCTTGCCGAGCGGTAGCGGGACGAGCTGCAGGTGCGGGTAGATGCGCTCCCGCTCCGCGGCTGGCAGCGCAGCAAGCAACCGATTCTGCTGCGGATCGAGAATAGAGGCTTGGAGTGCCATTGTGACGGGAGGTGGGGCCTGACAGGCGCGAAGTATACGCCGGCCGCAGGCGCAATGCGCGCTAGCGCACAGAGGCCCGCCGGGCCGCTCCTACGTCTGCTGCCGCACGGAGCAAGGTGCCCCGCTCGGCGCAAGATCGCAGCAGGCGAAGTCAGGAGTGATCCCTTGAATATCCTCATCTGGCTTGTGCTCGGCGGCCTCATCGGGTGGGCGGCGAGCACGCTCTTACGCATGCGAGAGGGCATTCCGCTCAATGTGATCGTCGGAATCGTCGGCGCGGTCCTCGGTGGCTGGTTCCTGAGCCCCTTTGTGGGGGTATCGACCATCAATCAGGGCAATTTCAGCGTACCTGGCTTGATCGTGTCGTTCCTGGGGGCGGTCATCCTGCTTCTGATCGTCAACTTCGTGCGGCGCGCCACACTGTGGTAGGGCGAATCGAGATCCGACTCCCTCAGCGCTGCAGCCCTCTGCATACGCCGGCCGTTCGGCCGCCGCCGGCGAACGTAGGGCGGCTTCGAGGACCACCTCGTGGTCATGAAGAGTCGTGTACGTTGCCGCACAGACGGCGTCGCGGTGACTCGGCTTGAATGCATTCTCAGATCATTTTGATATGTCATGTCGAAAACCGTACTTCTGATCCAGGACGATTGCGGGGACGCCCAATCCGTTCGAGGGGCGCTGATCCACGCGAGCGATGGCAATTTCCAGGTCGAATGGGTGAGGCTCTGCTCCGAGGGCCTGAAGCGTCTCGCCGAGGAAGGCAAGCCGGGAGGGCAGCCGACGGATGCCATAACGGCGGTCCTCGTGGACCTCTTCCTGCCCGACAGCCGCGGAATCGACACCTTCGACCGTCTCTTTCGCCTGACGCCCGAAATTCCAATTCTGGTCCTGAGCACTCTGCAGGATGAGGATGTTGCGAAGCTCGCGGTACGGCGTGGGGCGCAGGATTATCTGCTAAAAGAGCGCCTGGACGACTACCTGTTGCCGAGGCTGCACAGCATGGTCGACCGTGCCGCGAACGCGGAGGCGTTATTCGAGGAGAAAGAGCGCGCACAGGTCACCCTCAACTCCATCGGGGACGCGGTTATCAGCACCGATGTCGGCGGACGTGTGACCTATCTCAACGCCGTCGCCGAAGGCTTGACCGGCTGGTCGCTCGCGGAGGCGGCAGACCGTCCGCTCGAGGAGGTGTTCCGAATCGCCGACGCCACCACGCGCGAGACCACCCAGAATCCCATGGCGCTGGCCATTCTGGAAAACAGGACCGTAGGGCTCAAATCGAACTGCGTCCTGATTCGGCGCGACGGGACCGAAGCCGCCATCGAAGACTCCGCCGCACCCATCCACGATCGCCGGGGACACGTGACCGGTGCCGTCATGGTGTTTCGTGACGTGAGCATGGCGCGGGCGCTGTCGCTCAAGATGGTCCATCTGGCGCAGCACGACAGCCTCACCGATCTACCCAACAGAATCCTGTTGCACGACCGGCTGACCCAGGCGCTGGCGCTGGCTCGCCGTCACCAGCAAGGGCTGGCGCTGTTGTTCTTGGACCTGGATCGTTTCAAGAACGTCAACGACTCCCTCGGTCACGCCATCGGCGACCGCTTGCTGCAGTCGGTGGCAGAGCGGCTGCTAGCCTGCGTGCGCAGCTCCGACACCGTCAGCCGCCAGGGAGGCGATGAATTCTTGATCCTGCTCTCCGAAGTGGCTCGCCCGGAGGATGCGGCTGCCAGCGCCGAGAAAATACTCCTCGCGCTGAGCCTGCCGCATCGCATCGACCAGCAGGATCTGCATCTCACCGCGAGCATCGGAGTCGTCACCTACCCCGAAGACGGGACGGAGGCGGACACGTTGCTGAAGCATGCGGATCTCGCGATGTACCGCGCCAAAGACAGTGGGCGCAACACCTATCGGTTCTTCGAGCCGGAGATGAGCAAGAACACGGCCCATCGGCAATCCCTCGAAAGCGGACTGCATCGCGCGATCGAGCGCCACGAATTCGTATTGCACTATCAACCGACCATGAACCTGGACTCGGAGGAGATCATCGGCGTCGAGGCACTCATCCGCTGGTATCACCCGCAGCGCGGGCTAGTGCTGCCGGGACAATTCGTGCCATTAGCGGAAGAAACCGGGGTCATCGCGACGATCGGCCGGTGGGTTCTGCGCGAAGGGTGCCGCCAATCGCGGGAGTGGCGGGATGCGGGCCTGCCGCCGCTGCGCATCGCGATCAACATCTCCATGGTGGAATTGCGCGACAAGGCTTTCCTGGAAAGTGTCGGCGGCATTCTGGAGGAGCATGGCCTTATGCCGCAGGACCTGGAGCTCGAGCTGACCGAGACCTTCCTGATGCGCGATTCGAATTCGGCGGCGGCGGTGCTTCAGTCCTTGAGCAACCTCGGCGTGCGGATCGCGCTCGATGACTTCGGCACGGGCTATTCGAGCTTGAGTCACCTGAAGCGCTTTCCGATCGACACCCTGAAGA
>JANWJS010000044.1 GCA_025451845.1 Steroidobacteraceae bacterium
CCACCTGGTGCCCGGGGCCGGACTCGAACCGGCATGGGGTTGCCCCCGAGGGATTTTCTTACCAACTACAGCTTTCGCTGCTGCGAGGTCGCCGATCAAACGACCGCGACCGGTCCCGCATTTGTGGTCTGGACTTTACCTTCACCCTGCCGCGCGCCCTCACGAGTCGCGCAGTTTAGGCGGGGGCCGTCAAGTCTCTACACTTTCCGCGACTCATCGCGGCTTAGCTCGGTATTGCAGCCACCCTGACGTGCTGCTGTTCCACCGAATTTGACCCCATTCACGCCGGGCGTTTCCGCGCCGGGTGCTCAAAGCTCTCAAGTCCCTTGCGTCTACCGATTTCGCCACCCGGGCAGCGGGTGCGCGGCGATTCTACCGAACTTGCGGCCGGGCGAGCCGGTGCCTTTCAGCGAGGATGCGGGGCCGACGGCCTGCCGCCATGGACGGCCAGTGGCACAGCTCGACGTTTACCGCGGGCTATGGTGATAAGCTCCTGAATTGATGACGCTTCTCGGCGACAACTAGTCATGTCCGATTTCTGCCTCAAGGGGGAGAACGTGCACCTCTGGCGCGGCGACCATCATGTGCTGCGCGGGGTACGGTTTCAGGTCGAGGGAGGGGAATGCCTGCAGCTCACGGGGGCCAATGGGGCGGGCAAGACCACGCTCCTGCGCACGGCCTGCGGCCTGGCCTACCCGGAGGGAGGGGAGATCACCTGGCGCGGGGAGAATATCCGCAAGGACCTGCATGCTTTCCACGCACAGCTGGCCTACCTGGGGCATGAGCCGCCACTGAAGGCGGAGCTGACTGCGCGCGAGAACCTTCGCTATTGGATCGGTACGCGACGTCGACTCCAACCGCAGGAGCTGGACGGCGCGCTGGAGCGCGTCGGCGCGGACCAGTGGGCGGACCGTCCGGTACGAACTCTTTCCGCGGGACAGAAACGCCGGGCCGCTCTCGCGGGACTCACGCTGATGCGTGTCCCTCTTTGGCTGCTGGACGAGCCGACCACGAATCTCGATGCCGAGGGGCAGAAGCTGGTCGGCGCGCTGATAGATGAGCACTTGCAGGCAGGAGGAGTCGCGCTCGCGGCGGTGCACCACGGGCTCGCCATGTCAACGGCCAGTGGACTCAAGCGGATGGAATTGACAGTTGGCTAACTCGGGCGCAATAGGACAACGGGATCCTGCAGCGCCTCTTCGCAAGCCCGAAACAGCGAAGATTCCGGGGCACGGTATCTATGAAGGGAGCGCCGTGTCGGCTCTGAGCGCGGCGCGCCTGATGCTCGCGCGCGATCTCAAGCTCGCCTTCCGCAAGCGCAGCCAGCTCGTGCAGCCGCTCGCGTTCTTCGCCATCGTCACCACGCTCTTCCCGCTCGGCGTCAGCCCTGAGCTCACGCGCCTGAAGCCCATGGCTGCAGGTGTGGTCTGGGCTGCAGCCTTGCTATCCTCACTTCTGGCGCTCGAGCTGCTCTTCCGCGACGACGCACAGGATGGGACGCTCGAGCAGTACGCGCTCTGCGGACGCTCGCTGACTTGGCTGCTCGCTGCGAAGACGGCAGCCCACTGGCTGCTCACCGGATTGCCGCTCGCTTTGATGGCGCCGCTCGCCGGGTTGGCGCTGGGCGCCCCGGCCGCGGCAGTGCCGGGCATCGTCGCGTCCGTTGCGGTCGGGACGGTGGCGCTCAGTCTCATCGGTGCGATCGGCGCCGCCCTGACATTGGGCATCCGGCGCTCAGGGGCGTTGCTGTCGCTCCTCACGTTGCCGCTCGAGATCCCCGTGCTGATCTTCGGGGCGCGCGCCACGGAACTCGCGATCGACGGAACAGCCTATGGGGCACCGCTGCAGCTCCTGGCAGCGCTCGCCGTGCTGGGACTGACGCTCGCACCGCTAGCGGCCTCGGCAGCGGTGCGCATCAACCTGGAGTGAGACGACAAAACCGATGGCCTGGACCTGGTTTCACAAACTCGCCTCGCCGCCGCACGTCTACCGCGTCGCGGGGCGACTGACGCCCTGGCTGGCATGGCCGGCCGCTCTGCTCATCGGCGCCGGTCTCATCGGCGGGCTGGTGCTCGCCCCGCCGGACTATCAGCAGGGCGATGGCTATCGCATCCTCTATGTCCATGCCCCGAGCGCCTGGATGTCCCTCATGGTGTATACGACCATGGCCGTAGCCGCGGCGATCGGGCTCATCTGGCGGATGAAAGTGGCACACGCGGTGGCCGCGAGCTGCGCGCCGATCGGCGCCTCCTTCACCTTTGCTGCGCTCGTCACCGGGTCGCTCTGGGGCGCGCCCATGTGGGGCACCTACTGGCAGTGGGATCCGCGGCTGACTTCGGAGCTGATCCTGCTCTTCCTGTATCTTGGCTACATGGGCCTGCGGTCGGCGTTCGAGGAAGTGCAGCGGGCCGACCGGGTGAGCGCCGTCCTGGCGATCGTGGGTGTGGTGAACGTTCCGATCATTCATTATTCGGTCATCTGGTGGAACTCCCTGCACCAGGCCCCCTCCGTGATGAGGCTGGGTGAGCCGACCATGCCGCTACCGATGCTCGTTCCGCTTCTCATGATGCTGCTCGGATTCACGCTTTTTTTCGGTGCGCTGCTGCTCGTCAGGCTGCGCGGCGAGGTCCTGAGCCGGGAGCGCGCGGCCAGCTGGATCAGTGCGGCGGTGCGGCCTTGAGTGCCTTCCTGGACATGGGTGGCTACGCGGCGTATGTCTGGCCGGCGTACGCGGTTACGCTCGCCGTGATAGCTCTCAATATCGTCTGGGCGCGTAGGCTGCTCAAACGCTCGCGCAAGGACGCGCTGCAGAGACTTGCGATCGGAGGAAGTGACCAATGACCCCACGACGGCGCCGGCTGGTGCTGGTGCTCGGCATCCTGGCAGGAGTGAGCGTGGCGGGCGCACTGGCGCTCAGCGCTTTCCGCCAGAACGTCACGTTTTATTTCGTTCCGAGCCAGGTGGCGCAGGGCACCCTGCGGCCGGGTCAGCAGTTCCGCCTGGGCGGCCTCGTCGAGAAGGGCAGTGTCTCGCGCCAGCCGGGCAGCATGGAGGTGCACTTCACCGTCACCGACTACAAGCGCCAGATCCCCGTCATCTATACCGGTGTGCTGCCGGATCTCTTCCGGGAGGGCGCGGGCGTGATTGCCATGGGGCAGATGCTCCCTGACGGTACCTTCCAGGCGCAGGAGGTACTCGCCAAGCACGATCAATACTACCGCCCGCCCGGCATCGGCCCGAAGCTCGATACCCGCCAGGGTGCGCCACGCGATGCCGCGCTGCAGCAGGCACCTGCGACCGCGAGCGCCGGTCCGTCACAGGCCGCCGCGGAGCATCCGTAGATGATTCCGGAGCTGGGTCAGTTCGCGTTGATCCTCGGGATGCTGCTCGCAGGGCTGCAGGCGTTCTTCGGCATCGTCGGCCCCGCGCTCCAGCGCGATCGTTGGATGGCCGCCGTAACGCCGGCTGTGTCCGGCCAGTTCGTGATGGTCGCTACCTCGATGGGATGCCTGGTCGCTTCGTTCGTGGCGAATGACTTCTCCGTCGCCTACGTCGCGGAGAATTCCAACTCGTCGCTGCCGCTCTTCTATCGCGTGGCGGCGGTGTGGGGCTCGCACTCCGGCTCGCTCATCCTCTGGATCTTCCTGCTCGCGTGTTGGACGCTGGCCGCTGCGGTCGGCACCCAGCGGCTGCCGAAGGCCTTTGCCGCGAGAGTGCTCGGCGTACTCGGCCTCATCAGCTTCGGCTTCCTGCTCTACACCCTGGCCACTTCGAACCCGTTCCTGCGCCTCGACCCACCCTGGCCGGACGGCGAGAGCCTGAATCCGATCCTCCAGGACCCCGGGCTCGCCGGCCACCCGCCTGTGCTCTACACCGGTTATGTGGGCCTCGCGGTGGCCTTTGCCTTTGCGGGCGCGGCCATGCTCGAAGGGCGGCTCGACAAGGACTGGGCGCGCTGGACGCGGCCTTGGACTACCGCCGCGTGGGCGTTTCTCTCCTGCGGCATCGCGCTCGGCAGCTGGTGGGCGTACTACACATTGGGGTGGGGCGGCTTCTGGTTCTGGGATCCGGTGGAGAACGCGTCCTTCATGCCGTGGCTGATGGCGACCGCGCTCATCCACTCCCTCGCCGTGACCGAGAAGCGGGGGCTCTTCAAGAGCTGGACCCTGCTCCTCGCTGTGCTCGCCTTCTCGCTCAGCCTCGTGGGGACGTTCCTGGTGCGCTCAGGTGTGCTCGTCTCCGTCCATTCGTTCGCGGCAAGCCCGACCCGCGGCACGTTCATCCTGGCGTTTCTCATCGTGATGATCGGCAGCGCGCTCGCGCTCTATGCCTGGCGCGCGCCGCTCCTCAAGTCCGACGCCGGCTTCGAGCTCACTGCACGCGAGTCGTTCCTCCTCTTCAACAACATCCTGCTCGTCACCGCCTGCGCGACGGTCTTCGCCGGCACGATGGCGCCGCTCATCTCCTCCGCGCTCAATCTCGGCAAGCTCTCCGTCGGGCCGCCATATTTCAACCCGACGTTCCTCCTGTCGATGCTGCCGCTGCTCGCGCTGCTCCCCATCGGCATCCATGCCCGCTGGAAGCGCGGCAACCTGTCTGAGCGCACGCGCCCGCTCATTCTGACAGTCATCGCCGCGGCGGTGATCGGCTGTGCGATCGTCTTCGGTCTCTTCACCGGCGGCCGTGTGCTCTCGCCGGTGGGCGTCGCGCTCGGCGTGTGGATCATTCTCTCCTCGCTCATCGACCCCCTCGATCGCCTGCGCCGGCACATCACCATCCCGCGCGCGGTCCTTGGCATGACGTTGGCGCACATCGGGCTCGGAATGTTCGTCATCTCGATCACTTCGGTGGAGGCGTTCACGGCGGAGCGCGACGTGGCGCTCGCGCAGGGAGAGACGGCGCAGCTCGGCGCGTATGATTTCCGGTTCGAGGGCGTGCAGCCTGTCGAAGGACCGAACTACAGCGGGGTGGGCGGCACCGTCATCGTCACCCGTAACGGTGCGCCCGTAGGGGTGATGCACCCCGAGAAGCGCGAGTATTGGGTACAGCACACCGTCACGACCGCATCCTCGATCAAGATGTACCGCACGAGCAACGTCCTGGTCGCGCTGGGTCAGGACTTGGGCGACGGCCGTTGGAGTCTGCGCCTGCAGGTGCGCCCGCTCGTCTCCTTCATCTGGCTCGCCGCCTTCATCATGGCCGCCGGCGGCATGCTCGGCATCTCGGACCGCCGCTACCGCCTGCAGAGGGCCGAGGCGCCGGCGATCGCTCCGGTCGCGGCCATCACCCGGAGCGAACCCGGATGAGCCGCCTCCGCTTCATCCTTCCGCTGCTCCTATTTGCGCTGCTCGTGGCCGTGTTCGCGATCGGCATCAGGGAGTCGCCCGACAAGGACCTCATTCCCTCACCACTCATCGGCAAGCCGGCGCCGGATTTCTCGCTGCCGAACCTGACCGATCCCGCGCAGAGGGTCAGCTCCACCCAGCTTCGCGGCCACTGGTATCTTTTGAACGTCTGGGGCACCTGGTGCGGCTCCTGCCGCATGGAGCATTCGATGCTCCTGAGGATCAAACAGTCGGGCCTCATCCCCCTGGTGGGGCTCGACTGGAAAGACGACAGAGACGATGCGCTCTCGTTCTTGAAGCAAGAGGGCGATCCCTACGCGACGATCGCCGTGGATCGGGACGGCAGTGAGGCGATCATGTGGGGCGTGTACGGCGCGCCCGAGACCTTCCTGGTGAACCCGCAAGGCATCGTCATCTACAAGTACATTGGCCCGATCACGGAGCAGGCCTGGACGCAGCAGATCCTGCCGCGCCTGCCGATGAATCAGACAGCAGCCGCGGGTGCGAGCTCCTGATGCCCCTGCGCACCGCCTCCCTCTTCATGGCCGCCATCATGGCGGCGCTGTTGCTCGGGACTTCCGTGGCGTATGCCATTGCGCCGGAGCAAATGCCGACGCCGCAGCTGGAGACGCGCTACCTCGCGCTCATCCAGGGATTTCGCTGCATGCAGTGTCAGGACGAGTCGCTCGCCGACTCGCCGGTGAACCTCGCCGCCGACATGCGCCGGCAGATCCGTGACATGTTGCTGGCAGGCAAGACAGACCAGCAGATCCGCGACTTCATGGTTTCCCGCTATGGTTACTTCATCCTCTTCAAGCCGCCGTTCGTCCTGAAGACGGCGTGGCTCTGGCTGACACCCGGGGTGCTCCTCCTCGTCGGAGTGCTCGTCGCGCTGCGAGTCATCCGCCAGCGCGCGGCGCTCGCCGCGACGGACCTGGAAGACAACGATCTGACCGATGCCTAGCCGATGATTGCCTTCATCCTGGTTGCCGTGACGTTGGCATCGGTCTGCGTGGCCGTCATCGCCGTGCCGTTGCTCAAGCCTCTGCCGTCCAAGGCCGCCACCGCACCCTGGACGGCAGTCGCGGCCACGGGCGTGTTGGCCATTGGCGCGGCGGCGCTCTATGGCACGTGGAGCAACTGGTCGTGGCACAAGTCACCGGGCATCCGCTCGCCCGAGGGAATGGTCGAGCAACTGGTCCATCGGCTCAATGACCACCCCAATGACCTCACGGGCTGGCTCATGCTCGGACACTCGTATGTCGTGCTGCAGGAGTATCCCCTGGCGGTCCGCGCCTACGAGCGCGCGGACCGCGTGGCCGGGGGCCGCAGCGCCGATGCGCTCCTCGGCGAGGCCGAGGCGCTCACCCTGATCGATGACGCGCAGCTCACCGGCCAGGCGGGCCGGCTCATCGAGCGGGCGCTCGCGATCGCGCCCACCTCGCCGCAGGCGCTCTTCTTCGGAGCGGCCGCGGCGATGCGCCGCGGCGAATTGCCGCTTGCGCGCACGCGCTTCACCAAGCTTCTCTCCCTCAATCCGCCGCAGCGCATCAAGACCATCCTCGAGCAGGAAATCTCCGGCATCGATCGCCAGCTCGCCGCCGCCCATCCCGATCCGGCGCCCAGGGCGCCCTGACCGATCCAACGCAAGTTGGAGGAACCGGCTGACCCTCGCGCGGCAGCAACCGGGAGCGGGGATGCGGCCGGCATGCCTCTTGCTGGGTCCTAGCTGCTCGCTGGCCGGGATTTTCTCGATGAAGTCCGTGGGCCGCACATCGATTGCTGCCGCTGTGGGTGCCCGCGAGCCCCAACGAACCCAGCTTGTGTGAGGAGAGAAGTGATGGCTCAGGTATCAGGTCACGACGGACGCAGCTCGGAGAGCCGCACGTCAAATCGAGGATTCGCCTCGATGAATGCGGAGCGGCAGCGCCAGATCGCCAGTATGGGCGGCAAGGCAGTGCCCGACGAGAAGCGTAGTTTTTCGCAAAATCGGCGTCTAGCCGCGGAAGCCGGCCGCAAGGGCGGGCAGAGCGTGCCCGGCGCAAAACGCAGTTTCTCGCAAAATCGCGAGCTTGCGGCCACGGCCGGCCGCAAGGGCGGGCAGAGCGTCCCGGACGAGAAGCGCAGCTTCTCGCAGAATCCGGAGCTTGCCGCTGAAGCGGGCCGCAAAGGCGGACAAGCCAGCCACGGAGGCGGCGGAGGCGACACGCACCGCGACACGAGGTCGTAGCGAGCCCCTCAGGGCATCGAGATTGCCGGCGGCCATCGCGCTGCCGGCCCCCTTGAGGCATTCTTTGTTGCAAAGATTGCCCTCCCGATTGCAGTTCTTACCGGTCCGCTTGCGTCCAAGGTGTGCTTGACCCCTAAGGACCAGTGGACTATGTTCCCGCCAGCAGAAACTAGGGGAGCCCCGCCAAGGGGCTGAGAGGCCAATGGCGCCGGTACGGTGCGGCATGGCGACCCTTCGAACCTGATCCAGTTCATGCTGGCGTAGGAAAGTTCTTTCAGTCCGCTTTCTGACGACGGCTTTCGCTGGGTCTTCCGCGGTCCCCACCGCTCGAGGAGCATCCACGATGAATGCCGTTCCGCTCACCGTCGTCCACGACCCCCTGCCCGCATCGCGCAAGATCTTCAGGGCCGGCCGCATCCATCCGCAGCTGCGAGTGCCGATGCGCGAGATCACTTTGCATCCCTCCGCAGGCGAGTCTCCCCTCATCGTTTATGACTCTTCGGGCCCCTACACCGACCCGGCCGTGAGCCTCGACATCGAGCGCGGGCTGCCGCGGCTGCGGGAGGAGTGGATCCTGTCGCGCGGGGACGTGGCCGCGGGCGAGGGCCGCCTCGTGCGGCCCGAGGACAACGGCCTGGCGGCGGGAGGCGCGGCGGCAGCGACGTTTCCCATGAGGCGCCAGCCCTTCAAGGCCCGAGGGGCGGCCGCCACCACCCAGATCGCCTACGCGCGCGCGGGGATCGTGACGCCTGAAATGGAGTTCGTGGCCATCCGCGAGAACCTCGGCCGGGAGCGGCAACGCGCCGCCGCGGTGCGCGACGGCCAGTCCTGGGGCGCGGCGATCCCGGACTTCGTCACCCCGGAGTTCGTGCGCGCCGAGGTCGCCGCCGGCCGCGCCATCATTCCGGCCAACATCAACCACCCGGAATCGGAGCCGATGATCATCGGCCGCAACTTCCTGGTGAAGATCAATGCCAACATCGGCAATTCCGCCGTCACCTCGTCCACCGCCGAGGAAGTGGACAAGATGGTCTGGGCCATCCGCTGGGGCGCGGACACGGTCATGGACCTCTCCACCGGACGCAACATCCACACCATCCGGGAGTGGATCCTGCGCAACTCCCCCGTGCCGATCGGCACGGTGCCGATCTATCAGGCGCTCGAGAAGGTGGGCGGCATCGCCGAGGCTCTCTCCTGGCCGATTTTCCGCGACACACTGATCGAGCAGGCGGAGCAGGGCGTCGATTACTTCACGATCCATGCCGGCGTGCGGCTGCACTATGTGCCGCTGACCGTCAACCGAGTCACCGGCATCGTCTCCCGCGGCGGCTCCATCATGGCCAAGTGGTGCCTCGCGCACCATCGCGAGAGCTTCCTCTACGAGCACTTCGAGGAGATCTGCGAGATCTGCCGCGCGTACGATGTCAGCTTCTCCCTCGGCGATGGGCTGCGCCCCGGCTCCATCGCCGATGCCAACGATGCGGCGCAGTTCGCGGAGCTGGAGACCCTGGGGGAGCTCACGCGCATCGCCTGGAAGCGCGACTGTCAGGTGATGATCGAGGGGCCGGGCCACGTGCCCATGCACAAGATCAAGGAGAACATGGACAAGCAGCTCGCAACCTGCGGCGAGGCGCCGTTCTACACCCTGGGACCTCTCACCACCGACATTGCCCCGGGCTACGATCACATCACTTCCGCCATTGGGGCGGCGATGATCGGCTGGTACGGCACGGCCATGCTCTGCTACGTCACGCCGAAGGAACATCTGGGACTTCCAGACCGCAACGACGTCAAGGTGGGCGTCATCACCTACAAGATTGCCGCTCATGCGGCGGATCTCGCCAAGGGTCATCCCGGCGCCCGCGAGCGCGACGATGCGCTGTCGCGGGCGCGATTCGATTTCCGCTGGGGCGACCAGTTCAATCTCTCCCTCGATCCGGACACGGCCTGCGCCTTCCACGATCAGACGATGCCGAAGGAAGCCCACAAAGTGGCGCACTTCTGCTCCATGTGCGGCCCCAAGTTCTGCTCCATGCGCATCTCGCACGAGGTGCGCGCCGAGGCGAAGCAGCAGGGCATGCAGGAGATGGCGGTGAAGTTCCGCGCCGCGGGCAGCGAGATCTACGTGCCGTCCGGCGAATCGCAGAGCTGAGCATGCGCGCCATCGTCCTCGGTGCGGGTGTGGCGGGGCTCGCCTGCGCGGTCGAGCTCGCCGAGCGCGGCGTGGCGGTGGAGGTGTTGGAGCGGGCAGAGCGGTTGGGCGCCGGCGGCTGCTCCTGGTATGCGGGGGGCATGCTCGCGCCCTGGTGCGAGCGCGAGAGTGCCGAGCCGCCGGTGGTGGCGCTCGGCGCGCAGAGCCTGGCCTGGTGGCCGGCCCACTTCCCCGACACGGTCATCAAGGGCAGCCTCGTCGTCGCCCATGGACGCGACGCCGGGGAGCTGCGGCAGTTCGCGCGCCGCACGGAGCGGTACGAATGGCGGGAGGGTGAGGGGATCACGGCGTTGGAGCCCGACCTCGCCGGCCGCTTCAGCCAGGCGCTCTACTTCCCGGAGGAGGGCCATCTCGATCCGCGCCGTGCTCTGGCGGCATTGGCCGGGCGGCTCGCGGCCCTCGGCGCGCCGATCCGCTTCGGCACGGACACGAACGCTTCTCGGGAGACGGCGCGCGCGGCTGAAGCATCCGGCGGTGCTGTCATAGACTGCCGCGGCCTCGAGGCGCGCGATGTATTACCGGAGCTGCGCGGCGTCAAGGGCGAGATGTTGGTCGTGCGGCTCCCGGAAATCAGCCTCTCCCGCCCCGTGCGGGTGCTGCATCCGCGCGTGCCCGTGTACATCGTGCCGCGGGGGGATGGGCATTACATGATCGGCGCGACCATGATCGAGAGCGACCAGCCGACGCGCATCACCGCGCGCTCGCTGTTGGAGCTCCTGGGCGCCGCCTACGCGCTGCACCCCGCATTCGGCGAGGCGGAGATCGTCGAGATCGGTACCGGGGTGCGGCCTGCGTTTCCCGACAATCTTCCGCGCGTCTGCCGGATCGGCGGCACCGTCTACGTGAACGGCCTCTTCCGGCACGGCTTTCTGCTGGCCCCCGCGCTCGCGCGTCAGGCGGCGCAACAGGTGCTCGCGGCCGGTCCATCTATCGAGGTACTGAATGCGGATTGTCGTCAACGGCGCCTCGCGTGAAATCCGGGCGGCGGATCTTTTCAGTGCGCTCGAGGAGCTGGGCTACGGCGGGGCCGTGGTCGCGACGGCCCTCAACGATGAATTCGTGCCGGCCGCCGAGCGGCAGACGGCCCGGCTGGCCGAGGGCGATCGGATCGAAGTGCTGGCGCCCATGCAGGGCGGGTAAGGAGGGGAGCGGCCATGTTGCGATTCTATGAGACGGAGCTGCGCTCGCGGCTGCTGCTCGGCACCGCCCGCTACCCTTCACCGTCGATCCTCACCGAGGCCGTGAAGGCGAGCGGCACGCAGGCCGTCACGGTGTCGCTGCGGCGCGAGTCGGGTGGGGAGCGCGCCGGGCAGGGATTCTGGTCGCTCATCCGCGATCTCGGCGTGCAGGTGTTACCCAATACCGCGGGCTGCCATTCGGTGAAGGAGGCCGTGACCACGGCGCACATGGGGCGCGAGGTTTTCGGCACTTCCTGGGTGAAACTCGAAGTGATCGGAGACGACGAGACGCTGCAGCCGGATGTATTCGGCCTCGTGGAGGCGGCACGCATCCTCTGCAAAGAGGGCTTCCAAGTCTTTCCCTACACCACCGAGGACCTCATCGTCGCGGAGCGGCTGCTCGAGGCGGGCTGCCGCGTGCTCATGCCCTGGGGCTCGCCCATTGGCTCGGGGCGCGGGCTGCACAATCTCTTCGGCCTGAACGTGCTACGGGCCCGATTTCCCGAGGTGCCTCTGGTGGTCGACGCCGGAATCGGTGTGCCGTCGCACGCGGCGCAGGCGTTGGAGCTCGGCTGCGACGCAGTGCTCATCAACACGGCCGTCTCGCAGGCGCGCGACCCGGTCGCCATGGCCGGCGCTTTCGCGCAAGCGGTAGCGGCGGGCAGGGCAGCGTACGAGGCCGGACCCATGGAGCCGCGCGATCTGGCGGTTCCCTCCACGCCGGTCATCGGCAAGGCGTTCCTGGGATGATCCTACCGCGGGTCTATCCGGTCGTTGACAGTGCGGCGTGGATACGACGCCTGCTGCCCGCAGGCGCACGCCTGGTGCAGCTTCGCCTCAAGGATCGCTCGGCCTCGCAGCTGCGAGGCGAGATCCGCGCATCCCGGGATCTTTGCGCACGCGCGGGCGCGCAGCTCATCGTCAACGATCACTGGCAGCTGGCCCTCGAGGAGGGCTGCGACTTCGTTCACCTGGGCCAGGGCGATCTGGATTCGGCCGACGTGCCGGCGCTGCGTCGTGCCCAGGTGCGCATCGGCATCAGCACCCACGATGACGCGGAGCTCGCGCGCGCCCTGGGTCTCGCACCGGACTACGTCGCATTGGGTCCCATCTATCCAACACTCCTCAAGGTCATGGCCTTTGCCCCGCAGGGACTCGGCCGCATCGGCGAATGGAAGCGCCGCATCGGCGCGATCCCGCTCGTCGCCATCGGCGGCATCACCCTGGAGCGCCTGCCGGGCGTGCTGGCAGCTGGGGCGGATTGCGCGGCCGTCGTGACGGATATCGTGAGGAACGCGCAGCCCGAGAGACACATGGAAGCGTGGGTCCGGCAGAGCGCACTCGCATGAGCGACCGCTACGTGCGACAAATGGTGTTGCCCGAAGTTGGCGCGCAAGGGCAGGCGCTCCTCGCTGCTGCCAGCGTCCTGGTCGCCGGCGCCGGCGGGTTAGGCTGTCCCGTACTGCAGTACCTCTGCGCGGCGGGCGTCGGACGGCTGCTCATCGTCGATCACGACCGAGTCGACGAATCCAACCTGCACCGCCAGCCGCTCTTTCGCATGAGCGACCTCGGCGCGCCGAAGGCCCGCGCGGCAGCGGCAGCCCTACGGCTGCTGAACCCACAGGTGTCAGCGGAGGCTGCCGTGGAGCGGTTGACGCCAGCGAATGCGGCGGCCTGGGTTTCTCGCGCTGACGTCATCGTCGATGCCGCAGACAGCCTCGCGCTGGCTTACATTTTGAGCGATGAGTGCCTGCGCCAAGGCAGACCCCTCGTCAGCGCCTCCGTATTGGGGCTCTCGGGGTACGTCGGGGCCTTCTGCGGCGGCGCCCCCAGCTACCGGGCGGTATTCCCCGAAATGCCGCGCCAGGCGGGCTCCTGTGCGCAGTCCGGTGTCCTGGGCACGGCCGTGGGCGTGATGGGGACATTGCAGGCGCATCTGACCCTCGCGATTCTCCTGAAGCTCACCCCTACGGTGCTCGGTCAGTTGGTCAGCGTTGATTTCCGCACGCTGCGCTTCAGCGGATTCTCCTTCGCCTCGGCGCGTGAGCCTGCGGGTCCGGTATTGCGCTTCATCGCGCCCGAGGAAGTGCGCGCGGCCGATCTCGTGGTCGACCTGCGCAGCCTCACCGAGGCGCCGGTGTCGCCGTTTCCGGGCGCACTGCGGATCGGTGTCGAAGAGGTCGAGGGAGCAGGGCTTCCCGATGCATTGGCCGCGCGCGTGGTGCTCTGCTGCCGTTCCGGCATTCGAGCCTGGCGCGCCGCGCAGTTCCTGCGCCGGACGGGACATGCCGACCTGGCGCTGATTGCCCTAGGAGACTGAGGCCGTGAGCGGCCGGCCCGCCGTGCTCGTCATTGCCGGCTCCGACTCCAGCGGCGGTGCGGGGATCGTCCGCGATCTCGAGGCGCTGGCGGATTTCGATTGCGAGGCGCTCTGTGCCCTATCCGCAGTTACCGCTCAGACACACGGTCAGCTCGTCAGCGTGCATCACGTTCCGCCGCAGATCGTGCGCACTCAGATCCGCGCGGCGCTCGAGTCGCGTGCCGTCGGCGCCATCAAGATCGGCATGCTCGGCACTGGCGCAACGGTGAGCGCGGTAGCCGAGAGCCTCCCCCGCGGCGGCGGCATCCCCATCGTTCTCGATCCGGTGCTGCTCTCCTCATCAGGAGGGGTGCTGCTCGATGAGGAAGGCCGCGAGCAGATGCGCGCGCGGCTCTTTCCGCTCGTGACCGTGTTGACTCCCAACATTCCGGAGGCCGCGAGTCTCTGCGGCGTCGCGCCCGCCGCAAGCCGTGAGGCCCTGCTCGAGCAGGCCCGCTCGCTGCTCACGACGGGCGTACATGCGGTGTTGCTGAAAGGCGGTCATGCCGAGGGCGCCGAGGCCATCGACCTGCTGGTCACTGAACATGACGCCCCGCAGTGGCTCGCCTCACCGCGCCTCCGGGCTCGATGCCGCGGCACCGGGTGCGCACTCGCCTCGGCCATCGCGGCGGGTCTGGCGAGCGGTCAATCCGTGGAGGACGCTTGCCGCAACGGCAAGGAATACGTGCTTTCCATGCTCTACGCAAGAGCACCAGCGGGTTGACGCGTGCGCGATTCCGCCGGCCACGGTTCGCCAACAACTCCTTCAGCATCACGCTGAACAGCGGCACGACACCGGGAACGACCGAAGGAGTTGCGCAACACGGGCGTTGGGCTATAGTGCTGCGATTGACAGCAACTGAGCGGCGTGGCGGCTGGCCAGGTGGCCTCCCGCGACGCCGCGTTGACGTGAGGTCACGGGTGTTGGGAGCGAAACGGTCGGGGTGGGCGCGCACGGCGCGCTGGGTGCTCCCGCTGGCAGGGCTGCTGGCCTTGTGCGGGTGCGGTGGGGGCGGGAGCGCCGCGCCTGCGGGAAGCGGGGGCAGCGCAGACGGCTGGACTCCCGGCGTCTTTCAGCCGTCCTCGAAATTTGCGGCACTCTGCCAGTCACCCCGTACGGGCACCGACTCCTTCACGGGGCGGGCGTATCCGGACCGCCAGGGCTCGACCCTGGACGAGAACAATTGGTTACGCTCCTGGACCCATGAGCTCTACCTCTGGTACGACGAGGTACAGGACGCAGATCCCGGGCTCTCCACCACGCCAAACTACTTTCAGCTCATGAAGACGATGCAAACGACGTCGTCGGGGGCTCCGAAGGACCGTTTCCACTTCACTTACCCGACCTCGACCTGGGAACAGTTGTCACAGGCGGGGGTGGAGGTCGGGTACGGGGTGGGGTGGGAGATCGTCAACTCCAACCATTCCTCCACGGTGACGATCGCTTACCTCGAGCCGGCGGGGAGCCTGCCGGCCGCAACGGTCGCGGCGAATCTCGTGCGCGGCGACGAGGTGCTGGCGGTGGATGGCGTTTACCTCACCAGCGCCACTGATCAAACCAGCGTCGATAAGATCAATGCCGGTCTCAATCCGGCGACGGCAGGAGAGCCACACACCTTCACCGTCCAGGATCCGGGATCGGGCAGCAGCCGCACCGTGCAACTGCAGTCGGCCGCCGTCACCTCCTCACCGGTTCTCCTGGAGACGACGGTCACGGGCGCCAATGGCAGCACGGTGGGATATATCCTTTACAACGACCAGGTCGCGACCGCGGAGTCGGAGCTGATCAGCGCCATCCAGGATCTCGAGTCCAAGAACGTCACCGACCTCGTCCTCGACTTGCGCTACAACGGCGGCGGTCTGCTCGATCTCGCGAGCGAGCTCGGCTACATGATCGGCGGCAGCCAGACCGCGGGTCAGACGTTCGAGCTCGAGCAGTTCAGCAACCAGTACCCGACCACCAATCCGATCACCGGCCAGCCCATCACTCCGACGCCCTTCTACACCACCACGCAGGGCTATTCGACCCCCGCCGGTCAGCATCTGCCGACATTGAATCTGACGCGAATCGCCGTCATTACCGGCCAGGACACCTGCTCGGCGAGCGAGTCCATCATCAACTCCCTGCAGGGCGTGGGGGTCACGGTCTATCAGATCGGCTCGACGACCTGCGGCAAGCCCTACGGCTTTTATCCGCAGGACAACTGCGGCACGACGTATTTCTCGATCGAGTTCCAGGGCGTCAACGCCAAGGGTGTCGGCGGTTATGGCGACGGCTTCTCTCCGGCGAACACCACGCCCGCCGCCGGGGTGCCGGTGCCGGGCTGCTCGGTCGCAGATGATTTCGGGCATGCGCTCGGCGATCCGAGCGAAAGCCGGCTCGCCGCCGCGCTCGCCTACCTGGCGAATCCACAGCCTTCCACCTGTGCCGCCCCCACCGGCAATGCGGCCCCCGCGACCCTCACGCAGCGGCAGATCATGGAGCGTATCTTCGTCCGCTCGCCGCTGAGGCAAATGCGCATCCTGCGCAGGTGATCCGCCCATGCCGAGTGTCCCGGTCCCCCACAACGCGCCGCAGCGGCTCTCCCGGTGGGCGGGCGTCCTGTTGGGGCTGATGTTGATAGCGTTACCGGCCTGCCGCGCATGGCCTGCTGCGGCGGCGCCCGCTCCGGCGATCATCACCCATCCCACGGCGGCGAGCCGCACGGATCTCGAGCGCGCCGTGGCGCGAGCCCTCGGCGCAGCGCCCGTGAGGCTCGCTGACGATGCGCTGACGCATGACAGTCAGTTGATCATCGCGCGAGCCCAGGCGCGCGATGCGCACGGGCTGCCGCTCAACGGACGCGAGCTGGGACGGCCGCAGCATTTCCGGTTGTTGCGGCGGGGCTCGCAGTGCACATTGCTGCACGTCGAGACAGGCAGGTCGCGCGTGCTCGCGCACACGACCTGCCGGGTGTTGCCGAGTGGCCACACACGCTGAATTTCCGACTCCAAAGACAGACAGCTTGCGACCTGCATCACATTTGAGTTGAGATATGTCACCGGCCGGCGTTTGGTCTATCGCGCGGCAGGAAATACGGGCGGCTAAATGGAGGCGTCATGAAGACGAAGAGCGCAAGCACTCGCAACCCGCACCGGGCGTTGTATGTTGGTCTGGCGCTGACGCTTCCCGCGTCATTGGCGCTTGCTGGGGTCGGCCTGTGGCTGGCATTCGATCCCGCAGCGCGCATCGCCGGCGGCGTCAGCGCCGCGATCGCGAGCGACGCGCTGGCCTGCTTCATCGGGGTAATGCTCGTGGTCACCTCGGTGCAGCGCGAGCGCGCGAGACCTGCAGGCGGCGTGCCGCGGCCGCGCAGCGAGGAGGAGGCGGCGGCGCTGGCACACGCGCAGAAAATGGAGGCGCTCGGACTTCTCGCCGGCGGCGTCGCGCATGGCTTCAACAATCTCCTGCACGTGATCCGCAATTCCCTCGAGATCCTGCAGGGGCAGGGGCAGGGGCAAGGGGCCGACGCCCAGCGCTATCTGGAGATGATCCGCCGCAGCGCCGATCAGGCCACGGCACTCACCGGCCGGCTGCTCGCATTCTCGCGGCGCCAGCCCATCGAGGTGCGGCCGATCGACCCCAACGAGCTGGTGGCGCAGATGACGGAGCTGCTGCGCAACTCGCTCGGAGAGCGGATCACGGTCGCGACCGTCCTCGGCCGGGGAGTGGCGAGCGTGGCCGCGGATGCCGGGCAGCTCGAGACGGCGCTGCTCAACCTCGCGATCAACGCGCGCGATGCGATGTCGCAGGCGGGCCTGCTCACCATCGAGACCGCCAACGCCATGTTGGATGAGCAGTACGTGATGATCGCGGTGTCCGACACCGGCACGGGCATGCCGCCCGAGGTTGCGCAGCGCGCGTGCGAGCCTTTCTTCACCACCAAGAAGCCCGGCCAGGGCACGGGGCTCGGCCTCTCGCAAGTCGCCGGCTTCGCGCAGCAGTCGGGCGGGCATGTGCACATATCGAGCGCGCCGGGGAAGGGGACGACGGTGCGACTCTACCTGCCAAAGATCGGCGGGGTCGAATGTCTCCCGGAGCGCGTGCTCGCGCGCCAGCAGGGCGGCGGCGCCCCCGCCTGGTCGATCAAGGAAGCGACCCAGAGCATCCCGCTGGCGGTGGGCGCGGGAGGGGAGGGATAATAGGGGGGCAGCCTTGTAGGCAGGCCGCACGCCCCCAGGATTCGGGCCGGAATCCCGGCCGGTGCGGGATGCCCAAGGGCTCGGATCTTCCCCGGGTGCTGAATGGAGAGCTCACCTTCTATGCGCAAGCGAATCACTCTGGTTCTTGGCGGTCTCCTCCTCCTGGCCAGCGCGCTGCCCGTGCTCGCGGCCGACCCCAGCCCCGCGCAGGTCTACCAGACGGCGCGCAGCGGCAACCTCGCCCAAGCGCAGCAGATGATCGCGCAGGTGCTGCGCGATCATCCCCGAAGCGGCCAGGCCCATTACGTGGCCGCGGAACTTGACGCGCGGGCCGGCAATCTCGGTCTCGCACGCCAGGAGCTGAACACCGCCGAATCGCTGGAGCCGGGACTCCCCTTCGCCAACCCCCGCGCCGTACAAGCGCTGCAGCAGCAGCTCGGCGAGCCGTCCGCCACGACCTCGCCCATCACGACCTCGATCCTGCGGCCGGTTCGCGTCATGAGCCATTCAGCGCACTTCGGGCTCTTCCTGATCCTCATCGGCGCGGCCGTGGTGCTCTGGCTGGTGCTGCGCGGCCGCGCACGGGCCATGGGCTATCCGCAGTACCCGGGTCAATATCCCGGCCAGTACCCGGGTGGCTTCCCGCCGGGCGCTCCGCCGGGAGGCTATGGGCCGGGCGGCTATGCCTCGGGGGGTTACCCGGGCGGCTACATGCCGGGTGGAGGCTCGGGCATCATGGGGAGTGTCGCTTCGGGCCTCGCCCTGGGCGCAGGTGTCGCCGCCGGAGAGGAGCTGGTGGAGCACCTAACGGGCGGTGGCAGCCATCCGGGCGGCGGCTTCGTGCCGCCCGCTGAAGCCGCACCGGCGCCCGACCCCAACGCGGACATGGGCGGCAACGACTTTGGCCTCAATGACCCCGGCTCCTGGGATGACAGCGGAGCCGCCGGCGGTGACAGCGGCGGAGGATGGACGTAGCGAGAGCGGTCTACGCTTTCTGTCTCATCCAACGTCGTGCCAGGTGCTCGACGGTGGTCGCTTGCACCAGGATGCTGAAAATCGCGATCACGTAGGTTGCCGTGACAATCAGCTCCTTGGCAGGTCCTTCCGCGAGTGACAGCGCGAGTGCGATCGGCAACGCTCCGCGCACACCCGCCCAGGTCATCAGCTTCACCGTGTGCGGCTCGAAGCGCTGGAAGCGGCGCAGCACCGCGATCGGTGCACCGACGCTGATATAACGTGCCATCAGCACGATCGGAAGGGCGGCCACGGCGGGGAGCAGATACGCTCGCACGGTGCCGGCGAGGGCGGTGAGCTCCAGGCCCACCAGGCCGAAGAGAATGAGATTGAGCAGATCGTCCGCGAGCTCCCAGAACATGAAGAGACGCTCGCGCGTCAACTCGGACATCGCGTACTCACGGCCGCTGCCGACGACCAGACCCATCACGACAGTCGCGATGGGAGCGGAGACATTGATACTCTCCGCGGCAGCGTAGCCCCCTGTGGCCATCGCGAGAGTGATCAACGTCTCGACCGGATAGCTGTCCACGCTGCGCAGCAGCAGAATGCCGACGTAGCCGACCCCCAATCCGAAGGCACCGCCTCCCAGCACTTGCTGCGCAAACATCTGCGCAACGGCGGACGCTCGCGGCAGAGACGCGATGGGACTCGCCCCATGCAGGGCGGGACTCAATCCGTGTGCGCCGCCGGCAACACCGAGCAGCACCACGAACGCGACGACACCGGTACCGTCGTTGAAAAGCGCCTCGCCCGTGATCTTCGTGAGAAGTGACGGCGGAACGCCCGCTTTGCTGAGAAGACCCATCGCGGCGATCGGATCCGTCGGAGAAATGAGTGCTCCGAAGATGAAGCATTCGAGCAGTGTCAACGGCATGCCGAGGAAGTGCGCTACATAGAAGAACGCGAACCCGATGAGCACCGTAGAGATCACGACGCCCACCGTGGCGAGCACGATCACCAGCCACCGCGCACGGGCGAGGCCGGCGACATCGACATGGAGGCTGCCGGCGAAGAGCAGCAGGCCGAGCAGGCCGTGAAAGACCAGATCCGGAAAATCGAGGCGGCCCACGGCGAGCTGACCCCAGGCGCTGACCTGCGGCACGACCTGTCCTACTGCTACGGTCGCCGCCGAGATGAGGAGCGCCACCGCCGTGATCCCGACCGTATCGGGCAGATGCACGAGCTTGTGGTTCGCGTAGCCGCACAGGGCGACCACCGTGATCACGGCTGAAACGATTGTGAAGAGGGTCATGACCGATGAACGATATCGGTTTCCGGCTGCTGCCGTCGAGGCGTGTGCCGCCTGGTAGTGACGGCGGACGCGCGGCCGGCGTTGCGCGTACACTACGAGTATAAACCCTTCACGCCCGGAGCGGAGGCACGCCACAGTGGCCGACGAGCGTCGCAAACGGCTGTTGGATCAAATATTGAGCCATCGAGTTGCGCTGCAGAAATTCCTGCGCAGATTCACCGCGGGCGCGGAGGATATCGAGGACTTGGTGCAGGAAGCATACGTGCGCGTGTGCGCCATGCCGCCCGCACAGGCAGTGGACTCCCCCCGGGCGTTGCTCTTTCGCATCGCCCGCAACCTGGCCGTCGACCGGGCCCGCCAGAAAGCGACCCGCGCGACCGACGATGTAGCGGATTTCGAGCCGCTGCACGTCTCTTCTGAAGAGGCGGAGCCGGATGAGCAGGTCGACCTGCGCCGGCGATACGAGTCGTTCTGTGCCGCCGTGGACAGCCTGCCGCCGCTTTGCCGGCGCGTGTTCGTGCTGCGCAAGGTGTATCAGCTGTCACATGCCGAGATCGCGCAGATGCTCGGGCTCTCGCACAGCACGATCGAGAAGCACGTCGCCAAAGGGCTGCTGCGCTGCCGGGACCGGCTGCGCAGTCTCGGATTGCTGGAGGGGTTGGAAGCCGTCGCCGACGAACCTTTGCCGCGGCGGCAGGCCAAGGACGTGGAGTCAAGATGAGCGACATCGTCAGATTGAAAACACAGACGCAGATCGACAACGAGGCCGCGGTTTGGACCTGGCGACTCGATTCCGGCAGCCTCAGCGCCACGGCGCGCAGCGAGCTCGAGGCTTGGTTGCGCGCGGACGGCCGGCACCGCCGCGCCTTCGAGGAGCTGAGCCGCACCTGGAGCGCTCTCGACCGCCTGGCGGAGCGGGCGCAGGGTGATGCGAAAATCGTCCCTCTTGAGCGCCCGCAGCGCCGCCGCGGCTTCTTCATGGCGAAACGGTCCTGGCAGACAGCCGCGGCCGCAGTGCTCGTGCTCGGCCTCGGGGCGGCCCTCTGGATCGCGGGCCGGCCCGCCACGCAGGTCATGTCGACCGCTGTCGGTCAGCAGCGCCAGGTGAGGCTGACGGATGGCTCGCAGCTCACGCTCAATACCAACACCCTGGTCGCAATCACGCTCACTGCGACGCGCCGCGACATTTATCTGCGCAGGGGCGAGGCGCACTTTGACGTCGTGCACGACGCCTCGAGGCCGTTCTTCGTCCATGCAGGAGATGCGGTAATTCGCGACGTCGGCACGCGATTCGAGGTGCGGCTGAACTCCGCCAGGAACATCGACGTGCTCGTCGATGAAGGCCAGGTAGAGGTGCGAGGACCCCGAGCGGCGGCAGGACCGGCGGGTCCGCAGAGGGAGACTGCCGGCGCCGCCGATGGCTGGGTCCGGGCGCTGAGCGCCGGTGAGCAGCTGCGCATCGCCGGACCGCGCCTCGAGATCAATTCCGTGAGCCCGCGGCAGGTCGCCGATGACCTCGCCTGGCGTGAAGGCGCGCTGGTCTTCCAGGGCGAGCCGCTCGCCCAGGCGCTCGCGGAAGTCGGACGCTACACCCGCACCCGCATTGTGCTCACGGGGCCCAAGATCGCTTCTCTGCCTATCAGCGGACGCTTCAGAACGGATGACGTGCCCGGCTTCTTTCAGGCCCTGCAGGCGGCCCTGCCGGTGCGGGTGAGCCGGCCGGGGCCGGGACTCGTGTTCATTGCGCCGCGCTAGCGGCGGCTGCCCGTGCTCCACAGCGTGGCTGCTGCCGTTGCGCACGCGCCACAGACTGCCGCAAGGCTGCGCATTCGGGGGCGGAGTAGCGTATTTTTAGCGCCCACTCATGGGCACCCTGAGCACGGTCTTTCGCGGCTGGCCTGCGGCTGCCCTCCTGCTCGGCACGCTGGTCCTCGCGCTCGGTCCTGCGGGGGCCCGGGCCGCGGATGTCTCGCACCACTTCGATATTCCGGCTGAGCCCCTCGGCGCGGCGCTGGATGAGTTCGCGCGTCAGGCCAACGTGACGCTGCTCTCATCATCCACTCTGGTCGCCCATGGGCATACCCGAGGGGTTCACGGTGAGCTTGCTGTACGAGCCGCCCTCGGCCGGCTCCTCGGCGGCACTGGCCTCAGCTTCCGCCAGGTGAGCCCGTCGGCGATCGCGATCATCGCCCCCTCGAGACCGGAGGCGGTGGCATCGAGCCCCGGCCCGCCCAGGCAACCCTCACCGAGCGCCCTCACGCCTCCTGCGGGCGGCAGACTCCGCAGGGCATTGCAGCGGCTCGGCGGGGTGCTCAGCGGCGCGGCTCAGGCACTCGGCGGCAGCAGCAGGGGCCGGGCTGCGCCCGCGGATGCGCAGGGCGCGCCGGGCTACAACAGCTTGCAGGAGGTCGTGGTGACCGGCACTCCGGAGGTCAGCGGCGTCAGACTCCTCGATGCCAGCTTCCCGGTGAGCTCGGCGAGCCTGCAGCAGATCCAACTTGCGCAACCCTCGAGCGCTGCCGATCTGCTCAAGATCGTACCCGGCCTATGGGCGGAATCGAGTGGCGGCGAGACGGGCGCCAACATCGAAGTGGCGGGCTTCCCCGGCGGCGGCGATGCACCCTACGTCACCTACCAGATCGAAGGCTCCCCGGTGTATCCGGCACCGACGCTGTCGTTCATGGACAACTCATCGCTCCTGCGGCTCGACGATACCATCGCGAGAATGGAGGTCGTGCAGGGAGGACCATCGGTGGTGTACTCCAACGGCCAGATCGGAGCCACGACCAACATCATCCTCCGTCACGGCACGCAAACGGCGCATGGCGACATTGGGCTGACGTTGGGAGACGAAGGCCTTTATCGGCTCGACGGATTCTATGGCGGACCGCTCGCGGCAGGCTGGGTCGCAAGCATCGGCGGCTTCTATCGTGTATCGAACGGCATCCGCAGCTCGCAATTCCCGGCCGACGACGGCGGCCAGCTCACCGAGACGCTCTTTCATCCGATGGCAAACGGCAGCCTGCTCTTCTGGGCGCGGCAACTGCACGACAAGAACCTTTTCATCACGGACGTGCCGGTGGCGGTGAGCCCGGATGGCAGGACCGTGTCGGCGTTTCCGGGCTTCGACCCGCTGACCGGCACGTTCGCAGGCAATGCGACACGCAACATCACGGTCGAGGAGTTCCCATGCAGCGCGCCCGGCTGCACGCCCGGTAAGATCTCAGCCGATCTGGCGAACGGGCGGGGATCGGACATCCGGATGTTCGGCAGCGATCTCAGTCTGAGGATCGGCTCCTGGACGATGAGCAACCGGCTGGGCTACACCGCCGGCCGCATGCCGACCAACGCGCTCTTCAACAACTTCAATCCTGAGACGCTGGGAAGCTTCATTGCGAACGAGATTACGGCTGCCAATGCGGACCCGTCGATGATGGCGGCGACGGGAGGTGTGCCGTTTACCCAGGGAAGCGCGGCGTACGTGCGAAGCGGGGCGGCGGCGTCTACCGACACATATGTCGCGTCGCTGGGTTTCTGGATCGTCGACAAGAAGGTCCGGGCCTTCACCGATGACCTGCGCTTCAGCCGCGCTCTATTCGCGGGTAACACGGCGACGCTCGGGGGCTACTTCGCCGACTACTCTTCCGAGGACACCTGGTATCTCGGCAACTACGAGCTGATGACCGCAACGACGAATGCAAGGCTCATCAACGTAGCGCTCTACACGGCCGCCGGGCCGGCCGGGCCGGTGGGTCTGGTAACGCAGAACGGCATACTGAGCGGGACGTTCTACGCGCTGGTAGACCACTACGATGGCCGCAATGCCGCGCTTTTCCTCTCCGATCAATGGCGTATCGGCCCTTGGTTGCTCGACGCGGAATATCGGGCCGAAAACGAGCACATTGACGGCGCGGTCGAAGACGACTCGATAATCGATCTGGACGCCAACCCGCTCACCCTCTACAACGCCGGCACCAGCGTTGCCAACGGCGTCTGGTCACCCTCGACCTACGGCCATACGCTCGGCGCGTGGAGCGCGGGCGCCAACTACGAGATCAACCCGCACATGAGCGTCTATGGCCGCATCAACCGCGGCGTGCACTTCCCCGGCTTCGATGACCTGCGCAGCGGCGCAGCGGCATCGCAACATATCGAGAACTATCAGGTGGGCTACAAGGCGCAGGCGGACTCGCTCTACGCTTCCATCGACGCCTTCCATCGGCTCTTCGACGGCGTCCCGTACCCGCAGATCCTGGGCAATGGGACGCAGATACTGGCTATCTCCGGTGCGTCCTCCTGGGGCGTGGACTTCCAGGCCGATTGGTTTCCGCTCGAGCGCTTGAGCCTGGGACTCACAGGCGACTGGCAGCACGCGATCTATACGCATCTAAGCTCGTTCGCGGGTCTCGGCACCGCCGCCTTCGACGACGACGGCAACATCCTGCAGCGCCAGCCGCGGCTGCAAGTGAGATTCACGCCGGAATACACGATTCCGCTGCGATGGGGCCAGCTGAAAGTGTTCGCGACGGTGAGTCACGTCGACCTGCGCTACTCCGACCCGGAGAACATGCAGGTGCTGCCGGCTTACACGACGCTCGATGCCGGTCTGATCGCGAAGATCGGTGCGCACCTGGAGGCGCGCATCCAGGGCACCAATCTCACCGACGCGCTGGGCCTGACGGAGGGCAACTCGCGCATCCTGACCTCGGGGATTTCGACGGGCTTTGAGATGGCCCGGCCGATCTTCGGCCGCGAGATTCAGGGCCAGCTGAAATACTATTTCTGACGGGCTCAAAGTCGCCGGGTTCGGACCCCTACCAGGCGTTGAAAATGCTGCTGACCAGATCGCTGGCAAGGCCGAAGCCCGCGCCCATGCCCAGACCCGACACCACGTTGCCCATGAATCCGCCGCCCCTGCCCGCATAGGGCTGTGCGGCCCAGCCGCGCGTCTGATAGGTCGGCTGCGGCAGTGAATTGACGTGCGTCTCCAGCGTATGAATGTATTCCGCCATCTGCTGGATGAGCATCAGGGCCGACTGGTTCTGCCGCTGGATGGCGAGGGTGGCCTCCTTGAGGTCGAGTATCAGCTCGCGCGAGAGCATCGGGTC
Organism: Steroidobacteraceae bacterium; assembly: GCA_025451845.1. Classification (GTDB taxonomy): domain Bacteria; phylum Pseudomonadota; class Gammaproteobacteria; order Steroidobacterales; family Steroidobacteraceae; genus 13-2-20CM-66-19. Next base: position 24,884 of record JANWJS010000044.1, read on the forward strand.
GCTGATCTTCGCCTGCAGCTTCTCGGCCAGGGCCTTGATGCCCTGTCCCACCTGGTCAGCCTGCTGCTGCAGTTGCACGGCCTGATTCTCGGCGGTCTGGTAGTCCACGATACGGTCCCCTCGGAGTACTTGAGCTGAGCTCGATGAAGGTTCGACCGGCGAATGGTACCTTTGTTCGGCCCTAGATGGCCTGCAGAGCCGCCGCGACGAGGAGGAGGAGGGCGAGCACCGCGCCTGCGGCACCCGGCGCCACCCGCGACACGCCATAAGCCGCAAGGAGCGCGGCCGCTACCGAAATGACGATGCGCAGATCACCGAAGATGAGCTGCAGAAGCTTCTTCATGCCCGCGCTCCGGCTGCTGCCGAGCCTGATGCACGCGAGCGCCACGCGATGATCCTGCCGCCCGCCGCGTACGCGGCGAAGAGCAGCAGCAGAGTGACATCGCCGAGCGGCCACACGGCCTGCTCACCCGCGAGCCCCCCGAGCCCCCAAAAGCTGCCGAAGGAGAGAATCGCGCAGGCCACCACGTACTTGAGGGTGTTCTCGGGTACGCGCGTCAACGGCGCCCGCAGCGCCAGGCCCGCCACGATCACGGCGGCGAGGGAAGCCGCCGCGCTGCCCGCGGCTGCCGCGTAGGAGAGCGTATGACCGAGAGCCACCACGAGCAGCCACACCTCGAGCCCTTCGAGCAACACACCCTTGAACGCTACCCCCCACGCGGCGCGCCCCTCCGCGCGCTCCAGGTGCTCGCGGGTGTCCGCGAACTCCTTCTCCTCGTCGTGCAGCGCGGTGCGGCCGGAGTAGCGGCGGATGGCCTTGATGTACCAACGCAGGCCGAAGAGCAGGAGAAAGATGCCGATCGCCGCCCTGATCCGCACGATGTCGGCCTGCGCCGCCTCGAGGCCGGCGCCGGTGATCACGATCAGTACCGCGACCACTGCAAGCCCCGCTACCGCAGCACCCGTGGCACGTCGCCAGCCGATGGTAAGCGCCACGGCCAGCACGATGGTGAACGCCTCCACCCACTCGACCGCGGAGGCGAGAAAAATGGCGCTGGCGCCGCCCCATTGGGCGCCAGTCATGGGAAAGAAGACTCCATAGCGAACGGGACGGTGCCACAGCGCAGAGCGGCTGTCGAGTCGTCCCCGGTGTTTGACCGTCCGCTGCGGGGTGCATGCCCGCGGGTCCCGCTCTAGGGCCGCACGAGGACCTCCTGCTCGGGCCGCGGCGCGGGCCGCTGTTATCTTACCGCGGTTGCCAACACCGGCGGCCCGGTGCTCGGTGTCGTGGACTCCGTCACCAACCGCTGGATCGGCAACTGGCCCACTGGGCTCCATGCCCATCCCGTCGCCGCCGATCCGCCGACCGGAAAACGGTTCGTGCCGCTTGCGGCCGGCGCGGCGGCCGACTGCGTACGCGGCTGCGTCGCCGTGTTGGATCCCCGCGGTAAGTGACGATCCGTGCGCACCGCTCGGGCTCTCGTTCGCACCGCGCCCTGGCGGCGGAAAAGAACCATGAGCTCCCGGACTACGGGTGGCGCAAACTCGCACCACTCGATGCCGACGCCGCTGGCGGTTTCGCGCACCACATAGGCGAGAACCCGCCGGGGGTGCCTGCGGCCGGAATCTTCGTCCCGCAGAACGACTTCCACGGGCCCGCGGGGCGGGCCGTGGCCCTCGGTGCGCACGAATGCCCCGCTCGAGCTCACGTTCTCCAGCGAGCCGGCTACGGGCGCTGCGGAGCCGGAGGCCAGCTCCACGGCATGACGCACTGCGACGCGCTCACCCCATCGATGCTCCATGACCGCCTCTCTTCCACGTACGTGACATACGTGGTGGCCCACAAAGGCTGCGTGAGCGCATTATGCGCTCATCTTCTCAGCAGGGAAGAGCTATCCAACACTGCGTGTAACGCAGGAGAAAAATTCTGACGCACGCCCGAAATTGCCAGCAGCCGTATCGCAGGCGAGACAGCACTTCGCGACGTCGCGCCCGCTGACAGCGGTGGCATCGAGAGCGGGGCCGTTGAAATCAACATTGCTGTTTCACGGCCAGGAGGCCGTCGGGCGGAGGTGGCGGGTGACGCGCCAGTGCTCCGGGCTTGGATTTCTACGCGCTTCGTGCCACGTGCCGTTCGCTCTCCGCCACGCGCTGCCGCGAGTCGAGGTCCGGTTCGGGCGCTGCCTCCCGCAGCACCACACTGCGGTACAACTCCTCCAGCCGGGCGACGCTGTGGTCCCAGGTGAAGAGTTGTTGCACGCGCCGCCGCCCGGCGGCGCCCATGCGCGCGCGCAGACCCGGGTCCGCGAGCAGTGTGCGAATGGCGGCGGCGAGCCCCTCGCCATCGCCCCGCTCGACCAGGATGCCGGTCTCGCCGTCGACCACGACTTCGGGTAGGGCCCCGCCCCGCGTAGCCACCACGGGTAAACCCGCGGCCATCGCCTCGATCACCGGGATGCCGAACGGCTCGTGCCAGAGCGAGGGGAAGACAAAGATCCCGGCCCGGGCGTAATGTGAGCAGATCTCGTCATTGGCGACGCGGCCATGGAGGAACGCACGTCCGCCGAGCGCACTCACGCGCTTGCACAAGAGCTCGTAGTACGCGTCCGGGCGACTGTAATAGCAGGTCAGGTCGTTGAAGATCGGATCGCGGCCATGCGGGTCGACGTACTCGCGCGGCGAGAGATCCAGGGGACCCACGAGACTGACGCTCGCGCGCGGATGCGACCGCAGTACTTCGCCCATCGCGGAGAGGAGCAGGTGCACCCCTTTCTCGGGGCACAGCCGTCCGACGAAGAGCACGGTGCTCGAGGCGGCCGGGTCGGAGGTCACCTCCAGAAAGCGCTGATCGACTCCGTTGTAGAGCGTATGACAGCGTTCTGCTGCAGCGGGGTGGAGGCGCCGGATGGCGTCCGCGACGAACCGGCTGCAGGCGAGGATCAGCGCCGCCTCCTGCAACCGTGGCCCGACCACCGCCGGGTCGAAATCGGTGAGCGAGTGGTCGTGCATGTGTAAGACGATCCGCGCATCGGGATTGGCGTGGCGGATCGGATCGACGAAGTTGCAAACGGTATGCAGGTGTACCAGATCGCAGCCGCGCTCGCGGATGTCACGCGCCACTTCGCGCGCGTAATGGGCGTAGTAGAAGGGGGTCAGCCTGAAGGGGCGTCCAGGGTTCAGCAATCGCGCGAGATCGAAAATCTTCAGGCCGTTCAGCGCCCGGTCGATCCCTTGAGGGATGCGGCGGTAGGTGACGCCCTCGTGCTCCTCGACCTCTTTTTGGCCCGGGACCCATTTCGGGTAGGTCACGATCTCGTGACGGCGGGCGAGGCGGCGGCCGATCTCGTAGTTCACGATCGCCAGAGCGTCGTAAAGTTGGGTATGCGGCACCGGGATATCGGCGTGCGGATACACCTGTGCGATTCTGATGCCCACGGATGGGGTAGACAGCAAATGTCATGCCCAAGCCTGGCCTGGCGCAGCCCTGGTACCGGGAGCCTCGGGGAGGGGGATCAGGTGAGCGGCGGACCCATGCGGCCGTGGAGGTAGAACGCGACGGCGTAGAGCACGAGGGCGGCGACGATCCGCCATGCGCCGATCTCAGCCAGCCCGGGCCCCAGGCGGTTGGCCCCGCGCGCGATGGCGGCGAACGGGACGCTCGAGGTCACATGCTCGAATTTCTGCCATTGCTCGGGAAACTTGCGACGCCGCTTGGCATCGATCGAGGCCGTGCCGCCGAGCGCGAGCAGGAGGAAGGTGCCGAAGAGGATCAGTGAAGCGACATCGCCGTTGAGCACGAGGTGCGTGGCCGCCCAGAGCGCGACGCCCCAGAGAAAAGGATGGCGCGTGATGCGCACCATCCCGCGGGCCTTCTCCGGATCGAGGCGCGACTCCATTCCAACTTGCGTCGGATTCGGAGTCATGACGCCGATCACGGCGAAGAGGAACGCAATGAAGACCAACGCGTAGGCCGCCGGCCTGAAGCCCAACATCAATCCCCAGGTGGCGACGAGCGGCGCATGACGGTAGGCATAGATCAGCCAGCCGATGCCGATGAAGGAAGCCAGCGCGAAGAGGCCCCGATACCGTCTCTCACCGAGCGTGCCGGTGAGCGCATCGCGCAGCCGGGTCCCGGATACTCCGAAATGAATCAGCAGGAAGTAGGCGCATGCGGCGATCAGATCTGGCATGGAGAGGCCCTCGGTCCCACGCGATTAGGGGGCATGGATTGTACCGCTACGGCCACGCCCTGGTGATTGCCGTGCTGCTGGCTGCGATCGTCACGAAGCGGCCCTTGGTGCTGGTGGCGGCGCCGATCGTCGGCTACGGGTGCGCCTGGGTCGGCCACTTCTGCTTCGAGAAGAACAGGCCCGCCACCTTCCGCCAGCCCGGGTACAGCCTGGCGGGAGACTGGGTGCTCTGGTGGCAGATCACGACCCGCAGGAGGTCACTCGGCGGCCGCGAATGATGGCGCGGTCCGTGCCGACCGCGACACCGAGCGTAGCCGCGCCCATCGTCAGGTCCCGTGCGCGACGGGCGAGGGAGGCGGCCACCGCCGTTGCCGGTGCGATGCCGAACACGGCGCAGGCGAGCACGTAGCTCGCCTCCTGCACGCCGGCCGCCGCCGGCACCATGAAGACGAAGGTTCGCAGGCCGGCCACCGCGCAGTCGATGACCAGTGCGCGCGCCGCGCTCACCGGCTTGCCGAGCAGGTCGAATACCAGCCACAGCTCCGCGGCGCCGAGAAACCAACACAGCAGGTGCAGCGCGAATCCCGATCTCAACCGCGTGGGGTGACTCAGGATGTCGTCCAGGACCGTGTTGATATCACCGTGCGCGTGCACGCGCCGGAGTGAAGCCAACACGGGCCATCGCTGTGAGACTTTGCGGATCAGGCGTTGGAAGGCGGCGCCGAGGCGCCGCCGCGCCAGCACCGGGACGGCCACGGCCACCGCGGTCAGCGCGAGCCCGAGACTCAGCGGAAGCACGAGTCCGGAGCCCGGTGCGAGGGTGAGCAGCGCCAGCACGCCCGCGAGGACATAGGGCAGCTTCGCTCCCAGCTCCACGATCAGATCGACGCTCATCGAGAGTACCCCGCGCAGGGCCGCGGGACCCTCGAGGCACAGCGCCCGCACCCCGAGCACGAAGCCGCCGATTTGCGAGAAGGGCAGGGTCTCCGCGGCGGCATCGCGCACCAGCCGCGCCCAGATGAACCGGCGCGGCGGCGGCGGAACACTCCCTGCGGCCTGGCGCCAGGCGATCCCCATGAGCGCCACGACCGGCAGGTGCGCGAGCGCGATGACGAGGAGTCCCGAAAGGCGCAGTCCCTCCAGCGTGCGCATCACGGCGCCCGCGCCGGCGTAGATCAGAGTCGCGGTCAGGACCGCAGCCCCGAGTATCAGGCCGACGGCCGAGCGCCATTTCACCGGGTCAGTTCCGCGCGCCGCGAGCGGGGCGCGCCTTGGGCGGCCATTCGAGCTCGATGCCGAATGTGTCCGTGTACGGCTTGAATTGGGCACGCAGGGCTTCGGGATCGAGACCGAAGCTCTGCAAATTGTAACGGCGCAGCCGATGGCGGCGGTTCGAGCGATTGCCGAGCCATTTGCGCATTCGCCGGGCGGCATCGCCGCTCGATACATGGCCGCCGTGGCGCAAGAGGCGATCCGCGGCGCGCTCAGGTGCTGACACGATCTCGCGGAAATGCAGCTGCAGAATGGAGGCCGAGGATGCCGCCGCACGCATCATCCGCTGCGCACCGTCGAGCCAGGAAGCGCAGACCTGTTGTCCGATCTCCGCGAGGTCGACGCTATGGGCGAACGGGCGCCGCAGTACCTCCGTCAGGCGGGCGACGGAAGCCAGCACCGCGACCGGGTCACGATGGATGAACACCCAATACGCATCCGGATAGACGGCGCGGATATCATCCAGCGCAAATACATGGTCGGGCGACTTGAGGATCCACCGCCGCCCGGGCGCCTGGGCGTCCAGGTGCTGCAGGAAGCGTTTGTGGAATCCATACGCCTCGAGGTGGCCGTGTTGCTGCAGCCAGCTCTGATAGCTCGGCACACGATAGACGCTGTCGTAACGCAGACTCTGAAATATCTGGGCGGTGATGTCGGTGCATTCCTCCGGCTCACCTGCCGCCACCTCGTGGAGGGAGTTGAGCTCGGGCGCGAGCAGGCGCATCAGATGGAACTGGGCCTGCACCCTGGCGCGATGGAAGCTCTCTCCCACCCGTCCCGCCACGGAGGGATGGGGATGGACCAGGCGCCAGGAAAGGGGCGCCGCCACGGCCGGGTCGCGCACCAGCAAGCGGTGCAGGAAGGTCGAGCCGCTGCGCGGCATGCCCGTGATGAAGATCGGCCGCTCGAGGGGCCGCGCGAGCAGCGCCGGGTCCTCGCGCTCGCGGCGCTCGAACTCGAGGAGGTTGTGGAGGCTGCGCCGGATTTCGAACCTGACGGCGTTGCGGCCGAGCCCGTTGAGGTCGCTCTCCGCATTGCATGAAGCGATCAGGCGCCGCAGCGCCAGCACGAACGAAGAGTCGTCAAATCCCTCGCGCCCGGCGCGCTTCAGTGCCGCCGCGAGCACTTCCTCGGCATTGAGCGCCGGCCCCCTGCCACGCCCGAAAATCCCTGGCCCGAGGGCCCGATCCTGCCCGTCCATCAATACGCCTTTCGCCATATCGGCTCCTGTGCGGCGATGCGCCCGCTCCGCTGCGGGGACGCCGGGCCGCTCAAAGGGATTGCCGCCGCAAGAACGCGGCCCGACAGCTGAGACGCCGGCTCGTCGCATCCCGCGAGGCCACTGCAAATTTACATCCAGCCGCCTCATTGTGCCTCCGCGCGGAGGCTTCTCCGCTACGGCAATGCGACAGCGGGCGAGGCGCCGACTCCGCTAAGATAGAGCATGCGCATCGAACTCGATCCCCTGGAAGCACGCGTGATCGGCTGCATGCTGGAAAAGCAGATCACGACGCCCGATCAGTATCCACTGTCACTCAACTCCCTGGTGAGCGCCTGCAACCAGAAGAGCAATCGGGATCCCGTCATGAGCGTGGACGAAGCTGCGGTCCAGGGCACACTCGATGCGCTGTCGCGTAAGCACCTGGTGCTCGAGCGCTCCGGCTTCGGCAGCCGGGTGCCGAAGTACCAGCACCTCTTCTGCAACACCGAATTCGGCAGTCTGAAGTTTTCCCCACAGGAGCTTGCGATCGTATGCGAGCTGCTGCTGCGCGGCGCGCAGACGCCCGGCGAGCTGCGCTCCCGAGCCAGCCGCATGGCGTCTTTCACCGACGTATCGGAGATCGAGGCGGCACTGCAGGCTCTTCTCGAGCGCGAATCCGGCCCCCTCGTCGCCAGGCTGCCGCGCGAGCCGGGGCGGCGCGAGTCGCGCTACATGCAACTCTTTGGCGGCTCGCCGCCGCCCGAGGCTATAGCGGCGGCGAGTGCGGACACGCAAGAGACACCTACGGCAACCGCTGACTCAACACTGGCGCACCGAGTAGGCAAACTCGAGGAAGAAGTGCGCGAGCTTCGGGCCGAGCTCGACGAGCTGAGAGCACGCTCCCGGTAGCGTGCCGCCCGCCCTCCGGCGGTAATGCGAAATCCGGTATGGCGGCGCCCGCGGCCGCCGCGAGACGGTCGGCCGGCTTGCTGGCCTGGCAGAACGTTAGGTTCATATCCCATACAAAATCGTAGTCGGTTGCCCTGCTTGAGGTCCGCGGTTGCGCGACGGCTCCTTCGGAAACGGAGAGTCATCGCGATGACTACACAGGGTCCGCAGGACCGCTCGGCGGGGCCATGGCTACGCGCCACAATTTGCAAGATCGTGACCTGCGCAGGGCAGAGTCGACGCTGCAGGTAGTGCGCCGGCTATATTCTGCGCAGGTGAGGAACTGCCTTTGACATCCGCCCCGCCGGGCAGCCAGCCGCCCTCGGATTCAGCCCTCGGCCGCTCGCCGTTTAATTCCTGGCTATCGCGTTCCAGCCGGGACACCCGCTGGCTGCTCAGGGTAGTGCTGAGGACTATTCTTCTGACGGCGGCAGCCGCTCTTCTTTTTGGCGGCACCGCCTTCGGGTTCGGGTCGCGAGCCGCCATCTATGGGGTTCAAGTCTCGGTTCTGCTACTGGTATGGCTCCGGGTCGGCAACTCCCTGAGGAGCCCCCGCCAGCGAATAGTGCTCAGGGGCGTGCGCCCGAGGCACTTCCTGATCGCCTGCATGATCCTGACTTGCGTGGCGGCAGCCCTTGGCGCGCTGCTCGGCGGCGATACCTTCCTGAGGTGGGGCTGGTGGTCCATTCTCGGCGGCAGCGGTAACGTGATCCTCGGCCAGGCGCAGGGGTCCGGTCAGATCGTCTCCGACCTGATCCTGCCGATCCTGATCGTGACTCCGCTCGCTCTATCGCTCGGCCGATTCGCGTTGTACGAGGAACGAATTTTCCGCCGTGGAGACGAAAAGCGCGGAATCGGCGGGCGACTGTCGCGTTCTCTGGTATTCGGTCTCGCCCATTTGGTCATGGGCATCCCCATTGGAGCCGGGATAGCGCTAGGTGTAGGCGGGTTCGGCTTCAGTCAGGTCTATCTACGGCGCTGGCGTAAGAGCGCCTCCCGGTACCAGAGCGTGCTGGAGGCGGCCCGGGTGCACGTGGCGTACAACTTCATCATCATCGGCGTAGCGATTGCCGCACTGGTCGTGCAGGCCAGTAGCTGAGGGCGCGGCGCTCGAGACTTCAGATGAAAAAGTCCGGGAGCAGATCTTCCTCGCGTACCTCCGGCGCCCGATAGCGGGCGAAGTCCGTCATGCCTGCCTCGCGCAGGACATCCTCATCGATGCAGTAGTGGCCAGAGAAGGTGCGGCTGTCGCGGGTGAGAATCGCATGGGCCGCATCGGCCATGATCTGCGGGGAGCGGACTCGCCGCAGATGGCCGGCGCTCGCTCCGTGCATCGCTATCTGCAGGGCCGCCGTTCCGATCACGGTGCGCGGCCACAGCGCATTCACCGCGATTCCACGGACGCGCAGCTCGCCCGCCAGCCCGAGTACACACAGGCTCATCCCGAACTTCGCCAACGAGTAGGCCAGATGCGGCGCGAACCAGCGCTCCTCGATGTTGAGTGGCGGACAGAGGGTCAGGATGTGCGGGTTCGCGGCGCGCTCGAGGTGCGGCAGACACAACTTCGAGCAGAGAAAGGTGCCGCGCGTGTTGACCTCGTGCATCAGATCGAAGCGGCGCATGTCCGTGGCCGCCGTATCCGTCAGGCCGATCGCGCTGGCGTTGTTGACCAGGATATCGATGCCGCCGAATTGCCGCACCGTATGCTCCACGGCGCGCGCCACCTGCTCCTCATCGCGGATGTCGGTGGGCAGGGGCAGGGCGCGGCCGCCCGCCGCTTCGATCTCGGCCGCCGCGGTGAAGACGGTACCGGGCAACTTCGGGTGCGGCTCGGTAGTCTTGGCCGCGATGGCGACATTCGCACCGTCTTTCGCGGCCCGCAGGGCAATGGCGAGCCCGATGCCCCGGCTGGCACCGGTGATGAAGAGCGAACGGCCTTTGAGGCTCGTGGAGTCCGCAGGTGACATGGCAGTGAGACTCGCAGATGTACGCCTGGTGGGGCGCAAGTGCGGCCATTATCGCCGTTCCGGACGTCCCCGACGAGAAGTCAATCCCCGACGAGCGACCACCCCTCGCCGCGTAGCCAACACTTCTCCTGCGGGACCGTCTCGCCCCTAACCAGCCGAGTCACGCTCTGCCCGCCCTCTACGGCAAAAGCTGCGGCAAGGGCGGCTTCCGCCCGTTTCTGCCGCACTCCCTCGGCGGGAATGAGGGCCACCGGAAGGAGCCACCGGGCCTCGAATGTGGTGCCGCGCCGTCGAATCCGGAAGTAGGCGCCGGTTCGCATTGCCATGGCGGGAGCCGAGGCGATCCGCTTCATGGATGGGATGTTCTCATCGGTGGTCAGCGGCAGAAGCAACCGCCCGCCATCAGTAAGCCCGTCAAGCCAAGCCTCCGCGGGATGGGTGACACCGGCATTGACGTAGATGACATCCGCGGCATCAAAGCTACCAGCTGCACCATTACCATGAATCACGCGGACGTTCCGGAAGGTGGAGAGGTTCTGGCGAGCGCGCAAAGCGAGCTCCGGGTCGCATTCGATGGCGGTGACGCGACCCTTTGAGCCTGCGAGATCGGACATGATGGCCGTGTAGTAGCCGGTGCCGGATCCCACATGCACGACGTGCTCACCCTCGCTGATGCCGACGGCCGCGAGAAGCATGGCGTGAAGCGAAGGCTGGCCGTTGTTGATGGCGCGATCGGGCAGGATTCCGACCAGCTGATTGGTGTAGACATAGACCGGATCCGCTTCCGGAGTCGGTGTGTATACCCCGGGGGCTCTCATGATCTGCCAGGGCCCCGGGCCGAGGAAGTCCTCGCGGGGCACATGCGCAAACGCCGCACGGATCCGCGGATCCTGGACTCTGGCTTCTGCCAGGATCTGCTTGGCATACGCCCGGCGGACGATTGCCAGCTCTGCCTCTCGTTCCACGGGTCCTCCCGAAGTGAGATGGTTGGGTACGGTAAACGGCGCCCCTACATGGATAGCTCTCTCAGACACCCGCCGGGGACTCGATCCCGGGGTCAGTGATCAGCCGCGGGCAATCTCGGCATTCACGACAGGGAGCTCCCGCAAGCGCACGCCGGTTGCCGCGAAGATCGCATTGACGACAGCCGGCGCAACAGGAGGAACGCCTACCTCGCCGGCGCCACCCATGGTTCCGTCGCTCTCGATGATGTGCACGTCGATATCCGGGCAGTCGGCGAGGCGGATGACCGGGTAGTCGGGAAAGTTGCGCTGCACGACTGCGCCGTGCTCGAGCGTGATGGCCCCGTACAGCGCCGCGCTCAGGCCAAAAATGATGCCGCCCTCGACTTGTGCCCGGAATCCGTCCGGATTGACCACCGCGCCGCAGTCCGCGGCGCAGGTGATCCGACGCACCCTCACGGAGCCCAGCTTCGCCACCTCGACCTCAGCCACCTGCGCCACGATGGTGCCAAAGCACTCGACCAGCGCAATGCCGCGGCCCACCCCGGCATCGAGCGGCGCCGCCCAGCCAGCCTTGTCGGCTGCCAGATTCAGCGCCGCCAAGTGGCGCGGCTTGTGCGCGAGAAGCGCTCTGCGGTACTCGAGCGGATCCCGCCGGGCTTCGTGTGCCAGCTCGTCGACGAAAGATTCCACGAAGAATCCGTGCCAGGAAGACTCGATGCTGCGCCACGAGCCAGTGGGCACGGGACTGGCGATCTTCACCGCGCGGTAGGCTTGGTGAGGCACGCCATAGATGATGTGCGCCTCAGTGTCAGCACTATCTACCGTGGTGTAGTCGTTCACCCAGACGCGCGGCCTACCGTCCGTACTCAGCGACCCCCGGAACCGGCTCGTTACAGCGGGGCGGTAGTAGTCGTGCTGGATGTCTTCTTCTCGCGTGAATATGAGTTTGACCGGGGTGCCGGGCACCGCCATGGCGGCCCTGACGGCGTACTCGAAGAAGTTCCAACTGCCCGGAAGCCGCCGTCCGAAGGCGCCGCCGCTCGGCAGCTGATGAAATATCACCTGGCTCATGGGCATTCCGGCGACCTCCGCGCAGAAGGCACGCGCCGCGAGCGCATCCTGGGAGCCTCCCCAAACTTCGAGCCCGCGCGGCGGGCGAAAAAGAGCGGTTGCATTCACAGGCTCCATTGCGGCGTGCGCAAGGTAAGGCACGTGGTAGAGCCTCTCGATGACATGGCTGCCCAGAGCGTCCACTCCGCGTCCCACGGTGAGATCGGTGGTGGTGCTTTCCTTGCCGCCGAGCGCGGAGACCTGCCGCGCACGCAAGGCCGCCGAGAATACCGCGGCCTTCTTGCCCGCGTCGAAAGTCGGCCTCAGCGCGTCGAGCGCCTTTTGCGCGCGCCAGAAGCGGTCGGCGACGACAACCACTGCGTCATCGAGCCTCACGATGCGGCGCACTCCCCGCATCTGCGCCGCCGAAGCTTCATCGACGGAGCGCAGCTTCCCGCCCGTTGCCGGCGCGATCCGGATCGCCGCGTAGCACAGGTCCGGCGGACTCACGTCGATGCCGTATATCGTGGCGCCGTTGACTTTGGCCGGGATGTCGAAGCGCGCCAGCGAAGCGCCGACGAGTGTGTATGCGTTCCGCGCCTTCAAGGGCGGGTGCGCAGAGGGCCGGTGATTCGCCGCCTCGGCCGCCAGCTCCCCGAAGCCGAAGCTTTGGCCCGAGGTATGAATCACGCGGCTCATCGCAGTATGAAAAGAGCCGCGCGAGGCACCGACACGGGCGGCCGCCGCCCTCACCAACAGCTCGCGTGCGGCGGCCGCTGAGATGCGTATGCCGTAGACTCCCGTCATGCGCACGGCCGGTGAGCCTCCTGTCGTCTGCAGGTCCATATAACGTGCGATCGCGCCCGTGGCATCCGCTGCCGTGCCGCGAAGAAAGGCGGGAATGGAGCTCAGCGTGAGGTTCTTCGACTCGAACAGAAACCCTTCCGCCAGGGCGCCATTTGCGAACAACGCGTCGGCAGGGGCGATCTGCGCACGGACTCGGCTCCAGTCAGCGTCGAGCTCCTCGGCCGCCATCTGCGCCAGCGCGGTCGATGTGCCGGTGCCCATCTCACAATGCGGGATCATTACGGTGACGAGGCCATCGCCGGCGATCTTGATCCAGGTCGCGAGAAACCGCTCCCCGGGCTGGGCGGCGAGCCCATCGGCACGAGCCAGGCGGTCGTCGGGCCAAAGCGCGTAGCCCACTACGAGGGCGCCTGCCACACCCGTAGTCCCGAGCAACATACGACGGCGCGTGATCATGCGGCGTCTCCCGCAGGCTTCCCAAGCGCGCTGACCGCCGCACGGATCCGTGGGTAGGTGCCGCAGCGGCAGATGTTGGTGACCGCGGCGGCGAGGTCCTCCTCTGTCGGCGCCGGGTTGCGGGCGAGGAGGGCGCTCACCGCCATGATCATCCCGGACTGGCAATAGCCGCACTGCGGAACCTGATGCTCGATCCACGCCCGCTGCAGCGCTGTCAGCGTGCCTGCGCCGAGACCCTCGATGGTCGTGATCGGCTGCCCACTGACAGCGGATACCGGAATCTGGCAGCTGCGCACCGCCGCGCCATTGAGGTGCACCGTGCAGGCGCCACACGAGCCGATGCCGCAGCCAAATTTGGTGCCGGTGAGTTTCAGCTCGTCGCGCAGCACCCAAAGCAGCGGCACATCGTCTTCAATGTCGAGTTCGTGCGACGTCCCGTTTACATTCAGGTTGATTCCCATGCGGGGTGCTCCAGGCAGGGCGGCAAGCGCTCATCAACTATACCGCCGGATCTTGCGCGGGCAATGAGCGGGAGTATACCGCCGGCGGATGAGCGGAAATTCATCGCCACGCTCGCAGCGACGATCCTGCAGGGACTTGCGCCCCGCGCCTGAGGCGCGGCGGGGCACTCAGTCCTGGTAATCCTCGTTGCCCGGGGTCGGAACCGGCTGCAACTTCGCGATCTCCTGCCGGTTCTCGAACTTGAGCGTGTAGAAGCCGCCGTGGCTCGAGGTGACCCAGAGGTAGAGCTGGCCGTTCTCCCACACGAAGCGGCTGTGCGCCTTCGACCATGCGAAGTTGATCGGCGGCGTGATGCGTTGGAACGCGTTCATCAGCGAGCCGGCATCGATCTCGTTCGGATTGGGCGGGGCGGGGCCCACGAAGTAGGCGATCTCCCGCGGCCGGTGCGGATCGTGAATATCGAACACCCGGACACCCGCCTGGTGGCCGGAGCAGGCGAGCAGCTTGGCATCGCGCGGATTGTCGAAGGTGCAGTCGTGCAGGCTGTAACCGTAGCTGCCCATGGTGGCCGTGATGTCGTGCTCCGTCCGCGCACAATTCTTGGGATCATCCACGCCGATCATCAGCTGTGCGACGAGCTTCGGCCGCGCGACATGGCTGATGTCGATGAGCCGTTCGAAGCCGAAGGGCGGCAGCCCGGCGCCGCAGGCGTCGATCGCGGCCTTGGGAAAGTTGCCGCCGCCCGCGCCGTATTCGTCACCGGCCCCGAGGAACGGCTTGCCGTGGATGAAGGCGAGGTCGGGCTGGATCGCAATATCGCCGTTCTTCCAGTAGAACGAGCTGACGACTTTGATGACGGGATTCGGGCGTCGGTCCTGCACCTGGCTGACATCGTAGATGACTACGCCATCGCCGGAGCTGAAGACTCCCGGGCTGATCAGCTTGCCGATGACTCCGCAGAAAAGCAGCGAGCCGGGCGGATGACCATCGACCGTGAACTGGTTGAGGGAGATCCGGTGACACATCTGCTGCGCCCCGGCACCGCCGGCCTGATCCTGAGGAAAGTCCCAATTGATCAGCTCCTTCGGATGGCTCGGGTCGCTCACGTCGACGGCGGCAAGACGAGCGTTCTCCATCGAGGCGATCCAGTAGGTTTTGCCGTCGAATGCGAAATTTCCGCCGTGCGGCAGCAGATTTGGGTCCGGCAGCTGCACGCTCGCGAGAAGCCGCGGATGCGCGCAATCGGAGAGGTCATAGAAAGCGACCGCCGGCTGCGGTCCGGAGCCCCACCAGCTCTCCGCAGTTCCCAATAGCTCGCGACCGGCGCTCACCGCCCCATCCTCCCAGTCGTAGAGGGCTGCCGGGCCGTCCAGGTTGGTGACGTACTTCGGATCGCTCTCGCTCGTGACATCGAGTACCTGGATGCCCGGGTGCAGCAGCGGGGGGACCCCCTTCTGCCCAGCCTCGAAGCCCTCCGTGGTGACATAGGCGCAATGGTCGTACCACATGAGCTGGTGGCCGGCGCCCTGTCCGGCATATTCGCCGACGATCGCGAGATTGCAGTTGTAAGGCTTGGTCGATGCGCCGCTGTCGCGCTCGCCCTGGGTGAGCTGTCCGTCCACGCCTTGCTCCGTCCGATCTCCCGGCTGGCAGACGGGCGGGGGCACTGGGCCGAGAAATGGGCTCGTTCGCGCGCCAGCGGTTTGAGGGGCAGCCGACAGCCCCAAGACGCCCGCGGCCAGTGACAGCCCGAGTGCAAAGCCCATTCGACGAATCACGAGCATGGCGAGTCTCCGCGCAATGTTGAGGGCGTGTCCGGCCAACCCCCCGGGGCAGCGGCGCTGCCGCGAATCCAATTATTACGCCGCCGATGCGCCTGGTGGAACCGCGGGCGCTACGGTTCGCCGAGTCTCAGGCTCGTTCCGTCGCCGACTCGAACCGCTCGCAGTGATCACCGGCACCCGGGCCGAACGCACCGCGGGCATCAGGCCGCCGATCGGCTTTATGCTTGAGCTCGACGTGCAGCGCCGGGCCGCTTTCAGTTCCCGGTGCAGGGCGGCGAGCCCTCCGTCCCGATAGGCGCGCTATCATTGAGGCCGCGGAGTCGGGTTGCTCGCCTGAGTCGTGTCCTGAGGGGAAACCATGTCGGATACAAAGTTCGTCGTGAGGCGCGCCGCCGTGCTCGGCGCCGGGGTGATGGGCGCGCAGATCGCGGCGCATCTCGTCGATGCCCGTGTCCCGACGCTCCTCTTCGATCTGCCGGCCCAGGAGGGAGACAAGAGCGCCATCGTCAAAAAAGCCATCGAAGGGCTGAAGAAGCTGCAGCCTTCGCCCCTGGCCGGCCGCGAGACGACAGCCTTCATGCAGGCCGCCAACTACGACGAGCACCTGGCGCGGCTCGCCGAGTGCGACCTCGTGATCGAAGCGATCGCGGAGCGCATGGACTGGAAGAGGGACCTGTACGGCAGGATCGCGCCTCATCTCGGCGCACATGCAATCTTTGTATCGAACACTTCGGGGCTGTCGATCAACGACCTCGCCGCGGCGCTGCCGCAGGAGCTGCGCCCGCGGTTCTGCGGCGTGCACTTCTTCAATCCGCCGCGCTACATGCGGCTCGTCGAGCTCATTCCCTGCAAGGATTCCCGGCCGGCCGTTCTCGATGATCTCGAGCGCTTCCTCGTGAGCACGCTCGGCAAGGGCGTCATCCGCGCCAAGGACACGCCGAACTTCGTCGCCAACCGGGTCGGGGTGTTCTCCATGTTGGCGACGATCGCCAACGCGGCCAAATTCGGCATCCGTTTCGATGTCGTGGACGATCTGACCGGGCCGCGCCTCGGCCGGCCGAAGTCGGCGACTTTCCGCACGGCCGATGTCGTGGGCCTCGACACCTTCGCCCACGTGGTGAAAACCATGCAGGACGGACTGCAGCAGGATCCCTGGCACAGCCTCTTCCAGTCGCCGCCCTGGCTCACCGGGTTGATCGCGGCCGGGGCGCTCGGCGCCAAAACCAAGAATGGCATTTATCAGAAGAAGGGCAAGGCTCTGCGGGTGCTCGACCCCGCGAGCGGTCAGCACGTCGAGGCGGGCGCTGCAGCCGATGCGAGCGTCATCGAGATCCTGAAGATGGGCGACCCGGCGCAGAAGCTGCGGCGCCTGCGCGCCAGCGATCACACCCAAGCGCAGTTCCTGTGGGCGTCCTTTCGGGACACGTTCCACTACATCGCCTATCACTTGAAAGACATCGCGCACTGCGCGCGCGACGTGGATCTGGCGATGCGGTGGGGATTCGGCTGGAAGCTCGGTCCCTTCGAAACGTGGCAGGCAGCCGGCTGGTCGCAAGTGACGGGCTGGGTCGAGGAAGACATCGCCGCAGGCAAGGCTCTGGCGAGTGTGCCGCTGCCAGCCTGGGTGCGAGAGGGGGAACGCACGGGCGTGCACTTCCCGCAAGGCTCTTACGATGCCGCTGGCAAGGCGCTGGTCCGTCCCTCGACGCTCGACGTATATTCACGGCAACTCTGGCCCGACGCGGTGCTCGGAGAGGGCAGAGCGGCACTGGGCGAGACCGTCTATGAGAACGCGGGGGTACGCGCCTTCACGACGGGCGATAACGTGCTGGTAGTCTCCTTCAAGAGCAAGGCGCATTCGATCAGCCCGGAGGTCCTCGAAGGCCTGAACCGCGCGATCGACGTCGCGGAAGAGCGGTTCAGGGGCTTGGTCATCTGGCAGACGGAGGCTCCGTTTTCCGTCGGCGCCAATCTCGAGTCTCTGCGGCCGCAGCTCGAGGCCGGCAACTGGCAGAGCATCGAGGGCATCATCGCGCTCTTCCAGAAGACCTCGATGCACTTGCGCTACAGCCGGATCCCGACAGTGGCGGCAACACAGGGCTACGTGTTCGGCGGCGGCTGCGAGTTCGTGATGCACTGCGACCGGGTGGTCGCAGCGCTCGAGTCCTACGTCGGCCTGGTGGAGGCAGGCGTGGGACTCCTGCCGGCGGGCGGCGGCTGCAAGGAGCTCGCGCGGCGGGCCGCGCGGGAGAGCAAGGGCGACCTCCTCGCCTCGCTCAAGGACTACTACATGATGGTCGCCACGGCCAGAGCGGCCGCGAGCGGCATCGAGGCGCAGGAGCTCGGTTTCCTGCAAGCCAGCGATACCGTGCTATTCAATCCCGCCGAGCTGCTTCATGTTGCCAAGCAGCAGGCGCTTGCGCTCGACGACGCGGGGTACCGTCCGCCGTTGCAGGGTCGGCGCTTTGCGGTCGCCGGCCGCGCGGGCGCCGCCTCGATCAAGGGACAGCTCGTCAACATGTTGGAGGGGCATTTCATCAGCCAGTATGATTTCGAGATCGGCTCGCGGATCGCCGAGGTCATGACCGGAGGCGACGTGGAGCCCGGCACCGAGGTCGACGAGGACTGGCTCCTCGCCCTCGAGCGCCGGCACTTCCTCGCGCTCCTTCAGAATCCCAAGACTCAGGAGCGCATCGTGCATACGCTCGCGACCGGCAAGCCGCTGCGTAACTGACCGGGCCGCGGAGAATGAAGCCCATGGCAAGACAGATTCAAGAAGCCTACATCGTTGCCGCAACCCGCACGCCAGTCGGCAAAGCCCCTCGCGGCATGCTGCGCCACGTGCGACCCGACGACATGATCGCTCATGTCATCAGGCGCGCTCTCGCCCAGGTGCCGGAGATCGAGCCCAAGCAGGTTGCGGATGTCGTCGTCGGCTGCGCGTTCCCCGAGGCGGAGCAAGGCCTCAACATGGCGCGCATTGGCGCCCTGCTGGCGGGCCTCCCGGACACGGTCGCCGGTGTCACCGTGAACCGGTATTGCTCCTCAGGCCTCAATGCCGTGCAGATCGCGGCCGACCGCATCCGCGTGGGCGAGGCCGACGTGGTCATTGCCGGCGGCTCCGAGTCGATGTCCATGGTACCCATGATGGGCAATAAGGTGGCGCTGAACCCTGAGATCTTCGCCAAGGACGAGAACTACGCGATCGCCTACGGCATGGGCATCACGGCAGAAAAGGTGGCGCAACAATGGAAAGTCTCGCGCGAGGATCAGGACGCCTTTGCGCTGGAGTCACACCGGCGCGCGGTGGCGGCCACCGCCTCGGGAGCCTTCACTGCCGAGATCTCGCCCCTGGAGGTCACCTACCGCTCGCCGGACCTGCATTCCGGCGAGGTGCGGTATTCAAAGAAGACCCTGCTGCACGATGAGGGTCCGCGAGCCGACACCTCGCCCGAGGCGCTCGCCAAGTTGAAAACGGTCTTCGATGCGAACGGGACCGTCACGGCCGGTAACAGCTCACAGACCTCCGACGGCGCGGCCGCAGTAGTGCTCGTTTCGGAGGCTATTCTCCAGCGATTCGGCCTGACACCGCTCGCGCGCTACGTGACATTCGCGGTCAAAGGCGTTCCACCCGCCATCATGGGCATCGGTCCCAAGGTGGCGATCCCCGCTGCGCTCGAGTCCGCTGGCATCGGACGCGATCAGTTGAAGTGGATCGAGCTCAACGAAGCTTTCGCCGCCCAGGCGCTGGCGGTCATTCGCGACGTCGGCCTCGATCCGACACTCGTCAATCCCCACGGCGGCGCGATCGCGCTGGGTCACCCTCTCGGCGCCACGGGCGCGATCCGCACCGCGACTCTGGTGCACGGGATGCGCGGCAAGGGTCAGAAGGGCTATGGCATGGTGACCATGTGCATCGGTACCGGTATGGGGGCGGCCGGCATCCTCGAGGTGCTCTGAGACTCGCAGCGCCTCAGGCCGCAGCCTTCCGCGGGCGCATACCGCGGCTCGCAAGAACCTGCCTCAGCGCGACTTCACATTCGCGAGTCTGGCCCATGCCTTTCCCCGCTCGAAATCGATCGTCAGCTCAATCTGCCGCAAAAAGGCGGGGTCGAGCTGGCCGTCGAAGATCAGCTCTCGCGATGCAGCGGTAACAGGCACGGGACCGAGCCCTACTACATCGACGTCGAGCTGCCGTTTGCCGTGCTTCGGGATCGAGATCCCGAGCTGCCGCTGCGCGTGCGGCGCGAGGAACACGGGGCCGTCGTTGCCGCTATCGACTTCCAGCCACAGAGTCCCGGTTTTGGCCTGCGCCTCGATGAACGGCACCACATCACCTCCCGCCCCGCGCGCGATACGAATCCTGATGGGCCGCATGCCCCGAATGCGCCGGGCGAGGCTATGGCGCGTTTCGATCGTCACGCGATCATGTGCCAGGTCGAGGGTCACCGCGGTGCCGTCGAAGGAGGCGAGCCCGAGGATGCCGCCGATCGGCGGCGCCCCCTTGCCGAGCAGCTTGCCGAGATCGAACTGCGCGACCTCGCGGTCGACTCGATAATTTCCGACTTGGAGTGTCACCGGTCCGCAGCGGGACGCCGTCACCTTGCCACCATCGGCCCGGAACCCGGTGATTTGCCCGAAAGGCGTGCAGCCGGCATACCTACTTTCGCCTGGCGTGAGCACCGTATCACCGGCGCCGGTGTCGAAGATGAACGGGGTTTCGTGTCCATTCACGGTTACTTCCACGGTGCGCAGATCGCTGTTCGCGTAAGGGCTCAACGTCAATTGAGCCGGCCGCGCTTCGACACCATTGCACACGGCCAGGGCGAGCAACGCAGCACAGAACACGAAGTCGTGAGCAGGGTTCTTGGCTCTCATGGTCCTTAGAACCCGGATTCGGGGGATAAGTTGCCCAGCATTGGCGGCGCGCGCGAATCGCAATAACCGGCCGAGCCCCGCTAGCGCGCAAAACAAGGATCCTGCTGCGAAGGGGGCACGGGTGGGCCCCGGCCGGGCATCGCGTACAATGTGGGTCTGGAGCGAGAGGAGTGCGGTCATGAATCGATTCGAACGTGCGCTCAGAGCGTCAGTCTTGATAGGCCTCCTGATCATCGGTCTGGCATTGCCCGCCGGGTACGCGTTTGCCGATGATTACGACTATGCTGACACCATCTCGGCCTTCAAACATGCCGGCGCGAGCGCCGAGTTTTTCAAGTCGAGCTACGGCTACGCGGTGTTCCCGACGATTGGCAAAGGCGGGTTCGTTGTCGGTGGGGCGCTGGGCAAGGGGCGGGTATACAAGCATGGCCACTACGTCGGCGACGCCACGCTGACGCAGGTCAGCGTAGGATTTCAGGCCGGCGGCCAGGCCTACAGCGAAATCATATTCTTTCAGACGCGGCTGGATCTCGCCCGCTTCGAGTCGGGGAAGTTCGCGCTTGGCGCGCAGGTGAGCGCCGTTGCGATCACCGCGGGTGCATCGGCGAGTGCCAGCACGGCGGGCTCGAGCGCCGGCATGAGTGGGGCGCAGAAGAACGCGGTGACTATCGGCCAATACCAGGATGGCATAGCGGTGTTCACCATCGCCAAGGGAGGGCTCATGTACGAGGCAGCCGTGGCCGGCCAGAAATTCTCCTACGACTCGCGCGAATAGCTGCAGGCACCGGGGAGATCGGCCGAACGGCTAATGTTATTTCGAGAAAGAATCAATAAACGAATGATAAATAAGATGCTTATTATGTAATCTTTCGGTGTTGACGGGAAAGGGGGGGCGAACTCCCGGACTATGAATGGCTCTTCGTCGATAGCGGCCAATACAGCCGCGAGGGTCTCGATGACACCTTGACCGCGGCCGCAGGGGCACGGGACGGATTGCTCATGCAGAAACTCCTCGCGGCAGGCGCGGACGCGGATACCCGATCGGCCGGGCGCCCGATGTTGTGCAGCACTCTGCTCTTCAACGAGCAGCAGACGGCCGCACTCGCGCTGGTCGCTCACGGTGCCAATGTGAATGCGGACTGCGGCATCGGCCAGACCCCACTCACGCTCGCAGACGACGCCGACCACCCATTGATCGACAGGCTGGTCAGCCGGGGCGGGCGGCTAGGAGTACCCGGTACCGACAGACCGGATCTTGCGGCTCACGGCGTTTTTCCTGGACCGCTCACCTGGGCGGTGGTGCATCATCATGACTGCACCGCGGCACGGCTCCTCGCGCACAACCCGCAATCGGCGCAGGCCGAATGCGGGCTGGTCATGTACGCCGCCGCATCCGGAGCAAAATGGACGCTGGCTGAGCTGCTCAGGCGAGGGGCAGACCCAAACGCGAGCACGGCATCCGGCGTCACTGCTCTGATGGCAGCGGCCTATCACGGTGACATGGGCGTACTGCAGGTATTGGTCTCCCAGCCGGGAATCGACATCAACCGCACGACTCCCTGGCACTTCAACCGTGAATTCTTCACCCCACCCCTCGAAGGTCAAAAACCACCGCTGCGATCCGGATCGCGCACCGCGCTGATGGATGCGGCCCTCGGCGGGTCCTTGCAGGCGACTGAGCTGCTGCGTCGCGGCGCCTACGCGTATGAGAGGGACGCCGAAGGACTGCAGGCCGTCGACTTCGCCAGAAACGACGATGTCGTCGCGGTGTTATCGGCCAGGTAAGTCCACACGCACAACATAGCGTCTGATACCGCACGCCTTGACGACGTCGAAATGAACTAACTTTGTTGTGCCGCATAAGCGAGGCGCCTATGATTCCCTGATGCTGGGCACGAAACGGAGTACATCCATGGCACTTCCCAGGCGCGACACACTGCTGCACACTTACGGCGAATATCTTACGTGGCCTCAGGGCGAGCGCGATGAGCTGATCGACGGCATCGCCTATGTCAGAGAGCCTCCGGCCCCTTCGCGATTCCATCAGGAATTGGCGGGAGAGCTGTATCTCCAGGTCAGATTAGCTCTCGAAGGCCAGTCCTGCCGTGCCTATATCGCTCCCTTCGACGTGCGCCTGCCGAAAGCCGCAGAAGCTGACGACCAGATCGATACGGTGGTACAACCGGACGTCCTCATCGTGTGCGACCTCGACAAGCTCGATGGCCGTGGCATGCGTGGCGCTCCCGATTGGATTGCGGAAGTTCTCTCGCCCACAACTGCCAGCCACGACCAGATTGTAAAGCTTCCAATTTACGAACGCGCTGGAGTCTTGGAAGCGTGGTTCGTCCATCCCGCCGACCGAACAGTGACCATTTATCGGCTTGATGCCGGGCGTTACGCACGTCCCGTCATCCTCGAGCTGAAAGGCCGAATGGCAATCAGCGCGATCCCCGATGTGAGCATCGATTGGGATCGACTGCCGGCAACGGTGGCGTGAATATAGCCCGCAGCAGACGAGCGGGGTAGGGCGCCGTGTTGGTGTTGTAACCGGTCGCATGGCCGCGGCATGACGCATTCTTGCGCCAATTCCTATGGGAGCAAACCAGTGATGAGCCGTCTTTCCAAGAGATCCCTCGTGCGCCGCATGATCTTGCTCACGCCCATCCTGTTCCTGCTTTCGCACGCTCCCCCGAGTGCAGCCGGGGCCACGCACTCTGTCCGGCCAGGGGGGCCGGAGCAGCTCTCGATCGACACGCACGCTCCCGGCCGAGCGTTTCCGCATTTCTGGGAAACGATGTTCGGATCCGGCCGCGCGGTGCTGGTGTTGCGCGCCAATTACCAGGACGACCTGACGAGGATGAAATCTGAGACCGGAATCGGCTACGTGCGCTTTCACGGCCTGCTGGACGACGATGTGGGCCTGGCGGGCGGCCACGAAGCTGCTTTTTACGACAAGCCCTCCGCCAAGGGTTCGCCGTACAATTTTTCGTATGTCGACCAGATCTGCGATGCACTGCTCGCTCGCGGCGTGCGCCCCTTCGTGGAGCTCGACTTCATGCCCAAGGCGCTCGCGGCCAACCCGGACATGCTGCACTCGTTCTGGTACCACCCCAACATCTCGCCGCCGGGTAACTATAAGGCATGGGACCGGCTGATCCGTGCCCTGGCGAGGCACCTGGTCGCGCGCTACGGGATCGACGAGGTTTCACAGTGGTATTTAGAGGTCTGGAACGAGCCGAATCTCGACTTCTGGGGCGGCGCGCCCAGGCAGAAGAGCTACTTCAAGCTCTACGATCAGACGGCGCGTGCTCTGAAGAGCGTGAGTGCCCGCCTCCGAGTGGGCGGGCCGGCGACAGCTCAAGCCGCATGGGTGAGCGCATTCCTCGCCCACGTGGCCAGGGTCAGCGCACCCATCGATTTCGTCAGCACGCACGTGTACGCCAACGACACTGCTGACAACGTCTTTGGAACGAACGAGAAGATCGGTAGGCACACCATGGTATGCCGTGCGGTCCGCAAGGTACATCGGGAAATCGCGGCCTCACCGTATCCCCGCCTGCCGCTCATCATGTCCGAATTCAACGCCAGCTACGCCAATGAGCCGGACGTCACCGACACGCCCTACATGGGGCCATGGATGGCATCCACCATTGCCCAGTGTGACGGCTTGGTGCAGGCCATGAGCTACTGGACATTTTCCGACGTGTTCGAGGAAGGGGGTGTCATTCGTTCACCGTTCTACGGTGGCTTCGGCCTCATCGCCGAGGATGACATTCCCAAGGCGGCATTCAATGTTTTCGTCTTGTTGCACAAGCTGGGCGATGTCAGACTGGAGGCTGCCACGCAATCGGCATTGATCACGCGAACGCCAGCCGGCGCGTTGGAGATCGCTCTCTGGAACTACGCGAAGCCGGATGGCACCGGACCGCGCTATAGGCCGCCGCCTGCCACCCGGACTCTGCGCACTTTCGACATCATCGTTAACGGCATTGCGCCCTCGGCAGCCGCAACGCTGTGGCGAGTGGACGATCGCCATAGTAACGTGCTGCAGGCTTACGATGCCATGGGCCGGCCCCCATGGCCAACACCGGCACAGATTACGACGCTGCGAAGGGCGGGGCAGCTATCAGCCCCGGAACAAACCCGATTGAATCATGGCCGGGTCCAAGTGGGGGTACCACAGCATGGTCTCGTGCTGCTGCAGATCGACACCCGCTAACCCATGCGCTGAGCCAGCCAAACGGTGCGATGGCGTCAAGCCTGGGCGCCCTCGGCCTTGCGCTGGTGCAACAGGGCATCCACGCTCCAGGAACCCGGGCCTGCCACCCAGAGATAGAGAAAGGTAAAGCAGAACAGGACCGCAAGGTCGCCCCCATTGAGGATAGGTACCCAGCCCCTGGGGAAATGCTCGATGAAGAACGCGACCGCCATATCACCGCTAAGGATGAAAGCGATCGGGCGGCTGAACAGCCCGATCGCCAGCAGTCCGCCGCCGACGAGCTCGATCACGCCCTGAATTCCCAGTAACGAGAGCAGCGGCAGATGGGCGAACATCGCCTGATCTGGAACATGCAGCAGCTTCGCGGAGCCATGCTGCAGGAACAGCAGGCCCGCGACGATGCGTAGCACACTGCGCACCTCCGGCGCCCAGCCCTCGAGAGTATTGGATCTGTTGTCCACGTGAACCTCGTTTGCCGCTGTTAAATACCACCCTGGATCATCTCGCGAAGGGATCGGGGGGTCAACTTTGGCGTATCCTGACCTTCATGGCGCGCCGACCGCCTGCCGTCGACGAACAAGAAAGGTAGCTCTGATGCGTCGGGATCCATACAGATAAAGCGACCACGCGCCCAGGAAGAAGAATTGCTCGCATGCGAAACCCCACGGAAGGAGATTCAGGCCAGTGTTGCCCGATGTCCCGAGGCCGTGCTCGCTGT
Organism: Steroidobacteraceae bacterium; assembly: GCA_025451845.1. Classification (GTDB taxonomy): domain Bacteria; phylum Pseudomonadota; class Gammaproteobacteria; order Steroidobacterales; family Steroidobacteraceae; genus 13-2-20CM-66-19. Next base: position 49,801 of record JANWJS010000044.1, read on the forward strand.
GCTTTCCATCTGGAGTGTATAGGTGGTGAATGTGGGATCCTGCGCCGGCAAGACCGCGATCTCCATTCGCCCTAAGGCAGGCACCATTACCAGCGTGATGACCGTCGCGGTGAGATTACTGATCGCTGACGGCCGCGGCGGTCGGCAGATCGACCAGGGTGAACCCCAACCGTCGCCCAGTGCAGATTTGACGTGCTCAGTCGTAATGCTGCCAATCTTGGCCGCGAGGAGGCTGTACGCTCGGCGGTCCCGATAGAGACTGTCGGGCATGGTCATCACGCCCCGTTCCTTGAGCTTCGTGAGGGCAATTGAACTGCGCCAGTGGTTCGCATGAACCAGGAGGCCATTGACCGGCTCCACCTGGAAGGTCTCATCCGGGGCACACTCCAGGTCAAACACGAGCCCCCCGCCAGAGTGGCTGAGGACGATGTTGTTTGAAGCTGACTTGGGGGTGGAATAGGCGATGCGCAGCGCCAGGGCGAACTGCGACTGCTCGAGGAGCTGGCGGCGAATGAGCGCGAGCGGTACTCCGATCTGCGAATAGTCCCGATCGGATTCGAGGTAATTCGCAGTGACGGCGATACCCGCGGCATTGAAGCCGAAGCGGCCGAGCGCACCGGCTTCCGTAAACGTGAGGATGTCAGGACCGTCGTCCCGGTAAATGTGCAGAACGACGGATGCTTCCGCGCTTTCCACCTTCCAATCCCAGTTGTGGGCATGGATCAGCCGGCGGTCGGCAGCGGCATCGGGCTCCACCACGACCCCGGTGCAGCCGTCGGGCTCCACTTGACCGAAGAGGGCCGCCTGCAGTGACGGGTTGGCAGCGAGCTTCAAGATTTCCGTGCGGGCGTTGATCATGATGATTTCGGTGTAATCGACGGCAGCGCCGTCGGCAATCCCGCGCATCTCTTGCACCAAAGTCGGCGCGAATGCCTCGATTTTCGGCGAGTAGGCGCGCGCGATTCGCGTCAGTTCCGCATCGCTCAGCTCGAGGCCGCGGAACTGAGCACCGTAATGGGCAATGCTGCGCCTGATCTCACGCTGTGCCTGGCAGCCGTATTGGCGACCTCTTTCGTAGGGCGACCCCGATAGCTCGATCAGCGGGCAGGCTCGGCTCACGGCTGCAGGCTCCAGATGATGCGATCACGGCGACACGGCCGCCGTGATCGCTGAGTATCCGCCACTGAATCGGTCAGCACGAATATTTCCGCTCGTAAATTCAAAAAAGCAATTTTGTCGTGACTCATCCCTCTACCTTTCGCCCAATGCTCTCGCATCTTGATGCGCCGTTCTTCATCGAAGGCTCGACGGCCGCTTGGAATTGAGTAAGTCCAGCGCATGCTGTTCTCACCCGGAAGGCGACGGCAGCTACCGGAAAGTCCCGATATTTTGTCGAGCTCGATGCGTGCCGTGAAAAGGACGCAATCCCACTCGTGCCGCGGTTTGTATAACTTGGATGGGAGGGAATAGCCGCCGCGCGCCTGCTGGACTTGCATTCTTGCGTAAACAGTGTAACACTCATTTCGTTAGTCAATAATGCAATCTGCGCGCGCCAAGAGCCTGGTGACGCGTGGGTCGCAGACGTCCATGGGGAAAGCACCGTGCCTGTCGACGCTTGCGCCGGCACGGCTGCGAGTTGTATAGCGGAGGTTGCAGGCATGACGTCTCTCAGCGACCGATTTTGGATGCCGTTCACTCCGAACCGGCGCTTCCGGCAGGATCCGCGGCTCTTCGTGTCTGCCGACGGAATGCACTACCGCACCGCGGCTGGACGCGAGGTACTCGATTCCCTCGCTGGGTTGTGGTGCGTCAACGCCGGTCACGGTCAACGTGCAATTTCGCATGCTATAGGTCGCCAGGCGGAGCGACTTGATTTCGTCTCGTCCTTCCAGATGGGACATCCCGACGCATTTGAATTGGCTGACCGGCTCGTCGAGCTGACGCCGGGCGATTTGAATCATGTATTTTTCTGCAACTCCGGTTCCGAAGCCGTCGATACTGCGCTCAAGATCGCCCGCGCTTACCATTTCGTGCGCGGTGAGGGCTCCCGCCGGCGATTCATCAGTCGGATCGGCGGTTACCACGGTGTCGGCTGGGGAGGCGTGTCGGTGAGCGGTATCGGCCGCCATCGCCGAGCATTCGGCCCCGCATTGGAGGTCGATCACCTACGCATCCCCTATGATCGCTCTCAATCGGCGTTTTCCCGTGGGCAGCCCCCGCGCGGCGCCGAATACGCCGAGGAATTGACGCAGCTCATCGGCCTCCATGACGCCTCGAGCATCGCGGCAGTGATCGTGGAGCCGGTCATCGGCTCCGGCGGTGTCTATCCGCCGCCCGTCGGGTATCTCGATCGCCTGCGTGAGATTTGCTCTGCACACGGCATTCTGCTGATCTTCGACGAGGTCATCACTGCATTCGGGCGGCTCGGCACGGCCTTCGCCTGCGAGGCGCTCGGAGTCATACCAGACATCGTGACGTGCGCAAAGGGAATGACCAACGGCGCCGTCCCGATGGGTGCCGTGTTCGTGCGCGAGCCTGTCTTTGCCGCATTCATGAGCGGCGCCGAGAGGCAGATCGAGCTCTTTCACGGTTATACCTACAGCGCGCATCCCTTGGCCTGCGCGGCCGCGCTCGCCGCGCTCGACGTATATCGTGACCAGAAGATTTTCGCGCGCGCGCGGGCATTGGCGCCCGCTTGGGAGACCGCGGTGCACTCTCTGCGCGATGAGCCCTTCGTGGCCGATATCAGGAACGTCGGCGTGCTGGCCGCCATCGACCTCACGCCGCTTCCCGGTGAACCCGCAGCGCGGGGTACTGCCTGCGGGCAGAGCTGTTTCGACGCAGGCGTTCTGGTCCGCACCAGCAGTGATACGATATTGCTCTCTCCTCCGCTCATCGCAGAAGCGAAGCACGTTGACCAAATGATTACTACCATCAGCCGGGCACTCCGCGCGCTGAAGTGAGGCCATGGGCAATATCGACGACCATCGACGCGGTTCATCCGCCAATGCCAAGGCACGTACCGTGAGGAAGGCGCGTGCCGCGCGTAACCCTCCGAGTCGATTGCACGAGGAAACCGCGGCCCGAATCGTGGGCTTCCTGAAGGACGAGCGCTTTTCCGTCGGGCAACATCTGGTCGCCGATGATCTCTGCAAGCGGTTCGGCATCTCTCGCACGCCGATACATGGCGCATTGAGACTTCTGGAAGCGCGAGGCCTCGTCGAGAATCGGCCTCATCGGGGCTTCGTCCTCAGCCGACCTCCGGATGCTGAAGTCGAGGTGGAACCAGCTGTAGAGCGAGAAGACGAGGACGCGCGGCTGTTCGTGGCGATCGCGGACGCGCGCATTGACGGGCAATTGCCCGACCAATGCACGCAGCAGGAGCTCGTTCGCCGCTTCGGCGTACACGTCGGCGTCGTGGTCCGCGTACTCAGAGAGCTCGCCAAGCTGGGCTTGGCCGAGCGCAAGGCCGGGAATGGCTGGCGCTTCCTGCCCACGATGGGCTCCGCGCGCGCCGAGCTGGAGAGCTACCAATTCCGCATGACCCTGGAACCGGAAATCCTTTTGCAGCCTGGTTTCGTGCTCGATGGCGAATGGGCGCGGCGGGTGCGCGCGCATCACGAATCGTTTCTGCATCGACAGTGGAGAGACACGCTCGCCGTCGAGTTTTACGAGATGAACGCCGAATTTCATGAAGGCCTGGCGCGGGCGAGCGGCAACCGCCACATGCTCGGCGCGATACAGCAGCAGAACCAGTTGCGCCGCTTCTTGAATTACCACTGGCAGTATCCGGTGGAACGCGTGCGCGAGTCAGTCCTACAGCACTTGGCGATCCTGACGGCGCTCGAAAACGACGACCGGGATTTTGCCGCGGTGCTGATGCGTCGACACCTCGCGACCGCGCCGGGAGCCTCCCAGACTGAGCCCCGGTAAGCCCTGGGACCCCCAGTCATGCTGCATCCGCGATCGGTCGCTCCGGGCCATGTCAGAAATCCTGACTGAACTCGACTCCAACCGTGCGTGGCTGAGTCGGCGTAACGTAGAACGCCTGCGGAACCCCGGCGATGGCCGTGGAGCCGCAAGTCACCACCGCGCAGGAAGTCTGTGCGTTGACCTCGCCATGACTATTGAAGATGTTTTTGGCAAAGACCTCGACCCGCCGGGAGCCATCGCTCATGCCTGCCGACAGGCTCTCGGTCGCAAAGCCCCCTAGCCTATAGTAGGGGCCAGCGTCTCGAATGTCCGGGACCCTGAGGTAGACTGGAATCGATCCGCGGTAGGCCGCCGTCGCCTCGACGTGCGCAATCCAATCGTTCAACCCCGGAACGGGAAAGGAATAGCGCGCCGTGATGTCGCCCTTGAATCTTGGCACATAGACGAGCGGTGTGCCTTTGGTCACCTGGATTGGCAGACCCGAGCAATCCTGGATCGGCGAGTATGACGCCGAACTCACGCCGCAGAAATCCCTCGAGATTCGCGAATCGTTGAAGGCGACCGCGCCAGTCAGCTGCAAGCGCTCAGTTGCCAGCCAGTGTACGCTCGTCTCTACACCGGTAACTGCCGCAGACGGAGCGTTCTGATAAATGGAAGTGCCGTTCGGGCCTTCGAAGGTGAATTGGAAGTCGTCCCAAGTCTCCCGGTACACCGCCGCATTCCAGATCAGGCGATCCTCGAGCCATTCAGTCTTCCAGCCGATCTCGTAACTGCTCAAGCTGTCGGCTTTATAGGGGCCAATTCCCGGATTGCGGTTGGTGCCTCCCGGCCGATAGCCCGTTGAGTACGTCGCATAGAGGAGCCGGCCATGAGCCAATTTGTAGCTCAGGGTGAACTTGTGTGTTTCTCCGGAGTCGCGTGTGTCTTTATCGAACGTCGCGCATGGCGCTCCATCGAACGGACCGCTGGTCACGCACAACGATCCCGGGGCGCCCGGGGGAGCGGTGCGGGAGCCATAGTACCCTTCGAAATTATTGCGATCCTGGTACAAGCGAACGCCGGCAAGGAATGAGAGCTTGCTCGTGATGTCGTATGTCGCCTCACCGAAGGCAGCAAGATCCCGCTCCACGCGAGATTGATCGATCAGGAAAATGGTGTTTGGGAAACCCACGACAGAATTGGCCGTCGCATAGTCATTGACCGTGTACGGCCAGAGAGAGTCCGCCGTCTGTGTTTGCTGAAAGAGCCCGGTAACGAATCGCAGCCGGTCGGTGCTCGGACTGGCGACGCGCAGCTCGTTGCTGTAATCGGAGTACTTGTCAGTCGCATAGACTTCCTGATGCGGATCAGAAATCACGTCTCCGAGATCGTCCGTCCACGCCGCACCCGATCCGTACAGGTTGTCGTAGAAGACTGAGTAGTCCATATAGTCCGTGCTGGAGTGCGTCTGGCGGTTGAGATATGCGCCGGCGTATGTAAGATCGAAGCGGCCCACTTTCCCCTGAATCGTCAGCGCCGCCTGCCACCAGCGGTCGCGCTGATAATCCGGTCCGAAGCGCTCGACATCCAAGTAGCCGACCGCAGGCTCGTACGCATTTATTCCGGTGGCTCGAGTTTCCTGGGTGATGACGCTCGGCGTCACCGTCCAGCGGTCACTGAGGTCGACTTGCAAAGCCGCGCGACCGCCGTACTGATGTGAGCCATTGAACGCCGAGTGCACGAAATTCGAGTTATTGACGGTCGCTCCAGACGTTGCGAACGTGCGCGTCGCGGAAACGTTGTCAATGAAGCCAGGATCATATTCATCGAAGGCGACCAGGCGGATGGCTGCACGGTCACCAACGGGAACGTTCACAAACCCCTGATCCACATATCCATTGCCGCCGTGGCCGACCGAGTCCCCCTGCAGGTCTACACTGCCGTATAGGCGGTGCAATTCCGGTTTATTGGTGATGATACGCAGGGTGCCGGCCTCGGAGCTTGCGCCATACAGAGTGCCCTGTGGGCCCGGCAGCACCTCGACCCGCGAGACGTCATACATGTGCACATCGAGCGTGCCACTGATGCTCGTAACCGGCTGCTCATCGAGATACGTCGCGACCAGGGGCAGGGATCCACCAGCGCTCGTGCTGCCGTCAGCCACCCCGCGCATGTAGATCAGGTCGCCGGCATTGCCGCCGTTCAGCCCCTGATGACTCTGGAAGCTCATGCTCGGCACATAATTCGCGTAGTCGCGGAAATTATTGACTATCAGCTCCGTCAGTTGCTTCGACGGCAGCGCCTGGATGCTCATCGGCACCGCCTGCGCGTTCTCCGGGCGCTTTTCCGCAGTCACGATGACGGTCGCCAGCGTTGCGGGGGAGGGTGGTTGGACATTGGCCAACTCCTGCGCCACGGCCGCACGTACCGAGACGAGCACGGAAGTTGTCATCAGCGCCGCAGGCAGTGCCCCGCTCATGATTCTCGATACTCTCATCGCTCTCCCCCAGTTGTCGGATCTCGCGCCGCTTGCAGCCTCAGCTTCGTGGCCGCACCAGCATTCGAGCGCCGGAGAGGCAGGGATGCATTAGCGTAATTGACAATGTAATCTAGTTTTTCTAGAAATACAAACTGATGAGATTGGATCTCAGCCGTGGCACGGCAGACGAGCTGGCCGATAAAGCAACGCATCCCGCGCAAAATAGCCGATATGCCGCATGACCTGTGGCATGATGACCCATAATACGAGCGGCGTGGGCCAGCGACCAGTGGCTGCATTTACGAAGACGGAAAGTCAATGTGCTCGAATCGACGGCTCCGGCGGTCCGCCCACGGTGACTCTCCCGCAATTGCTCGCGATCGCAGCGGGCAACGGCCTCCAGTTCTACGATTTTCTGGTCTACGCATTCTTCGCGACCCAGATCGGTGAGACTTTTTTCCCATCGCGGGATCGCACGGCGAGCCTGCTAGCCTCGCTTGCGACCTTCGGCGTCGGCTACCTCGCCCGGCCGATCGGTGCCGTCGTCGTCGGTGTTATGGGGGATCGTGTAGGTCGCAAACCGGCGATGATCCTGTCGTTTGCGCTGATGGGCGTCGGAATCCTGGGGCTCAGCGTCACGCCGTCGTATGCCCAAATCGGGCTCGCGGCGCCGCTGCTTGCGATCGTGTTCCGGTTGGTCCAGGGATTCGCGCTCGGGGGCGAAGTAGGGCCCAGTACCACCCTCCTGATCGAGATCGCGCCGAAGACGCACCGCGGGCGGTATGTGTCGCTACAGTACGCGACCCAAGACGCATCCATCCTCGCCGCGGGTGTGGTCGGCATGTGTCTCGCGCACTGGCTCGATGCGTCACAACTCGCGCGCTGGGGCTGGCGACTTGCTTTCGCGCTTGGCGCAGCGATTGTCCCCTTCGGACTGCTGCTCCGTCAGCGCGTACCCGAGACTCTGGCGCCCGTCGGGGGTGCCAGGCTCGCGGCCGAGCCGCAGCAGGGAGCACGTGCAGGCCGCATCGGCCGGACTCTGGTCCTGCTTTGCGCCTCCATGATCTGCTTCGTCACTCTAAATTACCTTACGACGTATGCCGTTCACACGCTGCGCCTCATGGCGACGCCAGCGTTCGCAGCCACGGTCGTCATAGGGCTGGTAGGGGTCTGCTGCGATTTGCTCGGCGGATGGCTGACTGACCGGTTCGGGCGCAAGCGGGTAATGATGATCCCGTGGGCCATTCTTCTTGCCGGCACCGTCCTGCTCTTTGACTACATGATTAGAGCGCACACGATCTTCAGCCTGCTGGCAACATCCGCGCTGCTGGCGCTGCTGGTTGATATTTCGACAACGTCCGTCCTGGTCTCGGTCTGCGAATTGATGCCCCATGCGTCACGCTCGGCGTCCATCGGTACGTTGTATGCCATCTCGGCGACCATCTTTGGCGGCACCACACAATTCGTCGTGACTTGGTTGATTGCCAAGACCGGTAGCCCGCTCGCACCCGCTTGGTATATGAGCGGCGCGATCGCCGCCGGACTGCTTGCCATGTGGGGACTGCCTGAGACCGCACCTTCCCGAACTCAGGCGAATCCTGTGCGGACCGATAGTTGATGTCACTAGCCCGAAGTGTGGAGTAAGTCACAGTTAGAGCAGCGTGCTCTCGTCTTCCCCTTCCCATGCTGCACCGGCCGGCGGAGCCTCGGCGGCTGCGCGATGGTGATGCGCGCCCGGATCACTGCTCCCGCGCATCTATAATAGAACGCAGATCGGTAGAATCGCGCTTGCACATTGCGGCCGCGAAACACAGGCGCGAAGTGGCAATCGCCGCCTCCGCACCCGCGACGCGGTCAACCTTGTGTGCGCTCGTAGAGGCTGGCCTTCGAGGGAATCTGTGCTTCCATTTCGCGGGCGATCTTGCTCCCCTTGGCAATCACGCTCCTTTTAGTCTCTCGGGATTGCAGCCGAAACTCCATCGCGAGCGAGCCGATCAGCTTCCCCGATGCGTCATGAAGCGGCAGCGACACGTCGAATCCATCACTTTCCTTGACGGCATAGGGTCGGCTCGTCCTCATCACGCGAAGATCGCCGCTCTCGCAGCGTTCGCCGACATCTCCCGCGTCAGTGGACGCAATCGAATGGCAGCCATGAGCCGAATGAACGGAAATACCGACCTCGGTCAATTCCGGATGCGCCGACATGGCCTTGATGACCAGATGCTGCGCGAGGCTCTCTTTGGCCGCACCGGCGATGCTGACACTGACTCCGGTCAGCAGGCATAGCGCCCCAAGGATCACGGGCTTCCAGGGCGCGGAATGACTCAAAACTTTCATCTTCCCTCTCAATACCACTTAGTGTCGCGATTGCCGAATGGCAACGCGTAAGGGATCCGTATCTCACGGGCTGACACGCATGTCAGTCGCTATCTGCTGGAGTGTCCTCTTCGCTCTTCGTCGTCTACTTCACTCGCTTGCTCCTCTCGGTAGTATACCAAGGGAGACTCCGAACTATTCAGGCCACCTCGGCGCGCGCTGGCCCGGATATAACGGGTAAGAGTTCAAGCGGATCGCGGCCGTGCCCAGGACAACCGAGAGAATTACACTAGCCGGCCGCGGGGCCGCCTGCTCATCTCACTGTCATGGTGTCAGGTCTTTCGGGGGTGGGGTAAGGGAAAATCGAGCGTCCCGAGGCCAGAAGGGGCGCAGAGCGGGCAAGAGGGGGGGGGCCGCTCTCCACCCCGCTGGCCTCAAAACTGCGCGGTCATTTCCGCAAATATCTCGCGGCCGAAGTTATCGTAGATCCCAGTGAAGAGATTTCCGTTCAGCAGCAGCGGATTGGCGCCGTAGCCAATGATGGGCGGCTTCTTGCCAAAGAGGTTGTTGACGCCCAAGTGCACGTCGAAGTGCTCGAAGGTGTAGCCAGTGTCGAGATCGAAATAATTGTAGGCCGGCACGTGTGAGTCGATCGGGTTGACCGTCTCCCCGCTGAAGTAGGGGCTGGTGCCTTCGAAGCTCATCGCACCGATGTACCGCCAGTTGAGGGAAACCTCGACATTACCTTTCGTCCAGGTCGAGCGCAGGGTATGACGCCAGTAGGGAATCGGCGAAGTCGGTCCCACGCCGGAGCAGCTCGCGCCGTACAGGTCGGAACAGTCGACCAGCGGTACGGCGGGGTTCACCGAGATCGGATTGTCGAGGAGCCTGCTGCCGTTGAACGTGAAGCTCAGCCGGCCCGCCGGGCCCAGCGGGAGGAGGTACTGTCCGGCGATATCGATACCGCTCTCACCGTAGCTGCCCGTGTTGGCGCGGGTCTGCAGGATCCGCCCGGAGACCAGCGAGCCGCCCGCGCCGCGGATGACCAGGTTGCAGAAAATCGGGTTGCCGCTCGCCAGGCAACCGCTGAGCGACTGCTTCGCGGCGATCGAGCCGATGTAGTCCTTGATCCGGATCCGCCAGTAGTCGACGCTGAGCAGCAGGCTCGGCGCCCAGTCGAAATTGGTGAGCACGACGCCGGCGGTGAACGAGCTGCCCTTCTCTGGAGTGAGATTCGGATTGCCTCCGGAGAGGACAGTCACACCATTGGCCAACGGGATATGCCCGTACTGCGCGGCTGTCACGCCGGTCAGCGCGCACTCGGCCTGGCTTGCCGTTGGGGTCGGCCCGCTGCAGGGGTCGGCGATCTGCTGCGTTCCCGCGCTCTGCGCCAGGAACAGCTCGTGACCATTCGCGGCCCGGACGGCGCGGCTGTAGCTCGCCCGGAATCTCACCGTCCGGATCAGGGCCCAATCAGCGCCGAGATTGTACGCGTTGACCTTCCCTTGCGGCCGGTAGCTGGCGTACCGGTCGGCGAGGTCGAGGTTGAGCGATTCGGCGAACGGCTTGTCCTTGAGGAGCGGCACTTTCAACTCCGAGTAGATCTCCGCGACGTGAAAACTGCCCTTGGTCGGTAGAGACCCGTACAGCACGTTGCTCGCATACATGAGGTCGCCGGCGCTCATGGCGGCGCCCGGCTGATTGTCGATCGCCTCATCCCGATACTGGGCGCCCAAGGCGAGTCCCAGGGAATCGCTCGCCCAGGGGCTCTTCAGTCCGTACGCGCCCAAGTCGCCGATGACCCCGGTGCTGAGAATCGTCTGGGTGGCAGAGCCGACGTTGCCGCCCCCTTCGGTGATGTAACCGAGCGCCGCCGGCGTCACGCCGCCGGTCCGCCAGATGTCGTACGGCACGCAGCTCGGATCGGTCCCATCGACTACGGATTGGCACGTCGGCTTGCCGCCGACGCTCACCACGTCAAGAGCGTTGGTGACGTTGGCGATCGAGATGTCGTTGGTCACGCGCTCTTGGTAGGTGACCTTGCCGTAGTTCACGTTCGCATCGTATGTCCAGTTCTCGTCGAGGGCTCCCTTGACGCCGAGCACCAGGCGCGAGGACGTGTGACGGAATGAATCCTGCAAGGAGCCACCCTCGACGTTGCGCCTGCCGATACCGATCTGCGCAACGTCGGTTGCCGCCAGCCCGTTGGCGGAGCATAGAGTGCTCACCTCGTCGGCCGAGAGCAGCGGGTCGCTGCACGGGATGGAATAGGTCTGCGGACCGGCGTTGGTCCAGGCCGTGCCCGAGGGCTCGTATTGCAGCGTCGTGTAATCGTGCATGAACTGCCCTTCCAGGTACAGCTGCGCATGCTCGTTGAATGTATAATGGGCGAAGACGCCCGCGTTCCAGCGGGTGTCGGGCCGCTGCAAACTCTCCGGAGCCGTGAAGTTGTAGCCGTCCCCGGCCGCGTACGGACGCAGCGTGTTACCTGCTGCCCCGAGAGTGTACGCGTTGCCCGACGGGTCGACGAACTGTCCGGCGGCAGCGCTGCCGTCGAGCAGGCAGCCGTAGGAGGTGGGGGTCGTTTCCTGCAGGGTGCAGGCGCTCGTATCGCGGCTCGACGCAAGGAAGCCCGCGCTGCGGCGGTAGCCGGCGTAGAGCTCGACGTGCCCTGCGCCACCGGAGAAGCCAGTGCCGTAGACCCCCGCGAGGTTGACCGTGCCCCCGTCGAAGACGCTGCCGGTCGGCGGGTTGACGCCGCCCGCGCTCATGATGGAGTGCAGGCCGGTATCGCCGTTATTGTCATAGAAGCCGCTCCCCTGCGCGCTGAATTTGGTCCCCGTGTAATCGGTATCCATCACGAAGTTCACGACACCGGCCTCAGCGTCGGAGCCGTATATGGCGGAGGCGCCGCCCGTCAATACTTCGACCCTTTTGATGAGAAGCTCCGGGATCGTGTGGAGGTCCGCCGACGGATTGACGGCATCGCCCGGGTTGATCCGCTGCCCGTTCATGAGCACCAGGGTCCTGAACGCGCCGATACCACGCAAGTCGACCGTGGCTGTCCCGGTCAGCGGAGTCTGACTGATGCCGACTCCGGAGTCGGTTAAGCCCGCGTCGGTCTGCGGCAGGCTGATCATCAGATCCTCGGTCTTGGCCGCGCCTTCATGCAGCAGGTCACTAGCGCCGACGATGGTGATCGGTGCCGGACTGCTGGCGTTCGGTGTCTTGAAGCGCGTGCCGGTGACGACCACCTCCTGGAGCGAAGTTGCACTGCTGGCACCGGAGTCTGCCGCTACGGCAGGACTCCCCGCAGTCGCTCCTCCAGCCACCTGAGCCAGCCGAAACGGCCCGGAAGAGTCGCTCTTCCCCTCCTTTCGCTGCGCAACGGCTTCATCAGCCTCATCTGCGTGCCCAACCGTCCCAGACGCACCCGCCGGCGGGACGCGGCCGGTTGGAGGATCTGCGGGGTGCCCAGCGCCCGCGGGCACGATGGTCACCGCGGTGGCATCGACATAGCGGTACGTCAGTCCCGTACCGCTCAGCAATCGGCTCAAGGCTTCGTCCGCCGTCAGATTGCCCGACGCTCCGGACGTGCGCAGATCCGTCACCTCGGACGTGAAATAAAGGACCTGCATGTCCCGGCTTTGAGCGAGCTCCGTGAGCGCGGGACCCAGAGCTTGCGACGGGATGCTCGTCTCGATCCGAGTGATCGCCGCCTTCGCCCCGTCCGCGTGACACAGCCCTCCGACCGATACGCAGATACCGGTCGCGATCAGTGCCGTACGCATGATGATGGAACTCCCGCCCCCCAGGAGGCTTCTTGTGGCCGCGGCACGATGCAACGGCTCGTTGTGACAGTAGAGCGGCATGACACGAAAAGTGGGTCTACCTATTGCCGTCCGCGCTTGCTGACTCTGATCTCTGTTTTGGTCTCGACAACCTGCAGGCTCGGCTGCGCCCGCAGGAAACCGATCAATGAGTTCGGGTCCGCCGAGGAATACACGCCGCTGATGCCGACCCTGCGCAAGTCGGGATCCGCTATCACCAGGCGGCGCGTGCTGTAGAGATTGAACTGCTCCGCGACCTTCTCGAGTGGCGTGTCATCGAACACGAGCTGTTGGTGTAGCCAAGCGGTGGCCGCGGCGACGTCTGCGCGCTTCGGCGGCTGTACGTCATCGGCGAGCACGATGACCTGCTGACCCGCGGATGCTAGGACCGGTGTCAGGTCCCTGAGAGAGTGCCGTGCATCCGCCAGGAAGGAAGTCGTCCGTCCTGCTTCATAGGCTTCGTCCGGCGACTGCGCGACGGCCACTCGGCCTTCCAGTACCGTAACCACCATTCCATTGGGCTCCCGGTCCACATCAAACTGTGTGCCCACCGCCCGTACCGCGGTGTCGCCGCTGCGCACGACGAAGGGCCGGCCCGGCTCGTCAACGTCGTGGAAGAATGCCTGGCCCCGCAGGAGATCGATCTCACGATCGTGCCTGGAGATACGCACTCTGATGGTCGTCAGCGCGTTCAGGGTCACTGTGGAGCCGTCTGCAAGAACGAGCGTGCGTTGCTCGCCGATCCCAGTGCTGTAGGTGCCGCGCTCGCCGAAGAGCCAGGCCCCTACGGCAATTAGGAGAGCGACGGCTGCGAGCGACGCTGGGAGCGCGAGCCGGTGTGCGTGACGAGGGACAGGCCGGCTCGCGGCGACCGGCCGCGACAACCGCACAACGTTGCCATCGCTGCTGCTGCGCGCCAGGGAGAGAAGCGCTTGAAGATCTATGCGACCTTCCGGGTCCACAGTCGGTAGCTCGGACCACCCCGCTGCGATCTCCAGGTACGCTTGGATGTGCTCCGGCGATGTGTGCAGCCACTTCTCGAACTGCGCGCGCAATGCGGGCGTGACATCACCCGCGCGAAAATCGACGAACCACGCAGACGCTTCCGCCAGCGTGTTCGCTCTCAAGAATGAAGTGCGGGTGACCATGCGGCGGTGGCCTACTAGGCCTCCACGTTCCCGTCGCGGCTCTTGCGGCAGTGCTCTGCCGCGCGGGCGAGATATTTCTTGGCCGTCTCCCGGGCCACACCCATCTGATCCGCGATCTCCTGAACGGTGAATCCACCGATCCGGTGCAGGACGAGGGCCGCTCCCACCCTCGGGGGCAGACGGGCCAGGATCCGCTCGAGCCGCTCGACCCGCTGTGCGTTTTCGGTCCTTGCCGTCGGATCCTCATCGGCAGGCGAGGTCAGATCCGATACCGCGTCCGTAATGTCGACGAATGAGGGGCCCGCCGATTGGCGCAGCGCATGCTGGTGCAGCACGTGCCCGGCCACTGTGAAGAGATAGGCCTCAGGATTGCGGATAGTCTCCTGGTGACTGACCCGCAGCAGCCGCAGAAACACCTCCTGAGCGAGATCCGGCACATCGTGCACGTTCCGCAGGCGGACGGACAGGAAGCGGCGCAACCGCCGTCCGTACTGGCTCGCGATCGAGGCAACGAAGCTCCTGTTTTCGGGATTGTGCAAGATCGGGCACCGGCTGATGATCTGCTGAGGTACTAGAGCGCTGAGAGCGTGAAAGTGGGGGTGGCAGTGCCGCACCCGCCTGCCGCATCTCCCGCGATCTATAACAGGCGAACCTCAAATAAACCTGAAGCGAAGATGACTACCGATCAGGGCCAGCCCGGGCGTGATCGCCCCGCGTCGCCGCACAAGTGACGCGCGACCGAATATCACTTGCCCCGCCAAGCGCTTCACGATGAGTGCGACGCCCTGCGGGGAACTTTCAACTCCCAGAGAGTGCGCCCTGCCGGGCGCACAAAGAAGAGTCCGCACAAATTGTGCAGACTGATCATTGATGTCACCGGCCTTGATTCTTTCGTAAGCTACTGAAATTACAAATGAATTCGGTGACATCAATTCTCGACCAGGGATGACAGAGGAGACGCTGCTTGCCCTGATAAACCTGATCTACGAGGCCGCATGCGATCCGACGAAGTGGCCCGAATTTCTCTCCGCGTTCGCCTGTGCGGTCGAGGGGAGGGGCACGCTGATCTACACCCATAACTTCGAGACGATGGATGCGAGTACCGCGCCCAACGGAGGCTTTCCTAACGCCGTGGTCGGGTTCGATCCAGCGTTCCTGAACTCTCTCGAACATTACAATCATGTAAACGTCTGGGCCCAGAACGAGACCGTCCTTCAGCCCTGGATGCGCTGCCTGCCGCGGTCATGCTGCTGGATACATCCGCTCGCGCA
>JANWJS010000045.1 GCA_025451845.1 Steroidobacteraceae bacterium
CTCGACAACATTCTCTTCGGCTCGGAGATGGTGGGCGCGGTCCGCGGCATCGATCCGCAGACCGGGTTCCATTTCGATGACACCAAGCGGTACATCGACGCTCTGCCGATCCCGCAATCCGACAA
The DNA here is from genome assembly GCA_025451845.1 of Steroidobacteraceae bacterium. Taxonomy (GTDB): domain Bacteria; phylum Pseudomonadota; class Gammaproteobacteria; order Steroidobacterales; family Steroidobacteraceae; genus 13-2-20CM-66-19. Next base: position 126 of record JANWJS010000045.1, read on the forward strand.
GAGCCGGATTTACGAGAGGAACGCGCGCCGCGTCTTTCCGCGCCTCGATGCGCTGCTGCAGGCGGGAGGCAAATGAGCTCCGCTCTCGCACCCGGTGGGCCGGGATGGGCAGCGAGCGGTGCTTCCGGCGCGTTCAGGATGGATTCCAACTGGCTTCCGTACCATCCGCGCCCGTCCAAGCCCAACTACGTTCCGCCGCCGGGCGCCGTCGATGCCCACTGCCACGTATTCGGTCCCGGCGCCGAGTTCCCCTACGCACCGGAGCGGAAATACACTCCCTGCGACGCCTCGAAGGACCACCTCTGGGCGCTGCGCGATTTCCTCGGTCTCGAGCGAAATGTCATCGTGCAGGCGACCTGCCACGGCACCGATAATCGAGCGCTCGTCGACGCCCTGCGCGCATCGGAGGGCCATGCACGAGGCGTTGCGTCGGTTGCGGCCGGAGTGACCGACTCTGAGCTGCAGGCACTCGATACCGCAGGCGTTCGCGGAGTGCGCTTCAACTTCGTCAGGCGCTTGGTCGACACGACACCCCGCGAGGTACTCGAGGAGATCGCGCGCCGCGTGGCTCCGCTCGGCTGGCATGTCGTCATCTACTTCGAGGCAGCGGAGCTGCCGCAGCTCTATGACTTCGTCGCAGCGCTCCCCACGACCATCATTGTCGATCACATGGGTCGGCCCGACGTCGCGAAGGCCGTCGCGGGAACCGAGTTCGAGCTGTTCGTCCGCCTGATGCGGGAGCACCCGAACGTATGGTCGAAGGTGAGCTGTCCGGAGCGGCTCTCGAAGAGCGGACCGCCCCTGTACGAGGACGTCGTACCCTTTGCTCGCAGGCTCGTCGAGACCTTTCCCGACCGCGTCCTCTGGGGCACCGATTGGCCGCACCCCAACCTGAAGGCCCACATGCCGGATGACGGCAAGCTGCTCGATTACGTGCCGCAGATCGCGCCGACACCGGCTCTGCGGCAGAAGCTCCTGGTCGAGAATCCCACCCGGCTCTACTTCGATCGCTGAGGCCGCAATCGCATGGCACTCGAGAAGCCCTATTCCGACATACCTGGCACCGTGATCTTCGATGCGGATCAGGCGCGCAAGGGGTATCACCTGAATCAGTTCTGCATGTCGTTGATGAAGCCCGACAACCGGACACGCTTCAAGCGCGACGAGCGCGCTTACGTGGATGAGTGGCCGATGTCCGAGGATCAGAAGCGCGGCGTGCTCGCACGCGACTACAATCGGATGATCGAGCTCGGCGGCAATATTTACTTTCTCGCGAAGCTCTTCTCGACGGACGGCAAGAGCTTCCAATATACGGCGGCCACGATGACCGGTATGACGCAGGAGGCCTACGCTACCATGATGTTGAACGGGGGTCGCTCGCCCGAAGGCAATCGCTGCGTGGGCGAGACTTCGGCGCGCGCGGGCTGCGAAAAGGAGGGAAAGTAAGTGGCTCGAATCACCGCGGGCGTCGCCACTTCGCACGTGCCCGCAATCGGCGCGGCACTCGACAATGGACGATCGGCCGAGCCTTACTGGAAGCCTCTCTTCGCCGGCTACGAATTCTCCAAGCAATGGGTCAGCCGGCAAAAGCCCGATGTGGCCGTGCTGGTCTACAACGATCATGCCTCTGCCTTCAGTCTCGATATCGTGCCGACCTTCGCGATCGGCTGCTCCGCCGCGTTTCAGCCGGCCGATGAGGGCTGGGGTCCGCGGCCCGTGCCAGTGGTGGAAGGGCACCCGGAGCTGGCTTCGCACATCGCACAGAGCGTGATCCAGCAGGATTTCGACCTCACCATCATCAACCGGATGGACGTCGATCACGGTCTCACCGTGCCGATGTCGCTGATGTTCGGCCAGCCCGAGCGCTGGCCGATACGGGTGATTCCGTTGGCCGTGAACGTAGTGCTTTTCCCGCCTCCTTCCGGACGCCGATGCTTCGAGCTCGGCAAGGCCATCCGCAGGGCCGTCGATTCATTCGACGAGGATCTCAACGTTCAGGTCTGGGGAACCGGCGGCATGAGCCATCAGCTTCAGGGGCCGCGCGCCGGACTCATCAACAAGGAGTGGGACAACCGCTGGCTCGACCGGCTCATCGACGATCCGGATGCGCTCGCGCAGATGCCGCACATCGAGTATCTGCGCGAGGCCGGCTCCGAGGGGGTGGAGCTGGTGATGTGGCTCATCATGCGCGGAGCGCTGGATGCCAAGGTGCGCACGGTGCACCGCTTCTACCATGTTCCGGCTTCCAACACGGCCGTGGGTCACGTCATCCTGGAGAATGGATCATGAAGATCCTCCTTGCAGGCGCCGGCGCTTTCGGTCAAAAGCACCTCGATGCGATCCGGACGATCGGCGGCATCGAGGTCGATTCCCTCGTTGGGCGCGAGCTCGAGCCGACGCGCGAAGTCGCGAGGAAATACGGAATCGGCCATGCCACGACATCGCTCGGCGAGGCGCTGGGCCGCCCCGGTATTGTGGCTGCCATCCTGGCGACTCCCACACAGCTACATGCCGCGCAGGTGATCGAGTGCTTGAGAGCCGGGAAACACGTGCAGGTGGAAATTCCGCTGGCCGACAGCTGGGCCGACGCGGAGGCGGTCGTCCGCGCGCAGCGCGCGAGCGGCCTCGTCTGCATGGTAGGCCACACCCGGCGGTTCAACCCCTCGCATCAGTGGATTCATCAGCGGATCGGCGCGGGCGAGCTCGACATCCAGCAGATGGATGTGCAGACCTATTTCTTTCGCCGCACCAACATGAACGCGCTCGGGCAGCCCCGCTCCTGGACGGACCACCTGCTTTGGCATCACGCAGCCCACACCGTGGATCTGTTCGCATACCAGACCGGATCGCCGATCGCTGTTGCGAACGCGGTGCAGGGTCCGATCCATCCGAAGCTCGGCATCGCGATGGACATGTCAGTTCAAATGAAAGCCGCCACGGGGGCGATCTGCACCTTATCGCTATCCTTCAACAATGAGGGTCCCCTCGGCACCTTCTTCCGCTACATCTGCGATAACGGCACCTACATCGCCCGCTACGACGATCTGATCGATGGCAAGGATCGGCAGATCGACGTCTCCAAGGTCGACTTGTCGATGAACGGCATAGAGCTGCAGGATCGCGAGTTCTTTGCCGCAATTCGTGAGGCGCGAGAGCCAAACGCCAGCGTAGCCCAGGTTCTGCCTTGCTACAGGACGCTTGCAGACCTCGAGCGGCAACTCAATTCACGAGTGTGACTCAAAGCGGCAGGCCGACGTAGTTTTCCGCCAGCGAGGTGAGGGCGGCTCGGGAAGACAGCAGGTATTCCAGGTCCGCTTCCTGAATTCGGCGGTCGAACCCGTTGCGTTCCGGAAATTGGTGCAGGAGTGAGGTCATTGACCACGAGAATCGCTCCGCCTTCCAGACACGTGCCAGTGCCCGCCGTGAGTACTCTTTCAGGCCCGTGTCGGAACCCCCCCGGTAATGGCCCACCAGTGCCTGCCAGATGTAGTACACGTCACTGGCGGCGAGATTGAGGCCCTTCGCGCCTGTCGGGGGCACGATATGCGCCGCGTCGCCCACCAAAAATAGCCGTCCGTAGCACATGGGTTCCGCCACGAAGCTGCGCAAGGGCGCGATACTCTTCTCGATCGATTTGCCGGTCTGCAGGCGAGCAGCCGCGGCCGGATCCAGACGACGCGCGAGCTCATCATAGAAGCGTTCATCCGGCCAGTCCTCCACTCGATCGTCCACGCTGCACTGGAGGTAGAGACGACTGAGCCTTCGCGAGCGCATCGAGCAGAGCGCAAAGCCGCGTTCGCTGTTGACGTAGATCAGCTCGTCTGACACTGGCGGTTGATGGACCATGATGCCGAGCCATCCAAACGGGTAAATGCGCTCGTAACAGGTGAGCGCGCTCTGCGGGAAGCTCGAGCGGCTAACCCCATGAAAGCCGTCGCAGCCGGCAATGAAATCACAGTCGATGCTGCGCTCGATGCCGTCCTGTCGGTAGGTGACTCGCGGGTGAGAGCCGTCCATCCCGTGGAGCCTCGCGTCTTGCGCCTGATAGACCGTGGTACCCCCGGCAGCTTCGCGACCCACCATGAGGTCACGCGTAAGCTCGGTCTGGCCGTATACCACCACGCCGCGCCCGATCAGGTCGCGGAAATTCACCCTGTGCCGCGCTCCTGCAAAGGCTATCTCGATCCCATCGTGAAGGAGCGACTCTCGGCGCATTCGCTCTCCGACTCCGGCAGCATCCAAAAGCTCGGCCGTCCCGGTTTCGATGATGCCCGCGCGGATGCGGCTGAGCACATGCTCGGCCGTCTGCCGTTCCAGCACCACGTTCGAGATACCTTCCTTGAGGAGAAGCTGCCCGAGCAATAGGCCCGATGGGCCGGCTCCAACGATCGCGACTTGCGTGCGCATGATCCGCGGACCTACTGCGCCACGATCAGCGCGTCGAGCGCTATCACCCCCTGACCCAGGGGATAGGCGATGACGGGATTGAGGTCGATCTCGCGGATCGACGCAATGTGGGATAGAACTTGTCCCAATCGGACGATCAGGTCGGCCAGAGCCTCGAGATCGAGGGCCGGGGAGCCCCGGTAGCCGCGCAGCAGGGCGCCGCATTGGAGGCGGCAGAGCTCCTCGATGATGGACCGGCGGCTGCGGCCCGGAAGGATCAATCTGACATCCTGCAAGAGCTCCGCCTGAACTCCGCCAAATCCCGCCAGCACGACAGGGCCCCAGTCCGGGTCGTTGCGCCCGCCAATGATCAGTTCGACACCAGGGGGGCTCATCACCTCGACCAGAACGCCATCGAGCACCAGGCCGGGACGGGCGCGTGCGATGTTGGCATGCAGCTGTTGCCAACCTGCCGCCAAGCCATCCCCATCGCTCAGGCGAAGGACGACGCCGCCGGCATCGCTCTTATGCGAAAGCTCGACGGATTGCGCCTTCAAGGCCACGGGATAGCCGAGGGAGTCCGCCGTCCGCAGAGCCTCTTCGAGGGTGCGCACTAGCAGACCGGCCGGAAACGGGATTCCAAGCGGCTTCAGGAGCGACTTGGCGCGATGCTCGGGAATCACGCCGGCGGGCAGGGGCGGGCCGTTGCGCTCGGCCGCGACCGGTTCGGTGAGCGGCGCGATTGCGGCGGTGGCGGCGAGGCGCGCCACAGCTCGAATTGCCCGCTCCGGGGAGGGGAAGTAAGCGACACCGAGAGCGCGTAGCTCGTCGATGAACTCTGCAGGCACCCGCGCTCCTTCATCGAGACCTGCGAAGACGACGAGCTTGTCGGACTTTAGCTGCCGCAACGCCGCCATCACCGGGGGGAATTTGCGCTCCGCGGTCGCAGAATCGGTCTGGATGATGCAGAGGAGGATCGCGCCAAAACGCTCATCGGAAGAGAGCGCCAGCAGCGTGCGCCGATAAATGTCCGGATCGACCAACCCTTGCGCCGTGAGGTCGAGCGGATTGCTCACCGCAACGAAAGGCGGCATGGCCGACCGCAGCTCCGGAGCGCTTGCATCGGTCAGCTCCGGCAAAGCCAGTCCGACCTGCTCGCAGAGATCGAGGGTGAGGGCTTTGAAGGCGCCCGACTCCGCCATCACCGCTGCACCACCCCGCACCGGCCGTGGCGAGCGGACGATGATCTCGAGCACATCCCCGAGTTCTTCCAGCGTCTCGACCAGGATGACGCTTTCGGCTTCGACTTTCGCGCGCATGAGCGCGTGGTCGCCGGCGAGGGCGCCCGTGTGCGTCGCGGCCGATCGGCGCGCCGCGCTGCTGCGGCCCGGGTGCAGGAGCACGAGCGATTTGCCGCGCCGACGTGCCCGGCGTGCGATGTCGAGGAAATGCTGCGGGCGGCGGAACTGCTCGACGATGAGTCCGATCGCCTGGGTGTGCGAGTCATCGAGGAGATGCTCGAGGTAGTCCTCGACACCGCTCGCCGCCTCGTTGCCTGTCGAAATGGAGTAGGAAACGCCCACTTTGCGCCCGGCCAGGATCGTGCCGAGCACACACGCCATCGCGCCACTCTGGCTGACGATCCCGATACCCGGCCGTTCCCCGAGCGGGATGGCCGGCGTCTCGACGAACGTGAGCGCCACGCCGTCTACGTGGTTGACCAGGCCGAGACAATTCGGTCCTTCGATCACCATGTCGTGCTCGGCTGCGATTCTCGCAATCTCTCGCTGCTCAGCCCGGCCACCCTCGTCGCTCTCCGCAAACCCGGAGGAGAAGATCACCGCTGCCCCGATTTTCCGCCGGGCCAGAGCCGCCATGGCAGCGAGCACACCGGCGCGGGGGATGGCCAGGACGGCGACATCGATTGCGAGCGGTAGGTCGTCGATGGACTTGAGGCACGCGCGCCCGGCAATCCCACTACGGTTGGGATTGATGAGGTGGATGTCGCCGCGGAAGCCGAGGCGCTCCAGATTTGCAAGCACCGAAGCGCCGAGCGCGCCAGGTGTCGCGGACGCGCCAACGATGGCGACCGAGTGAGGCCGCAGCAGCCGCTCGATCGCCTTCGGATCGAGCCGTGACCCATTCATCTCAGCGCTTTCCGGGAGGCTGCCGCGACTTGTCGTAGGCCGCGAGTCCGGGCTTGTAGCTCTTCTGGTCGATGAACTGGTGAATACCCTCCTTGCGCCCCTCGTTATCGAAGAAGTTGGCCGCCTCCTGGGCACGGATCAGATAGTCCTCGGCGTTGTCGTAGGTCATCTCGCCCACGCGCCGTATCGCGTCCTTGGCAGCTTTCAACGCCACGGGGTTCTTCTCGAGCAGCGTCTTCGCGACGGCGGTCACCCGCTCCTGCAGCTCATCGCGCGGCAGCGCCTCGTTGACCAGGCCCCAATCGGCAGCGGTGCGCCCGTCGATGGTCTCTCCCGTGAGCGCGTGGTACATGGCGCGGCGGTAGGAGAGGAGCTCGCGCGCGATCTTGGTCGCGCCGCCGCCAGGCAGGATGCCCCAGTTGATCTCCGAGAGACCAAACTGTGCCTCCTGCGCAGCGAAGGCGAGATCGCATGCGAAGAGCGGTCCGTACCCGCCGCCAAAACACCAGCCGTTCACCATCGCGATGGTGGGCTTCTGGTACCAGCGGAGCTTGCGCCACCAGGCATAGGCTTCCCGCTGTGACTGGCGCACCGCCCCGAGGCCTTGCGCCTCGGTCTCCCGGAAATATTCCTTGAGGTCCATGCCCGCCGACCAGGCGGTGCCCTCGCCGGTGAGCACCAGCACGCCGACATCGTCCCGATACTCGAGCTGCTCGAGGACACGCAGCATCTGCCGATTGAGCTTCGGGCTCATGCAGTTACGCTTCTCGGGACGATTGAATCTCACCCAGGCGATGCGGCCGGCCACGGTGAACGCAACGGTGTCGGCTTCCTGTCGCTCTGTGCTCATGATGGTGCTCGGTGATAGCGGAGTGGGTGTGCGCTCAGATGGGGAACTGGCCTGGAAGGGTCTCGACCGTGATCCAGCGCAGCTCGGTGAATTGATCGATGCCCGCCATGCCGCCGAAGCGCCCGTACCCCGAGGCGCCCACGCCGCCAAAGGGCATTTGCGCCTCATCGTGCACCGTGGGCCCGTTCACGTGGCACATTCCGGAGCGAATCTGACGCGCGACGCGCAAGCCCCGCGCAGCATCGCCGGTGAACACCGCGGCCGAGAGCCCATACTCGCTGTCGTTGGCGATACGGATGGCGTCCGCCTCGTCCTTGGCCCGGATGATTGCGACTACCGGACCGAAGCTCTCCTCGCGGTATAACTTCATTCTGGGTGTCACGCCCTCGACCACGGTCGCGGGCATGACGACGCCCTCAGCCTTGCCGCCGGCAAGCACCCGCGCGCCGCCTGCGACGGCATCGTCGATGAGGTGATTGACACGTTCCACCGTAGACCGGTCCACCACCGCTCCGAGTGGCGTCTTGCCCTCTCGAGGGTCGCCACTCGCCATCGAGCGAGCCTTGTCAGTGAAGCGCCGGGCGAACTCGTCGGCGATGGCAGCGACGGGAATGATGCGCTCCGTCGACATGCAGATTTGGCCCTGGTTCATGAAGGCACCGAATGCGGCCGCCCTGACCGCGCCATCGAGGTCGGCATCCTCCAGTATGAGGAGCGGCGCCTTGCCGCCGAGCTCGAGCAGACAGGGCTTGAGGTGCTGCGCGCAGCGCATGGCCACGATGCGCCCGACCGCGGTGGAGCCGGTGAAGTTGACCCGGCGCACGGCCGGATGATCGATGAGGGCACCGACGACCTCGCCTGCATCAGGCGGAGCGTTGGTGACGACGTTTACAACACCTTCGGGAAAGCCGGCTTCAGCGAACGCCTCGACGATCAACTCATGAGTGCGCGGGCAGAGCTCTGACGCTTTGAGAATGACCGGGTTCCCGCAGGCGAGCGCTGTCGCAATGGCCCGCACGCCGAGGATGATGGGGGCATTCCAGGGCGCAATGCCGAGTACCACTCCGACCGGCTCGCGAATCGACATCGCGAGACACCCCGGCTTGTCGGAGGGAATGACTTCGCCCGCGATACGCGTGGTGATCGCAGCTGCCTCACGCACCATGCCGGCTGCGAGCATCAGATTGAACATCGCCCAACCGGCGGTGGCGCCTATCTCCTCCATCATGGCCTTGACGAAGGCGTCTCGGCGCTTCTCGAGGGCCTCGGCAGCCCGTCCGAGAATGGCGCGGCGGGCATTCGGTCCCGTGGCCGACCAGGCTGGGAAGGCCGCCGCCGCGCGATCGGCCGTGGCGCGCGCCTCGGCGGGAGTCATGGCAGTGGCGGTGCTCGCGGGCTGACCGGTGATCGGATTGACTCGCTCGAAGCGCATGGGAAACTCCGTCGACAGAATGTTATAGTATATAGCATAGCAACTGGGTTCTGCCGATCAAGCGCATACCGACTCCTGCCGATCGAGCGTACCGACTGGAGCACCATGGCCCCGATCGTTGATCCCCTGGAGGACTTGCCCGGGTATGCGCTCAGGCGCGCCTCGGCGGCAATCATGGCAAAGCTGGCGGCGCGCCTTACGGACCTGGGGCTGCGCCCGTCGGAGGCGAGCGTGCTCCTGATCATCGATGCCAATCCCGGGGTCACGCAGAGCGGGATCGGCCGGCTGCTCGGCATCGCGCGGGCGAACATGGCCCCGCTCACGGCGCGACTCGCGGGCCGCGACCTCATCGTGCGGGAAGCGGCCGGAGGCCGCGCTCACGGCCTGATGCTGTCCGATCCCGGGCGCCGCTTGACCCGCAAAGCGCGGCGAGTCATTGCGCAGCTCGAGGCGGAGTTGATCGAGCGCATTCCCGCGGGCCAGCGCAGCGCCTTCCTGCGCGCCCTGAAAGCGCTCTTCGCCGGCTGGTAAGGCGGCATGCGTGGCGACGACGACATGCCGCGAGCCTGGCCGCGACAGTCTGCCGGCTTCGCGATAGGAGTTTGAGCGCGGTGCCCGGCTCAGGAATGGACGGTGAATTTCCTGCCATCGGCAGCCAGATCGAATGCCCCATCCATGACCGAGCGCAGCCAATCGGCTGTCGCCAGGGCGCCGCCAAAGGAGTACACGTGCGGCTGTACCAGGCGCGACCCGGCGTGACAGGCGCACCCGCGGACCAGGCCCAGGAGCATCTCATCGGGACCGGCGGCGAGTCCGGTCAGGCTGGCCACGGCGCCCATGTTCTTCGCGAGCGAGCGCATGGAGGTGCCGATGCCGCACTGAACGGCAAATCTGAGCAGTTTCGAAAGGTGCGTCGGCCCGGCAATTCCGACGTGCACCGGCAGGGTGATGCCCTCCCGAGTCAGCATGCGGTCCCAGGCGCAAACACCCTCGGGGTTGAATCCGAATTGGGTGACGATGTGCATCGCTATCCCGGCTCTGGCCCCGAACGCTTGCTTGGCGCGCAACGCCGCGAGCAGCTCCGAGGCGCCCGCTACGGGATGCCCCTCGGGATGCCCGGCCACACCGATTCGCTTCAGTCCCGCTTCCTCGAGGGCACCGGTGGCGATCACCTCCAGCGTGCTCCTGAACGGTCCGACGGGTGGGTCGAGATCACCGGCAACCAGCAGCACCTGCTCGATGCCATGGGCACGCAACCGCGCGAGAGTGCTTCGCAGGACCCGCGCACTCGGCAATCTGCGTGCGACCAGGTGCGGTGAGGCGGTGAAACCGAGGGCTTGGATTCTGATCGCGATACGCACCACGTCCTCGACCGAGGACTTCGGCGTATGCGCGACATAAACTGACATGCCCGCAGGCAGTCGTTGCCTCAGAGCATCCAGCAGCGCCTCATCGTGGCTCGAGATCTCCGTCGAAGCGCCACGCGCAAATGCGACCACGGCGCGCTTGAGCTCGCCGAGGTTGTTCTGCTCGGCTGCCTCATGGTGTCCCATCTTATGGCTCATCGCGGAAACGTTAGCGGGTCCGCGCAGCAAGCAGAAGCCGGGAATTGAGATAGGAGGCATCGCAAACGAAGATAGTGGACGTCGAGTTCGCTCGGTGACGAGTGATGATTTCGCTGTGAGGGGAGTACTCGCAGGATGACTCATGATCATGACCATGAAGGGCGTCCCTCGAGAGATGACATGAACGTACAGGATCTGCTAGCCGTCGATGTCCACGTTCACGCGGAGGTTTCCTGCCGCCAGCCCGCGGACGAGCTGTGGCAGGAATACGAGGAGGCGGCGTCGAAGTACTTCAAGTCGGGCAAGCGCCCGACCATCGCCGAGACCATCGCCTACTACCGCGAGCGCCGGATCGGCCTCGTGATGTTCACGGTCGATTCCGAAAGCGAGATCGGTGCCCGGCGGATTCCGAACGAGGAGGTCGCCGAGGCGGCCCGTGACAACAGCGACATGATGGTCGCATTCGCCAGCATCGATCCGCACAAGGGCAAATTCGGAGTGCGCGAGGCCCGGCGGCTGCTCGAGCAATATGACATCAAGGGATTCAAGTTTCATCCCACCACCCAGGGGTTCTTCCCAAACGATCGGCTGGCCTATCCGCTCTACCAGGTCATCGCCGAGCACAAGCTGCCTGCCATCTTCCACAGCGGCCATTCCGGTATCGGTACCGGCATGCGGGGCGGTGGCGGGCTCCGTCTGAAATACTCGAATCCCATTCACCTCGACGACGTCGCGGCGGACTTCCCCGACATGACCGTGATCATCGCGCACCCCTCCTGGCCCTGGCAGGACGAGGCGCTGTCGGTCTGCCTGCACAAGCCCAACGTCTACATCGATCTTTCGGGATGGTCGCCGAAGTACTTCCCGCCGCAGCTGCTGCGGTACGCCAACTCGCAGCTCAAGCACAAGATGCTTTTCGGTTCCGACTTTCCGCTGATCAGCCCCGATCGCTGGATCGAAGACTTCAACAACGCCGGCTTCAAGCCCGAGGTGCATGAGCTGATTCTCAAGGAGAATGCGGTCGCGGCATTGCGCTTGGGATGAGCCGGCCGCGACGTCCGGGGGAGCACACGACCCATACCGGGTTGCGCTCGGAGGCGATCCCCTTGCGCTACGGTGCGCGCGCGGCCAGGCAAACCGGCGCTAGATTCCCTTGCGTCAGAAAGGCGCCCCGCGGCGATCCGCGAGGGTGTCGCCAGAGGCTTGGGCAATGAACGACCTTGAGGCACCGAAGGGCTTCCCGCTGCCGAGCTCGCTGCGGCCGGTTCCGGGCACCGAGCGGGCGCAGGCGGCGTATCCGTATACGGTGCAGTTCAAGCCCGATGACGACCAGCGCTTCTGGTTCTACAACTCCATGCATTTCCCGGAGCCCATGTCCTGCTTCGACATGGTCACGGCGGAGGCCGCCTATTGCGCCCTTGGTGCGGCCAACACGCGGGTGCACTGCCTGCCGACGACGCTCGGGATCGATCATCGGATCATCAACGGCCGGGTTTACATCGGCGGCAATGCCGTCACCGATCCGCAGGAGATCGCCCGCCGGACGGAGGAGTTTCAGAAGCGTGCGTTCTACTACTACGAGAACTGGGAGCATCTGTACGCGCAGTGGAAGCACAAGATGCTTGCGCTCATCCGCGAGGCGCAGGCACTGCCGAAACCCACGCTGCCCGAGTTCGAGCCGCTCGAGCACGTCCATGCCGGACGGGGCATCGCCTCCAACCACTATCTGCTCGAGACTTACCAGCGCTCGCTCGAGGGATATTTTCGGATGTGGCACCACCACTTCGAGTTTCTGTTGCTCGGGTACGGTGCTTACCTCACTTTCTTCGCCTTCTGCAAGAAGGCCTTCCCCGAGATCCCGGACCAGACGGTGGCCCGCATGGTGGCGGGAATAGAGGCCGAAATCTTCCGCCCGGACGATGAGCTACGGCGCCTCGCCCGATGCGCCGTGGAGCTGGGCGTGGACGGCATATTCACGGACGGTGTGCCGCCCGAAGCCATTATCCGTTCGCTCGAGCAGGCCGGGCCGTCGGGGGAGCAGTGGCTGCGAGAGCTGGCCGTGTCTCGCGATCCCTGGTTCAACATCAACGTGGGCGATGGTTTTTACCATTATCACCGCTCCTGGAATGACGACCTGTCGATGCCCTTCGCCGGCCTGCCGGGATACATTCAGCGCATCAAGTCAGGGCAGACCGTGGAGCGTCCGTTCGAGAAGCTCCAGGAGGAGCGCCGGCGGCTCATTGCCGATTATCGCGAGCTCCTGGCGAGCGAGGAGGAGCGCGCCGCGTACGACCAGATGATCACGCTCGCGCACCGCGTGTTCCCGTATGTCGAGGGTCACAAGTTCTACTGCGAGCACTGGTACACGAACCTCTTTTTCAACAAGATCCGCGAGTTCGGTGCGCTGTTGCGCGCGCATGGATTCTTCCCCGACACGGAGGATGTCTTTCATTTGACCCACTACGAGCTCGAATCGGCAATCATCGACCTGATGAACGCCTGGTCCACGGGCTCGGCCCCGCGGGGGCCGGCGCATTGGCCCGCGCTCGTGGCCGAACGGCGCGCGGCGATCCGGGAATGGGCAAAGCAGGAGACTCCGCCTGCCCTCGGACCGGTGCCCGAGGTGATCGACGACCCGGCGATCGTCATGCTGTGGGGCATCACGCGCGAAAGCCTGGACACCTGGCTGAAGGCCGGTACCGATGCCGGAAGCTGCGAAATACGCGGATTCGCCGCTTCGAACGGTGTAGTAGAGGGAACGGCGCGCGTGGTGAAGTCTGTGGAGGAAATCGTCCGGCTGCAGACGGGCGACATCCTGGTCTGTCAGGTCACGAATCCCACGTGGGCGCCGATCTTCCAGAAGATCGCCGGCGCGGTATCGGACATCGGCGGCTCGATGAGCCACGCGGCCATTGTTGCCCGCGAGTTTGGCCTGCCGGCGGTGGTGGGTACGGGCACTGCGACCTCGCGCATCCGGGACGGCCAGCGCATCCGTGTCGATGGCGGCCGGGGCATCGTCACATTGCTCTAACCCCATGAACTATGTCAGCGGGCTCGCCGATATTGGCCTCGACGACCGGCCCAATGTGGGCGGCAAAGGCGGCAGTCTCGGGGAGTTGCTGCGCGCGGGTATCAGGGTGCCACCGGGTTTCGTGGTAAGGACAGCCGCATTCGAGCGTTTCCTCGCGACGGTCGAGGCCGACTGGCCCGTGCGGACTCGGATCTCGTCGCTGATCGCCCAGGACCTGTCTGCGATCACCCAGTGTTGCGCCGCGGTCCGCGGCCGCTTTGAGGCGGGCTCACTGCCACAGGAGCTCGAGAGACAGATCGAGCTCGCGTACGCGCAGCTCTGCGGTGCGCAGCGCATGCCCGTCGCGGTGCGCTCTTCGGCGACCACGGAGGATGCTGTCGATGCGAGCTTCGCAGGTCTGCAGGACACCTTTTTATGGGTGCAGGACCTGAGCCAGACGTTGCGCAGAGTGCGCCGCTGCTGGGCAAGCCTGTATTCGGCCGAGTCGGTCAGCTATCGGCGGCAGCGGAACCTGCCGGAGCACGGAGTGGCGATGGCGGTCGTGATCCAAGCCATGGTGGACGCACGCGCGGCAGGAGTGATGTTTACACGCAGTCCGACGACTGGCGACCGGTCAGTCATCACCATCGAGGGCGCCTGGGGACTCGGATCGGCCGTCGTGGGTGGCGAGGTGACCCCTGACCGTTGGGTTCTCGGCAAGATCACGGGTGATATCACCGTTCGGGAGATTTCCGACAAGTGCATTCGCCACGCGCCGGCGGCGGCCGGCGGCGTCGAGACCGTGCCGGTATCCGAATCTTCCCGCCGGGCCCCGTCATTGAGCGACGAGGAATTGCAAGCGCTGCGCGCCGTCGCGCGCAGAGTGGAGCGCCACTTCGGCCGTCCTCAGGACATCGAGTGGGCGATCGACCGGGTCAGCGGTGCGGTGCTCATACTGCAGAGTCGGCCGGAGACGGTCTGGTCATCGAAGGAATCATCGCCCGCCGCGAACGCGGCCCATAATCCCTTCACTCATGTCATGTCGATCTTTGGGGGGCGGAAGTGACGCTCACGGCGAAGGATGTCGCGGAAATCACACGGCTGCTCGAGGAGTCGAATTTCGACGAGCTGATGCTCGAGCTCGATGGGCTCAAATTGACCTTGAGGCGCAATGGATTCGCGGCGGCCGCCACCTCGTCGAACGCCGAGGGGGGGACCGCGCCTTTCTCGCAGTGCGGCAGGCCGCAGACCGTCTCGGCGGACCAGGGTTTGACGCCAGGTGCCGCACCGGCGGTTGGCCCGGCCCCTCCCATCGCCGACGGCGCTTCGCACAATATCAGCGCCCCGCTCCTCGGCACCTTTTACCGAGCTCCGAAACCCGGGTCCCCGCCGTTCATCGAAGTCGGCTCGACCGTGGAGGAAGACACCATCGTCGGCATCATCGAGGTGATGAAGCTGATGAACACCGTCCGCGCGGGCACGCGCGGCAGGGTAGTGGATATCCTTGCACAGGACGGTGCGCTCGTGGAGTACGGCGAGACATTGATGCGCGTCGGCAAGGCGGCCGCGGCTTGACCATCCATCGTATCCTGATCGCCAACCGCGGTGAGATCGCGGTCCGCATCATCCGCACGTGCCGCCGTCTAGGCATCCAGACGGTGTTGGCCGCTTCTGAGGTGGACCGCGACTCGATGCCTGCGAGACTCGCCGATCGGACGCTATGCATTGGGCCCGCACGTTCGCGCGACAGTTATCTCAACGTTGGCGCGATCGTCCAGGCGGCGGTGGCGGCCCGCGTGGATGCCGTTCATCCAGGCTATGGTTTTCTGTCCGAACGGCCGGCGCTTGCGAAGGCGTGCGCGCAGAACGGTGTCGCCTTCATCGGTCCGACGGCGCAGCAGATCGAGTCGGTCGGCGACAAGCTGCGCGCCCGTGCGGCGGCGCAGGCCGGCGACATTCCGGTGGTTCCGGGAGCCGCCGTCGGGTCCACAGCCGAAGCTCTCGCAGTGGCCGCCCGCGTCGGCCTGCCCGTACTGGTCAAAGCAGTCGGGGGCGGCGGGGGAAGGGGAATGAAGCGCGTCGAGCGGCTCGAGGATTTGCCGTACGCCATCCAGCTGGCGCAGTCCGAGGCGGGCGCCGCTTTTGGCGACGCACGCGTATACCTCGAGCGGTTCGTGACCCGGGGACGACACGTCGAGGTGCAGATTCTCGGCGATGGGCGAGGCCAGGTCATTCATCTGGGGGAAAGGGACTGCTCGGTCCAGAGACGCTATCAAAAGGTCATCGAGGAGACGCCGGCGCCGGGGCTTTCGGATTCCTTGCGGCGCCGCCTTCATGAGGCAGCGGTGCGGTTTGCCGCAAGAATGGCGTATCGAGGCGCAGGAACGGTCGAGTTCCTGGTGGATATCGAGCGTGATGCGTTTCATTTCCTGGAGATGAATGCGCGGATCCAGGTCGAGCATCCCATCACCGAGGCGGTCAGCGGGGTGGATCTGGTGTCGGAGCAGATCGCCATCGCCGCGGGTGAGGGGCTGCGCCTTAGGCAGTCGGATATCCGCCCGCGCGGATGCGCGATCGAATGCCGTGTGAACGCCGAGGATGTTGCGCATGACTTCCGGCCGAGCCCGGGCCACGTAAGCGCAGTGAGCTGGGCGGTGGGTGAGGGGATCCGCGTGGATACGCACATCGAGGCGCGAGCGCGGATCCCACCGTTCTACGACTCCCTGATGGCCAAAATCATCGCGTATGGAACAGAGCGGGACGCGGCGCTCGAGCAGATGTGGCGCGCCATTGCCGCCACCCGCATAGAGGGCGTGGCCACTAACCTGTCGTTGCACTCGACGGTGCTCGCGGACAGGCAGTTTCAGTTGGGTGGGGTGGACACGGGATTCCTGGCCCGGTTGCTCGATCGGCCGCCGATCCACGTGGAGGCCCGGCTTGGCTGAGGTGCAACTCATCGAAACGTCGCTTCGCGATGGCAATCAGTGCGTCTGGGCGGCGTTGGGCGTGGATACCGCCAGGACACTGACCATCGCGCCCGTGATGGACAGGGTGGGATTGAAGGCGATCGATTTCACTACCTCCACCCACATGGGAGTGGCCGTGCGCTATAAACGCGAGGACCCGTGGGAGCGTATTCGGCTGATGGCCGCCGCCACACCGCACACCCCGTTGCAGTTCATGTCCACCGGCTTTCGGTTCATCTCCTGGGAGACGGCGAGCCCCGAATTCATGGCGTTGGCATTTCGCGCGCTCGCGCGCAATGGGATCCGCCGCTTCTGCCTGGCCGATCCCATGAACGACGTTGATGCGAACACCGCGTGTGCCCGCATGGTGAAGCAGGGAGGCGGCGAATACGTCATCGTGGCTCTCGTCTTCACGATCAGCCCGATCCATGATGATGCATACTACGCTGGGCGCGCGCGCCTCCTGGCCGACTGCCCCGATGTGGATGCACTCTACATCAAGGACCCGGGTGGCCTGCTCTCGCCGAAGCGTGCATCGAGCCTGGTTCCGGCGATCAAGTCGTCGATCGGGATGAAGCCGCTCGAGTTGCATTCACACTGCACGATCGGACTCGCGGAGCATACCTACATGGACGCACCCGACTTAGGGGTGAGCGCCGTGCAATGCGCTTCGGGAGCGGCGGCCGATGGCATCTCCAACCCTCCCTCCGGGCGAATCGTCGCCAATCTGCGCGCCCTGGGCCACACGGTCGATGTCGACACGGAGGCGCTGGCAGAGGTAGAGGACTACTTTATCCGTCTCGCGCAGGCGGAAGGGCTGCCGGCCGGCCGCCCGCAAGGGTTCGATGCCGGATACCAGCACCACCAGCTTCCCGGCGGCATGGTGGGCACGATGCGGCGTCACTTGCAGGAAAGCCGGATCCCCCATCTCGAGGCCGCGGTCATCGAGGAGCTCGGCAGGGTGCGGCAGGAGCTCGGCTGGCCGATTGTCATGACACCGTTCTCGCAGATCCTGCTCGCACAGGCTGTCATGAATGTCACGAGCCGCGAGCGTTACTCCGTAGTGCCCGACGAGCTCGTCCGGTATGCGATCGGCCGCTTCGGCAAGCCCACCGTGCCGATCGAGCCTTGGGTGATGGAGCGGATCGCATCGTTGCCGCGCACTCGCGAGCTCGAGGCGGAGCCGCCGATGGCACCGGTGGAGGCGCTGCGCAACAGGCTGGGAGAGGGCCTCTCGGATGAGGAATTTCTCCTGCGTGCGACCATGCCGCAGAGCCAGGTGGATGCGATGCGGGCTGCGGGTCCCGCCGCGCGACATTACGATCCCTCCAGCCGGCCGGCGATGGAGCTCATCCGCAAGCTGACTTCGCGGCGGGATCTGACTCATGTGTCACTGGAGAAGCCGGGCTTTCGCCTGGTCTTGCGTCGCTCGCGGTCGAGGGCCGACGCGTGAGCTCACGCATCGAGGGCTTGATGTTCGACGTTGATGGCACGCTGCTCCTGAGCGATCGCACGCTTGGCGGGTACGAAGTGCTGCCTGGCGCCAGAGAGGTCCTGACGGCGCTGCACGCGAGAGGCTTTCCCTTCGTCCTGCTGACCAATGGCAGCAAGTATCCGCCCGCCGATCAGGCCGCGAAGCTGCGCAAATCCGGACTGCCCGTCGCGGACATGCAGATGATCACGCCCTCCAGCGTGGCCGCGGAATACATGTCCCAACATGGAATCCGCCGTGTCCTGGTGCTCGGTTGCCGCGGTGTAGGCCATGCGCTCGCGGAGGCAGGCATCGAGACGATCTACACGGGAGAGCCGGGTGCGAAGGAGGTGGACGCGGTCTACGTGGGTTGGCACCCCGACTGCCGGATGCAGGACATCGAGACCGCCGCGCAGGCGATCTGGGCCGGAGCCAGGCTGTTTTCGGCTTCGGACGTGCCGTTCTTCGCGACCCGGCAAGGGCGCGCGATCGGGTACAGCTTTGCCATCGTGGCCGCCATCCGCAGGCTGACCCGCGCCCCTGTCACGGTGATGGGGAAGCCTTCCCTGCATGCGCTGCGCTTCGTCGCGAAGCGCCTCGGTATCGCCATGCGTCATGTGGGGGTTGTCGGCGACGATCCGCTCGTCGAGATCGTCATGGCCCGCCGCGCAGGAGCGACGGCGCTGGCGGTCACGACGGGTATCACCGGCAAGGACGAATGGCTGCGCCTGCCGCAAGGGCGTAAACCTCATCGGGTACTCGCCGAGCTCGGCGACGTGTTGGGGTGCCTGCGATGCGTCTAACGGCTGGCGCCGGCGGCGCGGCGGAAGGCCAACGGCGCAATCCCGAAGCGCCGCCGGAACCGGCGCGCGAAGTGGCTGGGATCGGTGAAGCCGCAGCGAGCCGCCACTTCGATGACCGGCATAGCCCGCATCCGCGGATCGGCGAGCAGCTCCCGCGCCCGCTGGAGCCGTGCCAGCATCAGTTCCTCGACGAAGGTCGTGCCGGCAGCGGCAAAGGCGTAGTGCAGGGCTCGCACCGAGACATGATGCCCGGCGGCCACCGCGGTGGGAGAGAGATCCGGGTCCGAGAGGCCGCCGCGTATCGCGCGCAGCAGCCGCTGCCGCAGATGTTGACCGCGCACGGAGTCCTGCGGCTCCGGCCCCAGCGCCAGCGTGAGGAGCGCAGCGATGTGTTCGGCTACTTCACCGCGCGGCAGCGCCAGATGGTCGCAGGAGTCGATCTCGAGGCTGGCTACGGCCGCGCACAGGGCTCCGCTCCAACCCGAGCCGCCAAAATGCCGCGGCGCCAACTGCTCCGGAGAGCTCACCCGGCGTCTGAGCCACTCGTCCGAGAGCTGAAGCACGCAGGAGCGTGTCGCTTCCGGACATTCGACCTCGTAGGGCTGCGTGCCATCGAGAAGAATGCACTCCCCGGGACGAAGCGGCGTGATGCGTCCTGCCTGCCGTATCTCGACCCGACCGGCTCGCATTTGCATCAACAGGAAGCTCGGGCGGGTTCGCCCGATCTTGGCTCGGGTGCGCCGTACCCGCTGGGCATCGGCGCAAAGCCAGTTGGCGGTCGCCGGACCGAGCTCCGTCTGATCCAGCCGCGCATGAAAGTGCTCGCGCACCGGGGAGTCGATATCGAGCTCCAGGAACCGGTCGCACACGGTATCCACCCAATAGGAGAAGGGCCGGTCCGCGGCCTCATCGGTCGACCAGTGGCGAGCCGGCACGGATGGGACTCGATCCGCCATGGGGGTGAGCAGGCTACCTGCGCGCATGCTGCCCGGTCGCGGCCCGCAGCGCAACGGGCGCCCTTGCGCTGTCGGTTCATAACGCTTGCGCTCTGATCTGGGTCGCCGTCGTGGCTCCGGCGCTACGCTTACGAGCACAACCATAAGGGGTGTCAGCGCATGAATCCACAGCAACGAACGCGGCCTGGAGTAGCCCGGCTGCTCGCTTTGTGCGCCCTGGGTCTGTCCCTATCGTGGGGCCTCGCTGTGGCTGACCAGCCACAGCCGGCCGGGGCCGAGGCGGAGCCGCAGCTGCAGGAAGTCGTCGTGACCGCCCAGAAGCGCCAGCAGAACATCCAGACCGTTCCTATCGCGATATCCGCCTTCACCAGCCAGCAGCTGCAGCAGCAGAACGTGACCAGTCTGGCGGCGCTCTCCGCGCAGACACCCGGCGTCACGTTCGATGCCGGGTCGCCGTTCTCCGGCGACAGCTCGGTGCTGTCGGCATCGATCCGCGGCATCGGGCAAAGCGACTTTGCAATCAACGTCAACCCCGCGGTGGGGGTGTACCTCGACGGGGTATATGTCGCCCGTACCGTGGGCGCAAACGTGAATCTGCTGGATGTCGACCGGGTCGAGATTGCAAAGGGCCCACAGGGGACATTGTTCGGCGCCAACACCATAGCCGGCGCGATCAGCATCATCACGCACACCCCGGGCGACACGGCGCGGTTCATCGGGGAGGCGACGGGCGGCAGCTTCGATCGGCGCGATCTGGCCTTCACCGCAGACATCCCGATCATCCCGGACAAGCTCCTCTCGAGCTTCACGTTCGGCACCCAGAACCAGGACGGCTGGCAATCGGTCATCCCCTACCCGGCCAACTCGCCTTACGCCCAGACGCCGTTCGTGGTCGATCCCCAGACTGCTTACCCCGAGCCCGGCTTTCAGACCGGGAGCGACTACGGTGGCATGGGTATCACCATGGCGCGGTCCAAGGTACTGTTCCTCGCCACCGACAAGCTCAAATTCACGTTTACCGGTGACTGGACACACGAGAACCAGACTGCCCTGCCCAATACCGTGGTAGGGACATTCTCCGGGAACTTGCTCTCGTCCACGTTCTCGAGCCTCTACAACCTGTGCATCAGCAACAATGCCGGCTCGCTCCCGGGCGCAATCGCCACGGCAACCACCGTCCCGGGCATCGGCCCGATCTTCCCGGCCGGCTCGCCGAACAACGCGCTGTTCGGGGGAGTCTGCTCCCAGCCGCGCGCCCACGTCCCGGGGCTGTCGGTCGGCGCCGCACCGCTCCTCGGGGCCGGATATGTCGGCGGGCCGCCGGGGCCGTTCAACTACAACAATCATCCGGGAACAGCCTACCTGGGCTCGAGCGATCCACGGATTTACCTGAACAACGCCGCAGGCGAAACCGGCAACATCGACACGACGTACGGCGTCGGTCCGGATTACGCGAAGAACGACATATTCGGGTTATCGCTCACCGGCGAGTACCAGCTCAACGATAATCTGGATCTGAAGTCCATCAGCGGGTATCGGCAGATGCGCTGGCTGATCGGCACCGAGCTGGACGGCACGCCCGAGACGATGTTCCAGGTGTCCGATCATCAGCACCAGTTTCAGGTCTCGCAGGAGTTCCAGCTCATCGGCAAGGCGCTCGGCAACAAGCTGAACTACGTGACCGGGCTTTATTACTTCAAGGAGTCCGGCTACGTGCACGACTACGTGCCGTTCGAGGGAATACTGGAAGTCTATGATGCCTCGAATGACGCGGAGAACGTCAACTACGCGGCATATTTCCATGCGGACTACAATCCGACCGAGCATTGGGGATTCACACTCGGCGGCCGCTACACGGACGCGCAGGCGTATTTCGTGCCCGGCCAGAGCGACCTCAACTCCTTCCCGCTCGGATCGGGCGTTTATCCCCTGGCCACCGGCCAGCCGTTTCTGCGCTACTTTCCGGGCACTGGCGACAGTCAGCAGTGGCACATCTTCGATCCCACAGGTGGAGTCCAGTTTCACGTCAACGACGACATCATGGCGTACGTGAGCTGGAGCAAAGGCTTCATGGCCGGAGGCTGGACCACCCGTGTCTCGGGCCCGGAGACCTCGCCCAAGGCTGCCGAGTACGGTCCTGAGACCTCCAAGGCCTGGGAGCTCGGACTCAAGTCCTCCTGGTTCAACAGGCATCTGATCGTCGATACCGATGTGTTCGACACGGATTTCGATGCCATCCAGCTCAATGTGCAGCACGGCGCATCGCCGACGCTGGTCAATGCCGGCAACGCCAAGATCCTGGGCTGGGAGCTGCAGGCCGAATCGTTGGTGGGCGATACGGGCCTGCAGGTGAACGGCTCGGCGGCATTCCTGGATGCCTACTACACCTACGTGAATCCCGCGGCCAATCTGCCGGAATTTGGCTTGCCCGACGGCACCACGGTGTGTCCGGGCGGAGCGCAGGCCGGGTGCACCATCAGTCTCGGCGGCTCGCCGCTCGAGGCCAAGCTGCCGAAGACGCCTCGATGGAAGTTCACCTTCGATCCGGTGTACACGTACACCTTGACCAACCATGCGCAGCTGCGCTTCATCCCGGTATTCAGCTACATCGCGAGCATGTTCAACGACTCCTTGAACACCCCGCAGATGTGGCGTCCGGTCACGCGCAATCTGGATGCGTCGCTCCATTACGTCTCACCATCCGGGCAGTACGATGCCGCCGTCGGTGGAACCAACCTTACCAACGATCGCTATATCACCTCGGGGCAGCCGAACTACGCCGCTGGCTTCATAGATGCCTACTACAACCCGCCGCGGGAGTGGTATGTGACGCTGCGTGTGCGGATGGGCGAGTAGGTCGGCGCAAGGAGGTACGACGATCGATGCAGGAGGGCGAGACTCTCTGGACACCGAGTCCGGAGCGCATCGAGCGCGCGAACGTGACGGCTCTCTGCCGCTGGCTGCAGCGAGAGCGCGGACAGTCCTTCGGGAGCTACAGGGACCTGTGGCGCTGGTCGGTCGGGGACCTCGAGTCGTTCTGGGGCGCGCTGTGGGCCTACTTCGGGATCGAGGCTTCTTCGTCGCACACGCGGGTTCTTGGCCGCCGTGCGATGCCCGGGGCTGAGTGGTTTCCGGGCGCGCGCCTCAATTATGCCCAGAACGTCTTGCGCCGGGAGCGTGAAGGGGGCATCGCGCTGCTGCATGCCAGCGAAAGCCGGCCGCTCGAGGCGCTGACCTGGCCGGAGCTCGGACGGCAGGTGCGCATCATGGCCACGCAATTGCGGGCGCTCGGTGTGCAGCCGGGTGATCGGGTGGTCGCCTGGATGCCCAATATTCCACAGACCGTGGTGGCCATGCTCGCGGCCACGGCGATCGGGGCGATCTGGGCATGCTGCTCGCCCGATTTCGGCGAGCGGGGCGTGCTCGATCGGTTCGCGCAACTCGCGCCGAAAGTATTGTTCTGCATCGACGGCTATCGGTACGGCGGCAAATCGTTCGACCGCCGCGCGCAGCTGCAGCGGATTCTCGCAGGGCTTCCCACCTTGCGAGAGGTGATTCACCTGCCGTACCTGGACCCGGATGCCCCGGCGCCGCGGCCCGACATGCTACGGTGGTCACAGGTGCTGGATCAGCCCGCGATCGACGCGGCCCATTTCAGTTTCGAGCAGGTGCCTTTCGACCACCCCTTGTGGACGCTCTTTTCCTCCGGCACCACGGGACTGCCAAAGGCAATCGTTCATGGTCATGGCGGCATCCTGCTCGAGACGCAAAAGAACGCGGCCTTCCATTTCGATCTGCACCCGGGCGAGCGGCTGCTGTTCTTCACCACCACGGGTTGGATGCTGTGGAATTTCCTGGCTAGCACGCTCGCCACTGGTGCAATCCCGGTTCTTTACGACGGCAGTCCCGCATATCCTTTTCCGGACATCCTATGGAAGCTGGCGCACGACGCGGATGCCACCATGCTCGGCGCCAGTCCTAGTTATGTCGAGCAGATGGCGCGCTCCGCAATCGTGCCGCGCGAGCGCTACGAGCTGCCGCAGCTGAAGAGCATCTCGCTCGCCGGCTCGCCGGCCACTCCCGGCTGCATGGCCTGGTTCTATTCCAACGTCAAGAGCGACCTGTGGGTGGCCAACGGCAGCGGCGGTACCGACTGCTGCACCGGATTCGTGGGCGGTGTGCCGACGCTACCGGTGCACGCCGGGGAAATCCAGGCGCCCTCGCTGGGCGTGGCAGTCCACGCGTTCAATGAGCGCGGTGAGAGTGTCATCGACGAGGTCGGCGAGCTGGTCATCACCGAGCCCCTGCCGTCGATGCCCGTCGCGCTCTGGAACGATCCCGACGGCCGCCGGTATCGCGAAAGCTATTTCGAGGAATTCCCGGGGATCTGGCGGCACGGGGATTTTTTCCGGATCAACGCGCGCGGCGCGTGCTTCGTGTTGGGACGCTCGGACGCCACGTTGAACCGCTTTGGCGTGCGCATCGGCACGGCGGAGATCTATCGCACGCTCGCGGCGCTGCCCGCAGTCGAAGACAGCCTGATCGTCAATCTCGACCTGCCGGACGGCGGGTTCTTCATGCCGCTGTTCGTTAAGCTCGCGCCTGGAGCTTCGCTCGATACGGCGGCGGACGATATCCGCGATACGCTGCGCCGGGAATACACGGCGCGGCACGTTCCCGATGAGATCATTGCCGTGCCGGCCATCCCGATGACACTCACGGGCAAGAAAATGGAGGTTCCGGTGCGGCGGATCCTCCTCGGCCTGGCGCCGGAAAAAGTTGCCAACGTCAGCGCCATGGCCGATCCACGGGCGCTCGAATTCTTCGTCGCGTACGCCGCGACCCGGCCGGACCTCCGTTCGCGCAAGAGCTGACCGTGAGCCGCAGCTGCGTCGTGTTTCTGCCCGGGCTGTTGTGCGATCGGGCGGTGTGGGAGGCGCAGATCGCCACTTTATCGCATCGATACGACTGCATCGTCACCGACTACGGCGTCGCTGACTCTCTGAGCGCGATGGCGAGATCGACGCTGGAGTCGGCTCCCTCCAGGTTCGCTCTCATCGGCCATTCCATGGGCGGCCGCGTCGCACTGGAGATGATGCGCGAGGCGCCGCAGCGCATCACGGCGCTTGCTCTGCTCGACACCGGCTACCAGCCCCGCCCGGAGGGAGAGCCCGGCGAGGCCGAGGCTCGCAAGCGCTACCGCCTGCTGGACATCGCCTCGTCACGGGGCATGCGAGTCATGGGGCGGGAGTGGGTGCAAGGCATGATCCACCCCGGGCGCTCGCACGAGGCAGCGTTGATCGAGTCGATCCTGGCCATGATCGAGCGCAAGACACCCGCAATCTTCGCCGCGCAGATTCGCGCGCTCCTGAACCGGCCCCCGGCCGAGGACGTGTTGCGCGCGATTCGTTGCCCAACAGTGGTTCTTTGTGGCCGTCAGGACGGTTGGAGCCCGCTGTCGCGTCACGAGCAGATGGCGAGCATGATTGCGGGCGCGACGTTGGCGGTGATCGAGGACAGCGGCCACATGGTCACTCTGGAACGCCCGGAAACAGTCAGCGCGCAGCTGGAAGGCTGGCTGGCTCAGAGCTAAGGCTGGCTGGCTCAGAGCTGACGTGTTCGCCAGCCCTCGTGGTAGCTCTCGCGGGCGGCTTTGGAGTACGGTGCGGAAGCCACCTGCACCCGGACCTCGAGCTGCTTGTGCGGCTCGACGGTGGGCTTGGCCGTACCCCCGTCTTCCTCCCCCCAAACCAGCGTCAACACGTCACCGATCTGCACTTCAGGGTCGACCACACCCAGCGACAGCAGCGTGCGCTCGTTGTAGCTGTAACCGCCGAACATCGAGAATCCGACGGTCCGGCCAC
Source organism: Steroidobacteraceae bacterium (assembly GCA_025451845.1). GTDB lineage: Bacteria > Pseudomonadota > Gammaproteobacteria > Steroidobacterales > Steroidobacteraceae > 13-2-20CM-66-19. The sequence continues at coordinate 25,576 of JANWJS010000045.1, forward strand.
CGGCCATGACCCTGTCATAGGAGGCCGAGGCGTAGTTGCAGTTGGGGAAGTCGAAGAACTTGTAGTTCTCGCCCTGCGGATCGAGCAGCGAAGCGTAGATCTTGATGAAATCCGCCGGATTCCAGGCGAAGGTGACTTTCCGGCGCTGCGGCTCCGTGCCGTGCCGCCTGAGCGCCTCGGCGCCGATGAAGTCGTGGTCGAATTTGATGAACGGACCGTAACCGAGCGCGTACGGCGTGAGGTAGTAGTCCTCGATGTTCTCGGATACGAAGCTGCCGCCGATCGAGCCCGAGCCCTCATAGCCGCTCGCGGGCAGCCACTCGCGGTACGGCCGCATCTCCTCGCCGGTGTACACCGCCGGAAGCGGCGATGGGATCCAGCCGGATTCCAGGGTGTTGCTGGAATACGCGCGCGCGCCCACCTGCTGCAGCCCGAAATCGCGGCCCGCCTCGACGATGGCCTCGCGGATTTCTTCGTATTCAGGGTACGGGCCCCAGATCTCGAGTCCCGGCTCGCCGGCCATGCCGTGGCGCAGGCAGCGCACCTTGCGGCCCTTGATATCGATGATGCCCATGTTGAAGAACCTGATCTCGGGCAATGCACCCCCATTGAGCCGGGTCAGGACCTGCATCGCGTTCGGCCCCTGGACCTGGAAGCGGTAATGCCGGCGCTGGACCGGCTTGCCGCGCGCATAGGACGGCGAGCGGTCGTCGCGGATCGCCTCGACCCGGTAGCCGCCGGTCTGCGCGTGGAACTGGATCCAATTCACCGTGGGCGTGCGTCCGACGAACATCAACTCATCCTTGTCCAGGTAGAAGAGGATTCCGTCCCCAATCACGTAGCCGTCGTGACTGCAGGGCACCATCTGTTTGGCCTTGCCCGGGGCGAAGCCGTTGAAGCTGTTGATGGTCAGGTACGACAGCATTTTCGCGGCATCGGGGCCCTTGACCGTGATTTCCGCCATGTGGTGGGACTGGTCGTAGAGCACGGCGGTCTTCTGCCAGGCCATCTGCTCGGTGCGCCAGTTGCTGAATTCGTACGGAACCACGGGATAGACGTACGCGCCGATCTGCGAGTTGCGCAGCATGTTTACCGGATTGCCGCTGCGCTGCAGCAACTGCTCGAGGTTCTCCTGCTTCATCGTCTGTGCTCCGGAACGTAGGCGGATTCGGCCCCAGATGTACCGCCAATCGCCCGGCAGTGTTCCACCCATGGCGAAAGCAGGCGAGGCCGTCGGCGAAAGCGGGCGCGCGGCGTTACCCGCGGGCTGTGCGATACCACCTATAACCGCCGCCGGCTTGCTCCGGCGGCTACGCCTTCGTATAAAAACGTGCGGTGCAATCCGCGCCAAGGCGCGGCTGCGAGGGGGAAATATGACCTACAACGAGTCGTCCGCCGTTGCCGGAGCCGAGCTCTGCCCGTCGCCGGCACGCTACGCTGCGCCGCTCTCCACCGGCGCTCCCAAAGGCCCGGTGGCCTGGATCGGACTGGGAGACATCCTGGGGACGGAAATCGATTCCGATGCGCAAGCCAGGATGGCGCGCGCCTCGGTTGCCCGCATGCCGCTGCCGCGGTTCTTCGTGCACCTGCAGCTGGAAGGGGAAGGCCTCATTCGCCAGGATGGGCGCGAGGCCCTGCTGCGCACCGGCGACTTCAGCCTGGGCGACGGCACCCGGCATTACGAGATCGGCTGCCCCACCGGCAGTCGGATGCTCATGCTCGGCGTCCCGACCGCGAAACTGCGCCGCCACGTTGCTTGCCCGGAGTCGCTCGCGGCCATTCCGATGAGCGGGGCAGGCGGCGTCAGTGGGCTCATGTCCGGCCTGCTGCGCAATTACTGGCTGCAGTGCCGCCAATCGCTCGATGCCGCACCGGCGGAGCAGATCGCGGTCGCCGTGCTCGATCTGCTGGGGGCGGCGTATGCGCAGGTGCCGCGGACACATGCCGAGCATTCCACTCGCGGTACGGCCCACCGGATCCGCATCATCAACTACATGCACGCGCATCTGTACGATCCCGACCTCACGCCCGCGCAGATCGCCCGGGCGTGCCGGATCACGACCCGCTACCTGCATTATCTGTTCTCCGACGGCGAGGAGACGGTGGCCCGCTACATTCTCGCAAGGCGTCTGGAAGCCTCTTCGCAGGCGCTGCTCGCCGACAGTCAGCGCGGCCGGACCGTGACGGCGATTGCCTTCGATCATGGATTCAACAGTGCGACGCATTTCGGACGGGTCTTCAGGGCTCAATTTGGAATGACTCCACGCGAATATCGGGCCCGGGCGGCTTCTGAGCGCCGGCCATTGCGGCGAGAGGCAGCGTCCGTTCCGGCCGCGGCCCATAGCACATATAATGACGCGTGCTCGAGCTCCGACGCTTCGACCTGAACCTGCTGATCTCTCTCGATGCGCTGCTGCACGAGAAGAACATCAGCCGTGCGGCCGACAGACTCTATGTGTCGCAGCCGGCGATGAGCGCGGCTCTGCACAAGCTGCGCGAGTATTTCAACGACCCGCTGCTCGTGCGGGTCGGCCGCAATCTGGAGCTGACGCCGCGCGGGCAGTCCCTGGTCGAGCCCGTGCGCGAGGCGCTGCTGCGGATCCAGGCCACCCTCGGCACCCAGCCGGAGTTCGATCCGGCGACGGCGCGGCGCGAGTTCACCATCATCATTTCGGAGGAGGCCCTGCCGGATCTGCTGCCTGCGCTGGTGAAGCGGCTCGCGACGGAGGCTCCGGGCGTTTCCTGCCGGGTGCAGCTGATCTCCGAGACCATTTTGACCCGCCTGGAGTACGGCGAGGCGGATCTGTGCGTGTGCCTCGACAGCCTGCGGTTGTACGCGACACGGGCATGGCCGGACTCTTTACGTATGCTCCGACTGCGCCCGGTACGTTGGATCTGTGCTGTCGACGCCCATCATCCCACGGTCGGGGACAGTCTGACGGCCGAGCAATTCTTTGCGCTGCCTCACGCTTTCGGCGCGCCGAGTGCCTATTCGGTCAGCACCGAAGAGCTGGTCCGCCGGCTGTTCGATGTCGATCTGACCGTTCAGCTGGCGGTGCCGAGCCTCCTGCACCTGCCGCTGGTGCTGGCGGGTACTTCTTACGTGGCGACGATGCCCGAGAGGGTGTTGAGAATGGCGCCCCCCGTGGCGCCGCTGAAGACCTTTCCCCCCCCGTTCCCGACACCGGTGCAGCACGAATTGCTGCTCTGGCACAACCGCCACGACCCCGATCCGGCACACGCCTGGCTGCGTGACCTGATCGTGGACATTGCCGGCCAGCTGCCCTGAGCTACAGCTTGATCACGACCTTGCCGAGGTGCTCGCCCGACTCGATGCGCCGATAGGCGAGGCTCGTCTCGTGCAGATCATAGGTGCGATCGATCACGGGGCGGATACCGTGGCGTCCGATGAAGGTATTCATCGCCTCGAAATTCGCTCGCGAGCCGACGTAGATACCGCTGGCGGTCGTATTGGCGTGCAGCAGCGCCATCACCGGAATGTCGCCGCCAAACCCCGAGAGTCCCCCGATCAACGCGATGTGGCCCCCGGGGGCGAGGCTGGCGATGGATTGCGGCAGGGTGCCGGTTCCACCCACCTCGAGGACATGATGGACGCCCACGCCGCGCGTTGCGGCCCGTACTGCTGCGGACCACTCCGGCGTCGTGGTGTAATTGATTGTGGTGACGGCTCCGAGCGTTCTGGCGCGCGCCAGTTTTTCGTCGCTCGAGCTGATGACAATGGGGCGGGCGCCGGCGGCTGCGGCGAACTGCACACCGAAAATCGACACGCCGCCGGTGCCGAGAATCAGTACGGTATCACCCGCCCGCATCCCGCCGCGCGTGACCAGGCCATTCCAAGCGGTGACCGCAGCACAGGGCAGGGTCGAGGCCTCTTCGCATGAATATCCATCCGGAACCCTGACCCACCCTTCCTCCGCTAGGCATACGTATTCCGACAGCATGCCATCGAGCTGACCGCCCAGAGCAGACGAAGGGGTCTCGGCGTCCGGCCGTCCGCTGAGCCAGCGCTGGAAAAAGATGGCGGCGACCCGATCACCGGCCTTGAAGCGCGTGACTGCGGTACCGACAGAGACCACGTCGCCCGCTCCATCCGACAGGGGCACCAGCGTCGGCCGCGGGGGCATGGGGTACCGTCCGTGCAATACATACACATCTCGCCGGTTGAGAGATGCCGCGCGCACGCGCACCAACACCTCGTGCTCGGCCGGCTTGGGTACCGCCGCCTCCTCGATATTCAGCCGGTAGCTGCCGTCCGGCCGACGAATCAACGCGCAGCGGCGTTGCCGCTCGGAGATTGCCATGACGTCTCCCCGGAGAGTCAGATTGCCATGCAGACCGATTTGAGCTCGGTGTACATCTCGATGCCGGCGCGGCCCTGCTCACGTCCGAATCCGGATTGCTTGTAACCGCCGAATGGCATGCCGGCGTCGATCATGGCATGGCAATTCACCCATACCGTGCCGGCTTTGATCTTAGGCACCAGGCGCTGCACGGAGCGCAGATCGTTCGACCAGATGCTGGCCGCCAGACCGTAGGGCGTATCGTTGGCCCAAGCCGCGACCTCGCTCAGGTCATCGAAGCGCTGGGCGACCAACACGGGACCGAAGATCTCCTCGCGGACGATCTTCATGTCCGGTTTGACATCGACGATGACGGTCGGATTGACGTAGTAGCCCTTATGCACCGGCGCGTCGCCGCCGGTCACGACGGTCGCCCCTTGCTTGCGTCCGGACTGCAGGTACTCGAGTACGCGGTCACGCTGCTCTTCGGATACGAGCGGACCCATCTGCGTGTGCTCATCGAGGCCCGGTCCCATCACGATGGACTGGCAAGCTTCGCTCACGCCCGCGATGACTTTGTCGAAGATTTTGCGCTGTACGAACAGCCGTGAGCCCGCCACGCACACTTGCCCGGAGTTGAAGAACACGGCCTGGGCCGCCCCGCCGGCGACCGTATGCGGATCCACGTCCGGCAGCACGATCACCGGGGACTTGCCACCGAGCTCCAGCGAGACGCGCTTGAGGGTCGAGGTGGCCGCGATATTGATCAGCTTGCCCACTTCAGTCGAGCCGGTGAAGGCGATCTTGTCGATACCGGGATGGGCCACCAAGGCAGCGCCCGTCGTCTCGCCGCGCCCCGTCAGAATGTTGACCACCCCAGGCGGAAAGCCGGCTTCGAGGATCAGCTCGCCCAGCCGCAGCGCGCTGAGCGGCGTCTGCTCGGCGGGCTTGAGCACGGAGGTGCAGCCCGTGGCGAGCACCGGCGCGAGCTTCAGGGTTGCCATCAGCAGCGGAAAATTCCACGGGATGATCTGAGCGACGACACCTACCGGCTCGCGCACCGTGTAGGTGTGAAACTTCGTACCCGGCGCGGCGCGCAGGGAGGTGGTGAATGTCGAGCCGTCGAGCTTGCTGGCCCAGCCGGCCATGTAGCGCAGGTGGGCGATGGCCCCCGGCACATCGATGAGCCGCGCCATGGCGATCGGTTTGCCGTTGTCGAGGCTCTCGAGCTCGGCGAGCTCTCCGGCGTGCCGTTCGAGCAGGTCCGCCAGGCGCCACATCAGGCGCTCGCGCTCATCGGGCAGCATTTCCGGCCAGGGGCCGCCGTCGAATGCCGCCCGCGCCGCGCGTACGGCGCGGTCCACGTCCTCGGCGTCAGCATCAGCGACTTCGGCGATCTGGCGTTCGGTCGCTGGGTCGAAGACCGCAACGCGGCCCTTGCCGTGGGCTTCCACCCATTCGCCATTCACGAGCAAGCGCGGCTTGCGCCTCAGGAATTCGGTGATTGGGCGCGACGGGGTGGGCTGTTCCGCCATGTCGTTGGCTGCGGGGACGGCGTTCATGATGGCACTCCCGAATATCGCGGGCACACGGTTGAGCACGCACGCTCGGTGGACAGACGCTGCATGAACCTAATGTCCGGGGCTCCCTGGCACAAGCGCCGGGGTGCGAGTTTTTGTTCGCTGCCGGTCGTGCCGGCAGTGCACGAGGCTCGCTACGTTTGCCCCATATGCCCACTGGATCGGGTGCCACTGCCGGACCGGCGGCTGAGGATACCGGTAGACTCGACGATTGCGAGTCTGAGGTGGGTGCACCCGCCAGAGTCGATCATCCGCGTCCGTGCACGCGGGACAGCACCGACCTGACCTTTTCAACTGACGCCGCTTTGGAGTTGCGCGCCCGCCAGGCAACGAATCCGTCGGGGCGCACCAGCACGCAACCGTCAGGCTCGATCATGTGTATGTCGCTTAAGCTGCCCGCTGAATCTTCCAGGCCGTCCTCTCCGGGACGACAAATGTCCAGTCCGATGCCTTCCTCGGACGATGCGATGCGGGCGCAGCGGCACCATTCCTCCGCTCTTGGGCCCGTGAGCAGCACGAACCTACGGCCGTAAAGATCGAGCGACGACAGGCGCTGACCTTGCCTTTGCAACCAAAAATGCGGCGCGCGTGTTCCGGGGCGAGCGCGCGACTCGCGCGGGCTCATGTGAGCTGTCCCGTCGTCCGGCTCTTCTTCCACGATTGCGCGGGAACGGTACACATAACCGAGCTCGATGTTGAGATCGCTCAGCAGGGGCTCGCACCGCTCGGGACCGAGGCTCGGGTCTGTTCGTAGAACGTAGCGCGTTCGGGCCTGCTCGACGGAGAGCCTCGCGACCGGCCGGCGCTCGGCCTCGTACGTAGTCAGCAGCGCGTGCGGCGCTTCGGCTTTCAGGACACGCGCCAGCTTCCAGGCGAGGTTATGAGCGTCCTGAACGCCTGTGTTGCCTCCGAAACCGCCGGTCGGCGGCATCACGTGCGCGGCATCCCCGGCGATGAGCACGCGATCGGTCTGCAACCGCTCGGCCACCTGAGCGGCGGCTTCCCAATGCATGATGCTGTCGATCGTCACCGGGATGTCTCGCGAGCCGAGCGCGCACGCCACGAAGTCGCGGGCGCGCTCCGGGGTGAGACGCGATGAGACGTCCGTTACCGGGTGCGCCCTGTCCCCTTCGGTGTTGACGGCCAAAAAGGCGCTGTCGAAGGGCTTCTCGAAGCGGAAGAATCCCCGCAGACGTGTATTGTTCACGTATACGACCGCCCACGGCCTGCCGGCCAGCAGCGAGCGCAGGTCGGCACGGAAATAGACCGTGATGCTCTTGGAGAAAGGGGCCTCTCCCTGCATCCCTATTCCCAGCCGCTGCCGCACTGTGCTGTGCGCGCCATCGGCAGCGATGAGGTAGGGCGACCGCACCGTGTAGGTCGCGCCGCTCTGCCGATCGCGCAATAGCGCCGTGACGCCCGTCGAATCCTCGTCAATCGACATCACCTCGGTGGAGAACCGCACCTCCGCGCCGAGCTGCCGCGCGCGCTCCATGATGAGCGGCTCGAGGGAGTTCTGCGAAAGAAACACACGCTCGCACGGGCTCACATCCCTGATGCCGGCGTTCAGGTCGGCGATGAACTGTCTCGTCGGCCCGCCGACCAGCGTCTCGACCTCTACGACCCCGCCATCCTGGACGAATTGTTCGGCGGAGCGCTCGCGAATGCTCGTCTCGAGGTCGGCCGAACGGAAAATTTCCATGGTCCGCTGCGTGGCATGCGCCGCCCGCGGATGAATTGCCGTGCTCGAGTGCCGCTCGATGACGAGCGAGCGCACTCCCTGTCGCGCCAACAGCAGGCCCGCCGACAAGCCGACGAGGCTGCCACCGACGATCGTGACGGGGACTTCGATGTTGCGCACGTTTTCTCCCGGCTCAGGAGCGTGGATATCGATATCGAGTGTTTTCGATAAGCGAAGAGCATTACGCCAAGCGAAAGATAGCTTGACGCAGAGGCGCGACGGACACAAGGGTACCGGCCATTCCGCGGGTCCCTCGGATTACCGCCGGGGGTGCGCCGCCTGGCTTTGAGGGGGTACAGTCGTTGCGCAATCCCAGTCCCGGGGCACTGCACCCCCTCATCGTCGCCGCCAGCACCTGCACGGAGGCAGGGGTGTGGGCGCCGCTCGCTCTCTTGCAGACTCGAAGACTGAAGGGTCCTGCAGGTGCAGGTTGGTTCTTTGGATCACGTACGGGGTGGGCGGCCAGCACGATCCTGACCCGCTCTATTTCGACAACACCGTCATGGCGCAGCGTGGACTGATGTGTTGTTCAATGGCCGCGTAGGACAGCCGGGAGGCTTCCCGCGTAAATCACTTCAGCCGGCGGGATCGCTTCCGTGCGTCGCAGACGGCCTGGTGATGCTCGTCTGCCCACGCGATCAAGCCTTTCATCGGTATCAGAAAGGAACGCCCGAGCGGGGTGAGTTGATACTCGACGCGGGGCGGCACCTCCGGATAGATAGTGCGTCTCACGAGGCCGTCTTCCTCGAGCCTCTTGAGAGTGCGCGACAGCATCTGCTTCGAGATGTCGCCGATGTTGCGCATCAACTCGTTGAAGCGCTGGGTGCCGCTCGCCAGCGTGTTCAAGACCAAGAAACTCCACTGGTCCCCGATCCGATCCAGAACGTCGCGGATCGGACAAGGCTGCTCGAACTCATCTCCAGGCTCAAGCGCGTGCGGTTTTCTCATGGGACGCTCCAAGTGGAAGGTCACTTCCATGTGACCAGATCGCGCGGCGCTGACTTCTTGCGCAAGGGCAAAGCCGAACATAGGATGGCCCGCGCGGTCTATTTAGTAGACCGGCTCTCAATTTAGCACCATAGGAGTCCGTCCGTGTCCCGAATCGCCCTCATCGGCGCCTCCGGCAATGTCGGTTCGCGCTGACTCAAGGAACTCGTCTCCCGGGGTCACGGGGTCACCGCCATCGGCCGCGGTGCCGCCAAGATCCCAGCGCACTCAGACGTCATCGCAGTGCAGGCCGACATCAAGGACAGCGCCGGCCTCGCCGCGATACTCAGGGGGCACGATGCCGTAATAAGCAGTGTGCGGTTTACCGACAGCGATCCTGTCGCGCTCATCGATGGCGTGCGCCGCGCCGGCGTAAAGCGCTACCTGGTGGTCGGCGGCGCGGGCAGCTTGTATGTGGCGCCTGGGCGCCGCCTGATCGATCAACCGGACTTCCCTGCCCAGTACAAGGAGGAAGCGAGTCAGGGCGCTGTATTTCTCGATGCGCTGAAGCAGGCCGCCGACCTGGAGTGGACCTTTCTGTCGCCGTCCGCCCTGTTTCTGCCGGGCGAGCGCACCGGAAAGTTCCGCTTGGGCCGGGATGAGCTGGTCGTCGGCCCGAAGGGCAGCGCCATCTCCTACGAGGATTACGCGATCGCCTTGGTCGACGAGATCGAGTCGCCGAAGCACGTGCGGGCGCGCTTTACGGTCGGTTATTGATCGAAGCGCATCTGCCAGGACGCGGCGCACGCCGCCGACTTTGCAGCGGTAGCTGTCCCCCGTCGCATATGGTATCCTTACCTCGAAGTAAGGAGGAGATGCCCATGGCAACCGCCACCCTCACCGGCAAAGGTCAGATCACAATTCCCGTCGAAGTGCGTCAGGCGCTGCGGCTCGATGCCGGCGATCGAGTGGAATTCGTCGAGGTGGAGCAGGGTCGCTTCGAGATTGTGCCGGCGACGCGCTCCGTAACGGCGCTGAAGGGCATGTTCGGCAAGCGGAAACGAACGGTTTCCATTGACGAGATGAACGCCGCAATAGCCAGACGCGGCTCTGCGGCGCGTTGAGATCTCTCGAGAAGCGATCCTATGACCGGTCTGGATACCAATGTTCTCGTCCGGTACGTGATGCAGGACGATCCCAAGCAGTCTCAGAAGGCGTCGAGACTCGTTGAGTCCTTGACATCGGAGGCTCCCGGTTTTGTGCCTCTCGTTACCCTCATTGAGCTGGTCTGGGTGCTCACCTCATGCTACGACCTCACTCACGAGCAGGTTGCCCAGGCCCTGGATGCGCTGCTGCGGGCGAAGGAGATCGTCCTCGAGCGCGCTGAACAGGTTTCGCAAGCGCTGCGTACATTCGGGGCGAGCAGTGCGGATTTCGCCGACTGTCTTATCGAGCGTACAGCGGCCGCGGCGGGCTGCGGACAAACGATGACATTCGATACTGACGCGGCAAAGTTCGCCGGGATGACGTTAATAACTTGATTGCCTGCGTGCGCGTCGTCGTACCAGGTTTACGCGCAGTGGGGTGATCGCGGCACGGCATTCGCACGGCTTGCTATGGCGATGCGCGTGCGTCACTCGGGGCTGATTGCTCTAAGGGCCGATCCGCTCTCGGGATGATCGCGCGGTATGTTCGATTGCGGCTGAGGCCCTGAAGGAGCTCCACGCCAGCGGTGTAGATATAGAGGCCGAGAATGGCTTCGCCCGTTGGACAAAGCGTCCGCTCGAGCAATGCGAGCCGGTCCTCATGAAGCGCGCCTGTGCGGGGCTTGCGCCGGCGGTGCGCGGCAACGGCGTCGCCGATGTCTTGCGGCTGACGGCCGCCATGTGCGGGGCTGGAGAGCCGTCTCGGCATGGTGTTCTGCTGAATGAAAGTCGCGATTCTCGTCGATCGCGCCGGGTCGTTCAAGCTCCGGGCGCCACCGACGATCGCGGCTCGATCGAATGCACAACCAAAAGTAAATGAAGAGGAGGCACAAAGATGAGCTGGATGAGACGTGAGAAGCGACGCAACGGCGTTGACGTTGCGAGTGAGTCGGGGTCTGCCGGGCAGGTGAGCACGCGGCGCTTCTGGCTCGGGGGTGTTGGCGCGTTATTCGCGGCCAATGCAGTCTTCTCCTCCGCCAGGGCATTGGGCAGCAGCTCGATGGGCAAACCGGAGCCGCACTCTCCCTGGCCTTACCAGACTCCCGGCGTGCGCTTCGTTCTGGAGGCGCTCGTGACGATCGGGCCGGTGATTGACATCGGAGCGACCAGCAACGGCCACCGGCGGATCATTCCGATCACCGGCGGCACATTCCAGGGCCCGCGAGTTTCCGGTGTGGTTCTCGACCAAGGAGAGGACACTCAGCTCGTTCGGCCCGACGGAGTGACCGAAATTGCAGCGCGCTACACGCTTCGCACGCGTGATGGAGTCCTCATTTATGTGACCAACTGCGGCTTGATCGTCCCCGGCCGGGACGGCGATGTCAGGGACGCGGCGCATTCGGCCCCGCCGCTACCGCAGTACGTTCGCACCATTCCGAAGCTCGAAGCGCCGCGAAATGGCGCTTACGAGTGGCTGAACCAAGCGCTCTACGTCGGCACACTCAATCCATTGCCGCCGGCGGAGCATGCGGTGGTGGTGCGCTTCTTCGAGATCACTTGAGCGATAGGGGAGGATGGATGATCTCGACTCGCGTTCTTGGATTTGGGGCCGCACTCATGGCAGTTGCGGCCTCATACGCATACTGTGGCAACGCGACCGTGGGCTTTCTCGGGCCTGCGCAGTGCCGTGTTGCCACCGCGGATACCGTTGCGCACGGACAAGTCACCCGTGCGGCCTGGGTCCCCGCCGGGACTCCGGTCCAAGTTGGATTTGCAGGCGGTGCGATCCACGGATTGCCGCCCCATTGCCTCATTCTGGGCGAGGTCAACAGCCACACTGGAGGCGACGGTATAGCCTACGGCGACCGCTTCGAGCTGAGGCTACCGGCACGATGGAACGGACGGTTCCTTTTCCAGGGAGGCGGAGGATTGGACGGGGTGCTCCAGCCTGCGCTGGGCCTGGTATCGGCGTCTGCGGGAGCCGGTCCGTCGAGTGCGCTGGCGCGCGGCTTCGCGGTCATATCAACCGACGGGGGGCACGAGCAAGCCCTGCTGAAATCGCCGGGCGACTTCGGTCGCGATCCGGGCGCCCTGGCAGATTACGAATACGACTCCACCAGGCGCGTCACTCGGGTGGCGCTGGGGCTCGTGCGAGCGTACTACCGCCATGAGACACGGTGGACCTATTTCATGGGCTGCTCGAACGGCGGTCGGGAAGGCTTGATCGCCGCACAGCGCTATCCCCAGCTCTTTGACGGCATCGTTGCAGGATCTCCGGCATTCGATCTCACGGGTGCGATGGTGGCCGAAGCCTGGAATAGCGACGTGCTCGCGAGCATTGCGCCTCGAAACGCGCAGGGACGGCCCGAACTGGCACAGGCACTGTCGGTCACTGACCTGAATCTCCTCGCGCACGCCGTGCTCGCGCGCTGCGATGCGCTCGACGGTGCCCGCGATGGGCTCGTGAGCGACCCGGCCGCATGCCACTTCGATCCGGGCGTGCTCGCTTGCCGTCGGGGTCAGCTCCATGGGTGCCTTACCCCACAAAAGCTCACCGCGATCCGCAAAGTCTTTGCTGGACCGGTCAGCCGTGAGGGCCGTCGCTTGTATTCGAGCTGGCCGTACGATCCTGGGATCGCGGCGCCCGGTTGGCGCTTCTGGATGCTCGGCAGCCCGGAGGTGCCGGCTCTCAATGTGCTGATTGCGCCCGCGGCCGTCAACGGCGTGGCCCTCGGAGGCCAAGCGCCTGCCATCGATCTGTGGAAGTTCAACTTCGAGTCTGACCCGGCGCGCATCGCGCGAGTAGCGAAAGATCTCGATGCAGTCTCCACGGACTATAGGGCGCTGCGAAAGCGACACGGGAAGCTCCTCATGTATGCGGGCATGGCGGACCCGGTCTTTTCCGCCAACGATCTCATCGCTTACTACCGGCGAGTCCTCGAAGCCAACGGAGGCGCTCGCGCGACGCAGCGGTTTGCGCGACTGTTTCTCGTTCCCGGCATGAACCATTGTGGCGGCGGTCCCGCTACAGATGAGTTCGATGCGCTTTCCGCGATTCAGGATTGGGTGGAGCAGGGTAGTCCGCCAAAACGACTTGTCGCAAGCGGCCCAGCCTTCCCCGGCGCTACCCGGCCGCTGTGCCCTTATCCTGCGGTCGCACGCTACAGCGGCTCGGGCCACATGCGGTCGGCCGGCGCTTTCGTTTGTCGTTGAACTCAGCCGGCGGGTACCTCGCGCCGCGACCTCCACCCCTCCCGGGTAGCACACCGACGCGGAACGTGGTGCATACACCACGCTGCGATACGGCTGCGGATTCAAAAGTCCTTCTGATCTTGATCAGCCGGTTAGGGCGCTGCGGCAATCGAGCATAGCGCGGCGGCGGCATCGTTCTCGTGTTCCAGCGCGAGCACGCGCGCGACGTATCGTGAGGCGCGCGCCGGTTTGACCGGGTTCGCCGCGCGCGACACGCACTCGATGAACTTCTTGCGTAGCACGGTGTCGCTCAAAGGCCGTGTTGGCTCACCCAGGGCATGTGAGACGCGGTGACGCAGCATGCGCCCATCACGCAGTCGCAGTGCGATTTCGCCGCACGCGGCATGCGCGAATAGGGGATCCTCGCCGAGTTGAAACTCGCATCTGCCCGCGAGGTTGAGAAGCCGCGCGTCCTCGAGTGCTGCCGGGCTGAAACTCGCCAGCGTGACCTCCGGCTCAGTTAGCGCGAGGGCTACCGTGAAAGGGATGCTGAACTTGGCATCGATTGGCGTTCGCGGGCGTTGCTTCTGCGCGGCAGGCTCGGCGAGCATGCGCTGGATCTTTCCGCCCACGCAAACGATTGCCTCTATGTCCTGCGCCTGAAAGCCCTCGCGGCGCAGGACCTGCGCGGCCTCGATGTAAGCATGCGTGCCGCGGCAGCAGGGCCAGCGCTTGAAGCTGAGCTGCTCGATCGCAAAACCGGTCCCGAGATCATCGAGGAGTGCGGCGGTGTCGTACTCGCCACCTGCGAAGAGTGCGAAGAACCCCGCCTTCCCCTCGAGCGGCGCATCGAAGCCGCGCACACCCCGCGCGGCGAGTTGCACCGAGAGAACCGCAGCGTGGGCGGGGAAGGCCTCGCGTACCGCTCGCAGCGTACTCTCGGCGCTGAACTTGATCTCACCCGGACAGCTGTTTTGCGCAAGCAGGAGCGACCAGGCATCGCACAGGCCGCGGGCACCGAGTCCGGCAAGCCGCGCTGCGGCGAGTGTCGCACCGAAGGCACCCAGGATCGGCGGCGGGTACCAGCCGCCGGCCTCGAGCGGCCGCCGCAGCGACAGTCCCAGGCGGCATACCAGGTCGCACCCGAGCGCCACCGCCGCGAGAAACTCGCGGCCGGTGCAGGGGCGGATCTCGGCTGTCGCGAGCGCAGCGGGGAGGAGGGAAGCATTCGGATGAAGAGGTGCCCGATCAAATGCATCTTCATAGTCGAGTGCATGCGCCAGGGCGCCGTTGACCAGCGCCGCCTGAAGAGCGCCGACGCGGATGTTGAATCCGAGCAGGGTAGCTTGCGGGAGGCACGGTTGCGTTTGCACTAATTCGACGAAGGGTCGCACGTCCGGGCTCTCTGCACTTGCGGCCATCATGACGCCGACGCCGTCGAGGATGGCCCGCTCCGTTGCCCTTATAACCGACGGTGACAGGCTTTGCGCGTCGAATTCGATTGCGTGGCGTGCGAGCCGCGCGCTGAGGCCGTCAGCGGCGCACGTAGGGGCCACGCTCAGAGTCTCCGGCGGGTCGAGGTTCACCTGTAGGCCTCATCGCGCAGCGCGGGAGCGAGCCGGGGCGCAAGTGACAGCAGAATGATCGCCAGGATGAGAAGCATGGCACCCGCGAGCTCGGCATGCGATGGTGGGGCGCTCAGGCGCAGGCCGGCGAGCAGGTAAGTCGCCGCGAGGCCTGCCAGCACGCTTGCCGATCGCTCGAAGGGGACGCAGAAAGTGTTCTCGCGGCGATCGAGCAGAATCAGGATCGCAAAGATCGAAATGACGAAGAGCAGGGCAGCGAGGACGAGAAGGTAGGGGAGCCGCCCACTCGTCCAGACGGCGACGAACCCGAAGCCAAGCTGACCCCCTTGCGGTCCCCAGCGCAAGACAGCGAGCACCGCGAGGCTCGCGAGCGCGAGTGGAATGGCCACCAGTTGCTCTTCGACGAAGTAGGCCTTGGTGGCGCGCGCATCGCCCGACTTCGCCACTCGCGTCATGGCGAGCAACCGCACGAGATAACCGAGGGTGTAGAGCGCAATCGTGGCCATGGCGAGCGGAGGCAGATGGAGGCCCCCGCGCGCATGAATGGTGAGCGTCAGCCCGGCGGCGACGAGCGCGAGCGCCACCCACGAATACCAGCGCACGCGGCGTCCTAAGAGCAGATCGACGAGCGGAGCGACGACGAGCACATCGCCCCGCATCAGGAGCTGCATGAAGGGAATGCTGACATCACGGAACGTGAATGAGAGCGGCACCGTAAAGAGCAGCAGAGCCGCGCCGATTCCCGAGAGCGCAGTCCAGCGTGTCGGACGCGGGAACCTCACCCCGAGCAGACGACCGCGGTGCGCCTCACGCCACCAGCCGCTTTGCCAGACAAAGAGGTATGTGAGCACGCCGCTCAGGATCGTGACGGCAGGAAGTACCTCGAGCCCCGTCAAGGCGCGACCCAAAGGAGCGTACGGAATGCTCGCGAGCCAGCGAGTCAGTGTGGCGTAGGGAACGTAGCTCGCGAGGTAGAGCAGCGCGAGCACTTCGATCGACATGCCACGGGAAAGTCGGGTGGCATTCGGGGTCGAGGTGGCATGCATGGGAGGCCTCGTGAGCGCTCGGAACCTTGATTTTAGGCTATTGCAGCGTGCCGGAGCAGGCTTGACAAGTAAAATGAAAGCGCTTACAAATGCCGCGTATGACAGGATCCGACCGGCCGCCCTCTACGGACGCGCCCGAGCGCTCCGCCGACTTTGACCCGCTCGCCTGCGAAACCTTCGATAGCCCCCACGCGCTCTACGCGCAGCTGCGGCAGCGCTGTCCGGTCGCCTGGAGCGATGCATGGAACGGGTTCTGGGCTCTGCTTCGATACGAAGATGTGCGCCGGGCCGCCTCCGACTCCAAAACCTACATCACATCGCTGCAGAACGTCGTTCCGAAGGTTGCATTCACCGGCCGGCGACCGCCATTACATCTCGATCCGCCTGAACATACCCCCTACCGCCGGGCACTGAATCCACTGCTGTCGGAGGGTGCGGTCGGGCGTTTGGAGCAGCCCATCCGCCGCATCGCTTCCGAGCTTCTGGCCCCGCTCCTTGCGCGTGGGGAGGGCGATATCTGCGCAGACTTCTCCAGTCACCTCACGATCCGGGTCTTTGCCGAGTGGATGAATCTCTCGCCGGAGGATGCCCAGCGCTTGAGCGCCATCGGCCGAAACTACAATCTGGCCGTGCAATCGGCGGACGATGAGCGGGTAAAGGACACGAGCCTTCAGCTCTACGAGATCGCAAGGCGGCTCACCACCGAGCGGCGTACACAGCAACATGATCCGAGCATCGATCCGGTCGCCGCCTTGCTCGCTGCCCGCCACGAGGGCGCGCCGCTTCCCGAGGAAATGCTCATTGGAACTGTGCGGCAAGTGCTCGTGGTCGGGATCATTGCGCCCACGATTCTCATCGGCAGCATCGTCACGCATCTGTGTCGCGATCAGGCGCTGCAGAGCGAGTTGCGCGCGCATCCGCAGCAGTGGCCCGATGCACTCGAGGAGTTCCTGCGCCTCTACACACCCTACCGCGGCTTTGCGCGGACCTGCACACAGGAAGTGACTCTGCACGGCCGCACGATCCGGCCACGCGAGCCCATTGCGCTCGTCTATGCCTCCGCGAATCGTGACGAGGCGGTCTTCCCGGACCCCGATCAGTTCAAATTGCATCGGCCGAACATAGGGGAACATCTGGCATTCGGACGGGGCCCACACCACTGCGTGGGTACCGCGCTCGCGAGACTCGAGCTGCGGCTTGCGCTCGAGCAGCTGCTGGCGAAGACCTCATCCATCGAGCTCGCGGGACGGGTGACGCCGACGCGCATGCCTGAGATCGGAGCGCTGTCGGTTCCGGTGCGGCTTAGCCGCTGCCCCGGCGCATCAACTTGAAACCGATGTCGACCACCGGGTTGTCGATGCGCTGGCCCTGCGTGCGGCGCAGCAGGAAGTCAGCCGCCTTCTGACCGATCACATTGCCGTCGATCGTGACCGTGGTGAGGCTCGGCTCGAGGTCCGAGGCGAAATCGAGATCACCGAAGCCGATGACGGCAATCTCCTCCGGAACGCGTATTCCGCGCCTGCGCAACTCATCGAGGGCCCCATGCGCGCTCCAGTCCGATGAGCAGACGATGATGTCGGGCTTGCCGCCTCCCTCGAGGTGGGCGGCCACCGCGGCCCGGCCGTGGCGATACGTCGTCGGACTCTCGAAGGTGGCAACGGTAGGCTCCGGCGCGCCACGCTCCATCATCGCTTTGGCGAAACCATAGCGGCGCGCGAGCGCCCGCACACCGGTTGCGGAAGCGACGAAGGCGCGACGACGGCCGGTCGCAAGCGCATGGGCCGCGATCGCGCGGCCGACCGCCTCGTGGGAGAAGCCGACGACCAGGTCGATCGGCTCGGCCGGCAGGTCCCACGTTTCGATGATCGTGATGTCCGAGCCTTTGAGCCGTCGGCGCGCCTCGGGAGGCAGCGTGGGCCCGGTGAGGATGATGCCCTCGGGCCGCCGCCCGATGATCGAGAGGATCTCTCGCTCGGCGTGCTCCTCATGAGCGCCAGTGAGTCCCAACATGACGCTGTAGCCCTTTGCGGCGAGCGTATCCGTAAGCGCCTGGATCGTGCTCGCGAAGAGCGACCGGGAGATCTCTGGAATGACGGCGGTAACGAGACGGGTGCGGCTCGAGGCGAGCCCTCCGGCAAGCAGGTTCGGCACATAGCCCAGCCGCTCGACGGCCTCGCGGACCCGCTGTGTCGTGCGGGGCGAGAGCATCTTCGGTGTGTTGAAGAAGCGTGAGACCGTAGCCGACGATACCTCGGCCGCACGTGCGACAGCATCGAGGGTCGAGCCCGCCGGGAGGGGCGCGCGCATGAGGGGTGGTGGGCGTGCTTTGCGGCGCGTCGCCTTGGCTCGTGAGCGCTTGCTGCTCGGCACTGACATGCAGTCATCATGTCGGCAATCATTTGCTCGCGCAAGGCACGTGAGCGCGGCGCCCGGTTGCCAATGTAAGCGCTTGCATCTAGACTGTCTCACCCTCTGCACGGGAGCATCAGATGACCCGCGACCTGAGTGCGCAGCTCGGCGCAAAGGTGCATCGGCGGCTCGGACTCGCCGGGATCGCCTTCATGCTCGTGAGCTCGCTCGATCGCGTCAACATCAGCTTCGCCGCGCTCGGCATGAACTCGGCGCTCGGTCTCACCCCGAGCGAGTACGGTTTCGGCGCCGGCATCCTGTTCGTAGGCTTTCTCGTCGGACAATACCCGAGCGTGCTCTGGTTGCAGCGTGTCGGGATGCACCGGTGGCTGACGACGTGCACGATCGCCTGGGCACTGTGCGCGGGCGGCACCGCTTTCGTGCATACACCGCTCGAGCTCTACGCGCTGCGTCTCGCGCTCGGATTCGCCGAAGGGGGGCTGGCTCCGGGCATCGTGCTCTACTTGAGTCAGTTCGCGACGGAGCGCGAGCGCGCCACGGTCTTTGCGCTGCCGATGCTCGCCATTCCCGTCTCGATCGTGATCGGCAGCCCGATCTCAGGTTGGTTGCTGAGCATCAGGCCGCCGCTCGGACTCGCGTCCTGGCGGTGGATGCTGCTTGCCGAGGCGGTGCCTGCGTTGCTGCTCGGGGTGGCGGCGTGGTTCTACTTCCCCGATCTTCCGGAGGAGGCCCGCTGGCTGACGGCCGAGGAGCGGACCTGGTTAAGCTCGCACGCCGCGCACCGAATTCGCTCTCACGCCCGCAACGACTGGAGGGTGCTGTGCTCCCCACTGGTGTGGGCGTCGGCGCTTCTCTGGTTCGGCCTGTTATCCGGAGCCTACGGCATCATGTTTTGGCTGCCGCAGGTGATAAAGCGCCTGGCGGGAGTGGGCTCGCTCGAGATCGGGTGGCTCAACGCGCTGCCCTGGGCCGGGGCGATGCTCGGGATGTACTACAACTCGGTGCATTCAGATCGCAGCGGCGAGCGCTTCTGGCACATCGCGGCGCCTGCCGCGCTGGCGGCGCTCGGGATCGTCTTGGCGAGCGCGGCGGGCGCGGGTGTCGCGGCGCTCCTTTCCCTGATCATAGCGGGCACGGGGCTCGGGGCCGCCCAGGGCGCCTTCTGGGCGCTGCCCACCCGCATGTTGACGCAGAGCACGCTGCCGGTTGCGGCAGTGGCCATCAATATCGCGGGAAGCTCCGGCGGCTTCATCATGCCTCACCTCGTCGGCCACGTGCTCGAGCGCACGGGGGGATTCACGGCGCCCTCGCTCCTCATTGCCGGAATGCTGCTCGCAAGCGCCATGCTCGTTCTCTCGATCCGGATGCTGCCCGCAGCGATGCCCTCCGGCTCCGCGTCATGAGCGTCGTGCTCGCTTGCGGGGATGTCGCCGTGCATCGGGCCGACTGCGCATCGATGTTCGCCGGGTGTCGCGATGTGCTCGAGGGCGCTGACCTCTGCATCGCGCAGCTCGAGGCGCCCGTGAGCGAGCGCGGCGCCAGGGTACCGAATGCGCGGCTCGCCATGCGCTCGCCCATCGCCGCCGCGCGAGCGATGCGCGAGGCCGGAATCGACCTCGTATCCTGCGCCGGCAATCACTGCCTCGACTTCGGCTACGAGGCGCTGAGCGACACGCTGCTGCACTTGCGCGCCGCCGGTATGCACTCATGCGGCGCCGGCGACACTCTCGACTCGGCGCTCGAGCCCGCATACTGCATGGCGGGAAGCTCGCGGGTCGCGCTGGTCGCGGCCTGCTCGATTCTTCCCGAGGGTTATGCGGCTCGGGCCGACAGGCCCGGCTGCGCGCCCTTGCGGGCTTTCACCGTTTATGACCCCATCGAGCCCGATCAACCCGGCACGCCGCCGCGTACGCGCAGTTTCCTCGATGCAGAGGACCTCGCCGCTCTGGTGGAGCGCATCCGCAGGGCGCGTGCCGCCGCCGACTGGGTGTTGGTCTCACTCCATTGGGGGATCCACATGGTGCCCTTCGCGCTCGCCGACTACCAGCGCGCTGCCGCCCATGCGCTGATCGATGCCGGGGCAGACGCAATCCTCGGCCATCATCCACACCTCCTGAAAGGAATCGAGGTGTATCGCGGTCGGCCGGTTTTTTACAGTCTCGGCAACTTCGCCATCGAGCAGCCGCATTTCTGGGATCCAGCGATTCTGCACGCACCCTCCTTCCGTCACCTGGTGAGCCTCAATCCCGAGTGGGACCTCACCCGCAAATACATGCTTCCGGAGAACACGCGGCCCACGGGTCTCGCCAAGCTCCTGCTCAAAGAGGGCGGCCGGCTCGAATGTCGTTTCCTGCCGGGGTGGATCGCCGAGAACAGTGCGCCGGAAATGCTGCACGCAGGCGATTCGCGGTTTGGTGCGGTCCGGGCATTCCTCGAGGAGAGCAGCCGCGCGGTGGGATTTGACACGCGCTTTGATGTAGAGGCGGACGAGCTCATCGTGAGCTGAAGCGCCATCGACAGGCTAGGTCTGCGATCAGGGAATCGGCAAGCTTCAATACAGCAGGCGCACATCGACGCGGCGCCGCGACGGTTCCGCGAGTCCCGGCTTATCTGAGAGCGGCGAAGGATTGTCGCGCCACTTCACCTGCAGTAGTCGCCGGGTGGCGCCGAGTCGGCGAAGTGCCAGGGCCACCGTCTCGGCGCGTCCCCGCGCGAGCTGCGGGCTTTCAGCGAGCCGCTCCCCGGAAATCCAGCGCGGGGCGGTGACCGCGTACCCGATTACCTCGATGCGGCGCGGCCGGCTCGCGCGGATATAACGGCCGATCTCATCGAGAATGATCTCGCTGTACTGATACTGCAGGAAGTCGGAACCAAAGCTGAACTCGATGCTCCAGGTCCGTGGGGGGTAGGGTGGTGGAGGAATGGACTCGACCACGTCCGCGGGGGGCAGCACCGCCTTGAGGTCGAGAACGAAGCGCCGTCCGGGGTAGCTCTCGGCGGGCAACATGAAGCTCCGGCAGGTGGCCTCGAGCACCGACACGACGACGGGGCGAAGCACGACCCCACCGCAGGCTGACCCGGCCTGCCTCGGCTGATCCAAAGTTTCGAGGCGGCCCTCCACGAGCACCTGATGCCCGATCTGAGGCTTGGTGCGGCCGAGGCTGATGTCGTAGCGAACTCCGTCGACAGGGTTCACGGCGAGCCAGCACCCGGACTTGCGCCCGCTGTTGGTATCGCGGTAGACGGGGCAGGCAACGAATGTACGACCCGGATCTTCCGGTGGTGGCTGCGCGAGGGCGATGCAGCCCCAACACGCAAGGCCGGTGAGGCCGGCTATCTTTGCGAGATGCCGCGTGTGCCGGCGCATCTAGAGCACGCTCAGCAAGTGGACGAGGTCTTTCTTGTCCTGCTCGGTGAAGCCGATGTGGTAACGCCGGTCGTAAAAATCCACGATGCTGCGCAGCGTGCGCGCCGAGCCGTTCGAGAAATAAGGCGGCCTCGCCGCGAGTCCGCGCATGTCCTGAATGGTGATTCTGCCGATATCGGCACACTTGCCCGTGGTGAGCGCGAGGCCCGGGTCATGCGTGTATACGACGCGCCCGAGGAACGGATGCGGCGGGTACTTCGCCTCGCAGGTGAGCTTGAAGAGCGGCAAATCCGGCGCGGGGTCGGCAAACGGCTCGTTCGTCGTGCCGAGATCGACCTGGCCCGGCGCGACGTCCATACCCGTACGCGTCATGTTGTGGCAGAAGCTACAGGTGTTGCGCGTGGGGTTGCCGAAATTCATGGAGTTGAGCCCCGCCGAATCCGTAATCAGAAACGTGCGCTCGTTGAAGATGCCGATGCCGCGCATGACGGAGGCGCGGAAAGCGCGTTGCGCCGGCGTTTCACGCGGATCGCTGTCATGCCCCCAGCTTGCGAATTCCGCCCACTGCGGGTCGCGGGGATTGTCGAGGACGGCCGCCTTGCCGGCGGCGAGGGCGTCGGGGCCGCCTTGGGCCCCGGCGTCTGTCAGCGAGCCGCCCACCCAATCGGCGCTTTGCGCGACATAAACGTGGGACTCGAAGCCGATGATCTCGCGCATTTGCGCGGCATCGAGCGGTCCATAACGCGCGAGATGAGTGCGCAGCGCATCCAGCGCCTGCTCCTCGAGCGTGCGCGCGCGCCGATCGGCAAGAAGATTGCCCGCATAGCGCAGTCCGGTCGCGGGGTCGATGGCAAGCGGCAGGCCGCTCTTCGGATCGAAGGCGAAGCCGTACGACGTCACGTACTTGAGGTTCGCAGCCGGGCGCGGCCGGCGATAGACCGAAACGACCGGATGCGTGCTCTTCAGGCCATAGACGGGATCGAGATTGCACCCCGTGGGATCATGCATCACTTCGATCGTGAACTGCGGGAGGATGGGATGGCCATCGGGCCCGTGAGGCGGCCAGGGGCGCGCGATGCGAAAGAGCCCGCGGGTGAGCAGCAGCGAATGCGAGGAGGCAAACTGTTGCGGCTGGGACGGGCAGTTTGAGCCGTCGCTGGCCGCGAAAATCGCATCCTCACCGTGGGTCTGCGTCCAGCGTGCCTGGAGGCTTTCCGCCGATACGCTCATGCCATCCGCCGGCTGGTGACAGGTAATGCAGGCGCGGCCGTTGCGGCCGATTGCGGTAAAGAAGGGGTGTCCTCGAGTCTCGACCGCCCCGCCCACGTGGATGACCGTCACGATGCCGGTGGCATCCGGATAGCTCGCCCGTTCGGGAAAGATGCGGTTGGAGTTGGCAGTCCACCAGCCGATCGTCTCCGGCAGCTCGGGACCCGTCGCTCGGGCGCCACTGCCGGCGAGCGCGCAGGCTCCGAGCCCGATGAGCAGGATAGAGCCAAGGCGGGCGCTGGGCACGGCCGGTGAACTCCCGAATAGTGCAGGATGCGTCGGATCGCCAAGAGTCTAGCGACCGGTCGGCGCCCGATGCAAGCGCTTACATCATTTGTGTCGAGCGGGCTCTTTGCGCACAATGCCGGCCATGGTCATCGATCCCCTGAAGGGCTTCCCCGGCTATGCGCTGCGGCGGGTCTCGGCGGCATTCATGGCGGAACTTGCGGCGCGCCTTGCCGTGCTCGACCTGCGTCCCGCCGAGGGAACGGTGCTCCTCGTGATCGGGATGAATCCCGGCATCACGCAAAGCGATGTCGGGCGACTGCTCGATATCGTGAGCGCCAACATGACTCCGCTCACCGCCCGACTCGCAAGCCGCGACCTCATTGACCGAGAGCCGGTCGATGGCCGGTCCCATGGCCTCACGCTATCCGAGGCCGGCCGGCGTCTGATGCAGAAAACTCGAAGAATCATGGAGGGATTGGAGAGCGAGCTCCTCGAGCGCATTCCGGCGGCGCAGCGCGCTACGTTCTTGGGTGCCCTCATGGCGCTCGCCTCGGAAGAGAAGAGTTGAGAGCCCGCGCCGTTACCTCTGGAGCCGCCCCGCGCGAGCACGCCATGGTGGCCATCATGTTCGCCACCTGGGGCGTGGTGTTCCTCGATCGGATGTCGCTGCTTTATCTTGCGCCCTACATCGCACCCGATCTGCATCTCGATGCTGCGCACATCGGCATGCTGGCGGGTGTGGTCGCGGTGACCTGGGCCGTCTCCGCGCTCGTCTTTGGCGCCATTTCGGATCGGGTCGGGCGCAAAGTCGTGCTCGTTCCAATGGTCGTGCTGTTCTCGGTCATTTCCGCCGCCAGCGCATTCGCGCACGGGTTCGGTCAGCTGCTACTCCTTCGCGCCCTGCTCGGTGTCGCGGAAGGGCCCTGTTGGTCGGTCATGATGGCGTTGGTGGAGGAGAATTCCGCGCCCGAGCACCGCGGGCGGAACATCGGCGTCGTGGTGAGCGCAGCCGCAATCATTGGCCTCGCGATCGCCCCGGTGTTGACCACGCAAGTGGCGGCGCATGAGGGCTGGCGCGATGCCTTCCTGGTGGCAGCCGTGCCGGGGCTGGTGCTGGCGCTCCTGATCGGGCTCTTCGTGCGCGAGGGCAGGGCGCGCCAGTCGCGCCGGACGCAGCGAGCGCGCGTGGCCGATATCGTGCGGCTGCTCAACTCCCGAAATCTGTGGGCGAGCGCGGTCGGTGCCGCCGGGTTCATGACCTGGCTCTTCCTCGTGAACGCCTTCGGGCCGCTCTACATCACCGAGGTTCAGCATCAGTCGGGTACAACGGCCGGGTTCCTGATGGGCGCCGCGGGTCTCGGTAGCTTCGTCCTGGGGCTCATCGCGCCCGCGCTCTCCGATCGCGTCGGCCGGCGACCCATGCTCGCCGCGAGCGCAGTGCTGAGTGCGATTCTGCCGGTCATTCTCTTCGTGAGCCCGCTCTACGGCTCACTCTGGGTCTTGGCCGCCATTCTCCTTTGCACCCAGGCGGGCCAGGCGATCAGCGCCATCTGCATCGTGCTCGTACCCACGGAGAGCGTGCCGAAGAATCTCGCTGCCACGGCGATCGGCTTCACCACCCTCTGTGGGGAGATCATCGGCGGATTCCTGGCGCCACTAGTGGCCGGGACGCTCGCTGTGCGTCACGGCCTCGGCGCTCCCCTCTGGATGGCGGTGGGCGGCGCAATCGTCGTGCTGCTCGCTGCACTCGCCATGCGAGGAAGCGCCGTCACGGTCAGTGGGCCCGGTCTGGAATCACCGGCAAGGTAAGGGTGGAGAGCGCTGCGGGCCCCGCGAGCACGGAGACCGGCTCGCCCACGCCGCCAGAGGGGCTCGAAAATGCCAGGGTCACTCGAATCCGGTGCCCCGCGGGAAAGATGTAGGACATCGGCAGCAGCGCGAATTGCAACTCGGTGGGCTTCCCGGGCTCGAGCGGCCGCGCGTCCTTCTTCAGGAACGAATGCCAGGGAAGGTCAAAATCGTTATAGGGAGGCCGCGCAAGAGCACGGTCGGAAGCGCGCAGCCGACCCAACATCTGGTAGGAGCGCATCGTACCGTCCGGCGCCACATCGTCGATCCATGCGAACGCATCGGTGTCGCGGGCACGAGTCGCTATCCAGACTCTCATCACCGGAAACCCGGTGATCTGAAGGTCGTGAGGGAGCGGTGCAGTTTCGTAGGAGAGACCGCCCGGCGGCTTCTCGACGAAGATGGGATTGGCCTTCGGTGCGGCAGTCTCGACGGTCGTCTCCTGCCCCCCTTTCTTCGGCGCAGCGCGCCCGAGGCCGCCTGCCGTGAGATAGAAGTCGGTTTCGACCTGGTTGGGCAGAGGCCAGGTCGAGGCAGTCTGCCAGGCGCGCTGCGGCGGTGCGTTGTAAGTGTAGTAGGTCACCCGCGCTTCCTTCATGACGCCGTTTTGAATGCCCTTCAACCAATAGTCGAAGAAGCGCCGCTCTTCGGTGACGATCGAGAATCCGGTGTCCGCCCAGACCTTCTGCCAGCCGCAGTGCATGGCAGGGCCGACGAGCAGCTTGACGCGTCCCGTCGGGAGATTGCCGAAGATGTCGAAAGCGGCGAGCTTCGTTCCCGACTCATCCCAGTTGGATGTGGCATAGACCCCGAAATCACCGTCTTTCAGAGCGTCGAGATGGGTCGAGGGGCTCGATTCGGGCCACCATTCGACGCCGCCCAACGCAGCCGCCCGGCTGTCACGGAACGGGATCACGTAGCCGACGCCAACCTCCGGAGCATCGATGTTGTTCTTGTGCTCGGCGATCGCTCGGGCCAGCTCCGCGGGTCCTCGCGGGCCATCGACCGGCGCCGCCGTCCTGTCGCGGCCGGCCGTGCTCGATTGCGAGGGCGGCAGGAATGGCCGCAGCGGCACTCCCCCGATGACCAGGAACGAGTAACTGTCGAAGGTCGAGCTCATGGGAAAGATTGCCTTCAGTGCCGGCGGCCGGGTCGTGGCGGCCTGCATCTGGCTGCCACCCGTTGCCGAGCAGCCCCACATGCCGATACGGCCGTTGCTCCAGGGTTGCTTCGCGAACCATTCGGTCATGTCATAGGCATCGGTGCTCGCCGACGGAAGGTACTCTCCGAAATTGAAGACTTCGTTCGTGCCAAAGGAGGCGTAGAGGCCGCGGAAATCGACCAGAGCGACGTTGTACCCATACTTGACCAGCTGCAGCGCAAAGCCGGGATAGGCGCTCGCGGAAGAGGCGCCGTCGAGTCCGGCGCGGCGATTGTACGGTGTGTTCATCCACACAACCGGTAGCGGCCCTTTTGCGAGGACGCCATGACTCGTCGGCCGGAAGAGATCGACCGCGAGCTTCGTGCCGTCGCGGACCTCGATATAGAAGGAGGTCCTTTCATAGCCATCGTAGAGGGCAGGCGCGTAGCCGGAATAGTAGCCGGGCTCGGAGAGCTTCGGTGTGGCACCGGGATGGGCGGCGTATGCGGTAGCAACCGGCTGCGCAAGGCTGAGGATGGCCGCTGACAGGATTGATCTCACGATCGAATTCAACATGAATGCTGCCCCTGGTTGCTTTTGCTAAAGATCGCCACTGCCTTTATCGGCATTGCAAGCGACACGGCCGCTCCTCCGGATACCGGCCGCGAGCGCCTGGGCGTACTGGAACACGGCGAGTCCGTCGATCCCGTAAGCGTTGAGTTGGGTTGCGCTGCGCCGGGCCTCGCGGTTATAGAGATCGTCGAAGCGCGCCTGCTCCGCGGCCGAGGCCGCGAAGGAGTGCACTCCCTCGCGCTCACCGAACTGCCTTCCCGCACGCACTGCAGTCTCGATCTGGAGTGCCATCGCCGCTTCCCAGACGCTGCCCGACTCGGTGAGGAGCGCGCGATCGGCGGCTGAGAGGGCTTCCCAGCGGCGCTCACCGATGGCGCGCGCGGGGTAGGCTCCTCGGGGAATCTCGAGTCCCCAGTAATAGTGCGCGACCTCGGCGAAGCGCAGCGAGAAAAGCGTATCGGGCGGGGCGATCACCCCGTCGAGGATCCCCTTGGCAAGACCCGAGTACACCTGCTCCATGGGCATATCGACGGGGTCGGCGCCCAGCTCGCGCAGTACGCCGACGAGCTCGACGGGTACCCGAATCCGCAGTCCCTTTAAGTCCGCAAGCGCATGCACCGGGTGCGTGCGAGTCAAAACCCCGGGAAGCGAGCCGCCCTGTACCGCGAGGACGTGCAGGCCGCGAAGCTCCGCGCGGAACGCCGGGAACCTGGCGACCAGACAATCGTAGAGCATTACCTGCTCACCGAACGTCGTCGCGCCCGCATAGAAGGCGGTCTGAGCGCGAATGAGCTGCACTCCTCCCAGCTCATAGATCGGCGTGATGAGGCCGATGTCCGCGACCCCATGGCGTAGCTCGATGATCGATGCGTCGGAGGAAAGGAGCGTGCCGGACCAGAGCGGGCGGATACGCAGCCGGCCGTCGGAGTGCGTCTGCACCCAGTCGAGCCATACCTCGTCCGCTCTGCTGAAAGGGTGATCGGGAGCATAGGGGCTCGCATAAACGAGAGTGGTGACGCCGGAAGCCGCTTGGCCCTGGCACGCGCACAAAAGGACTGCGAGCAGTGACGGCAGCAGCAACCGCGATGCGCGCGCGCGGCTCATATGAGCTTCGCGCTAGCAAGGAACCTGGCAACACGCGCCACGAACTGCGCGCGGTCCCATCCGGCGGAGGCGACCATGTCGGCGCTCACGGTGAGGGTCGGCACCCCGGCCGACTCCAGGGCCTGAGCCGTGAGGTAAACGCCGGACTGCGACAAGCGATTCCCCGGCGGCATGAGAATGAGCGCGGCATCGATGTCGCAGCGCTCAGCCTCGCTCACCATCCACGCGTTCATCCACGGCGGCAGGTGCAGCACCTCGTTCATTGAGCAGATACGGCTCGCGAGCGCATGCAGGGGCCTGCCCTGCAACGCGCGCCTGTACTGCGGGCCGGCGAACGGCATGTACATCGACCATACGAACACGGCGCCGTACTGTTCCTCGAGCGCGCGATAAAGCCCGGTGTCGTGCCACAGACCCGCACCGATCCACATGAGGCGCACGCGCTCGTGGGCGCAGACCGCCTGACCTGCGCTCACCCGCTCGATGACTTCGTCGCGGAATCGGCGGGCATGCGCGACCGCCCACTCCGAGCCCCGGTGCCACTGGGGGATCATGGTGTTGGTCATCTGATCGGTGATGGCGACCGGGCACGGGCGGGTTGCTCCGATGAGCTGCGCAGCCTCTGCGATATAGCCTTCCTGCTCGTTGATCCGCTCCATCAAGGCGCCGAGGCGGTCCACCTCGAAGCGCCGGTCGGATTTACTCTCGAGAAGCGCGATCAAGGAGCGCATCTCCTCCACCAGGAGCTCGATACGACCGGCCTCGTACACCTCCAGCCACCTGTCGTACGAATGCTCGAACCACTGTAGATCCTTGTGACGCCATGCAGGCGCTTCGAGTGCGAAGAAATCGGTGCCGAGCGCTTCGGCCCATAGCGTGAACACGTGCTGAATGCAGTCGCATGTGAGCCGCGCGACGAGCGCGATCGGCCGTGGCAGACCGCCCCAAGGGGCCGTTGCCGGATCCGCGGCCAGGGTACAGGCGAGTCCGAGTGTGCAGTAGCGGCAGCCGTTACTCGGATACCCATGACGCTCGAGAGCTTCGAAATACGGTCCCGACAGCTGCTTGGCCGCGAGGTATGCGGCCCACCACTGGTTGGTGATGAGCGGAATATCCATTGCGTGGAAGATCTCGTGCGGCGTATCCGCCTGCGCGATGACGAAAGGCTCGCCGTCGTCCATGACGCGGCGGCGTAGCTCGCGCACGAACTCGCGCTGGTGTCCCGTCGCATCGCCGGAGCATGCGAGCGCCCTGCGTGACTCGGGCCGGGGACTCACTGAAAGACTCCCTGGGCCTCGAGCTCATCGAATCGCCTGGGGTCGAGCCTCACGATCTCAAGGACGATCTCGCGGGTGTGCTCGCCGAGACGCGGTGCGCGGAAAGGCTCGCTCGAGCTTCGCGAGAAGTGCATGGGAGTGCGCAGGTGGGGGAAGGCGCCGAGCAGCGGATGATCCAGGACGACGAGGGGGCTTTGGGCGGCGAGCGCCGCATCGTTTTCCATCAAGTCCTCGATGTCCTGAAGAGGCGCGGCGTCGATTCCCTCGTGTTGCAGGCGGTTGGCGAGCTCAGCCGCATCCTGGTTGGCGGTCCAGGAGGCCACCGGGCCTGCCACGGCCTCAGGCTCGCCATCCCGAAGGCCCGCGAGGGTACAGAAGCGCGACCAGGCAGATCGGTCCGTGCAACGGATCGCGATCCAACGATCTTCGCCGAGCGCGGGATAGACCGCTTGATGAAAGGAGCGCACGTCGGCATTGCCGGGTCGTGTCGGGACCTGGCTCGTTTGCGCCTGCACCAGGGCCTCATACATCTGCTGCAGGCATACTTCATACATCGAGGTATCGATGTGCGCGCCGCAGCCGCTTTCGCGCCGGCGCTGGAGGGCTGCGGCGGCCGCGGCCGCCATCACGTAGGGGACGACGACATCGCCGTAGGGCAGTGCGCTTGGGATCACCGGATCGCGGTCCGGCCAGCCGGTGAGATAGGTGCGGCCCGACAGCGCAGCGCCCGTGCCGTCCACTCCCCATTCACGTGCGAGCGGTCCGCTCTGGCCGTAGACGCTGCCGGATACCAGGATGATGCCGGGGTTCAGCCGCGCGAGCGCCGCATAGCCGAGCCCCAATTTGTCCATCGTTCCGGGAGAGAAATTCTCCACCACGAGATCGGCCCAACGCACCAGAGGCTCGATGACCTCGCGACTCCCGCGCGCTTTGAGATCAAGCGCGAGACTGCGCTTGGAGGTATTGAGGTGCGCGAACCAGGGCTTGTCGTCGAGGTTGCCGGTGCGCGAGGCGGTGACCTGGCGGTCGAGGCGCGAGAGACAGGGGCGCGTGCGGCTCTCGACTTTGACCACATCGGCGCCGAGGTCGCCGAGTATCTTGGTGGTGATCGAGCCGACGAGCGCCCAGGAAAAGTCGAGGACGCGCACGCCCGAGAGGGGGCCGCCCCGATCGGTCGCGCGTGGTGCCGCCGGCGTGCCAGCCATCGGACCGTCGGTCATCCGAAAAAAGCGTCCCGGTACCCGCAGTGGGTCGTGCTCGACCCAGAACTCCCGCGCCTGGAGGTGTGGGTCTGCGAGAGCATCGTGCGGCTCGCAGACCACGGTCGCATTGATGCCGCGCCGCTGCCCTTCTCGCACGATGTCCGACTTACTCACGGTACTGAAGAACAGAGCGATCGCATTTTCCCAACGCGTCCGTGTCGTCGGGTCCAGCGCCGAGCGATCGTAGTGCAGCCAGTCGGTTCCGCGCAGCGGATTGGGCACGCCGCGCTCGTCCATCCAGTCGCTCAACGCCTGGTTGGCCGGCGCTCCGAGCCGACCGGTCATGAGCGTGTGAAAGCACCATCCGTCGCTCAACGGCCAGATACAACGAACGGTCGCGCGCCCATAACCGAGTGCGCCTCCGGTCCGGCGAAGCTTGCGGCGATCGAACTGCCAGACCAGGATGGGGTTGACCGCACGGCTGAAGGTGACTTCCTGCGCGCAGATCTCGATCGTCTGGCCGCGGTCGCTCTCACCGCGCTCGAAATGGGCGGCAAGAGCTGCTGCGGCGGCGACCATGTCGGTATGAAAGAGGCACGCGTCCAATGCCTCCTTGACCGGAGCGCGGTCCGGATCGCCCGTCAGCCTCAGGGCCCCACCCAGCGCCGATACGGTGAGCTCGCTTCCGGACCACTCCGCGCGCGTGCCGCCGCGCCCGAAGGGGCTCAGGAGGACATGGATGAGCCGAGGAAACCGTGTCGCGAGATTCGGCGGCAACAGCTCGGCTCGGTCGCGCGCGCGCCAGCGATGGAGAAAGAAGGAGGCGCCCGCGAGATCCTCGAGGATGCGATCCTCGCTGCTCGGCTCGATGCGTGCCCCCAGCGAGACCAGGAAGCGCGCGAGCGCGCCATCCGCCTCTTCGCCGAGCGTAACCACGCGGTGAGCAGCAAGCATGTTCATGGCGATTTGAGTCCCTGTGTGAAAGCGGCGATGTCCTCGAGTGCGCCGTCTTGAGCATTCCAGCGCCGGCGGGTGAGCGACAGGAGCGGTATCCTCGCCGCGGCCAACGCCGCCGTTGCCGCGGGTACTTGCCAGGCCGATGACTCATCCTCCTCGATCAGCCAGGAGATGACCCCGTGTACCCGCCAATCGATGGCACGGCGTACGAGCCGCGAGGCTCGATCGCAGAAGCCCCGGGGTCCGTGACAGAGGGAGTGGTAGTGATGCGCGAGGGCCGCTATGGGGTCAGAAGTCGCTCCGACCCTGGCACCCAGCCGATCACTGCCCGCATCGTCGATCTCCGCGACGATGCAACCGCCGGCTCGCTCCACCGCCTGATGGAGCCGCCCGTCGGGCGGACTCGTGCCGCAGAGCAGCAGGCGCGGCCCGCGATGCTCTCGGAATTCACCCCCGAGCCAGCCGGCGAGCTCGCCGTCGAAGCGCTCGGCGCTCACGGTGTCCGCGAGACGCAGTAACTGCTCGCAGTCCGCGCCGGGCGGAGGGCGGTCGGATCGCCTGAGCAGATCGAGACGTGTAAAGAGCGCGCGGCGCCGGTCCCGCGCATCGATGGCTGCCTGCAACCGTGAATTGTCACTCCCCAGAGCCGCCGCGATGGCGCTGATCGCCGCTTCCGAGTGCACGAGACTCGCCGCGCGCGGAATCTTCGCGATGTCGAAAATGAGAGGGGCGGGTCCGAGGGCGAGGCCGCGGCGCTGCAGCTCGCAAAGGTAATAGTAGCAGCGCTGAGCACTGTCGTCGGCGCGAGTGAAGATCACGGCGTCCATGAAGTCGAATCGGCCCCGCAGCCACTGCTCGGTGATCGAGCGCAGGTGTGGCGCGAAGCTCGGCTCGAGATAGCGGTCGGCTCGAGGCGCTTGCTCATCACCGAACCCAGATAACACCACCGCCGTCGCGCTCGCGGCCAGAATCAACTCGACAGGAACTTCGGCGCCCACCACGCCGATCACGCGCCTTCCGCTTTGCGCATGTTGCCGGGCGTGCTGCAGTGGGTCGGCGTCCGCCTCGGCCAACAATTGCGCGAGCGCACTCATTGGCCGAGCACCCGGGGAAGGACGAGCGCGATCGCAGGCACTGCCATCAACAGGGTCAAATGCAACAAGTCGGCGGCTAGAAAGGGCAGCACCCCCTTGAAGATCCGTTCGAGAGGGATGTCCGGCGCGATACCTTGGATTACGTATAGGTTCATGCCTATGGGGGGATGCACGAAGCCGATCTCCATGGCGCGTACGAGAAAGATGCCGAACCAGATCGGCGAGTACCCGAGACCCTGCAGGACGGGCAGCAGCAGTGGCGTTGCCACCAGCATGAGGGAGAGCCCATCGAGCACCGACCCCAGGAGCAGCAGGACGACCGTCACGAAGAAGAGCGTGAGAATCCGGTTTCCGCCTGCCGCGCCGACGAGTCCTCCCACGATGCCGCTCAGTCCCGAGACGCTGATGAACACGGAGAAAATGAGAGCGCCGATCACGATCAGGTAGATCATTCCGGTGGTGCGCAGCGTCTCCGTGATCGCGCGGCGCAGCGACCCTCGAGTGAGGCGCCGGCGCCACGCGCATAGCAGCAGTGCGCCGCAGGCGCCGACGGAGCCCGCCTCCGGCGCGGTGAACCAGCCGAAGGCGATTCCGCCGATGACCAACAGGATGAGCGCGCTCACATCCGCAACCCGCACGAGCGCACGACGGCGCTCACCCCAGCTCTTTCGCGGCTCCGCGGGCGCCCAGGCAGGCCGCCAGCGCGCCACCAACACCACCACCGCGAAGTAGAAGAGTATTTGCGTAAGGGCAGGCAGGAGCGAGGCGATGAAGAGCTGTCCGATCGACTGCTCGGCGATGATGCCGAAGACGATCAGCGCAGTGGAAGGCGGCACCGCCTGGCCGAGGGTGCCGCCGGCTGCCACCGCGCCGCTCGCGAATCCGTCCGAGTAGCCTCGCTCGCGCATCTCCGGGAGCGCTACGAGTCCGACAGTCGCCGCGCTCGCGAGACTGGAGCCGCTGATGGCTCCGAAGCCGGCGCACGCGCCGATCGAGGCCAGCGCCAACCCTCCCGGGCGATGGCCGAAGAAGCTTGCGGCCGCCTTGAAGAAGTCCCGGCTGGCATCGGCCGCAAAGCACAGGTGCGCCATGAGGAGGAAGAGCGGCAGCACTCCAAACTCATAGCGCGACATCGTATCGAAGACGACGACACCGGATTTGATCAGCGCAGGCTCGAGGCCCAGCGTGGCCGTGAGGCCCCCTATGCCCGTCAATCCGAGCGCTACGCCGATCGGCACTCCGCTCATCAAGAGCGCGAACAGTGCGAAAATGCCGCAAGCGGCGATGATAGGCTCGCCGCTCATGGCCGGTTCGCTCGCCGGTTGCCCAGCGCCCCCGCGATCGCCGCGCCGACGAGCGCCGCCAAGCAGATCCAGCGCAGCGGCGCGAACGGTATGTGGAGGATGTCGCTTTGCTCGTGCGCGTGGCGCAGGTCCCACATGATCCACGCAAGGCCGCAGGTTCCCGCGAGGAAGAAGAGGACGGAGAGCCACTCGCCGACGCGCTCGAGGCGCTTGCCGACAGACACCGATAGGCGGCCGGTCAGCAGGTGAACAGTGGCGTGCCGATGCGCCAGCGTCGCGCTCAAGACGGCCACCGACGCTGTCACCAGGATGGCCGCCCGCATGATCTCGATATCTCCCGGCAAGGCGATCCCCAAGTGCCTGGCGAGCACCGAGGCAGCTCCCACCAGCATCGAAGTCGCAAGACCCCACGCGCCAACGGCGGTCAGGAGAGCGGTAGCGCGCGGAGTGTGCTCTGGTGGTGCGCTCATGGACTCACCCCGATCATGTTGCCGCGCGGGGCGAGAGTCAGCGGCGGCAGTCCGGCCCGTTCCGTGATGCTGGCGACATACGCGACGGTGCGTGAGGCCTGCTCTGGGGTCGGAATCACGGGGCGCCCGGGCGGTTCGACATGAATCGGAACGAAGCCAAACGCGAAAGCGCCCTCGCGGTAGTGCACGCGGGCCATGAGGGCATGAATGGCTTCCGGGTGAAAGGGAGCGAGAATGTAGGCCGGGTCCGGCTCGAAGCCGAACAACTCCTTCCTTCGGCGTGCCCACTCGGCCCGTTTGGGGTGCGACTGATTGGGGGTGAGCGCACGTGTGACGACGCAACCGTTGCCCAATCCGTGATAAATGGGCCGACCGCGGTAGATCTCGATGCCGCGGATGATGTGCGCGTGGTGTCCGACGACGATGTCTGCACCCGCATCAATCGCGGCATGCGCCAATGGGCGTTCGTAAGAAGCGATCTCCGCAGGACGGTGCACGATCCCTTTGTGCAGGGCGACGATGAGCAGGTCCGCTTGCGCGCGCACGCGGGCAATGTCGCGGCTGATGTCGGCCACGGAGCGCGTATCGAGCTGCGTGAGGTTCGCCGCCGGTGAGATCGGTCCGCCGTCGGCAGGCTCGACGCGGACGTAAGCGCAGCCCGCCCGGTGAGGGAGCGCCCAGCTGCTCTCCGGCCCCACACAGTTGTAGCTGAGGAGTGCGACCCGCACGCCATTCCTCGTCAGGATCGCTGGACGCCGCGCTTCATCGATCGAGGCGCCCGCGCCGCAGCAGGCAATGCCGAGCCGTCCGAGCATGGCTGTGGTGTCGGCGATGCCCTCGGGCCCGCGGTCCGCGATGTGATTTCCCGCGAGCGTCATTGCGGCAAAGCCGGCGCGAGCCAGCGCCTGAAGATGCGTCGGGTCCGCGGCCGGTGCCGGAACATCGGCTGAGCTTTCAGTCCCGCGGCTCGTATGGGGCACCTCGAGATGGCCGATGGTCAGGTCGGCGCTGTGCGTCACCTTGCGCAAACCCTGCAACCAATGATCCGGGTCGGGCTCATCGAGGATCACATCGCCGGCGAGCAGGATGTCGAGTTCGCGCATCGCGTGGTATGGGTTGCGACGAAAATTAGTTTACACTATTACCTAATCAGGGCAAGCCGTGACCGGTTGCAGCGCTCCGGGGGTCGCGCGAGGGGGAGGACGAATCGATGTTAAATTCACCTGTTATAGGAAATGCACGCCGATGCCGCAGCCGTTGAAGGGATACCGCGTGGCCGATTTCAGCCATGTGATGGCAGGTCCCTTCTGCTCGCACTTCCTCAGGATGCTGGGGGCGGAGGTCGTGAAGATCGAGTCTTTGCGCGGCGATGCCATGCGCGACTACGGGCCCTTCCGCGAATGCGACGGTCTTTCGCCCGCGTTCATCGCGGCGAACGCCGGAAAAAGCTCCCTCGCGGTAGACCTCAAGAGCCCCGAGGGAATCGAGATCGCCCGGCGCCTCGTCGGGCGCTGCAACGTCGTGCTCGAGAATTTCCGGCCCGGCGTCATGGATCGCCTCGGCATAGGGTATGCGGCTTGCAAGCTGCTCAACCCGCAGATCGTATATTGCGCGGTCTCCGGTTACGGGCAGAGCGGAGCCTGGCGCGACCTGCCTGCGATAGACAACATCGTGCAGGCGACCGGGGGCGTCATGGCTGCCAATGGCGAGCCGGAAGATCCGCCCTCTCGGGCGGGGTGGCCTGTCATCGATACCTATACGGGAACGCTCGCGGCGCTTGCGGTGCTGGGCGCTCTGCTGCAACGCGAGAGATTCGGCGAGGGGCAGTACATCGACGTTGCGATGCTCGATGCCTCGGTGGTGCTGCTCACCGCGCTCGCGACGCCGTATCTCGTCACCGGTAAAACGCTGCCGCGCACCGGCGATGTCGGCTACAGCGGTTCGCCTACCTCTGCAACGTTTCTCGCGCAGGACGGAACCCGTCTCGCCCTGGGGGTGGTGCAGAACAACCACTTTGCGCTGCTCTGCGGCGTCCTGGCGCGGCCCGAGCTCGCTGATGACGTAAGGTTCCGCGAGCCGGTCTCGCGGACCGAGCCCGAAAATGCGGCGCTCCTTCGCGGGATCCTCTCGGACATCTTCATAACCCGTCCGGGCGGGGAATGGGAGCACAAGCTCAGTGCGGTCGGAGTTCCGTGTGGGTTGATCCGAGGGATCGACGAGGTATGCGAGAAGGCGCGGACGGATTCCCGCGGGCTCATTGTGCCGACGCTCGCCGTAGCGGACGGTGCCGCCCGGCCTGCCGGCTACGTCAATGCGGGTTTCGTATTCGAGCACGACGGGCCGGGCTGCGACGGCTTGCCCCCGATGCTCGGGGAACATACCGAGGCCGTCTTGAGCTCCCTCGGGTATGGCGAGCGTGCAATTGCGAGCCTCATAGAGCGGCGAATCGTGCTCGCCGGCATGCGGCATCCGGGGCGCGAGGACCGCCCGTAAATGGTTTAATATATAAACCAATTGCAATGTGCACATGTATGAGTTATAGGTATGGCTCGGGTCTGGAGATCGGCTGATATCCATGGCAAGAATGATCGGCTCCATGTCGCGGTCTCCTCCGGCACGCGGCAGCGGCGCCCTCTGTTTACTCCTGGCTTCATGCTTCTTCACCCTGACTGCGGTGGCCGCGGGCGTCCGGGTGCCGGACGTGCGTGGCCCGCTCAGCAATCCCGTGGGGGAGGGCATAGGCGTCTGGGGTGGCCTCGAGAAGTTCGGCTATACGGTTCAAGAGTATCTGGTGAGCGGTCGCGCCAACGTATACCGGCCCTTGAGCATGGCGGACGCGCTCAGCATGATGAGCCGGGACAACACGAAGGATCTCGGCAGGCAAGCGAGCTACAGGGCGATTTTGCGACGGCCGGATGTACCCTATACGAGCAGGATCCTCGTGTACAAGCCGAGCGACCCGGAGAAATTCAGCGGTGAGGTCATCGTCGAGATCACCCACCCGGGCGGCGGCGGAAGCCTGCTGGTCTTCGGGATGGTGAGCGGGCTTTTCCTCTCGCACGGCGATGCATATGTGGCGATCCAGCATCCCATTACGTTCAAGGGCCTGAAGATCGCTGACCCCGCGCGCTACGGTGCGCTCAGCGCAGCAGGCCTCACTCAGATTTGGGGAATGGTCGCCCAGGTCGGGGCGTTGCTGCGCAGCGATTCGCCTGAGAACCCGCTGCGCGGATATCACGTTAAGAATCTATTCCTCACCGGCTACTCTTATACCGGCGTCGCCACGGCAACCTTCGCCGATTACTACCATGCGGGCGCCAGGATGGCCGATGGGGCACCGATATTCGATGGCTATCTCCCGTTCGCCAATGGAATGTACGTGAGGCCCTTGGATGTGCCGGTGATCCGCCTCAATACGCAGAGCGATTTCAACAGCTTTGGCGGGCTGGCCAACCGCCGCCATGACGGCGACGCCCCTGGCGATCGCTACAGGCTGTATGAGGTCGCGGGTGTCTCGCACGCGAATTCATCGCCCGTGCCGCTACCTGAGGCCGCACCGCCGCGACCCGTGAAGCTCAAGGAGGCTCCCGGTCTGCCGAATTTCGGCCACTTGAAGTGCCTGGCGGACATGCCCCATGGCTTCGAGCCGAATGACATGCCGGTCAACTACGCCATCGCGCAAGCATTCCTCAACATGTACCGTTGGGTGGACGAAGGCGTGCCACCGCCGCGGACGTCCCTTTTGGCGACGGAGCCGGATGGAAAACCCAAGTTAGATCGAAACGGCAATGCCATCGGGGGCTTGCGCCTGGCGGCTCTCGCGGTTCCGGCGGCGACCTATGGCACCGGCCGCGACGCCTGCTTTCTACTCGGGTATCGGCTGCCGTTCAGCGCCGCGACGATGAAGAGGCTATACGGCTCGCACGACAACTATGTGCGGCAAGTGGAGCGTGCCGCGCGCGAAGATGTCGCTCGCCGGCTGATCGGCGCGCGGGCGGAACGCGCCATGGTCGCGCATGCGCGTGCGCTGCCTTCCTTCTGAAGCGCCTTCACGGATGGATGCGACGCAGGTAGGCAAAGAGCTGTGCGAGCTCTTCCCGTGTGAAGAGGCGCGTGAATCGTTTCTCGTGCTCGAGCATCTGCGCACGGAACTTATTGAGGAAATCCTGGCCGCGCGAGGTCAGGAATATGCCCTGGCGGCGGCGGTCTTCCTGTGAGCGGCGGCGAACCACCCAGTCGTTGCGCTGCAGGCGGTGGATGAGGCCGACGATCGCAGCTTTGTCGATATCGAGCTGCTGGGAGAGCTCGATCTGCGCAATGCCCGGATTGGCCTCGACCAGGACGAGCAGGCTGAAAACCGCCGGGCGAATCTCGCGGTGGCCGACGGTGCGGGTGAGATCGCGCCACAGCGCGATCTGGGCCCGGCGAATGTTGTAGCCGATGAGATTCGGCAGCACTCCAACGGCAATGGGCCGTGCGGTGACTGCCCGGCTCTTTGCCGTGCGGCCTGATGCCCGATCTTTCTTCGTGCTCACTTCTATCCTTGCCATGCTTACCGGCGCGGCTGGCGATTATGCAGAACGCGTGCGCGTCCAGGCAACGGGTCGCCGGCAATTATCGGGCGCGCGGCCCTGGTGCCGGCAATCACTACCCCCTGATATGGCTGGCTCATTCAAGTAGTTTAAACTATAAACAAATTGTGTTGAAAATAGATATACGCTATAGGTATCATTACAGTTGAGACTGTAAACCAATTTTGCAGCAGCGTTTTGGGGGAGTTATGAATAATCGCGAATACCGTCCCCTTGGGGCCCGCCGCATGGGGGGGATGTTGCGCGCACTGTCGCTGATCGTGCCGCTCGCCCTCTGCAGCGGCGCTCTCGCTGCCCAGGCGGACGCCGGCAACACGCCGCCGGTGCCGAAGACGGCAGCTCAGAAAGCGGACCAGAGCGAGTCGCTTCAGGAGGTCGTCGTCACCGGCACGCAGCTTCGCAACGCGGCGCCCGTCGGTTCGACGGTGATCACGCTAGATCAGGCAGCGCTCAATGCGACGGGCGGCAATACAGTCATCGATCAACTGCAGACCCTGCCGCAAGTCGACAATCTCGGCGTTTCGGAGGCCTCTCGCACTGGGACCGGCGGGGCGATCAACATCAATTACGGATCGTCGATCAACATCCGGGGCCTGAGTCCCTATGCAACCCTGACTCTGCTCGACGGCCACCGTGTCACGCCATCCGGTACGAGCGGCTCGACAGTCGATCCGAATTCATTCCCGAGCATCATGCTGCAACGCGTCGACGTGGTCGCCGACGGAGCATCGGCGACGTACGGATCGGATGCAATTGCAGGCGTCGCGAACATCATCCTGAGGCGTAACGTCGAAGGCGTCGAAGTGCGGGCGCGTTCCGGCTGGGCAGACGCTTACCACGATCGGAGCCTCGGGTTGGTTGCGGGTCATAACTGGGGAAGCGGCCAGCTCACCGTGGGTTTCGAGAACGCCTTCCATTCGGCACTCAACGGTCAGAGCCGCAACTTCTTCCGCTCCGATCAGCGGGCGTTCGGGGGCCCCAACTATGACGTCACCCAGTGCGATCCGGGTAATATCGTGGCGGGCGGAACCACCTATGCGATTCCGG
This sequence comes from Steroidobacteraceae bacterium, assembly GCA_025451845.1. Classification (GTDB taxonomy): domain Bacteria; phylum Pseudomonadota; class Gammaproteobacteria; order Steroidobacterales; family Steroidobacteraceae; genus 13-2-20CM-66-19. The sequence goes on from JANWJS010000045.1 coordinate 64,937, forward strand.
CGGGCGGGGTGACTCCGGCCACAGCGGGGCAGCTGGCGGCAGGCACGCTGAATCAGTGCGATGTGGCGAAGTATCAGGACATTCTGCCGCGGGTTGAGCACAACGACGTGGCGCTGACGTTCGATCAGCGCGTGAACGATGCGATTTCGATCTACGCAGACGCAAGCTATTCGCGACGTACCATAACGGTCGATGGGGCCCAGACGACCGCCCAGATGGCGGTGCCTACGACGAATGCATTTTTCGTTGCGCCGCCTGGCGCGGTACTCAGCCCGTGTTCGCCGGCTCCCGGAGCGGCGAATTGCGAGCAGGTAGACTACTGGTTTGGGCCTGATGCGGGCTTTCATAACGTAGCGACCGGCTTTTCCGTCAATTACCAGGGAACGCTCGGCTTCAATTTCGAGCTCCCCCACGACTGGTCGTTGACGGTCGATGGAACGGCCGGGCGGGACCATGATCAGGACGAGAACTACAATCTCGATAACGGTGCTCTCGGGAATGCGCTCGCGAGCAGCTCCGCGGCAACCGCGCTCAATCCCTTCGGCGGCCCCAATTCACGGGCGCTGATGAGCGGCCTCTTCGACAGTCTTTTCTTCGCGCCGGGCTTCTCGGGCGAACAATCGGCCGAGGCTAAAGTGAGCGGGCCCGCCTTGCGCATGCCGGGTGGAGACATACGCGCCGCGCTGGGGGCGCAGTGGCAGCACGATGATCTCACGTACGGGATCAACAGTGGACCGCCCGGTCGCCAGCTGGTGCTGAGACAGAAATTGAGCCGTCACTCCAAGTCTGGTTTTGCCGAAATTCTGTTCCCATTCTTCGGTGCACAGAATGCCATCACAGGCATTCGGCGCCTGGATGTGGATCTGGCGGTAAGGTACTCGGACTACAGCGACTTCGGTGGCACGACCAATCCGAAGATAGGCGTCAATTGGAGCCCGGTGAATTCCGTGACGGTCAGCGGCACCTTCGGTACCTCCTTCCGCGCACCGCTCCTTTCCGAGCTCGTGGGCCCCTTGAAGGGAGTCTTCGTGCAAACCTACTCCGACCCATTGTCGCCGACCCGGACCTCGTTGGGGTATACGCTCGGGGGCGGCAATCTCAAGCTGAGCCCGGAGAAGGCGGACACGTTTACCTTCGGCGTCAAGTATCAGCCGAGCCCCGGCACGGAAGTCAGTGTCGATTTCTTCGACATCGATTACAAGAACCAGATCTCGAGTTATCTCTCGGATCTCACGATCCTCCAGCAGCCGGCACAACTCGGCTCGCTGGTCACGCGCTGCCCGTCTGCGGCCTGCACGGCGCTCGTCAATCAATACGTCCTCGGAGCTGGGCCCAATGCGTCCCCGGAGCCGGTGTTCGGACCCATCCTTCCGGATCCCAGCGTCTTCGTGAATGGCGTGGAGCTCAATCTCGGACGTACTCGCGCCGCGGGCTTCGACCTCCAGGGCCAATATGTGCTGCCGGTCACACGCATCGGAACCTGGAGCGTGGGCATGAGCGGCAGTTGGTTCACGCATTATCAAGTCCGCTTCACTCCCACCGGACCGACATTCGATGAGCGTAATGTCATCGGGTTCCCGCCGGCGCTGCGGTTGCGCGGTAACCTGGGGCTGGCTGCCGGTCCTTGGGACGCTCAGCTCTTCCTCAACTTCGCGAATTCATACACGAATACGGAGGCGACACCGACGCAGAACGTGGGTGCATACACCACGCTCGACCTCAATGTCGTGTACGACTTCGGTCTGGCCTTCCAGAATCGGTGGCTACAGGGACTGCAGGCCGACCTGAACGTCCTCAATGTCGCGAACACCGATCCGCCGTACGTGGACATCCCAATCAGCCCGAATGGCGGCGGCGGCTTCGACCCGAACGTCGCCAGCCCCATTGGACGCCTGATCTCACTGCAGGTGCAGAAGAAGTTCTAGTGCGGCCCTGGACGTGGGGTAAGGCCGAGCAAGACGGCCGCCGGCGCGCTTTGTTTGTCACTCCCTCAGCACGAGGCTTGGTGCGTGAGATTTGCGGCGGAGACTCGATGCGAGTCGAGGGATGTCATGGGGATCCGGCAGCTGCCGGATCCGTTTGACCCGGCCGTTGGGCAGGGGAACCGCTATGGGTGTGACGACGACTTTCGCGACACCGATATGCCTTGTGATTCCGATCTCGCGTGCGGTGGAGGGCGACAAATCGACGATGCGACCCTTGATGTAGGGACCGCGATCCTCGATCCTGATGATGGCGCTCTTCCCGGTTGCGACGTTGGTGACTTGGGCCACGGTTCCGAGCGGGAGAGTGCGGCTCGCCGCGTTATTGCCGCGCGGGTTCATCGGAGCGCCATTCGCCATACGTTTACCGTAGAACTGGCGCGCGTAATACGAGGCGTTTCCGTGCCGCTTTCGTGCCGAGAGATCTGGCTTCGCTGGCCCTGTAACTCGCCGTGGCGCATCTCGACGCGGGGTTTGCGCGGCCCCAAGCGGCGGGAACGCGACAGCCCATCCCGCAAGGAGCACCAGCGGTATTGCTCCGGCCAAGCGCTGCACTTCCTCTCCAGGTGAGAACCGTTAAAGAAGAAACTGGGGACCCCATGGGGAGTTCCAGAGCCAGGAATGGGCTTCGGCGGGGCAGCCGCGGGGGACGTATGACCACACGATTCAAATGAACGGGCCATGAGCGACGTTAGTCCGGCGGGATGACGGATGCGCCTCGACTTCTTCGTTCACGCGCGTAGTCTCACCTCCCGGCGCGTCATTTGCCGCGAGACACGCTTATTGGGACACGTCGATTCCCAAGCTGCGAAGCTCTGCGCTGAGCGTTCGCTGGGTGGAAGCATCGCCATGGTTCGAGGCTTGAATCAATGCCATATAGAGCAGATGAATGCACAAACTGCGGTTCCCAGTCGCGCAGTAAGCCCGGCCCGTCAGGGCGATTGCATTCTGATCGTGCGGTTTCGCGCTCACGGCGCGCACAGCCTGAGCGATGTCGACGGATTTTGTGACAGCGCTTCGCGATGCGCCTGTCGGCCCGACCTTTCCTGGCGCCGCCCGGGTGCCGACGATCTGATAGCGGGTCACATCTTGCAAGGGGGCGACGGTCTTGGCGACCAGGTTTGGATGGTACGCGCTTAGAGTCACGGGCTCGGAAGCCTGCTGATTGCTATTGAACCAGGTGACGTAGGCGGTATACGTGTACTGATCCCCGGGATTTACGGTGTCGTCGACGCGAATGACGCAGGGCGTGAGCAGGCAGGGCTGGAGCTTAAGCGAAGACGCCTCCGCGACCGTGGTGATGCCATTTGTCAGGGGCACTCCATTGGGCCCGTAGGAACGCGTGCGGCACGCGGGACCGCCGTTTGTTCCCTTGGTCAGGGTTGCACACGCAGCTGCCGCATCGCTGCGGTTGATGAAGTACGCCGTCACGGGCGTCAGGTCATCGACCGCGATCACCAGATGAACGGTGCCCGGCTTCTGCGGGTCGCGCGTGACTGACAGAACCGGGTCGGGACCATAGGTACTGACCGACTGTCCGACGCAATTGTTACTTGCTCCAGCCAAGGCGCCCGTGCATACCTGGTAAAACGCTTGCCGATGCGGTACCGCCATAGCGTCTGTCCACCTCTCGCGCATCGAGCGCACAGGCGCCTGACCGATCGCGAACGCGATCTCGCCCGTGAAGCTGCGCGCGATCGTGGTATAGGGGGCCCCCGTGCCCGGCGCGTCATCCCAGGCGAGGAACACTTCATTCCACGGTGACAGGTTGGGCATGAGGCTCAGGTTCGCAGGCGGAGGGTAGCCGCTCGGGCCACTGTTCGGAGCCGGCGACCCGCCGGAAGACGGGGGTGGTGACGAACTGACGGGGAAGAATAGAGGAGACGTCTGAAGGCAGTTGCTCTCATCGCTCAACCGCTCGCCGCTGCAGACCAAGTAGCTATAGGTCGTGTTCGGCGTGACCGTGTCATCCAAGACATCAAAGCGCGCGCGGTCGCCGTTCTGAATGGTGTACCGGGTGATCGGCGGCGTTGTGAAGGCGGGCGGATTGCGGTAAATGTAATAGGTATCGGTCGCACAACTGGGCGCATCGCCGATGGGGCACCAGGTCACTGCGATATCGATTCGCTTCGCATCCGCAACGTACGCGTAAGCATAGTACGGAGGGGCCTGTGCCGCGGCAGGTGCAACAAAGACTGCGCCAAGAAGAGCCAATACAAGTACCGGCACGGATCGCATCAGATTTCTCCTAAGTGCAGCCCAGATCTCTGGCTGAACGAGTTCCTTGAAGGTTTCATGTGCGCGCGCGGCGCGCGCGGCGCGCCGGGCCGCCCTTCACCGCGGCGGAGATTGAGGTCGGGGCGGCGCGTTCGGTCCGACGTGCACGAGTGCGCTTCCCGTACTAGGGTCGATGGAGTCAACGCTGATGTAGATCTGATTCAGTGCTTTCTGGAAATTCAGCTCGGGCGGCATCGAAGCCTGATAGGTCTGCCCAGCTGTGAGAACGGCATCCAGATCGTTCTGCCAGGGATAGCCGACGGTGCTCGAATGAACTCGGTGCACCAGTACCACCGGGTTTTGGAATCCGGCGTCCTCGCCGTCGTTCTGCCGGTATTCGACTGTATACGTGACGGGCGAAACAACGACAGGTAGTCCTGGAAGTGTTGTCTGCCAGAGAATGAGGAGGCCCATGGGCCGCGACCCCAGGCCGTGGCTGAGGGCGCTCAGACGATAAGACTGAACTTGTCCGCTCGAGACCAAGTAGGTCACCAGGCGATTGGGCGGCAGCGCGTTCAAGAACATGAGGTTCGGAACGTTAAGGCCCGGACCCGAGCCCGGACCGTTGCCGATGTCACCGCCCTCCGCTGGATAGCGAGCGTTCAAATACTGATTGGTCGAAAATGTGCTCATGAGATCGAACGGATCGCCATAGTCGGCGCCGGCGCTGTTGCGCGAGTGCTGCAGTCCAAAGCCGTGACCCACTTCATGCGCGGCAAACGCGGTGTACATCGACCCGGAATCAAAGGTGACCACGCTGAGGTTATAAGGGATACCGTGCACCATGAGCGTTGTCTTGCCGACATTCCCGGCGCCGGAGCTGATCTGCCCATTGACCACCACGATCAGGCCATCGGCGCTCGCGAGCAGGGCGGGTGTCAGCTCACCGGCAGGTGCCGCGTTGGCGCAATCTTCCACCAACGGTGTGCGCTGACCGGACGTCGTCACGGATGTCGTATCGGTCGCCTGATACCACCCCAGAATTTGCGTCTCCAACGGAATGCGGTTGTAAGTGGCGCGCCTGTAGTAATCGATGAGATTGCCGGTGCCGGTACCGTCGGTGGTGAGAAACCTGTCGACCAACGTATCGACATCTGGAATATCGGCCGGGAATCCCGGCGGCAGCACGCCAGTCCCGGTCACACCTTTGAGCTTGCACTTGAGAATTAACCAGTGCGAAACCGAGGCGGATGGCCAAAGGTCAGGGTAATTGACCTGGCTTACAAAGAACGTGGGCTGGACAGGAGACTTGTGGACCGATTTCTCCGACAGGGGCGGGGCCGCCGAGGCGGCAAAAGCCACGAACGCGATCGCCAGGGAACACGATTGAAATAGATGCCGCGAGACCATTTCGATCCCCTCCATTCGCTGCGCCATAGTGCCGGCGAATATCTAGCGCAGCGCCACTTGAGGGGCATGCCCGTTCTTCTGGCAGTTTGCTGGCAATTTTCTTGTAACTTGGGAAGCCAGCGGCGGTGGGGGGGCCTCGAGGCAGTCGGTCAGCGCATTTCGCTAGCACAACAAAGAAGCCAGGTGGGAGATGGCAGAGAATTTGCTGTCGGCACCACAGGGCCAGTTCGCCGAATGATTGGTGCCCGGGAAGAGGCATCGAACTCAGCCTGAAAGCCATTTAAGACAGATACTTAGGCGATTCCGATCGCCGAGTTACCCTCAAAGTTACCCCGCGCCTGCGCGGGCGCCCGGGTATGTGAGGCGCTCAGATAAGGCGCAGCGGCCCGCTCGCTCAGCAGGATCATTCCAAAGGGTTCGGCTATCCTATCGACAAGGGCGGCTCCGAGAAGACCTCCCGTACCTGTGGAATACGGGGAAAGCCGCTCGATGACCGAGCCGTCGCACGCAGTGTTTTTGAGCTACGCCTCGCAGGATGCGCAGGCGGCCCAAAGGATTTGCGAGGCCCGCGCGCCGTGCCGTCGTCCTGGATCCGCTCGCTGACCTGAGCCGCGCGGACCTCGGCGCCGTGCTCTATGCGGCGCGGCAGTATGGCGAGGCGGCAAGCGGTTACGCCGAAGTCCTCAGTCTCAATCCCGGATACGCGGCAGGCTATGGAAAGCGCGGACTTGCGCTCCTCGCGCTCGGGGACCTCGCGGGTGCGCGTGCCGTGTGCGCGAGCAAGCCCGATTACTGGGTCAGTATGCAGTGCCTGGCGGTGGTGTACGAGAAGCTCGGCCGGCATGCCGATGCGCAAGCCGAGCTCGCGAAAATGCAGGCAATGGATGGCGATGCCGCCGCCTACCAATACGCTACGATCTACGCCCAGTGGGGCGATCGCGCGAAGGCGCTCGCATGGCTCGACACGGCGATGCGCGTCCGCGACCCGGGTTTGGAGTACTTGCGGTCCGATCCGCTCATGGATCCTTTGCGCCAGGAGCCGCGATTTAAGGCGGACCTGCGGGAGTTGAATTTCCCCACGGACTGAGGCTGCGGGGTTCATGCGCGCGCCGCCGGGGAGGATTTTGGGCGTTGAGACTCCTTTGGAGCGAGTCTAAGAGTAAGCATTAGCGCGGGATGTGGCGGACACAAATGCCTAACATAACAGCCTGCCGGCTATTCGCGATGATGTGAACCGGCGCGAGCGCATCGTTCTGTAGGAGCTTGCAGAGATGCTCGCTCGCCTTGGGGCTCGGCGGTAACCGGTCGATGGCAACCGCTCAGAGGTGCTTGGGAGCTGCACGTAAAGGTCGGGCGATTTGAATTTCCCCCGCCCCGCCCCGATGAAGCCCTGCTAGGATGTCGCGCGGTCCGATGAACAACAAAAGCAATGATCCGGCCGCAGTCATCCTCCGAAGAGTCCGTGGACGCCTCGGAAGTCAATCAAATATTAGGACTTAATTTATTGAAATATAAAGAATTATTGGTGCCCGGAAGAGGACTCGAACCTCCACGGTGTTACCCGCTAGTACCTGAAACTAGTGCGTCTACCAATTCCGCCACCCGGGCAGGTCGACCGGAACGCCCATTGCGGGCGGGCGCAATCTACGCAGGGGGTCGGGAGCTGTCAATTGAAAGCGCGTAGAGGCAAGTTCGGGCGGCTGGACCGCAAGACCGCCTCGCACTCCAAGGCGCGGCCTGCGCAGCACAGCAAAAGTACGCGCGACGGCCAGGGTGGCGGACAGGCCGACGGCGGAAGCACGGCGGTAATCGCCGCCCCTGGGCGGAAGGGAAAACCCACGCAGGCGCGGCCGGGTAGCCGACCGACTCAGGGGCGGCGGCCCCAAGGCCGAGCATCAGACGGCGCGCATCCCGGCGGCGTAGTCGAGGGCCAGGTCAGCGCTCACCGCGCCGGCTACGGCTTCCTCCGGGTCGAGGGAATGAAGGACAGCATCTTTCTTCCGCCGCCCGAAATGCGCGGAGTCATGCACGGGGACCGGCTGCGTGTGCGGGTCTCCCGCGACGCCAGCAACCGGTGGTCGGGCTCGGTCGAGCAGGTGGTCGAGCACGGAGTCAGCGCGTTCCTGGGGACCGTGGAGGTGCTGGGCCGAACGGCGTGGGTCACCGCTGCGGATCGGCGCCTGCAGCTTCGGTGCGCCGTCGAGCACGATGCGCTCAATGGCGCGCGCAACGGCGAATGGGTTATAGCGCGCATCACTCGGCACGCAGGCGCGGCAAAGGCTGCGCAAGCTCGCGTCGAGAAGCGGCTCGATCCGGACCGGCCGGTCGAGCTCGCTACGGAGGCCGCCATTGCGCGCTTCGACCTGCTGCACGAGTTCTCCGCCAATGCCCTGCGCGAGGCACAGGCGTGGGGCGATCGCGTCGACCCGCGTGAGGCGCAAGGGCGTGAGGACCTCAGGGAACTGCCTCTGGTCACGATCGACGGCGAGGATGCTCGCGATTTCGACGACGCCGTTTATGCGGAGCTGCATCCCGCCGGCTTTCGCCTGATCGTCGCGATAGCGGACGTCAGCCACTACGTCAGGCCCGGCACAGCAGTGGACTCCGAAGCGTTGGAGCGCGGCACGTCCGTGTATTTCCCCACTCGCGTGCTACCGATGTTGCCGACGGCCCTTTCCGATCACCTCTGCTCCCTCGCGCCGAAGGTCGACAGACTGTGCTTTGCAGCCGATATGGTGATCACGAAGGCGGGCGTGTTGAAGTCGGCACGGTTCTATCCGGCCATCATGCGCTCCGCGGCGCGGTTGACCTATAACATCGCGCATGCCGCGCTGTTCGAGGGGCGGCCGGCTGCACGCGAGCAATTGGGGCCGCTCTTCGAGCCGCTGCTGGTGCTGGTCGATGTCTATCGCTCATTGTACAAGGCACGCAGCAAACGCGGCGCACTCGACTTCGATGCCGCCGAGGCGGAGTTCGTCATCGACTCCGCGGAGCGGGTCAAGGGCATCGAGCTGCGCACGCGCAACGACGCGCACCGCTTGATCGAAGAGTGCATGATCCTCGCGAACGTGGCGGTCGCCCAGGAGCTCGAGAAGACCCACACACCCACGCTGTATCGGGTGCATGGGCAGCCGGAGCCCGAGAAGCTCGACAGGCTCACCAATGCCCTGCGTGCCCTCGAGATCGACGCGCATCTGCCGGAGACGGTTACCACACGGGACCTGCAAGCTATCGCACGCCGCCTCGGCCACACGGCGGAGCGCCCGTTCATCGAATCTCTCATCGTCCGCGCCATGCCACAGGCGGTATATCAGCCGACCAACATCGGCCATTTCGGGTTGGCGCTTGAGCACTACGCCCACTTCACCTCGCCCATCCGGCGTTACCCCGACCTCGTGGTGCATCGCACGCTCAAGGCTTTGATCGGAGCGCCAGGGGGTGCGGCGGTGCGTTACGAGCCGCCGCCGCTGGCCGGCCTCGGCGAGAGCACCTCGAAGCTCGAGAAGCGCGCGGATGAGGCCGACCGCTACGTCGCGACCTATCTCAAATGCAGCTATCTCCTGGAGCGCATCGGGCAGACCTTCCAGGGCCTCATCACCACCGTGGTCGAATTCGGCTGTTTCGTGCAGATCCTTGACGTCGCAGTGGACGGGCTGCTGCACATCGACAACCTGCGCGATGACGACTATGAGATGGAAGAGCATGGCCACGGCTGGCGCGGCAGGCGCACGGGAAGGCGGCTGCGCACCGGATCGCATGTCAGAGTCATCGTGACCTCTGTCAATCCCATCGAGGGGCTGGTGGACCTCGAGCTCGCCAGCGAGTCGTGAAGGGCCGCAACCCCAACAGATCCCAGGAGCAGGGCTCGCAAACCATTTACGGTCTGCACGCCGTCAGGGTGATGCTGCAGAAGCACCCGGACCGCGTCACCGCCGTTCGAGTGGCGGAGCGGCGCGACGATTCGCGGACCCGCGAGATCGACGAGCTCGCGCGTCAGCGCCAGATCCCGGTGCAGCGGGTCGATGCCCAGGCGCTCACGCGGAAACTCGGGGACGTGGCCCATCAGGGCGTCGTCGCCGAGATCAGGCCGCTGCCGCCCTGGAGCGAGGACGACCTGCTGGCGGCAGTACAGGCCGCGGCGCAGGCCCTCCGGGCGTCTTTGATCCTCGCGCTCGATGGCGTACAGGATCCCCATAATCTCGGGGCGTGCCTGCGTACGGCTGATGTCTGCGGTGCGCTCGCCGTCATCGTGCCCCGGGATCGGGCTGCGCACGTTACGCCCGTAGTGCGCAAAGTGGCGGTCGGTGCCGCAGAAACGACCCCAGTGGTCGCCGTCACGAATCTCGTGCGGACCCTGAAGCTGCTCAAGGAGGCCGGGTTGTGGGTCGTCGGCGCAGATGCCGCCGGGCCAAAGCGGGCCGATGAGGTGGACCTCAAGGGAGGCGTGGTCCTCGTTCTCGGGGCCGAAGGGGCAGGACTGCGGCAACTGACCCGGCAGACGTGCGATTGGATAGTCCGCCTGCCGCAGCTCGGGGCTGTGGAGAGCCTCAATGTGTCGGTCGCAGCCGGGATGCTGCTTTACGAGGCGGTGCGGCAGCGGAGGTAGGCCGCTCAGGTGACGACGGATTGCAGTCCTGCCGCCGTTTCAGTATCCTGCGCGCCCCCTTTCGAGGGGGTCGCCCGTGCCTTCCGGCGGGCGGAATCTCCTTGCCGCACCCCGCATCAGCCTCGCGACGGGCGGCTTCAATCCGTGAGGAGGACACATGAGGCACTACGAGATCGTATTCCTGGTCCATCCCGATCAGAGCGAGCAGGTGCCCGCGATGATCGAGCGCTACAAGGGCATGATTGCCGCTGGCTCCGGCCAGGTGCATCGGCTCGAGGACTGGGGGCGGCGGCAGCTCGCCTACCCCATCGCCAAGGTGCACAAGGCGCACTACGTGCTCCTGAACATTGAGTGCGACCAGAAGACCCTGGGTGACCTGACGGGCGCCTTCCGCTTCAGCGACGCCGTGCTTCGCCACCTGGTGGTGAACATGGATTCCGCGGTGACCGAGCCCTCGCCGATGGCCAAGACGGCCGACGAGGAGGGCGACCCCAGCCGCCGCCGCGACCGTCTGCGCGACGAGTCCCCCGTCCTTCCCCCGGAAGGCGATGGCGGTCTGGACAACGCGTAAAGTCAACGCACAGGAATATCACACATGAACAGCAGAGCACCCAACCCAACGGGCGGCGACCGGGGCGATCGCGGCGATCGCGGCGATCGCGGCGATCGCGGCGACCGGGGCGGCAACGGTGGCGGCGGCAGCCGTTTCTCGCGCCGCAAGAAGTTTTGCCGCTTCACCGCAGAAGGCGTCACGCACATCGATTACAAGGATCTCGGCACCCTGAAGGGGTACGTCTCCGAGACCGGCAAGATCGTCCCGAGCCGCATCACCGGCACGAAGTCGTTCTACCAGCGCCAGCTGGCCGTCGCGATCAAGCGCGCGCGCTTCCTGGCCCTGCTGCCCTACACCGATCAACACTGAGGCCGGCGCGATGGAAGTCATTCTGCTGCAGAAGGTCGCCAACCTCGGCAACATCGGCGACCGGGTCAAGGTGAAGTCGGGATTCGGACGCAACTACCTGCTGCCCGAGGGCAAGGCGACGCTCGCCACGCCGGACAACGTCGCGCGCTTCGAGGCCCGCCGCAGCGAGCTCGAGCGCACGGCGCGCGAGCACCTCTCCTCGGCCGAGGAACGCGCCACGGCGATGAAGGATTTCAAGCTGCTGATCACCGCGAAGGCCGGCACCGAAGGCAAGCTCTTCGGCTCGATCGGCACCAGCGACATCGCGGAGGCCTGCTCGAAGGCCGGCTTCAAGGTGCAGCGCAGCGAGGTACGGTTGCCCAGTGGGCCGCTGCGCACGCTCGGCGATCATGCCGTAATGCTGCATCTGCACGCGGACATCGACGTGCCGCTCGCAGTGTCGATCGTGGCGGAAGAGTAGCTTCCGCCCAATCAGCAAGAGAATACGCCGCCGGTGGCCGGTCCTGCCAAAGCGCGTCGCGAGCGCGGCTCGGTCACCGCGGTGGATTCGCTGACGCCTCCCCATTCGATCGAGGCAGAGCAGGCCGTGCTCGGCGGCTTGCTGCTGGACGTCAGCGCATGGGATCAGGTCGCCGATGCCATCACCGAGAATGACTTCTACCGCCCCGATCACCGGCTGATCTTCGAAGCCATCGGGGCCCTCGCGGGTGCCGCCAAGCCTTGCGACGTCGTCACGGTGTCCGAGCAGCTCGAGCGCACGGGAAAGCTCGAGGCCGTCGGCGGGCTCGCCTACCTGAGCTCCGTCGCCCGCGACACCCCGACCGCCGCGAACGTCCGTGCCTACGCGGACATCGTCAGAGAGCGCTCATTGCTGCGGCAGCTCATCCAAGCCGGCACGGAGATCACGTCTGCCGTCTTCAACCACGAAGGGGAGACCGCCCGCGAGCTGGTCGACCGCGCCGAGCAGAAGGTTTTCGAGATCGCCGAGCAGGGCTTTCGCGGGCGGCAGGGAACCATCGCAGTCCGAAACATCCTGCCGCAAGTGATCGATCAGATCGACGAGTGGCACAGCAACCCCAATAAGTTGCGGGGGCTACCGACCGGCTTCACGGATTTTGACAGGATCACCGGTGGGCTGCGGCCCGGTGATCTCGTGGTTGTGGCCGGACGGCCGTCAATGGGCAAGAGTACTCTCGCGGTCAACATGGCGGAGTACGCCGCGGTACATCATGCCAAGCGTGCATCGGTTGCCATTTTTAGTCTCGAAATGCCGTCCGAACAGGTCGTCACGCGCATGTTGTCCTCCATCGGCGGCGTGCCGCTTTCGAGTCTGCGCAGCGGAAATATTTCTGACGACGACTGGGTGCGCATCACGAGCGCAACGAGTCAGTTGTCGGAGTCGAAAGTCTTCATAGATGAAACTCCGGCCCTGACCCCTACGGAGCTTCGTGCGAGAGCTCGCCGTGTCAAACGCGAGCACGGACTGGATCTGATAGTGGTCGACTACTTGCAGCTCATGCAGGTGCCGGGAACCAAAGAGAATCGAGCAACGGAGATCGCGGAGATTTCTCGCGGCTTGAAGATCCTCGCGAAGGAGCTTGCCGTTCCAGTCATCGCGCTTTCGCAGCTCAATCGGGCTGTCGAGCAGCGCGAGAGCAAGAAGCCTGTTATGTCGGACCTGCGCGAAAGCGGCGCGATAGAGCAGGATAGCGACATGATCCTGTTGATTTACCGCGAGGAAGTCTACGACAAGAACACCACGAAGAAAGGCATCGCGGAGATCGACCTGGTCAAGCACAGGAACGGCGAGATCGGAACGTTCGTCCTCACCTTCCAGGGTCAGTACACCCGCTTCGCCAACTACGCGCCGGACGCCTACGCGGAGGGCGTACTCAGGTGAGCCGCCTCATCCGGGCAGTGATCGACGTCGGGGCGCTCCGGCACAATGTCAGGACCATCCGCGAGCGAGCGCGCGGCGCCCGGATCATGGCGGTCGTGAAGGCCAACGCGTACGGCCACGGCCTCGTGCCGACGGCCCTTGCGCTTGCTGAAGTCGATGCTTTCGCGGTGGCGCGGCTCGAGGAGGGCATCGCGCTGCGCGCGCAGGGCGTCAGCCAGCCGATCGTGCTGCTCGAAGGCGTGTTCGCGGCGGAGCAGTTGCTCGAAGCGGCCCGGTATGGCTTCGATCTCGTCGTCCACGATGCCCTGCAGATCGAGATCCTGGAAGAAGACCCGGGTCCCCATCGCTTCGTGCTCTGGGTCAAGATCGATACCGGCATGAACCGGCTGGGGTTCCGGCCGAGCGAGTTCCCGGAAGCTCTCGAGCGTCTGCGCAACCTCAAACCCGCGCCGCTCGAGATCCGGCTGCTGACGCATCTCGCGCGTGCGGATGACACCGACAACCCCATGACGGCGGAGCAGGTTGGGCGCTTCCGGGAAGCTACCCGCGGGCTCGACTACGCCATCAGCATCGCGAATTCCGCCGGCCTCTTCGGCGAGCTGCACCTCGGTTGCGACTGGGTGAGGCCGGGTCTGGCGCTCTACGGCGCCTCGCCCTTTGCGAAGCGAAGCGCGGCGGACCTGGGCTTGCTGCCCGTGATGAGCCTGGAGACCTCGGTCATTGCCGTGCGGCACGTTCCGCGCGGAGAGACGACAGGCTACGGTGGCACCTGGCGGGCGCAGCGTGACTCGAAGGTTGCCATCATCGCGGCCGGCTACGGCGACGGGCTCGCGCGCGGACTTCCCAACGGCACTCCCGTCCTCATCGACGGCAGCCGCGCTCCGCTCTGCGGCCGAGTGTCGATGGACATGATTGCGGTCGATGTCACGGAGCTGCCTGGCGTGCAGGTCGGCACTCCGGTAGTGCTATGGGGCAGGGGACTTCCGGTGGAGGAAGTCGCCCGTCACGCGGGCACGATTCCCTACGAGCTCCTGTGCGGAGTCAGCCAACGGGTACCCCTCGAGTTGCGCTGACCCCGACAGCGCTCGGATCAATTCAGAAAGAAACCCATCTTGACGCCGGCCAGCTGAATGACATCGTTGTCGCTCAGCTTGGTCGCCTGCGCCCCGATCGGGGAGCCGTTGACCAGCGGAAAATCGTCGGCCTTGCCGCTGTCGACGTGCACGATGTAATAGCCCTCGCCGCGGCGCGTGATGGCGGCGACCTGCACGCCCGGCCTGCCGAGCGTCGTGAGCGCCTTGGTGATCTCGAGCTCCCGCCCCGCGAACGCGCCCGACAACACCTGCAGCTTTGCCTTCTTGAGCGCCGCTGCGCCCTCGGCGGCTGCCCGGCTCCTGCTGGTGTGAGAGGTGGCGCCCGTGGTGGCGGCCGCGACGGGCGCCTGAGTCGGCTCGCCGTCGATCGCGTGTGACTGGCTCACGGCGGTGCGCAGCTTCTCGACCGGCCGCGCCGAGGGCTGGATGACCATCGTCTTCTCGAACTCATCCTGCTGCTCGTCGTCCTCGACAAAGCGCAGCTGATGGTGGCCGACGGTGATGACGTCGCCGTGCTGCAGCGCGTGCTTCTTGATCAGCTTGCCGTTGACGTACGTGCCATTGGTGCTGTTCAGGTCCTCGAGGAACGAGTCGTTGAGGATGTTGATGATGAGCGAATGGTGCCCGCTCACCGCCGCGTTATCGATGCGGATGTCGTTGTCCGGCAGCCGGCCGATGGTGTAGCGCTCCTTGTTCATGTTGTATTCCGCCATCACCTGGCCATCCAGGCTCAAGACCAACCTTGCCATGTTATTTCGCCTCGCCGTGTCAGCCGAACCAACCAAGGATCTTGTCAAAGATGCGCGTGCGGGCCGGGAATGCGTCGAGCACGTGCGCCATCAGCACGGAGATGTTGTCGCGGCCCCCGTTATCGTTCGCCAGTTGAATCAGTTGCTTCGCAACGTTGTCAAGATTAGCACCAAAGGTGCTTATCGTTAAATGGATATCTTCGTCCTCGACCATGTCCGAGAGGCCGTCGGAGCAGAGCATGTAGACCTCGCCCTTCTGCACCGGGACCTCCTGGATCTCCACTTCGACGCTCGGCTCCACGCCGAGCGCGCGGGTGACGTAGTTCTTGTTCGCCGCCCGCTGCGCCTCCTCGGCGGAATAGAATCCCCGGTCCACCAGCTCCTGCAGGAGCGAATGGTCCATGGTGACCTGCTCGAACTTGTCGTTGCGCTGCCGGTACATGCGTGAATCGCCCACGTGAGCGATCGTCACCTTGTTGTCGAAGAAGAGCGCCGCCACGACCGTCGTGCCCATGCCCTCGCACTGTGGCTGGCTGCGGGCGGTCTGGTAGATGATCTTGTTGGCACGGTGGATGGCATCGCGCAGGATGATGCTCGGCCGCGAGAGATTGGAGCCGCGATCGGGCGCGCCCAATTCCTCCCGCTCCATCTGCTCCTTCACCAGGCTGACGATGGTCTTCACCGCGATGCCGCTCGCTACCTCACCCGCGTTGTAGCCGCCCATCCCGTCGGCGAGGACGAGCAGGCCGAGATCAGGATCCACAGCGATGGTGTCCTCGTTGTGCTCGCGAACCTTGCCGGTATCGGTCGACCCGACGGTGCGCAGCTTGCTTTTTAAGCTCATGCCGTCGCTTTTGGCTCTCGAATATTTGTGACGCGCATCACCATCCCGTCCCCGACTGGAGCGGGCATACGCTAGCATTGCCGTCGGTTCAGTCCGAGTGCCTGGTCACAAACCGGCTATCCGGTCCTCCCCGGCGCGCATCCTAGCTCAACCTGGCCCCACTGGTTCGTGAAGCGTATCCATGGCTCGTCCGATTTCCGTCTTCGTCTGCAGCGCCTGCGGGGGTGAGACCCTGAAGTGGCAGGGCCAGTGCCCGGCCTGCGGCGAATGGAATTCCCTCGAGCAGCGCGCGGTGCGCCGGCCGTCCCCGGCGAGGAGCGGGTCCGGTCAGGGCGCACCTGGAAGCGGCCCGACTGGCGCGGCTCCCGTGCCCCTGGGCACGGGCACGGAGCTCTGCCTCGAGCGCCTGCCGAGCGGTCAGGGAGAGCTCGATCGGGTGCTCGGTGGCGGCATCGTTCCCGGCTCTGTCACGCTTCTTGGGGGCGATCCCGGCATCGGCAAATCCACTCTGCTGCTGCAGGTGGCCGCGTACGTGGCGGAGGGCCGCGGCGTCGTCTACGCCAGCGGCGAAGAGTCGGTCTCTCAGGTTGGCTTGCGCGCCCGGCGGCTCGGCATCGCGGCGACGGCCCTCGAGGTGCTCGCCGAGACTGATCTGCAATCCATCCTCGATCAGGCGGCGGGACGTCGCGCGGCGCTGCTGGTCGTGGACTCGATCCAAACGGTGCAGTCGGCGGCCGTCACCGCGAGTGCCGGCGCCGTCTCGCAACTGCGGGAATGCACGGCGGAGCTGGTCCGCTTCGCCAAGACCACCGCGACGGCCGTCATCCTCATAGGCCACGTGACCAAGGAGGGCGCGATAGCCGGTCCTCGGGTGCTCGAGCATCTGGTCGACAGCGTCCTCTACTTCGAGAGCGAGGCCGGCAGCCGCTTTCGCATCGTGCGCGCCACCAAGAACCGATTCGGCGCGGTCAACGAGCTCGGCTTCTTCGCCATGACGGAAGCGGGGCTGAAGGAGGTGCGCAACCCTTCCGCGATCTTCCTCGCGCGCGCGCCGGAGCCCGCTGCCGGCAGCATCGTCACGGTGATGCGCGATGGCGGGCGGCCGCTCCTCATCGAGCTGCAGGCTTTGGTCGACCGGATGCGCTTCGGCGCGCCGCGGCGCATCGCTCAGGGGCTCGATGCCAACCGTCTGGCAATGCTGCTGGCGGTGTTGAGTCGCCATGCCGCGCTGTCGCTGCAGGAGCATGAGGTGTTCGTCAATGCGGTGGGCGGCGTGCAGATCGACGAAACCGCGTGGGACCTGCCGGTCGTCATCGCGCTCGCCTCCAGCCTGGCGGATCGGGCGGTCCCCAGCTCCCTCGTCTCCTTCGGCGAGATCGGCCTCACCGGCGAGGTGCGCCCCGTGGCTTACGGCGAGGAACGGCTGCGAGAGGCGCAGAAGCAAGGCTTCCGGGTTGCCATCGTGCCGCGTGAGAATGCGCCTCGTAAGCACCTGGAGGGCATCGAGGTGATCGCCGTCTCCCGGGTGAGCGAAGCGCTCGAGGCCGCGCTCAACCGGAGCTCGCCGGGCTCAACGTCTCGGCCGGCGCCCGCGCGCGGACAGTCCTGATCGCGTTGTCGGCGATCTGCAGGACTTCGAACTGATAGGGTCCGACCTGCACCGCGGTGCCCGGCGCGGGAATGGTTTCAAGCTGCTCGAGCAGGAGGCCGTTCAGTGTCTTGGGCCCATCGGTCGGCAACTGCCACTGCAGCGCGCGATTCAACGCGCGCAGCGTTGCGCTCGCGTTGATGATGAACACTCCTGCCCCCTGGGGATGGATGTCCTTGTGTGTCACCGTCGCCGGGTCGGTGGTGAACTCGCCCACGATCTCCTCCAGGATGTCCTCCAGGGTCACGAGCCCCTCGATGTCGCCGTACTCGTTGACGACGAACGCGAGCCGGCGCCGATTGCGCTGGAAGTAGGCGAGCTGCGTGTTGAGGGCCGTGCCTTCGGGCACGAAGTACGGCTCGCGGCCGCTCGCAATCTCGATCAGCCGCTCGCGCGTCAGCGTGCCGCGGGCGAGCTCGTGCGCGACCCGCTTCATGTGCAGGATCCCGACCAGATTGTCCAAAGCGCCGCGGTAGATCGGCAGGCGCGTGTGCGGTGTCTGGCGCAGCTGCGCGAGAATGTCGTCCCACGGCTCCTCGACATCGATGCCGGCGATTTCCTGGCGCGGGATCATGATGTCATTCACGGTGATCTGACCCAGATCGAGGATGGAGAGCAGCATCTGGCGATGCCGCGCGGGGATCAGGGGACCCGCTTCGGCCACGACGGTGCGCAGCTCCTCCGTGCTCAGTGTTTGACTCGCCGGCTGCGCCCGCACCACCCCGACGACCCGCAGCAGTCCATACGCCATCCTGTGGGTCACCCAGAGGAACGGCCGCGCCAGGAGTACGAGTGCGCGGTAGATGCGCGCGGTGTCGAGCGCGACCGACTCCGGGTAGGTAGCCGCGTAGATTTTGGGCGCGAGCTCGCAGAAGACGATGACCGCTACCGTGAGGAGAAAGCCGGTGACCGGCACCGCATGGTGGTAGCCCGTGCGCTGGGCGAGGAGCGTCGCGGTCGCGGACGCGAACACGCTCGCGGCTGCCAGGATCACGAGATTGGCGCCGAGCCAGTCCTCGGGCTTCTGCAGCAGCCGCTCGAGCAGCTTGGCGGTGCTCTGGCCCGCTTTCGCCCGGTGGCGGATGCGGTAGCGGTTGACCGAGAGCATTGCCACCTCCGTGCCGGAGGAAAAGGCGATGATCGCGAGCAGCGCGACGAGGACGATGAGGAGCACGGGAGAGGACGGTGAGTCGTTCAATCTGGGTTCCTCTAGTGTGAAGCGCTGGATCGGGGCATCCTGCCCCGCCCAGCGCGCGTTGAGCAAAAAAGCGTGGTTTTTTGCTCAACGTCCGCCACCTGCGGCGGCGGGGCACATCCATGCGCCTGCGTCCAATATACTTCACTCATGTTCGATACCCTGAGTGCACGCCTCTCCCGCACCCTTGACGCCTTGCGCGGCAGGGGGCGCATTACCGAGGAGAACGTCGGCGAGGCCCTGCGGGAGGTGCGGGTCGCGCTTCTCGAGGCGGACGTCGCCCTACCCGTCATCAAGAGCTTCATCGACGCGGTCAAGTCGAAGGCCGTGGGCGCGGAAGTGGCCCAGAGCCTGACGCCCGGCCAGGCGTTCATCGGGATCCTGCATCGGGAGCTGGTGGAGCTCATGGGCGGTCACCGCGCCGGGTTCAATCTGCGCGCCCAGCCGCCCCTCGTGGTGCTGCTCGCCGGCCTGCAGGGCGCAGGCAAGACGACCACCGCGGCGAAGCTCGCCCGTTGGCTCACGGAGCAGGAGCACAAGCGGGTGCTGATGGTCAGTACCGACGTGCGCCGCCCCGCGGCGATGCTGCAGCTCGAGCGCCTCGCAGCGCAGGTCAATGCGCAGTACTTTCCGGCGGACGTGCAGTCATCCCCGGCCGATATCGCGCGTGTGGCGCTGGAGCAAGCGAAACGCGGGGTTTTCGATGTCCTGATCGTCGATACGGCAGGCCGCCTCCACGTCGATGAGGCGCTGATGGAGGAAGTCCGGCAGATCGACCAGGCGGCGCATCCCGCGGAGCGGCTCTTCGTCGTGGATGCCATGGCGGGACAGGACGCCGTGAACGCGGCCCGGGCATTCGGGGCCGCGCTCGACCTGACTGGGGTCATTCTGACCAAGGCGGACGGTGATGCGCGCGGCGGCGCGGCGCTTTCCGTACGCCATGCGACTGGAAAGCCCATCGTCTTTTTAGGCGTGGGAGAGAAGACGGAAGCACTGGAGCCATTCGACCCCGAGCGCATGGCGTCGCGCATCCTCGGCATGGGCGACGTGGTGAGCCTGGTGGAGCAGGTCCATCGGCAGGTGGACCAGAAGGAGGCCGAGCGCCTGGCCCGCAAAATGGTCAAGGGCAAGGGCTTCGACCTGACTGATCTCAAGAGCCAGCTCGAGCAGGTGCAAAAGATGGGTGGCCTGGGCTCTCTCCTGGAGAAACTGCCAGTCGCCGCGACGGCGCGAGCCGGCATGTCCGCGGACCAGGGTGACCGCGAGGTTCGCCGCCAGATTGCCATCATCAATTCGATGACCCCGCGGGAGCGGCGCGCCCCCGGCCTCATCGACGGCTCGCGGCGCCGGCGGATTGCCCGGGGCGCGGGGGTGCAAGTTCAGGACGTCAACCGGCTCATGAAGCAGTTCCTGGATATGCAGCGGATGATGAAGAGCATGAAGGGCGGCAAGCTGCAGCGCATGCTCGGGGCTTTCAAGGGCGGTCTGCCCCCCGGCGGCATGCGTCCATGAACCCGTGAACCAGGCACACGGGCGTGCTCCCGCCGCCGCAAGCGGAGCTGGGGCAAAAACCGCGCTTTTTGCCTGAGGCGGGCCGTGCCGGGCAAGGAGCCCGCATCCAGCGCTTTGAAAGGAACCTGGAAACGCGTAGAATCCGCGCTCTTTTTTGGGGTGATTCCTCCGGGGCACGACGCTTTGCGCCCGGCGACGGAATCTCTCCGGCAACCATCGAGAGCGAAACGAAACATGGTGACCATTCGCCTGACGAGGCGCGGGGCGCGAAATCAGCCCTTCTATCACGTCGTCGTAACCGACAGCCGCAAGCGCCAAGGCGGACCCAGCCTCGAGCACGTGGGGTTCTTCAATCCCATCGCGCATCGCAGCGAGACGAAGCTGAAGCTCGATCTGCCGCGCATCGACTACTGGGTAGGCCAGGGCGCGCAACCGTCGGATCGCGTGCGTACGCTCGTTGCCGAGTACCGGAAACAGGCGACCGCCTGAGGCCGGCGCCCGGCGCGCGGCTGCCACCCGCCTGATTGGCGCCGCCGATGCGCTGGGTCGAGCTCGGCCGGATCGGAGCTCCCTTCGGGCTCATGGGCTGGGTGCACGTGTCTTCTTACACGGAGCCGCCGGAGGCGCTGCTCGAGTATCGCGAGTGGGCGCTGCGGGGGCAGAGCGGCGAGCGTAGGACGCACCGGCTCGTTGCGGGACAGCCGCATGGAGAGCGGCTGGTGGTGCACCTGGAGAGCGTAGAGAGCCGGGACGCAGCGGCGCTGCTGACCGGGGCGTGGGTCGAGATTGATCGCGCGAAGCTGCCGCCGACGGGTGATCGCGAGTATTACCGCGCGGACCTGATCGGGCTCGAGGTGGAGAATCTCGAAGGCATTGCGCTAGGCCGCGTCGGGTATTTTATCGACGCGCCGGCGGGAGCGGTGATGGTGGTCACGGAGGCAGGGGGCGCAGACGCGGCGACGCGCGAGGCGCCTCGCAGAGAGCACTGGGTTTTGGCGGATCCGGCGCACTTGCGGCGGGTGGATCTTGCCGCGGGTCGGATCCTGGTGGATTGGCCGGTGGAGCTCGAATAGGGGCCTCCATGAAGATCGAGGTCGTGACGCTCTTTCCGGAGATGATCGCCGGCGCGCTGCGTCATGGGATCGTCGGGCGCGCGCTGGAGCGGGGACTGCTGACGGTCGGCACGGAGGACCCACGGGCCCATACCAGCGATGTCCACCGCACGGTGGACGACCGGCCATACGGCGGCGGCCCCGGCATGGTGCTGAAGCCGGGGCCGGCGCTCGCGGCGATTCGCGCGGCGCAGGCACGGCTGCCCGCGGGGAGCCCGCGGGTGTGCCTGTCGGCGCAGGGTGCGCCCTTCAGCCAGGCCGCGGCGCGGGAGCTCTCGGGGCTTCCGGGATTGCTGCTCGTCGCGGGCAGGTATGAGGGACTCGACGAGCGCGTGATCGAGCTCGGGATCGACCGGGAGATTTCGGTCGGTGACTACGTGCTCTCGGGCGGTGAGCTGCCGGCATTGACCGTGATCGATGCTGTGGCAAGGCTCCTGCCGGGTGCGCTCGGCGACGAGCGCTCGAGCGGGGAAGATTCCTTCAGTGGAGGGCTCCTCGACTGGCCGCACTACACGCGGCCCGAGGTATTCGAGGGCCGAGCGGTGCCAGCGGTACTATTGTCGGGCAATCACGCCGACATCGGGCGCTGGCGATTGCAGCAGGCGGTTGCACGGACCTGGGTGCGGCGGCCGGATCTCATTGCGCGCCATGGGCTGACGCCCGAGGCGCAGCGGTTATTGAGCGAATTTCTCGCCGCAGGGGCGGTGTGAGATAAAAGATTGAGGATGCAAAAATGAGCAAGATCGTCCAAGAACTCGAGAAAGAGCGCATGACCCGCGAGGTCCCGGATTTCAAGCCGGGCGATACCGTGGTCGTGCAGGTGAAGGTCGTCGAAGGCGACCGCGAGCGCATTCAGGCCTACGAGGGCGTGGTCATTGCGCGCAGCAACCGCGGCCTGAATTCCTCTTTCACGGTCCGCAAGGTGTCGCACGGCGAGGGAGTGGAGCGCGTGTTCCAGACCTACAGCCCCGCGATCAGCGACATCGCCGTGAAGCGCCGCGGCAACGTCCGCCGCGCCAAGCTGTACTACCTGCGCGACCTGTCGGGCAAAGCGGCGAGGATCGAGGAGAAGATCTGAGGGCCAAGGTGTGAGGCTCTTCTCTGCGCGCAGCGCATGAAAACAGATCTGCGGGCGATCCTTTCGGGGATATGGCGCGGCCTGGACGGGCTGCGCAAGATGCTGCATCTCATCCTGCTCATCGTCATTTTCGGCGCCATCGTCTGGGCGGTCAGTTCGTCGACACCCGGCGTGCCCGATCACGCCGCGCTGGTCGTCCGGCCGGAGGGGCGCCTCGTCGAGCAGTTGAGCGGCGATCCGGTCCAGCGGGCGATCCAGAAAGCCCAGGGCCAAGATCGTCGGGAGACTCCGCTCTGGGATCTCGTCGATGCCATCCGTGGCGCCGCCACGGATGCCCGCATCCGCGTGCTGGTGCTCGACCTCGACAAGATGGACGGCGCCGGCCAGCCGATGCTGGAGGAGCTCACCCGCGCCATTGGCAAATTCCGCGCGAGCGGCAAGCTCGTCGTCGCCTACGGCACGGCTTACGATCAGGACCAGTACTACCTGGCGGCGCAGGCTGACAAGGTCTATCTCGATCCCACCGGGTACGTGATGATCGAGGGCTACAGCCGCTATCCCCTCTACTTCAAGGGATTGCTGCAGAAACTCGGCGTCGACATCAATGTCTTCCGCGTCGGCACTTTCAAGAGCGCCGTCGAGATCTTTACGCGCAACGACATGTCGGCAGCCGACAAGCAACAGAGCCTCGCCTACTTGAATACCCTCTGGTCCTCGTATCAGAAGGCGGTGGCGGACGCGCGCAAGCTCCCCTCCGGTGCCGTCGCGGGCTACGTTGATTCCCTGGCGAAGACGGTGAGCGCGGCCAACGGCGATGCGGCGAAGGTTGCCCTGCAGACGGGTCTGATCACGGAGCTCGCCAACAGGCTGCAGGTGCAGCGCAGGCTCATCGGCCTCGTCGGGGAGGACGAGTCGACCGGCTCTTTCAACCAGATTTCCGCGGAAGACTACGCACGCATCATAGATGCG
Source organism: Steroidobacteraceae bacterium (assembly GCA_025451845.1). Taxonomy (GTDB): domain Bacteria; phylum Pseudomonadota; class Gammaproteobacteria; order Steroidobacterales; family Steroidobacteraceae; genus 13-2-20CM-66-19. The sequence continues at coordinate 88,175 of JANWJS010000045.1, forward strand.
CGCAAGAAGCTGCCCGATGGGGGCGGTAATGCGCGTATCGGCGTCATCGTAGCCTCCGGGGACATCCAGGACGGCAAAGCCCCTCCAGGCACCATTGGCAGTGATTCGCTGTCGCGGTTGATCCGCGAGGCGCGGTTCGACAAGGACATCAAGGCGGTCGTGCTGCGCGTGGATAGTCCGGGCGGCAGCGTCACGGCATCGGAAGAGATCTACCAGGAGCTCCAGGCGCTGCGCGCGACGGGCAAACCGCTCGTCGTCTCCATGGGGGATCTGGCAGCCTCGGGCGGCTATTACATCTCGGCGCCCGCCAACCAGATCTGGGCGAGCCCCGCGACGCTCACCGGGTCGATCGGCATCTTCGCCATCATCCCGACCATCGACCAGACGATGAGCAAGGTTGGCGTCAGTGTCGATGGAGTGGGCACGACGCCGCTCGCCGGCGCACTCAGCTACGACCGGCCGCTCAGTCCCGAAGTGAGCGGACTCCTGCAGTCACAGGTCAATCGGGGCTACCAGGAGTTTCTGGACCGTGTCGCTGCGGGCCGCAAGCAGACTGCGCAGCAGATCGATGCGATCGGACAGGGCCGGGTCTGGGCCGGCGCGGATGCACAGCGGCTCGGCCTCGTGGATCACCTGGGAACACTGGAAGATGCGGTGAAGGCTGCTGCGCAGCTCGCCAAAGTGACACAGTATCGAGTGGAGTTTGTGCAGCCGCACCTTTCCTGGGCGGAGCAGCTGTTCCAGCAGACGCAGGCGCGCGCCGCCGCGACCGCGGTGTCACTCTTCCACGCGGACACGCAGTCGTTCGGGCTGGCCGAAGTTGCGAATCGCCTGGATCCGATGGCGAGTGATCTCGAGCAACTGGTGCGCTTCAGCGCGCCGGGACACCTCTATTCCTACTGCTTCTGCTCGGCAACGGCAAGTCGATGAGCGGCCCAGGGCCGCTCCCGCCAATCAACTAATACTCTTCCAATCCATTATCACCTTACCCGAGCGGCCCGAGCCCATGATGTTGAAGGCCTGGGCATACTCCTGCACCGGCAGGTGATGGGTGATGATGGGCTCGAGCTTCAAGCCGCTCTGCAGCAAGCTCGCCATTTTGTACCAGGTCTCGAACATCTCCCGGCCGTAGATGCCCTTGAGTGTCAGGCCCTTGAAGATCACCTGATTCCAGTCGATGGCCGTGTCCTCCGGCGGGATGCCGAGGATCGCGACCGATCCGCCGTGGTGCATGGTGCGCAGCAGGTCGCGGAAGGCGGCAGCGTTGCCTGACATCTCGAGGCCGACGTCGAATCCTTCCTGCATCCCGAGGTCCTTCATCGCCTGATCGAGCGACTCGCGCTGCACGTTGATGGCGCGCGTGGCCCCCATCTTGCGCGCGAGCTCCAACCGGTAGTCGTTGATGTCAGTGATCACGACATGGCGAGCGCCGACGAAACGCGCGATCGCAACCGCCATGATGCCAATGGGACCTGCGCCTGTGATCAAGACGTCCTCGCCGACCATGCTGAAGGCGAGTGCGGTATGCGTCGCATTACCGAACGGGTCGAGTATCGAGGCGACATCGTCGCTGATCGAGTCTGGCAGCTTGAAGGCATTGTCGGCAGGGATTGCGAGGTATTGCGCGAACGCTCCCGGGCGGTTCACGCCGACGCCTACCGTGTTACGGCAGAGATGCCGGCGTCCCGCGCGGCAGTTGCGGCAGTACCCGCATGTGATGTGCCCCTCACCCGAGACGCGATCACCGGTCTTGAGGCCTCTGACCTCGGACCCGATGTCCACGATGCGTCCGGAGTACTCGTGTCCCACGGCCATCGGCACCGGAATGGTCTTCCGCGCCCACGCGTCCCAGTTGTAGATGTGCATGTCGGTGCCGCAGATCGCGGTCTTGCCGATCTCGATCAGCACGTCGTTGTGGCCAACCTTGGGCTCCGGCACGTCATCCAGCCAGATTCCCGGGGCGGCTTCCTTCTTCACGAGTGCTTTCATTGAATCACCCCGAGCTCACGGCCTACGGCGCCGAATGCAGCGATGGCCTTGTCGAGCTGCTCGCGATGGAGCGCCGCCGACATTTGAGTGCGAATGCGTGCCTGTCCCTTCGGCACGACGGGATAGGAGAAGCCGATCACGTACACGCCGCGCTCGAGCAGGCGATCCGCCATCCGACCCGCGAGGGCGGCATCGCCCAGCATCACCGGGATGATGGGATGCTCACCGGGCTTCAGGTCGAAGCCGAGCTGCGCGAGGCCGGCACGGAAGTAGCGCGCGTTCTCGTGAAGCTGAGTGCGCAGCTCCGGTGAGTGCTCGAGCAGATCGATGACCCGCAACCCCACGGCGCCGACCACCGGCGGAATGCTGTTGGAGAAGAGATAAGGCCGCGAGCGCTGCCGCAGCCACTCGACCACTTCTTTGCGCGAGGCGATGTAGCCGCCGCTCGCGCCGCCGAGCGCCTTGCCGAGCGTTCCGGTCATGACGTCGATGCGCGAGGCGACGCCGCAATGCTCGGGAGTGCCGCGCCCGCCCGGTCCCATGAAGCCCGTGGCGTGCGAATCGTCGACCATCACCAGGGCGTCGTACCGATCCGCCAGGTCGCAAATGGCCCGCAGGTTGGCGATGATGCCATCCATCGAAAACACGCCGTCGGTGGCAATTAGCCGCGTCCGCGCGCCGCTTGCCTGCTTGAGGCATTCCTCGAGCTCCGCCATGTTGTTGTTGGCGTAGCGATGGCGCTGCGCCTTGCACAGCCGGACGCCATCGATGATGCTCGCGTGGTTCAGCGCATCGGAGATGATCGCATCGCGCTCATCGAGCAGCGTCTCGAAGAGTCCGCCATTGGCATCGAAGCACGAGGAATAAAGGATGGCATCTTCGGTGCCGAGAAAACGGCTGAGCGCCTCTTCCAGCTGCTTGTGGACGGTCTGCGTTCCACAGATGAACCGCACCGAGGCCATCCCGAACCCGAACCGGTCGATGGCACGGTGTGCCGCCTCGCGCACGGCAGGGTGATTGGCGAGACCGAGGTAATTATTGGCGCAAAGGTTTATGACCTCGCGCCCCCCGGTCCGCACGGTGCCTCCCTGCGGCCCCGCGAGCACGCGCTCGCTCTTATAGAGGCCCTGTTCCCGGAGTCCTGCGATTTCCGAGCGCAGGCGCTCGAGAAGGCTTGGCATCATGCCGCGGAATTATACCCGAGAAGGCGCCGAAGGCCTCATCTCCCAGCGTCGATCACGGGCTGCGCTGCCATGCCGTATCCACGGGCGGAACCCCTGCGGGCAGTAGTAGGAAGTGACGACAGCAGTGAGCTGACAGCGGCCGGAGCGTCCGTCACGGGTGGCGCCCGTCCTGCTATCCGTCAGTCAGGCTGCTGGAGCAAGAGTCTTCCGTTCTCTTCCCGCGCCGCATAGGTGCGTAGCGGCTCATAGGCCGGCGGCGTCAGCGCCTCGCCGGTGCGCAGGCAGAACCGCGCGCCGTGACGCGGACAGATGATCTGGCAGGACTCGACTTCCGCGCCTTCCAGCGGCTCGCCGTCGTGGGTACAGCGGTCTTCAACGGCGTATAGCTCGTTGCCGCAGCGCACGAGGACGAGTGCGAAGCCGTCTACTTCGACGGAGAGGGGAGCGGCCTCGGAGAGGTCCGCGGCGCTGCCGACATCCACCCAGGACACGTCAGTAATACATCCCTGTCTGCAGCCGCGCTTCCTCCGACATCATGCTCTGGTTCCAAGGCGGGTCGAAGGTGAGCTCGACGCGCGCTTCACGGACAGTGGGAATGCGCTCGATCTTGTCCTTGACGTCGTCGACCAGGATTTCGCCCATGCCGCAGCCGGGCGCAGTCAGGGTGAGGCGTATTTCGACCATGCGCGTGCCGTCTTCGTTGGGTTGCACGCTGCAGTCGTAGACCAAGCCGAGGTCCACGATGTTGATCGGGATCTCCGGGTCGTAGCAGGTGCGCATCTGGGCCCACGCTAACTCACGCACGTCGTCTTCGGTTGCGTTGGGGGGCAGCTGCGGGGGCTTCACCGGCTCCTTGCCGATGGCATCGGCATCCTCGCCGGAGATCCGGAAGAGGTTACCTTCCATGTAGACGGTGAAGCTGCCGCCGAGGGCCTGCGTGATATAGCCCGACTGGCCGGGATTGAGGGTGACTTCGACGCCGGCGGGGACCATCACGCCCTTGACTTCGCGGTTGACCACGAAGGGCTCGTTCTCGTGACTACGCATGTCTCACTCCGTGGAGACAGTGGCCGCGCCTCGCTCCAGTGCGGCATTCAGGGTGTGCCAACAGAGGCTCGCGCACTTGACGCGAACGGGGAACTCCCGCACGCCGGACAGCGCAGCGAGCTTCCCAAGCGACGCATCGGGCACCGCGTCCTGCTGAGTCAAGAGCGAGTGGATGCGGCCGTACAGCGACTGCACGGTTGCCTTGTCCTTGCCCTTCACGGCTTCCGTCATGAGCGATGCGGAAGCGGTGGAGATCGCGCATCCCTTGCCCTCGAAGCGGATGTCGTCGATGCGGCCGTCCTTCAGGCGCAGCCACACGGTCAGCCGATCGCCGCAGAGCGGGTTGTGTCCCTCGGCATGGGTATCGGCGGGCTCGATCCGGCCGAAGTTTCGCGGGCGCCTGTTGTGATCGAGAATGACGTCCCGGTAGAGCTCCTTCAAGTCCATTACGAAAACACCTCGCGCGCCTTCCCGAGGCCGGCGACCAGGCTCGCCACGTCAGCCTCCGTGTTGTAACAAGCGAACGAGGCGCGGGCCGTGGCCGGTATGTTGAAGAACGTCATCACCGGCATGGCGCAGTGGTGGCCGGTGCGCACTGCGACGCCTTCCGCATCCAGGATTGTGCCGAGGTCATGCGGATGGACGCCCTCCATGGTGAAGGACAACACCGCGGCCTTATGGTGTGCAGTGCCGATGATCTCGATGCCGGGAATGCGCTCCAGCTCGCGTGAGGCGTGCTCGAGCAGCCGATGTTCGTGCGCGGCGATTGCCTCCAGACCCAGGCTCTCGACGTAATCCATCGCGGCGGCGAGCCCGATGGCCCCGGAAATGTTCGGAGTGCCGGCCTCGAACTTCCATGGCAGCTCGTTGTACGTCGTCTTTTCGAAGGAGACGGTGAGGATCATGTCGCCGCCGCCTTGCCATGGTGGCATGGCGGCGAGGAGCTCTTCGCGGCCGTAGAGCACGCCGATTCCGGTCGGGCCGTAGACCTTGTGGCCGGAGAACGCGTAGAAGTCGCAGCCGAGGGTACGCATGTCGACGGTGGAGTGGGGAATGGCCTGCGCGCCATCGACCAATACGACGGCGCCATGGGCGTGCGCAGCGTCGATCATGCGTTTCACCGGCAAAATGGTGCCGAGAGCGTTCGACACGTGGGCGATCGCGACCATTCGGGTGCGCGGTGAGAGCATCGACAGGAAGCTATCGAGCTCGACCTCGCCCCGGCGGTTGATGGGGGCAACCTTCAGCGTGCAACCCGTCTGATCCCGAACCATCTGCCAGGGGACGATGTTGGCGTGATGCTCCAGGCCGGAGATGAGGATCTCATCGCCTGGCCCGAAGCGCGGACGCGCGTAAGACTGCGCTACGAGGTTCACTCCCTCGGTCGTGCCGCGGACGAAGATGATCTCGCGAGTCGAGTGCGCATTGATGAAACGGCGTACCCGTTCGCGTGCGCCTTCGTAAGCCTCCGTGGCAGCCTGGCTGAGCGCATGAACGCCACGGTGGACGTTGGCATGAGTGTGAGTCTCGTATTGTTCCACTGCGCGCAGCACCGGGAGCGGGCGCTGCGAGGACGCGGCGCTGTCGAGGTACACCAGCGGCCGGCCATTGACCGACCGCTCGAGAATGGGGAAGTCACGCCGCACCCGCTCGACATCGAGCGCGGGTGCGGGCGCAACGCGGGGTGCCGTCACGGCCATCAGAGCAGCTCCTTCAGCGAGGCGGCATCGGCCATCTGGCCGGCGAGATCGTGTTCGATCTGCCGCCTGAGTGCGGGCAATTCGATCTTTGACACCACATCCTCCAGGAAGGCCCACTTGAGGAGGCGCCGCGCCACCTCGGGAGACAGACCCCGCGAGAGGAGGTAGAAAAGCATGTCGTCGTCCAGCTTGCCGGCGGTAGCGCCGTGGCTGCAGCGCACGTCATCCGTGTAGATCTCCAGCTGCGGGCGCACATCGATCTCGGCCTCCGGTCCTGCAAGCAGGCCACGAAGCGACTGGCGCGAATCGGTTCCGGCGGCGGCCTCACGGACCGCGATCTTGCCGTTGAACGCGACGCGGGCGCGGCCCGAGGCGATACCGCGAAAGATCTGCTCGGTGCGTGCGCGCGGCGCGACGTGCTCCACCAGCGCGAAGTAGTCCTGCACCTGTTGCCGGTCGCCCAGCGCGGCCACTGAAAGCACGAGCTGCGCCCCGGGTCCCGCCATTTGCACGTGTGTCGTGGATCGTGCCGAGAGTCCGCCGGTGTTCACGGCCAGCAGCGCATAACGGGCATCCGTGGCGAGCACTGCCGAGAGCGTGTCGAGCCAAGTGGCGCGGGCGCTAGCCTGCTGCAGGCGGTAGTGAGTGAGCTGGGCCCCGCGACCCACATCCACGTTGACCAGCCCATTGATGAAGTGAGTGCCGCCGCCGGCGCCGATGTGCCGCTCGACGAGGATCAGGCGGCTGGCAGGGTCCAGGCTGACCTGGACACGCGGATAGGAGGTGCCGATGTCTGCACCGGCAACCGCGATGAAAAGAACCTCGACTCGAGCGGGCTGTCCGGCAGCCCCGCCGACGTGGATTGCGGCTGTATCGGTTGCGAAAGCCTCGTTGAGCAACGCCAGGCGTGCCTCCGGCAGCCTGCCCAACACGGGGAGGGCGCGCGGCAGCTGGAAGACCGTCGCGGAAGTTGCGCCCCGGGCGCTGCGTCGCAGGGTATGGACGCTGAGCCCGTTCTGTTCCTCCGGGGAGGACAGATCCGACGCGAAGACGCCGTCCACGAACGTATATCGGGCGAAGCCCTCCAACTGGGCAGGCAGCTCGGACCCGGATGGCAGCGGCAGAGCCGGCGTTGCGGTCTCGGCCGGAACTCCCATGGCGTCCGCGGCTGCAACGACAGCCGGCGCAAACCGTGCCCGCTCCAACGGCCGCAGGTTGGTATAGCGCCAATTCTCCTCCCGCGTGGTAGGCAGCCCGCGCGCGGCAAGGGCCTGAACGGCTTCCTGTCGCCGCTCCGGGCTGACGACACCCGCCGGCAGCGATTCCCGGACTGCCGCGTACTCGTCGAGAACGCGCTGGGAAAGTGCCGCGCTCGTCATGCTGCCTCGCCGGTCACCCAGTCATAGCCGCGCCGCTCGAGCTCGAGCGCCAGCGATTTGTCGCCGCTCCGTGCAATGCGTCCCTTGACCAGCACGTGAACGTGATCTGGGACGATGTAATCGAGCAGCCGCTGATAGTGCGTCACGAGCACCAACGAGCGCTCCGCTGAGCGCAAGGTGTTGACCCCATTGGCGACGACCTTCAGCGCGTCGATATCGAGTCCCGAGTCGGTCTCATCCAGGATCGCGAGCCGCGGCTCGAGGACCAGCATCTGCAGGACCTCGTTGCGCTTCTTTTCGCCGCCGGAGAAGCCCTCGTTGACCCCGCGGGAAAGCATGCTTTCCTCCATGCGCATGAGGCGCATCTTCTCGCGCACGAGCGCCAGGAACTCGAACGCATCGACCTCCTCGAGTCCGCGGTGCTTGCGCGCAGCGTTTACCGCCGCCTTGAGGAGATAGACGTTGTTGACGCCCGGAATCTCCACCGGATACTGAAAGCCGAGGAACACGCCTTCGCGCGCCCGATCCTCGGGAGCGAGAGCCAGCAGGTCGCGCCCCTGGAAGGTCACGGCGCCCGCGGTGATCTCGTACCCCGGCCGCCCCGCGAGCACGTTGGCCAGCGTACTCTTACCGGAGCCATTGGGTCCCATGACGGCGTGTACCTCGCCGGTCGGCACCGTGAGCGTCAGTCCTTTCAGGATCTCCTTGCCGTCCACTTTGACGTGCAGATTCTCTATCTTCAGCATCTCGCTCTCTTTAGATCTAACCCACGGCGCCTTCGAGGCTCACGGCGAGGAGGCTCTGTGCCTCGACCGCAAATTCCATCGGCAGCTCCTTGAAGACGGACTTGCAGAAGCCGCTGACGATGAGGTTGACGGCATCTTCCTGCGCGATGCCGCGGGAGAGGCAATAAAAGAGCTCGTCCTCGCTGATCTTCGAGGTGCTCGCCTCGTGCTCCACGGTCGCCGAGGGATTCTTGACCTCGACATAAGGGAAGGTGTGCGCGCCGCACTTGCCGCCCATCAACAGGGAGTCGCACTGCGTGAAATTGCGCGCTCCCTGCGCGCTCGGCAGGATCTTCACCAGGCCGCGGTAGGTGTTCTGCCCGCGGCCGGCGGAAATACCCTTGGAGATGATGGTGCTGCGGGTGTCGCGGCCGATGTGGATCATCTTCGTGCCGGTGTCCGCCTGCTGGCGGTTGTTGACGGTCGCGACGGAATAGAACTCCCCGCTCGAGCCATCGCCGCGCAACACGCAGCTCGGGTACTTCCAAGTGATCGCCGATCCCGTCTCCACCTGCGTCCAGGAGATGTGGGAGTTCCTGCCCCGGCATTCGCCGCGCTTGGTGACGAAGTTGTAGATGCCGCCTTTGCCCTCGGCATCGCCGGGATACCAGTTCTGCACGGTGGAATACTTGATGTAGGCATCATCCAACGCCACCAACTCCACTACGGCTGCATGCAGCTGGTTCTCGTCGCGCTGGGGTGCAGTGCAACCTTCGAGATACGACACATGCGCGCCTTCGTCCGCGATGATCAGCGTGCGCTCGAACTGCCCCGTCTTCGCCGCATTGATGCGGAAGTAGGTTGAGAGCTCCATCGGGCAGCGGACGCCCTTTGGCACGTAGACGAAGGAGCCGTCGGAGAACACAGCGGAGTTCAACGACGCGAAGAAATTGTCCGTGTGCGGCACGACGCTGCCGAGGTACCGCTCGATGAGCTCCGGATGCTTCTGCACCGCTTCCGAGAACGGGCAGAACACTACGCCGGCATCGTTCAGCCGCTCCTTGAAAGTGGTCGCGACGGAGACGCTGTCGAACACCGCATCCACCGCCACACCCGCGAGGCGGGCACGCTCGTGCAGCGGCACTCCCAGCTTCTCGTAGGTCTCCAGGAGCTTGGGGTCGACCTCATCGAGACTCTTTGGACCGTCACTCTTCGACTTCGGAGCGGAGTAGTACGAGATCGCCTGATAGTCGATCGGCGGATAGGAGGTCTGCGACCAGTGCGGCTCACGCTGGGTGAGCCAGTGGCGCAGCGCCTTGAGGCGCCACTCGGTGAGAAAGGCCGGCTCGCCCTTTTTGCGGGAGATGAGCCGCACCACGTCCTCATCCAGCCCGGGCGGGACCGTATCGGCCTCGATGTCGGTGATGAACCCGTGCTTGTAGCGGCGGGCGATCAGGCTTTCCAGCTGCTTTGCGGTTTCACTCATAATGCGATTCAGGAGCGCACGGGGGCGCGGGAGGAGGCGGCCGCCTTCATATCTCGCTCGAGCGCAGGCAGCGCCACCTGGGTGGGATCGATGCCGGCAAGCTGGGCGAGGCTGACGTCATACAAGGAGCGCCGGATGGCGAGATTCAGGCGTTGCCACACCCGCCCGACCCGGCAGGTCTCCTCGATATCGCACTTCCCTGCCCCGACGGAGCAATCGGTGAGTGCTACCGGGCCCTCCATGGCATCGAGAATGGCAGCGGCGCTGATCTCGGTTGCCGGTCGCGCGAGCTGATAGCCGCCGTGCAGGCCCAAAGTCGAAGCCACCAGGCCGGCACGCTGCAGCTGCTTCAGCAGCTTGCTCACTGTCGGAGCCGCAACGCGGGTTTGCTCCGCCAGCGCCGCTGCGGTCTGCACGCGCGCCGGCTGCTCCGCGAGCACGGCGAGGAGCACGGTAGCGTAATCTGTGAGTCGGCTGATACGGACCATAAGGATAAGCCCGGAAAATAAGGAGGGGCCTGCAAAGTAGGACTATTTTAGTACTGATTGCGCCCGGAACCAAGCGCTGGCTGATGGGTGACACTCTCACGGGCCGCACGCAGGCTCATCGGCCGCCTTGCGATCGGGCGCTATTTGGTATCCTTGGCGTTTCCATTGACGCGAATTACCGGGGCGGACGCCGGCGGCACGGCTGACGTGTGCGCGAGCGCCCGCCATTGCTGGAGGAAAGAACTGATGAACCGCAATGAGCTCGCCCGCATCGCCCTGGCGATGGTCGTCAAGGGCAAGGGGATCCTGGCCGCGGATGAGAGCACGGGCACGATCAAGAAACGCTTCGATGCCATCCGCCTGGACTCCACCGAAGAGCACCGCCGCAGCTACCGCGAGATGCTCTTCACCGCGCCGGGCGCGGCAGAGGCCATCAGCGGCGTCATCCTCTACGATGAGACTATCCGTCAGAAGACGCGCGAAGGCGCGACATTCCCGCAGTACCTGACACAGCACGGGATTATCCCCGGCATCAAGGTCGACCTGGGCGCGAAGCCCCTCGCCGGATTCCCCGGCGATACCATCACCGAGGGGCTCGACGGCCTGCGCGAGCGGCTCGTCGAATACCACTCACTCGGCGCACGCTTCGCCAAGTGGCGTGCGGTCATCGATATCGCCGAGGGTGTGCCGAGCGCGTTCGCCATCCAGGCCAACGCCCACGCGCTGGCCCGCTATGCCGCGCTTTGTCAGGAAAACGGGATCGTGCCGATCGTGGAGCCGGAAGTGCTCATGGACGGTGGACATTCGATCGAGCGCTGCGAGGAAGTGACCAACGCGACGCTGCAGGCCGTCTTCAACCAGCTCTTCGAGCATCGCATCCATCTCGAGGGCATGGTGCTCAAGCCCAATATGGTCATCTCCGGCAAGAAGGCATCGAATCGTGCCTCGCCCGAAGCGGTGGCGGAAGCGACCGTTCGGACCCTGAAGCGCCACGTGCCGCCGGCCGTGCCCGGCATCGCGTTCCTGTCAGGTGGCCAGTCGTCGACCGAGGCGACGCTGCATCTTTCGTTGATGAACCGCTTGGGGCCGCTGCCGTGGTCGCTGACCTTCAGTTACGGCCGTGCGCTGCAGGACACCGCCCTCAAGGCATGGGGTGGCAAATCCGAGACGTTCGCAGCGGGTCAGAAGGAGTTCGCGCGCCGCGCCCGCCTCAATGGCCTCGCGACCGCGGGGCGCTACAACTCAGAGATGGAAAGCCAAGCCGCTTGAGCGGGCCTGCACCTGCACAAACGGCATCGCCTGCCCCGGCGGACGATGCGGTCGTCGATGTGCGCGATGTGCATTACGCCATCGATGGGCGCGCGATCTTTGCCGACCTCAACATTCGCGTGCGCCGGGGTCTCATCACGGCGGTGATGGGACCGAGCGGCACGGGCAAGACCACGTTGCTGCGCCTGATCACCGGGCAGCTTTTCGCCGACAGCGGTCAGGTCGCGGTGTTCGGCCGTGATATCGGTAGCCTCTCGGGCGCGGCGATCTACGCCGCCCGCCGTCGGATGGGCATGCTCTTCCAGAACGGGGCGCTGCTCACCGACATCAGCGTCTTCGACAACGTCGCTTTCCCGGTCCGTGAGCATACGGATCTCCCGGAATCCGTCATCCGCAAGTTGGTGCTGACGAAGCTCGAGGCAGTAGGCCTGCGCGGGGCTGCACAGCTGATGCCCGGCGAGCTCTCGGGCGGCATGGCACGGCGTGTCGCGCTGGCACGCGCCATCGTAATGGATCCGGAGGTGTTGCTTTACGACGAGCCGTTCGTCGGCCTCGACCCGATCTCACTCGGTGTGATTCTGCGTCTCATCAAGCAGATGAATCAGGCATTGGGCATCACCAGCATCGTCGTGTCCCATGACGTGCACGAGCTCGCCACCATCGCCGATCAGAGCTACCTGCTCTCCGGCGGCTCCGTGGTGGCCGCCGGCACGCCGCAGGAGCTTGCGAAGAGCGACTCCGAGACGGTACATCAGTTCATGACCGGCAGCGCCGAGGGTCCGGTCAAGTTCCATTATCCGGCCCCCGACTACGCCAGCCAGCTTCTCGGAGCGGATGAAAGATGAGCAACCGAGCTCTACACGGCACGCTCCTCGGGGGGGTGCGCAAGTTCGGAGTCACCGGCATATTCCTGGCTCGGCTGCTGGCAGCCTGCGTGCCGGCGCTCGCGCGGCCGCGGCTCCTCGTCGCGCAGATCTTCAATGCCGGCGCCCGCTCGCTCATCATCATCATGCTGTCGGGTCTTTTCACCGGAATGGTGCTCGGCCTGCTGGGACAGGATGTGCTGTCGCGCTTCGGGGCGGAGACGGCGCTGGGCGAGCTCGCTGCACTGGCGCTGCTGAAACAGCTCGGCCCGGTACTGACGGCGCTCCTCTTTGCCGGCCGCGCGGGCACCGCGCTGACGTCCGAGATCGGACTGATGAGGGCGACGGATCAGCTCACTGCCATGGAAGTGATGGCGGTCGACCCGATGAGCTATGTCGCCGCCCCACGCTTCCTCGGCGGTGTCATCGCCATGCCGCTGCTCGCTGCAATCTTTAACGTCATCGGCCTCTTCGGCGCGCACCTCATTGGCGTCGACCTCCTGGGCGTCGACTCCGGCACCTTCTGGTCACAGACACAGAGCGCCGTTGGGATCCATGACGTAACCGAGGGCATCGTCAAGAGCCTGGTCTTCGGCGCTGTCATCAGTCTCATCGCGGTCAACGAGGGCTATCAGTCCGAGCCGACGGCGGAAGGGGTCGGCCTTGCCACGACCCGCACCGTGGTTGCCTCGTCCGTGCTGACGCTGCTTTTCGATTACGTGCTGACTGCCGCTTTTCTGTAAGGGGATCGCCACTACCATGCGCGCTACTCGCTCTCTCGAGGTCGGAACGGGCCTGTTCGTGATTCTGGGCCTGGCCGCGATCATTTTTCTCACGACCCAGCTGCCTTCCAGCGGGCTCAAGCTCGGCTTCGGCAAGACCGTCGGTTACGATGTCACGGCCGAATTCGACAACATAGGCAGCCTCAAGGTCGGCGCGCCGGTCAGGATGGCGGGTGTGCGGATCGGAGATGTGACCGGTATCGGTTTCGACAATCAGAGCTACCGGGCGGACGTGCATCTGCACGTTTATCCCCAGTTCAGCCAGATTCCGGAAGATAGCTATGCGAGTATCGAGACCGAGGGCCTGCTGGGCGGACAGTACGTCGGCATCAGCCCAGGCGGTCTCAGCACGTACCTGAAGAACGGCAGCCAGATCCTGCAGACACAGTCCGCCATCGTGCTCGAGAACCTGATCAACAAGTTCTTCGCCAACTTCGCCAGCGGCAGCAACAGCAGTAACGGCAAGACCCCCAACCAGGGAAGTAAACCGCAGGAGCCCCATCCATGAAACGTTCCATCCATGTCGCCGCCGCGGCACTCGTTGCCGCGGGCTGGTTGATCGCGGCGCCGCTCCCGGCCGACGCCGCCCCTGCTGGCGCGCAGAGCGCAGCACAGGAGTCACCCTCGCAGGTGATCGAGACCGCTGCCAACGGCCTCCTGAACGCGCTGAACGCAGACCGACAGGCCTACCGCAACAATCCTGCGAAGGTCGAGGCCTTGGTCGATCAGTACATCCTGCCGCACGTCGATACCCAGTTCGCGGCGCAGCTAGTGCTCGGACGATACTGGCGTAGCGCCACCCCGCAGCAGCGCGATCGCTTCGTCAACGCGTTCTATCACTCGATGCTCAACAACTACGGCGCCGCCATCGTCCAGTTCACATCGAATACGCTCAAGGTCTATCCGACCCACGTCAGCGCTGGTACGCAGAACGCCACCGTCCGCACGCAGATGGCGCGCACGAGCGGACCGCCCATCTCGGTCAACTACTACATGCACATGACTCCCGAGGGCTGGAAGGCCTGGGACGTCGTCATTGACGGCGTGAGCTATGTGAAGAGCTATCGCGAGGATTTCGGCTCGCAGATTGCTCAGCAGGGCATCGACTCGGTGATCAACCGCCTGGAGAGCGGCGAGAAGCCGGCGAACATCGCCAGGACGAGCGGTAGGGGCTCGTGACCGGAGCGGCACTCGGCGTCGCGGGCAGGACTGGCGCGCCCGCGACCTTCGAGATCGTAGCCACTTCGCCAGGGCGGTTTGCCGCACGTGGCGCCTTGAACTTCGGCAACGCCAAACGGGCCCGCAGCGAGGGCCTGCAGGCGCTGCGCACCGCGAGTGCGCGCGACCTCGAGATCGACTGCAGCGGCATCAGCCATTCCGACAGTGCAGGCCTCGCCATTCTGCTCGACTGGATGTCCATCATGAAAAGGGCGGGGCGGCCGCTGTGCTTTGCCAACCTGCCACCTGGGCTCCTCGCCGTCGCGCGCATCAGTGGCGTCGAGGAGATGCTGCAGAAGGGAGTCTGAGCGCCGAGGTTACTGCTGCTGCAGCTGCTTCAGTTCCTCTTCCGCGCCATTCTGGTCCTGCGGACCCTGGACCATGAAGTCGCGGTGCTGCAGGTAGGCATTGCGCTCGAACGCGTACGGGTCGTAAGTCTTCCGCGCCATGTCGGTCAGCGGCAGAAGGTCCGCGCGCTCCGCTACCGAATAGAAGAGCAATGTGCCGTAGTCCCAGTATGGGTTTTTGATGTAAGCCCATGGCTCCGCGTACGCATCCGGGATACGTCCCAGGCCATCTCTGACATCAGAGGGCCCCAGGAGGGGCAACAGCACGAAAGGCCCGGACGGCATGCCCCACTTGCCGAAGGTCTGCCCGAAGTCTCTGGCCTCGTAGGACAGCCCCATGTGCGATGCCGGATCGAAGATGCCGCCGATCCCCACGGTGGTATTGACCACGAACCGTCCAGTGTCCCGCGCAAACGGCTCCATCTGCCCCTGCAGCAGGGCATTCACGATCACGTCGGGATAGGTCACGTTGTGGAAGAAGTTCGTGACTCCGGTGCGCACCGCCTGCGGGAATACCCGCACGTAGGTTCTGGCGATAGGCGTGGCAATGGCGCGGTCGAAGGCGTCGTTGAACTTGTAGACGCCTCGGTTCATCCGCTGCCAGGGGTCGCGTGGAGTCCGCTCCGACGGCGGCACGGTGGCGCAGCCGAGGACGGTGAGTGCGAGCAGGGATAGCGCGGCAAAAGTCGCGCCTTTTAACGCGCGTCCAAAAACGGGCGGAGGCGAGTTTTTGCAGAGGACAATCGTGGTGAGGCTAAGCGTCGCCGGGCGAATTCTTCTTGGCATGACAGGTCCGTGCAGTATCCCAACCGACATTGTACCAGCCGCGCAGGTACGAGAGGACGGGTTGGGGGGGGTGGTGTCGGAGATCAGCGACGGCCCGCAAGCCTGGCGGTGCGCAAGGGTTCGCTCACTATTCGCTTTGACGTTGCTGCTGGCGCGCGCTCGCGAGGTAGTCGCGGACCTCCTTCAGGCGCGCGGCGATCCGTTCGCGCTGCACGCCGGTGAGATGCGGGGTGCGGAGCGCGAGTTGGTACTGCCGGGCGGCGAGAGGCAGATTGCCGTCGGCGATCTGGTATTCGCCCATGTAGAAATAGGCGTCACCCAAGTTGCCCGCCGCACCCGCCGCACGTGCAGTGAGCTCGATCTGATCCGGTGTCGGCTCAACGTTGTTGAACAGGTCCAGCAGGACATCGTGTGCCTGTGCGTCCTTGTGGTCCGCCATCAGTGTCTGCGCGTAACGCATCGTCACCGGAACGTTGCGTGGGAATAGCTGCATCGCCAGCCGGAACGTCGCGAGCGCGTCCTTCATGGCGCCCGCCTTCGCCTGCGCCTGGCCGAGTGTGGCATACAGATCGTGCAGATCGCCGTGTTCCGTGATCAGCTTCTTCAGGATGGGTATGGCCTGCGATGCCCTGTTGTCCTGGATCAGCGCCACCGCATTGCCGTACATCGTGCCGAGGCTGCGGTCACCGTCTGCGATTCTTCGCGCATAGATTTTCTGAATGTCCTCGTCCCCCGGCGCGGTGAGGACGCGCACGCGCTCCCGGATCAGGTAGTAATCCGGCGAGCTGGTGTCGGGAACCGGCGGGAACTGCGCCGCTCGCGAGCGGGCTTCGGCAATGCGGTCCGAGTCTGCGGGGTGGTTGATGAGAATCCCGGGCACCCAGCTGTCCTGCAAGCTCCGCTCTCGCATCGTCCGTTCGAAGTAATCGGCCAGGGCTTCGGGATCGAATCCCGCAGCCGCCAAATACTGAATGCCGACACGGTCGGCTTCCTCTTCCTCACTGCGGCTGAAGTCGATCTGCTGCTGCGCCGCCAGTCCTTGGGAGGCGATGATGCCGCCCTCGATGGCATCGCCGCCGCCGCCGCCGAGTGCCCCGAGGAGAATGGCGGCCAGCATTCCGGCAAGCGCCGTCATCGAGGCCCGCTGCTCATTCTGGATTCCGCGCAGTAAGTGATTCTGGGTGATGTGCGCGGTCTCGTGCGCCATCACGCCGGCAAGCTCGGACTCCGTTCGGGTATCCGTAATGAGCGCGGTGAAGATGAAAACCCATCCCCCGGTGACCGCGAAGGAATTGATCTCGTCGGTGACAGGAACCACGTAGTGAAAGTAGCCGCCGCCGTCCGCGCTCTGGGAGGCCAGGCGCTGTCCGATCCCCTGGATGTATTCGGAGGTCTCCGGATCGTTCAGAAGCACATGCTGCTCGCGCATCTGCATCATGACGGAGTAGCCGACCTCGTATTGCTCCTGCTTGCTGAGTATGCCGGCCGCGGGACCGCTGAGGTTCGGCAGCTCTGAATTGATGGCCGACGGGAGATCGGTGGTGAGGGGGTCGGCGGGCAGGTAAGGCAGCGGATTGCCAGGCTGAGCCGCGACCGCCACCGTCGTGGCGTTCAGGAACACGGCAAGAACGATCAGGACGAACGCGCGCATCTTGTGTTCGACCGCGGCCGGAGGGGCCAGTTTCCCTGCATTAACAGAAACTTACAAATCCGGACGCAGGCCGCCGGTTACCGCCAACCAGCTTACAGGATATCGGAGGCGAAGTCCGCCAGCCGCGAGCGCTCGCCGCGGACCAGAGTCACGTGCGCGGAATGGGGCCACCCGCGGAAACGGTTCACCGTATAGGTGAGGCCGGAGGTCGTTTCCGTGAGGTACGGGGTATCGATCTGGGCGACATTGCCCAGGCAGGCCAGCTTGGTCCCGGGCCCGGCGCGGGTAATCAGCGCTTTCATCTGCTTCGGCGTGAGGTTCTGCGCCTCATCGAGGATCAGGAAGCGGTTGAGGAACGTGCGCCCGCGCATGAAGTTGAGCGAGCGGATCTTGATGCGGTTGCGCAGCAGATCGTGGGTTGCCGCCCGGCCCCAGTTGCCTCCTTCCTGGCCACCGGTCAATACCTCGAGATTGTCCATGAGCGCGCCCATCCAGGGCTCCATCTTTTCCTCCTCCGTCCCCGGCAAGAACCCGATGTCCTCCCCGAGCGGGATGGTGACCCGGGTCATGATGATCTCGGCGAAGCGGTTGCTCTCGAGGGTCTGCATCAGTCCCGCGGCGAGCGCCAGCAGGGTCTTGCCGGTACCGGCGGGTCCCAGCACGGTCACGAAATCGATCTCCGGATCCATGAGGAGATTCAATGCGAAATTCTGCTCGCGATTGCGCGCCGTGATGCCCCAGACGTTGTGGCGCTCGTTGCGGTGATCGCGCATGAGCTCGATCACGGCGGTGTCGCCGCTCAGCTGCCGAACGATGCCCTCGATGCCTTCGGGACTGTCCTCGTAGAGGCCCTGGTTGGGCTGCCACTCGCGTACCGCGGGACCGGTGATCTCGTAGTACGTGCGCTCGCCTTCCTTCCAGGAGCGCATGCCCTGGCCGTGCTGCTCCCAGAAATCGGCGGGGAGCGCGGTGATGCCGCTGTAAAGGACGTCCGAGTCTTCCAGAGTCTTGTCGCTGTAGTAATCCTCCGCGTGCACTCCCAGCACCGCGGCCTTGATGCGCAGATTGATGTCCTTGGAAACCAGGATCACACGCGCATCGGCGCGCTCGTTCTGCAGAGCGAGCGTCTGCGCCAGGATGGCGTTGTCATTGCCCTGGCCCGGAAGGCTTTGCGGCAGAGCGCTCGACAGCTGCCGTGTCTGGAAGTAGAGCCGGCCGGAGGAGGGTTTCTTGCCGTGGTTACCGGAGTAGCCGCTCGGCAGCTCGAGCCCCCGATCGATCTGTTCCTTGGTGGCATCGCGCATCATGTCGTCGAGGAAACGGCTGACCTGACGCACGTTGCGCGAGGCTTCCGAGAGCCCCTTCTTGTGCGCGTCGAGCTCTTCGAGCACGACCATGGGGAGATAAACGTCGTGCTCCTCGAAGCGGAAGATGGCGGTCGGATCGTGCATCAACACGTTGGTGTCGAGCACGAAGAGGCGGCTGCCGTCACGCGGCCTGGGCCGCGACTCTGTGCGTTCCGCGGGCGCGGATTCAGACGCGGGGGCTCGTGAGTGCCCGCCCGCCGGCCCTGAATCAGAGAGACTTCGCTGCTTCAAGCACTTCCTCCGCGTGTCCCGGAACCTTCACCTTGCGCCACTGCTGCCGCAGGACCCCTTTGGGGTCGATCAGGAACGTGCTGCGCTCGATGCCGAGATATTTCCTGCCGTACAGACTTTTCTCCCGGATGACATCGAAGAGTTTGCAGACCTCTTCCTTCTCGTCCGATAGCAGGGTGAAGGGTAGCGCCTCCTTCGCCTTGAATTTCTCGTGGCTAGAGATGCTGTCGCGGGAGATGCCGACGATCTGCGCGCCGGCCTTGCGGAAGGCGGCGTGCAGATCGCGGAAGTCCTGCGACTCACGCGTGCATCCCGAAGTCATGTCCTTCGGGTAGAAATAGATCACGAGGGCGCGACCCGCCGCGTCCTTGAGGCGCCAGCTGTCCCCGCCGGTCGCTGGCAGGGAGAATTGGGGCACTTTAGCCCCGGGCTCGACTTTGGGCATCGGTCAGGATTTCACCGGTTCCAGGATGGCATCGAGATTGAGGGAATCGCAAAATTCCATGAATTCCTCGCGCAGATGCGCCACCTGGATGCGGCCCGGCACGTTCACGATCATCTGCACGGAAAACATGGGCGCGCCCGTGTGGGCGGCGGGATAGCTGCGCGTCGAGACCTCCGCGATGTCGATGCTGCGGGTCGCAAAAAAGCCCGATAAACCGGAGACGATACCGGTCTGGTCGAGGCACACGACGTCGATCGAGTACGGCAGCATGTCCGTGCGGGACGTGCGGGGCTCGGTGCGCTTGAGGTGCACGCTGAGACTGGTCGTCTCGGCGAGGCGCTTCAGCTCGGTTTCGAGCTTGGCCAGGGCGTGCCAGTTGCCCGAGACCAGCAGCAGCATGGCGAACTCGGTGCCGAGCGCGGCCATGCGGCTTTCGGTGATATTGCCGCCACACTCGCCGATCACCCGGGTCAGTTCGTGGACCATGCCGGTGCGGTCGCTGCCGATCGCCGAAACGGCTAGGTGCTGCTTCATCGGGTCAATAGGCTCGGTGCGTTCCAAGGTGCTGCGGGGAGTGTACCGGGTGAGCGGTTCGCTGGCGACGGTTGCCTGAGGATCTCTCCACCGCACGGGAAACTCCCTGGGGAATGCTTCGTCTCAGGCTTATTGCCCCGTATACTTGGCGGCTTACCCGCGGCATACCGGCACCACCCCAGGGGTTCGATGCTCTCAGGCAGTCTCGTAGCGATGGTCACGCCCATGCGGGGCGATGGCGCCATTGACCATACCGCCTGGGATCGCCTCATCGACTGGCACATCGAGAGCGGCACCGCCGGCCTGGTGGTCGGCGGCACCACGGGCGAGTCCGCGACGGTGACAGATGAGGAGCTGGCGCACCTGACCCAGCGTGCGTGCGAGCGGGCCCGGCAGCGCATCGCAATCGTCGTGGGCGTGGGCTCGAGCAGCACGGCGACCTGTGTCGAGCGTGCCCGCCGTTGCTCGCAGTTGCCGGTCGCAGGCATTCTGGTAGTGACGCCGGCGTATAACCGGCCGACGCAGGAGGGTCTGTACCGGCACTTCGCGGCAGTCGCGGAGGCCTCCTCCAAGCCCGTGATCCTCTACAACGTCCCCGCCCGCACGGCCGTGGACATGCTTCCGGCCACTGTCGGACGGCTGTCGCAACTCGGACGAATCAGCGCGGTCAAAGAGGCCGTGCCGGGGCCTGAGCGGGTCCGGGAGCTACTCGCGGCCTGCCGGCAGGGCTTCGTGGTCCTGAGCGGTGATGATGCGACGGCGCGGGAAGCGCTTCTCGCTGGCGCGCGCGGGGTGATCTCGGTGACCGCCAACGTGGCACCGGGCGCCATGGGGGCCATGGTGGCCGCGGCAATACGCGGCGATGGTGAATCGGCGGCGCGCCTGGATGCGCCGCTCGCGGCGCTGCATCGGGATCTTTTTCTCGAGGCGAATCCGATACCAGTCAAGTGGGCGCTGGCACAGGCCGGCAGGATCGAGCGCGGCATCCGGCTGCCGCTGACGGAGTTGTCCGCGGCCTACCGCCCCGCGGTGCTCGCAGCGCTGCGGCAAGCGGCCGCGCTCCAGTAGATTTGAAGAGGGGTCCTGAAATGATGTCCAGAGCCGCTTGGGCTCTTTCCGCCGCCGTGCTGCTAGCGCTGGGCGGCTGCAAAACCATTCACCACATCGCGCACAGCGACACCTGCAACAAGCCGCAACCCTACATGCGGGCGAGCAGCATCCCGCCGCTCAGCATTCCGCAGGGCCTCGCGGCACCCGATACCAGCCATGCGCTCGACGTCCCGAAGCTCGACGAAGCGCCGCCGCCGCGCGGGCCGAATGATCCCTGTTTGGATGCGCCGCCGGACTTCAACGTGCCGCAGCCGAACGCGCGACCGGGGGCCTGAGCGCGCAGCGCCTCATCGGACCCGCGATCCCGGCGCGTAGTATCATGCGCCAGCGCGGCGAGGGACGGCCCGTGCGGCGCGATTCAATGCGGAGAGGTGGCCGAGCGGTCGAAGGCGCTGGACTGGAATTCCAGTAACATCTCAACGGGTGTTCGTGGGTTCGAATCCCACCCTCTCCGCCAGCTCACCGGCCGCTTGCTGCGATTCGGGAGAGGACCCGCGCGACGATCCGGTCGCAGCGCTCACCCGCGAACTCCCACACATTCCGCTCTGCGATGTCAACTTCCCGCGCCAGGGCCTCGCGCAGCAGGCTCTTGGCGCGGAAGTGGCGGCTGCGGACGGTTTCCGCGGGAATGGCCAGACACTCAGCGGTCTCCTCGACGCTCAGCTCTTCCACGGAGCGCAGCACGAAGACCGCGCGGAAGCTTTCCGGCAGGGCGTCGATCCGGCGCTCGAGGATGGCTCTCATCTGTGCGCGATCGGCTGCTGCCTCCGGCGAGCCGACCTCATCGGACGGGACTGCTTCGATTTCGCCGTCGGCAGGCGAGGGTGTCATCGGAATCACGTTCTGTCTGCGCGCGCTGCGGCGCATCCTCCCCAGACACTCGTTGACGACCAGACGCGAGAGCCAGGTCGCGAGCGAAGAATCACCGCGGAACTGGCGCAAGCAGCGGTATGCGTTGAAATAGGCGTCCTGCAGAGCGTCCTCCGCCTCGGCACCGTCACCTACGATGGCGCGCGCCAGCCGGTAAAGCCTGCCGTTGAAGCGCCGCATCAGGAGCGCAAAGGCCATGCTATCGCCGGCCAGAACCCGATGGACGACTGCCGCGTCGTCTGTGGCGTCAGCACGGGGGTGTGTGAGCTCGGCGCCTGTCATCGCTAATGCGGCTCCGTCAGCGAACCTCGAGGACGCCCTTCATGGTGACATGAAGGGTACAGACGTAATGATACTCGCCTGCTTTTCGGGCCACGTAAGTCCACGAGGCGTCCGGTGAAATCTCGTGCGAGTCGAACTTGCCGGCGGCGGAGGTCACCGTGTGGGGGAACGGGTCCTTGTTGATCCAGGTGATGCGATCACCCCGATGTACGACGAGCACCCGTGGGGTGAAGCTCATGCTCTCGATGATGACCGTATGCGCGTGCCCGCCGGTCCGGCTCGAATGTTGCGCTGCACGGCCCGTCAGCGGCGTCGCCCCGATCAATGGGAGCGCCAGGGCCAAAGATGCAATCAGCATCGGCACGCGGTTGCCGCGTGCCGATGCCAGCGGGTCACGGTGAGGCAAGGCTGCTCTGAATCATCTTGGCGTGGTTGAGGTGATCCACGAAGGCGGGACGCACCTTCACCAGCAACGCTTTGAGCTGCGAGTTCTGCGCGCTCGGAATCAACACCTTGTCCATCGCATCGAGCACGGCCTGATGGTAGGCCACTTCGTGGTCGATATAGGCCTTGTCGAAGGCCTTGCCCTTCAGGCCGCGCAGTGTCGCGAGATTCTGCTCGCCGCCCTGCTTCAGGCTCTCGCTCGTCGGGTTGCTTTCAGGCGTGAGGTGCAGCTTCGTGGCGAGGGCGACCGCGGCCTTATTGACACCGGTATGGTCGGTGACCATGCGCTTGGCGAAGGTTTTCACCTCAGCGGCGTGCGCCTTGTGCTCCGCCAGCTTGCCGGCGTCGATATCCACCTGATTGGCGGTGACGACGACGGCTGCAATCTGGGGATCCGTGGGCGAGCTCCCCTGTGCCCAAGCCAGGGCGAGGCCGGATGCAAGCACGGCTCCGAGTAAATAGACGGCTCTTTTCATGGTCAATTCTCCCGTGTGTACTGGGTTTGACCAATGGATGTCACGAGAGGCTCGCGCGTTCCGGCGCCGACGGCCCCGTTCGAGCCAGGTGTGTATGATGGCCTTCGTGAACGATGTGATCGATCGCCTGCGCTGCGTGTTATCTGCGGGCGCGCTGCTCGCGAGTACCGAGGAGCTCAAGCCCTACGAGTGTGACGCGCTGACCCTCTATCGCCAGCTGCCGCTCGCGGTAGCGCTCCCGGCCGACGAGGCGGAGGTGGCCGCGGTGCTGAGGGCCTGCGCGCAGGCTCGGGTCCCGGTCATCGCGCGTGGCGCCGGCACGGGCCTCTCGGGCGGCGCGACGCCGAGACCAGATGCCGTCGTGATGTCCCTCGCCCGGTTGAATCGCATCATCAGCATCGACCCGCTCGCGCGGACCGCGCGTGTCCAGCCGGGCGTGCGCAATCTGGCCATCTCGGAGGCTGCAGCCCCGCACGGCCTCTACTACGCACCCGACCCCTCCAGCCAGATCGCCTGCACGATCGGCGGCAACGTCGCTGAGAATTCGGGCGGCGTACATTGCCTGAAATATGGCTTGACGGTGCACAACCTGTTGGCGCTGCGGGTGGTCAGCATCGAGGGCGAGGTGCTCGAGATCGGCTCGCATGCGCTCGATGCCCCGGGATATGACCTGCTCGCGCTCCTCACCGGCTCCGAGGGCCTGCTCGCGGTGGTCAGCGAGGTGACCGTGCGCCTGATCCCGCGACCCCAATGTGCGCGGGTGGTTCTTGCCGTTTTCGACAGTCTGGCCGCGGCGGGGCAGGCAGTAGCCGACGTGATTGCCGCCGGTATCGTCCCTGCTGGCCTCGAGATGATGGACCGGTCCACGATCGCGGCCGTCGAGCCCTTCGTGCATGCCGGTTATCCGCTCGACGCCGAGGCGGTCCTGCTCTGCGAGTGCGATGGGACCGCGCATGAGGTTGAAGAGGAAATCCTGCGCGTCGAAGCCGTGTTGAGCCGCGCCGGCGCCAGGGAGTGCCGCGTCTCCCGCGACGAGGCGCAGCGGCTGCGTTTCTGGGCGGGACGCAAGGCGGCGTTCCCGGCAATGGGCGCGATCTCGCCGGACTACTACTGCATGGATGGCTCCATCCCCCGGCAGCGCCTCGCGTCCGTGCTGCAGGCGATCCGGGAGATGGAGGGCAAGTACGGCCTGCGTTGCAGCAACGTCTTTCACGCCGGCGACGGCAACCTGCACCCGCTCATCCTCTTCGATAGCAGCATTGCGGACGAGGTCGCCAGGGCGGAGGCCTTCGGCGGTGAGATCCTCGAGCTCTGCGTGCGTGAAGGCGGCAGCATCACCGGGGAGCACGGTGTCGGACTGGAGAAGATCAACCACATGTGCGTTCAATTCGGCAGCGCCGAGCTCGAAGCCTTCCACGCCGTCAAGAGCGCCTTCGATCCTCACGGGCTGCTCAATCCGGGCAAGGCGGTACCGACACTGCACCGCTGCGCGGAATTCGGGCGGCTGCACGTGCGGGGCGGCAATGTCCCGCATCCGGAGCTGCCGCGCTTCTGATGGCTGACTGATGTCGGAGCTGCAGTCTCTACAGGAGCGGATTCGCGCCGCCGCCGCCGCGACGCAGCCGCTGCGCATTCGTGGCGGCGGCAGCAAGGACTTCTACGGCAGAGCGCTCGCGGGTGAGCTGTTGGACGTGAGCGCGCTGTCGGGCATCACACATTGTGAGCCCACGGAGCTCGTGATCTCGGCGCGCGCCGGCACGCCTCTCGCCGTGCTGGAGCGCGAGCTGTCGGCGCACGATCAGATGCTGGGGTTCGAGCCGCCGCGATTCGAGGGGCGGGCAACGATCGGCGGCGCCGTGGCCAGCGGGTTGTCCGGGCCGCGCCGCGCCTACTGCGGCGCGGTGCGCGACTTCGTGTTGGGCGTCGAGATGCTCGATGGGCGAGGGCAGCTGCTGCGCTTCGGCGGCAAGGTCATCAAGAACGTCGCGGGCTTCGATGTCTCGCGGCTCATGGCCGGAAGCCTCGGTACGCTGGGACTGCTCACCGAGATCACGGTAAAGACCGTGCCGCGGCCGCGTGCGGAATGTACCCTACGGTTCGAGATGGATCAGGAGCGGGCGCTCGAATCGATGGCGCGCTGGGCAACTCGAGCGTTGCCGCTTTCCGCGACTGCATGGCATGACGGCGCCTTGTATGTGCGCTTGTCCGGCGCAGACGCAGCGGTGCGTGTAGGGCGCGAAGTTCTGGGCGGCGAGGTCATCAGCGACGCCGAGCAATTTTGGGACAGTATCCGCGAGCAGCGTCTGCCTTTCTTCGCGGCCGCGCAGGAGCTCTGGCGGGTCTCGCTACCGTCCCACTCGCCTGAGTTGCCGATTCCAGGACCGGCAATGATCGAGTGGGGAGGGTCGTTGCGCTGGCTGCCGGGTCCACAGGACAGCGGCACCCTGCGCGAGCTCGCTGCGCGATTCGGCGGCCATGCCACGCTCTATCGCGCGCGCGTGAACCCGCCTGAAGGTACCTTCCAGCCTTTGCTTCCCGCGATGCTCCTGCTCCACAAGCGTCTGAAGGCCGTATTTGACCCACAGGGGATTCTCAACCGCGGCCGCATCTATCCCGCTTTGTAGCCATGCAAACACGATTGAGCGCTGCTTTCCTCGCGACTTCCGATGGCCGGGAGGCCGACGGTATCCTGCGCAAATGCGTGCACTGCGGGTTCTGCACGGCGACCTGCCCCACCTATCAGCTATTGGGCGATGAGCTCGATGGCCCTCGCGGCCGGATCTATCTCATCAAAGAGATGCTGGAAGGCGCCGAGCCGTCCCGCTCCACCCAGCTGCACCTCGATCGCTGTCTGACCTGCCGGGCGTGCGAGACGACGTGTCCGTCGGGTGTTCGTTACGGACGCCTGCTGGATATTGGCCGGCATCATATCGAGCGGGTGGTGCCGCGGACCTGGCGTGAGCGATTCTTCAGGCGTGCATTGCTGACCATCGTTCCGCATCGGAAGCGGTTCGCTGCGCTGTTGGGGCTCGGCAGGGCGCTGCGAAGTTTGATGCCGGCAGGGCTGCGGCGGGCCGTGCCGGCCGTGCGCCCGCAGGGCCCGTGGCCGGCGCCGCGCCATCAGCGACGCATGTTGGTATTCAAGGGGTGCGTGCAGTCCGCAACGGCACCGGATATCAACGCTGCGGCGGCCCGGGTATTGGATCAGCTGGGTATTTCGCTGATCGAGAGTGAGGACGGCTGTTGCGGCGCCCTTGCATACCACCTGGCGGAGCAGGACGCGACGCGCGCCCAGCTGCGGCGCAATATCGATGCATGGTGGCCTCAGATCGAGCGCGGTGCGGAGGCGGTCGTGGTCACAGCGAGTGCATGTGGCGCGATGCTCCGCGACTACGGCACCCTGCTGCGCGACGATCCGCAGTACGCTCGCAAAGCAGCTCAAATTTCGGAACTGTCACGCGATATCAGTGAGGTCGTCGCACGGGAGCTCGCGCAGCCTGGCCCACTGCGCGCGCGGATGGAGCGGATCCCGGCCGGTGAGGCACGGGCGCGGGTGGCGTTCCATTCGCCCTGCACCCTGCAGCACGGCTTGAAGATCCGCGGCCTCATCGAGCCGCTGCTGCAGCGGGCCGGGTGCACTCTCACCCCAGTCGCCGACGGCCATCTCTGCTGTGGCTCCGCCGGCAGCTATTCCCTGCTGCAGCCCGCAATCTCCCGCCGCCTCAAAGCGAACAAGCTCGCCGCGCTCGAGGCCGGCACGCCCGATGTCATCGCGACCGCCAACATCGGCTGTCTGCTGCACCTCGCTTCCGGTACCGACCGTCCCGTCCGGCACTGGATCGAAGTGCTGGCGGAGACGTTGGCGAGCCGCTAGCGGGGAGGACA
>JANWJS010000046.1 GCA_025451845.1 Steroidobacteraceae bacterium
GCAGCCGCTGGGTCGCTGCGCTCCGAAGATCACCGTTTGAGGTACTCCCTGGGGGTGATGATCTCGATCCCCCGGAACGGATGGAGCTCCAGCAGGTCGTCGTCCCCCGTCACGATGATATCGGCATCGCCACTGACGGCCACCTCGAGAAACTTGTCGTCCTTCGGATCACGGCAGGCCTTGACAGGTGAGGTGATGGCCACCCGCTCGACGACGCGACCGAGGACTCGGATGAACTCCTGTCTGTCCTCCAGGCTGACATAGCGATCGAATTTCGCGCGCGACAACACGTCCGCGAGCTCGTCGAGCGTCGCGTCCGAGATCAAGAGCTGGCCTTCGTCTACGGCCTTGCGCACCACCTTGGCCGGCACTGACTCCGGAAGCAGGAGCCCGCTGACGAGGCAATTCGTATCAGCGACGATCCGGTCGGGCTCGCGGGGCATCATCGTCGGTGAGTAGTGCGGAGAGCTTCTTCTCCGTCAACCCCCGCTCCACGGCCTTGCGACCGACCCGGTCGCAAAACTCCTGAAACTCCGCAACGTTGAGCCCTCGAAGCCTGTCGTACTCCGCGGGCGACAGCACCACGGCGATATCCCGATTCTGCCGGCGAATGACGATCGGCTCCCGCTGGGCGGCATCGAGCAGGGCGGCAAGCCGCTGCTTTGCATCGGTGGCTGATATGTGGCGCATGGCGACCTCCTTGCGTCTATTATGTACGAAGTAGACAAATTGGACAAATCGGCCCACGCCGGGGGCCTGCGCCTGGGAGCGTCGGAATTGCGCCTGCGTTTTGCTCGCGACACTGAGTCCTTTTACTCAATGACTATAGGACTGCGCGGCGTACCGCGAAGCCATCGGTGCCGTCGGACTTCAATGCCCCGGCTCGTCAGCGACGGCCGAAGACCAGGAGCCGCTCAATTCTTGCGATGGCGTCGCAAGAATTCGCTCGTTGGTCATCCACTCCGCGAAACGAATCATGCGCGTGAGGGAGGGATAGCTGAATCCGGCTCCGAACTCGGCGGTCAATTCTCGTGACCCCGTCACGAGAGTCTGCTTCCCGTATGCCGTAGCGAGCGATACATCGACGAGCCCGCACGCCTGGTCAGTGGTCAGGGCGCCGGGCGTACCAGCGCTGAGCGACGGGGTCGTCGAGCTTCTCCAGCAGCGCGATGTGGTGATACCAGGGAATTCGTGCAAGAGCCTCTTGCACAATTGGCCGCTCCGGCCACGCGGCGACGAACGCCCGCATGTACCTGAGATTGCGCGGCGAGAAGCCCTTTCATGTCGGGGGAATGCGTTGCGCAAGTCCGCAGCCAGTTGATCGATCACGTTGGCTCCCCAGCCCGCGCGTCCCTGTCGATCGAGGATCATCCGGCCGATGTCCCAATGGAGCATGACCATCGCCGCGTTCGCGGTGAGCACGATGAAGGCGTTCCTGCTGAATGCGCAGCTTGATCTCGCCGAGCATCTCCGCATAGCGGATCGGCAGCTCCGACCGCGCAGGCGCAACGGGGAACGAGGCTCCGCTCGCGTGCGTGCGCCCGCGCGAAGGCACTGCCGACCGTGCTGCGCGCCAGGGCAGTAGATGCCTTCGTCAGTTTCTTCTTACCCCCCATACCCATGGTTTTAAGACCACTTCACTTCGGGGAACATCGCCCTAACCGTGCGATACCCCACCAACTTGGAGAACAAAGAGTAGTTGCGCCGCTCGTAGCGGATTCGGCCTGCAACAACGGCCGGATTCACCTGCATCCGAGTGGCGAAATCATGAATAGCTCGAGCCGACGAGCTCAGATGCACGTTCCTGCGTCGCCACGTTGCCTTATCGATAAGAATCTCTGCTGCGATCTCGTTTGCCTCCCGCTCGATGTCTTCGGTATCTGCGGCCGGCTTCTCGATGTTCTCGTCAGCAATGGCCCGATGCTTTTCGGGGTCCAGATGCTTCCATGCGTGTACAAGCTCGTGCAGCAGAATGAACCAGAAGTTGTCCAGGCGGTCTTCACGCACGGTGAGCCCAATAACCGGGGCGCCATTGCGACCGATTATCGCGGCGCCGTCGAGCCGCGTAGGGGATAGATGTGGCTCGATTACCAGCGCGATGCCACGTTCTGCCAGAAAATTCACTGCCAGGCGGGGCCCATCCGGCATCCAGCTGAGGCGGGAAATGTAGCGAAGCGTTTCCAGGTTCAGGTGATCCTTCCGATAGCGCCCTCTCAGGTGATCGCGCGAGTCGGCAATCTCCCGGATCGGAAGGTGACCGTTTCCGAGTCGATGTCGGGCATGGCTTGCTCGTCAAAGGCCTCGCCGCGCGCAAAGCGCTGCATCTCGGCGATCAGCCTTCCGAGTTCGATGGCCGAGCGTCGGGCTACGGTTTACTCAGGACACTGAGTACTTTTGCTCAGCGCCTTGACTGGAGCGCATGACGATCGAGATGTCCGCTGCCGGCGCTCTTGCACCTGTAGCTGGATATGTAGCTATCTATCGAGGGCAGCCGATAGCCATATCTCTTTATATTCAATTACTTAGGATCGCTCCGCGCGAGCGGGTGCAGAAGGCGGAGTAAAGGGCCCGGAGGCCCTCACCCGGCAGGCGCCGTTACTTCCCCGCGCCGGCGGTGCCGTACTTCTTGCGGAACTTGTCCACGCGTCCGGCAGTATCGACGATCTTCTGCTTGCCCGTGTAGAACGGATGGCAGCTGGAGCACACTTCCACCTGCAGGTCGTGTCCGAGCGTGGAACTCGTCTTGAACGAGTTGCCGCAGGAGCAGGTGACCGTGATCTCTTTATACGCAGGATGGATATCGGGCTTCATGGCAATCTCGGTCGTGTTGCAGTCCGTCCCTAGATGGGGTCGGGCGGCCTCAGTTCAAAGGGTCGGCGAGTGTAGCCGTCGATCCCGGCCGCGACAAGCGTCTCGAAAGGCCACTGCCGCTCCCCCGAGCTACGCTGCGTTGCCGCCCTTGGATCGGCGGCTCAGGTCCAGCCTCCCTTATCCACAGAAGCTGTGGATAACTCTGTGAGTGAACATCCCTGCCAAGGTAAAATTTGCCGTCTATATTGCATATTTATTGCAATGGCTAAAAAATGACCAGCCATTTTCGTCCTGCTTTATCAAAGGCTTACGACCACATCATTGACCTACATGGTCGGTTTGACCGCTAATTTGCTCATTTTACGTCCCCACCCCCCACGCCTGTGAATAAAGCGCGTCCGGTCAGCGCTGACGCAGGCTGCAGAGCGGTTGACAATTCCGATTGACCGGCGCTTTTCGCGATTTCCGTCACGAAACGTAACAGAACGTCGTTGAGGAATCGCAGGCCGAGGGGGCTCGCCTGGTAGCACGTTCCCGAGCCGACGATCAAGCCCTCGGCAACGAGATCCGCCATCTTTTCCGCAACCGCTTCCCAGGGCAAGCCCGTCCGCTCCGTGAAGCTCGCCACTTCGAATCCCTCCACCAGCCGAAGCGCGTTCAACATGAATTCGAACGGCAGCTCATGGGCTGGAACCGGCGTGCGCGTGAACGTCCCATGCCCGGCCGACGACAGGTAACGCCGCGGCTCACGCACTTGGGTGGTGCGTACGACCTGTCCGGCGCCCGCCAGGCTCAGCTTTCCGTGAGCACCGGCGCCGATTCCGAGATAGTCGCCGAAGGACCAGTAGTTGAGATTGTGCCGGCAGCGCCGGTGGGCCGCGGCGTAGGCGGAGACCTCGTATTGTGCAAACCCCTTCTGTTCGAGGAGCTCCCCACATTCAGCCAGCATCGCGTCCGCCGCATCCTCATCCGGCAGCACGGGCGGGCAGCCCGCGAAGACGGTGCCCGCCTCGATCGTGAGCTGGTAATGGGAGAGATGGCTCGGGCGCAGCGCCACGGCCTCCTCGATATCGCGCCGCGCCGCGCGGGCGTCCTGGCCGGGCAGCCCATACATCAGATCGATGTTGAAATTATCCAGGCCGGCGGCATGCAGCTCCGCCGCGGCGCGTCGTGTCTCCTGCGCGCAATGGATGCGCCCCAGCGCCGCCAGTCGGCCGTCGTCGAAAGACTGCGCGCCGAGCGAGACGCGATTGACGCCCGCCGCGCGATATTCGGCGAACCGCCCGCGCTCGATCGTTCCGGGATTCGCCTCCAGTGTGACTTCGAGGTCGACCGCGAGCGTCAGCAGCCGACGCGCGGACTCGAGGAGACGCGCCACGGCGCTTGGTGAAAACAAGCTCGGCGTACCGCCACCCAGGAAGATGCTGATCACCGCGCGCCCGGTCACTTCCGGCGCCTGCGCCGCGAGATCGTCCTGGAGCGCCTCGATGTAGCGGCGCTCCTCGAGCTCGCCGTGCAGGGTGTGCGAGTTGAAATCGCAGTACGGGCATTTGCGCACGCACCAGGGGAAATGCACGTAGAGCGCAAGCGGTGGGGTTTCCAGCACATCAATATTCTACCCGCCGGTAGGCTGGGCGGCGCAATTGCGTCTTGATTCGGAGCGCGGACCGTGTAAACCTTCCGCTTCTTCCCCGCTGGCGCCGACGGCCCGTTTCTCAAAGCATTGGCAGCTCGCGATGGCGGGTCTCAGAGGCCAACCGCAAAGCGTCACCGAATGACAGAGAAGACATTCGAGCTCGTCGATCGAGCCTCCGACCGCAAGGTCCCCCTGCCGGTGCGCCCGGGCACCATCGGACCTTCCGTCGTCGACGTTGCCGCGCTCAACAAGGACCTCGGGGTCTTCACCTACGATCCCGGCTTCGGCGTCACCGCCTCCTGCGAGAGCCGCATCACCTACATCGATGGCGATGCCGGGGTGCTGCTTTATCGTGGTTATCCCGTGGAGCAGCTCGCTGAGAAGAGCTCGTTCATGGAGGTGGCTTACCTGCTGCTGCATGGCAACCTCCCCGCCCGCAAGCAACTCGAGGAGTTCCAGGGCAGCATCTGCCATCACACGATGATCAACGAGTCGCTGCTGCGATTCTTCCACGGCTTCCATTACGACGCGCATCCGATGGCGATGGTGTCCGCGGTGGTGGCGTCGATGTCCGCGTTCTATCACGACACGATGGACATCTATAACCCGCGACAGCGGGAGATCTTTGCTCACCGCATCATCGCCAAGATCCCGACCATCGCCGCTGCCGCCCACAAGCACTCCCTCGGGCAGCCGTATGTCTATCCGCGCAACGACCTCGACTACTGCAGCAACCTGCTGCATATGCTCTACGCCGTGCCGTGCGAGCCGTACCACCTCGACCCGGTTGCCGCACAAGCTCTGGACCTGCTCTTCATCCTCCACGCCGATCACGAGCAGAACGCCAGCACCTCAACGGTGCGGCTCGCGGGCAGCACCGGAGCCAACCCCTACGCTGCGATATCGGCGGGCGTCTCCGCGCTCTGGGGTCCCGCGCATGGCGGTGCCAACGAGGCGGTGCTCGCGATGCTGGAGCAGATCGGCACCGCGGATCACATCCCGAAGTTCCTCGCGATGGCGAAGGACAAGTCGAGCCACTTCCGACTCATGGGCTTCGGTCATCGGGTCTACAAGAACTTCGATCCCCGCGCCAAGATCATCCGCGAGATGTGTCACAAGGTGCTGGCGCGCCTCGGCCGCTCCGACAATCCGCTCTTCGAGCTCGCACTGCGTCTCGAGGAGATCGCCCTCAAGGATGAGTACTTCGTCGAGCGCAAGCTCTACCCGAACGTCGATTTCTATTCCGGCATGATCTACAGCGCCATCGGCATCCCGCGCTCGATGTTCACCGTGATGTTCGCCATTGCGCGCACGGTGGGCTGGGTCGCCCACTGGCAGGAGATGATCGCCGACCCGGCGATGCGCATCGGCCGCCCGCGGCAGCTCTATACGGGGCCAACGTGTCGCGACTACGTCGAGATCGCCAAGCGCAAGTAGGAAGACGCGCGCGCCGGTCCGGCGTCCCTACTCCTCGAGCAACGCCTCCACTTCGATCGCATTCGCCCGCCGCATCGGCCGGCCGTCGACCGGGCTCACCGGCGCCTGGCGGATCCCGTCCGTGGGGAACACCGTGACTTCGATCACCTGATCGTCGACCTCGAAGCGCAGCCCCGGATAGGCGAGCACCCGCTCCGGGCTCATGCGCACGCGCCGCTCCGTCACTTCGTGGGCGATGCCGTGATCGATGAGCTTGAGCGCGATCGATTCGGCACGGTCGGCAAAGAGGTGAAGCTGTATTTGCGAGTGTTCCGTCGCGGTGCCGCTCAACACCGGGCCCACGAGGCGCGGCTCGAACTCGCGCAGCCGCTGCATGGCCGTGAGCGCCGCGCGCCGCTGCGCCTGCAGCGACTCCGCATGCGCCTCGCGGCTGAAGAGACGCTGGTATTCCGCGAGCGCGCTCTCGATCTCAATGTTCTTCGGCAGCGCGGCAACCCCGTCATCGACGCCGAGCCTCTCCGCCGCTTTGCGCTTGGCGATGAAGAAGTCGCGAATGCCGTGCTCGGCCATGATGCGCGCGGCTTCCTGCGCCAGGGCGCGCCGCAGATTCTCGCCGCGCGGCGTCGGGTATCTCTTCGCCATCGTGCTCAGAATATCGATTCGGCGCCGGATTGGGTCTGGGTGCCCTGGGCGGTCGCGCCAGCTCCCGGGGCCGCTGTCGGCAGGTGGTTGGCCATGAAGACCTCGGGGATGCCCTCCGGGCTTTCGTCGCTCACCAGCGCGCCCGACTGTGGAGAGACACGTAACGTGACGATGCCGGTCGGCATGGGGCGCCGCCACTCTGGAACGCCCTGGAGCGCGTAACGCATGAAGTGCATCCAGATGGGCAGGGCCGTATGCGCGCCCTCGTCTCCCGCGCCGAGCGGGCGGTTGTCGTCATACCCCACCCAAACAGTGGCCTCGAGCTCCGGCGTGTACCCGTTGAACCACGCGTCACGGTAGTCGTTGCTCGTACCGGTCTTGCCGGCGATGTCATCGCGATTCAGTGAGAGCGCGCGGACGGCGGTGCCGTATTTGATGACATCCTTCATCATGGAGGTCATCAGGTAATCGTTCTGCGGGCTGATCACTTGCGGAGCGAGCCGGCTCGGCGGCAGCGGGCCCGCACCGCCCCGAAGCGCATCACCCTCGGCAAGCAGCGCCGCCGCGGTTGGTGCGGGCTTCAGGTCGCTCAGCGAGGCCGGCTGGGCGCAGAGCGCGCACGCGAGGCGCGGGGCGGCCTGCCACACGACCTTGCCCGAGGCATCCTCGACCCGGTCGACGTAGTACGGGTCTACCTTGAAGCCCCCGTTGGCGAATACCGAGTAGGCGGTCGCCATCTGCAGCGGTGTTGCCGGCAGTGTGCCGAGGGCCAGAGTCAGGTTCTGGGGCAGGGTCTTGGGGTCGAAGCCGAAACGGCTGACGTACTGGCTGACATACGGCAGGCCGAGGTCGCGCAGCAGGCGGATCGAGACGAGGTTGAGCGAATGAGCCAGCGCCACGCGCAAGCGTACGGGTCCGCTGAATGAGCGGGTGTCGTTCTCCGGCCGCCAGGTGGTCTCCAGGCCGTTGCCTCCGACCACGACCGGCGCATTGAGGAGCGTACTTGCGGGCGTGAAGCCGTCCTCCAGTGCCGAGGAGTAGAAGAAAGGCTTGAATCCCGAGCCCGGC
Source organism: Steroidobacteraceae bacterium (assembly GCA_025451845.1). GTDB lineage: Bacteria > Pseudomonadota > Gammaproteobacteria > Steroidobacterales > Steroidobacteraceae > 13-2-20CM-66-19. Next base: position 7,595 of record JANWJS010000046.1, read on the forward strand.
AGCCGCTGCGCCTGCACCGCGCGATTGAACTTGTTGGAGAAGTAATCAAAGCCGCCTACGAGCGCGGCGATCGCCCCGTCGTTGGGATCCATCGCGATGAACGCGCTCTGCGCCTGCGGCACCTGGGCGAGCTGCGCGTGGCCTTCCTTGTCGGCGACCACGTACACGACGTCCCCGCCTGCAAGCACGTCCGCAGCGGTCTTTGGGTTGGCGCCCAATGCGTCCTCGCCCAGCGCCTTGCGCGCCCAGGATAGTCCGTCCCAGTCGATCTCGGCGAAGCCGCGGGATCTGACATACACCTTGGCGTCGTGATTCCCAACCTTTACCACCACGGCGGGCGAGAGGATGCCGATCGGCGTGTACTCGTCTACCAGCTGCTCGAGCTGCGTCGGCGTCGCGTCTGCCGTGAGCACCGTGCGGCCGATCGGGCCGCGCCAGCCCTGCTGCCGGTCATACTCGATCAGCCCGAGCTGTACGGCGCGGTTGGCCAGAACCTGGAGCCGTCCGTCTACAGTTGTATAGACGCGATAGCCGGCCGTCTCGGCCGCGGGGCCGTACCACTGTTCCATCTGCTGCCGCACCATCTCTGCCACATAAGGTGCGTTGACATCGACGTGTGGCGCGTGCGCGCTGGCCTCGATGGGTGTGTGGTTGGCGGCTTGGGCGGTGGCGGCGTCGATGTAGTCTAGATCGAGCATCCTCTGCAGCACGTAGGCGCGGCGCGCAGCCGCGAGATGCGGATGGATGATGGGGTTGTAAAGCGATGGCGCCTGCGGAATGCCGGCCAGCATCGCGGCCTCCGGCACCGTCAGCTGATCGAGGCTCTTGCCGAAGTAGGTCTGCGCCGCCGCGGCAACGCCATAGGAGCGCTGGCCGAAGAAAATGTAATTGAGATAGAGCTGGAAGATCTCCTGCTTGGTGAACTCATGGTCCATCTCAAACACGACGTAGGATTCCTGCAGCTTGCGCCGCCAGGTCTTGTCGAGCGTCAGGAACACGTTGCGGGCAGTCTGCATGGTGATCGTGCTGCCGCCCTGGGCGAAGTGCCCGGTGATGGCGTCCACGATGGCCGAGCGCGCCAGACCGAGGAAGCTGAAGCCGCCTTCCTGGAAGAATCGGTGGTCTTCCGCCGACAGAAAGGCTTCCCGTACCAGCGGAGGAATCTGGTCATAGCGGACGGGCGTGCGCTGTTGCGTGCCGATCTGCGCGATGAGATCGCCGGTCGAAGTGTAAATGCGCAAGGGAACCTTCAACGCCACATTGCGCATCTGCGCGCTCGTCGGGAGCGACGGCTGCAGATAAAGATAGCTGCAGGCATACAGGTACAGCCCAAGAAGTGTGACCAACATCACACCGCCGAGGGCGGCGGCCGCTATCCGAACCTGTTTCCATTTCACAGAAAACGACTCTCTCTGCTTGCGCTCCCCGCGGGGGCTATGCATAGTAGCGCCCGTTTCAGGGCAAACTCACCGAAAGGTGGGGACGCAAAGCCTCCGGTCTACGGGACACATGTGCCTATGACAGCGGGGTTGCCGGTCGGTTTCTAGACCGTTCCTCCCGCATGTGCTTGGCCGTGACCGCCCGAAGGCTCGTCTCCAGAATGCTTGGGTACGGCACAGGCTCCAATTATCTCTGCTATCGCGCGGCCTCTCCGTGAGGAACCGGGCACTTTACGTGCCCGTGCACGGGGATCTACGGCGCCGCTGGGCGTCATCCGCCGTTTCCGTGAGCCCGCTCACGTTCAATTTAACTTTGCGCTGATATATAGTGCGTCGGGTATTCATGCGGGGCGGTCGTTTTCAGGCATAAGTACCTGAAAAGGAAATAAAAATGTTCCTCCTTCAGCGCAAGCACCGGCCCCTATTGGGACTTGACATAACCACGTCCTCGGTCAAGCTCATCGAGCTTACCATGTCGGGGGGGCAGTACCGGGTCGAGGCCTACGCGGCCGAGCCCACGCCTCAAAACGCCATTAACGAGAAGGCCATCGTAGACGCGGAGGCCGTCGGGGAGGCTGTTCGCCGGGCCGTCAAGCGCTCTGGGGCGAAGAGCACCGAGGCGGCCGTGGCGATCAGCGGTGATGCTGCCATCACGAAGGTCATTCAGATGCCCCGGGCCCTGCGCGCCAACGACCTCGAGGCACAAGTGGAAATGCAGGCCGACCAGTACATCCCCTTCCCGATGGATGAGGTCAGCTACGATTTCGAGGTGCTGGGGCCTTCCGAGAAAGACCCCGACACCAACGACGTCCTGCTCGTGGCCACGCGCACGGAGAACGTCGAGCAGCGCCAGGCGGCCGTCAGAGCTGCCGGACTCAGCGCGAAGATTGTCGACGTCGAGGCGTTCGCGCTGGAGAACGCCTGCAAGCTGATGACGCACCAGATGCCTGACGGGGGGATCGATCGGACCATCGCCGTGGTGGACTTCGGCGCGAGCAGCACCACCTTCAGCGTGCTGCGCAATCTCAAGGTGGTCTATACGCGCGATTTTTCCTTCGGAGGCCAGCAGCTCACCGAAGAGATCATGCGTACCTACGGACTGTCCATGGAGGAGGCCGGGCGCGCCAAGAAGGAAGGGGGCCTGCCCGGCAACTACCAGTCGGAGGTGCTGGACCCCTTCATCGACGACATGACTCAGCAGGTCAGCCGCTCGCTGCAGTTCTATCTCGCCTCCGGCTCCGGCCGCGAGCAGCCCGAGAAGATCCTGGTCTGCGGCGGCTGTGGCAACATCCCGGGCGTCGCTGAAGTGATCGCGAGCCGCGTCGGCATCGCCGCCGAGAAGGGCGAGCCGCTCGGGCAAATGAAGCTATCCTCGCGCGCCAAGGCGCAGGCGGTGCAGCGCGATGCGACCGCTCTGCTAACGGCGTGCGGACTGGCATTGCGGAGCTTCGACTGACATGCCGCGCATAAATCTACTTCCCTGGCGAGACGCACAGCGCAAAGAGCGCAAGCTCAAGTTCATGGGCGCCCTGGGCGGCGCCGCCGTCTGCGCCTTCCTGGCAACGGGTGGGGTATACCTACTCTACAACGCCATGATCGATGCACAGGATGCGCGCAACGCGATGCTCAAGGAGCAGATCAAGGTCCTCGATCGGCAGATCGAGGAAATCAACAATCTGGAGCAGACCAAGCAGCAGTTCATCGCGCGCATGCAGATCATCGAGAAGCTGCAGGGCTCGCGGCCCGAGATCGTGCATCTCCTGGATCAGATCGTGAAGACGCTCCCCGACGGCGTTTATCTCACCGGCGTCACGCAAACGGGCGATCACCTGAAATTCGCCGGCGTGGCGCAGTCGAGCACGCGGGTCTCGCAGTTCATGCGCAACATCGATGCGTCGCAGTGGATGAAGAACCCGACCCTCGAGGTGATCCAGTCCGCGCCGGGGGCGTTCGGCTCGAGCTTCACGCTCGACGCCGAGCAGACTGCGGGCAGTGCGGACACCGCCGCCGATGGTCCGCCGCACGGGCGCGCGGGCGGGCGGATCATGGCCAGAGCGGGGGAGCCCTAGATGAACCTGTCTTTTCTCGAGGAGCTGCGCGACCTCGACCCTCGCGACCCGGGCCGGTGGCCGCTGACCGCGCTGGCGGCAGCCGTGGCGGCGACTTTCCTCGTGTTGACGGTGTTCCTGATCTACTTCTTCGTCTGGAATGACGTGCGGCCGGAGCTGCAGCAGAAGGAGGATCAGGAGCAGTCACTGCGGCAGGAGTTCCAGCAGAAGCACGCGCGTGCAGCCAACCTCGCGGTCTACAAACAGCAGCTCAAGGACCTGCAGCGGTCCTTCGGTGCACTGTTGCAGCAGCTGCCGGGAAAGACCGAGGTGCCGAACCTCCTCGTCGATATCTCGCAGACGGCGCTCTCGGCAGGCCTGCAGCAGAAGCTCTTCGAGCCCGAGGCCGAGCAGGCGCAGGACTTCTACGCGGAGCTGCCCATCCGGATGGTGCTCACCGGCAGCTACCATCAGTTCGGCGAGTTTGTGAGCGGGATCGCGGCCCTGCCGCGCATCGTGACGCTGCACGATATCGACATCAAGCCGTCCGCCGGCGGCAGCGGCTTCGATGATCTCACTCTCACCCTCACAGCCAAAACCTATCGTTACCTCGATGAGGATGAGATGGCCGCGGCGCAGCAGGGTAAGAACAACAAATTCGCCCATCCTCCGGGCCACTGACGGGCTTAACACGGGTGGTCGGTTACATGACACAGCACATTCTCGCCCGCATCTGCAGCGTTCGCGCCTACGTCTTGGCATGCATCTGCCTTTGCGTCGCCGTCCTGGGGCTGGCCGGCTGCTCGAGCGCCGACAGCGACCTGCAGCAGTTCGTCCAGCAGACCGAGCAGCAGCCCGGCGGCCACGTCGAGCCACTGCCGGAAGTCAAGCCCTATGAGACCTTCGTCTACGACGACGGGAATCTGCGCTCGCCCTTCGTGCCGAGTCAGGCGAGCGGATTCAACTCCGTACGGCCGAATTCCAAGCGGCCGCGGGAGTTCCTGGAGCAGTTCTCTCTCGATACGCTGAAGATGGTCGGCACGCTACGGATCGGCGGCACGATGTACGGACTGGTGCAGACCAAGGACGGCATCGTTCACCGCGTCACGGCCGGCAATTACATGGGTCAGAACGACGGCTACATCACCGGCATCTCTCCTTCCAAGATCGACCTCACCGAGATCGTCCCCGACGGCCTTGGTGGCTACATGAAACGGCCGGCGGCCGTGGGCCTCAGCCAGTAGGGAGTCTCGAACAATGAAATCCCTTTTCCCGATGTGTCGGATCCTGAGCGCGGCCGCATGGCTGGTGGCTCTCGCCGCGTTCGCGACGCTGCCGACCGGCGCCGCATACGCCGCGGACGGCACAGTCCTGCAGTCGATCGACGTGCAGCCGCTCGCCAACGAGCGCATGCAGCTTACCCTGCACCTGTCGGGACCGGCGCCGCAGCCACTCTCCTTCACGATCGACAACCCCGCGCGCATCGCGATCGATCTGCCGGACACTACGCTCGCACTGCCGTCGCGCCGCATCGACGTGCGCTCGGGCGGACTCGACTCCATCCTCGCGGCGGAGGGCAAGAGCCGCTCGCGCCTCGTCCTCAGCCTCGACAGGCTGATCCCGTACGATGTCGAGCGTCAGGGAAATGAGATCGTCGTGACTCTGGGGACGGCCAACGCCGCAAGTCCGGCCACGGACGCGCAGACGCCAGCCGACAACGGCGGCTCGTCCACTGCGGCGGCGGCCGCACCGGCGGACACGCAGGCCGCGGGCGATACACAGTCCTGGCAGGTTCGGAGCATCGACTTTCGTCGCGGCTCCGACGGCTCCGGGCGGGTGATCGTGCACCTGTCCGACCCGCACATCCCGATCAACCTGCAGCAGGTTGGCAACCAGATAGTGGTGGACTTCAGCAACGCGAGCGTGGCTTCGAACCTGATCCGTCGCTATGACGCGACCGATTTCGGCACGCCGGTCACCGATTTTGACGTGACCAACACCAGCCACGGCTCACGCATCGCAATCGACGCCACGGGCGAGTACGACCAGCTGGCATATCAGTCCGACAACGAATACGTCATCGAGCTGCAGCCGCTCAAGAAGGGCCAGGCGGAGGCGCAGAAGCCGAAATACACCGGCGAGCGCCTGACACTGAACTTCCAGGACATCTCCGTGCGTGCCGTGCTGCAGCTCCTCGCCGACGCCAGCGGCCAAAACGTCGTGGTCAGCGACTCCGTGAGCGGCGATGTCACGCTGCGGCTGCAGAACGTCCCCTGGGATCAGGCGCTGGACGTCATCCTGAAAAACAAGGGCCTCGGGCAGGTCAGGGAAGGCAACGTGATCATCGTGGCGCCGCAGGCGGAGCTCGCCGCGCGTGAGAAGGCGGACATGGCGGCGCAGAATTCCGTGCAGGAGCTCGAGCCGCTGCGCTCGGAGTACCTGCAGATCAATTACGCCAAGGCAGCCGATCTCGCGTCTCTCATCAAGTCGCAGAGCAACTCGCTTCTCTCCAAGCGCGGCAACGTCGCGGTCGACGATCGCACGAATACCCTGCTGTTACAGGATACGCCGGAGAACCTGGAGCAGATCAACCGCCTGGTAGCCCGGCTGGATGTGCCGGTGCGGCAGGTGGAGATCGAGGCACGCGTAGTCCTCGTCAACGATGACTTCGCGCGCCAGCTCGGGGCTCGGCTCGGCCTCACCGACGTGCAGAGGAATGGCCAGACAGGCCTCGTCACGACCACCGGAACCGCTTCGGGCTCGGACTCGATCATCAGCTCCGCGCTGACCAATGACCAATCCACGGGCCAGCCCTTCCCGGTGAGCGTCCCGACGGGATCGAGCGCGCCCAGTCGCTACAACGTCAACCTCCCCGTGGGCAACCCCGATGGCTCGATTGCGGTGGGTATTCTCTCCGCCTCGCGCCTCATTGACCTCGAGATCTCGGCTGCCGAAGCCGAAACCGAGGCGAAGGACATCTCCTCACCCCGCGTGATCACTGCCAACCAGAAGCAGGCGACGATCATGCAGGGCGTCGAGATACCGTATCAGCAGTCCGCCTCGAGCGGCGCCACGTCGATCTCCTTCAAGAACGCAGTCCTGCAGCTGCAGGTCAC
>JANWJS010000047.1 GCA_025451845.1 Steroidobacteraceae bacterium
CCATGGTCAGGCGCGCGCCGATGGGCTGTCCGAGCAGGTTCTCGGACCTCTGGCTCAACGCCTCATCGCCTACGCCGGCGAGCGAGTGGCGTCCATCACTGCCACCAGGTCCAACGGACCTGTTCCAGAGGCTCGGCCTGGATAGGCAAAAGCACGTTGGGTGTGGGGACCTCTGACGAACCGAACGATGCGGAGTGCGTAGCCGCGCGGCCCTACCCAACTCAAGCCGCTTCTCGTAAGTATCTGTTTAAGTTGCTATTTTTGAATCGCAGTCATTTTGACACCGAACTGTCGCGGCAAGGGCGCGATGCGTGACGGGCTGTCGGCGCACACGCGACGTTGCTCTGTTATAAACTCACCCGAAAAATGGGCACCTGGTTCCGGAGGAGCCTCGCGTGAGCCGAGGCTCTCATAGATTCGAGGTAATCCAACTGCACTAGAGGGGAAGCCATGAATATCGAGAGCTGGGGAGCCTTGTGCTTCGGTTTGGTCATCGGGTGGGTGACGTACAGAACATTACGGCGGACAACCGATACGGTGGGGCTCTCCAATATAGCGAGCGTCATTGGTGCCGTGGGGGGTGCTGCAGTCACTGCGCTCTTCAATACGAAAGAGCTCTTTGCCTTGTACAGCATCGGACTGGCCATCGGCTTCTTTTTATATCTGATCACGGGCGCGACGATATTGAAGAATGTAGATTGGCTCGGAGACGGCACCTAGGGTCATCGCATGGCCTCCGTCCGAGACCGGCAGCGCACCGTTCGCGGTGCGCGTGACAGCTCCGTACGCCAGCTGCTGGCGAGCCTCGAGCGCTTGGACGAGGCGCTCGGTCGCATCAACGGCAGCGGGCTTACCAGACCCGCAGGGCAATTGCGAATCCGGATCAACCGGATCGCCCGGAGACTCAACCGCGGCTGGGGTCGAGGCGAGCTCCCGATACTTCTGCCACGGGTTGAGCGACAGGTCACCGCGTTGTATCGGTCAGTGCAGACGGCGACCGCTCGGAGGCCGCCGGTTTATCGACAGTTCGCGATTCTAAGGGTTGTGAATAGAACGTTGGACTACTGTGAACGCGCGCTTGGCATACGTCCGCGCGTGGGGACGCGCATATCCTACCTTGCGCTTCCCATACGTCCCGGTGCGAGGAGGGGGCTTCTTAAGCCAGGGAGATCGTTCGAACTGCCCCGGTCCCCGGCGCGCAGAAAGCCGCCCGATTCTACGGAGGACGTGAGGATGTTCGTCTCCACGCATGGAGGCAGACCATTGCGGGATGTTCCGGACCCCCCCGGCGGCGGGTCGTCTACCGCGGCACGCGTTCGTCAGCGGGTTGCCGGGCGGGGGCCCCCCAGGACAAAACGTGCCGCGAAGGCTACAAAGCGCACGACCCCAATCAAGCGGAGTGCGCGCAAGAAGTCTCCCGAGCCTGTCACGGGTTACGCCCGAAAAAAAATCGCGCGCCGCCTCGAAACCCAGCCCAGATATGCGAATGTGGAGCTCTTCGATATCGAAGCCGATCGCCTCGACCCAGCGGTCTCGCTGAGGCCTCTGCAAAGACTTCGCCTACGAATCGACATCGGCGAGCTTTCTGCCGGTAGTCAGGTCACCCATACTCGGCCGTTTCCGGATGAAAAATTGCCACGAGACATCGATCTGGATGTCATGTTGAGCAGCACGGATTTCCTGCTCGAGAGCGGAAACGCCAATGTCGCGCACGGCCGCTTCTTTCTACCCGGAGACGGGAGCGCCGCGATTGCTGCTGACCAGGGCCGATTCCTCAATTTCCTGTTAACGGCTCCCGCGCAACCCGGAACCGCTCACTGCCGCATTGGGTATTACTTTCGGAACGTCCTCGTTCAGTCTCAGCAATTGAGTGCAAACGTTGCCCGACCTGGCGGCTTCGAGATCACAACGGACTTCACGATAACCCGAGACCTCGGGGGGTGCGAGAGCATCCCCGAGACTCGCCGCATCAGTGTACTGACAAATTCCAACAGCAATGGCATCCATCAGATCGTGTTCCGCGCCGCCGACTCAAAGTCCGTCCCGAAGGGAGATACATTCACCGTCAGGGAGGAGGCGCTCGAGACCATTTTGAGACAATTTCGTGCGATGCTGAGCGAGCGTGCGCCGACCAGGAAGCAGCGCAGTCGCGCCGATCTGGAGCGGGATCTACGCAAACTGGCGCCCCTCGGATGGCAGCTTTACTTGCAACTGCCGGGTCAAAAACCCTACGTGTTCGATCCGCTGTCCCACTCGCCGGGCGACTTCGTGCTGCAGGTTTTGCGACCGACCTCATCCAGCTTCTCCGTACCCTGGGCTCTGATGTATGAGATCCCGCTCCTCAGTGAGCCATTTGCCCTCTGTCCCTCGGTGTCACAATGGCAGGGGTCCGAGCCGCTTGCCACCGAGTCCATGCGTACGTGCCCTCATGGCCCACACGCCGAGAACGTATTGTGCCCATTTGGCTTTTGGGGCTTCCGCTACGCCATCGAGCAATTGGCCTCGAGTGATACCCCGGTATTGCAAATCCGCGTGCCCGCTGACCCCGAGATCGTGGTGGCGCAGACTCAGGTCGGAGTGGATCTCAAGGCACTTGCCACCCACGTGCAGACGATGCGCGCCACCGTTGCGCGGCTGATGCCAGGGGCGCAGCTGCGCGAGGGAAAGGACAAGAACACGATTCGGGGCCTACTGGGCCAGGATTTGCCGTTCGTCTATTTCTATTGCCATGGCAAGAGTGCGAGTGTCAATGACCCCAATACATGGCTGGTCGTGGGTAAACGTGAAACCATGACGGCAGCGGAGTTCATTGGGTGGATCGTCGCATGGGGGCGGAAGAAGATCCGTGTGTGGAACGCGGTCCGCCCACTCGTCTTCGTGAACGCATGTCATTCGCTCGCGATTTACCCTACTACTTTGATGTCTTATGTAGACGCGTTCGTGGGTAGTGCTCGCGCCGCCGGCGTGATTGGCACGGAAACGCGCGTCAATCAGACTCTGGCTGCCAAAGTGGCCGAGCGATTTTTTGAGCTGTTCCTATCGGGAACACACTCCGTCGAGTCTGCCCTTCGGGCGGTTCGCTTTGAATACCTCGCAGCGGGAAATCTGCTCGGTCTGGTATATACCCCCTACTGTTGGGGCGATCTGAAGATCGTAACAGCGTGATGGGAGTGTTTCCGGCGCTCCTGGAAGGAAAAGGCATGCTGCCGGGAAGCGCGACTCGGTCATTTCGGTCGTGGACGTGGCGGGAATGCGAAAAGTGGCGGATATCCCGATCGCGGCGCCAGATCTCGAGGCAGCCGTCGTCGACTCGGGTAAGCAACTGCTCTACGTCAATCTCGTCAACGAGTCTGCGGTCGCCGTAGTCGACCTCGTGAGCTACCAATACGAGGGCGAGCGCCAGATCGATTTCATAGCGGGAAGCCGGCGGGATTCGTTACGCCCGTGATGCCGGGTTACAGCACGGTCGCTCTGCGAGCGGGACTCAATCGCGGCGATGTCTCGATCGAGGCTTACGTCAAGAACCTTCAAAACGCGTACGGAATGTTGCAGCTCGTTTCCCAGGTGCGCAATGGATACGGCCCACCGCTGGCTGCCTCGGTGATTGCGCCGCGCACGGTCGGTCTGTCCATCACTGCCCAGTTCAAATAGGAACAACTGGCTGACGGTCATCCGGACGGCGGGCCCGGGCTGCGAGTGCGCCTCATCCAGGGTCGAACACGCGAAAGTAGCAATCCTCGGTGCGGGCGGTGTGGGTCTCGGCATGGCGGCAGTCGTGGCCAGCAAGGACATGGAGGTTTCTCTATGGGGCCCGGCCGCGAGCGGGATCGCGCCTCTGCTCAAAGGGAAGCCGATCGTGTCGCAAGGGGTCATCGACGGTGAGTTTCCGTCGGCGAGCCTTGGGCGACCACCGCGACGACCAGCAAGAGAACCGGACCCGGCAAGGTGCACTTGACCACCGTGCGCCAGCACATAGTAGCCAGCACGGTTCGATATCGACAACTTGGACGGCGAGCGACTGCTGGCGCTCTGTCGTACGGGATATCTGCCCTCTGGCTGATGGCCGAAGCTCGCCTCGGGCGAGCGACACCTCGGGCACGAGCCTTGCTCCGCCAACTTCGAACGCTCTCAAACTCCGTGTAGGAGCAACACTATGGATCTTGTTCTCGTTCTGATCCTGCTATTGCTGTTGTTCGGCGGCGGTGGCGGGTTGTGGTGGGGTTTCGGCGCTGGCTGGGGAATCGGTCCCATTGGCCTCATCGTTGTAGTCATCATCCTGGCGCTGGTGCTGGGCGGGTACCGGGGTCGGAGAGGTCCCCGCTTATAGGAAGTGCAGTGCAGGACCGCGCCAGCGCAGCGAGGAACAGCTCATACCGCTCAGGGAGCGGGCACTGGCTGCGGCGCCCATGTTCCGGTCCGCAGAGTAGTGGGCGCGTAGTCGACGGACATGCCCCGCATTGCAGCCGCGCCCGGGCGATACCACCCGCGCCGGACGCTGAAGTTCCAGGCGCGTTCGGCCCCCGGGTACTCCTTCGCGGCGGCGCCGTCCCAGTGGATCGTGACGAGTCCCTGGAGCTGTAGAACGTTGCCAGTCTGGAAATCGACGAATAGGAGTGACGCTCGCGGCTCGCCGATGAGATTGCCGAGCGTGTTGAAGAAGCGGTTGCCGCGAAAGTCCGGAATGGACAGCTCATCGCCCTGGATGCGCACGAATCCGGGTCGGCCGCCACGGTGGGAGACGTCGGCGCCGCCGGCTGCACCGGCGCCCGCCCGCGAGCGGCTTGCGACGAAGAAAGTGTCAGCCTTGGCGATCAACGCTTTGGCGTCGTCATCCGCGAGACGGTCGAATGTGCGCACGGGTCCCGGAGCGACCTCCGTTCGGCTCAGGTCGCGCCGCTGGATGTATTGGGGACAATTGCCAAAGCTCTGTCTCACGGACACGGTGAAGCCCAAGGCATCGAGGTTCGCGAGTACACCGTTGGCGCGATTGCGTCGTCTCGTGGGCAGCTCGATGCCCAGAATTCCAAGGTCGTCGCCGATGCGGAGCACGCCGGCGGCAGGGTCATCCGGGTGAGGGAGTGCCCGCACCTGCAGGGTGACTGGATCCGGCGAATCGACGAAACCCGGATCGCCCTCGAGCAGGGTGGCTAGCGGCCAACCATCCGCGTCGGCCGTGGCAACGAGGAGGTGAGGCAGCGCCGCGAAGAAGCTGCGGTGCTGATCCAACATGAAATTGCGGATGCCGCCACTCCTTACATTGAAGCCCGCAAGCGTTTGTGCCGTGAGCTCATCGGAGTGGAAAGCTTCCATGTGCGTGCCTCAGCCAGGGGACGCAGCGGCCCCGGGCAGCGGAGACGACCTCATCGGCTGGAAGCGGGGCAACGCCTCAACCCGTGCGAGCCACCGGCGGACGTTCGGGTAAGGCTCGAGCGAGATGCCGCCTTCCGGAGCGTGAGCCGTGTACGAATAGCAGGCGAGATCGGCGATCGTCGCCTCCTCACCGGCGAGATATGGCTGCTGCGCGAGATGCGCCTCCATGAAGCGCAATAGCCCGCCCGCAATCTCCACAGCCTGCCGATGATCAGCAGGGTAGCTCCACTGTACGATCCGCCGGGCCACCGACGGTCCATACATCAGCTGCCCCGCGGCGATCGAAAGCCAGCGCTGCACGCGTGCTACAGCGACCGGCTCGTCCGGCAGCCATTGGCTTCCGGGGGCATAGCGCCTCGCCAGGTACACCAGGATGGCGTTGCTGTCAGGGAGCACGAGTACTCCATCCTGCAGCACGGGGATCTCGCCCAAGGGGTTGAGCCGCAGGAATTCCGCGGATCGGCGCACTTCGTCGGGCGCGTTCGCAAAGCGAAAGGGGATCTCGAGTATGCGCAGCAGCAGCACGACCCGATGCGCGTGACCCGAGTACTCAGTGCCATGCAGAATGATGCGGGGCTCGTCCAAGGTAAGTTCTCCGGGAAGCGGGTGCCTCCGAGAGCCAATGCTATCATTGCAAGATGGGGTGGCAATTAGGCACATGTGCAACTTATAATTTCGAATAGTGAAATAATCGGATCACTGCAGCGTGGATCGTATCGACGAGCTGATTGTCCTCGTGGCGGTGGTTGAGCAAGGCAGCCTCGTGGCCGCATCGCGCCGCCTGCGCCGCTCGCCCCCTGCCATTACGCGAGCGCTGGCAGCCCTGGAAAATCGCGTCGGCGCGCGCTTGGTTGAGCGCACCACGCGGCGCATATCGCCCACCGAGGCCGGCAGGGCGCTCGCGGAAAGCTCGCGCGGGCTGCTCGGCGCATACGAAGCCGCGGTCGCGGGAGCCGCCCCGGCGCCCGTTCGCGGCCTGATCCGAATCACCGCGCCGGTGCAGTTCGGTCGCCGTCACATCGTGCCGCTCGTCGTGTCATTCCTGGACGAGTTTCGCGACGCGCAAGTCGAGCTCGTGCTGCACGATCGTCACCTCGATCTGATCGACGAGAGCCTCGATGTCGCGGTGCGGATCGGCGCACTGTCAGATTCCAGCCTGCTGGTGCGGCGCGTCGGACAGGTGCACCAGGTCCTGGTCGCCAATCCTGGCTACCTGGCGACGCGCGGAACACCCCAAAGACCCGCGGACCTTGCCCGGCACGACACGATCTTCGGTACCAGCGGAGAGAGACCTCTCGAATGGCGCTTCCGTGCTCGCGGCCGAGCAGCCGCCGTGAGACTGACACCGCGTCTGTTGGTCAATGAGATCGAGGCGCAGCTCGTGGCAGCCCGCGCCGGCCGGGGGATTGCCCGCGTGCTGTCATATCAGGTCGTCGAAGACCTCGCCGCCGGCGCTCTCGTGCGCCTGCTGCAGGACTTCGAGCCGGCGCCGCTGCCGGTGCAACTCGTGACCGCCAGACGTGCTCACATGCCGCCGAAGGTCAGGGCATTCCTCGACCATGCGGCGCAGCGCCTGGGCAGCCTGCGGGTGATTCACTGAAAGACCAGCCTGGCCGCAGCGGCGCCGCAGGTGCGGGACGCGACGCAAGGCTCCATGATGGCGGCATATCCTCATCCGTCCACAGCGGCAGTAGCCTGATCGTGAGAAAGTCCTGTCGCAAAGGGGCCGCGTACCCTTCCGCTGGAGCCACTGCCGGCGAATCAGCGCTCATTGCGAGGCGCTTGCTCGCCAAGCCACGGCTCCGAGATCCTCCCCGCCGAGGAACGTGTACCCGATGTTCACTGTTGCCACCCGCTGGTGCGAGGTGGGCGCACCGCTGTAGCGTCCGTCACGGTTCGCTATCCGGTACCGCACGAAGATGCCGTGGGACCGGTACACGCGCACGGTCAGTCCCAGGTCGACCCGCTCGATGGTCTCGCTGCCCGTGCTTTCCGTGGCGCCCAACTTGCTGATGTAGTAGCCACGTGCCGTCGCGTCGAGGGCCGCCCGGTCCGCAAAGATCAATCGCAGCGCCACCAGTGATTCCGGTGCGACACCGTAGTGATAGTTTCGCTGGCCTCCTCCCAGCGGACTCGGGGCTCTGAGGCCCGTGCCGTGTATCACCCCGCCCGCCGCATAGCCGACACCGAGCAACGCCGTATCCTGCAGTGCCAGGCGTTGCGAGAGCCACCATTGGCCGGTCGTTCCGAATGCCCCAGCAGTGCTGGAGACGCGAAAGATGTTGGGTGCGTAGTAGTCATATAAGCCGTACAGGCCCCAGATGCCGCGATAATTCCTGCCGTACGCGTAATCGCTCCCATACAGCAATCCGCGGCTGAAGACGGATTGCACGCCGCTCGCCGTATCCGTCTCGAAATCCAGATTGAAGTAGTCGAATGGACGATCGTAGCTGTAGTCCGGCTTCCCCGGCAGCCCATAGGCCATCGTGAAGCTTGCGTCCCCCCAGGCGCGCTGCAAAGTCTGACTGGCGGGCGGCGCGCTCGGATCGGCGTTGACGTTGACATCGGAGGTGTAGTGCGTGTACGCATTCGCGCTCAGGGCAAGCTGCGTGAATAGAGCGGGATCGTTGCTGGGGAAGATGGGTGCGAAGCGATCGCCGAATGCGAAGCGGTTGATTGCGGTCGGGGGTGAGACGATGTCCGCTGCAAGCTCGCGCCACCAACGCGGGTCGTCCGCGTCCCGCTCTAGGAGCAGGCTCGCGATGCGAAACAGCGGCTCCCCGAGGAAATTGCCACCGATGCCCGTCGCGATCTGATCGTTGATGGAGGGTGCCGTGTTCTCGCCCGCCTCCTCCCAGAGCAGACTCCCCGCAAAGGTGTAGGCCGACGCCTGCCAGAAATCCAATCCCGCAGATCGGGCAAAGCCCTGGTAGAGCGATCCTGAATACGGGTGCAGGAACTGATTGACCGAGAACTTATCGTTGTCCACTACCCAGCTGCGATGCTGGTTGACTCTGAAGTTCGTGATGGGAGAGGGGTAAGTCGCCGCACCCTCGAAGTGATGATCGAAGCGGTTGAGGAGCAGCTCATAAATCGGAATTTCGAATGCCGGAACGAGGTAGCTACGGTGGTCACCGGTTCCCCAGGCGTCCGCATCCTGCTGCGGCTCCTGCTGCTGCTGCTGCGGCAGAAGTGAAAGATCGATCGTGTCGGCGTTACGAGACAAATCCCCTGCTGAAGCGATTGCGGCAGACAGCAGGCCCAAGGCTGCGAACGCCGCGAGCCGGGTTGACTCGCGACATAGGATTACGGATCGGTGGCTCATGCTCCAGGCAACCGCAAACCTCGTGCCTCAGGCGCTCGGAAGCGAGGAGATGGAGTGTCTGCGCGCGGGATGCGCTGTGGTCTAGCGAGTTCCGCGACAAAGTAGGCCCCTCAGTGGGGGAAGAGGACCGGCGATATGGCCAAGGTTGATAAAGCCACGTCGCGGGACTATCCGACGCAGCTTACTGTCGGCATGACTGGGGTCCACGAGAAGCGGAAGCATCCCGCGGCGATGAGGGTGGCGGACCCGCAAGACTTCTTGAAAGCCGTCCCCTTGCCGGCCGCGGTAGCCGACAGGCACATGGAGCGCCGCTAGTGGCGGCACATCGAAGAGCATCACCGACGGGCGCGAAAAGGCGACCGGGTCACCACGTATGCGGTAGCAATGCTTCGCGTCCGGGTGGGCTGACGCGACGGTGGCCGGATACTGGAACCGCGCGCTGAGTCAATCCTGAGTCTGTCCTGACAGGGGAGTTGCGCGCATGGACGGACGGGCCTGGAATTCGTCGAGCCAGGTGGACAACTTCGAACACTTGCCGCGGAAGCCGGGAAGCTCTCTGAACTCGAGCCAGCTCAGGCAGGTGGCGAGCGCCACGTGGCCGATATCGACGGGTCCTACTACATCCAGCTGCTGCTCCAGCCAATCGTACGCGCGAACGAGCTTGTCGATGTAGCCGTCGCGAAGGGGTGCATAGCGCAGGCCTTGCGGCCGGCGAACGGTCTCCCAGCGCAGGGCGATCCCAGTTTCGGCGAGTCCCTGCGCCAGGGCTTGCACCTGCAGGGCGCGCCAACGACTCTCGCCGTCTGGCGGAAGCAGTTTGCGGCCGTCGTGCAGGGTGTCGAAATAGGCGCATATCACATCGGAGTCGAATATCGATGGAAGTCCGGCGCGAATGAGCACCGGCACCTTTCCGAGCGGATTCTCGAGAGACACGCCCTCGTTGGGGCGCGTAGGGCTGGTCTCCTCGTGGGTGACTTCGATGCGTTCGGCAATTCCGACCTCGTGTGCGAACACGAGTGCCTTTCGCGCGAACGGCGAGTGTGTCTGATAGAGCAGTCTCACCTGTATGCTCCCGCCGCGGTCATAGCCACTGTCGCATCTGTTCCGGCGAGACATTGCTGCCGGTGAGCACGATGCCAATGCGCTGACCGCGAAATCGGTCGGAGTGCATGGCCAGTGCGGCCAGCGCCGCCGCGCCGGACGGCTCCAGCACTACGCCGATATCGCGGTGCGCCAGCCGCATTGCCGCGATCAGCGCTGCGTCCTCCACCAGGATGACCTCATCGGCTAGCACGGCCAGGTTGGCGACGGCGGGCGCGCGGGGCGTGTCCACCGAGATTCCTTCGGCGATCGTCCCTGCGGGCGCGGACACGACCCGTCCCGCTCGCCACGAGCGCTCCATTGCAGGCGAGCCGGCGGCACAGACGCCAATCGTGCGCACGTTCGGCGAATGTGCCTGGCACCAGCAGGAGATTCCGCTCAGCAGGGCTCCGTCGCCGAGCGGTACGAGAATCGCGTCGAAAGGCTCCGGCCAGCGCAGCAACTCCAAGGCGATAGTGCCGGCGCCTTCGGCGATCGCCGGCTCGTCCCCATCGACAACCATCAGCGCGTCATGCTCTGCCGCGAACCTAAGCGCTGCGGCGAGCGCGTCCTCGTCGCCACTTCCGATCACTCGCACATCAGCGCCGAGCGCGCGCATCCGCGCCTCCTTGAGGGGATTGCTCGGCGCATTCATGAAGACGGTGAGCGCCAAGCCGCGCTGGCGGGCTGCATAGGCCATCCCCTGACCGAAATTGCCGGAGCTGCAACAAACCAGCCGCGGGCGGCCGGCCAGTTCCGACACGAAGAACTGCGCGCCGCGCGCCTTGAAGGAACGGATGGGATTGAAGGTCTCGACTTTCACCACGGGTCGGCATTCGAGGCGCTCCCCGAGCACGGCCGCCTCGAACTGCGGCGTATCCCGGAATGGAGGATCGATCACGCCATGGGCCCGCCCAATGCGCTCGACGGATAATGAATGAGAGAACGTCTTGCGCGATGTTTCCGAGGGCATGGACTGGCACCTGCTGCAATGGATGAGAGGAACGGTACCGGACGGCCGGGGATACCGATTGCAAAACCCTGCGTAACGGCGCAAAAATCCTGCATGGGCCGCCAGACCTCGAAAACGCTCGACGACCTCGATCGCAAGCTCCTGGACCTGCTGCAGCAGGACGCCGGGCGCTCCCTGGATCAGCTTGGCGAAACGATCGGCTTGTCGCCGAGCGCCGTGCAGCGGCGCCTGGCCCGCTATCGCTCGAGCGGGTTGATCACCAAGGATGTCGCCGTGCTAGATCCTGCCGCGATGCCTGGAACCGTCCTCGCATGCGTTCTGGTCACACTCGAGCGTGAATCCAAGCGCCATCACTCGAGCTTTCAGGACCGTATGCGTGCCGCCCCCAACGTGCAGCAGTGCTACGACCTGGCGGGGCAGTGGGACTATCTTGCGATGATCGTGGCGAGCAGCATGGCGCACTGCCGCGCGGTCGTGAGCGAGCTCTTCATGGACGCGCCGAACGTGAAGCGTTTCGACACGCTGTTCGTGTTCGATACGATCAAGCGCGGACTCAATATTCCCCTGCGGTAGCCGGCGCGACCGAAACCCTCGCGCTCCAGTGCCGGCCGGCTGCTGCGATTCGGGGGACCCCGCAGCTGCCGGCGTGCCGGCCCGGGTTGCTCGCTAAAGCTTCGCGTCAAATGACAATGTGATCAACCGCTGCTCCCCGGCTTCGAGCTCATTCGCACTCACCGCGGACATGATGTAGTGCCTGTCGAGCAGGTTGTGGATGTTCAGCGAGATGTCATAGCGGCGGTTGATTTTGTAGTAGACCGCCCCATCGACACGCGTCCACGCCGGCATCCGGTAGTACTTCGCGGTCGTCGGATCTCCGGCCCACTGTTTACCGACGTACACGACGCCAAGGCCGAATCCGAGTCCGATGAGGTGGCCCTGGGGAACGTTGTAGCGTGTCCAGAAATTACCCGAACTGCGCGGTGCGTTCACCAGATCCTTATCGACGGTGAATGGATTGGTGAGCGACTGCGCGATGTATGCGTGGTCGTATGCATAGCCGCCCTGAAGCTGCCAGTTGCGTACCGGCTGCCATTGAAACTCGGCTTCCACGCCCTTGCTGGTCTGCTTGCCGTCGAGCCGCGAGATCGCCTGACCGACTATCGCGTTGCCGATCGCGACCGTGAAGTTCGTGCCGCTGGGCACGACCACGTTGGTCCGATCGATTTGATACGCGGCCAGCGAAAGATTGACATCCCTTCTCGCATTCTCGAACTTCACGCCCGCTTCGTATTGTTTGCCTCCTTCGGCCGGGAAGTTCGAATTACCGGACTGATCGTATGCAATGGTGGTCTGTGGCTTGACCGACTCACTGTAGTCCGCGTACAGGGAAACTGCCCGAACGAGGTGATACACGATACCGGCCTGCTTGGTCACGGGGCTGATCTGATGCCAGAAGGCGGTACCCGTCGGCTGCAGCAGGTTGAGGCCGTGGGTTCTCAGCTCATCATGGCGCACACCGAGGGAAATATTGAACAGATTGCCGAGCTTGATCTGATCGGACAGATATTCGCCGAAAGCGCTCTGCCGGACCTGGTTGGCGGTCGCCCCGGTTCCGAGAGCGGGATAACCATACTGGTCCAGAATGGGATCGATGAGCGTGATGGCCTGGGCGACGGTCGAGTTCGGTCCGAACGCCAGGCGGCTGTTGAAAAAGCCTTCATTGCCACCGCCGACTCCGAGCAGCACGGTATTGCTGAACCTGTCGGAGCCGAAGGTACGGGATAGATTGAGATCGCCGTAATTGTAGCGATGCCCGTTCCTCACATCATTGTACTGTCGCCGCAGAAGCGACGTCGGAACCGCCCACTGCGATTTCGGGTAATAGACGTTGGTGTTGTTGATCGTCCACTCATTGATCTGATCGATGTGCCAGACGGACCGCGTCTGGACGTTCAACGTCCAGTTGTCGAACTGGGTCGTGAAAAAACTCGAGAAGGACTGGCCATAATCCTTCGCCCAGTCCGAATCGTCGTTGTAGATCGTATCCAGCGGCGCGGTATACCACGTGGCCGTCGAGCCGTAGGCGGCCGTCTTCGTCGGCTTCCCCCCGATGGGCACCACGATCGAGGACCCGTCGAAGATCGGGACCAGGCCGTCATCCTGCCGGCGCTCGTCGTGGCTATCCTCACCCTTGACGGTCAGGTAGGTCACATCGCTGAATTTGTAAGTCAGCGATGGATAGATCGAAAGACTGGCGTCATGGTCGCCGATGCGTGAGCTCGGCTGGCTCGAGCCGTCCACGATCATCCGGTAGAGCAGCCGATGGTTGCCGAAGACCGGCCCGGTCGCATCGAGGACAAGGTCTTTGGTCAAGGGCGCGCCTGAGCTGTCATCGCCGGCATAGACCCCGACCGACGAGCGCAGCGTGTATCGGGAAACTTCCAACGGACTCTTGGTGATGATATTCAGCAGACCGCCGGGATTCATCTGGCCATAGAGGATGCTGTTGGGTCCCTTGAGGAATTCGATGGCCTCCACATCGGCGGCGCTGAGGGACGCTTTCTTCAGGGTGGCGCCCTGCAGGCCGTCGAACTCGATGTTCTGCGTATAGCTTCCCGTGTTGGTAAACCCGCGAAACGAGAAGCCGTTGATGCTGTCCTGCGACTGAGTTGCCCCGGTGACATAGTTGACAACATCGTCCAGGGTGACGGCTTCCATGTCACGGATCGCGGATTGATTCAGGATACTCAGCGACGACGGAAGGTCCATCGTGTTCATCGGCAATTTAGCCGCCATCATCGAGACGTCCTCGTGATAGGTGCCGATGGTGGTGGAAATCACGACCTGCTGCAATTTGGAGCTCTCGTCACCCGAGGCCGGTGGATTGACGGCCGCTGGATTCGCCGCCTGGGCGTGGACCAGCGAGACCTGCACGGCGAGGCACACCGCCGGGAGGGCATGCTTCAGAAATCTGCCGCAAGACGTTTTCATAATCTACCTGTCCCCCTATTGGATTACTGGCGCACCCTCGCCGTCAGCCGCTTCTTCTGCTTCCCTCGTGTAACGCACTCCATGCCGGGCGTCCATAATGCGTTCGAGCTAGAGGGGCGGCCGGTCTGCTTCGCGCCGGAAAAGAGCGCGAATCTGAAAAAACATTCAGACAGTGGCGTTGCGCACAGCCTGCTCTACGGCACGACCCCTGCCGCGTGTTGCCGGCCAGGCAGCGAGTGCCACACGCGTACTGAGCCAGCGCCGCAGCTAGTCGAGCTTGCGGAGCTGCTCACGCGCGAATGCCGCGGTGAGGGGTAAGTAGCTCCCTAACCGGACAACGTCCTGCTGTCCCCGACGGCTCAGCACGAAACGCATGAATTCCTTCACCTGCGGACTGAGCGGCTTGCCGGGGGCCCGGTTCAGGAACATGTAGACGCTTCGGGTGAGCGGATAGGTGCGGTTCTGCACCGTCTCGCGCGTTGGGAATACATAAGGGCCGCCTGCGTCAGCCGCTATCGAGAGCGGCTTGACCTGGGGCACATCCGCTGCGTGCGGTATTCCCGTCCAGGCGATTCCATAGGGATTCCTGGCAAGCTCCCGCACGAGCATGTACTTGATCGACCCGGTCTGGCCTATCGGCCCGGAAGAGATCATCTTCGTGCCGTACTCCACGTACTGGCGGTAGTTTGGGTTCCACTTGTCCCCGCCGTGGAACACCTCGAGCTGGAAGAAGTTCGTCATGCCGGTATCCGCATAGCCATAGGTCTGAATGGGCTCATTGGCCCACTTTCCCGTGAGACCCAGTTGCCCCCAGGTCCGGATGTTCTTGTCCGCGCCGCGTGCGTACTCGGGCATCCACTCGTACCCTTTGTATCCGCCGCTGCGTTCCGACCCGAAGATGCCGTCCAGTTGGCTCATCGTCAGGTGTGTCAGGGGGTTCGACTTGTTGACGTAAATGATCTCGGCCCACGTCTTGCCCTTCTTGTCGTAAGCCCCGGTCGCAACGGCGATTTCCGTCGGGTTGTAGCCAAAGGTCTCGTCGAACGAAAGGTATTCCGTCAGAACGGGCTCACGACCGCTGGTGCCGATTTCGTCGTCATCGGCTTCCATGCCTGCCGACCAGCCATCGCTGCTCGCATACTTGCTCTGAAACCGCACCTCGGGGTGCAGACGCGAAAAGTCCCTTTCCCATCCAGCAACCAAGCCGTTCAGATCGCTGCCATATACCCGGATGACTCCTGCGGGCACCGGGTGCGGCGTGTAGTCGGGCAGCCCCTCGGCTGCCTTGGCATGGGGTGTTTGTAGCAGACCGGCCGCAAGGACAACCGCACTGAGTTGCAGGACGAATGATCCGCGGTTCATAAACTCTCCAGAACAGGTTGCAGCGCGATGTTCTCGATCAAGGGAGTGCCCCTCTTCATGTCGCCAACAATTTTCAAAGCAAGGTGCTCCAAGACGCAACGGCTCATCATCGCCGGCGCGAACGCAGAGGCCGATTGCGCCGGTGTCAGGTGCGCACAGGGCGAAATTTCGCCGGCCGGGTGTTAAATCTCCGGCAGGTCCGCCGTTTACGAAATTTGCCCGCCAAGAATATAGGCCGCGGCCCCGGAGGCGGGAAGTTTACACATTTCGCGGCGGCTTAAGCGCGTATGCCGACAATCACTTCCGCTAGATGAAAGGGCTTTCATGGTCTTTTCAGAATTCGTTCAGTTTGCGGGCCCAGCGTGCTCATCACAGCAGGGGGAAGTGACCGTGCAGATACCTGAGCTCCTGAGCGCCGTTCTATGCGCCGCCGGCGCCGCCGGCGCCGCTGCGGCGATCGCCGCTACGCCGGTATCGCAGCCAAACACCGAGGTCGGCATCTGGACTTGGAACGTCACATTCCGCAGGAAGCACAGAGCGATCGGTAGGGATAGGACGCGCGGGGATCTTCATGCCCTGCCGCGGAAAGTGCCGCGACGCCCAACAGGAGCAGGCCTTGACGAAGCGCGAGAGTCGATTCCTGCCGCTGACCGCGCCCCAGGCGCAGGCCCGGCTGCAGAAACCAATTCTGCTGTTCGTCCTCAGCCGCCAGGGACAGGGGCTCTTCGCGCAGCACAGCCTGCTTCTTCCTCTCACCGCGCCAATCCTGGCTGATCAAAGAAGGAAACTCCGATGAGTGTTCGCATGCCGCGTCTCCATGAGTGTCTCCTTTTCACCGCGTCGCTTCTTGGCGCAGCGACGGCTGGTGCCGGCACCGCCAGGGGCGGGGCCGTTCCACCGCCCAACCTCGGGGTCAGCATCTGGACTGCAAATGTCCATGCGTTCCGTGAACGCGACGGCTCGGTCGGGCAGTACAAAAAGCGCTGGAACCTCGGCGACCTGCCGCGGTACGTTCCCCGGCAGCAACTCAACGGAACGCTACGGGTCTGGGGCCTCAGCTATCTTCAGGACGGCCCGCTCGGGAAGAATTGGGCCGACGCTTTTCGGAAGTATGAGCCGGGCCTGAAGATCGTGTACCACGTTCCCACGGGTGCTGTTGCAGTCGCAGCGCTCGCCACCGGCGTCGCCGACATCGGCGTCAACTACAAGGCCACTCTCACGGACCGGCTGGACTTCGAACAGGTCTTTCATCACCCCGTCGCTGAGGTCACCGTCGCGACCGGCTCCCTTGATGTCTACGGTTGGGGCCCCGCCGGCATGATCGTCGTGAACAAGGCCAATCCGCTCACGCAGATCAGCGTCACCCAGCTCGATGGCGTCTTCGGTACAGCCCGTAACGGCGGCTATGAGGGAGCCGTGTGGCATACGGAATATCCCTACTCCCGCGGCGCCCCGGGCAACATCCGAACCTGGGGCCAACTCGGGCTCACCGGCAAGTGGGCTGGCAAGCGGATCGACGTGTGTGGCCAGAATCTGCTGTCAGGCGCGATGTATCAGTTCTCCGACGAACTTCTCGGCGGCAGCATGCAGTTCGTAGGAGACTATCAGGCCTACACGAACTACCTTACCCCGGGCGGCAAGGTCTACAACTGGAGCGTGCAGGTGCGCCGCGAGATCGAGCACGACCCCTACGCCATTTGCTACGCATCACCGAAGACTCTGTCCCCTGATATCAGGGTCCTGGCCATCCAGCCGCGCACCGGCGGTCCCTATGTGCCGCGGACCCTGGAGACCGTGCGCGACAATACCTACCCACTCACGCACCACGTCTATTTCTTCTTCAATCGAAATCCCGGAAAGTCGATCGATCCACGGATCGAAGAATTCACCCGCTTCGTTCTCAGCCAACAGGGACAGGCCTGCGTGCAGCGTGACGGGCGATATCTGCCGCTGACCGGAAACATGGTTCGCAATCAGCTCAAGAAGCTCGATTGAGGATACGTCAGAAGCGGTAGCCGAGGCCGAAAAGCAGAATGTCCGTATCCCGATCGTAATCGGTGACGATGCGATGCCAGGTGACGCGGACGTCCGTTCGTTCTGCGAAGGCGGTGGACTGCCACATTGGAACCAGATTGGGAAAGCGAGCGCTGAGAGTAACGGACACGACGTAGGAAACGTGTCGGCCCGCAGTCGGCCGGGACTTGTCGACAGCGGTGTATCCGCCCCATCCGATGCCGACAGAGGCGTTTCCGTCCCAGAAACTGGGCTCCGCCCATACCTCGTACAGGAGTCCCTTGCGGCGGATGAGTTGAGCATTGCCTTCATTCACGAAGGTCAGCGAGCCGCGCAAGACTTGAGCCGCCAGCTCGCGGCGGTACTCGAGCGCCTCGGCGAATGACCACTGCGACGAGAAGCTGTTCACCACAGTCTTCCCGATATAACCGACAATCTCGTTCTTGGCAAAACCCGTAACGTTCCCCAGTGTCGGGGTGCCGGACGCGAAGTCGGAATACATTCGGTAGCCGATTCCCAGGCCTATCGAGTGAGTCTCGATATCCTTTGCGGGCGCCGACCAGTCGTACCGGAGGTCGACAAACCAGCCCGGTTGCTCCACGTCACTCCACAAGGCGACTCTCATGTCCGCACTCAGCAGCCACGCCCAGCCATGCACATCGGCATAACCGTCCGGCCTGGCGATGGCATGCTCCGTATCGAAGTAATAAAATGGGCCGGCGCCAACGCTCAAGGTCATGCGGTGGGCAAACGTGAATGGCACCCAGGCTTCGCCACTGACCCCATCGCGGTGGTGCCGCGGGAAGTGGCCATCATTGATATAGGCGAAGCTCCAGGCGAAATGTGAGCCGTCGACCTGTCGAAATTCCAGGCCCCATGCGGAAGAGGTGGGCCAACTGGCGCGACTGCCGACGGATGCGCCGAAGTACATGAAGGAGTCCTGCGGGCGCGGCGGGGCGCTGGCGCCGGTCGCGAATGCCCACGGCGTTCGCAGCAAAGCAGCGAAAATCCATATCAGGATCCGAAACCGCCAGGAACGACGTGTCAACACGTATCTGGTCGCGGCCATTTGTGCCACCTCCTCATCCTGCCCGCGCAATGCTCTGTTATCCGTCCTGTTGGTCTGTCGAGGGATTCCATGGTCCGTTATCCCATCGGCTCTCCGGCAGATAATAGCGAAGCATCCAATCCGGAGTACAGTGTTCTGTCAAGTTAGCCGTGCCGATGAGAGAAGCTTCCGGGTCTGTTGGCGGCGTTATCTGACTCCGACAGCGAAATGCCGTTGCCAGCCACACGTTTCAACTGCTTATGTTGCACTGCAGCAACAGCTTACGCGTTGCGGTCCCGCGATGGGTGGCCTGATGTCGGAGGCGATGTCATGCCCTATATCCGCGTCTGGGATAGTATCTCGCGCTTCGTTTGGCTCATCGAGCCGTTCGTGGCAGGAAAACACATGACCGGGGACGCGCGCCCATCCGGGTGCAAGCTTCTAAAATCCAAGGACTATCGCTCCATGCCGTGGAAGAATGGACGGGGAGTGACCCTGGAGATCGCGCGTCAGCCGGCGGCGGGGCAGGAGTTTGCCTGGCGACTGAGTCTCGCCCAAATCGCGGGGGACTGTGACTTCTCCGCGTACCCGGGCTATCGTCGCGCGCTCGTTCTCGTCACGGGGCAGTGCCTGCGGCTGCGATTCAGAGGACACGGCAGCTGCCTGCTGGGCCCGGACAGGCGCGGGACGAGGTTTCAGGGCGACTGGCAGACTCACTGCGCCGTTCCGCAGGGCTGCTGCACCGACCTGAGTCTGATCGTCCGCGGCGGCTCGGGCGAGCGGCCGGCATGCATCGTTCGAGCGCCCAGGGTGCTGCGGATTGGATCGAGCCGTCGCGTGACTCTCGCCGCAGGCCTCCATGGTGCGCTCTTTGGGCTGGACGGATCGGTGGCTGTCACCGAATCCGCAGGCGCGCGGCCGCGCTCCCTGCGGACTCGGGATAGTCTTCTCCTATTTCCTGGCGCCCAGAGGATCCTGTCGCTCCGCAACCTCGGCCCGAACCCGGCGCAGCTCGTCTTGCTGCAGTGGCGCCCGCGCCGTGATTGAGTCCTCAATCGCCGACGATTGCCGCCACGCGTGAAATTGCCGCCGGCAACTCGAACCTTCCATCCGAGCGTGGCGCGAACTCCACGACCTCGAGCACGGCAGACACGTTGAGCGGCCCATAAATGTGCGGAAACAGCGAATCCGCCCGCTGATCCCCGGCGCCTGCCGGCGCATCGTATTTGACCTCCGCTTCCGCTTTATCCGGATCGATGCACAGCAGGACCAGATCCGACTGACCGGCGTAAAACTGGTTGGCGGTGTCAACAGTCTGTTTGACGGTCGAGCAGTGAATGAAGCCATCAGAAGCCAAGGAAGATGGTTGGTAGTAACCGCCGGGCGCGGATGTAGCCCAGACATTGCGCGGAGTGATATGCAATACGAGCGGCATGGCATTTCAGTGCACGGTGGTGCTAGATTTCCACGTAGCTGGCCGCATAGCTGACCGGGAAATTCACCGATCTTGCGATGAAGCAGTAGTGGTGCACCTCTTGATGGAGGGAGTCGGCTTTGGCGAGATCGGTGCCATGCTCGACCCTGATCTTCGGCCGCAGAACCGCCCGGACGAAGCGGCCTTCGCCGCGGGATCCGGTTTCGCCGACGCCAAGCGGCGCGTCCTCGTATTCCCTGACGACGATTCCCGCAGCGCTCGCCAGGTGCAAGTACCACAGCATGTGGCAGCTCGCGAGACTGGCGAGCAGAAGGTCCTCGGGATTGGGCTTGGCCGGATCTCCACCCAACATCGGGTCATTCGAGCATTCGATGGGCAGCTTGCCGGGCGTCACGATCCGCCAGGTCCGGTCATAGCCCCGATAGCGCCTGGTGCCTTCGCCGCGCTCGCCGGTCCAGACGATCGCCGCGGTGAAGTCATGGTTCCGGGTCATTTGCGTCTCCAGCGCCCAACATGTATACAGGTATACACCAAGGCCCCGACGGGCACAATTGCGAGGATCTCCCCGATGACCCCGGAGACGATAGCCGCCGAGCTGCGCCGCGAGCTGCAGGCGGGGATCCTGCGCCCGGGAGCCGACCTCTCCCAGGTGCAGCTCGCCGAGCGGTTCGGCGTCAGCCGGATTCCCATCCGGGATGCTTTGCGCATCCTGGCCGGCGAGGGATTGGTGGCGATAGAAGTCAACCGCGGTGCGCGGGCAATCAGTCTGACGCCGGGCGAGGTTCGCGAAATCTACGACCTGCGAATCCTGCTGGAATGCGATTGCCTGCGGCGCGCCGTCCCAGCGATCTCACCGGCAAATTTGCGCGAGATCGAGCGTGTCCGCCTCAAGTCCGATCTCGACGCGGGTGGCCCCGGGTGGGCGGAGGGCGATTGGGCGTTTCACCGCGCGATCTATCAGCTCGCGGTACGGCCGCGACAGCTCGCGATGATCGAGGCGCTGCGCCGGACCTGCCTGTTGTTCGTCAGCGCCTACTCGAGCATGCCCGCGAAGAAACCTCGGTGGCTCGACGACCATCGCATGATTCTGCAGCAGCTGCGGAGAGGCGATGCGGAACATGCCGTTCTCGCCCTGCAGCGTCACCTCGAAGGCGCGGCGCGGCATCTCCTCCAGCGAATGACCGGTTCGCGGTCGAAGTCGTAGCACGCGCCGCTCACGACTTCGCACGACGCCGGGCGTAGGCGCGGCGAACCCGCTCGCGGTTGCCGCAGACCTCGCTGGAGCACCACGTCCGGGAGCGATTGGGGCTCTCATCGACGAAATACCAACCGCAGCCCTGCCCCTGGCAGGTTCCCAGCCGACCGGCATCTTCTGACACGAGCACCGCGGTAAGAGACCACAGGACCGGCCACAGCGTCTGCTGCGGCTCGCTGCCGTCGAGTTCGAACACGTATCGACTGTGGTGGACGCGTAGACCTGGCTGGGAGGGTAGCTCGGCCAAATGGTCGTTCAGCGTGCCCAGCCGGGCGCGGCGGCCTGCGATCAAGTCCTCGGCAATGGACCATATCTGCGTGCGCAGCCAGTGCGCCACATGGATGACCTCTCGGGCGGAGCTCTCGCCACCGTGTTGGCGCAACTTCGTCAGCGCTCGCGTCGGCAGAATCCCGCGCCGCTCACTCCAGGCGAGCAATGCCGCGAAATCCGGAATCAGCTCGACCGGGCTGTCCGTCAGCCGCCAATCCAAGGTGTTGGCGAAGTCGAGACACACCCGGCCGCCGAAGAATTGACTCGCCGCCCGCGCGGGATCTCTTGACATCCGTTAGAGGCTTGTCGATGCTAATGGTCAATGGCATTATAGACGCATGGCGCGCCGGCGCAAGCCTGCCCAACCCTGGGGAGAGGAGCATGCCAGTACTCACAGTCGACCGCCGAGCACCGGGCGGGGATCTCTACACGCCTCTGCTCGAACTGGCGGCGGCCCGTGCCCGGCACTACCTCGGATCGATCGGCGACCGCCGCGTGGGGCCGTCCCGGGCTGACATTGCAGCGCTTGACCAGTTGGGCGGTGCCTTGACGAAGGAGGGTCGCGATCCCGTCGCGATCCTCGATCTCCTCGACCGGGTCGGCTCGCCGGCGACCATGGCAGTGATGGGGCGTCGTTTCTTCGGCGGCGTCATCGGTGGATCATTGCCTGTCACGGTCGCCGCCCACTGGATTGCCGACGCGTGGGACCAGAACGCCTGCCTGTTCGAGCTCTCGCCGGTCACGGCGTACCTCGAAGAAGTCGTCCTGGAGTGGTTGATCGACCTCTTCGGCTTGCCCCGGAAGTCGGCAGGCGCGCTCGTGGTGGGTACGCAGGCCGCGCACGTGACAGCTCTTGCCGCAGCGAGGCATGCGCTTCTCGCCAAGGCCGGATGGGATGTCGAACAGGACGGACTCTTCGGGGCGCCGCCGATCACCGTTGTTGTCGGGGAGGAGGCGCATGCAACGCTGTTGAAGGCGCTCGCGCTTGTCGGGCTCGGATGTAGGCGGGTCGTCACCATCCCGGTCGACTCGCAGGGACGGATGAGAGTAGACGCGCTGCCCAAGCTCTCCGGTCCGGCGATCATTTGTGCTCAGCTCGGAAACGTCAATTCCGGCTGCTGTGATCCTCTGGAGGCACTCTGTGATGCGGCGCGGCAGTCGGGCGCATGGGTCCATGTGGATGGCGCGTTTGGCTTGTGGGCGAGTACGACGCCTGATCGGCGGCACTTGACGACGGGGGTGGAGCTAGCCGATTCCTGGGCGACCGACGGGCATAAGTGGTTGAACACACCGCAGGACTGCGGCATCGCCATCGTCCGTCATCGCGAGGCGCTGCGGATTGCGATGGCGGTATCCGGCGCCTATCTTGGCGAGCCGGCGGGGCGGGATCCGATGCGGTGGTGCCCAGACTCTTCGCGGCGGGGACGTGCGATCGAGCTGTGGGCTGCACTTGGCTTCCTGGGCCGCCGCGGTGTCGGCGAGCAGGTCGAGCGTACCTGCCGGCTCGCTGCGCGCTTTGCCGACGGGCTGCGTCGCGCGGGGCATGAAGTCCTGAATGAGGTGACCCTCAATCAGGTGCTCGTGTCCTTCGGGCCGGACGATCTGACCGACCGGGTCATCAGAGCCATACAGGAGGACGGCACTTGCTGGTGCGGCGGAACCACGTGGCACGGCCGCAGGGCGATGCGCATCAGCGTGTCATCATGGGCGACAACCGAGGCGGACGTCGATATGTGTGTGGACACGATGACCAGAGCCTATCGGCAAACTCCCTGAGCCGGCGCGGCCGGTCACTTTTGCAGCAGCGGCTCAACCTGCTC
Source organism: Steroidobacteraceae bacterium (assembly GCA_025451845.1). Taxonomy (GTDB): domain Bacteria; phylum Pseudomonadota; class Gammaproteobacteria; order Steroidobacterales; family Steroidobacteraceae; genus 13-2-20CM-66-19. The sequence continues at coordinate 22,943 of JANWJS010000047.1, forward strand.
GAACACGAGCCCGCTGACGGAGAGGATCGTCGCGATCCATAGCCAAAGGCGCATAGCCCTCTCTGATCGACTGACCTTGGCGGCAGCAGCTGCCCCAGAAGCTCGACGTCGCCAATACGTTGCATGGAAGCCATAGCCAAGGGAGGCAACAGTCATGAGGATGAACAGCCATTTGTACGGGGCCAAAGCCTGGAGGCCGCTGATCCAGGTCCCGGCAATGCCGATGCTGACCAGCGCGAAGGGTAAGAGACAACACGCCGCGCACAGGCCGAGCGAGCATAGAAGCCCGGCAAGCGCGCTCCATTTCGGGAAGTTCCGAATTGCGCGGAAAGGACTTTCACACCGGCACGAGTGGGTCAGGCTGAGCTCCGCCTCGAGCACCTCGCGTGTGCCCTGAGGACCGGTCATCTGTAACCACAACGATCCCGCATCCGGCTCCGCCCGGACCTCGAACCGCAGGAACGGGCAGCAGAGGCGCTCGTTCGCAACGAAACGCGCAACTGCTTCGGCATCATTCTGAGAGAAGCGTATGGCATAGCCGTCAGGCAGGTCGAGGCGCTCCAGCGCTTTTTGGGAGAACAACTGGCGCGCAAGCGCGAAGTGCCCGAGGCGCTCACCAGCCGGGATCGCCATCGGTACACAAACGAGTTCGCTCATGCCTGTCATTCCTCTGCTCTCGCGCTCGGGCACTTGCGCGCTGAACCGGGAGCGTACATATTCAAGTGGACTTGAAGTCAAGGGGCTCGGGCATGAGGGCGCTTTCAATTGGCGAGGTCGCCCGGCGAGCAGGCGTGCGACCCTCGGCGCTGCGCTATTACGAGGCCGCGGGGATACTCCCTGCGCCTGCGCGGGCCGGCGGGCGCCGCTGGTACGACGAGGCGGCAATTCAGCGCATCGACATGCTGAAATTTGCGCAGCAGGCCGGATTCACCCTGAAGGAGATCAAGGTTCTGTTCGACGCCATCGGTACCGAAACACCGCTCAGTGCACGTTGGCAGACTCTTGCCCGCAAGAAGCTGCAGGAGCTGGACGTCATGGCTGCGCGCATAGCGCAGATGCGGCAGATGCTCGAGCTGGGATTGAAGTGCGGTTGCATCCGCATCGAGGACTGCTCCGTGTTTCGGGCACTCTCCCGGCCGCAACAGCGATCCCGCGCCAGAGTATCGCGGAAGCGCGCATGCTGATTCTCAGAGCTTTTGGGCTGTACGCCTTCACCGCGGTCGCGGAGATCCTCGGGTGCTATCTTCCCTATCTCTGGCAGAAGAGGGCAGGTTCGCCATGGCTGTTGATTCCGGCCGCGGTCAGCCTGGCGGTTTTTGCCTGGCTCTTGACGCTGCAGCCGGCTGCCGCGGGCCGCGTGTATGCGGCATACGGCGGTGTATACATCGGAATCGCCATCCTATGGCTCTGGCTGGTGGAGGGAGTTCGGCCGACGGCTTGGGACTTAGTGGGTGCCGCGGTGGCTGCAACGGGCATGATCATCATCATGGTCGGACCGCACCGGGCATAACTTCTCATAGGTCGACCCGCGAATCCATCCCGTTCCCAGGGCACTCTGCCGCTTGAGCGTAGCGCGGCGCGGCGATTTGCCTCAGTATCGTGTTTCTGTCATGCCGCGGTCTGCACGCGGCGGCTGTCTGAGGAGTCCGACGGACTGGGCTTGCAAGGTCCATGGGAGTGTCGCCGTGACGAGCTTCATCGATGTGGTGGAACACGGCCCGTCGGATCGACGCGTGCAATACAAATACCGCTCCGTCGAAACGTGGCTCAAGGAAAAGGGCGGCTGGAAAATGGTTGGCAGCGAGACGCTGGCGCTGTACGAGGATCCGCCGGCAATCGCATTGGACCCAAAGACGCTTGGAGAATATGTGGGTACCTATGAGGCGTCGCCGGGTATGGACATGACGTTTACCCGTCAGGGGGATCGGCTGTTGGCGTCGGTCAGCGGCGGCTCTGGGACGGCACAGGAGGCGCAGGCCCGCGACATCCTGTTCTCACCGGGAAATGGCGCATCCCCGAAAGTATTTCAGCGCAATGCCGACGGAAGGATTACAGGGTTCATCTACCTGCGCGGCAATCACAGCCTGACATTCAAGCGCAAAGCGGCGTAGCGCTCGCCTCTAGATCGGAGGGCGTTGCATCGCCGGGGGCGCTGCGGATCCGGTTCCTTCCCCCCATAGCGGATGCCCCGCCGCGAGCCACGGCAGACTGCCATAGGTGTCGGACACCAGCCAAACACCGCCGACGATCAGGCTCGAGATCAGAAACGCGGTGGTCGCAGTGCGGCCGGTGTGCAGCATCGGTCCCCAGAACCAGATGGTCACCACCGCCAGCATTGCCGCTTCCATCACCGCAGCGAGCCGCGGCCAGACTCCGAAGAGAATACCGCAACAGGCGGCAAGACTGCCGAGGCCGCTCAGGTAGACCCAGTCGACGCTGCGCGGCAGCCAAGCCAGCCAGGCCGGCAGGGTGTAGGTCGCCCCTTGCACGAGCACCACGAGCCCGATCAAGGGCAGTGAGATCACGAGGAGCCAGCGTGCAGCCCGGAAGCCGCGCTCGCCGACCGCGAAGCCGAGATGCCGCACTTCCCACTCGCCGGCATGGGCGGCGAAGAGGCACCAGCTTCCCGCGGTGATGATGCTGATTTCGCCAAGCCCACCCCAGGAGTCCATCTGGCCCGGGGCACTCAGCAACACGGGTATCTTGAGCAATACGACCCAGAGCAGCATGAAAGGAAAAAGTACGCGGCAGGCGAGAGTCGTGAGCGGCTCGATCAACAGGCCGATGCCGGTCGACAACTCGATGAGAGCGCACACGTATGCGATCACGGTGTGCCCCGGCATATCCGTTATCGGGATCTGCTGCCAGACCAGCGCGAGGTCCCCGTTCACGAAGCCCGTGATGCCGAGGGCGATCATCGCGGCCGCGAAGAAAACGCGGCTCAACCGCATGGTTCTGCTCATGGGAGCAGAATACTCATATCGGACACGATGTCCTAGTCCATTTACGGTTACGAAATTGGGCCATTATCCTAAGGGAAAGGCTACGCCATGCCACTCGGTCACCTCTCGGCTCGTCCATAGGGCGACAATGGGTCCTTCGGCGATGGCGTCGCTTCCTATATCTGATATGGCGATCGAGCTTTGCCGGTCAGCGGCTCATCGCTTGCCAGGCCGCCAGCGCCGCGAGCTTCTGGTCCTGTCCCCACGGCCTGGTGGCGAGTTTGCCTACTGCCGTGATGTCGAGTGAGCGCGCTGGAGTGATCCGGCAGGGAATCCGAAAGGCGTCGCGGAAGACGTCGCGGTAAAACAGCCCTTCGGCCATATGGATTCGCATGTGGGTCGCGAGCGCTGTCTCCGGATCCGGAAGCTCCCCGTCCTTTGCGACGAGGGCGCCGACGCCAACGCGATGATCCAGCAGCGGTGCGAGCTCGCTTCGCGCCCGGGCCAGCGCCCTCGCGCGCACCTGCATAAGCCACTCCTGTACCGAGGCTGCTCTCATCTCGGCGGCGCGGTGGTAACAGAAGCGCTCCGCACCCTCCAAGAGCTCGATCACCTTATTGCCGAGGATCTGCGGCTCGCGCGGCGATCCGCCCACGACGACACAGGCGCCCCAGCCGGTGTGGACGGTGATTCCGATCGCACGCTCCATGGCGCGACTCGAGCCGCTGCCACGCCCTTTCATGAGGAAACGATAACATGGCCACCGGCGCAGCGCAGCTTAAGGCGCGGCGTGCTGCCTGCGGCCGACTTTTACGGTAGGCTGATCACGGTAACAGGCCTGGAGCGCAAACCGTGGCGAGTCATCCCTACCGGTTGCTGAATGTCTTCACACGGGGCGCGGAAGTGCTCTCCGGCAATCCGCTCTGCGTCTTCGAGAACGGCGCCGCCTTTGATGGTCGGACGATGCAGGCGCTCACGCGGCAGTTCAATCTATCCGAGACGACATTCATCCTGCCGTCCAGTCGGGCAAGCGCACGTGTCAGGATCTTCACGCCGTCCTATGAGATGCCGTTTGCTGGTCATCCCACACTGGGGACCGCGCACGTCTGCCGTGCGTTGGGGCTCGGCGGGAATGAGCTGACGCTCGAGATGGCCGCCGGCGTGATTCCGGTGTCCGCGCAGGCCGACCGTTGGACACTTCAGGCCAACGCGCCGCGCTGGCGGGAAGTGCCAGAGTCGCGCGAGGCGCTCGCGGCAATGCTGGGCCTCGAGCCGCGGGAAATCGGCGAGCGGCCGCTGTGGGTGAGCACGGGCCGCGAGCAGTTGATCGTGCCGCTGACCAGCGAGGAGGCGGTTCGCCGCGCGCGGCCGCAGCCGGATCTGCTGAGCCGCTTCGCGAGCGAGGACGGAGCCAATATGGCGTACGTGTTTGCACCTCGCAGAGCCGCCGGCTCCAGCAACTCCTCACCGGCCGGCGGCGAGGTCTCGCGGGAATTCCTCCTGGCTAGGTTCTTCTTCCCGCAGGGCCCGGCGGTGTTGGAGGATCCGGCGACGGGCTCCGCCACCGCCAATCTCGGTGGATGGTACATCGCATTGGGTCGCGAGCGCCCGTGCCGGTTCGAAATCGCGCAGGGCGAACAGGCAGAGCGGCCGTCGATTCTCTATCTGGACGTGGATGCGGACCAGCGGGTACGCGTCAGCGGTGATGTGGTCGAGCTCGGACGAGGCGCTGTAGCCCTCTAACCCGCTAGCGTCCATGGCAATCCGCCAATTCCGGCAGCGGCTGCCAGCCTGACAGGCGCGGCGAAATCGTATTTTTTTCGGCGTTAGGCGGACGTTGCGGCGTCCGGACCGAACGGCCGCCTGCCGACCAGGCCATAATGGTAGGGCGGCAGTTGCACCACCGGACCCGCGGGGTAGAACCCCGCCGCCTGCATCCACTGCTGGCACTGTTGCGGGCTAGGGCGGATTTGCAGAGACGGCCCTCGGGGCGTGCCGGGGTCCGGAATCCAATGGATGACCGCCACCAGCCCGCCGGGCCGGAGGACTTCATGAGCTTGCCGCAGCAGTCCCAGGGCATCCTCGGCATGCAGGATGTTGAAAAGCATCGCGTAGCTGCAGCTTTCGGCCGGCAGGCCGGCCCCATGGGTGACGAAATCCCGTTCGATCACCTGCACGTCGAGCAGGCCGGCCTCCTGTGTACGCCTTGCCGTGGCGTGCACCATTTCAGGGTCTATATCGACGGCGTATACCTTGCCCCTGCCGAGCGCCGCCGCCGCCAGAGTGAATGTGCCATAGCCGCAGCCGAAGTCCACGACGTCCCCCTGCGTCGGGAAGGACAGTAACTCGAGGATCTCGGTGGGCTCGAAAAACGATTCCCAAAAAGCCCGGTCCGGCATACCGCTGTCGCGCACCTTCATGGTCAAAACGGTAACATGGCCGCTGGTCCCGTGCACGGTTCCAGCTCTGGCCAAAGCCCGCGTCAGTGTGCCCAATCGCGGCACACTTGTAACTCCCACTCGTCGATAGCCGGTGTCACTCTATCTCATGACCACCGAACACCTTCGAGGAGACTTCCATGACCACGACACCGCAACCTGCCATCCAAACCCCTCCGGTCGTATCGCCGGATGCCTGGGAGGCTGCGCGCCAGCAGCTGCTCGTCAAAGAAAAGGCGCTGACGCGTGCCCGCGACGCTCTGGCCGCGGAACGTCGCCATATGCCGTGGATGGCCGTCGAAAAGACGTATGAATTCGAAGGGCCCAACGGCAAGGCACGCCTGATAGATCTGTTCGAGGGCCGGCGGCAACTGATTGTCTACCGCGCCTTCTTCGAGCCTGGAGTGTTTGGCTGGCCGGACCATGCCTGCCGCGGCTGCTCTCTCGGCGCCGATCAGGTTGCGCACCTTGCACATCTGAACGCCCGCGATACGACCCTTGTCTATGCCTCCCGGGCATCGCAGGCGGATATCGCACGGCTCAAGGCGCGGATGGGCTGGGCCATGCCCTGGTACACGATTACCGATCGCTTCGATGAGGATTTCGGCGTCCGCGAGTGGCATGGCCACAACGTGTTCCTCCGCGACGGCGACAAGGTGTTCCGCACCTACTTCATCAACAGCCGCGCCGATGAGGCGATGGGGACCATCTGGAGCTACCTCGATATCACCGCCCTCGGCCGGCAGGAGACCTGGGAAGACTCGCCGCAGGGTTACCCCCAGAGCCCGCCGTACAAGTGGTGGAACTGGCACGACAACTACGACACCGGGAAGGCTGCCGACCCGCGGTGGCTCGATATCCTCAGCGACTCCGCGGGCGCCGCGGCCCGCCGGCGCGAGGCAGAGGGCAAAGGATGTAACTGCTGAAGCTACTGCAACTGGCTTGCCTGCCAGGCGGCCAGAGCCGCGTCTTTGGCCGCTGGCGGTCACGCTGGACCGGGGCCGCGCTGCCGGCCCGCAACCTTTCATGCCGCGCGGTGTTCTTCCGCTAACAGCGCGCAAGGGCGCCGCTTTGCAATTAGCCACTCGACAATTCCCGGGAGAGGCTCTATGCGGATGAGCAGGAACATGACGGTCCTGGCGCTGGCGGCAAGCGTCGCGCTGGTAACCGCTGCGCACGCCGATTCGCGCCAGATCGCGCTGGCCGGGGTCAAAGCCACTATCGCCGCGCGCGAGAAGATCGTCTCCCCGCAGGGGATCGAGCAGAGCCTGCTCGTGCCCATCAATGGTACGAAGCAATGGATTTCCATCCACGGCAACGACCTGCGAAATCCGATCCTGCTGGTGCTGCACGGCGGTCCCGGGTCGCCCGAGATGCCGGCGGCATGGACGTTCCAGGCCCCCTGGGAGGACTACTTCACCGTCGTCGAATGGGACCAGCGCGGCACCGGGAAGACATACGTAGCGAACACTCCGGCGCAAATGGCGCCCGGTATGACAGCCGAGGGCATGACGGACGATGCCGTCGCGCTGGTCAGTTACCTGCGCGAGCGATTTCACAAGAAGAAGATTTTCATCATGGGCCACTCATGGGGCACGATGCTCGGCGTGATGCTGGCCCAGCGTCATCCCGACTGGTTCTACGCCTATATCGGCGTCGGCCAGGTGATCAATTCACGTCGCGGAGAGGCTATTGGCTATCAGTTCGCCATGCGGGAGGCGCAAGCGCATCACAATGCCGCAGCCATCCGCGAGCTGCAGGCCATCGCGCCGTATCCCGGTCAAGAGCTGACCCTGAAGCGGGTGGCGGTGCGCAGCAAGTGGGAGATGTACTACCAGGGCCTGGCCTACGGCCGGCGCGACTTCAGTTGGGATGCGGACACGTGGGAGCTGTCGCCGGACTATTCCGCGCGCGACCTGGACGCAATCTCCGCGGGCAGCCTATTTTCGCTCAGATATCTTCTCGCACCGCTGTTGGACGCGAACTTCGATGACGTGACGCATTTCGGCTGTCCGGTGATCGAATTCATCGGCACCCACGACTATACGACGCCGTCGAGTCTCGTCATCGATTGGTTCAAGCGCCTCGATGCACCGTCAAAGCGGCTGGTCGTCTTCGCCGACTCCGCTCACATGATTTTCGAGGAGCAACCGGGCCGGTTCCTGGTGCACCTCGTCAATGATGCACTGCCGTATGCGACGAAAGAGGGCGATGGAGCGCCCGCGGAGCCAGAAACCGACCAATAGCTCAGCCGCGACGCAAACCAACCGTCGGCAGCGACATGTGTGTCACCCGCAGCTGCGATTGAACTCGACGATGTGGCGGGCGAGGACCTCGGGGTCCTCGTGGTGCAGCATGTGCCCGGCGCCGGGCACGGTAATGATCCGCAGGTTGCGCAGGTACGCGCGCGTATCCTCGGCGGCGGCGCGCAAGGCCTGCGATCGGGTGTCGTTCGTATCTCCCAGCGCGAGCAGCACCGGCGCCTCGAGGCGCGCCCAGCAGGCTTGCGCTTCCTCACGACGATAGAGAACGGGGTTCACGAGGCGGTGGCGTGGGTCGAACAACAGCTCGACGTCGCCGGAACCTTGGAAGCCGGGCGCGGGTCGTGTCCAGGCGCCCGCGACGAACTCCGCGCGCTCAGGAGTGAGCCGTGAGTTCTTCGACCGCAGCAGGGCGGCGAGCTGCGCTACGGAGCGATAGCGGCCGTCGCGGAACGGCTGCCGGAGCTCGGTGAGCCACCGTTCGTAACGGGCGGGCGCGTCCTGCGGGTGGGTGGCGGGCAGCCCGAATCCCTCCAGGTTCGCCAGCCAGGCGAGGCGCCGTGGGCGAATGCCCCCGTAGATTTGAGCGATGTTCGCTCCCATGCTGTGACCGACGATGCGTGCCGGACCATCAGGCACCAACATGTCCAACAGAGCCTCGAGGTCCGCGAAGTAATCGGGGAACCAGTAGCCGCCGGGCGCCCACTCGCTGTGCCCGAACCCGCGCCAGTCGGGCGCGGCGAGCGACCATTCCGGCGGCAGGCAATCGGCGAGGAATTGCCACGTCGCACCGCAATCCTGGAAACCGTGCAGCAGCACGACCGGAGTCGGGGTGCGATCTCCCCACCAGGTCACCCGGTGGCGCAGCCCGCGTACGGTCAACGTTTCAGTGTGAGGCGCGCGCAGCGGCTCGTAACTCATGGCGGAGCGGTCTCAGCGGCCAAGGCGCGGCGCCCTGGCCGCTTGAGAGCGGAGGGGGGCGCCCCCAGCACGCGCAGGAAGCTGCGCCGCATCCGCTCGGCATTCCCAAAGCCGCACGCCTCGGCCACCTGTTGGATCCCAGGCGTGCCGCTCTCCAGAGCGGCACGCGCAGTATCCACACGCAGCCGCTCGACCGCCTTGGCTGGCGCGATACCGACCTCCTCCGTGAAGACCCGTGAGAAGTTGCGCGCGCTCATGCAGCTCAGCCGGGCGAGATCGGCAACGCTCAGCCGCTCGCGCAGGTGGGTCCTGACGTGATCCCATAACTCCCCGAAGCGCCCATCCGCGCGCTCCATCTGCAGAAGGGGTGAGAACTGCGACTGTCCTCCTGGCCGGCGGCGATAGACGACGAGCTGTTGCGCGGTGCGCCGGGCGATGTCTTCGCCCAGATCGTCGCTGATCAAGGCGAGCGCAAGATCGATACCGGCAGTGATGCCGGCGGAGCTCCAGATTTTCCCATCCCGGACATAGATGCGGTCAGCGTCCAGGCGAACTTTGGGAAACCGCCGGCTGAAGTCTGCCGTCACGCTCCAATGCGTCGTCGCGCGCCTGCCGTCGAGCAATCCCGCAGCGGCGAGCACGTAGGTGCCCGAGCAGACGCTCGCGACCCGGCGCGATCGTTGCGCGCACGTGGACACGAACCGGCGCGTCTTCGCGCAAATCGCCGCGCCGCGCGATCCTTCTCCGCCAGCGACGATCAGCGTATCCACGGCATCGGCGCGGCCGAGAGGCGATGCCTGCACGCAGACACCGGAGGTGCTCGCGATCGATCCGGGGCTCACTGCCACCATGTGCAGCGTGTACGTCCCCGGGCGATAGCGTTCTGCAATCTCGAACGCCGCGATCGGCCCCGTCGCGTCGAGGATCTGGAATTGCGGGAAGACGAGGAAGCTGATACGGCGAGGCATGGCACGAAAGGTGGGAAAAACGTCGTTTACGCCAACAGCGTAGCGAGGCATCCTGGCGCCGTCAAATCGCGGGTTCAGGCTGCGCCCGGCGTCAGCCACAGGAGTCTTCTATGAGCGTCGATTTTCCAGTCGTGTTCGCGCTGTATCCGAACATCACGCAGCTCGATTTCACGGGACCCTATGAGGTGTTTGCCCGGGTACCGGGGGCACGATGCGTTCTAGCATCGGTCAGCGGAGGGACCATCGAGGCCAGCGGCGGCATCACCTTCACCGGCATCCGCAGACTGCAGGATGTCGAGTCCTGCGCACTGCTCTGCGTCCCCGGCGGCTTTGGAACGATTCAGGCGCTGGAAGACCGCGAGTACCTGGCGGCCCTGCGGCGCCTCGCGGGCTCAGCGCGGTACGTGACGTCGGTTTGCACCGGGTCGTTGCTGTTGGCGGCGGCAGGTCTTCTCACGGGAAAACGGGCGGCCTGCCATTGGGCCTGGCGTGACTGCCTGGCGGCGTTCGGCGCGATAGCCGATCCCGCCCGGGTCGTTCGTGAGGGCAACTTCATCACCGGCGGGGGCGTCACAGCCGGCATCGACATGGCGTTGACCGTATTGGCGGAGATCGCTGGCCCGGACTATGCGCAGACCGTGCAGCTCGGGATCGAGTACGCCCCCATGCCGCCCTTCGACTCGGGACGGCCGGAGAGCGCCGGGCCGGAGATCCTCGCCGCGGCGAAGAAGAGGTTGGACGCGGTCAGAGCCGAGCGCGATGCTGCCGTGCGGCGCGCCGCGGCCGCGGTCGTCTCGTAACACGTGCATCGCCGGCGCAGCGCAGAGCAGCGAAGGTTAGCTTATCGACGCCGCACGCCGCACGCCGCACGCCGCACGCCGCTCTCGCTGGTGCTGAAGCAACTAGCTCGCGCTCCACACAGAGCCGTCCGGAAAGCGGTGGTGCTGCAGCGTCTCGCTGCGCATCTCCGCGGAAAAGCCACGCATCGACGGCGCCAGATACCGGCCCCCGCGGACGCGTGCCGGGTCGAGGAAATGCTCATGAAGATGATCCACGAACTCGATGGCGCGATCCTCCATCGAGCCGCTGATGGCAACGTAATCGGCCATCGCAAGGTGCTGCACCAGCTCGCATAGGCCGACACCGCCCGCGTGCGGGAACACGCGCACGCCGAACTTGGCGGCCATGAGGAGGATGGCGAGGTTCTCGTTGACGCCGCCGACCCGGGCCGCGTCGATCTGCACCAGGTCGACGGCCTTCGCCTGAAAAAGCTGCTTGAAAATGACTCGATTGTGCGTGTGCTCGCCCGTCGAGATGGGCATGGGCGCGACAGCTTGCCGGATCGCGGCGTGGCCCAGGATGTCATCCGGGTGCGTGGGCTCCTCGGCCCAGGCGACATCGAAGTCCGCGAGCGCCTGCAGCCACGTGATTGCGGCTGCTACGTCCCAACGCTGGTTGGCGTCGATCGCCAGGCCGATGGCGGGCCCGATCGCCTGCCGCGCGATCCGGCAGCGTCGCACGTCATCGGCGAGATCGCGTCCCACCTTGATCTTGATCGTGCGAAATCCGTCTGCCACGGCTTCATGGGCCAGGCGCGCGAGCTTCTCATCCGAGTAACCCAGCCAGCCAGGCGAGGTCGTGTACGCGGGATAGCCGCGAGTAACCAGTGTCTCCATCCGTTCAGCTTTCCCGGGAGCGGCCGATTGCAGCAACGCCAGGGCCTCGCTCGGGGTGATGGCATCGCCGATGTAGCGGAAGTCGATGAGCTCGACGATCTGCTGCGGTGTCATCTGCGCAATGAGCTGCCAAACCGGTTTTCCCGCGGCGCGCGCTGCCATGTCCCATGCGGCGTTGATGACGGCGCCGATCGCCATGTGCATCACGCCCTTCTCAGGGCCCAGCCAACGCAGGTGCGAATCGTTGGTGAGAGTGCGCGCGAAGCCGCCGAGATCGGCCAACACCGAGGCCACATCCCGGCCCACCACGAGGTGGCGTAGGGCGCCGATCGCGATCGTCTGCACATCGTTGCCGCGGCCTATGGTGAAGACGAATCCGTGCCCGCAAAGCCCGTCCGGGTCGCTAGTGCGCAGCGTCACGTACGCGGCCGAGTAATCGGGATCGGGATTCATGGCGTCCGATCCATCCAATTCCCGCGAGGTCGGGAAACGGACGTCGTGGGTTTCCAAAGCGGTAATGACGTGTTTCATGGCGTGGGAGCACCGACAGTCAACAGGCCGGCCTCCCGCAGCTTGCGCCAGAGGGTGACAGGGATTGGCGCGCGAGCGCGCCCGACGGCGCTCGCGGCTTCCGCCGGCGAGCGCATCCCGGCGATGACCGACACAACGGCCGGATGGGCGAGAGGGAATTGCAGCGCTGCAGCGCCGACGTCGACGCCCTCGGCCGCGCACACCGCATAGATGTCACGGGCGCGTTGCAGCGTGCTCTCGTCCGCGGGCCGGTAATTGTACATTGCTCCGGGCGCTTCGGCCGCGGCCAGCAGCCCGGAGTTGAACGGACCGCCGGCGAGGATGCCGACGCCGCGGCGCGCGGCCTCCGCCAGCACCTCGGCGGCGCCCTCCTGCTCGAGGAGCGTGTAGCGGCCGGCGAGCAGAATGCAATCGATATCGAAGCGAGTCATGACTTCGAGGCACGCTTGCTGCTCATTGACGCCGATGCCGATGGCACGGCAGGCACCCGACGCTTTCAGCTGCGCCATCGCCGGCAGAGCTTCATCGAGCGCGAGCCGCAACATCTCTTCGTGCCGTTCGCCATGCGTCCCGCGACCGACGTCGTGCAGCAGCAGGACGTCCACCGATCCCCGTCGCAGCCGCCGCAGACTCGCTTCGAACGAGCGCAGGATGCCGCCGCGCGAGTAGTCGAATATGGCGCGCCGGCCACTGACGGCGAACCCGTCGGCGGACGGCTCGCCCTGCGAGCCCGGAACTATCAGGCGACCTACCTTCGTGGATATCACTGCGTCGTCCGCGTGCAGAGAATCCAGGGCGTATCCCACCCGCTGCTCGCTGAGGCCGTAACCGTAGTAGGGCGCGGTGTCAAAGAGGCGCACGCCCAGGCGGTAGGCTTCCTCGATGGCAGTGCCAGCCGCTTCGTCCGTTACGGCGGTGTAGAGATTGCCGATTGCGGCGGCTCCGAAGCCCAGCGTCGGCACGGCAAGCGGCACTCGAGTGAGCTGACGCCACGAATCGCGGGACGGGTCCGCCCGTAGGGCGCCGGAAACAGTTGCACTTTGATCCATATGTGAAATACAGTTCTACTGGTAAAAGCATAAGCTCAGGACGATCGCTGTCAAGTGAGCAAGAAACAGCGCTATCGCGCCCCTGCCCTGCAGAAGGGACTCGAGATCCTCGAGCTTCTCGCATCGAGGACGGGGGCCATGACGCTGTCGGAGATCTCCGAGGGCCTGGGGCGCTCCAAAAGCGAGATCTTCCGCATGCTGCAGGTCCTGGAGGAGCTACGCTACCTGGCGCGGCCAGCGGGGACCGAGGGCTACCTCCTCACCAACCGGCTGTTCATGCTCGGGATGGAGCATCCGCCGGTAAAAGGCCTGATGGAGGTGGCGATGCCGGTGATGCATCGCCTGGCTGCGCAGATCCTGCAACCCTGCCATCTCGCGATTCCGTCCGAGGAGCTCATCGTCGTCATCGCCCGGGTCGAATCGCCGGGCGATGTCGGCTTCGTGGTGCGGGTCGGGCACCGCCGGCCCATTGCGCATTCGACTTCGGGACTGGTGCTGTTGGCGTTCCAGCCGGAGGAGATGCGCGCCGCCTGGCTCGAGACCCTGGAGCGCAAGCAGGTCCGGTACGAGCGCAAGCGCCTGGCCGGTAGTCTGCGCAGCATCGCCACCCGCGGCTATGCATGCATCCCGAGCGAGGTCGTTTCCGGCGTCACCGACCTCTCGGCCCCCATCCTGGTGCGAGGCGCAGCAATTGCCGCGCTCACTGTGCCTTACGCCGAGCGCCGCCGCACCCGGGGGCTGCTGCGCAAGTCGATCGAGCAGGTGTGTCAGGCCGCCGACCGGATTTCACGGGAGCTGGCATGAATAGCTCCTACACTGCGGTCGTTCGCAAGAGCGCGTTGCCGCTCGTGCTCGTCGTCAGCCTCTTCTTTCTCTGGGGCGTCGCCAACAACCTCAACGACATCCTCATCCGGCAGTTCAAGAAGGCATTCGAGCTCACCGACTTCGAGTCCGGGCTCGTGCAGTCGGCGTTCTATCTCGGCTATTTCCTCTTCGCCATCCCCGCCGGGCTGGTCATGCGCCGTTACGGTTACAAGGCCGGTATTGTCGTCGGCCTCGTGCTCTACGCCCTGGGCGCGTTTCTCTTCTATCCGGCCGCGGACCTGCGCACCTACGGCTTCTTCCTTTTCGCCCTGTTCGTGATCGCGAGCGGTCTGTCGTTCCTCGAGACCTCTGCCAATCCCTTCGTCACGGTGCTGGGACCGCCGCAAGGCGCCGAGCGGCGGCTCAACTTTGCCCAGGCCTTCAATCCCCTGGGGTCGATCACCGGCGTCGTCATCGGGCGCTTCTTCATATTTTCGGGCGCCGACGATACCCCGGCGCAGATTGCCGCAATGCCGCCGACGGCACGGACGGCCTATGACGCCGCGCAAACCGCAGTGGTGCAGGCGCCATACATTGCGATAGGGATTGTCGTGATGGCGCTCGCACTGGTCATTCTGCTCACCCGCTTCCCGGCCGTACACGAATCGCATCAGCCCGAGGCTGGCGAGGAGGCGAGGTGGCGCGAGCTGCGCGGGCGCGGGCGGTTCTTCTTCGCAGTGGTGGCCCAGTTCTTTTATGTCGGCGCACAGGTCGGAGTCTGGAGCTACCTCATCCGCTATGCGGAGGCGACGGTGCCGGGCACCGCCGATCGTCGGGCCGCGGACTTCCTCATCGTCTCGCTGGTGCTTTTCATGTTGGGACGATTCGCGGGCGCGGCACTGATGCGGCGCGTGGCGCCCGTCTTCCTGCTGGCCGCTTTCGCGGCCGTGAATGCCCTGCTCGCCGCGGTGGCGATCGCGATGCCGGGGTACGTCGGACTCTACGCACTCATCGCGAGCAGCTTCTTCATGTCGGTCATGTATCCCACCATCTTTGCGCTCGGCGTGAGCGGCCTCGGCGAGGTCCGCAAGCTGGCGTCTTCCGTGCTCGTCATGGCGATCGTGGGCGGCGCGGTGTTGACGCCGGCGATGGGAGCGCTCTCGGGCCTCGCAGGCATCAATGGGTCGATGGCGGTGCCGCTAGTGTGCTTTGCCGTCGTGCTCGGCTTCGCGCTCAGCGTTCGTCGTGCGATGCGGCAGGTGGCGGAGTCCCCGGCATGAAGCGCTTCGTCTTCGCACTCGATCTCGTCGACGACCGGGAAGCGACCTGCGAGTACGAGGCATGGCATCGCGCCGATCAGCCTTTTCCGCGCAGTATCCAGCAGGAGGGGCGCTGTTCCATGCCGATCCGCGGGTAGTAATCCTCGGCTGCGGGCGCTGCGACGAGGATCAGAGTGGTCAGCTCGCCTGCGGCCTGATGCGTCTCGGTGATGAGCCGCTTGCCGATGCCCTGGCGCTGGTAGGCAACGTCCACCGCAAGATCGGAAAGGTAGCAGCAATAGCTGAAGTCGGTGATGGCGCGGGAGATCCCCACCAACCGCCTGCCGTCGCGGGCCGTGACGACCACATCGGCCTGACGCAGCATCCGATCGAGTCTCCCCAGGTCGTCCGCGGGGCGGCGCGGGGCGAGGGTGGCAGCGACGAGGATGGCGCGAAATTCCTGCGCCGACAGATCGGGCTCGAGCGCGTAGGCGATGGTCACAGCGCGAGCTCCCAGGTCTGGCCGACCAGTTCCTTGCCGAAGGAGTGGTGCCGCTCCTCCTTCACCAGGCGAAATCCGGCGGCCTGATAGATGCGCCGTGCGGCTACGAGCACATCGTTGGTCCAGAGGCGAAGCGTCCGATAGCCCTTCTCGCGCGCGAAGGCGACGCAGACGGCCACGAGTTGCCGGCCGATTCCGAGTCCGCGCGTGCTCGGCTCGACGTAGAGGAGACGCAGCTTGGCTATCGCCGCCGATTCGCGCACCAGAAAGACCGAACCGACTATCGCCCCGTTGCGCTCAGCCACCCACGCATTCTCCCTCGCCGGATCGAGCTGCTTGACGAAGCCGCCCAGTATCTCGGCCACCAGGCCTTCATAGGTGACGTCCCACCCGTACTCCTGCGCATACAAGAGGCCTTGCCGATGGATGATCCAGCCGATGTCCCCGACGCGCAGGGGACGAAGCGAATGAGCAGACTCCGGCGTGCCGGGCTGCAGGAGCCGACGCACTGTCTGCATGGAGCCGACCAGCTCGCCGACTTGCCCGGCACCCAGCGGGGCGATCATCGCGGTGATCTGCTCGCCCGAAGCCCGATCGAGATTGTCGAACACCCGCCGTCCCGTTTCGGTGAGCCGCAGCGGCCTTTGCCGGCCATCCTGCGCGTCGCGGCCGCGATCCAGGTGCCCCTGTCGCTCCAGCTTCTTCAGCAACCGGCTGAGGTATCCCGGATCGAGAGACAGCTCGCGCGCGATCTCCGTCGCCGTGGGACTGTCGCGGTGCGCCAGCTCGTAGAGCACCCGCCCCTCGGTGAGGGTGAACCGACTTCCGAGCAGACCCTGATCCAGCAGGCCGATCTGGCGCGTGTAGAAGCGGTTGAAGTCGCGAATGGCGGCGGTTGCGCTCCGCTTCCCGGATGGCGGTTTGCGCGCCGCTGCGGCGGCGGGTGTTCGCGCGTGCATGCAGCCAGGATGCGCGATATAGTTGCTTCAGTCAAGTATCTGCTGGAAACCTGCTCTGCATCGAAATGAGCCCGTCAACGGCTGCTCAGCGGTCGTAGTCGCCGCGGCCCTGCGGATAATGCTTTTCCCATTCCCGGCCGTTGACGGCGAAGACGGTCATATCCTCGAGGGTGCCGGGATCCAGGCAGCGGGCGTTGATGCTGAAACCGTCGGGGTGGGAGCGCGGGACATAAAAGGACTTGATGCCGCACACCGAGCAGAAAAGATGTTTTGCGGTGCCGGTGTTGAACGTGTAGGGGGTGAGCACGTCGCTGCCGCAGAGCAGCTTGAAGTGCTCCGCCCGCACCACCAGGTGCAGGTACCCCGCCTTGCTGCACATCGAGCAGTTGCACTCCGAGACCCGCACTCTGGCGGGCGCGAGCGCCTCGAACCTGACCCGGCCGCAATGGCAGCCGCCGCGGTGCGCGACCAAAGATGGCTCTGACATGGAGCGATGTCTCCTAACGGTTGACCCGGTTCGCCAACGCCTCCGCGACCGGACGATCCACGGCGATGTTGTCCATGAAGAAGTTGGGATAGACGGGTGCCAGCGCCGTGGCCGCATCGAGGTCGGCGATTTCCGCCGGGGCCAGCGCGACCGCCGCCGCCTTGAGGTTGTCCTCCAGCTGGCTCAACTTGGTCGAGCCGACGATGACGCTGGTCACGCCCTGACGGGCGAGCAGCCACGCGATGGCGACCTGCGCGACGGTTGCGTGGCGGGCGGCGGCGATGCCGCGCATCCGCTCCACGAGCCTGAAGCCGTGCTCCTTGTCGAAGGGCAGGATGTCGAAACCCGACAGACGATTGTTGGGGTCGGAGAGCGTTTGTCGCGTGTACTTGCCGCTCAGGAAGCCGGACGCGAGCGGGCTCCAGACCGTGAGGCCCAATCCATAGCGCTTCATCATGGGAATGATATCGCGCTCCACGTCGCGGCCCACCAGGGAGTAGTACATCTGCCCGTGGGTGAAGGGCGCGAGACCGTTCGCCTTCTGGATCTCGAGTGCCGCTGCCGCTTTCCAGGCCGACCAGTTGGAGAAGCCGAGATAACGCACTTTGCCGGCGCGCACGATCGCATCGAGGGCTGCGAGCGTCTCCTCGATCGGCGTGTAGGGATCCTCGCGGTGCGCGATATAGACGTCGATCCAGTCGGTGCCGAGGCGCTTCAGGCTCTGATCGACGGACCAGAGGATGTGTCGGCGAGAGAGGCCCGCGCGGGTCAACGCGGGCCCGGTGCGAAAGCCGACTTTGGTAGCGACGACGACCCGGTCGCGGTGGGGCTTGAGCGCGGCGCCGAGCAGCGTCTCGGACTCACCGCCAGCGTAGCCGTCGGCGGTGTCGAAGAAATTGATGCCGGAATCGAGTGCATGGCCCACCAGCTCCCCGGCCAGGTCCGCGCCCACCTTGTAGACGGCACCCACGTCCTTATTGCCTGCCGTGAACGTCATCGCGCCGAAGGCGAGGCGGGAGACGGTGAGGCCGGTATTGCCAAGAAGCGTGTATTGCATGGCGCGACTCCCGAGTAGACATCCACAGCCCGCGGTGACCTTCTACGTTACCGCGGCGCGGGAGCTGGCGAGAATCTATCGGAATGAGGATATCTTCAGACGCAGGTACCGTTCAGCCCGGGGTCAGGTACCTTGCGCCAGGCTTCCATATGTCTCTTGCCGAATCGCTCAAGCAACCCAGCGAGGGTCTCCACTATGAAGCGAACTGTCCTGGCAGCGATGATGCTGTCCTTGTTGACCGGCACTGCAGTCGCGCTGGCCGACCCCCCGCACGGCTATGGCCACGATCACGACCGGCAGGACCAGCGTCACGACGAGCATCGCGATGAGTATCACGACGAGCATCGCCATGAGCATCATGACCGCGGCGAGCACCGCGGAGAGATGCGTCACGAGCATGAGGAGCACGAGCACTTCGACTCCGGCAGATACGATCGCCCCCGCGGCTGGCATGGGCACTATTGGCGGCGCGGAGAACGGCTGCCGCCTGACTACCGTGGCCCCGCCTATGTCATTCCGGATCCGGTGGTCTATCGCCTCCGGCCGCCGCCGCCGGGCTACTACTGGGTGCGCGTGGACAACAATGCTGTCCTCGCCGTGGTTGCCACCGGCGTGGTAGTCGACGTCGCGGTCAATTTGTTCCACTGAGACTCGTCCGCCTGCTTCAGCGAGCGCCCGCGCAGGGACGCGCGGGTCAGCAGGCCGGCCGCCACGACCGGCCTGCGACCGCCCGGCACCCCTCTTCGCACCAGCCAGTTTCCGCCACAATCTTTCACCGTCCCATCACCGTTGCATCCGCAGCGCTGCGCGGATTGCGGCGCCCAATGCTCCCAGGTCCATCACCGGGAGCACATCATGATCCGCTCGAGAAACAAGCCCCAAGGCTTCGCGCGGCCGCGTGCCGGGGCTCACCGGCGCCGCAAGCTCCTCTCTCTGACCCGCGCTCGGCTCATCTCGAATCTGCTGGCGCTCGTCGCGCTCTTCTCGATTGGATTCGTGTAGTCGGCTACAGTTACCGCCCTTCGCTGCGACTTCTGGGAGGCTGCCTTGCGAATGCGCGGTCTTGCGTGGCTCGTGGTCGGATTGTCCCTGGCGAGCCTGGCGTGCGCCGCCGAACCCGGCGCCTCCGGTCCGAGCTCGGTCGATCCCTCGGATTATCAGGCGCTGCAGTGGCGGCTCCTCGGTCCCTTCCGCGGCGGTCGCGTGCTCGCCGTCACTGGGATCGCAGGCAATGCCCGCCACTTCTACTTCGGTGCGGTGGATGGCGGCGTCTGGGCTACGCATGACGCCGGCCGGACATGGCATCCGATTTTCGATGGTGAGCCGGTAGGCTCGGTCGGCGCCATCGCGATTGCGCCCTCCAGCCCGAGCACCCTCTATGTGGGAACGGGTGAAGCCGACATGCGCTCCGACATAGCGCAGGGTAACGGGATGTACAAGTCCACGGATGGCGGCGCGCACTGGGCGCAAATCGGGCTGACCGACTCGCGCCAAATCGCGCGCGTGCTGGTCGATCCCCACGATCCTGATCTGGTGTACGTCGCCGCCCTGGGTCATCCCTACGGCCCCAATGCGGAGCGCGGCGTCTTCCGCTCGCGGGACGGTGGGCAGCACTGGACCAAGGTTCTCTACGCGAACGCCAACACCGGCGCCGCCGATCTCGCCTTCAGGCCGGGCGACCCCGAAAC
Organism: Steroidobacteraceae bacterium; assembly: GCA_025451845.1. Taxonomy (GTDB): domain Bacteria; phylum Pseudomonadota; class Gammaproteobacteria; order Steroidobacterales; family Steroidobacteraceae; genus 13-2-20CM-66-19. Next base: position 42,485 of record JANWJS010000047.1, read on the forward strand.
GATCTATGCAGCACTCTGGCAGACCAGGCGCCCGCCCTGGAACGTGTACCCGCCATCCAACGGTCCCGGCAGCGGTCTCTACGTCTCCCACGATGGCGGCGATCACTGGAGCCGCGTCACGGGCCACGGTTTCCCGGCGACTGCCGGCCGCATCGGCATCGCGGTCTCGCCTGCGAGTCCCGACCGGGTCTACGCGCTGGCCGATGGTCCGTGGGGCAAGGGAGGGCTCTATCGGTCCGACGACGGGGGTGCCAACTGGCGCCATGTCTCGGCTGATCCGCGCATCTCTGGGCGTGGTTGGTACTTCTGCGCGCCCACGGCCGATCCCAAGGACGCCGATCGAGTATATGTCATGAACACCATCGTCCTGGAATCGCAGGACGGAGGCGCGCACTTCATCGCGCTCAAGGGCGATATGACCGGAGACGACTACCACGCGTTGTGGATCGACCCGACGGACACGGAGCGGCAGATCCTGGGCAGCGATCAGGGCGCGCAGATCACCCTCAATGGCGGCAAGACCTGGAGCAGTTGGTACAACCAGCCTACCGCGCAGATCTATCACGTCACCACGGACCACCGGTTCCCCTACTGGGTCTACGGCACGCAGCAGGACTCCGGCGCGGCCGCGCTGCCCAGTCGGACGGCCAGCTATGACGGCATCACGATGGAGCAGTTCCACGAGATCACCCCAGGCGGCGAAAGCGGCATGATCGCCCCCGATCCGGCGGATCCCGACATCGTCTACGGCGATGCCAGCGATAGCGGCGCAAGTGTTGCGAAGCTGGACCGCAAGAGCGCCCAGGTGCGCGACGTCAATCCGATGCTCGCCTACCCGATGGATCATTACCGCGCCGTCTGGACGATGCCGCTCGTCTTCTCCAAGCGCGATCCGAAGACACTCTATTTCGGCAACCAGCGGCTCTTCAGCACCCATGACGGCGGCGAGCACTGGCAGCTGCTCAGTCCCGACCTGACGCGGCGCGACGCCGGCACGCCCTCGAATCTCGATCCGACGACCGCGGCGGATGACTACCACGTCGGCAAACGTCGCGGTGTGATTTATTCCATTGCGCCCTCGCCCTTGAGCGCCCGCGTCATTTGGTTGGGCACGGATGACGGATTGGTCTGGCGCACGGATGACGATGGCGCGCACTGGATCAAAGTGACGCCGGCGGCGCTCACCCCGTGGTCGAAGGTCGGCGGCATCGAGCTGTCGCACTTTCAGCCGGGAGTAGCCTATCTCGCGATCGACCGCCACCGTCTGGACGACGGTACACCCTACATCTACCGGACGCGTGATGACGGCAAGAGCTGGACGCGCATCGATTCAGGCATTCCCCGTGGCCGCTTCGTCAACGTGGTGCGGGAAGACCCGGTGCGGCCGGGGCTTCTCTATGCCGGCACGGAGTTCGGCATCTATCTCTCTTTCGACGATGGTGCCCATTGGCAACCGCTGCAGCAGAACCTACCCGTCACGTCCGTGCGCGATATCGACGTGCACGGCGACGACCTGGTGATCGCCACTCACGGCCGCGGGTTCTGGATCATGGACGACATCAGCGCCCTCCGGCAGATGGATACGGTGCGATCCGCAGCGGTCACCCTCTTCAAGCCCGCGGACGCGATCCGCGTGCGGCCCGCGACTTTCACCGGGACGCCGATGCCGAAGGACGAGCCGATGGCCGCCAATCCTCCGGATGGCGCGATCATCGATTACGTGTTGGCCGGATCGGAGCCGGGCCCCGTCGTCGTGACGATCCGCGATGCAAGCGATCAGGTCGTGCGCCGCTCCAGCAGCGCGGAGCACGTGCCCGCGCCCAATCCCGCGCAGCTGCAGTTTGCTCCCGAGTGGGTTGCGCCGACTTCGGTTCCATCCGCTGCGCCGGGCATGCATCGGTTCGTTTGGGATCTGCGTTACCCGCAACTTGCCGAGCCCGGATCCGAAGGTCTGCGGGGCGGTGGCATCTGGGCACCTCCCGGCCGCTATACGGTGGAGCTGACGGTGGCCGGGCGGGCCTACCGGCAGCCGCTCATCGTCAAGCCTGATCCACGAGTGAGGGTCTCGCAAGCCGGCCTGCAGCGCGAGTTCGAGCTGGCGCGCAAGGTGGTGGCCGCGCAGGCGCAGGTGTCCGCGGCGCTCGGCCGCGCGGCGAAGCTGCTCGATACACTCGATGCGCGGCTCGCGAAGTCCGGTGGGGCGCACCGTCAGATGGCTGACCTCATGGCCAAGGCGATCAGCATCTCCGGAACGCGTGCGCATGCCGAGCGCGTTCCCTTCCCGGCTGTCCCGCCGCTGCGGACTGACAGCCTGGGTGCACTGGCCGCGGATCTCTATGGTCTCGCATCGTCGGTGGATGGGGCGGATGCTGATCCCAGCCCCGACGCGTTGTCTTCCTACGCGACGCTGTCAGGAAAGTTGGCGGCGACGCTGGCGGAGTGGAAGCGTCTCGAGACCGTGGACGTGCCCAAGCTCAACGAGCGGCTGAAGACCGCGGGGCAGCAGACCCTTTAACAAATCACCCGGAGCGATTTTGGACGGCGGTAGCCGGCCCTAAGAGTTTGGCGCCGGGAGGGGGCCGAACAACGCCTCCTGCGAGCCAGCGCCCTGCTCGCCCCCTTCTTCGAGGGCGAGGAGCCGCTGCTTGATCGGCAGACCGCCGCCAAACCCGGTGAGGCTGCCATTGGCGCCGATCACGCGGTGGCAGGGCACCACGATGGGTAGCGGGTTCGCGCCATTCGCGAGGCCGACGGCGCGCGAGGCGCTCGGGTTGCCGATGCGCCGCGCGAGCTCACCGTAGGAAATGGTCTTGCCATACGGGATCTCCGTCAGCGCACGCCAGACCCGCCGCTGGAATTCCGTGCCTCGCGGCGCGAGCGGCAGGTCGAAGCTGCGCCGCTCGCCGGCGAAGTATGCGACCAACTGTGCAATCACCGTCCGAAACGGCTTGGAATTCTCGATCCAATCGCCTGCCACGCGCAGGGGTCGCGGACCGGACTGGAAGCCTACCTGAATCAGGCTCGCACCGTCGCCGGCGAGAAGAAGCCCGCCGACCGGCGAGTCGATCTCGTGCCAGTAAACGGTGTTGGGTGTCGTCTTCATCACTTCTCTCCACGATGTTGCCGGTCGCTCGCCGCGCACCACAGGTGCATGACCGCATAACCGCGCCACGGCCGCCACGCCTCGGCGCGCTGTTCCAACTCTTTCGCCATCAGCGGAGCGCCGCCGCCGGCCGCCATGCGCCGCACGACGAGGTCGGCGACGAGAAACGCATCCGGCTCACCGAGCGCGCGCAGCGCAATGTACTGCGCCGTCCATTCGCCGATGCCCGGCAGCTCCACCAGGCTCGCGATGACATCCTCCGCCGGACGATCGAATGCGACCCGGCCCTCGCCCACCGCAACCGCAAGTGCCTTCAGCGCGCTGATGCGCGCGCCGGTGAGTCCCAGCCCGTCGAGATTCGCGGCCGCCACCGCCTGGGGCGTGGGAAAGAGGCGCTCGAGTCCCGCGACCGCCGTCGCCACCGCCTCTCCGGTGCGCTCGACGAGACGCCCGGCCAGGGTGCGCGCGCCCGCTACGGTGACCTGCTGACCCAACACCGCGCGCACCGCGCACTCGAACGCGTCCCACGTCCCGGGAATGCGTATGCCGGGGCGGCGGCGTAGGAGCGGGCGCAGCAGCGGATCGGACCCCAGCCCCGCGGTCAGGAGCGTTGGGTCGGCGGAAAGATCGAACACACGCCGCGCGGCCGTGGCGATCTGAAAGAGCGCCCCGGGCGGCGCGCCAGTGACGCGCAGCTGCAGCGCATCCTTGCCGGGTACCGGCTGCACCTGGATGACGGCATGGCCCGCATCGATGCGGATCAGCCGCGCATAGGTCTGCTCATCCATCCGCTCCACGCCCGGCGTGGCGCGCAGCGCGAGGAAATCGCGCAGGTGATTCCAGTCGTAAGGCGGCCGGTAGGTGAGGGTGAGCGTGACCTCGTCGCCCGCGCCGCGGGCCGGCGGCTCGCGGCGCTCCCGGCGCAGCTCCCGCGGCGGCCGGTGGTACGCTTTCTGGAACGCATCGTTGAAGCGGCGCAGGCTGCCGAACCCGGCAGCGAGCGCGATCTGCGTCATCGGCAGATCGCTCTCATCGATCAACCGCTTGGCGAAGTGCAGGCGGCGTGTTTGGGCGACGGCGAGCGGGGAGGCGCCGACGTGCTGTAGAAAGAGCCTGTCGAGGTGTCGCGCTCCAACACCGACGCGGGTGGCAAACTCGCCGACACTGGCCTCATCGAGCGCGCCTTCGTTGATGAGGCGCAATGCGCGCCTCACGACCGCGGAGGTCCCGAGCCAGGCCGGCGTCCCGGGCGCGGCCTCCGGCCGGCAACGCAGGCACGGCCTGAACCCGGCTTCCGCCGCCGCGGCGGCGGAAACGAAGTAGCGGACGTTGCCGCGCCTCGGAGACGGCGAGGCCGGGCAGATGGGACGGCAATAGATCCCCGTCGACGTCACGGCGATGAAGAACTTGCCGTCGAAGCGGGGGTCCCGGCTCCGGCGCGCTCGCTCCAGCACCGTCGGATCGAATGGCAGCATCTCTTGCATGGGGCAGACGATACGCCGCGCCGCTCCCCTCTACTGGCCATTTTCGGACATGCATGCCGGGTGGCGGCCCGCACTTGGATCTGATCGAGCCGCAGCCGCAATGGATCGCGGCCGATTGCTGCCAGTCGGTACCGCGCTCAGCGACTCTCTCGATGAGCCCGCCGATCCGGCCGAGCCGCACGCGTTGCTGGCCGTCGCCACGGGCGCGCACGACTTGGCCGATTGGCAGGAGTGGCCGCTCGAGGAATTGCCGCCCGGAGCCGCCGCCCTCGCGCTGCGCGCTCCTGTGGCGACGGTGCGCCAGAGCGCGTGTCCGGTGTTAGCTCTGCCACGGCGGCCGCGAGCGCTATGAATACGAACAGGGCGCCGTGGACCGTTGGTCCATGGGCGGCGTCCTGTCGCGGGGGGCTGGGCCCCGACCCGGTGCGGCGTCGCTCGGCTGACAATGAGACGCAAGTCACAATGTTGCCAACCGATCGCCAGGCCTGAGATAGTATGGTGTGAGCGCTTCGCATCGGGCTCGGTTGCGAAGCTCAGGATCGACGGGGGGAACCGTGACGCTCTCTGCCTCGACTCGTGGGCACAAGCCCGTAACCGGCGCGCTGCGCGCCGTGTTCGTCGCGGGCGCGCTGGTGGCGGCCGCGCCCGGATTGCGGGCGCAGCCGGCGGCCAGCGGGCAGGTCGGCGCGCTTAAGCGCCTCAGTATCGAGCAGCTCGCCAACGTCGAGGTGACCTCCGTCACCCGGGGTCCGCAGCCGCTGTCACGATCGGCGGCTGCCGTCGCCGTCGTGACCAGCCAGCAGATCGCGAGCTCCGGTGCAATGAACGTCCCCGAGGCGATCCGTTACGTTCCCGGAATCAATGTCGCGCAGGTGACCGCAAGCGAATGGGCCGTCAGCTCGCGCGGCTTCGCCAGCGCCAACTCGCCCGATCTGCTGGTGTTGAGCGACGGCCGCAGCATCTACACGCCCCTGTACTCCGGTGTCTTCTGGGACGTGCAGGATTACTTCATGCAGGACATCGACCGGATCGAGGTAATCCGTGGTCCTGGCGCCGCGCTCTGGGGATCCAACGCCGTCAATGGCGTGATCAACATCATCAGCAAGAGCGCCGCCGACACACAGGGCGCCTGGCTTGCGGCGGGCGCCGGTTCTGACGAGCGCGCGCTGGCGGCGGCGCAATACGGCGGCGAGACCGGGGACCAGCTCTACTACCGCGTGTTCGCCAAGTATCAGGACCATGGCGCACTGGACTATCCTGCGGGCGCCAGCCCGGATGACTGGAGGCTCGGCCACGTCGGTTTCCGCACGGACTGGAATGCCGGCCCGGCCGATGCGTATACCGTGCAGGGCGAGGCCTACGACGGCACCCTGGGGCAGGTGAGTCCGTCCGTCAACATCATCGGCCGGCCAGGTCCGGCAAATCCACTGCGGGTGGGCGTGAGCGGCGGCAACGTGCTCGGGCGCTGGCGGCACACGATGAGCGACGACTCGGATTTCGAGTTGCGTGTTTACTACGACTACACCCACCGCAACGATCCCACGTTCATCGATGATCTCGGCACGCTCGATATCGACTTCCAGGAGCATTTGCCGCTCGGCAGTGCCCAGGCGGTCACCTGGGGGCTCACCGGCCGGACTCAGGATGACCGCAATCGGGGGAGGGGGATCTTCGCGCTGAATCCCCCCGACTCCCGCGACAACGCCGCGAGCGGTTTCGTGCAGGACGAGGTCTCGCTGCCGCACTCGGTGCGGCTGACACTCGGTACGAAGTTCGAGCACAATGACTTCAGCGGGTTCGAAGTGCAGCCGAGCCTGCGGGCGGCCTGGGATCTATCCGCTACCGGCACCGTCTGGGGCGCAGTTTCCCGCGCGGTGCGAGTGCCGACGCGGCTCGAGCGCGACATCGACGTCGCTGCCACCGATCCAGCCGGCAATCCGGTCGTCTTGCTGCTCGGCAACCGCAACTTCCGCGCCGAGGAAGTACTGGCCTTCGAGCTCGGGTATCGCTGGCAGCCGCTGACCAATCTCTCGCTGGATGTCGCGGCGTTCCGTAACCGCTACACGGGGCTGGCCTCCCTCGAGCTCGGCACGCCCTTCCTCGATGCGGCGACCGGCCGGACCATTCTGCCGCTGCTCAATGAGAACCAGATCGACGGACATTCGACGGGTCTCGAGGGCCTGGCCATGTATTCCCCGGTGGGCTGGTGGCGGCTCTCGGTCGACTATTCCTACATCGACATGCAGTTGACACCGCTCGGCGCGGACTACAACCGCGACCGGTTCTTCGCGGGCTCGACACCCCGCAATCAGGTGGGGCTGCAGTCCTACTTCGATCTGCCGCACGATGTCGAGCTCTACGCCGGCCTGCGTGAGCTCTCGGCCATCCGAACCCTGCCGGAAGTGGTCGACGGGACCGGTGATCCCGGCTATCAGGAGCTCGATCTCAACGCCACCTGGCGCGCCACTGCGCACCTCACCCTGTCACTCGAGGCGCGCAGTCTCCTCCATGCGGACCACGTCGAGTTCGGCGGGCCCGATGAGCGCAGCGCTATCGATCGAAGCGTTTTCGGACGGATGAAATGGGAGCTCTGAGAGCCCGCGCCCGCGCCGCGCCCGTAGCGCTTCTGCTGGCCGCGTGTCTGCTCGGCGGCCGGCCGGTGCTCGCCTCGCCGACGGCGCCGCAGGTCGAGGCCGTCTTCATCTTTTATTTTTCGCAGTTCGTCGACTGGCCCGCCGGAGCCTTCGCGGACGAGCGCTCGCCGATCGTGATCGGCGTGTTGGGCAATGATCCCTTCGGCGGCGCGCTCGATCAGGCGGTCGCCGGCGAGCGGGTGAATGGCCGGCCGATCGTGGTGCGTCACATCACGAACATAGCGGATGCGGCCGGCTGCCACATTCTCTACATCAGCTCATCCGAAGGAGCGCGACTGCCGCAGATCCTGAGCACGCTGAAGGGTCGTGGCGTGCTCACCGTCAGCGATCTCGGTAACTTCGTGCAGAGCGGCGGCATGATCCGCTTCGAGCTGATCGACCAGCGTGTGCGGCTGCGCATCAACGCGCCGGCGGCGCAGGCTGCCGGCCTGAAGCTGAGCTCGAAGCTGTTGCGCGCCGCGGCCCCTGCGCCGGGGGACGGTTAGACATGGCGCTGCGCAACCTCCCCATCCGACGCAAACTCATGATCATGCTGCTCGTGACGAGCGGCGCGGTGCTCGCGCTCACCTGCGCCGCCTTCATCGGCTACCAGTACGTGAGCTATCGCGCGGCCGCGCGCTATACCGTGCAGACTCTCGGTCAGGTCATTGCGAGCAACAGCACGGCGGCGCTCGCTTTCGACAATCCGTCGGATGAGAAGGATGTGCTTGCGGCGCTGCATGCGGAGCGGCGCATCAGCCTGGCCGCGGTGTATGACGCCGGCGGCAACCTCTTCGCGCAGTACCCCGCGAATGCGCCGGTGACCTCGTTCCCGCCGCACCCGGAGCGCGATGGCCTGCGCTTCGATGCGGGAATGCTGCTCGACTACCGGCCGATCCGCCAGGGCGGCAACACCCGGCTCGGTACGCTGTTGCTGCGTTGGGATCTGGCCTCGCTGCACCATGAGATCGCGCTTTACGCGCTGATCGCCGCCGGCATGACGGCCTTTGCCATGCTGTTGGCCTATCTCCTCGGGCGCTCCCTGCAGCACCAGATCTCGCTGCCCGTGCAGACGCTCGGTCGTGCGGCGCGCGCGGTCTCGGAGAACCGCGACTACAGCGTGCGCGCCCCGAAATTCGGCGATGACGAGCTCGGCGCATTGACGGACGCGTTCAATCACATGTTGGATCTGCTCACCGCCGACATTGCCGAGCGCAATGCATTCGGGGTGAGGCTGCAACGACAGCTCACCCGCCTCGATCTCCTGCACCGGATCACGCGCGCGGTGGGCGAGCGGCAGGACCTGCGCAGCATCTTTCAGGTGGTGATCCGCCATCTCGAGGAGCACGTCCCCATCGACTTCGGCTGCATCTGCCTCTACGAGCCGCATGAGGAGATCCTGACCGTCACGAGCGTCGGCGTGCGCAGCCGCGAGACGGCTCTGGAGCTGGCGCTGACCGAGAAGGCGCGAGTGCGCGTCGACGGTAACGGCTTGAGCCGGTGTGTGCGCGGCGAGTTGGTGTACGAGCCGGAGATCGCCTCGAGCCCCTATCCGTTCCCCGCCACTCTCGCGAAGGGGGGCTTGCGGGCGCTGGTGGTCGCGCCCTTGCGTGCCGAGAGCAGGGTGTTCGGCGTTCTCGTGGCTGCGCGCCGGGAGCCCGAATCCTTCAGCAGCGGGGACTGCGAGTTCCTGCAGCAATTGAGCGAGCACGTTGCGCTGGCGGCCCACCAGGCGCAGCTCTACGATGCGCTGCAGCGGGCATACGAGGGTCTGCGCCAGAGCCAGGAGACGGTGGTGCAGCAGGAGCGATTACGTGCTCTCGGGCAGATGGCGAGCGGCGTGGCGCACGACATCAACAATGCGATCTCCCCGATCGCGCTCTACACCGAGTCGCTGCTCGAGCGGGAGACCGGACTTAGCGATCGTGCGCGTGCGTATCTGACGACGATTCAGACGGCCATCCATGATGTGGCACGGACTGTGAGCCGCATGCGCGAGTTCTATCGTCCGCAGGAGAGCCAGGCAGCGCTGACGCGGATCGAGCTCGATCGCGTCATCCGCGGGGTGCTCGAGCTCACCCAGGCGCGGTGGCGCGATGTGCCGCAGGAGCGCGGCGCGGTCATCGACCTGCACACCGATCTCGTGAATCCGCCGGCCGTCATCATGGGCGCCGAGAACGAGATCCGCGACGCGCTGACCAACCTCATTTTCAACGCGGCCGACGCTATGCCAGACGGTGGCACCCTCACCGTCCGAACGAAGAAAGGCGTACGGCCGGCAAAACCGGAGGCCACGGGCTCGGGCCCGCCGGGCGGCGTGCACCCACCCGATACCGAGCTGCCTGCTGAGGTGGTCTTTCTGGAAGTCTCCGACACCGGCGTCGGCATGGACCCGGAGACGCGGCGGCGATGTCTCGAGCCGTTCTTCACCACCAAGGGCGAGCGGGGAACCGGGATGGGGCTTGCCATGGTGTACGGCATGGCCCAGCGCCATCGCGCGGAGCTCGAGATCGACAGCTCCTCGGGCAAGGGCACCACAGTCAGGCTCGTGTTTCCCGCCACGGCACGCTCGGCGGATGAGACGGGTAGGCAGCTCGCTCTCGGCTTGCCGGTGCGGCCGCTGCGCATCCTCATCGTCGACGACGATCCGCTCATCATCGAGTCGCTGCGCGAGACTCTGCGCGGTGACGCGCACCGCGTCACGGCGGCGGACGGCGGACAGGCCGGCATCGAGGCCTTCGAGGCGGCGCAGTCGCGTGGCGAGCCGTTCGAGCTGGTGATCACGGATCTCGGCATGCCCTATGTGGATGGCAGACGAGTGGCTGCCGCAATCAAGGCAGCGTCACCGCAGACCCCGATAGTCCTGCTCACCGGATGGGGCCAGCGTCTTACTGCCGAGAACCAGGTCCCGCCGCACGTGGATCGCGTGCTCAACAAGCCGCCGCAGCTGCGGGAGCTCCGGGCCGCGCTTGCGGAGCTGGGGCGCGCCAGCTGACGGGCGAAAGCGAACTTCTGCCGCGTTCGTCGATTCTTAGGGATCAGGGGAGAGCTTCCATGATCCGCCCGATTCAAATCCTGATCCTGTACACCGCCGCGCTCATGCTCACGGCTTGCCACGGGACGATGACCGCCTCGTCCGGCTCGTCTGGGTCATCGACGCCGCCGCAGCCCGGGCAGCTGCTGCAGAGTCCGCCGACGAAAACCGGCTCCTACTCGGTGGCCGATCTTTTCTCGCTCCTGAGTGGCAACAGCGATGACGCCCAGCTCCTGAAGCTCGCCTTGAACCCGCCGTGCACGGTCGATGTCTATCACCTCGAATATGAGACGGTAGGCGGCCAGGGCGAGGCGACCACCGCCTCGGGTGCGCTGATGGTGCCAGGGGGTCCGGCGCCATCCTGTCAGGGCGCGCGCCCCGTCGTGCTCTACGCGCATGGCACTTCAACCCAGAAGACCTACAACATCGCGAATCTCCCGGGTGCGTCGGGCAATATCAACGACGAGGGAGTGCTGCTCGCGGCGCTGTTCGCCGCACAGGGATATATCGTGGTTGCCCCGAACTATGCGGGGTACGACACTTCCTCCCTGTCCTATCATCCCTATCTGGTGGCGGCCCAACAGTCGCACGACATGATGGACGCGCTCGCCGCAGCTCGCAGCGCTTTCAGCGTCCTGGGCGTGAACGGCGGCAGCAAGCTGTTCATCACGGGCTATTCTCAGGGCGGCTATGTGGCGCTCGCCACGTTGCGCGCAATGCAGGCAGCCGGACAGAGCGTAACGGCCGCGGCCCCGATGTCGGGACCTTACGCGCTCTCTGCTTTCGGCGATGCGATTTTCATGGGACAGGTGAACGGCAGCGGGGTGCTCAACTTCGTCTTCGTCGTCGATTCGTACCAGCACTCATACGGCAACGTCTACACGAACACCACGGACATCTTCTCAACGCAATACGCTCCCAATATCGGCTCGCTGCTGCCGACCACGAACACTAACTCCCAGCTCTATGCGCAGGGCCTCGTCCCTCAGGATGCGCTCTTCAGCAGCACGCCGCCGGCTGCGCAATACACCTCCATGACGCCGGCGACCACACCAGCCAATCTCGCGGTGGTATTCGCCCTCGGCTTCGGTTCGAGCCCGCTCGTGACCAACGCGTACCGTCTGAGCTGGCTCGAGGATGAGCAGGCGAATCCGGACGGCGGCTTCCCCACCACGACAACCGATATGCCGCCCGCGCACGCGGGCCTCGCTTTGCGTCAGGACTTGGCGAAGAACGACCTGCGTGCCTTCAACCCCTCGGTCCCCGTGCTTCTCTGCGGCGGTGACGACGACCCGACCGTGTTCTACATGAACACGCAGCTCATGCAGGGCTACTGGGCGGCGCACGCGCCGAGCGTCCAGGCTACCGTGCTGGATGTCGATTCGGCGATTGGCTCCAACGACCCCTACGCCGACGTCAAGAACGGCTTCGCGGCCGCCAAGGCGGCCGTCGCCGCGGCGGCCATTGCGGGGGGCGCTACCGACGGTGGCCAAGCCGCCGTGCTCGAGGACTACCACGCGGGGCTCGTGGCGCCGTTCTGCTTCTACGCGGTGCAGAAGTTTTTCGGCAGCTCTTGAGCGGCCGCCCGGTCCCGACAGCACTATTAGCGGTAACGTCATCAAGTTACCGATATCAGTCAGAAATCGAACATCGATACGCGGGGTCGAGGCGCAGTCGGCGAATGTTGCGCGCACGCTACGGCTGGTGAAAAGGCCAAGTTAATCGGATATCTTCGGCGCCACCAATGGGCCACACGCAGACAGACCGGGCCGGTCGGTCGCGTGTAGACGAGCGCCCATTCACCTCACTCCAGGGGCGTCAAAATGAATCGAATGAATCAATGGGTCTCACTGGCCGTGGCGGCCGCGCTCGCGGGAAGTCTTGGCGGCCGTGCTCGCGCCGCCCAGCCCGCGGCGACCGGGATGGCGACGGATCAGCTGGCTACGATCGTGGTCACTGCCACGAAGCGCAAGACGCTTGCGCAAAATACGCCGATCAGCATGACGGTGCTCACCGCCGCCGACATCGCCGATCGCGGCGTGACGGATTTCAACACCCTGTCGCAGGGCATCCCGGGTCTTGCGATGCGCACCTCCGGTCCCAACCAGACCGAGTACGAGATGCGTGGCTTGAATTCCGCTGGCGGTAACACCTCGATGGTCGGCGTGTACCTGGACGAAATCGCGCTCTCGGCTCCCGCTGCGGAACAGCTCGGCAAGGTGATCATCGATCCCAACCTCTATGATCTGGAACGGACCGAGGTCCTGCACGGGCCGCAGGGAGCCCTATACGGGTCGAGCTCCATGGGCGGGACGGTGCGCCTCATTCCGGCCATGCCGGAGCTCGGCGCCTTCGATGCCTCCGGAGAGACCACCATCTCGGACACGGGCTCCGGCGGCAGCATCAACTTTGCGCAGAACGGCATGGTGAATCTGCCGTTTGGATCGACTGCCGCTCTGCGGCTCGTGGGCTCTCATGACTCGCAAAGCGGCTGGCTCAACCGCTACGTGCTCGCTGACGGCGCGGTGACGACGGACGCCGGGGCAAATCCCTCGAACTCGCGCCCCGCCAATTTCTACACGGTGCCGCTGCTCTCGAGCGCGACGGGCGTGAACTCGTCGACGACCGATTCATTCCGCGCGATCTTCCTCTGGAAGCCCAGCGATCAGCTCTCGATCACACCGATGATCCTCTGGCAGCAAGGCACGAGCGGCGCGCCCAACGCGGTGGATGTCAATGGGTCGCCGACCGACCCGACCATGCCCGGCGCGAAGGGTCATTATGAGATCTATCAGACGTCCGAGCCGCAATGGGATCGCTTCACGCTGGGGAGCCTCAAGGTCGAGTATGCCGTCACGCCCGATATCGCCCTGACTTCCATCACCGGCCTGTGGTCGAATAACTCCCTGGTCTCGCAGGACGGCACCGAGGAAAATTCGAGCTCGACCGCGCTCGGCTCCAGCGCTCCCACGACGCCACCCGCTCCGTACGACACTTCTGCCGGCGGCCTTGGCCCGACGGGGCCCGGTCCGTTCGGTCCCGGCGTCGAGGAGCGCGATTACACCCGGCAGTTCAGCGAAGAGCTCCGCGTGGCCTCCACGGGCAGCGGTCCGCTGCAGTGGCTGGCGGGATATTACTACCAGGACTTCCAATCCGAGTGGAGCATGTGGTCGGTCAATCCGCAGGCCGGCCCCATCGCCAACATCTACGTCGATTACATGCCCCAGACCATCCTGCAGAACGCCGCTTTCGGCAATGTCTCCTGGGACTTCGCGGATGGCCTCAAGGCCAGCGTGGGAGCGCGCTGGTATCACTACTCGTATGCCCAGAACAACTCCGAGTGGGGTGATTTCACGCCGTACGGCTTCGACAATCTGCTGAGCGGCGCGCCGACGGTGGCTGGGAACAATACGCCGTTCAACACCAACGCGGGAAGCAGCTCCAGCGGGACCAATCCGCGCTTCAACCTGACCTGGCAGATCGACCCCGATCACATGGTGTATGGGACGGTCGCCAAGGGCTTCCGCCTGGGCGGCACGGATCAGCCCTTCGTCGGCTTCCTGACCTCCGTCAGTCCTGCGACGTGCCCGTATGGCAACCCGCCGTCCCTGGCCGGACTCGAACAATGCGGCCTGCAGACCAAGCTTTCGGCGACGCCGACCAAGCCGGGTTCCATTTACGCCTCAACGGTGAACTTCCCGAATGTCAACGGACAAGGCGTGCCGCAGTTCAACTCGGATTCCGTGTGGGACTACGAGATCGGAACGAAGAATGAGCTGTTCGGCCATCGCGCGCTCTTCAACCTGACGGCGTATTTCGAGCGTTGGAAGGATCCGCAGGTCGCGACGAACATTTCCGGCTTCGGGTTCACCGTGAACGGCTCGGACGCCAATATCTACGGCCTGGAAGCGGAGTTCCGCGCCAATCTCGGCCATGGATTCGATTTCACGACGGATTGGGGGTACACGCACAGCAAGTTCCTCAACGATAGCCCGATCGACGGCATACCCGCCGGGTTCGCGGTTCCCGATACGCCGAAGCTCACCGGTTCGATGTCGCTGAATTACACTCAATCCCTGAATGACAACATGTCGTTCTTCGGGAATGCCACCTACAGCTATGTCGGATCGCGGTACGACCTGCCGTATGGCGTCACGGTCTATCTCAACAACATCAACCAGACCAAGCTCAATCTGCCGTCGTATGGAATCGTGAATCTGCGTGCCGGATTGCGCACGGAGCGCTGGACACTGGCTCTGTTCGTCAACAACGCGACGAACAAGCAGGTGTTGCTCGATCCGTTGCCGCAGATCAACCTGGCGATTCCGCAGTACACGCGCTACATCGTGAACCAGCCGGTCACGTACGGAATGGATGTGACCTACAACTTCGGCGCGAAGTAGGCCGGGGAGTGGCTTGACCTGGGACTTCCGGTAAGGGATCTTGTGAGCGGCGGCGCGCCCGGCCCGGCGAGGTCGGGCGCGCCGGCCGGAATGGCTCACGGCCGATGCTCGGGAAGCGAGTTCTATGTCATGGCATCTTAGAGAGGCGACTGCGGCGGATTGCGCGCAGATCCAGGAGCTGATCGCCAGATCCATCCGTGCGCTCGGTGCCGGCGATTACTCGCCGGATCAGATCGAGGGTGCCCTCAAGGGCGCCTTCGGCCTGGACAGCCAGCTCATCAGCGACGGGACCTACTTCGTCGTGGAAAGCGACGGCCGGCTGATCGGCTGTGGCGGCTGGAGCTACCGCCGCACGCTCTTCGGCGGCGATGCGCGCTCTGGCCGCGACGCCGGCACGCTTGATCCCAGCACCGATGCCGCCAAGATCCGGGCCTTTTTCGTCGACCCCGCCGCAGCTCGCCAAGGCATCGGCAGCGCGGTGCTCGAGCGCTGCGAGTCGGAGGCACGCCGTCACGGTTTTCGCCGTGCCGAAATGATGGCGACGCTACCGGGGATGAGACTCTACGAGGCGCGCGGCTATGTGCCGGGAGAGAGAGTCGAGTATCCGGTCGCGGCCGGCGTCGCGATCGAGTTCGTGCCGATGTGGAAGAGCCTGACGGCCTGAGGGGGCGTCGCCGGGGGCCGAAGCGCAGCGCCCCTGTCCCTCATGCCTCGGGACCCGCTTCCAAGGTGAAATAAAAGCTCGCGCCGCGATCGGGCGCGGCTTCCGCCCAGATGCGTCCGCCGTGGCGGCGGATGACCCGGTGCGCTGCCGCCAGGCCGATGCCCGATCCTTCGAACTCGCGCTCCGAGTGCAGCCGCTGAAAAGGGCCGAAGAGCTTGCCTACATAGCTCATATCGAAGCCTACGCCGTTATCGTGTACGACATAGATGGGCGGGTCGGCGGACTGCACGCCGACCTCGATGCGCCCCGGGTCGCGGCCGCGGGTGAATTTCCATGCGTTTTTCAACAGCGCCTCGAGAGCGTTGGCCAAGAGACTGGGATCTCCAGTGGTGGCGATCGCATGGGGGATGACTACTTCAACCGTGCGTGCCGGCTCTGCCGCCCGCAACTGTTCGACGACATCACGGGCGATCTTCGACAAATCCAGCGATACCCGATGAAACTCTGCCCCATGGATCCGCGCGAGGCTCAGCAGCCCCTCGAGCATGCCCGACATGCGCTTCGCGGCATCGAGGACGTGTTGCAGGTACCGGCGCCCGTCCTGATCCAGCTCCTCGCCGCAGTCCTCGCTCAACGCACGGGCGAATCCGTCGATGGTGCGCAGCGGAGCGCGTAAGTCGTGCGCGATGGTGTAGGTCAGCGATTCGAGCTCGCGGCGCGATTCCTCCAGCGCCGCCAGAGCTTTTTGTGGGTTTGCCTGCTCGTCCGCCAATTGACCGGTCATCCGATCGACTCCGGAGGCGACGAACCGCGTCAGTTTGCGCGGGCGACGCTGTGGCTTTCCATCATGAGACCGGTGCCGCCGCGCGAGACATGCGCGACCACGGCCGTGCGCCGGTGCAGCTTGGTGACCGTGCCCAGATTGATCGCGAATGAGAGCACGACCGTTTGGCCCTTGCGCAGGCCGAGGTTGGTGGTCTCGATGAAGACCCCGGTGGCGCTCAGATTCATGGCCTTGCAAAGCCTGCGGCATCCGCCGGGAACGGTGATGTAGACGGTTGTCCGGGCTCGGTGCCTAGTATGCAGGCGGCGTTCCACTATGTGCCTCGCGGGTTCTGGCTTTGCTTTTCTAGGTCGCGACCCCCGCCATTATGCCTTGGCCGCGTTGCGAGAGCACGCCGGTTGAACTTAATCACGGGAGAAACAACCACTCGAAACCCTTTATCAGGCGCATGACTCGGCGCAATCCCCTGCGCCTCGGCCCTACGGGCCTGCCTGGCCGCGCCCATCAACCCATGAACGCCCTGATCTCCCGGCCGAAACGCTCGATATCGATCAGAAAGGAGTCATGTCCTTCGACGCATTGCAGGGGCGCAAACCGGGTGGTGGCGCCGCCCGCCCGCAATGCATCTGCTACCGCGCGCTGCTCGGCTATGGAAAAGAGGAGATCCGACTCCACCCCTAGGACGAGCGCCTGCTCTAGCCCGGACTTCGCAAATATTGCGACGGGTTCGCCGTGGACGCTGAAGTCGAAGCGGTCCATGGCCCGGGACAAGTAGAGGTAGCAATTGGCATCGAAAGCGTTGACCCAGCGCCGAGCCTGGGACTCCAGGTATCCCTGGACCGCAAACTCGGCGGCGAACGGGTTGTCATGCTGGAGGTCCGCCCTGGCCGGCTGGCGATCGAAGCGCTGCTGCCACTCCGCGGCGGAGCGGTAGGTCACAGTGCCTAGCTTGCGCGCGAGGCTCATCCCGGTGCGGGGCGGGCGGTCAGTGGGGTAGTTGCCGTGCCGCCAGTCAGGGTCGCCCGTGATCGCTTCCCGCTGGATCGAGCGCAGTGCGATGGCGAAAGGAGCGGCCGCGAGCGTGCCGGAGATGCTGACCAGTCGGCGCGCCGCACCAGGGAAGAGCGCCGCGTAAGCCAGTACCACCATCCCGCCGAGCGACGGCCCCATGACAGTATCGACCCGCTGGATGCCGAGCGAGCGCACGACCTCGTACCCCGCGCGCGCAATGTCCTCCACCGAAAGATCAGGGAAAGTCAGCCGGTATGGCTGCCCCGTGGCAGGGTCGATCGCGGCGGGCCCGGTCGATCCGAAGCAACTGCCGAGGGAGTTGACGCACACCACGAAGAGCTGCTCGGTGTCGATGGCCAGACCCGTCCCCACCATGCGCTGCCACCAGCCATCGCGCGGATCCTCCGGCTGGGACGCGGCGTGAGCCGAAGGCGAAAGCCCGGTGAAGAGCAGCAGGACGTTGTCCCGCGCCTCGTTGAGCCGCCCCCAGGTCTCGTAGGCAATCTGCGCCCCATGCAGAGCCCCTCCCCGCCACATCGGGAAGGGGTCGGGCAGTTTCGCGTAGCGCCTGGCGTCAGGCTCGCGCTGCTCGGGTTGCGGCATGGGTCTCGCCATTCGGATACTCGGCCGGTCGCGTGGAGACTGGGGTGATCTTTCTATCCTCGCCGCTATGGCTACGACAAGCAATGGTGGGCTATCTCTAGAGACCGCGGGGTTATGACCCGCGGTTCTGCGCTGACCGGCTACACTCGCCGCCCGTGACCATCAGGCTGCAAAAGCTGCTTGCGACCGCCGGCCTCGGCTCGCGCCGCCAGATAGAGGGGTGGATCGAGAAGGGACGTCTCACTGTCGGCGGGCGTGTTGCGAAGCTGGGCGATCGCGCCGGCCCGGGGGATGAGGTCTGCCTGGACGGCCGCAGGCTCGAGCTCGCCCCGCCGCAGCCGGCCGCGCGTCAGGTTCTGCTGTATCACAAGCCCAACGGCGAGGTGACGACCCGGCGCGACCCGCAGGGTCGTCCTACGGTTTTCGACCGTCTGCCCCCGCCGGAGCGCGGCCGGTGGATCGTAGTAGGCCGTCTGGACGTCAACACATCGGGACTGCTCCTCTTCACCACCGATGGCGATCTTGCCCACCGCCTCATGCATCCCTCGAGCTGCATCGAGCGCGAGTACCTGGTACGGGTCCATGGCCGGCCGGGCAGCGAGACGATCCGCAAGCTCCTGCGGGGCGTCCCCTTGGAAGAGGGTCCCGCGGCTTTCGATCGCATCCTGGAAGAGCCTTCGCCTCCCGGTGAGGCCAAGGCGCGCAATGCGTCATATCGGCTGGTGCTCCACGAAGGCCGCAACCGGGAGGTGCGTCGTATATGGGAAGCGGTCGGCCATGAGGTCAGCCGACTGATGCGCGTCCGCTACGGACCCGTCGAGTTGCCCCGCGAGCTTCGGCCCGGGCAATGGCGCCTCCTCGAGGGGGGCCTCGTCGCCCTTCTAGTCACCGCCGGAGCTCCTCAGAGGGCCGCCGCGCCCGCGTTGCGGCCGGCATAGTCCTTGCGTCGGCCATCGCGGAGGGAGCGTGGCCCGGCCAGAGCCGAGCACCGCCGCGGCTCACGTTCGACGGAGGATCTTATGCAGGTGTTGGTTAATTCGGATCACCACATCGTGGGCGGTGAGGAGCTGACGGCGCGTGTGCAAGGGGTGGTAGAGAGAAGACTCGAGCGCTTCGACGGACGTATTACGCGCGTGGAGGTCCATCTCAACGATCTCAATAGTCTCAAGCGCGGCGAGCGCGACAAGCGCTGCAGGATGGAGGCACGTGTTGGCGGCATGAAGCCGATCGCGGTGAGTCACGAGGCGCCGACTCTGACGGAGGCGATCCATGTGGCGGCCGACAAGCTCGAAAGGGCCGTCGCGCATGCGCTCGGAAGGCTGCAGGACATGCAGGGACGCACGCCTCCCGAGGCCCAGGTGGCGAGTGCCGAGGCGCTGCACCGGGCCCTTCATCAAGGTGACTCGCGGGTAAGGTAGCGGCGCCAGCGCGAAGGCGCCCATGCCCCACGGAGAGCGGGACGAGCGACCCATCGAACGCAAGCGGTTCTTTCGGGCCATCGATTGGAGGCCCTGAGCGTGCTACTCGATGCATACGGCGAGGCCCGCGCCCAAGGCCGCAGGTTGCGACCGGCCGGCGGAGATTGCCGCGGCCACTGACCCGCAGAAACGCTGCTCCGAAGTCGGACCGGGAGCTCCGATATCCGGACGACCTCGCCGAGGTGACCTTGCGCACCGACGGGGGGTGAGCGTGCTCGAGGGCGGCCTGCGTGCCCTCGAAAACCGGTGCGGCAGCCGTGTTCAGGTACTAGGTGGACTCTTCAGTCCGAAAGCGATAAATGAGCGGCCCTGACCCGGTCCCCCCGGGCCGCGGGACGAATCCCGGCTACAGGGCAGAGCGCGCGCAAAATCGCCGGGAGCGATTTGGGGCGGCGCGGAGCGCCTGGCCGGAAGGGCCGAGATCCAGGATGGGCCGGGCCAAGCGGCGCAGCCGACTTTGCGCCCAATAGCAAAATACGCGCCAGGCGCATTGACACTCGCAGCGGCGGAAATCAAAATACGCGGCTCGTTTTCGCGGAGGGGTACCCAAGCGGTCAACGGGAGCAGACTGTAAATCTGCCGGCTTACGCCTTCGTAGGTTCGAATCCTACCCCCTCCACCATCAGAGGCTGCGGGCGGGGTAGGTTCGGGCTCACTGAAGCGGTCGGTGGAGACGGCGACATCAGCGGGTGTAGTTCAATGGTAGAACCTCAGCCTTCCAAGCTGATGACGTGGGTTCGATTCCCACTACCCGCTCCACACGCCTTCGTAGCGAGCCCACGTAGCTCAGTTGGTAGAGCACGTCCTTGGTAAGGACGAGGTCAGCGGTTCAATCCCGCTCGTGGGCTCCAGATTGAACGAATTGCCGAGAGCAATTCATAGCGTTACGCGCGGAGCGCGTGTCGGCGCCGCGAGAGCGGGGCGAGGCCAGGATGGGCCGATTATTGGGTTGTAGTGCGGAGCATTGATCTTTCCTGCGGGCCGAGTGCCCTGAAGATGTCTTGAGGAATATTCCATGTCCAAAGAGAAATTTGAGCGTACCAAGCCCCATGTGAACGTGGGGACGATCGGGCACGTGGATCACGGGAAGACGACGTTGACGGCGGCCTTGACGAAGGTGATGGCCGAGACGCACGGGGGC
>JANWJS010000048.1 GCA_025451845.1 Steroidobacteraceae bacterium
CCCCTGTACGTTGTGCGCGCCTTGCCCTCCAGCGAGACACGCCTCCTGGAAGAGCACCTCACGGGCTGCTCCGAATGCCGGCAACACCTCGAGTCACTGCACCCGGTGGTCGATTCCTTCGCGTCCTGGCCCATGGACATTCTCCGACCGTCGGACTCGATGTGGAACCGCCTCCAGGAGCGCCTCGGCGAAGAGGGTAGTGACGACTCCGTGCTGCCCGAGGTCCTCGCGTGGAAGGAACCCCAATGGGATGACGTAGCACCCGGCATTTCCTGCAAGCTACTTGCAACCGATACGGCGCGCGACCGCGTGAGTATGTTGGTGCGCCTCGCACCGGATACCGCGTATCCCTCTCACCGCCACGCAGGAGTGGAAGAGCTGTTCCTTCTGAACGGTGAGCTCTGGATAGAGGATCGCAAGCTCTACCCGGGGTACTTTTATCGAGCGGAGCGAGGCACTGCAGACACACGCGTATGGAGCGAGACCGGCTGCACCTGCGTGCTCATTACCTCGCCCAACGACCTCATTTCCTAGGTCGCGCCAAGACCGCCACGCCAGCGGTGTCGGCCGGCTTGTCGCCGATCTGCTGCCTCTTGAGCACCGGCGGGCTTGCCTAACTATACGCAGACAAATCCCGCCAAAAGAGAATCGTTGGTGTGTGGGACTTTTGCGGGACTCTCTGCTAACGCCGGCTCAGCCGCATCACGATCCGCTGAGTTCGAGCTTTGTGTCCGCTATCAAGGACACGCGTGGAATGTCCTATGAAAGGGATATGTACGTTACAACGGACATATCATATAATGTCCTTCATGAAGGATATACATTGGCAAAACCCCGAACAGCTCGGAAGAGCGGTTCGGCTCAAGCGGCAGGAAAAAGGCCTCTCCCAAAGCGCCCTCGCGGCGCAACTCGGCGTCGAGAGAAAGTGGGTTATCCGCCTGGAGTCCGGCAATCCGAAAGCGGAGCTGGGCTTGGTCCTGCGAGCCTTGGATGCACTCGGTCTTCGAGCATCTTTAGGAGACGAGACGCCGCCCTCTTCGAGGAGAGATAGCCGCGTCTCGGAGCCATCCAGGCTCGAGGAGGTTTTCCGTCGATTGCAGCGGTCCGAGCCCAAATGAGCGAGTTACTCATCCTCATCGAGGGCGAGCTTGCTGGACGCGTTATCGCCGACAAGTTCGGTCGCCTTTCTCTGAGCTACGAGAAGACTTGGCGAGAGTCGCCCCGAAGCTACTCCCTCTCCGTCAGCATGCAACTCGCGGAGATCACGTATGCCCAGAAATCTGTTTCGCCTTACCTCTGGAACCTCCTGCCAGAGAATCCCAACGTTCTGCAGCGCTGGGCCCAGCAGTATCACGTCTCCGCCGGCAATCCCTTCAAACTCCTCGCGCAAGTCGGTGCTGATGTTCCAGGTGCTGCCCAGTTCATCCCGCCCGAGCGGCGCGCGGAGATTCAATCAGAGCAACACCCCATCATAGAATGGATCAGCATAGACGAGCTCCGCGAACGCCTGATCCAGCTGCGAGCTGACATCTCGGCCGTACGACGACCCGGCGATCCCGGCAAGATGAGTCTGCCTGGCGCGCAGGCCAAGACAGCTTTCTACTGGGACCGCCAGACCAATCGATGGGGCGTCCCCGGGGGACGTACCCCGACGACCCACATCATCAAACCCTGCATCCCTGGCTTTGATGGTCTGGTCGAGAACGAACATCTATGCCAAGACATCGCCGCCCGGCTGGAAATGCCCGCAGCCCGGTCGTTCGTGCTCATGCTCGACCAGCCGTACATCGTGGTTGAACGCTACGACAGGCTACCTCCAGCGCCTGGAACCCAATTACCACGACGAATTCATCAAGAGGATATGTGCCAGGCCCTGGGCCTGATGCCAACAGGAAAGTATCAAGAGGACGGCGGGCCGGGCATTTCGCAGATCACGACGCTCATCCGGCGTGTGAGTGCGAGTCCGCAGGTCGACGTGGAACGGTTCATCAAAGCAAACATGTTCAACTGGCTGATCGGGGGAACGGATGCGCATGCGAAGAACTACTCATTCCTGATTGGCGCCGGTGATGAGATACGACTCGCTCCGCTCTATGATATGTCCAGTCAGCTGCCGTACCCGGAGCTGATTGCGCAACGTGTCGCAATGAAGATTGGCGAGCACTACGACTTCGCGCTCGTGACTCAGGCCGATTGGCGAGCCCTGGCCCGAAGCTGCGCTCTGGACGAGGAGCAGGTCATCGGCATGCTGACGGACGTGGCTCGGGCCTTACCGGATGCGGTCGCGGCCGCCCATGCTCAGGCGCGTGCCGATGGGTTGTCCGAGTCGGTTCTCGGACCGTTGGCTCAGCGCCTGATCGCTCATGCCAGCGAGCGGCTACTGGGCCTCACAGCCCCCAGGTCCAGCGGACATGTCCGCAGAAGGGCGCGGCGGGGATAGGCTCAGCATTGCCGGTTTGATGCTCTGGAAATGCGTGCCGCGCCCGCAAAGACGGTTCTCCATTGCCAGTGAGGGCTCTGGCGGGCCTGAGGCAGCGGACGGACAGGCGCCGATTCCGCCGGCATCACCAACCGTCAGAGCCCTGCCATCGCGACGACGCCTCGCTTCGGCTCTGGACCCCTACATCGAAGGCTTCTCGGCGAGAAGCGGCATCAGGATTTCTCTGGAAATCTCGCCGGAAGTCGGACGCTTGCCTCAGGAGCTCGAAACGACTCTGTTTCGTGTCGTTCAGGAGAGCCTCACCAATATGCACCGGCATTCAGACACTTCCACCGGCGAGATCCGAACCAGGGTCATTGCCGGAGAGCTCGTCCTCGAGGTAGATGACCACGGCAAGGGCATGGCTCCGCCCACTCTGGATAAAGTCAGGAGGGATGGTCCGTGGATAGGCGTAGGAATGTCGGGAATGCGGGAACGGATGAGACAGGTGGGAGGGCGGATCGAAGTCGAATCCGGCCGCCCGGGAACCACGATCCGGGCCCTGCTCCGCAGCTACCGCAACCCGTACGAGAGGCGCAATGCGATTCGTTGCAGCACATCGACCAGCATGTCGTCATTGAGAGCGCGATGAAATTGCGGCTCCTTGGACAACGCTCCCTGCGCGCGCTCGTTGAGCACGATCGCGGGGGCATGTCCGTTCATCGATGAGCCGTATTGGAAGCCTTGAACATCTGGATAGGCTTCGTACAACTGACGCGCCCAGGCGCGCGCACGGGCGCGCGGCCCGGAATGAATTGCGGTGGAAGCGCCGATCCTTGTGGCGAAAGCGTCGCGCAGGTCAAGCAAGATGACCGGCATGTGCAGGGCAAACACTGCGAGGGCAGGCGCGTTGCGGATCCGGTCAATCCGGCGGGTCGCCTGGAAGACTTCCGCAGCGCAGGTGTTCACCTGCGGCGCGCAGTAAAGGACGGCGCGGTCTTGCTCGGTCGGCTCATCGCTGGGACTTGGTAGATGATGGTCCCAGCGCGCCGCGGTAGGTCCAACGTGACGGAACCGGTTCCAATGCGAAGGATACGGGCCGGCGGAGAAGTAGATGCGCGCCAAGGGTGTGCCGGCGGGCAGCTCTAGGGTTTCGGCCGCAATCCGGCGTAGCGCCTCGACACCGGGCGGCTCCGGGAACTTGCTCACCGGCGTCAGGCGCGGGTCAGGTCACGGGCGAGCCTCGCCACGGTTTCGACCGGCCGGCCGGACAGCAGCCATTCGCGAGGGCTTAGAGGGGGCGCATCGCTGTCGGACTGGAGCTCCGGATCAGGTAGCAGGAACCAATCGACCACATCCAACGGGAATAGATCGGACGGGAGCGCCTTCAGGACTTGGGCGAGACCCGGGATGACGAGACGGCGCGCGAACTGAAAACGCGGCAAGCGCCAGCTCCCCTCATATTCCAAGCCAAAGAGAGATCGCTCCCGCAGCCTCTGGCGCACTCGGCTCACGTCCACACGCAAGAGTTTGGCGGCCTCGGCCGCCGTCAGGCTTTCCTCGAGCAACGCCATGTACTGTGCTTGGCTGCGTATGAGGGGATCGTTATCGGTGCCGACGACCACATCGTCCTTGAAGGCACCGACGCCACGCAAGGCGTCAAGCTCGGTAGTCGAGAGCTCCGCGGCGTTGTGGCGTCCGGAAGGCGGGGTAGTGGCTGTGGTCAGAGGGCGATTGCGCGCCAGCGCAGCCTTGGCCGCGGCATACCACTTGGCCAGCGAGCGCTTCTCCGCCGCGCTGCCAGCCGGCAGATCATCCAAGCCATCCGACGAGAGAGTCGCGGAATGCTCAGCCATATGCTTCCTCCGTACATGAAGCGAGAATTCCCGGTAATATATTACCAGGAGAGCGCGGGAGAAGCATCAACCTGTACCCGATGGGCAAGGCCCTGTGCCGGGAGTGCGTCGAGCTCACACGTAATTGTGCCGTGGTCGGCCTGGAAATGGGGCTGGCAAGCGCTGCAAGTGGTTGATACATAAGCCCCCAGAACTCCCGATCGCTGCTTTGTAAACCGTTGGTCATTTGCTCGAATCTGATAGCGGCACCATTCTCAGTGACACTCAAGAGCCTTCGTTTGGCGCACGAATAAAACATTGCGCCAAATATCCAATGGGATTGGCGCATGGGTCTGACCCCTCACCTTTTGAGGAGCTTTACGATCCCGATGGTGCACAGCGGCAGTATGAATATGGCGATGATTGCAACCGCCATGAGACGGTAGCCTTTCGCGATGAGCTCGACCAGGCCGACGGCGGCGGCCACGAACATCGCGCCCGTGACGATGGCGGTCGGTACAAGAATGCGCACTGCCAGCGGCGTCGCCCTGCCATGGCTTCGATAGAGCGCCGCAAGACGCGCGTTGAACGCATACACGAATCCGACGCTGCTTTCCAGCAGAGCGAAGAACACCATCGCTTCGAATGTCAGATGGAACAGCGGTCGATGCAGCGCACGGAGGATGAAATCCGCGGGCAGCTCCTGCGAGCCGATGCCGGGATAGAAGGCGAGCAGACAGGTGAAGAACAGCAATGCCGGCGCTATCGCCAGCGGACCGCACAGTGTTCCGGCGATCACCGCATCCTTTCGGCTGGTCAGATGCCGCAGCACGGGCAGGATGAGGACTGCGCCAATGACATTGTAGGAGGCGTAGGTGGCTCCGCCGACGAACCAACCCGACATCGACGCGGCTGGTCGCAGATGCGCCTCGATGAGGCCGCCGAAGCGGCTGAATGTCAGCACGAAGAAGGCGATGTACACCGCGTACAGGAAAAGCGATACCAGCTTGAAGAGCCGCTCCACCGCCCCCTGCCCGCAGATGACGACGATGAGGATTCCCGTCGCCAGCGCCAACGTTCCCACTACGGGGCGCCAGCCGAAAAGCGCTTGCCCGATGGCGCCGGAGGCCGCGCCGAAGACGGCCAGGATGAGAGTCAGGAATGCGAAATACGCGATTTCGAAGGTGACGGCCCAGCGTCCGAGAAGCTGCCCAAAAAAGGCCCGGTAGTCGGAGCTTCGGGTCTCATATGCGAACACGAAGGTCAGGGTGCACACGATGCTCCAGATGAGCATCGCGAGCGCCATCCCCAGGATCCCGCCCATAGGTCCGGCCGGAAGAAAGAATTCGGCCAGCTCACGCCCGGTTGCATACCCGCCTCCAATCACGACGGCCTTGAAGGCGAGTCCCGGCAGCAATACGCGGTTGATGATCGAGGGTGGTCGCGTGCTCACTGCGGCAAGTGCCGTGCAGGCTCAATTGCCTGTGCGCGGAAGGCTGGCGCCGCCGAGCTTGTACTCCGGCGGAGTGGTTCGTATCGACTCTCCCCTGACCAGGGTCCGCTCGAAGAAGTCGGCGGTGGCGTCGAAGTTGCGCACCCACGTCCGCCACATCAGGGAGTCGTGAGTCTCGTCGGGGAACACGATCAGCTGATAGGGGATGGCGCGCGCACGCAGCAGCGGAACCAGATCGACTGTCTGCTCGAAGGCAACGTCGCGGTCATCGTCGGACTGCATCAGCAGCACCGGCGATTTCCAGGTGCCTATCGATGCGACTGGCGATGCCTGGTAGGCGATCGCTTTGGTCGCCCGTGAAGCCCCGGTCATGTCCTCTGTCCAGTCGTGCACGCCGGCATAGTCGACCCCTGCCTTGAAGATATCCGAGTTGCGTGCCAGGCCCATCGCCGTCAGATAGCCGCCATAGGAGGCGCCCCACAATCCGATCCTGTGCGGATCGACGAACGGGAGCGCCTGCAGATATCTGGCGCCTGCGACGACGTCCTGATACTCCGAGGCGCCCCGTGGCCCCCAATGCGCAGGCTCGCGAAAGGCGCGGCCATACCCCGTGCTCAAGCGGTAGTTGACCGAGAGGACCACAAATCCGCGGCTCGCCAGATATTCGTTGGCGGCATACATGTAGTTGTAGGCGTCCATCGGATGGAAGCCGAGCATCATCTGCCGGAACGGTCCGCCATGCGTGAAGATGAGGCCAGGGCTGTGCCCCGTATGGTTGGGCGGCACGAACAGCTGGCCGTGGATCTCCAGCCCATCGAGGCTCTTGAAGACTACTTCTTTCGGGATGACGAACCGCCTGGAGGGATAGGCAGTCGGCAGCGCGTCCGCGGCAATCATGCCGCGCCCGCTTGCCGTCAAGCGATAGGGCATTGCGGGCTGGGTCGCGGTCGAGCCGAAAAAGGCAACATGACGTCCGTCGCCCGTGACCACGGGTGACCACTCGATCGAGGCGCCGCGCGTCAATGCGACCGGGTCGGCGCGGTTGACGTCCACACGCCAAAGGTGCCGGCGGTCGACGTCGTTTTCGTTGGAAGAATACAGCACCGCTTTGCGGTCTACCGTCAGCGTCACGGAGCCATTGAAGGAGAAGCTCCCCGGTGTGAGCAACACCGGCGTTCCGCCGCTCGCTGCGATCGAATACAGGTGCAGCCAGCCGTCTTCCTGCGATGCGAACAGGATGCGCTGGCCGGCGGCGAACTGGAACGTGACATCCTCCCAATCGCCTTCGTTCAGATACGATCCGTTCGCATCGTTGGTGCTCTGCCAGATTACCTTCGTGCTGCCGCTGGCCGCATTCCACACCTCGATCGTCCAGGGTTGCAGGCGGCCGGAAAGGAATGGGTCGCCATTGCCCATCACCCGGATGAAAGCCAGCTTGGAACCATCGGCCGACCAGCGCGGCAAAGTGTCATGAAATACGCTGGGGTCGATGTAACGCACCGTCGTGCTGCCCAACCGGAAGATGCCGATCAGTGCGTGCGTGCCACGGTCGCTGACGAAGGCAATCTCCTTGCCATCGGGCGACCAGCGCGGCTGCGAATTGTCGCCGCGAATGTAAGCGAGCGGCCGTGCGGGCGTCAGGCCCGAAATCGGCGCTAGCCACAGTTGATGCTGGCCACTCCAGACCGCGTATTTGCCGTCGGGAGAGATCTCGATGTCCTCACAGCCCTCGGGCGTGCAGTTCATCGTGCCGAGCAGCCGCGGCTTGCCATCCGCGACGTCGGCCGCCCACACCTGTTGCTCCGGCTGCTGCACGCTGCTGGTCGGGTCAGCCACTTCGCCCAGCGCGTTCGTCTCGCTGCCGCGCGCATAGATTGCCGTGCGGCCATCCGGCGTGAGCTGCAGACCCGTCATGGGCATGCCATCGTCCCCGGTGTAATGAGTCACCTGCCGGCCGGCGAACCCCGGGCCGTCGGCCACCCACACGTTGCGCGCGCCCCGCAGGTTGAAGACCCAGGCGATCCGCTCGCCGCGCTTTGCCGCCGTAAGGTCATCGGGAAAGGGATATCCCAGCGCCTGCGCCAGGGTGAACCCTTGCGCCAGCACCGGTCGCGCGGGCAGCAGCAACACCGACAGGAGCGTTGCGGCGAGCCCCGGGATTCTGCCGCGCTCGAGAATCTGGCTGATGCGCATCATCGATGCTCCTCTTGCTTGCGGCTCACTGCCGAGGCCGCGGGTGCGGAGTACTGGAAAAGCGATCCGCGGCGAGTGCGGCCGGATCGAGTCCGCCAACGGATGGCGCCGCGGTGTCGCCGCGGATCAGCGCGGCAGCGAGCCCGGCGGCGGCGGGGGCGGTCTGGATGCCGTAGCCGCCCTGTCCGGCGAGCCAGAAGAATCCCGGCGCGCCGCGATCGAAACCGATGACGGGCGAGCGGTCGGGCGCGAACGACCGCAACCCCGCCCACTTGCGGCGCATGCGGCTCACGACCACCCGCGTCGCGCGCTCCAGGCGATCGACCGCGATCGCGACATCGAGGTCCTCCGGCTGCACGTCGCACGCCTCGACCGGTGTCTCATCGGCGGGAGAGACGAGCAGCAGCCCCGCATCGGGTTTGAAGTAATAGGTCTCTTCGATGTCGATGGTCAGCGGCCACGTGTCGGATACGGGACCCTCCGGCAGCTCGATCAGCACCGCGGTGCGGCGGCAGGGTTGGATCCCCGCGGGCGTGACGCCGGCGAGGCTTGCGATGCGATCGGCCCAGGCGCCGGCCGCATTGATGACTGTGCCCGCGGTGAATTCTCCAGCGCCACTTTTGATTCGCCATTTTCCCTCCGTGTGTGTGGCGGCGGTCACGTGGGCTCCCGTCACCATTGTGCCGTTGCGTTGGCGCAGGAGCCGCAGATATCCCTGGTGCAGCGCGTGCACGTCGATATCGGCCGCATCCGGCTCGTAGGCTCCTCCGCCCGCGACCGTTTCCGGCCGCAGGAGTGGCGACAGGGCCAGTGCCTCCTCCGGGCCGATCCGGCGCACCCGCGACGCCACATCCTCGGTAGTGAGGAATTGCTCCAGGGCGACAGCCTGCGTGGCGGAGGCAACGTGCAGCCAGCTGCGGCGCTTGATGAGCGGTGAGGGGCTGAAGTCCGCCGGCGGGTGATAAAAGAAGTCGCGGCTCGCTCGGGTCAGCGCGCGTACCGCCCCATTGCCGTAAGACTCCGAGAAGACGGCTGCGGAACGGCCGGTCGAGTGGTACCCGGGCGCATCCTCTCCCTCGAGCACAACCACGCGGTGGGTGCGCGCCAGCTCGGCCGCGACGGAGGCCCCGGCAATTCCCGCGCCGATGACCAGGATGTCGGGTTGCGAGCGGGTCACGGAGGATTTTCAGGTCCGCTGAACCCGACGAACTTCTTGCGCAGCTCGTGGATGGCCTCATAGCGCTGCTTGCGCCCCTTCACCCGTTTGGCGACATCCACCAGCAGCAGCTCTAGCAGAGTCTGCGCGATGCTCAGGCGCTCCCAGGAGGAGTCGAAGCCTGTCTCCAGCATCAACACGTGGTCGGTGATTTCGCGCGCCCAATGACAGTAGGTGTCGGTGATGATCACGGTCGTGATCTTGCGCGCGGCGGCTTCCTCTGCGAGCAGGCGGAAGTGCTGCGAATAGCGCTGCCAGTCCAGGAGCACGATGCAGCTTCCGGGGTCGCTGTCGAGCAGCGCATCGATGTATGCGCCGTCGCTCCCGTCCGAGAACTGGACGTTGGTGCGGATGGTATGCAGGGCGGAAGCAAACCCGAGCCCCAGGAACCGCCCGAGCTGAAAGCTAGCGATGCTGACCTTGCTGGCGGTCGCGAGCAGCGACACGATCCGCGGCCATTCGGGCGTCAGGGGCACGCGATGCGCATCGGTCAACGCTTTGATCTTTGCGTTGAGCGGGGCGTCATCGAACAGGGTCTTGGTGATCTGACTCGACAGCCAGCCGCTCTCCGGGACACGTTCGCGCAAGGCCGCCTTCACCCCGCGCAAATCGTCAAAGCCGATCTTCTTCAGGAAGCGGCCCACGGTCATGGGGCTCACCGCCAGGCGCTTGGCAATCGAAGCCGCGGTCTCGAAAGGGAGCTGCTCCAGATGCTGCAGGAAGAAGGTCGCCAGCCGCTGCTCCGAGGCAGTGAACTTCTTCCAGTCCTTCTTGATGACGCTCTCGATGGTCAGCATGGCGGAGCCGGTCAAATGTGATTTTGATATCATATTGTACATCATGAGGAATACATATACCATTCAACGCAGGCAGGTGTTCCTTGCAAGGGGGATCATCATGAAGACCGTTCACTGGCGGCGCGCGGCTGGTTTGACCAGTGCCGCGCGCATAGTCGTGGCGGCGCTCGGTTTGATCCTGGCCGGGCCGGTCGCGGCCGCCGCACAGGCGGACCCGGGAGAGAGCCCGCCGCCGCCGGAGCTGGATCGATACGTGGCCCACGCCATGGAGGCGTTCGGCGTCCCCGGACTGTCGCTCGCGATCGTGCAGAACGGCAAAACGGTGGTCTCCAAGGGCTACGGGGTGCGAAGCATCGTCAACCGAACACCGGTCACCCCTGACAGCGCGTTCCCGATAGGGTCGGAGACCAAAGCTTTCACCTCGGCCGCGTTGGCGATTCTCGTCGATGAAGGCAAGCTGAAATGGACCGACCGCGTGGTGGACAGGCTGCCCGGCTTCAGGATGTACGATCCGTACGTCACCGAGCACACGACCGTACGCGATCTGCTCACTCATCGCACCGGCCTCGGGCTCGGCGAGGGCGATCTGCTCATCATCCCGGGTACCACGCGCAGCCGCGCGGATGTCGTGCATGCATTGCGGTATCTCGCGCCCAAGACCGGTTTCCGCGAAGTATTCGCCTACGACAACATCACGTACATCGTCGCCGGCGCCCTGGTTCAGGCGGTCTCCGGCGAGACGTGGGAGCACTTCGTCGAGCACCATATCTTCGCACCGCTCGGAATGACAGATTCCCGCACGTCCTACGATCCAACGGCGGCGAATGCCGTCGCGCTGCACGGGCGCACCGATGGGCCGATTCGCGGCATGGGCAAGGAGAAGGTCCTGACCCAGATATTGAACGGGCAGGCGGCCGCGCCCTGCGGCTTCATCAATGCCAGCGCCGCCGACATGGCCAAGTGGATGGCCATGTGGGAAGAGGGCGGTAAGCTCCCGGACGGCAAGCCGCTGCTCAGCGCGGCGGCGGTGCATGAGCTCTGGACGCCCGTGGTCGTCGTCCCCGCCGATGCCTTCGGCGCCGCGTCCGCGCTCTTGCCGGAACCCACCTTTCAGGATTATGCCCTGGGCTGGTTCGTGGAGGATGAGCACGGCCATACGGTGGTCGAGCACGACGGTGCGGTCTTCGGCGGGCTCGCCTCGCTCTACTTCATTCCGGACAAGCACGTCGCTTTCTCGGTCGACATCAACTCCGAGGACTGGGCCGCCAAGCGCGCGATGGTGGACTACCTGCTGGCCTACTATCTCGGCCGGCCGCAGCAGGATTGGGTCGGCGGCCTCAAGCGGATCCACGAGAAGCTCATCGACCAGACGCTGGCGAAGCTCAAGAACCTGCCGCAGCAATACCGGCCCAACGACAGGTCCTCGTTGCCGACCGCGGGCTATGCGGGCACATATACCGATCCATGGTACGGCAGCATGACGATTACCGTGCGCCCCGGTAATAAGCTTTGGATCAACTTCGATCGCACGCCGAACATGGACGGCCCCCTCCAGCATGTCGCCGACGACACCTTCCGCGCGCACTGGACGGAAAGAGGCATCGAAGATGCCTATGTCACCTTCCAGCTCGACAAGGGACGCATCGAGTCGATCGCGATGAAGCCCGTATCACCGCTTGCGGACTTCAGCTTCGATTATCAGGACCTGCACTTCCGTCCCGCGCCCCGCGGCGCGCCGGCGACGTAGTCGCAATCCGAAATGGAAGACATGTTTCCTTTCATGAAAACGACAACGTCACCGAGATCAACTGCCGGCGGCCTGGCCGCCAGGGGGAGAATGGTCATGTCAAGGTCATCCCGCATTCCATCGCCCGTCCTGCTCGTTCTGGCATCGACCTTAGCGGCCGGCCAGGCGGCGCAGGCGGATGATGCGCCGGCTCAGCCGCAGACCGCCGCGCTGCTGCAGGAGGTGGTCGTCACGGCGCAGAAACGTGAGGAAAAGCTGAGCAACGTGCCCATGGGGGTTACCGCGATCACGAGTCAGGCGCTGCAATCGGAGCACCTCGTCGATTTCGCCGACCTCGAGACCCAGGTGCCGGGCCTCTCGGTGGAGCTGACCGCTCCCGGCCTCGACCGCCTGAGCCTTCGCGGCGAGAACGTGGGCGGCGTCGGCTCGACGGTGACCACCTACATCGACGACGTTCCGTTCGGCTCGAGCAACGCGCTCGCCAACGGCTACGGCCTGGCCGGGGACTTCGACACCTGGGATCTGCAGCGCGTGGAGGTGCTGCGCGGGCCGCAGGGAACTCTGTACGGAGCGGGCAGCGAAGGCGGCCTGCTCAAGTACGTGACCGCTCCGCCCGACCCGACTCACTTCGCAGGCGCATTCGAGCTCGGCGACGAGGAGGTGGCGCACGGCGGCAACGGGACTTCCTACAAGGGGATGGTCAACCTTCCGGTCGCGGGCATTGCCGCACTTCGCCTCGACGGCTTCTATACCAAGCTGCCCGGCTACATCAGTGACCCGTCGCTCGGCGAGACCGACGTCAATCGCGGCTATCGCAAAGGCGGTCGCGCATCGTTCCTGCTCGACCTGGCTGACAACTTCTCGATCCGATTGTCGGCCTTCGGACAGACGCTGCACACCGACGGCACGCCCGACATCGACGTAATCGGAGCCGCGGGTACCCCGGTCACCCCGCCCGCCAACCAGCTGCAGCCGTCCGTGGGCAACTACGACCAGCAGCGCTTTGTCAACGAGCCGTCCAACTTCAAATACCGAATCTACAGCGCGAACCTCGAATGGCGCCTCGGCTGGGGTACCCTGAGCTCGATCACCAGCTACGGGACGACCGATTCGGACCAGTACCTAGACGTGAGCTCGACCGAGCTGACTTCGGGAGTTCCCTTCAGTTACGGCATGCTCATAGATGAGCTGTTGCCTCCCGGCACCAACGCCGCGATGGCGGAGGTCGACGACGTCAACGTCAAGAAGTTCACCCAGGAGGTGCGACTTGCCTCTCCAGCGAGCCAGACGATCGAGTGGCAGGCGGGCGCCTTCTATACCCGTGAAGCCTCGAGCATCATCCAGTCGCTGCCCTCGTTCATCATCCCGACCGAGGCGCCGAGCGGGCTGCCCTCGCTCGAGAACGTGAATCTCGATGCCCTCTATCGCGAATGGTCCGGGTTCGGGCAGATCACCTATCACTTCAATCCGGCGTTCGACCTGTCTCTCGGTGGCCGCTGGTCGGAGAACAAGCAGTCCGAGAACCAGTCGATCAGCGGCATCGAAGCCGTGGTGGGTCCGCCCACGACGACCGGCGGGGCCTCGACCGGCACCGATTTCCTTTACTCGATCGCGCCGCGCTGGCATGTGACTCCCAACACCATGGCTTACATACGCGTCGCCAGCGGTTACCGGCCCGGTGGCCCGAACGCGCTGCCGCCGATCACTCCTGTGGGCGTCGATCGCACGTATCAGTCTGACTCCACTGTCAACTATGAGCTGGGCGTCAAGTCCACCGCGCTCGACAACCGTCTGTCGATCGATGTGGATACCTTCCTGATCCATTGGAAGAAGATCCAGCTGTTCGAGTACGTCGACAGCTTCGGCATCAATGCCAATGGCGGTACGGCGACCAGCAAGGGCCTCGAATGGACGTTCGGGCTCACACCCTTCGAGGGCCTCAATCTCAGGCTCACGGGCGCCTATGTCGATGCCTACCTCACGGCGGACGCGCCTGCGGCAGGCGGCCTCAACGGGGATGCACTGCCGTATGCGCCGAAATTGAGCAACTCGCTCGATGCCGAGTACACCTGGAGGGCATTCGGGGACTACAAGGCCTTCACGGGGGCGACCTGGAGCTACATCGGATCGCGCAAAAACGATTTCACCTCGAGCGCGACGGTCGTGGGCAGCGCCGTCGTCTTCGTGCCCAATGCGCGCTTCGACCTGGGCAGCTACAACACGCTGGATTTGCGCGCGGGCCTGGACAACGGCCGCTGGTCGTTCGAGCTGTACTGCAAGAACATTGCCGATTCGCGCGGGCTCGCGACCTACGCGAGCACGGGGACACCCAATTTCGGCGGAGCGATCACCTTGCAGCAGCCGCGCACGATAGGCGCCACGATCGATCTGCGCTTCTGAGGACGCGTCGATGGCGAGCAGCGGGAGATTGAAGCTGACGGTGGCCGAGGAGCACTGGCGAATGAAGGAGCCTTTCGCGATCGCAGGCTATACGTTCACGGATTGCGATGTGATCGCGGTGCAGCTGGCGCGCAACGGCGCCGTCGGCCAGGGGGAGGCCGCCGGTGTCTACTACCACGGCGAGACCCCCGCGACCATGATCGCCCAGATAGAGCAGGTCCGGTCGGCGCTGGAGGCGGGCGTCTCCCGCCAGGAGCTGCGCGAGCTGCTGCCACCGGGCGGTGCACGTTGCGCGCTCGACTCCGCCCTGTGGGATCTGGAGGCGAAATCGAGTGGCGTGCCGGCCTATCGGGCCGCGGGCCTGAACGCGCTCGCACCATTGAAAACGACGCTGACGGTGAGTGTCGGCACGCCGCAGAAGATGGCGGACGTTGCCCGGTCTTTTGCCCTGGCGCCCCGGCTCAAAGTGAAGATGACCGGGGAGGATGATGAGACGCGCCTGCGGGCGGTGCGCGCGGCCCGGCCCGACGCGTGGATTGGGGTCGATGCCAATCAGGCGCTCACGCGCAGCTCGCTGGAAGCGGTGCTGCCGCTGCTCACCGAGCTCGATATCAGCCTCATCGAGCAGCCGGTCAAGGTCGGCCGCGAGGAGGAGCTGCGCGGCCTGCGCTCTCCCATTCCGCTGGCAGCCGATGAGAGCGTACAGTCGTTCGCGGATATCGAAGGTGCGGCCCGCTTCTTTGATGTGGTCAGCATCAAGCTCGACAAATGCGGTGGCCTCACCGAGGCGCTGGAGATGGCGCACGAGGTCCGCCGCCGGGGCATGAAGGTGATGGTGGGCTGCATGCAGGGCACGTCACTGGCCATTGCGCCGGCCTGCGTCGTCGGCCAGCTGTGTGAGATCGTAGACCTCGATGCGCCGGTGTTTCTCGACGTTGACCGTCCGGCCGGGGCAGTGTACGAGAGCGGCACCGTCCGCTGTTCCGATGACTGGGGCTTCCCGGTATCGGCCAAACAAGATCGCCAGGGGGACAAGAAATGACTGTTCGAATGGGTCGGTTGCTCAGACTTCTCACGGCATTGCCGGGTATCGTGGCGCTGCTCGCCGGAGCAGTCGGCACCCTGTCGTGCGCCACTGCGGCGGCGGCGGGCCAGCCTCCGCTTGGCCCGGCGCCGAGCGTGCGTGCCACGTCGCCGGCAGGCTCATCGACGATAGCGCCCGCGGATACCGGGCCTCACGCCCTGACTCGCGACGACGTGGCGGCGTTCTTCGACGGCATGATGCCGTACGCCATCGATCGCGGAAATATCGCGGGCGCTACTCTTGCCGTGGTAGCTGACGGCAGGTTGCTCTTCGCGAAGGGCTACGGTTTCTCCGACGTGAAAACGCGCGCCCCGGTCCTGCCGGATCGAACGCTCTTCAGGGTGGGCTCGATCTCGAAACTGTTCACGTGGACGGCGGTGATGCAGCAGGTGCAGGCCGGCAAGATCGACCTCGATCGCAACGTGAACGATTACCTCGATTTCCACATCCCCGACAAATTCGGGCAGCCGATCACCATGCGCGATCTGATGACGCATACGGCCGGCTTCGAGGACACGATCGCCCAGTCATTCCTGGAAAAGCCGGGGCAGCTCATCTCCCTGCACAATTATCTGGTGAATCACATCCCGGTGCGCATCTTCCCACCGGGAAAGGTCGTCGCCTATTCCAACTACGGGGCGACTCTCGCCGGTTACATCGTGCAGCGGCTTTCCGGTGAGCCATTCGACCAGTACGTGGCGGATCACATCTACCAGCCGCTCGGCATGCAGCACTCTACCTTCGTGCAGCCTCTGCCGGCCGCGCTGGCACCCGACATGTCGCAAGGGTATGCCCAGGCGTCGGATGGCAAGTCGAAGCCCTTCGAGATCGTCGAGATCGCGCCCGCCGGATCGGTCTCCGCCAGCGCTGACGATATGGCTCGCTTCATGATCGCGCAACTCGGTGACGGGAGCGATGGCGGCACGCCGATACTCGACGCGAAGACGCTGGCGCTGATGCACTCGCCGCAGTCCCGCATGGCCCCCGGAATGAACGGCTTCGATCTCGGGTTCTACCAGGAGAATCGCAACGGCCTGCGCATCATCGGGCACGCGGGAGATACCAACTATTTCCACTCCGACCTGCACCTGCTCCTCGATCGCAACGTTGGCATCTTCATGTCCTTCAACAGTGCGGGCAGCGACGGGGCCTCCGACAGTGCGCGCACGGCCGTGTTCCGGGCGTTTCTCGATCGCTACTTCCCGTATTCTGCGCCACACGAGGCGACAGTCGCCCATCCGCAGGTCGATGCGGCCCGGGTGGCCGGATGGTATGAGTCTTCGCGGCGGATCACGAGCGCGCTGAGCATCATCAACAGCTTCCTGCAGACGAAAGTGATCGCCTCAGCGGATGGCACGGTGCGGGTGGCCGCGCTCACGGATCTCAGCGGTACTCCGCTGCGCTGGCGCGAGGTCGGACCGCTCACTTACCGCGAGATCGGCGGACAGACGCATCTCAAGTTCGTCGCCGATCCCAAGGGACGGATTCTCTATTGGATTTCGGACGATTTCCTGCCGGTCCTGATATTCCAGCGCGCTCACGGCTTGAGGCAGACCGGCGCCATGATATGGATGATGTCTGCTTTCTGCGTGATACTGCTTCTGACCATCATCCTCTGGCCGGCCAGCTGGGTGACGCGGCGCCGGTTCAAGGCGGCCCTGACGCTCTCCCCAGAGCGAAAACGCCTGCGCCTCGCCTCCCGAGTCGGTGCCATGCTGCTTCTTGCGATGGTGGCAAGTTGGGCATTGATAGTCATGCTGCTGCTCAAGGGCAGCTGGGGCCTCGATGCGCCCATGATCATCGCTTACTGCGTATCGGTACTGGGTTTTCTCGGCGCGCTGGCGATACTGATCGAGACGGTACCCAGGGTGTGGCATGGGTCCGGCGGCTGGCTGGTGCGCAGCGGTGAGGCGTTGCTAGGGCTCGCGGCACTCTATGGTGTATGGTTGATCTTCGCCTATGGGTTGATCAACTTCAGCCTGCGTTACTGAGTTTCGCCCCGGACCATGGGCATGGCAGGAAACAGCGAGCCGGCGCCGGGCGCCGGCCCGGCCGCGGGGACGGTGGCCGCCTTTGGCTACCGGCAGGAGCTCAAGCGCTCCCTCAGCGTCGCTGATCTTCTCGTCTACGGCCTGCTCTACATCTCCCCGACCGCGGCTTTTGCCACCTTCGGCATCCTCTACAACGCCAGCGCGGGGATGGTGCCGCTGGTATACATCATCGGCTCCGGGGCGATCGTCTTCACCGCGCTTTCCTACATGGCGCTCTCGCGGGAATTTCCGCTGTCTGGGTCCGCCTACGCCTACGCGAAGCTGAGCTTCGGCGCAGGCGCCGGATTCCTTGCGGGTTGGGCGGTGACGCTCGATTACCTGTTGGCGCCGGCGCTGATTTATATCGCGGCGGCTGTAGCGATCGATGCGGTCGTGCCTGGCGTGCCGCTTGCGGTGTGGGGCGGTGCGTTGCTGGTCCTCAATACGCTGGTCAATCTGCGGGGCATCGAATCCGTCGCCCGCGCGAATGCCGCGCTGCTCGGCCTGCAGGTGCTGGCGGTCACGCTTTTTCTCGTATTCGCTCTGGCCGCGGTCGTCCATGGCACCGCAGGCGCGCACTTCTCCCTGGCGCCGATCCATGGCGGTGGACGGATCTCATCCGGGCTGGTGCTGGGCGCCCTGTCCATCGGCATGCTCAATTTCCTGGGCTTCGACGCCATCTCGACGCTTTCCGAGGAAGCCAGGGGCGGCACTTCCAGCGTCGCGAAGGCGACATTGCTGTCACTGCTTCTCGCCTCGGCCTTCTTCATCAGTGAGAGTTATCTGGCTTCTCTGTTCGTGCTCGGACGCAAGGGGTTCCCTGCGGGCATCCCGACCTACGCGGCCTTCTATGACATCGCTGCGCTCGCGGGCGGCTCATGGTTGAAGGCGACCCTCTCGATCGCGGGAGTGTTCCTCGCCAACGTGGGCGCGGGGCTTACCGCGCAGGCGGCGGTCTCGCGGCTGTTCTTCAGCATGGCGCGCGACGGTCGGTTGCCGCGCGCCCTGAGCCGTGTGCATCCACGGCGGGGCGTTCCGGATCGGGCGACGCTGCTCGTGGCGGTGATCACGCTGGGGCTCATCATCTTCTTTGCCACTCGCCTGGAATTGCTGGTGACCATCGTGAGCTTCGGTGCGCTCACCGCGTTCCTGTTCGTGCATGCGTCAGTAGTGAAGCATTTCCTGTGGGACCGGCGCAGTCGCAACTGGCTCCGCCACCTGCTTGCCCCGGGGATCGGATTCGGGGTGGTGGCCGTCGTCATCTGGGGGATGAGCGGCAACGCAAAGATCGTGGGCGGGTGCTGGATGGCCGTGGGCCTGGCGATCGCAATGCTGCAACACATGGGGCGGCCTGCCCGGGTAGCTCCATAACGAGCTGGCGGGTGGTAGCAAGGCTCCCATCAAGCTGCCGGCCGGGCACACGATCCTTGTTCGGCCCAATGCGGAAATCGCCCAGCTGTTCGAGCACGAAGGCGTGGTGCGAATGAATGACGTGTATCGCGGACGCTAACGTCATCTTCCGCTGCTGGCATGCGGCGCACGGCGCGGCCACGGAATGGCGGCAGAATCAGTCCGACGCAGCCGCGTGCACTTGCCTGTTGCCCAGCTCAGAGTTGGCAGAGCTGTGGCCCCAGTCCCCCGGAGCCTTGACTTGCTCTTCCGTCCCAGCGCTGGAGATCGGCATGCATTTCGTGCCGCCCCCCTGACCTGGGACCATCTTCAGCCGCCGACCCTTCGGCATTCCCTTGTCCGGCCGATCTTGCCGGCGGCCCGCTACGCTTCGGCCCCTGCTCGGGTCCCGCTCACTCAAGTCTCTGGGGGGTGTGCGGCCAGCTACTGCCAACGAGAAACCGGGGTGCAACAGAAGTTTGACTACACGAGTGACATCCGAGAACGCGCAGGGCGAGAAATCGGAGTGCGCTCGGTGAGAAAAGCTCCCGGCTGATCATGGTGACATTACCGTGATACCCCACGGCGTTGCGAAAGCGCTATTGATGGGACTAGGGATGGCTGAATCCGGCGTGTGTCGGTGTCGTGTCGTGAACGGCGACCCTCGAAAGCTCCGTCCAAATCTGATGGCAGTCGGTATGCGCAAGGAGGCAAGGCGTGAGGCGACCATCGTTCAAGGGGGCCTGGTCGATCTGGTACTGAACGTCACTCTCGGCGATGGGAAGGCCGCATAGATCACAATCGTCATTCGTGCCGCGTCCGACCTGGATTCGTCGGGGGCGATAACATGGAATGAGCCCCGCACAAATGCGGCGCCCGATCAGCATCCAAAGCTCGGCATCCGACATCGGCCATCCCTCCACGCCGTCGATCAGGCCCGGAGCGTGGCGCAAAGTACATACCTGCTTCGCATGTGGCGGAATTCCGGGGCTGAGGCCCTGGGTCCGAGACCTTTGCGAGAAGTCCGCAGGGTCCTTTCGACCGGAAAATCGGCCCGGAATTCGCGCAGACGACACGGGTCCGCAGGAGCAGGGGATGAGAAACGCCCGAGACCGGCGGAAAAGGTTACGGCCTGGCTTCGTGGCTGCCGTTAACAATGAGCGCCGACGGCTCCATCGCCTTCATGAGATCGCTTCGCGCTTTTGCTCAGCTGAGCCTCCGGCGTGGAAGACGCAGTCGGGCTTCGAATCTGGCAACCATCGCCGGGATAGTTCGTTTTCCTTCCCGGGACTCTTCGCGAAAATCGGTGTCGATATGTCAAAAGAGGATGAGCAAAGGAAGGCCTCATCGAAGCAGCCAGGGCGGCAGCTGATCTGGGGTGGCCTTGGCGCGAGATGCTCCATGTGTGGCTGGACGAGAATCTACCAGCCAGGGGCAAAGAGTCATCAATTGCCCAGCGCGGATCGTGCGAAAGCCATCCGCTCCGAGTATGAGATTCACAAATGTGAGGATTCTTCCGCCGATCCCCAGCCACCTCCTGTGGATTCAAACTGACCGATGCCTGTGCCGCATCGCCTTCGCGGGAGAGCTAGGAGGCATGAGGGTCGTGCGCCTGGAGGGCGCACCGTCGGCACTGCTCGAGATACGCGGTCTCGTGTTCCCCCAGCAGGCGCACGATGCCGGACCACAACCAGTTGGGAGTGTCGACGTTTTTCAAGCGGTTGTTTCCGAGCTCGCGGTGCCGGCTTCTGCGGGCGTCGGGGTCCATCTGCCGAGAGTGTGCGCGGCCGAGGACCCAGGCGAAGTACTCACCCACCCGCTCGCCTCATTGTCCGTGAGCGCCTCGATCTCGATCTTCAGATCCTTGGGCCGGAGCTCCCGTACGAACACGGAGCGATCGAGAATGCGCGCGGACCGCATCCGCTCGCCTAGGGCCGGCGAGAGCGCCCGTGCGGCCTGCACCACGCGGTGAGCGTTGTCTCTGGGCATTGAGACGGCCTCGTAATGAAGTGCAGCGGTCCGAACCGCCTCTTTGATGTCGATCAGGCAGAGCTCATTCTCCGCCTCGTTGGTTTCCTCTACGCGCAGCAGCAGCGCGTATCGCAGAACTCTGCGCGATAGCCGTCTACCATTTTCTCGAGCATGTGTGCCGTCGTGAGGCCGGGTAGATTGGAGCTGCGTGCGGCGGCCGCGAGTGACAGGCCTAGGCGCCATCGTCGCAGGCGGAGCATTCCTGTTGTCCCGCAAAGCCTTCTGCGGATATCGTGCCGCCGCGGCCGCCGAGCTGCGTACTTGAAGGAGGATGCGCGGTGCGCCTTTCACTGGCGCAGTCCTTTCTTGCGATGCGATCGTCGTAGGGATCGCGGTGGCCTCAACGCTCCAACGCATCTCGCAGCGGCGCGGGCAGCGGAATTCGAAGCCTCTCGCTGCCCGAGCGCACTTCTCGAGTCTGGTCGGGAGGGACGTCTAGATCGTCTGGATCCGGATGCCAGGCTTTGGGGTCTCCGTACAGATCGACGAGAGCGAGAGCTGGCGGTAGCGCACGCATCCCGTAGACTCGATCGTTACCACGTTTGCTGACGTCAACGTGGACCGCACTGAACCAGGAGAGCGAACGGCCTCGAATCTCGAATCCGCGAAAAGAAACATAGGTGGGACGGCTCAGGACCGCTACCGTAAGTTGCGCAGGGATCTGAGTGATCCACCCTGCAGCATGGAGCACAGACTCGCCGCACAGGATTGCCGACGGATATTCGTACAACAGCGCCTCGACGCGAAGTGCGGTGTCGGGTTGCGGATTCTTGAGCCTGTTGAAGTAGATGCTTGCCCGCTCTCCCGCCGGCTCGATCAGGTCCTTCTTCTTCCACCGATGCAGGCACACCGCGGCTGCGTTCTCGGAGAAGCCGGTCAATCTTCGAAAGCCTGCGAAGGTGAATGCTTCGGGGAGACTGCGCAGCCGATCGATCGCGCTGGTCACGGTGGTACTCGCTTCAGGGACGGCTCGAGCTCGTTCTTCTCGATAGCATCAGCCACGCGCTCGAGGACATACCATGTGTACCGTACCATTTCGCTTGTCGCCCTCGGATACAGTCGTATCCATACGTCCGATGGCAACCATCGCTTCAAGTCAGGGTCAGCCATTTCCGCCACGGCAGCCGGGTCGTGACTGGACAAAAATCGCCGCAGCGCCTGCGCCGGTGAAAGTCGGTCGATCGTCTCGTAGGCGCCCACGTTGTGTAGAAACTGGCGCGTAATGCCCGAGAGGTCGAGCTTGGCGTCCGTCTGCGTGCCGATCCACCATAAATCATAGATGTCCCGCCACTTCAGAAATCGACGCGTCGCGAATGCAGTGAGCTTGTCGCAATATGCGGTTTCGAGCGCTGCCGCGGGTACCGGACTCGAGATCCGCGAGACGATTTCGCCCGGCCGAACGGGGGTACGCAGTTCCACTGGATACCCTGCGAGATAGGCCGTATCCACCTTCCAGAATTCGATCTTGACCAGTGTGTTCCCGAGATAGTCAGGGTGCGATACGACCAACTGGTAGGCAATCATGCGTTCGCCATGGCGCGTCTTGTCTTTGATTCCAATACCGAAAGCCGGATCATCGGCCCGAAACGCCTCTTCGGTCTTCTTGCGTGCCCGCTCGACTACCTCGCCGATGTCACGCGCGCTCTTGGCGATCAGGAAGTCCAGATCTTCCGATCGCCGCGGAGACCGCCAAGAAAAATGCAGCGAAGTACCCCCATGAAATGCGATCTGGCTGCATTCGAGCGCAGAGTCGGACATCAGGGCGTCGAGAAAGCGGAATTGGGCGGTGGATGCCCAGTCCGTTGAACGCTCTGGAGATAGAGGTTGTCGGCTCATCAAATATAGACTATCAAAATAGATAATCTAAGTAAAGAACGCACGCTGGGGCCGAGTGCGTTGAGGTATCGACCATTGGGATGACGGCG
>JANWJS010000049.1 GCA_025451845.1 Steroidobacteraceae bacterium
CGCCTTCCACCTCGGCGGCGCCGCCGAGCTTGCCCTCGGAGCCCACCTCGCGCTCCACGCGCGTGACATCGGAAGAGAAGGAGCGGAGCTGGTAGACAATCGTGTTGATGGCTTCCTTGAGATGCAGGATCTCGCCGCGCACGTCTACCGTGATCTTGCGCGAGAGGTCACCGCTCGCGACGGCGATGGTCACCTCGGAGATGTTGCGCACCTGACCCGTCAGGTTGCTCGCCATGGAGTTGACGCTGTCGGTCAGGTCCTTCCAGGTGCCGGACACGCCGGCCACCGCCGCCTGGCCGCCGAGCTTGCCTTCGGTGCCCACCTCTCGCGCGACGCGCGTCACTTCCGAGGTGAAGGCGCTCATCTGCTCGATCATCGCGTTCACAATGCTGGCCGAGCGCAGGAACTCGCCCTGCAGCGGCCGCCCGTCCACCTCGAGGCTCATGGTCTGCGAGAGGTCGCCCTTGGCGACCGCAGCGATGGCGCGGGTCACTTCCGTGGTCGGCCAGAGAAGATCGTCGATCAGCGTATTGACGGAGCCTTCCATTGCGCCCCAGGCACCGGAGCGGCGATCGAGCCCCACGCGATGGCGGGTGCGGCCTTCCTTGCCGACGATGCGGCCGGCCTGCTCGAGCTCGCTTGCCAGCCGCTCACTCGAGCTGACGATCTCATTGAAGGTATCGGCGACCTTGCCGGCGAGCCCGGCCTTGTCGCCGGGCAGGCGGACAGAGAAATCGCCGTTGCGGACCGACTGCAGGGCGCGCAGGATCTCGCGCAAGTCGAGAGCGTCGGCCTCGTTCCGAGCCTGGCCGTTCGTCTTGCGGCGCTTGGGCTCGGCCCCTTGTGCTTGCTGCATTCTCATTCTCCAGCGTAATGGCTGGCCAGCGCGCCAATGGCGCGGGCCTCAAACAGACACTGAGGTATCGCCGGTCGATGCCGGCAAAGGGAGGTCGCCGATGCCCCGGGCACCGGACGGAATATGCTGCCGGGCGAGTAGGACGGCTCCAGCCGCCGCCGCGCCGGCAGTCCGCTTTTCACCACGGACAATCTCCCGCTTAGCTGCGTCCAGAGTTTCCGTGCGACTCAAAGGCCCCGATACAGACAGATTCTAGTAATAAAAATCGGCTAGCCTTTCACGGGCTAGCCAGCCGCCAAAACATAGCGGAAAGCCGTCAGCGAGGCAAAGTGTATCCGAGCAGCCCAATAGGGGCCAACGGCGAGCGACGGAGGCGGATATGAGGTTAAATTGGGATTTTCGGACGACGGGCCCAGGACACCGGTTTCGGACGCCCCCCAAGACGTGATAGGATGGGGCACGGGAAGATGGAGTCCGCGTCGCACGCACGATTGCCCGGGGATCGAGCAGGACCATGACTATGATTGGGTCGCTACCGGCGGAGAGCACCGAGCCCGCGCCGGAACAACGGTCTGGACGG
Source organism: Steroidobacteraceae bacterium (assembly GCA_025451845.1). Lineage (GTDB taxonomy): Bacteria > Pseudomonadota > Gammaproteobacteria > Steroidobacterales > Steroidobacteraceae > 13-2-20CM-66-19. The sequence continues at coordinate 1,437 of JANWJS010000049.1, forward strand.
CTGTCGGTGGCCGCCTTGCGCAGCGCCGTTCCTGGGCGTATGTGGGGCGGCAAGGGTTGTGGCGCGCCGTGCGACTTCTGCCGCGTGCTCGTGAGCGCCGAAGAAATCGAGTACGAAGTCGAGGCCCAGCTCGACCGTGAGAATCTGGTCCTGCATTTTCACCCCCGGTGCTATGACGCGTGGCGGACCAATCGGGATCTGTCCCCTGGCGCGGCTGAAGCGCCGGAAAAGTGAGCGCGCCGCCTGTCAGGCTCGAGCTTTCGCGCGCCTCAGCCGTCAAATGCACCATCCCCCGTCGATGATGTGGATCTGCCCCGTGGTGTAGGCCGCTGAGGCGAGGTAGACCACCAGGTCCGCGATCTCCTCTGCCCCGCCGAGGCGCCCGATCGGCTGGCGCGCGATGAATGCAGCACGGGCCTTCTCATAGTCAGCCTCGCTTTTCCCTTGCGCCCTGAGGCGCTCCTCGAGCGAGGGGGTCTCCACCGTGCCCGGACAAATGGCGTTGCAGCGGATGCCGCGGCTCACGAAATCCGCGGCGACGGACTTCGTCAACCCGATGACCGCCGCCTTGGTGGTGCCATACGCGCAGCGCATCGGGACGCCTTTGATGCTGCTCGCCACGGACGCCATATTGATGATGGAGCCCGCGCCCTTCGCCAGCATGCCCGGCAGCACCGCCCGAATGGTACGCACCATCGCCTTGACGTTAAGGTCGTACGCGAAGTCCAGCTCCGCGTCCGTGCAATCGAGCACCGTGCCGTGATGAACAAACCCGGCGCAATTGAAGAGAACGTCAACGATGCCGGCAAGGCCGATTGCAGATGCCACACTGGACGCATCACGCACGTCCACGCCGCAGACCTCAATTCCGGCATGCTCCCGGAGAGTTACGAGCTTTTCGTGATCAATGTCGGTAGCCACGACGCGCGCGCCCGCGGCGGCAAGCGCAAGCGCGCTCGCGCGCCCGATTCCCTGGGCTGCCGCAGTGACCAGCGCGGTCTTGCCTTGCAGATCCAGTGATGGAGTCATTGAGAGGAGCCTCCAGGGCGAGCGCGGAGCGCCGGCCCATCACTCAGTTGGGACGCAGGCGCGCGAGTCTCTCGCGCACATATTCCATCGCGAGCTCCGGACTCGAGAGCACTGGCGCGGTGAGCGCATCGCGCGGCAGCCGCTCGGCCACACGTGCCATCGATGCCTGCGCCAATACGATGACGTCCACGTCGCCCAGTTTGTTGGTCATGACTTTCGACACCATGGCGTCGTGTGTCTCCACATCGCCCGCCATCACCGCCTCGAACGCGCCCTCGCAGAGGCACTCGACGAGCTCCACCTCTTTGCCCACCTCCCGCGCCTTGCGGCGCAGGAGTTCCGTGGTGGGCTCGAGCGTGGTGCGCAGCGTCGCGGCGACGCCGATCCGTCGCCCCTTCGCCACCGCCGCTTCGGCCATCGGCTCGTCCACCCGCAGCACGGGCTTCTGGAAGCGACCCTGGATGAGGTCCACGGCCGGGCCGATGGAGGAGCAGGTGACCATCACGAGTTCCGTTCCCATCTTGAAGCACGCGTCGGCGAAGGTGATGAGCGCATCGATGGTCGGCTGGCGCACCCTGCCCGCCTCGATCGTGTCTTTGATCATCGACTCGTTGATGATTTGCGTGACCTTGACGTCGGGCAGCTGGTCGCGGCAGAGCGGAGTGAAGAGCTGCACCATCAGCGGCGTGGTGTGGATGAGGCAGATTCTGCGGGGCGCCGTCATGCCCGTGACTCCGATCAGCGCCGCCAGAGGATGACCGACTGGCACTGCTCGCCGAGCTTCGCGATGCCGAGTCTCATGGTGTCGCCCGCAGCGAGATAGATCGGCTCGGGCTTGCGGCCCATCCCGACGCCGGGCGGGGTGCCCGTGGTGATGATGTCTGCAGGCTGGAGGGTCATGAACTGGCTGACGTAGCTGACGATCTTGGCAACTGAAAAGATCATGGTGCGGGTGTTGCCGGTTTGCATGCGCTCCCCGTTGACATCGAGCCACATGTCGAGGGCCTGTACTTCGCCGACCTCGTCGCGTGTCACGAGCCAGGGACCTACGGGACCGAAGGTATCGCAGCCCTTGCCCTTGTCCCACGTGCCGCCGCGCTCGGTCTGAAATTCCCGCTCGGAGAGATCGTTGATGACGCAATAGCCGGCAACGTGCTCCAGCGCGTCACGCTCCTCCACGTAGCGGGCCGTAGTGCCTATCACGACGCCCAGCTCGACCTCCCAATCGGTTTTCTTCGATCCCTTCGGCATCATGACCTCATCGTTGGGTCCCTGCAGGCAGCTTACCGCCTTGGTGAAGACGACCGGCTCGATCGGGACCGGCAGATTGGATTCGGCGGCGTGATCGGCGTAATTCAAGCCGATGGCGATGAACTTGCGGGTGCCCGCGAAGGGTACGCCGAGCCGCGGATTGCCCGTCGCGGCCGGGAGCGAGGCCGGGTCGATGGACGCCAGCCGCTTGAGGCCGGCAGGCGAAAGATGCCGCGGTGTCAGGTCCGGGATGCTGCCTGCGAGAGAGCGGATGCGGCCGTGGGAATCGAGTAGCCCGGGCTGTTCGTGGCCGGCGGGTCCGTAGCGCAGCAGTTTCATGGCGTGAAGGGAGAGTTGCAGTAAAAGGGCTCGTCCCACATACTAATACGGGGACCATATAATGAGTAGTACGCGAACCAGCGCGAGACTCGCGCGGCAGGCCTTCGCTTCCGGGCAGCGCGCTGTCGATGCGCAACCGGCGGCCACGGGAGCATCCAACGTGCACGCCCGCCTCGGCAGCCAGACACTGCTTCGCGGCCTGGATGTGATCGATATGGTCGCCGCGGGTCCGGTCAAGCTCGGCGAGCTGGCCGAGCGCCTCGGGCTCACGCGCAGCACCACGCACCGACTCGCCTCCGCCCTCACCGACCGGCGCTATCTCAGCTTCGCGCCGCACAGCGGCTATAGCCTGGGACCGAAGCTCCTCGAGCTCGGCTTTCGCGTGCGCGACGAGCTCGACCTGCCGCGCGTCGCTGCACCGCATCTTCAGCGTCTCGCGCTCCTCACCGAGGACACAGTGCACCTCGGCGTCCTTGATCGCGGCCGCGTGTTTTATCTCGACAAGGTGCCGGGCACGCGCCGCATCAACATCAGTTCGCGGATCGGCGAGCTGCAGCCGGTGACCTCCACCGGACTCGGCAAGGCGCTGATCCTGGATTTCGACGAGGCCGCGTGGCTGGAGTTCCTGCGCGCGGAGCGCAGCGAGGCAGGCAGGCAGAGCGCGCGGCGAGGCGTGGAGATCTCCCAACAGGAATGGCTGGCGCGCATGCGCGGTTATGTGCAGGCCGGCTATGCCTTCGACCTGGAGGAGAACGAGGATCAGATCCGCTGCATCGCCGCGCCCATCCGCGACGTCGCCGGGCGCACCGTCGCTGCCATCAGCGTCTCGAGCGCCGCCCAGTACTTGAGCGACCACCGCATGCAGGCCCTCAGCAAAGATGTCATGGTGGCCGCGCGCCGAATCAGCGAGGGCCTGGGTTGGACCGGCCGTCGCCCTGCGCAGAAGTTGGGGCCCAATCCCGCTGGCGGAGGTGAGCGAGGCAACTCCCCGATGGCGACACCCAAGGCGCGAGGCCGCCGCCAGAGCACGCCCCGATTGGCCTCGCGGCGTGTTAAGCTTCCCGGGTCGCTCTAACTTTTAGATGGCCCGGCGGGGGTTTCCCGAGGCCACACGTACCAGGCGACCCATGAAACTTCTGACCCGGCTCAACGTGGTGTTTGTCATCGCCTTCGCGGTGGTGGGCTGGGCCGCGTACGCAGTCTGCGCCTCGCTGCAGCAGGCAGATGCGCGGCGGGAAGTGCTGGCGACGGCCGGGCTCATGCTCGATAGCGCGCTCGCGAGCCGCGCCTACACAGCCGATGAGATCGACCCGCTGCTGGTCACTCACATGCAGGATGGCTTCCCGCCCCAGAGCATCCCCTTCTACGCGGCAACGCAGACTTTCGCCTCCCTGCGCAAGCTGCACCCGGACTTCACGTACAAGGAAGCGACGCTGAATCCCACCAATCCGCGCGATCGAGCGGCCGATTGGGAAGCGGACATCATCGATCAATTCCGCAACCATCCCATCTCGCAGCAGATCCAGGGCGAGCGCGCCACCCCGATGGGACGCTCGCTCTATTTGGCACGCCCCATCCGCGCGCTCCCGGAATGCCTCGCGTGCCACGGCCTGCCATCCGCCGCACCGGCCGCGCTCGTCGCCCGCTATGGCCACGACAACGGCTTCGGCTGGCAAGCGAACGAGGTCATCGGGGCGCAGATCGTCTCGGTGCCATTCACGGACGCCGTCGAGGGCGCTCGCCGCCTCTTTTCCGGCGTCACGGCGGTCATCATCACGGTGTTGGTCGTGCTGCTGGTCATCATCAATGTCACGGTATACTGGACCGTGGTACGGCCCCTGGGCCAGATGACCCGGCACGCGGACGAGGTGAGCCTCGGCCGCGCAACCGGGGAGACGTTTGCAAGCACGCGGGGTGATGAGATTGCGGCACTGGGAGAAGCTTTCGAGCGCATGCGCAAGAGCCTGGAGAAAGCAATGAAGATGATCGGAGGCTCGGGCCATGGGCCGTGACATCTTCATCAGCTACTCCCAGCCCGACCGCGAGTGCGCGTACGAGATGACGCGCCACCTGGAGGCGACCGGCCTCACCGTCTGGATCGCGCCGCGGGACGTCTCGCCCGCGGCGGAGTGGGCCGAGGAAATCATCGAGGCGATCTCCGCCGCGCGCGTCATGGTCCTCGTGTTCTCGCAGAGCAGCAACAGCTCGCCGCAGGTGCGGCGCGAGGTCGAGCGCGCCGTCCACAAGAACCTGCGCATCCTGCCGTTTCGAATCGAGGACGTACTGCCGTCGCGGAGTCTGGAGTATTTCCTGAGCAGCCAACACTGGCTCGATGGCTTCCCGCCACCGCGCGTGCCGCACTACGAGCGGCTCTGCCGCTGCCTGCGCCAGTGGCTGACGGACACACCCGGCCAAAGCGCTCGGCACGAGCCTGCCGCTGCAATTGCGCCGCCGCTTCCCGGCACGCGGCCCGATGAGGTGTCGCCACACGGCAAGCGCATTTCTTCCGAGGAGCTGCGTCAGCTGCGGACTCGGCTCGCCCGCATCCTCGGTCCGATCGCCGCAATCCTGGTCGACCGCGCGGCCGCCGCCGCCACGGATTTCGCCGAGCTCGAGCGGCTGCTCGCCGCCGAGCTCGACTCCCCCGAAGATCAGCGGCGCTTTCTCGCAGCAGCCCGACAGTGATCGCAACTCCCGCTGAGGAACGCGCCGTAGCTTTGGAACCGGCCCGCCCACCCGCACCCGACGGGCGCCTGCCGATCGTCATCGGCGTGACCGGACATCGCCACCTGCGCGCCGCTGACTTGCCCAGGCATCGCGAGCACGTGCACGAGCTCTTTGCGCGGCTGCGCCAGCGTTACCCGTCGACACCGTTGAGAGTCGTCACGCCGCTCGCAGAAGGCGCTGATCGCCTGGTGGCCGAAGTGGCGCTGGAGGAAGGTCACGAGCTGCTCGTGCCCCTGCCGCTGGAGCCGGCGGACTACGAGCATGACTTCCCCGACAGCGTCGCGCAATTCCACGCCATCCTGCGGCGCGTCCCGCCCGAGCAGGTGTTCGTGTTGCCGCGGGATCCGGACTCTGAGCCTGGGCAGCCGACGCCGCAGCACCTGCGGGAGAAGCGCTATCGCGCCGTAGGCATGTTCCTCGCGCAGCAGAGTCATCTCTTGCTCGCGCTCTGGGACGGACGTCCAGCCGATTCGACTGCCGGAACCGCCGCGGTGGTGCGCATGAAGCTCGAGGGGCCCGGCGGTATGCCCGAGGCTGGTTTGCGGCCGCTCGACGCCGACGACGGCGGCCCTGTCTATCACATTCACACACCACGTGCCGGCGAGCCGGCAGGGCACTCCCCCAAGAAGCCGGAATGGATGTTCCCCCAGGAAGGGGACGAGGCGCTGTTCCACACTCTGTGCGGCCGGATCGAGCGATTCAACAGTGAGCCTCTGCGCCGCTCGCTCGCCTCGAGCCTTCCTGAAGCAGCGCAGGCGTTACTACCCGACATCGCCGGCCGCTCCGCAGCCGGCCGGACCCTGGCGGCCGCGTTCGCGGCCGCTGACCTGTTGGCACGTCACTACCAACGCATCACCCGCATGGTCCTGCGGCTCACGCTGCTGTTTGCGGCGCTGCTCGCACTCATTTTCGAGATCTATGCGGAGGTACTGCCCTGGCGCGCGCTGCCGGCTGGGTATCTCGCCGCCTTCGCGTCGCTGACCGCCATCCTGCTCTGGCAGGGCCGGCGTGACGTTCAAGGCCGGTACCTCGACTATCGTGCGCTCGCCGAAGGTCTGCGAGTGCAGTTCTACTGGCGGCTCGCCGGACTTCCCGACAGCGCCTCGTCTTCGTACCTGCGCAAGCAGCTCGATGAGCTGCGTTGGATACGCGAGGCGCTGCGGGCCGCGGCGGCGCTACCGCCCCCGGAGACGGCACACCCGGAGCTCGCGATTGAGCACTGGATCGGCGGCCAGGCCGCCTACTACGCGGACCGCGCGCACTCGCAGCGCAAGCGGCTGCACCTCCTCGAGCGCCGCTCGCGGCATTTCATGGGCGCGGGGCTGCTCGCCACCGCCGGCCTGGTCCTCTTCTGGAATCCCCTCGAGAGCCTCCCCTCCTGGCACCGCTGGCTCGTGGTCCTCATGGGCTTTGCGCCCATCGGCGCCGCGCTCTGGGAGACCTATGCCGAACGGCTGGGCCTGCGGACACAGGTCAATCAGTACGCGCGCTTTGCCGGTATTTTTCGTCGTGCCGGCCGTTTCGCGGAGCGCCTCGAGCGCCATCCCGAGCGGCACGACCGCCAGCACGCGCTGGTCGCACTGCTGCGCGAGCTCGGTCGCGAAGCCCTCATGGAGAACGGCGACTGGGTCTTGCTGCTGCGCGAGCGCCCGATCGTGCTGCCGAAGGGTTGACGGCGGCGCTGACAGCACCTAACCCGCGACGACGGTCTGTTCTGGGGGACGCCCGGTGAGGCGCCCGCGCCTGGGACTTAAGCCCCTGTTTTGATTGGTGGAGCCAGGCGGGATCGAACCGCCGACCTCTTGCATGCCATGCAAGCGCTCTCCCAGCTGAGCTATGGCCCCACATCCGGAGAGGCCGGCGAAGGTACGTAAGCCCCGCCGGACTGTCAAGAAGAAGCGGCTTGCAGTGCGCGGTCCATGCGAGCCAGCGCGCGGTCCCGGCCCAGCAACTCGAGCGTCGCATCGATCGGCGGTGAAACCGCCGTACCGGTGACGGCTACCCGCACCGGTTGCGCGATCTTGCCGAGCCCCGCCCCCAAGGCCGTGGCGAGGTCATTGAGCGCCCCATGGACGGCTGCAGCGCTCCACTCGGGCAGTGCGCCGAGCCGCTCGCGGACCTTGGCCAGGATCTCCCGGCCGCCGCCCGCGAGGTGCTTGGCCGCGGCCTTCGGGTCGATCTCCACCGCGTCGGTGAAGAAGAACCGGCTGTTCAGCGCCATCTCCTTCAGGGTCTTCGCCCGCTCGCGCTGGGCGAGGATCACCCCCTCGAGGAGGCGCTGATCATCGCACTCGAGGCCGAGCCGGCGAAGCTGCGACCGCAGGTAGGGCACCAGGGCGGCGGGTTGCGCCCGCATCATGTGCTGTTGATTCAGCCACAGGAGCTTCTCGGGGTTGAAGGCCGAGGCCGCCTTGTTGACATCGTGGATGTCGAACGCGGCGATCATCTCCTCCCGCGTGAACACCTCCTGATCGCCGTGTGACCAGCCGAGGCGCACGAGGTAATTGAGGAGCGCGTCGGGCAAATACCCCTCCTCGTCATACTGCAGCACACTGACCGCGCCATGGCGCTTCGACAGCTTGGCGCCGTCAGGCCCCAGGATCATTGGCACGTGAGCATAGACAGGCGGTGTCGCACCGAGCGCACGCAGCATGTTCATCTGCCGCGGGGTGTTGTTGAGATGATCGTCCCCGCGGATCACGTGCGTGATCCCCATGTCCCGATCATCCACCACGACGCAGAAGTTATAGGTAGGCGTGCCATCGGAGCGGGCGATGATGAGGTCATCGAGCTCCGTGTTCTGAAAGGTGACCGGCCCGTGGATCAGGTCGTCCACAACCACGGCGCCGTCGAGCGGGTTGCGGAAGCGCACCACGGGCGTCACTCCCGGACGCGGCTCCTTGCGGTCGCGGCAGCGACCCGTGTAGCGCGGCTTCTCCTTGCGCGCGATCTGCTCCTCGCGCATCGCATCGAGCTCCTCCTTGGTGCAGTAGCAATGGTAGGCGTTGCCCGCGGCCAGCATCTGCGCGATCACCGCGCGGTAGCGGTCGAAGCGGTGTGACTGATAAAACGGGCCTTCGTCGGCATTGAGTCCGAGCCAAGCCATCCCCTGGAGGATCACCCGTACTGCCTCGTCCGTGGAGCGCTCGCGGTCCGTGTCCTCCACGCGCAGGATGAACTTGCCACCGGTGCGGCGGGCATAGAGCCAGCTGTACAGCGCGGTCCGCACGCCCCCCACGTGGAGCATGCCGGTCGGGCTCGGGGCGAATCGGGTGACTACGGTCATAGGCGTTCTGAGCCATTCATGGGGTCAGGATCAAGGGCCGCGCATGGTAGCAAGGGCGGGCCGGCCATGCTTTCGCGCCGCAGGGGGCCCGCAGAGCATATCCCCAGAAATCAGTGCCTTACGGAAACAATGGAGGCTCCATGGCGCGCGACGCTGATGCCTCGGGACCCCGCGAGCGGAAACCGCCTTGCCGCGGCAAGTTTAGGAGCCTGTCCGCCTTCACGATTACCCCCCACGACGCCAGGCCGGGTGTGCCGGAGCTCCGCCGGCGCGTCCCTTCGCGCGGGCGTGCTGAATCAGCATGTCATAAAGTGCCCGGGCTGCGGGCGAGAGTTGCGCGTTTCTCGGCGCGATGAGCACCAGCGACCTTGCGACCGCAGGGTTCACGAGCGGCAGCACGCGGATCCTGGGATACGCTTCCTTCTGCACGGCGAGGCCCGGGACGACCGCCGCTCCTACCCCCGCCGCGACGAGCCCCAGGGCTGTCGAGCTGTGCTGCACCTCGTAGTAGGTGCGCAGCCGCAGGCGCTCGGCGGTCAGAGCCAGCTCCAACACCGGCTTGTTGGCGCTCAGGCTTCCCGGAAAGATCAGCAGGTGCGGCTCGAGCAGCGCCCATGACACTTTCTTGCGTGCCGCAAGCGGGTGATCGTCACGACAGATGAGAACGAAGCGGTCGCGCGCGAGCGCTACGCTGGCAAGCCCCGCATCGTGGGAGCCCGTCACGTTGATGCCGAATTCGGCCTCCCGCCGCAGCACCGCCTCGGCGACGCCGAACGAGGAATGATCGTGGATCGTGATCCTGTTCTCGGGATACGCCGCGGAGTATTGCTGGATCACATGCGGCAGATAGCGCGCGCCGATGGAGGGTACGCAAGCGATCGTGACGGAGCCGCGCATGGCCTTGCCCGTCTCCCGGATATCGCTGAGCGAGGTCTCGAGCTCTGTGAGCAGACGCTGTGCGCGCGGCAGGAAATCGGCGCCCGTGCGGGTGAGCTCGACGGAGCGGGTCGTGCGCTCGATGAGTTTCACGCCGAGGTAGGCCTCGAGAGTCTGCAGCCGCCGCGACAAGGCCGTCTGTGTGATGTGGAGCTCAGCCGCGGCGCGCCGGAAGTTGCGGTGCAGCGCAATCGCGATGAAAGCCTGAACGCCCAGCGTGTCGATCTTCAAGCGTGCGCCCCGGCATTGATGCACCATGTGCATCAATAATATCTATAAATGCATTATGCGTCGCCAGCCGGCGGGGAGCAAACTTCCGCGGGAACTCAACCTGGCGGGCACCATGACCAGCATCGAATCGACCCCGGAGATGGCGGCAGGAATCTATCGCGCGATGGAGCGCAACCTCGAGATCGTGCGCCGCCGTTTGCGCCGGCCGCTCACCCTCGCGGAGAAGGTACTGCTCGGCCATCTCGATGATCCCGAGCAGCAGGAGCTCGCTCCGGGCAAGAGCTACCTGCTGCTGCGTCCCGATCGGGTCGTTTTCCAGGACCTGCTCGGGCAGACCGGCATCCTGCAATTCATGCAAAGCCGCCGCGAACGCGTCGCCATTCCGACGAGCATTCACTGCGATCATCTGATCCAGGCCCGCCGGGCGGCACGGCAGGACCTCGAGGAATCGCTCGGCGAGAACGCGGAGGTCTACGATTTCCTGCGCCGCGCGGCAGCCAAGTATCATGCAGGCTTCTGGGGACCGGGCGCTGGGATCATGCATCAGGTGGTCCTCGAGAACTACGCGTTCCCCGGTGAGCTGATCATCGGCACGGACTCCCATACTCCCAACGCCGGCGGCCTCGGCGCCTGCGCAGTGGGTGTGGGTGGCGCTGATGCGGTGGAAGCGATATCCGGGCTGCCGTGGGAGCTGCTCTATCCCAAGCGCATCGCCGTCTACCTCACGGGTCGACTCAACGGCTGGACGGCACCCAAGGACGTGATCATCGCAGTCGCCGGTATGTTGACCGTCTCCGGTGGCACGAACGCGATCGTCGAATACATCGGACCCGGAGCACGAACCCTCAGCGCAACGGGCAAGGCGACCATTGCCAACATGGGCGCCGAGATCGGCGCGACGACCTCGATGTTCCCAGCCGACGAGCGCATGGCGGTATATCTCAAAGCCACGCATCGCGGCGAACTGGCTCCCTTCATCGAGCGCTATCAGCATCTTCTCGAGCCGGATCCGCAAACCGAGCAGGCTCCCGAGGCGCACTACGACCAAGTGCTCCGGCTGGACCTCTCCACGTTGGAGCCGCACATCTCAGGCCCCTACTCCCCCGATCGCGTGCGGCCCCTCTCGCAGCTCGCCGCCGAGGTCGCCGACGCTGAATCCGGATTCCCGAGCAGCATCTCCGCGGCCCTGATCGGCAGTTGCACGAACTCCTCTTATGAGGACATGAGCCGCGCAGCCGACGTCGCCGGACAGGCACGCGCCCGCGGGGTAAAAGCTGCGGTCCCTTACCTGGTCACGCCCGGCTCCGAGCAGGTCCGCTCGACGATCGAGCGCGACGGTCAACTGCAATCCCTTCAGGACGTCGGCGCAGCAGTGCTCGCCAACGCGTGCGGACCGTGCGTAGGGCAATGGCGGCGGACCGACGTTGCCGGCGAAACGCCCAACGCCATCGTCACCTCCTACAACCGCAATTTCGCCGGCCGCAACGATGGGCGACGCTCCACCATGAACTTCCTCGCCAGCCCGGAGATCGTGACGGCGCTCGCGATCGCGGGGAGGTTGGATTTCAACCCGCTCAAGGATTCGCTGGTCGGAGCCCGCGGTGAGCTCTTCATGCTGCAACCGCCGAAGCCCGCTCCGGAAGTGCCCCCCCGCGGTTTCGAGAACCGCCAGGAGCATTACACCCCACCACCGGCGGACGGCCGGTCCCTCGACCTGGCGGTCGACCCCGCCAGCGAGCGCCTGCAGCTCATCAAGCCGTGGGCAGCCTGGGATGGCGAGGATTTCCTCCACATGCCGGTGCTGATCAAGACCCGCGGGAAGACCACCACGGATCACATCTCTCCGACGGGCATCTGGCTGCGCTACCGCGGCCACCTCGAGCGGTTCAGCGAGAACCTGCTGATGGGCGCCACCAACGCCGCGACCGGTGAGGTGGGGAAAACTTCCAACGTCAGGACCGGCGCATCCAGCCAACCGATCGCCGCCGTCGCCCGCGACTACCGCTCGCAGGGGCTGCGCTGGGTCATCGTCGGTGATGCCAACTACGGCGAAGGCAGCAGCCGGGAGCACGCCGCCCTATCGCCCCGGCTTCTCGGCGGCGCGGCCGTGATCGCGCGCAGCTTCGCTCGCATTCATGAATCGAATCTCAAGAAGCAGGGACTTCTGGCTATGACCTTCGCGCAGGCGGACGACTACGAGCGGATCCGTGCGGACGATCGCCTGAGCCTCCTGGGACTGCGCGAGCTCGCCGCCGGCAAGTCGGTGAAATGCCGTCTGGTACACTCGGACGGCACCCAGGAGGTCCTCGACTTGCAGCACTCCTACAGCGATCGGCAGCTCGCGTGGTTCCGGGCGGGGTCCGCGCTCAACACCCTCGCGCAAAGCGCATGACGCAGCTGCGCATTCCAGCCGTCTACATGCGCGGCGGCACCAGCAAGGGCGTGTTCTTCCTAGCCGAAGATCTGCCGTCCGACAATGAAAAGCGCGATCGGATATTGCTGCGCGTCATCGGCAGCCCCGATCCCTACGGCAAGCAGATCGACGGCATGGGCGGCGCCACCTCGAGTACGAGCAAGGTCGTCATCATCTCGAGATCGCCGCGGCCCGGATGCGACGTGGACTACCTCTTTGGCCAGGTGGCGATCGACGCGCCGGTCATCGACTGGTCCGGAAACTGCGGCAACCTGACTGCCGCGGTCGGGCCATTCGCCATCAGTGCTGGATTACTGGAGGGTCCCCTCGAGGGCACCGCGGCGGTGCGGATCTGGCAAGGCAACATCGGCAAGAGGATCATCGCCCACGTGCCCATGCATCGCGGCGAGGTGCAGGAGAGCGGCAGTTTCCAACTCGACGGCATCACCCTCCCCGGCGCTGAAGTGAAGCTGGAATTCATCGACCCCGCGGGCGCGGACGGCCAGTCGGGCGCGGGCGAGATCTTTCCCACCGGTCGCCAGATCGACCTGCTGGAGGTGCCCGGTCTCGGACCCATCGAGGCAACGCTGATCAACGCGGGCAATCCCACGATCTTCGTCGATGCCGAAGCGCTGGGATTCGAGGGCACGGAGCTCCAGCAGGACGTCAACGGCAAGAAGGAGCTGCTCGAGCTCGCCGAAGCGGTCCGCTCACGCGGCGCCGTGGCCATGGGTCTCGCCGGGACCCCCGAGGAAGCCACGGCGAAGCGGCCCCACACGCCCAAGATAGCCCTCGTTGCCAAGCCGGCGGAATACACCGCATCCGACGGCAAGCGCATACATCCTGCGTCCATCGATCTCTTGGCGAGGATCTTCTCCATGGGGAAGCTGCACCACGCGATGACAGGCACGGGCGCCGTCGCCATCGCCGCCGCCGCCGCCATTCCCGGCACCGTCGTCCACCGCATATCCCCTCTTTCCGGGACAGGCGGCGTGCGATTCGGGCATCCATCGGGCACTCTCCGCGTCGGTGCGGAATCAACCCACCAGGATGGTCAATGGATCATCAGAAAAGTGATCATGAGCCGATCGGCCCGCCGACTGATGGAAGGCTGGGTCCGCGTACCGATCGACTGAGGCAACGGGGCTACGATCGCCTTCCGGGAGAAGCAGCATCATGCGGGCCATACGCATCGAGCAGTACGGCGGTCCGGAAGTCCTCCGCCGAGTCGATATCGACATCCCCTCACCTGAGCGCGGCGAGGTACTCGTCCGCGTCGCCTGCGCTGGCGTCAACTTCATGGACATTCATACGCGCCAGGGTAAGTACCAGAACTCGCATACCTACCCGGTACGTGCCCCGTGTACGCTCGGCATGGAGGGGGCCGGCGAGTTGGTCAGCAGCGGGCCCGGGGTCACAGCCTTCAATGCCGGCGATCGGGTCGCCTGGTGCATTTCCTGGGGCGCGTATGCCGAATACGCAGTCGTACCAGCTCATCGTCTCGCACGTATTCCGCAGGCGATCTCATACGACCTCGCCGCGGCAGCCATCTTCCAGGGTTCGACGGCTCATTACCTGATAGAAGACGTCGCGCAGCTGCGTTCGGGAAGTACGTGCCTGGTGCACGCAGGGTCCGGCGGAATCGGACAAATGCTGGTGCAGCTTGCCAAGCGCCGCGGCGCCATTGTCTTCGCGACCGCGAGCAATGACTCCAAAGCAGCGATAGCGCGCAATCGCGGCGCCGACCACGTGATGCCCTATGAGAGTGGCCGCTTCGCCGATCGCATCCGCGCGGCGACCGGCGGGCGTGGAGTCGACGTGACATTCGATGCCGTGGGGCGCGCCACTCTGCGCGACAGCTTTCGCGCGACCCGCACCCGTGGGCTCGTGATCAATTACGGGTCCGTTTCCGGCTCCCTGGATGACCTCGATCCCTACGAGCTGGGTGAGGCCGGCTCACTGTTCCTCACCCGACCTCGCCTCGCGGACTACCTCGCAGACGGTGCAACGGTCCAGCGCCGCGCCGACGAGATCTTCGCTGCTCTCGGGGACGGGACCCTGAGCCTCGAAACCAGCGGCCGCTACACCCTCGACGAGGTCGAAACCGCCCACGCGGCGCTCGAAGGCCGGCGCCAGCTCGGCAAGTCGATCCTGCTCATTTCCTGAGCTGGACGACCCGCCCCAGCCATTGCCTCCGGCCTGGCTGGCCGATAGACTTGCTCCCCCTTCAGGGCATGGGCGGTTAGCTCAGCGGTAGAGCACTGCTTTCACACGGCAGGGGCCACTGGTTCGATCCCAGTACCGCCCACCATTAAAAACAAACACTTACGCGACAAATACAGAGCTCCTCGGCGACCGTATGGAACTCCGTATGGAACTATTCGCCGCTGGATAGCTGGAGTTAGCGGCGGTGACCCCTGGACGGTTGAGACGAGCGTAAGCACTCCGGCATCCCCGTTGTGGCGCGCGACAGCGTGCCGGCGTAAGGGCCGGAGGGACGAGCCGGCCTCAGGCGGCGCGGCGGGTGGCCGGCAGCGAGCTGCGAGCGTTCCAGGGAAGCAGGGCTTCGAGGGCCTCGACGGTCTCAGCGGCGGGGAGGTTTTCGAACAGGAAGTTCAGATACGCGCAGGGCTCGAGGTCGTTGGCCCGAGCGGTGGCGACGAGGGAGTAAGGATTGGCGCTGGCGCGGGCGCCGAACGGATTGTTCGACCTTCATCACCTGCTGTGCGACAGCAGCAAGACCGTTGCGCCACATCCTCATGTCGACCGGTTCCCGGTAGAGGTAGACCTTCAGTCCCTCTCCGTACGGGCGCATCATGGCTGCTCTCCCATCAGCTGCAGGATCCATTGCGGGTGCGGCCACATCCCGCACGCGATCAGCCACCCGCTCGGATGGCGCAGCCGGCATACCGGACCGCGGACCGCCAACTCCGCTCCGGCTGGCGACTCCTGCACTCGCACTTGCACGAACTTGTCCGGCTCGCTCGAAAGCTGCAGCCGCGTCGGCGGCACGATCCCCTTCTGCACCAGCTGGCGCCGCACCTTGTACAGCATCGCCATGCTCAGGCCGTGCGCTCGGTAGAAATCCGGCAGCGACAATCCCTCCATCTGGGCCTCTTGCATCCGCTCCAGGAAGCGCTGCTGCCCCAGCGTCAGCTCCCCTCGCTTCTCATCGCTCATCGTCATGCCCTCGGCACGCGGCCGATTGCCGCCGCCAGAGCATCGAGCCATCAGCTCAGCGCTGGAAGAACGGGGTTGCTGGAGGGCTTACAGACGAGCAGCAAACCGGTTTAATGGTTTAATGAAACGTGAGCGTACTTCGTGACGTTCTGGTCTCGGATCTGCGGATCGTGTTCTGTGGCACCGCAGCCGTGTCGCGTCGGCCAGGCGCCACGCGTACTACGCTGGACCGGGCAATGCTTTCTGGCGCACTCTCTTCGAGGTCGGTCTCACGCCTCGCCTCCTCCAGCCAGCACAGTACGACCGCGTTCCGCAGTACGGCCTGGGACTGACGGACTTGGCCAAGACGGTGTCGGGTTCGGACAGGGTCCTCTTACGAGAGCACTTTGATCGGGATGGCTTGCGAGCCAAGATCCAGCATTTCCGGCCCAAGATACTTGCGTTCACCAGCAAGCGTGCCGGAGAAGAGTTCACCCGTCATCCGCTTGAATACGGGCTGGCTGAAGAGATGATCGGATCGACGCTGCTGTTTGTGCTCCCCTCGCCTTCCGGACTGGCGCGTCGCTATTGGTCGCAGGAACCTTGGCGTGGATTGGCGGCCCTCGTGTGAGATGGAATCGCACGCTACCTCTCCGCCTCTTACATGCCGGCGACTACGCCTTCCTATTCCGCTGGATCCCTTCCCCAGTTCTTTTACGATTCGCCTAAGAGGGCCTGCGCGCGAGGGTGTACCGCGACGCATACCCTTCGAGGTATACCCGGCAAAACTGCCGGCTCCGATACGCGGCTACTTTGTCGCCTATGCCTATGAGGGCTCGAAGCCGAGAAGGCTACTCGCGGCCAAAAACCCGGCAATCCGTGATGGCGAATGGCGTGTGCAGAACGGCTGCCTCCACCCCGGTTATCCAGAATGCCCGCGTCCGGTCGAGCGGGAATCCCTCGAGACCCGTGGAGAGGCCGTGTCTGTCGGCTGGAGGAGCCCGCGACCGGCGGAGCTCTCGCGCGCGGGGCTAACCCTCTTCAGGGTAATCGTTGTCGCGCGAGGGGCGGAAAGGAAGCCACGTTCCGGCATGTGGTCTCCTTGGCGTAAGTTGCAGATCCGGCGGACCAGGCTCCTCCTGGGCTAATCGTCAGGATTTACGGCGCGCAGCGCGACAGGCATGCGAGGACCGAGGCATGTCATCTCGCAAGAGATCTCGCCTCGTCTGCGAACCACGATCGAGTGCCAGACAGTCTGGTTTCACGGCACGCGGCGCCTCGTCGTCCTCAAATCGACATCCTGTTTCCATAGAACTCGTGATCCTCGTTGTAGCCCCCTTGGCCCGCGCCGAGCTGGGCGTAGTCATGCACGAATTCGATGGCTTGGATCCACTTCACCATCTTGAAGCCGAGCTCGTTCTCGCAGCGCAGCCGCAGCGGCGCGCCATGGATCAGCGGCAGCGGCGAGCCGTTCATCTCATAGGCGAGGATGGTCAACGAGTGGCGCATGTTTCGCAGGTTGTGAACGTCGTAGTAGATGCCACCATCGGCGCCCTCGGCGAACGAGTAGAAGACGGCGTAGCGAGCCTCGCGCGTCGGCCGCACGATATCGAGGATGTGACGCATCGGAACCCCGCCCCACTTGGCGACGCCGGACCAGCCCTGGATGCAGAAGTGCTCGGTGATCTGCTCCTGCTTCGGCATCGCCTTGATCTCGGCATAGGAGAGCTCCCGCGGATGCTCGACCAGGCCATCGATGCGCAAGCGGTAGTTGACGAAGCCGTCCTTCTCGAGCGCTCTGAACTCCGTGGACACCGGCAGCGTGCCGTTGGCCCAGAAATGCGGCGATATGTCCCGTTCCCGGTACTGGATTACCGGACTCCACGATTCGGCCGCTCCTTTGAGCCTGCCGACCATGATCTTGCCGATGTTCTGGATGAGACGAGCGGACCTGACCGTAAAGGGTGTCGCGAGCAGCCAGGTCGCGACCAGCACGGCCACCGCGATGGCGAAGATCCACAGCCCTTCCCAGGAATTGTTGTGTACCCCCGCCCACATCTCGTTCAGGCTCGGCCGCGCGGCGACTATGAAGACGAACGTGCCGTGGACCAGGATGAATACGACGAACCAGAGCAACCCGAAGAAATGGACCGTTCTCGCCCGCTGGCGGTTGAACGGCACGCCGAGCCAGCCGAGCTTGTTGGCGATCGCCGGGCTCTGCATCAAGCCGGTGCCGATTTGAAGCGGCGCGGCGATGAATACCGTGAAGAAATAGGTGAGCTGCTGCAGGGCGTTATAGTTTGTCCAGCTGTGATCTGCGGGGAAATGCAGCGACCAGTATTGAATCATCATCGAGAGCGCGTTGGGAAAGACCATCCAGGTCGTTGGTACCAGCCGGTGCCACTGGTCGGTGGCAAAGAGCATCCCGTAGAAAGCGATGCCATTCAGCACCCACAGCTCGTTGACGGAGAAATGCCACCATCGTGCGGGTCCCACGGTGTGGCGAATGCCGGGAATGCCGAGCCACCCGGGAATCGTTACCGAGTCGCTCTTGGACGTCCAGACCTTCTCTGCCGGAACGAGCACCTCCAGAGTCCTCACCGTGTGGCCGAGCCCGTCGTCTTTGGACCGCCAGATGCGGTCTTTCGGAACCGAGTGCAGAAATCGGAACCAGTCGGTTTCAGGCGTGCAGTCCCGGTTCCAGTAGAGGCGCGGATGATCGGCCAGGATCTGAATGCCCGACCGGAGGATGAAGAACATGAAGAGCATGTTGAGGAAATGCTCGACCCGCAGCCACAATGGGAAGCCGCTCTCGATCGCCGGCGCTGACTTGGGTATGCCCGGATAGAGCGCGAGGAACCCATGAAACCAGGGGGTCGCATACAAGCCCTCGCAGACTGCGATTCCGAGGACGAGAACGACGAAAACGATGGGTACGATCCACAGTACGTTGATCCAGCGCGCCCCTACGCGCACTCGTGGCACCTCGCCCCATTGCGGCGGGAGCCACGAGCCTGCCCGAATGCTGTCACGCGCCTTGGTGAGGCGCGCGCGCAGCGGTTCGAGGAGGGGTGGGATCTGCTGCGCATTCATCGTGGGCACCTCC
>JANWJS010000050.1 GCA_025451845.1 Steroidobacteraceae bacterium
GGCGCACGCATTGGCGCACGCATTGGCGCCGCAGCCGGCTGAAGGCTAGACTGCACGGCTGCGTCTCGCATATCTACCCCCGAAAGGATCCCCGAAATGGCGCTCGAGCGCACCCTGTCCATCGTCAAGCCCGACGGCGTCAGCCGCAATCTCATCGGCGAGGTCTATCGCCGGTTCGAGAAGGCGGGCCTGACCATCGTCGCTGCCCGCATGGTGCGCCTCTCCGAGCGCGAGGCCGAGGGCTTTTATGCCGTCCATCGAGAGCGTCCGTTCTTCAAGGATCTGGTCCGATACATGACTTCGGGGCCGGTGGTCGTGCAGGTCCTCGAGGGCGAGAGCGCCATCGCGCGTCACCGCGAGATCATGGGTGCGACCGATCCGAAGAAGGCGGCTCCGGGGACGATCCGTGCCGACCTCGCGCTCAGCATCGAGCAGAACGTCGTCCACGGCTCGGATGCGCCTGATACGGCAGCCCAGGAAATCGCCTATTTCTTCAGCGGCACGGAGCTGCATCCGCGCGGCTGAGGCCGCCCAAGTCCGCCATGACCTCTCCCGACACGACCGCAACGAACCTGCTGGGGCTGCCGCGCCCCGCGCTGGAGGCGTTCGTGGCGGGGCTCGGGAGCAAGGCGTTCCGCGCCCGCCAGCTCATGAACTGGGTGTACAAGCGCGGTGAGTCGTCGTTCGAGCGCATGACCGACCTGGCCAAGGATTTCCGCGCCCAGCTCGCCGAGCACGCCTGCATCGCCACCCCGGAGGTCGTCACCGCGCAGCAATCCGCCGACGGTACGCGCAAGTGGCTGCTGCGGGCCGACGCCTCGCAGGCGTTCGAGATGGTTTTCATCCCGGAGCCGGACCGCGGCACACTCTGTATCTCTTCGCAGGTCGGCTGTGCGCTCGACTGCTCCTTCTGCTCGACCGCCCAGCAGGGCTTCAACCGCAATCTGACCACGGCCGAGATCGTAGGCCAGGTCTGGCTCGCCAATCAGGAGCTCGCCGGCTCCTTCGCGCATGACGGCGCGCGCGAGCGCATCGTGACCAACGTCGTCCTCATGGGCATGGGCGAGCCGCTCGCCAATTTCCGCAGCGTCGTGCCGGCGCTCGAGATCTTCCTCGATGACTTCGGCTTCGACCTTTCGCGGCGGCGCGTCACCCTGTCGACCTCGGGGCTGGTGCCCCAGATCTACAAACTCGCCGAGCACAGCAACGTGGCGCTCGCCGTCTCCCTGCACGCGCCGGATGACGAGCTGCGCAACGAGCTCGTGCCGATCAACCGCAAGCATCCGATCGCGGAGCTGCTCGAGGCCTGCTGGCACTATCTCGACGAGCAGAACGGCCGCAGCGTCACTTTCGAGTACGTCCTGCTCGCGGGGGTCAACGATTCAACTGCGCAGGCGCGCGCCCTCGCCAAGCTCCTCGCGGGCCATCCGGCGAAGGTGAACCTCATCCCGTTCAATCCTTTCCCGGGTACCCGCTATCGCCGCTCCGAGCCCGAAGCGGTGCAGCGCTTCCGCGACGAGCTGATCCGCCGCGGTCTGCTGGCCACCGTCCGCCGCACGCGCGGCGATGACATCGATGCCGCCTGTGGCCAGCTCGCCGGACGGGTGATCGATCGCACGACGGTGCGGCTCGGCAGCCGCGTATTCGGTGTCACGGTGCAGGCATGAGACAGCAACATGGTCACGCGCGAGGGGCTTCACGGGTGCTGCGCGGCGCCGCCAGTACCGTTGCCGCCGTACTGCTTGCAGCGGTCCTGGCGGGTTGCGCGAATCAACAGAAAGTACAGCAGCGCCGCGATGCCGCCATCTACAACACGGAGCTTGGCATCGCCTACATGCGCCGCGGCGACCTGGCCATCGCGCAGACCAAGCTCGATCGCGCGCTCGAAGAGAATCCGGACGATCCGGATGTGCGCAGCGCACGCGCCCTCCTGTACGCCAGGCTGGGTGACTCTCGGCAGGCCGACGACGAATTCCGTGCGGCGCTGCGGCTCGCGCCCAAGAATCCTGACTTCCAGAACAACTATGCGGTTTACCTCTGCAGCGTCGGCCGCGTGGATGAGGGTGTGCAGACCTTCCTGAGCGCCGCGCGCAATCCGCTCTACCTGACGCCGGAGCTTGCATATGACAACGCGGGCGTCTGCCTGCGCTCCGCGCATAAAGACGTCGAGGCGGAGCAGATGTTCACCGATGCGCTCACTATACGGCCCAACTTCGGGCAGGCCCTATGGCAGCTCGCCGACCTCAACTTCTCCCAGGGCAAGCTCACGCAGGCGCGCCAGGAGATCGACGCCTTCCTCGCCGCCAACCAGGAAACCCCTGACCTGCTGCTGCTTGCCGTGAAGGTGACGCGCGCGCAGCGAGACCGATTGGACGCGGAGCTTTACGCGCGTCGGCTGCAGCTCGATTTCCCCGATTCGGCTCAGGCTCATGCGCTGGCCGGTCTCGGTCACAACCCGGGCTGATTGTCATGTCGGAAGGCATAGGCGCGCGACTGCGCAGCGCCCGTGAGCGCAGCCGCCTCACGATTCTGCAGGCGGCTGAGAGGCTGCACCTCGACCCCGATGTCCTGGAGGCGCTCGAGGCGGATGACTACGCGGCTCTCGGCGCGCCGGTCTACGTCAAGGGACATCTGCGCCACTACGCGGAGCTCGTGGGCGAGTCGCCGGAGGCCCTGTTCGAGCTCTACTCCCAGGGTACCCGGATCGCGCCTCCGGACCTGACTCGCGTCCCCAAGCCCCTCCCCGATGATGCGGGCAGGCTCGTCGCGCCGGCGGTGGTCGTGGTGATCGGTTTCGCAGTAGCCGGCACGGTCTGGTGGGCCTTGTCGCTGTCGCCTCACCAATGGGCTACGACCGCATCCCGCCCCGTACCGCTCACCGTTGCCGCCACAACGCCGCCGAGCCCTGAGCAGCCCGCGCTGCTGACTCAGCCCGTGGCGCTGACTACCGGCACGCCTGCGCCGCAAGCGCGTGCAGCCGTTACCCAGACAATGGCATCGAAAGTCCCCCCGCCACCGGGTGGGGAGGTCGACGCCGTATTGACGTACTCGGCCGACAGCTGGACGGAGGTCTACGACGCCACCGGCAGGCGGTTGCTCTATGGCCTGTCTACCGGGCATGCGACGCGAAAGCTCGCAGGCATACCGCCGCTCAGCGTCATGTTGGGAGATGCCAGTGATGTCACGATCGAGGTTGGCGGCCGGGAAGCCTCGATCTCACGCTTCGTGCGGTCCGATCATACCGCGCGATTCCTGATTGCCGCCGGCGGGCAGCTGCGCGCCGCGCCGGCGAAGAATGTGAGGTTGAATTGACGGTCGAGATCCAGCCGATCCGCGGCATGAACGACGTGTTGCCCGCCGAGATCGGCGCCTGGCAGCGGTTGGATGCTTGCGTGCGCGAGCTCGTTGCCTCCTACGGATATGAGGAGATCCGGGTTCCGATCGTCGAGCACACCACGCTCTTCAAGCGTGCGATAGGCGAGTACACCGATGTCGTCGAGAAGGAGATGTACACCTTCTCCGATCAGGGCGGAGACAGCCTGACCCTGCGCCCGGAGGCAACCGCCGGCATCATGCGCGCGCTCATCTCTAACGGCATGCTGCGCGGGCAGCGCCACAAGCTCTGGTGCGTAGGGCCCATGTTCCGCCACGAGAGGCCGCAGAAGGGCCGGTACCGGCAGTTCAATCAGCTCGACCTGGAGGCGGTCGGCCTTCCCGGTCCCGATGTCGACGCGGAGCTGATCGCCTTGGCGGCGCGCCTCTGGCGCCGGCTCGGCATCGAGCGGGTCCGGCTCGAGATCAACTCCCTCGGGACGCCGGAGTCGAGGCGCGCCTACCGCGACATGCTGGTCAGCTACTTCCGCGAGCACGAGAGCGCGCTCGACAGCGACAGCCGGCGGCGCCTCGAGGGCAATCCGCTGCGCATCCTGGACAGCAAGAATCCGCAGATGCACGCCATCATTGCGGGCGCCCCGCTCCTCACCGATCATCTCGACCCGGAGTCGCGCGAGCACTTCGCCGCGCTCTGCGCCGCGCTCGACTCCATCGGCATCTCCTACCGCATCAACCCGCGGCTGGTCCGCGGCCTGGACTACTACAGCCGCACCGTCTTCGAGTGGATCACCGACGCACTTGGATCGCAGGATGCCGTATGCTCCGGCGGCCGCTACGATGGGCTCATCGCGCAGCTCGGCGGTGAGCCGACGCCCGGGGTCGGGTTCGCGATGGGGATGGAGCGGGTCGTAGAGCTGCTGGTACAGGCCGGCAAGGCTCCTCCAGGCCGCGCGGCGGATGTCTATGTCGTGGTCAGCGGAGCTCGCGCGAGCGCCGCGGGGCTCGGCCTCGTTGAGCGGCTGCGGGACGAGCTGCCGGCGCGGCGGTTCGACCTCAATCTCGGCGGCGGCAATTTCAAGGCGCAGTTTCGGCGCGCCGATCGCAGCGGCGCGGCGCTCGCGGTGATCCTGGGGGATGACGAGCTGGCGCGGGGCGTCGCGGCAGTGAAACCTTTACGCAACGAGGCGGGTCAGAGCGAATGCCCGCTGCCTGAGCTAGCCGCTGCCATCGAAGCGGTGCTCACCGGCGCCGCAGCGCCGGCAGAATGACTCCTCGAGGAGGGGTGGTGGACGATTATTTGCTGAGTGAAAAAGAACAGTGGGAAGCCCTCAAGCGCTGGCTGCGGGAGAACGGGCCGGCCATCGTGGCCGGCGTCGCCATCGCCGCCGTGGGACTCGGCGGCTACCGCTGGTGGCGGGCCCACGAGAGCAACTCGGACCTCGCGGCCGGGGAGATGTACGTCCGGATGGAGAACGCCTTTGAGCAGGGTAACCGGACGCAGGCGTTCATTCTCCTCGGAGACCTGGAGCGTCAGTACGCGTCGTCGCCCTACGCTGATCAGGCGAAGCTCGCCTCGGCGCGGGCGTTCGTAGAGGACAACGAGCTCGATAGGGCGGCGGACGAGTTGCGCGACGTGATGCAGCACTCCCACGATTCGGTTCTGAAGCTCATCGCGCGACAGAGACTCGCGCGCGTGCAGATCGCACAGCACCAGCCCTCGCAGGCGATCGCCACCCTGGCGGGCGGCGCCCCGGGGGCGCTGGCACCCCTCTATGCCGAGGCGCGCGGCGATGCCTACTACGCCATGGGCGACAAGGCGGCCGCGCTCGCGCAGTACCGGCTCGCGCGAGCGGCCGATGTCGGGGGTGAGACCGACACCGGGCTCCTCGACCTGAAGATTTCGGACCTGTCGGCCCCTGTGGCCAGCGGCAAGTCGGGCGTGCCGCAAGCGGCCGTGCCGGCCGCCCCCGCCCGCCAGCCCCATTGACCAGCGCGCGCTGCGCATGAGAGATCCCTTGCAAACCAACACCGTGCGATCGATGCGCTGCGGGACCGTGCTGGTTGCGGCACTGTGCCTGCTGGCCGCCTGCTCCAAGAATAAGAATCCGGAGCAGCCGGCGAAGCTCACCTCGCTCAAGGCCACGCTGCACGTGCGGCACATCTGGAGCGCCTCGGTCTCAGACCGCGGCGCCAAGCGGCTGCGCCTCGGACTGGGTCTCGCCGTCGATGGCAGTCGTGTGTTCGCATCGGGTCACCGGGGTGCGGTGGCGGCGTTCGATCTCGGCACGGGCCATCGACTCTGGCGCACCAACACGAAACTGCCGCTCGGAGGCGGCCCGGCCGCGCGTGGCAACATGGTGGTGGTAGGCGCGAGCGACGGTCATGTGGTCGCGCTGAACGCCGCCGACGGCAAGACCCTATGGACGGTGCTGATCAATGGGGCGGTGATCTCCGCCCCGGCCATCTCCGACAACGTCATTGCAGTGCGCTCCGTCGACGGCAAGCTGCGCGGTCTGTCCCCGACTGACGGTCATGAGCTGTGGGAGGCGGAGCAGGACGTGCCGTCGCTCTCGGTGCGCGGCACCTCGAGTCCCGTGATCGTGGGCGATCTGATCATCTGCGGCTTCGATAACGGCAAGGTCCTGGCGGTCAACGCGGGCGACGGCTCGCAAGTCTGGCTGGCGACTGTCGCGGCGCCCCACGGCCGCACAGAAATCCAACGACTGGCCGATGTAGACGGACCCGTGAATGTCTCAGGCAAGGATGTATACGCCGTGGGGTATCACGGTAATGTCACCATGCTGGCGCTCGACAGCGGGCAGACCTGGTGGTCTCACGAGGCGTCGAGCTATCGCGCTTTGACGGTGAGCAATGGCGTCGTGTACATGTCGACGGCGGATGGTCAGATCGTTGCGCTCAATCCCAGCAACGGTGCCGTGATCTGGCGCCAGCCCGCGCTGAAGTACCGCGGACTGACGGCGGTGGCGGTGGACGATGACGCGGTGGTCGTTGCCGACTTTCAGGGCTATGTCCACTTCCTGGACAAGCGCACCGGTGCGTTCATCGCGCGCGAGCGTGACGGCAGGCTGCGTATCAGCAATCAGCCCATCGCAGAGGGTAACGAGGTGGTGGTCATCAACGACGGCGGCCGCATCAACGCCTATCGAACGTCGCCCACTACCTGACACCAGCAGCAGCCCATGCTGCCTATCGTCGCTCTCGTAGGCCGACCCAACGTCGGCAAATCGACCCTGTTCAACGTGCTCACCGGCACGCGCGACGCGATCGTTGCTGACGTGCCGGGGCTCACCCGCGACCGCCAATACGGCTTCGGGCGCGTTGGGCCGATGCCCTTTGTGGTAGTCGATACGGGCGGGCTGGTCGAGAACCCGAAGGGTATCGAGGCGCAGATGCGCGCTCAGACGGAGCGCGCCGTCGCCGAAGCCGATCGACTCATCCTGCTGGTCGATGGGCGGGCGGGTCTCACCCCCCAGGATGACTTCGTCGCCCGGGAGATCCGCAAGTCCGGAAAGCCGACCACGATCGCCGTCAACAAATCCGAGGGACTGGATCTCGACCTGGTGGCGGCGGATTTCCATGCGCTCGGCCTCGGCGAGCCGCTCGGTATCTCGGCGAGTCACGGGCAGGGGTGCGAGGATCTGATGGCGCATACGCTCGCCGGCCTGGAGACAGACCCTGCGGCGGGGGCGGCGGATCCTGGCGCAGAGGGCGTCCGTATTGCGATCATCGGACGTCCGAATGTGGGCAAGTCGACGCTCGTCAACCGCCTGATCGGCGAGGAGCGCGTCATCGCGAGCGATCAGCCGGGCACGACCCGCGACAGCATCCTCGTGCCGTTCGAGCGAGACGGCCGGAAGTTCCAACTCATCGATACCGCCGGCATGCGCCGCCGTGCAAGGGTGGAAGATGTGATCGAGCGCGCGAGTGTCGCCAAGACGCTCCAGGCCATCGACGAGGCGCACGTGGTGATCCTGGTCGTGGATGCGCATGATACCGTGTCGGAGCAGGACGCAAGCGTGCTCGGTGTGGCGTTGCATCGCGGCCGCGCGCTCATCATCGCGATCAACAAATGGGACGGGATCCAGATGGAGCAGCGCGAGGAGATTCACCGGCAACTGGCGCTGAGGCTCGACTTCGTGCCGTTTGTGCCGCTGCATTTCATCTCCGCACGCCACGGCACGGGTGTTGGCGAGCTCATGCAGTCGAGCGTGCGGGCCTACGAGGCGGCCATGCGGGAGATGGCGACGAAGGAGCTGACACGGACGCTCGAGCACGCGCTCACGGTGCACCAGCCGCCGCTGGTGCACGGCAGGCGGATCAAGCTGCGTTACGCGCACCAGGGAGGGC
The DNA here is from genome assembly GCA_025451845.1 of Steroidobacteraceae bacterium. Taxonomy (GTDB): domain Bacteria; phylum Pseudomonadota; class Gammaproteobacteria; order Steroidobacterales; family Steroidobacteraceae; genus 13-2-20CM-66-19. Next base: position 7,702 of record JANWJS010000050.1, read on the forward strand.
GCAACCCGCCGCGGATCGTCATTCATGGGAATCAGACCGCGTCGGTTCCGGATGCGTATACACGCTACCTGGTCAACATCTTCCGCAAGCGGTTCGACCTTTTCGCGACACCCGTCGTGATCGAGTACCGCACGGACCGGAATCCATACGACAGGGCGCGAAGAGTGCGCCCCGGATCGCGGCCCAAAGCGCGTTGATCGTGTCGCGCAGGCGCTGCCCCGCTGTCTTCATCAGCGCGCCCGCCTCGGGCCACGGCAAAACGACGGTCACTGCCGCGTTGGCGCGCTATCACGCGGCACGCGGCCGCGTGGTCCAGGTATTCAAGAGCGGCCCGGATTTCATCGACCCCATGATCCTCGAGCGCGCGAGCGGCCGGCCGGTCTACCAGCTCGACCTGTGGATGGGGGGCGAGGCGCATTGCCGCGGGCTGCTCCATGAGGCGGCCGGCACTGCCGACCTCATTCTCATCGAAGGAGTGATGGGCCTCTACGATGGCACCCCGAGCAGCGCTGACCTGGCCCAGCTCTTTGGAATACCCGTCGTCGCCGTAATCGGCGCGGAAGCGATGGCGCAGACCTTTGGCGCCGTTGCCTACGGGCTCGCGCATTACTCTCCTGCGCTTCCCTTCCACGGAGCGTTGGCCAATCGCGTGGCCGGACCGGGGCACGCGAGTCTCGCGAAGCAGGGCATGCCCGCGGGCATGCGCTTTCTCGGCGGCATTTCGCGGGACGAGGCGTTCGCGCTGCCGGATCGGCATCTCGGGTTGGTCCAGGCGGACGAGGTCGCGGACCTCGAGCAACGTCTGTCGGCGGCGGCGGCGGCGTTGGATGGAACGGAGTTGGCTGACATGCCGCCCGGAATCGAGCTGTCTGCGCCCGCAGCCGATGCCAGTGCTGCGGAGCCGGAGCGCCCCTTGGCCGGGGTTCGCATCGCAGTCGCGCGGGATCGGGCGTTCTCCTTCCTCTATCCCGCGAACCTCGACCTGCTGCGGACCCTGGGCGCCGAGCTGGTGTTCTTCTCACCCCTGACGGCGGCCGGTCTGCCGCCCGTCCACAGCGTCTATCTGCCTGGCGGCTATCCGGAGCTGCATCTCGAGCGCCTGAGCGCCAATCGTGGGCTGGCCGATGCATTGCGGCGGCATGTCGCGGCCGGTAAGCCTGCCTACGCCGAGTGCGGCGGCATGTTGTACCTCCTGGAGTCGATGACGGACCTTCAAGGCAGGCGGGCCAGCCTGGCCGGCATCCTACCGGGACACGCGATCATGCATGCACGCCTGCAGAGCATCGGTTATCACACGGCACCGTTGCCGGGCGGCAGAGTGCGCGGCCACAGTTTCCATCACTCGACGGTCGCGACGCCACTCACTCCAGCGGCGCACACGGAGCGAGCGCTATCCGATGCGCCCGGGGAGGCGATATACCGCCACGAGCGGTTGGTGGCGACCTACTTCCACGGGTATTTTCCCTCGAACCCGCGAGCGGCGGCGCAGCTGTTCAAGCCGTGATACGGCTTGCTCGAGGCCTCGTGCGCTGCAGGACGCCGATGTAGTAGAGCACGTAGTAGCCCACCACGGCCCCAATCACAGCGAGCGTGAAGGGGCTGTGTCGATAGAGGGCGATCAGATCGCGGCCTGCGGTCGCAGGCGGGAGCGCTCCGCTGTACATGCCGAGGTAGCGGTACAACAGCCGGCCCACGAAGAGCGCGGTCACCGCCAGGCCGATATAGGTATGCGGCGTGTAGAACCGTCCTTCCGCCGTTACCTCGAGCTTCGTATGTCTGAGCCCGAAGTAACCCAGCACTGCGCCACAGGCGATGCCGGCCAACAGGATAGCGAGCAGGTCGACATCGCGCGCGATCTGTGCGCCAATGACGGCGGTGGCGAGGGTCAATATGCCGACCCTGAGCCACATGAGCCCGTCCTTGACGCGTTGGCGGCCGAAGGAGCGCCGCATGCGGCGATAGAGGCCCCAGACGATGAGAGCGGCGACGAGATACGGAGTGACGAGTCGCGGGTCCATTGTTACCTCGGTCCGAAGGGGACGAGCATCGGGACTTTCCTGCGGTAGTCGTCGTACGCGCCGGGATCGGGCTCCTCACGCAGCCACCGCTCTTGCAGCCCTGCCTTCATCCACAGTCCCAGCGTGACCAGGAGCGCGCCGAGAAGGCCGAGTATCGTACCCTTGGCGGCGGCAGTCGCATAGATGGCGAGCAGCAGCCCGGTGTAGAGGGGGTGGCGCACGACCACCCACGGCGCGATGATGACGAGTCCAGACCGCAACATGCCGTCCTCCGCTACGCGTCGTCGTACGGGGTGGGCTCACCCCAACCTGCCATTTCCGTGAGGGCCGCGAGCGCCACACGCGTCTGCGCGACGCACGCCGGCCCTACCTTCGCGAGCAACTGCGCATCGACCCGCTCCCGCGCCGCCGCCTGCTTTGCGGCAGCCGCCCGCCCGCGGTCCGTGAGGGTCACGACCAGCCTGCGGCGGTCCTGCTCATCGACGTTACGGGCGAGGTAGCCGCGGTTGACCAGCGTGTCGACGAGCTGACCCGCCACCTGCTTCGAGATCCGCAGGTCGCGAATGAGCACGGCGAGGGGAACGGCGCCTGCCCCGAGCGCGAGACCACCGATGACGTAGAGACCGTTCTTGGGAATGTCGTCGTAGCCCGCTGCATCGAGCGCTTTACGCATAGCCAAGCCGTAGGCCGTGCGGGCGTGGCGCAGGAGTGCGGGGAGGGGTACTTCGGGGTCGGTTCGCGCAGCCATATCTCAGCCTATCGGCCCTGGCCTTGACAGTCAATAAATTGTACTGTCTTTGTATTGGACTAAATAGCCTGTACACTCGTAATTAGTAATATAGACTTGATCGTAGTAGCAAAATTGATAAACTCTTTTTAATGCCAAAAACGCCCCACGCACTGACGACCCTGCCTGCGGCCGCTGCCCAGGCGCTTCGCTCCTTGGGGGAGAATCTCGCGATAGCGCGTGTGCGGCGACGGGCCTCTCAGCGCGAGTGGGCTGGACGTCTGGGATGCTCCATCCCAACGCTAATCCGGCTGGAGCGAGGAGATCCGGGCGTTGGAGTGGGGCTGTATGCCACGGCATTGTGGCTGATCGGCAGGGCGAGCGGCTTGCCGGAGCTTGCGGCGCCCGCCGAGGACCGCGGAGCACTCGAGGGCGACGTTCGCGAGGCGTTGCGGCGGCGCTCGGCGCGCGCGGCAGCCTCTGCCCAGGCTCGTCTCGCCCGCCAGCGGCAGAAGGAGCGGCAGTGAACTCGACGACTGGCGCTGCCGAATCGATCTACCGGCCTGGCGACCGGCTGTATCTCTGGTCGCTGCTCGATCCCGCGCGCCCCGTGCCCGTGGGCGAGCTCAATCTGGTGCGCTCCAATCAAGGCGTCTCGCTGAAATACTGCACGCACTGGCTCGAGCAGGGCGCTGCGCTCAGCGAAGATCTGCCGCTCACCGATCAGGAGTTTCTGCCGGCGCAAAGGAACACGGCCGTGGGCGCCGTGGATGATGCGCGGCCTGACCGTTGGGGCGAGCGTGTCATTCGCTTCATTGACAAGCCGCCACGGCTCTCCCTTCTCGAGTACCTGTACTTCGCGGGCGACGATCGCTTCGGTGCGCTCGGGGTCTCGACCTCCGCCGAGAGGCATTTACCGCGGCGCTTCGGGCCCCTGCCGACCCTGCAGGACGCCGACCGCATTCACGATCTCGTCCGCAAGGTCCGGGACAATGAGCCGATTCCGCCCGAGCTCCGGCGGCTCGTCTCGCCCGGTGCCACCCTGGGCGGTGCGCGCCCCAAGGCACTGGTGACCATGAAAGGCGAGCAATGGGTCATCAAGTTTGCCGACGGAGAGCCTGCCGACACGCCGCTGATCGAGCATGCAACGATGACTCTCGCGCGCAAGGCGCAGATCAGGAGTGCTTCCACTACAGCGGTGCGGCTGACCGTCGGGCATGCCGTGGCGATCCGACGTTTTGATCGCGAGGGCGGAGCGAGGCGCCACTGCCTGTCCGCGGCCGTCGCGCTGCGCGCCGCCGGCGAGCAGTTCGGCTATCCGGAGCTGGCACAATTGCTGCGGCGCAAGGGCGTCGCGCAAGAAGACGTGTACGTGCGCGACATGCGCGAGCTGTTTCGCCGCGTGTTGTTCAACATCCTGATCGACAATACGGATGATCATGAGAAGAATCACGCCCTCATAGTGAGGGAGCGGGAGCAATACGAGCTGGCACCCGCCTTCGATGTGCTACCCTCCGGGCAGGCTCTCGGATTTCAACAGATGCGCGTCGGGGAGCAGGCTGCGGATTCCACGGTCGACAACGCACTGTCGATGTCCGCTGTGTTCGGATTGAAGAAGGACGAGGCGGTGAAGGAAGCTCGAATGGTTGCCCGGGTCGTGAGCGGATGGAAGGAGCACTTTGCCGCCTGCGAAGTCACGGCTGCCGATATCGAACTGTACGCCGAGCAGATCGACCGGCCTTTCCTGCGCAATCAGCGCGAAGAAGCGCGCCGCTGATGCTGATCCGACTGCTGCGCCAGCAGCTGCGGCCGTATGCGCGCGGGCTGCTGGGTGTCGCCGTGTTCCAGCTGTTGGCGACAATGGCCGCGCTCTATCTACCGACCCTCAACGCCGACATCATCGACCTCGGCATCGTCAAGGGGGATACGGGCTACATCCTGCGGACCGGAGGTTGGATGCTGCTCATGACCCTGGGACAGATCGCATTCTCCATTGGGGCCGCGTATTTCGGCGCCCGCGCTTCGATGCGCTTCGGCCGGGATCTGCGCGCAGCCTTGTTCCGCCGCATCATGGAATTCTCCGGCCGGGAAGTGGCGGGATTCGGCGCGCCCTCGCTCATCACACGGAACACCAATGACGTGCAACAGCTTCAGGCGCTCGTAGCGGTGAGCAGCACCACGATGATCTCCGCCCCCATCATGGGCGTGGGCGCGATCGTCATTGCGATTCGCGAAGACCCCGGGCTCTCCTGGCTGTTGGGAGTCAGCGTCCCCCTGCTGGCCGTGGTGATCGGACTCGTGGTCGTGCGGATGATGCCGCAGTTTCGGCGGATGCAGAAGCTGGTCGATGTCGTCAACCGCGTCCTTCGGGAGCAGATCGGCGGCATCCGCGTCGTTCGCGCCTTCGTGCGCGAGCCTGCGGAGACCAGCAGGTTCGAGCAGGCCAATGCCGATCTGACGGACACGGCATTGCGGGCAGGCCGGCTCATGGTGCTGCTCTTTCCGGCCATCGTGATCATCCTGAACGTCTCGAGCGTCGCGGTGCTGTGGTACGGCGCCGTGAGGATCAGCGCGGGGCAGACGCAGATCGGCGACCTGACGGCCTTTCTGGTCTACCTCGCACAGATCCTGCTGGCGGTGATGATGGCGACCTTCATGCTCATGATGGTTCCGCGCGCCGCCGTCTCGGCCGAGCGGATCGGTGAAGTGCTCGGGACCCCATTGTCCCTCGCGCCACCGCGGCAGGCGGTCGCATCCGTCGCGCTGTGCGCGCAGGTGGAGTTCAGAGAGGTGAGCTTCCAGTATCCCGGCGCCGCCGATCCGGTGCTGCACGATATTTCCTTGCGCGTCACGCAAGGCCAGACGTTCGCGTTCATCGGCAGCACCGGCGCGGGTAAGACCACACTGGTGTCGCTGATTCCGCGGCTGTTCGATGTCACTCAGGGCGCCGTGCTGCTCGACGGAGTCGACGTGCGGGCGCTCGATCCGGACTTGCTCTGGAGCCGCATCGGGCTCGTCCCGCAAAAGGCTTACCTCTTTTCAGGCACGGTGGCGAGCAATCTTCGCTACGGCAACCCCGAGGCCACGGAGGAGCAGATGTGGCAGGCGCTCGAAGTCGCGCAGGCGAATGAATTCGTCGCGGCGATGAAGGGTGGGCTCGAGGCGCCTATCGCGCAAGGCGGCACGAATGTCTCGGGCGGCCAGCGCCAGCGCCTCGCCATCGCCCGCGCCCTGGTCCGCCGGCCGGAGATCTATCTTTTCGACGAGTCCTTCTCGGCGCTCGACCTCGGCACCGAGGCGCGACTGCGCGCGGCTCTGCGCCCCGCCACCCGCCATGCGGCAGTCATCATCGTTGCCCAACGCGTCTCGACCATCATGGATGCTGATCACATCGCGGTGCTCGACGGCGGAACTCTGATCGCCGTCGGTCGACACGCCGATTTGCTGCGGCATTGCCCTACCTATGCGCAGATCGTCGCCTCGCAGCTGTCGGCGGAGGAAGCGGCGTGAGCGCCGAGCCGCAACGCGGGGGGCGCGGCACGCGAGGCAGCTCTCTGCCGGGCCGGCTGCCCGGCGCGGGACCATCCGCCGGACGTGGCCCGCCGTGGATGAGCCTCGGCACGCCGGGCGAAAAGGCGGCAACTTTCTGGCCGTCGACGCGACGCGTGCTGGCCCGGCTCGCGCCCCACGGGCGGGTGCTGATTCTCGTCGTCGCGCTCTCCCTCGCGAGCGTCGCGCTGTCAGTGATCGGTCCGATGCTGATCGGCCGTGCCACGGACATCATCTTCTCCGGGGTCGTCGGCGAGCATCTCGAGGCCGGCCAAACAAAGCAGCAGGCGGTGGCCGCGGAGCGGGAGGCGGGCCACCTTCATCTGGCGCAGATGTATTCGCGCATGCACCTGGTGCCGGGCGCGGGCGTCGATTTCGAGGCGCTCCGTGCGATTTTGCTGGAGACCATCACTCTCTATCTCGCCTCCGCCGCGTTCCTCTGGGCCCAGGGTTACCTGCTCAACGAGGTCGTCCAAGCGGTCGTGCGCAGGCTCCGCTGCGACGTGGAGGAGAAGATCCACCGGCTGCCGCTGCGCTATTTCGATGGACAAACGCGCGGGGAGCTGCTCAGCCGCGTCACCAACGACATCGGCAACATCTCCCAGAGCCTGCAACAGTCCTTGAGCCAGCTGCTCAGCTCGTTTCTCACGCTGCTCGGCGTCGTGTCGATGATGTTCGTCATCTCGCCGCTTCTCGCCCTCATCGCTCTCGTCACCATCCCCGTTGCCCTGATCCTCACCCGCGTGATCTCCAAGCGCTCGCAGCGCCACTACATCGCCCAGTGGGCTCGAACCGGAGAGCTCAACAGCCAGATCGAGGAGGCGTTCACCGGGCATGAGCTCGTCAAGGTCTTCGGTCGCCAACGCGAAGTGGCGCGCCGCTTCGACTCGAAAAACGAGCAACTGCTCGACGCCGGCTTCGCTGCGCAGTTCATCTCGGGACTGATCATGCCTGCGGTGATGTTCATCGGCAGCGTCAATTATGTGCTGATCGCGGTCATCGGCGGGCTGCGTGTCGCTATCGGAGGCATGACACTCGGGGCGGTACAGGCGTTCATCCAATACTCCCGCCAGTTCAACCGGCCATTGACGCAAGTCGCATCGATGGCCGGCACGATGCAGTCCGGCGTCGCCTCGGCCGAGCGGGTGTTCGATCTGCTCGACGAGCGGGAGCTGCGGCCCGAGCCCGCGACACCCGGAGTCGCCGTGGCGGTGCACGGGCGCGTCGAGTTCCAACATGTCTCGTTCCGGTACGAGCCCGACCGGCCGCTCATCGAGGATCTGTCACTGCTCGCGGAGCCCGGCCACACGATCGCCATCGTGGGCCCCACCGGCGCCGGCAAGACCACACTCGTCAACCTCATCCTGCGCTTCTACGAGATCGACCGGGGAAGGATCACGCTCGACGGAGTGGATATCGCAACCATGCGGCGCGACGAGTTGCGATCCCGGATCGGAATGGTGCTGCAGGATGCCTGGCTCTTCAACGGCACCATCCGCGACAACATCCGCTACGGCCGGCCCGACGCGACCGACGAGGAGGTCCTCGAGGCGGCGAAGGCCACATCGGTGGATCGCTTCGTGCGCGGCCTGCCAGAGGGCTACGAGACCGTGATCGACGAGGAGTCGGGCAACATCAGCGCCGGACAGAAGCAGCTCATCACGATCGCGCGTGCATTCCTCACCCGGCCGGCGCTGCTGATCCTGGATGAGGCGACCAGCTCGGTCGACACTCGCACCGAGACGCTGGTGCAGCACGCCATGGCGGCTCTGCGCAGCAATCGAACCAGCTTCGTCATTGCGCATCGCCTGTCGACGGTTCGCGATGCCGATCTCATCGTGGTGATGCGCGACGGCCGCATCGTGGAGCAGGGCAGACACGAGACGCTGCTTGCCCGCGAAGGCGCCTACCACGCGCTCTATAACGCCCAATTCCGTGGCCCGCAGATCGAAGGCGATCGTCCGCGCCAGGCTGCCAGGGGCTGAGTGCGCCGGATGCCGAACGAAGGATGTGCATGAGTCTATCGAGCCTGCCGATCGCAGACAGCGTCGGTTGGATGGCGACCACGGTGTTCGTCGCGTCGTATTTCTTCTCAAAGCCGACGATGTTGCGTGGCCTGCAGATGCTCGGCGCGGCGTTGTGGATGACCTTCGGCCTGCTCATCGCTTCGAAGCCCGTGATCGTCGCCAATGTGCTGGTGTTCGCGGCGGCCGCATGGACCATGATGCGGGAGCGCAGGAAGCAGCATTTGCCGGGTCGGTAAGCGCGGGCATTCGTTGCCGTCGCGGTGAGCTGAGAGAGAACTCCGCCACAAAGCCTGCGTCCGGACTTGCGGGCGGGCAGTCGGAGCGCATAGGCTCGCAGGTAGCAGGGCCATGGTGTCCCCGCTCCACGAGCCGCCGCCGCGGCGCATTGCTGGTTCCGACGCTCCCGCATGAACGCTCCCGCGCTGCCAAACCGCCTCTACCGCTTCTTCCTGTATTTCGGGCGGCAGTATCGTTGGGGCTGCCTGGGGCTGCTCACCTTCCCGGTGCTGGGACGGGCGATATTCGCCTCGATCTGGTTTGCGACCAAGCAGTTGACCGACACGGTGCTCAACCTGCACGGGCCGATCCAGGATGCGGGTCGAGCGTTGGCGGGGCCGTTCACCTTCTTTGCCGTCCTGGTAGCGGCTCGCTTCTTCTGCGATGGAGCGATGTGGTTCTGCTCCTACCACACACGCTCGCCCATGCTGATCCGTATCAAGGAGGAAGTGTTCGCCTACGCGCAGCGCCTTTCACCCGCCTACTTCGAAAGCACGCTCTCGGGGAAAATCGCGCATCGTGCCGTCATGCTGCCCGACCAGATGTTGATGCTCTTCGACATGACGGTGTTCGACTTCATTCCGGGCGCGATGTTCTTCGTATTCGTCGCGGCACTCTTCTACCTCGCGAGCCCGGCTTTCTGCGCTGCGGCGTGTGGCGGCATTGCCGCATATTTCACCGGTAGCCTCCTCCTCGGCCGCGAATGTGCCAGGCGTGCGGCCGCGAATAACGAGACACGCGCCGCGGTGACGGGCCGGATCGTGGATGTCATCACCAACGTCCGCAACGTCTTTTGCTTCGCGAATCAGGAGCTCGAGGATCGCGAGCTGACACGCTACACGGGCGAAGAGCGGGACCGGCGCATGTCGCTCTATCGCTCGGTGGTGCGCCTGCGATGCTCGCAGTACGTGCTGGACATCCTCATGTGGCTCGGGTTCGTAGGCGGTGCGCTCTATGGATGGGTCCACGGCCGCATGACGGCGGGGGACTTCGTGATGGTGACGGCGCTCACCGGGTCCCTGCTGCAGACGGCTTACAACCTGGGCCAGCGAATTCCGGATTTCTACGACCAGTTGGGCTCTGCGCGCGAGAGCATAGACACGCTGATCGTGCCCGCGACGGTCCGGGACCAGCCTGGAGCAGTGGCGCTGGCCGTCACCCATGGCGCCATCCACTTCGAGCGAATCGCCTTCGCCTACGAGCCGCGGGGCCGCGGGCGCGGATCGCGCAACATCGTCAATGATTTCGAGCTCCGTATCCCGCCCGGGCAGCGCGTAGGACTGGTCGGTCCCAGCGGTGCGGGCAAGACCACGCTGATGGGCCTCCTGATGCGCATGCACGATGTAACTGCAGGCGCCATCCGGATCGACGGGCAGGACATCCGTCAGGTGACCCAGGAGAGCCTGCGCGGGGCCATCGGCTTGATTCCGCAGGATACGAACCTCTTTCACCGCAGCCTCATCGAGAACATCCGTTACGGGCGGCCTGACGCGACGGACGAGGAGGTGATTGAGGCCGCCAAACGCGCGCATGCGCACGAGTTCATCGTCGAGCTCGAGCAAGGCTATGACACCCTGGTCGGCGAGCGCGGCATCAAGATCTCCGGCGGCCAGCGGCAACGCATCGCCATCGCGCGGGCGATCCTGCGCGATGCACCCCTCTTGCTGCTCGATGAGGCGACGAGCGCGCTCGACAGCCACAGCGAGCAGATGATCCAGCAGGCCATGAAGGACGCGATGGCGGACAAGACCGTGATCGCCATCGCTCACCGTCTGAGCACGGTGATGGACATGGACCGCCTCATCGTGTTGGACCGTGGCATCATCGTCGCAGACGGGTCGCATGCGGAGCTGCTGCTCGAGGGTGGTTTGTACGCGGAGCTCTGGCGCAAGCAGTCGGGCGGATTTAATCCGGTGGCGCGGCAAGAAGAAGTCGAGCCCGCCGGCACCGCTGATGCGGACGATGATCTCGCCGACGTCGCTGGGATGCGCTCGTCGCCGGCGGCCTAGCGCACGCCGCCCCGTAAGGCTCAGACCGATTTGACCTCGCCCCCATCCATGCGCAGCGCCGAGCCGGTCAGCCCTCTCGCGCCTGGAGATACCAGGAAAGCCATCAACTCCGCGATCTCCTCCGGCTCACCGTAGCGGGCGATGCCGGCCTCCTTCGGAAAGCTGGCCGTCGCCTCCTTGACCGTCATGTCGTGCAGCGGCTCCCCATGCTGCAGATACGATCGCCGGCGGCCGGTCATGACCGGCCCAGGCAGTACGCTGTCGACTTGGAGGCCGTCGCGGATGCCGCGGTCGGAGAACGCCTTCGCCAGGGCGACGATGGCGGCATTGATCGTGGCGACCGCTGCGTAGGGCGCGTGGAGGAAGAGGGCGGAGTTTCCCGAGATCGACACGACGGCGCCTTTGGCGGGCTTCAGGGCAGGCCATGCCGCCAGGGTCAACCGCCGCGCCGTGCAGCTTCAGTGCCAGGCCGTTCTCCCATTGCTCGTCCGTCATGTCGAAGAGGTCGATCTGGGGTACGGCACCCGCGATGTTGAGCAAAGCGTCGATGCGGCCGAAGGCAGCAAGGGTCTGATCGACCACCGTTTGCGCAGCCGGCGGCTGGCTCAAGTCGGCATCGATGATGAGCGCGTGCGCTCCAGCGGTCCCGACAGCTTCTGCCGTCTGCTCCAGGTTCGAGCGATTGCGGGCGACCAGAGCCAGCGCCCGGAAGTCACGCGCGAGGCGGATGGCTGTCGCTTGTCCGATGCCCTGGCTGGCGCCCGTCACGATGGCGACTGACTCGTTCATCTCAAAGACTCCCAGGCGGACTCTGCTGCGATCGGCTGCGCCTCAGCGGGGCAGGAAATCGCGTATTGCCGTCGCAATCTCGGCGGCATGCGTCTCGAGCGCGAAGTGACCGCCATCAACGAAGCGTACGATGGCGCCGGGGATGTCTCGTTTGAACGCTTCCGCGCCCGCGGGCAGGAAGAACGGGTCATTCTTGCCCCAAATCGCGAGTAAGCGAGGCTTATGAGTGCGGAAGTACTGCTGGAAGGCCGGGTAGAGGGCCACGTTGCTCTTGTAGTCGCCGAACAGGTCGAGCTGCAGATCGTCGGCACCCGGCCGCGTCAGGTAGAAGTTGTCAAGCGAGTATCCGTCCGGCGAGACCAGCGTTCCGTCGGGGACACCGTGGGTGTACTGCCAAACCGTCGTTTCGGGCTTGAGGAAGGCGCGCAGCGCTTCCCGATTTGCAGGCGAGGCGCTTTCCCAATACGCGCGGATCGGGGTCCAGCCATCGCTGAGCCCTTCCGCATAGGCGTTGCCGTTCTGCGAGATGATCGCCATGATCCGATCAGGGTGCTCGAGGCACAGGCGAAACCCCGTCGGCGCACCGTAATCGAAGACATAGACGGCGTAGCGCTCCAGGCCGACGAGCTCAGTGAAGCGGTCGATGGTGCTCGCGATCCGGTCGAACGTGCAGCCGCGACCCGGCATGTCGGATTGACCAAATCCCGGCAGATCGGGGGAAATGACATGGAAGCGGTCAGCCAGCAGTGGGATGAGGTCGCGGAACATGTGGCTGGCGGTCGGGAATCCATGAAGCAGCAGAAGATGCGGCGCGTCCGGTGAGCCGCTCTCGCGATAGAAGATCTTCAGTCCGTTCACGTCAACTTTTCGATGATGGATGCTCGTCATGACGGTTGTCTCCGCATGTATTTGGCTGTTACGGTGTGCAGGCCTCGCAAAAGGATCACCGGGTGTCAGCGGTTTCCAGGGCCTCGCGAATGATGTCCACGACGACCGACGGTTCAGTGACGATCGGGGTGTGATCGACGGCATGTGAGCGCATCGTAGAGCTCATCCGCTGCGCCATGAAGAGCTGCGTCTCATGAACGATCATGCGGTCCTGCTCGGCCACCAAAAACCAACTCCGCCGATCCTTCCAGAGTGGCCGCGCGACGGGGACCGTAATGCACGCAGGCGAGATCGGCCGCTGAACCGCTGCGAGCAGGACCTGCTGCTCCACAGTTGCATTGGGAGCGAAGGCCGTGGCGAAGGCCGCTTCGGGCAGGTAGATCCATCCATGGCTGTCAGGGGCGAGCCTCGGCGCTTGCGGGTGCGGCTGTGCGCGATAAAACACGTCGGCGACGGTTTCGCCTTCGTCCGGCGCGAGCGCGGCAACATAAACGAGCGCCTTCACTCTCTCGTCGCGCATCGCACCGACGACAGCGCCGGCGTAAGCGTGACCCACGAGCACGAGCGGTCCAGGCACGCGCTCCAACACGCGGTTGAGCGCCGCTGCGTCATCCGCAAACGCGGTAAGCGGCAGCGGCGCCGCGACCACCCTGGTGCCTGCGGCCGCCAATGGCGCGATCACCTTCGACCAGCTGGACCCGTCCGCCCACGCGCCATGGACGAGGACCACGCTTACGTCATTAGAGGCCATGCCTGCTCCTTCACCGCAATGCGAGTGCGCGTGAGAGTAACCAGATAGATATGATCAAGATGGTTACTAATATCGCGTAACTTGTCAAGATAGATTTTATTGGTTATGAATGGCTGCCTCGAGGTTGGGCTGCGCCTGGCGCAAACGGGAGAGCTGATGGGCCGACACGGTGCCGCAATCTTCATCGCTGATGCGCCGGGGCTGGACTTTCTGAATTCCGTGGCGACGCCTGTGGATACAGTCATAGATTGGATCGACGATGGCGAGGGGTTGTTGAGCTGGCTCGAGCAGGCCCAGCTCGTGCCCACGGATGTGGTGAAGAAGATTCGGGCGAAAACGCCTGCGCGTGAGATCGAGAAGATCGCAGACCACGCGAGGAGCCTGCGCGAATGGTTCCGGCGCTTCGTGCTCGAGCACAAAGGTCGCCCGCTCGCGTTGACGGACCTTACGGAGCTGGAGCCGCTGAACCGGCTGCTCGGTCGGGACGAAGCCTGCTATCGGATGGTCCTGCGACCCGGAGGCAGGCCAGCCGCTCCCGAGCTGCAGATCGCGCGCCGCTGGAGCTCACCGGAAGCACTTCTCCTGCCGATCGCGGAAGCGGTGGCGCGCCTGCTCTGCGCGGAGGACTTCTCCAACGTGAGGGCTTGCGAGGGACCCGCTTGTACCTTGCTCTTCGCCGACCACACACGGGGTCACGTGCGGCGATGGTGCAGCATGGCGATTTGCGGCAATCGGGCGAAGCAGGCGGCACATCGGCAGCGGCTCAAATCGAGCCAACATCGGAGAGCGCCCGGAGGCGAGAGATGAAACTGTTTTACAGCCGCAATCCCAATCCTCGCCTGGCGGTCGCGGTGGCCCGCCATCTGGCCGCCGCCGTCGATTTCGAATGGGCGTCGCCCTTCGCGCCGGGACAGTCCGAGAGATTTCGTCCGCTGAATCCCAATCTCTCGATACCCATACTCATCGACCGGGGAAAAAGTCTCTGGGAGGCCGACGCCATAGCCTGCCGGCTGGCGCGCGCCGCGGGCTCGGATTTTTGGCGCGCCGGTGACGACGAACCCGACATGATCCGCTGGATCAGTTGGGGCAAGGAAAATTTCGTGCGGGCATGCGACATCGTCCATTTCGAGCGCGGCACCAAACAGCGGTATGCCTTGGGTCCGATCGATGATGCGCAGGTGAAATGCGGGCTCGACCGCTTCGACACGGCCGCGGCGATTCTAGAGGCCGAGCTGTCCGCCAGACGATGGCTGCTCGGAGATGCGATTTCCTATGCCGACTTCCGCATGGCCACGTTTCTCCCATTCAACGATGTAGCCGGATTGCCGCTCGAGCGCTATCCTTTCGTCCGCCGCTGGTACCGTCGGCTGGAAAAACTCGATGCGTGGCGTGATCCCTTCGCGGGGCTGGATGCGCCCGAGTTACCGCCGTTGCCGCGCTGAGGCGCTAACATGCGTCCCATCCTCGCCGGGCGGAGGGCCTGATCTCGCTGGTCAAAGTAATGCGACAGCGCTTCTACCTGATCCGTGGCGATGAAGTCGACGCCCGCAGCGACCGCCGCCCGCCAGCGCAGGATCGCCCGGCGCATCGAGCCGAAGTTGTAACCTTCGTCCCAGCCTCTGTCCTGCTTCTGGCTGAACCCGTCGAGCGTATAGAAGCGGATCCAGTAGCCCTGCTGGTGTGCGTAATCGACCAGGGCGCGCAGGCGCCGGTCGTCCGCTTTCGTCCAGGCGCCTGCCTTCGTCTCGCCGCCTTCCTCGACGGTCCACCAGCTGTTGTTCCACCAGCGGCGATAGTTCGTAGCGCGTGATGTCAGCAGCTGAGAGGGCGGGGCTGTTGCCTCCCAGTGTGCGAGCTGCGCCGGTGTCGCTCCCGGCGGGGGAACCTGGGTGTGCGCCGAGCCGAACACGCGCAAACGGCTGCCCAACGGGACGTCATGATAAAAAACCTTGGCCTGCGCATCCGAATCCTCGGTGACCACGAGGATGGGCTTGCGATCGATCGGCGACAATCGGTATGGATTGCCGGTCTTGAAGGCGGTCGACAGCCACGGCTGATAGTCGCCGAGCAGGTGCCAGACGGCCTCGAGAATCGCCGGGCGGGTATCCTTGAAATCGAAATGGAGGATGATCAGCGGCCACTCACTGCGGTCGTTCTCGGCCAGCGCTTTTTCCACGATCGGGCGCACCTGCTCAAAAAAATAGGCGCGCAAAGTCGGTTCGTGGCCGGCGGGCTCGGGTGTGTGCGACACGACGACTCGGCCCTTGCCGGTTTTGGGATCCACGTACCAGGCCAGGTCCTGCTCGATCGAGACCGGATAGCCGGAATCCAGGGCGCGATGCAGACGATCGTTCCAGCGGCCGTCATACGGATAGCAATTGTGCGCGTCCAGGACCGGATGGCCATGGTTGAGAAATCCCAGATCCGCCGCGGCGGAAGCTCCTCCCGACAACATGAAGGCGAGCATCGCTGCTCCGAAGAGTCTATTCATGCTCAGTCTCCTCCTTGACGGGCACCAATTCAGCGAATGTACCGATCCGAAAATCATCCGGCCGCGCATAGACCTCATCGCCCAACTTGAACTGCCGCACCCGCGGGCCGACCTTCACTACCACCCCTGGGCGGTGTCGAGATAGGTCTGATTCATATCTTGAGGACAGTAAGCCATCGGCCGACCGGGATACCCAAGGCCGCTCACTGCCTGTCGGCAATGTGGCCGGATCGAGCTTAGCGGCCAGACTCAGGTGCTTGCGACCTGGATTGGCTTTGAGATGTGTTGGTGCGCCACCTTCCACACCCCAGATTCCTTGTGCAGACAGAAGGTCGCGCGAACCAAATCTTCGAACGTCTTGCCGTTGGGAAGGACCCCGCCACACCTGATGAAGCAGTGGGCAAACGCCACATCCGCGCCGACCGTTACAGATAGATCTTCCAAGTCGAAGCGCCCTTCGCCCTGCGTATCTGGTTGCCATTCGTCCCAGCTTTCTCGATAGGCGGCGGCGCCCTCGTATTTCATTGGAGCGAGTACGTCGTAGATCAGCACATCTGGAAGATGGTTCTTCAAAATGTCGTCCTGGTGTCCTTTTCGGGTTGCGGTGGCCCAGTGTTGGAGAAGGAGACGAACTTGCGCTTCATCGGCGGTTGTCATTGACGAAACTCCTGGTCTGAAGGGGCTGCGGGCCTCACGTGGTCCAAGCGATAACTGCTTGTAAACTGCAAGCAGTTGTGAGATACCAAAGCCGATCTTATGTTGCAAGCGGTTTTGTCGTTCTGGAGCTTTGACATGGAGAGTGAGCATCAGCCCGGCTGCCCGATCAACCTCACGGTGGAAATGCTCGGCGACTGCTGGAGCTTGATCGTCCTGCCCTGCGTGACCTGATGTTCGGAAATCGCCGCCACTACGGGGGACTGTTGACCCAGTCGGAAGAGGGCATCTCGACCAATATCCTGGCTGATCGGCTGAGGATGCTCATCGACGAGGGGATGATCACAAAGGCAGATGACGCAACCCACAAGCAGAAATCAATCTACAGCTTAACGGACAAAGCTATCGCCCTCGTTCCAATCTTGCCCAGCTTGGGGCCTGGGGACGGCGCTACACTCCGGCGACCGAGGAGCTTAGCATTCGGGCGCAACTCCTGGAGGAAGGTGGCCCCGCCATGTGGAAGCGATTCATGGCTGAACTGCGCGAGGCGCATCTGGAGCATCGGGTCCGAAGGAAAGGGCCTTCCGTCGCCGAACAATTGCAGGCCGCCTGTGAAGGTGTCCGCGCCCGACGGGAGCGCAGTCAAATCTACTAGGCTGTTCACCGGGAGAACGGCAGCGTTTGGAGGTCCTGTATGCTGGATGACTTTGAGACGGCGGAGGTTCAGACGGGCGAGACGAGTATCTTCGTTCGCCGGTCCGGGTCGGGATCGCCAGTCCTGCTCCTACACGGCTTCCCGCAAACACACCTGATGTGGCGGAACGTGGCGCCCCTATTGGCCCGTCACTTCACTGTCGTCTGCGCGGACCTTCGCGGTTATGGCCGCAGCGGTTGTCCCGCCTCCACCACCGATCATGCGCCGTATGCTAAACGAGCAATGGCGCGGGACATGGTCGCCGTCATGGAACAGCTCGGCTTTCCCCGCTTCTCGGTTGCTGGGCATGATCGTGGTGGTCGCGTCGCCTACCGCCTGGCCCTCGATCATCCGGAGCGAGTCGAGCGGCTTGCTGTGCTGGATATCCTTCCGACTGCGACCGTCTGGGAACGAGCCGACATGCGGCTCCCACTCGCCTACTGGCCCTGGTCGCTGCTGGCCCAGCCTGAACCGCTGCCCGAACGCCTCATCACATCTTCACCTGAGGCCGTCGTCGATAACGCGCTTGGCGCCTGGGGATCACCCTCCGTGGTCTTTGACCCAGAGGTGCGCGCGGCGTATGTCGAGGCGTTGCGCGATCCGGCGCGCGTTCACGCTATCTGCGAGGAATATCGCGCAGCGGCGACCCTCGATCTCGCGCATGATCAGGCGGATCGAAAGAACGGCCGGCGCATGGCTTCGCCCCTCCTGGCGCTGTGGAGCGCCGCTGGAGCCCTCAATGATTGGTATGCCGAGGCGGGCGGGCCACTCGCGCTTTGGCGTGATTGGGCCGACGAGGTCCAGGGGGGGCCGCTTCCTGGCGGCCATTTCTTCCCGGAAGAGATCCCGGACGAGACCGCCGACGCTCTGAGTCGCTTCTTCTCCGCGGATACCTGAGGTCAATCCAGCAGGTCATCAGCGAAGTCCTATCGCACGCGACCAGCGATCCGTGTCGAAGATTGGCGGTGTTGTCGCGCCACGCGAGGGAGAAAGTTCAGCATGACCATCGCCCCAAACCTCCTACTACGTGAGAGTCGCCGCCGTCCGATTTTTATCCGCTGGCCTCCCCTGCCCCACGACGGGCCGGCAGGCCTTCCAAGGGACGCCAGCTATCGATTTCTATCGGGGACCCTGAATATCCGAGGAGATTGCGATGGCCCGTAAACGAGAGGTTGCGATTAAGAAAACCATCCGGAGGCAGCAGCTTCGAGACATGGTGCCGCTTGCCGACAGCACCATCTACGAAATGGAACAACGCGGAGAATTTCCGCGGCGCTTCGCCCTCTCGCCTCGCTGCGCCGTCTGGGACCTGGCGGAGGTCGAAGCCTGGCTGGCTTGGCGCCGATCAACCCCGATCAGCCGCGCATAGTCTCCTGACGTCAGGCAACGGCAATCACGCCCGGTTCGAGAGCCGGGTCGGGCTCAAACAGCGGTATCGAAGGTGGGATGAAGACAGGCACACCAAGGCCTTCCACCATTCGCCAATAATCGTAATTCGGAAGTAGGACGTGAGAGGAGAAATAAGGCGGAGCCTGTCCATCAAGCGCACGATCCGACACTCTCCGTCCGCCGCATTACGCAAGGCCGACCAATTTGTCGGCGCTTCCCAAGGACTGGCGCCTGGTAAGCGGCCAGCATTTGCGCGTCATCGATCGAACCATGATGATGAACTTGTAACCATCTTCCGTCCGGGTCTCGCCGAAAGATGCGACTGGTACGGATTGCAAGTTTCACCGGTTGTCCACTCGCATCGAGCTCACCTCGTTCACGCCGAAGCTCCTCGCCTCCAGGAGACGGCGCTTCTCCCGCTGCTTTTCGATCGCCGGCGGTTTCCGGGATGCCGTGGGATACCCCCGGATGGGCAAAAATCACTCCCACTCGATCGTTGCGGGCGGCTTGCCGGAGATGTCGTAGACGACGCGGGAGATGCCGGCGACCTCGTTGACGATCCGTCGGGAGACGTGCTCGAGGAACTCGTAGGGTAGGCGCGCCCAGTGTGCGGTCATGAAATCGATGGTTTCAACCGCGCGCAGGGCGATCACGTAATCATAGCGGCGACCGTCGCCCATGACGCCGACCGATCTGACCGGCAGGAACACGGCGAAGGCCTGGCTGGTGCGATCGTAAAGATCGTGCCGGCGCAGCTCGTCGATGAAGATCGCATCGGCGCAGCGCAACAGGTCAGCGAATTCCTTGCGCACCTCGCCGAGTATCCGCACGCCGAGGCCGGGACCGGGGAAGGGGTGACGATAGACCATCTCGCGTGGCAGTCCGAGCTCGACTCCGAGGCGGCGAACCTCGTCCTTGAAGAGCTCGCGCAGCGGCTCCACCAGTTTCAAATGCATCTTCTCGGGGAGCCCGCCGACGTTGTGGTGTGATTTGATGACGTGGGCTTTGCCGGTGCGCGTGCCGGCCGATTCGATGACATCGGGGTAGATCGTGCCCTGGGCAAGGAAGCTGACACCGGAGATCTTTTGGGCTTCCTCGTCGAAAACTTCGACGAAGGTGCGGCCGATGATTTTCCGCTTCGCTTCCGGATCGGCGATGCCGGCGAGAGCGCACAGGAAGCGCGCTTCCGCGTCCACGCGGATCACGCGCACACCAAGATGCTGCGCAAAGGTGGCCATGACCTGGTCACCCTCCGCGAGGCGCAGCAGTCCGTGATCGACGAATACGCACACCAGCTGATCGCCGATGGCCCGATGGAGCAGGGCGGCAACCACGGATGAATCCACGCCACCCGACAGACCCAACAGCACCTTGCCGCTGCCTACCTGGGCGCGCACCCGCTCGATCGCATCCTCAATGATGTTGCCGGTGCTCCAAAGCGCATCGCAGCCGCAGATCTCGCGCACGAAACGCTCGAGCAGGCGTGAGCCCTGCGTGGTATGGGTGACTTCCGGATGGAACTGCACGCCATAGAACCGCCGACGCTCGTCAACCATCGCTGCGAACGGGATCGACCCGGTCGAAGCGGTGACGGTGAAGCCTTCCGGTAGGGCGCTCACCCGGTCACCATGGCTCATCCAGACATCGAGGACCGCTCGGCCTGTCGCATCGCGCCGGTCTTCCAGGTGGTCGAGCAGCCGGTTCGCGCCGGTCACGGTCACTTCGGCATAGCCGAACTCCCGCTCCGTCGAGCCCACGACGCGGCCGCCGAGTTGCTGCGCCATCGTCTGCATGCCGTAACAGATACCGAGCACGGGAACACCGAGGGCGAATACGGCTTCGGGCGCCTTCGGCGGATTCGCGTCGGTAACCGATTCCGGGCCACCGGAGAGGATGACTCCACGCGGTCGGAATGCCTGCACTTCAGCGTCGGTGACATCCCAAGGGTGGATCTCGCAGTAAACGCCGAGCTCGCGGACGCGGCGTGCGATGAGCTGCGTGTACTGCGCTCCGAAATCCAGGATCAGGACGCGGTGTGCGTGGATATCCGCGTGTGTCGCCGAAGGAACGGCGACGGGTCGGGCAACGCTGGCCATGGGCTCCTAAGACACCCGGTAGTTGGGTGCCTCTTTCGTGATCGAAACGTCGTGTACGTGACTTTCGCGAACACCGGCGTTGGTGATGCGAACGAATACGGGGCGCGTGCGCAGGTCGGTGATGTTGCGGCTGCCGGTGTAACCCATGGCAGCCCGCAGGCCGCCCGCGAGCTGCTGCAGGATATTGACCACGCTGCCCTTGTACGGCACGCGGCCTTCGACCCCTTCGGGGACGAGCTTCTCGAGCTCCGTCGACGCGTCCTGGAAGTAGCGGTCGGCGGAGCCGTAGCGCTCTGCCATGGCGCCGAGCGAGCCCATGCCCCGATAGGACTTATAGGAAGCGCCCTGATAGAGCTCGACCTCGCCGGGGGACTCCTCGGTTCCGGCGAAGAGGCTGCCGATCATGACCGCATGGGCGCCAGCGGCGAGTGCTTTGGCGATGTCGCCCGAGAAACGGATGCCGCCATCCGAAATCACCGGCACGTCACTCTCGCGAAGCGACTCCGACACGTTGGCCACCGCGGAGATCTGCGGCACGCCGACACCGGCGACGATGCGTGTCGTGCAGATAGAGCCTGGGCCGATGCCGACCTTGACTCCGTCCGCGCCTGCGGCGACCAGCGCGAGAGCGGCCTCACTGGTGGCGATGTTGCCGGCGATCACTTGGCTGTCGTCCCACTGTGACTTGATGCGCTCCACCGTCGCGATGACGCCGCGCGAGTGACCATGCGCCGTATCGACCACGACCAGGTCGACTCCGGCTTCGCGCAGCGCGGTGACGCGATCCATGGTGTCGGGAGTGGTCCCAACCGCGGCTCCGACACGGAGCCGGCCTGTCTCATCCTTGCACGCGCGCGGGAATTCGGTCGCTTTCTGGAAGTCCTTCACCGTGATCATGCCGGTGAGCTCGTGCTCGGCGTTGACCACCAGCACTTTCTCGATGCGGTGCTTGTGCAGCAGCGCCAGGACTTCTTCCTTCGGTGCGGTCTCGCGCACGGTGATCAGGCGGTCCTGCCGCGTCATGACCGAGGAGACGGGAGCGTCGAGCTTCTGCTCGAACCGCAGGTCGCGGTGTGTGACGATGCCGACGGCCTTCCTGCCAACGACCACCGGCACACCTGAGATGCCGCGCGAGCGCGTGAGGTCGAGCACCTCGCGGATGGTGGTATTGGGAGAGACAGTAATCGGGTCCTTGATGATGCCGCTCTCGAATTTCTTCACGCGGCCGACCTCGCGCGCCTGCGCCTCGATGGTCATGCTCTTGTGAACGATGCCGATACCGCCTTCCTGGGCGATGGTGATCGCGAGGCGGGCCTCGGTCACCGTATCCATGGCGGCGGAGAGCAGGGGGAGATTGAGCCGGATTCGGCGGGTGACGCGCGTCCCCAGGTCCACTTCCCGGGGCAGTATTTCAGAGTAGGCCGGGACGAGGAGGACGTCGTCGAAGGTAAGGGCTTCTTCGAGGATTCGCATAGCTAATTCTACGCATGAAGGGCGCCGTGGTAAACCTCATGCTAAGGTGGCCGGCCATGCCCGCCAGTCTCTTCCCGGGTACCGAGCCCGACACCCCTCCGGGCCGCCAGGTCTATACGGTCTCGCGGCTCAACAAAGAGGTGCGGACGCTGCTCGAGCGGGGCCTGGGGGTCCTCTGGGTGGAGGGCGAGCTCTCGAACTTCTCCCAGCCTTCTTCGGGACACTGGTATTTCTCCTTGAAAGACCGCGACGCACAGGTGCGCTGCGCGATGTTCAGGGTGAGGAATGCGGCGCTGGGGTTCACGCCCAGGGCCGGCCAGCATGTGATCGCCCGCGGGCGGGTGAGCCTCTACGAGCCGCGCGGCGAATACCAGCTCATCGTCGACACCCTAGAGGAAGCCGGTCTGGGCGCGTTGCAGCGCGCGTTCGAGCTGCTGAAGGCTAAGCTCGCCGCCGAGGGCCTGTTTGCGAGCGAGCGCAAGCGCAGCCTGCCGCGCTTCCCGCGGCGAATTGCGGTGGTCACGTCACCTACGGGAGCGGCCGTTCGCGACGTTCTCAACATCCTGGCGCGCCGGTTCCCGCCGGCCGAGGTACTCGTGTATCCGACCGCCGTGCAGGGGGCGGCAGCGGCACCGGCCATCGTGCATGCTTTGCAGCTGGCCTCCGCGCGCCTGGACTGTGACGTGCTGATTCTGGCCCGAGGTGGCGGCTCACTGGAGGATCTGTGGGCTTTCAACGATGAGCGGGTCGCTCGCGCCATTCGCGCATGCGCCGTTCCGGTGGTCACCGGGATCGGCCACGAGATCGACTTCACCATCGCCGACTTTGCGGCCGATGCGCGCGCACCGACACCCTCGGGGGCTGCGGAGCTGGTCGCGCCTGACAGGGTTGCCTGTTTGGAAGCTCTGGCACGGATGGAGGGACGTTTGAGCGCGTGTATGCGGCGCGAGCTGCGCGCTGTGTCGAGCCGATGTGCAAACGTCGGCATGCGTCTCAAGCAAGCGCATCCGGGCATGCGCCTGGCGCATCAGGCACAGCGGCTCGACGATCTCGAGCAGCGTCTCGCAGGCGCCGCCAACGCCGTGCTGCATACACGCCGGCATCGGTTGAGCGAAGCGTTTACGAGATTGGTCCAACGCTCCCCCGAAGTGCACCTGGCGATGCAGAGGCAACGGCTGGACGGTTTGCGGCAGCGTCTCGCTGCCGCAAACCGCGCGTTGCTCGACGGCCGGCATCATCGGCTGAGCGAGGCCTGGTCCAGGCTGATTCAGCGTTCCCCGCAGCATCTCGCCCGCGACTGCGGCCAACGGGAAGAGGTCTTGCGAGGCCGCCTGGAGCACGCGGTGGCGCAGTATCTGTCTCGCTTGTCGCATCGGGTGATGCTGGCCAAGAAGTTCCTGGACACGGCGAGTCCGCTCGCGACCCTGGCGCGCGGCTTCGCCATCGTGACGAGGCCAGATGGAGCGCTGGTGAGCGATGCGAGCGGGGTCGCGCCCGGCGAGGAAATCGAGGCGCGGCTGGCGAGCGGCCGACTCCGCGCGCGGGTCACGCAGTCGCACAAATCCTGATCGGGGCGCAGCGTGCCGGACGATATCGATTTCATGCGCCTGGCGCTCGAGCAGGCGAGCAGGGCGCGCACGGCCGGAGAGGTTCCGATTGGTGCGGTATTGGTCGCGGGCGATGGCGTGATCGCCGCCGGCGCCAACCGCCCGATCGCCTCCCACGATCCCACCGCGCACGCGGAGATCGAGGCGCTCCGCGCCGGCGGCCAGGCGCTGGACAGCTATAGACTCACCGATACGACTTTGTACGTAACGCTGGAGCCCTGTGCGATGTGCGCCATGGCGATCGTCCATGCCCGCGTGCGCAGGCTGGTTTTTGGGGCGTGGGATCCGCGCGCCGGGGCGACGGGAAGTGTAACCGACATCTTCGCGCTGCCGGGCTGCAACCACCGCGTAGACGTGTTCGGCGGTGTGTTGGCGGAGGAGTGCGGCAGCCTCCTCAGGGAGTTCTTTGCCGCGCGCCGCGGCTGAGCGTCAGCCGCCGTTATCGCTGCTGCTCGATGACGGCTCAGCGTCGGCGACTGTCACGTGCGGCACGCCGTCGTCGGGTTGCCATTCGAGCAGCTGCATGAACTGGCGCACATGCTCGACGTACTCGACCGGCTGCCACCCCTGCGCGTAGCCGCACTTGGCGCGCGTGAACCACCGCGGCTCGGCGAGCTTCGGCAGCTCTTTGCTGACATCTGCCCAGGAGTCGGGGTTCTTGCCGAGCGTCTGCGCGATGATTCGCGCATCCTCAACATGCCCGAAGCCAACGTTGTAAGCCGCAAGCGTGAACCAGGTTCGGTCAGGCTCCGGGATGTGGGTCGGAACCATGCTGCGCACCTCGGCGAGGTAGCGCGCTCCGGCGAAGATGCTTTGCCGGGGGTCCGCGCGGTTTTTGATGTCCATCGCCTGCGCGGTGTTGGAAGTCAGCATCATGACGCCGACGGCGCCATTGGGCGAGCTCGCCTGCGGGTCCCAGCGCGATTCCTGAAAGCCGATGGCGGCGAGCAGCCGCCAGTCGAGGCCGTACTGGGCGGCGGCCTGCTCGAACCAGGCGCGATAGTGCGGCAGGCGCTGTGTCAGGGAGACCTGGAAAAGGCGCAGCTCTTCGTACTGGAACGAGCTCGCATCCCCCGAGTCTCTCTGCATGAGATGGGCGAGGTCGGCAGAAGTCTCCTCGACGTGGAAGAATGAATTCACTGCCTGGAGGACGTCGGTCTGCCCGCGGCGCACGATCCACTGGATCGGGCGCTTCTCCGGGAGGGTGAAGCCCACTCTGATGTCGGGATAGAGGTGATGGGCATACGAGTAGGTCCGGGCGTCGACGATCGCATAGCGCGCCTGACCGGAATCCACGTCCTCGAGCGGGTCCGCGGAGCTCGGTGCGGTCTCCACCCAGGTGAGGTGCGGCGCCAGGATCTGCCTCATTCTCGCCAGCAGTTGCTCCTGGGGGCTGCCCGCCCGAACGGCGAGCCGCGCGCTCTCGAGCTGCAGGGTGTCGCGCGGCTGTGGCTCATCCCGGCGGTAGACCACCAACTGCGGAATCTGCGCATAGGGGGCAGCGGCCTGCCCGGCTCGCCACCAGGAGGCGGCATCGGTGAGCTGCGCCGCCGCGATGTCGGCATGGCCAGAGGCAAGCTCCGAGCGGATGCCGGCCTCATTGGGGACGGTGTAGATCTTGAGGCGAACGCCGAGCTGGGCGGCAAACCGGCTGGCGAGGTCGTACTCCAGACCCTCGGGTCCTTGAGCGCCAAGGTAGTAGCAGGTGGGCAGATTCAGGGTGACCACCCGCAGCTCACCGCGGGCGCGGATCTGCTGTAGGGCGGAAGGGGCCTGGGCGCAGCTCGCCAGGAGCGCCATGGCGGCTGCTGCGATAGCCACCCTGCCTGTCGCCGGTCGGAGATACCTACGGGCGCCTCTGAGCGTCAATGCAAATCCCCACTGGCCTCAAATGCTTGGGCTAGAATACCAGCTCACGACCCCGGGTCCCACCGCGCACGCCCATTCACCATAATGAGGCGTCTCCAAGGGATTTTGGGCAGGGACGGAGAGGTACCGAAGCGGTCATAACGGCGCCGACTCGAAATCGGATGGTCGGGTAAAACCGGCACGTGGGTTCGAATCCCACCCTCTCCGCCA
>JANWJS010000051.1 GCA_025451845.1 Steroidobacteraceae bacterium
ATGAATCCGCTCGTCAGTAAGATGCATGGCAAGGAGAAGCGCTGGAGCGCTGAATATGCCGCTCTTCGGCAGCTCTGCCTTGCCTCAGGACTCAAGGAAGAACTGAAATGGGGCCAGGCTTGCTACGATTTCAAAGGTAGCAATGTGGTTTTGATTCACGGCTTCAAGGACTATTGCGCTTTACTTTTCATGAAGGGCGCTTTGCTGCAAGACCCCAAGGGCATCCTCATTCAGCAGACCAAGAACGTGCAGGCCACGAGGCAAATCAGGTTCACGTCGCTTGCGGATATCAAGAAGCAGAGAACGGCGGTTGCGGCCTATATCAGAGAGGCCATTGCCCTTGAAAAGTCCGGCGCGAAGGTGGCGATGAAAAGCGCGGGACAATTCGATGTGCCGGAGGAGTTTCAAAGGCGTTTGGACGCTGACCCCGCGCTGGCCGAAGCTTTCCGGGCTCTTACCCCTGGGAGGCAAAAGGGCTATCTGCTGCATTTCGCCGGGGCGAAACAGTCGGCCACTCGCGCGGCTCGAGTCGAGAAGCATGCGCCGAGAATCCTGCAAGGGCTGGGCCTCGACGACTGAGCCCATTGCCCAGAGATCCTCAGCGCTCCCCGTGAGTCGGCCGACGGCGCGAGGGCCTGCGTTGGGCCGCGCCGGGCGCGGCACCGGCTTGACGATCCATCTCGCCGCGCAGCTGCGCCGTGGCTCCCGCCGATAAGGCCCCGAGCCGCGCCTCGATCGCCTGGATCGAGGGCTTGGGCCTGCGAACGTGCACCTGGAGCGCTTGGCGCATCGCGCGCAGATGCTCCGGCGTGGTCCCGCAGCATCCACCGATGATCCGCGCACCGGCGTCGAGCGCGAGGCGAGCGTACTCGGCCATGAGTTCGGGCGTTCCATTGAAGCGGATGGCCCCGTCGACGTATTGCGGTATTCCGCAGTTCGCCTTCGCGACCAGGACCGTCGCCGGATCGGCTGCCGTTGCGAGGTTGGCGATCGACGCAACCAATTCCGCCGCACCCACGCCGCAATTGCTGCCGCAGCCTGCCAAACGATGTTTCTGGGAAAGACCGGCGAGCTCGGCGGGTGTGATGCCCATCATCGTCCTGCCGTTGGTATCGAAGCTCAGGGTCGTGACAATCGGAAGCCCCGTCCGGTGCGCCCCTTCGATCGCCGCTTCGGTTTCTTCGGTCGAGGACATCGTCTCGATCCACAGGATGTCGGCACCGCCTCGGGCGAGCGCGGCCGCCTGCTCCGCGAAGGACTCACTTGCCTCAGCCGCCGCAAGCGGTCCAAGCGGTTCCAGGATCTCTCCGGTGGGTCCCATGCTGCCGCCAACGAGGACGATGCGGCCGGCCCGGTCCGCCTCGGCGCGAGCGAGCCCCGCCGCGGCTTCGTTGAGCTCCGCGACTCGCTCTTCGGCCTTGTGCAATTTCAAACGATGCCGGTTACCGCCGAAACTATTGGTCAGGATGATGTCGGCACCGGCTTCGATGAAGCTACGCTGGAGCTCCTGGATCCGTTGGGGATGCTCCGTGTTCCAGAGCTCGGGCGCTTCTCCGCTCGTCAACCCGCGCGCGAACAGATTGCTTCCCATCGCTCCATCGGCGAGCAGCCACGCTCGCTGCGCGAGCAATGGCGTCAATCGATCGTTCTTCATCGCCGGTCCTGCGTCCTCTGGTATCGATCGAGCTTAGCACGTCGCCTCGCTGGATCTCGCTCAGCCTCCCGAGAGGTGTTCGGTAGCTCCGTCAGTCGGGAATTGGAGCGGATATTTTCTGCTCGCCACCCGCCGTAACTCCAATGGACGCCAGGATGATCAGTGTGATCGCGATCCATTGGGACGCCGATAGCTTCTCGCCCAGGAAGAGCAGGCCCGCCAGCGCGCCGATCGCCGGCTCGATGCTCATGAGCACACCGAAGATTCGTGTCGGAAGACGAGTGAGCGCCACCATGTCCAAGAGATACGGAAGGGCGGTGGATAGGATGGCAACGGCGATGCCCGGCAACACGATCGATGCCGAGAAGAGCGTCGGCGGGGCGTTTAGTATTCCAACCGGAAGGATCAGAACTGCCGAAATCAAACTGCCGAGCGCCACGCTCTGGGCTCCGTGGGAGATGCCTGCTTTCTGTCCTGCAACAATATAAACGGCCCAACAGCCGCCGGCCCCCAGCGCGTATAGCGCACCGGTCGGATCGATAGCGCCGTGGAGGTGCAAGACCGGCAGTAGAAGGGAGAGGCCCGCTACGGCGAGCAGCACCCAGAGGAAATCGATCGGACGGCGGGAGAAGAGAATGGCGACAGCCAGCGGTCCGGTAAACTCCAGTGCGACGGCCACTCCCAGCGGCAGTCTGCTCAGTGCCTGGTAAAAGCACATATTCATGATGCCAAGCGCGACTCCATAGACGGCGATTGGAAGCCGGGAACGGGCGGGTACGCGCACGCGCCACGGGCGAAGGGCAGCGCAGAGGATCAGCGTCCCGAACCCGACCCGCAGGGCCACAGTTCCCAACGGGCCCGCGAGCGGGAACATCGTTTTTGCGATCGACGCTCCCGACTGGACCGAGATCATGCCCACGAGCAGGGCGAATACCGGTACCAGGACAACTGATATTCCGGTACGCGTCGCAGGGGCCCTGGTACCGTTAGTCACTTGCATCGCGGGTGTCGTGACCTTCGGTATGTCGGGAACGCTGGCGCCTGCTGCCGCCCGCGTCAGTAAGGGACAATTGCGATTTCCATCGTCATGTCCTGGTGTATGAACCATGAGCCGTGTAGCGGACGGTCGCCTGTGAGGACGTACACGCCGGGCCCGCGCCAAGTGTACCCGTGATACTGATCCAAGGATTGCGGTTGCGCATGAGGCAGGTAAAGGTAGGACTTTGAGGGTCGCTCCAGACTCTCCTCGCCATAGGGCACGAGGACGAGTTTCCCAGAGTGCGGGAAGTAGCGGAGGCCTTCCACCGAGATCTGCTGCAGGACACCTGCATACCTTGCGAAGCGGGGCTCCTTCGTGGCGAGTCTCGCAAGGGTTGCGAAGTCGATGCGGGTCTGCCCTGTGGCGGCTAGGCCTGCGTGATCCGTGGTGAGCATTTGCAGGAGCTCTTCAAATCTCGCCTCGTGAGAGAAAAAGTTGGCCGCGAGTGCCCCGTCGCTCGGCTGGCCTGCTTGATCGGCATCATCGATGAGCAAAACAGCTGGAAGGCCGAGCAGTAGAGCGATTGCGGTGCACGCTGCCATCCATGAGTCCTTCTTTGGTATGCCTGCGTCTTTTCGCGCTCGTGTGGCAGTGCTTTTAGAGCAGTCTATCTGCCGCCTCTCTCGAGTTTCCGTTAACCCGCACATACGGTCTCACTTGCGCTGTAGGCGCATTTGGGAGCGATCGTTGCCAGATGGTAGACTTCGTCCATTTCGCAGCGTGAGTCATCTTTTCTTCGATCCATCGTTAGAAAATCTACTGCTCCACGATGCCACGAAAATTGCCGCCGCTCAGCTCACTGCGTGCCTTCGAGGTGGTCGCCCGGCATGAGACGTTTCGTGCAGCGGCGGAGGAGCTGCACGTCACAGCGGCGGCTGTCATTCAACAGGTCAAGGCGCTGGAGGGCTTCGTGGGACGAAAACTCCTTCGCAGGCACAGCCGCGGTTACAGCCTTACGCCGGACGGAGCGGCCGGTCTCGAAGCGCTACGCAGTGGTTTCGACCACTTGTCGGCCGCGGTTGATGCAATGACTTCGGCCGGGCACCGCATTCTGACTGTGAGTGCAGTGCCCTCCCTTTCCGCCGAGTGGCTGGTGCCGCGGCTGCATCGATTTCGCGAGCAGCACCCGGGCATCGATGTCCTTCTGCATCCTTCCGTGGAGTTGGTCGACCTGGAGCGTTCCCGGGTCGACCTCGGCGTTCGCTACGGCTCCGGCATCTACCCCGGTGTCGTTTCTGAGCGCCTTTTTGACGACGAGATATTTCCCGTGTACAGCCCACGGATGCTCAACGGACGACGTCCGCTAAGAAGTCCTGGTGACCTGCGAGCCTTCCCACTAATTCACACGCAGTGGACTCCCGAAACGGGACACTGGCCAGGCTGGTCGGAGTGGCTGCGCGCCGCTGGCGTCACGGGTATCGATGTGAATAAGGGGCTGAGACTCTCGGACGGCGCCCTGGTTATCCAGGCTGCGCTAGGCGGACAGGGGGTTGCGCTCGGGAGCAGAGCGCTCGCGCTCGATCACCTCGCAGCCGGCCGCTTGATTCGGCCATTTGAGCTCTCGCTCGTGACGGACTTTGCCTATTACGTCGTGTGTGCGAAGAACCGGGCGGGGGAACCGGATCTCATGGCGTTCCGTCGATGGGTTATTTCGGAGGCGCAAGCCGAACCGCGGCGGCGGCGGCGATAGGTTTGTTGCCTTACCCTGCTCCTCGGCGCCACGAGCCGCAGCGGAAAATAGACGCCGCAGATCTGCAAGAGAAAGTGCTCGGCGTGGCTCGGTCGAGACGTCGTAGATGGCGACGCTTCCATCGAAGACGAAAGGAAGATGCCTGTCAGACTTACCGCTCGGTACAGAGGTTCATCCGGTTGACTGCGATCTGATGCTGGTTCACTGACGCACCATGCAGACAGAACATGAACTCATCGGGGTCCTGCTCGAGCGTTACTACAACGACGTGAGCATTCTGCTCCAAGAACGCAGAAATGAAGTGCATGCTCGCTTGGGACGCTGACCGGCGCTGGGACTGCGCTTGTGAGCGAAGCGATGCACTGCGAGAGTGTCGCGCGACCCGAACGACAAAGAGGATGCCGTGCATGACGCCAGTGGTCCGCGTGTCGATTCTGCGGTGTGCACCTGAGCGCTTTGCCGAGCTCCGGCAAATGGCGGTGGAGGCCGATCTCGTCCTGCGTCCCGGTATAGAGGCCATGCCGGGATTGTTGGCTTACTACTTCGGTGCGGATGAGGCGACATCTTCGCTGACGAATGTTAGCCTTTGGATCAGCCTCGAAGCCGCCAAGCAGTTGGACACGTTCCAGCCGATGCTGGAACTGGGAAAGCCATTCGTTGCAAAGGGTGCGACGTTCGAGCGCCCCATCATGAACTACGCGACGCTGTGGCAACTGAAAGGTTCGGGGGCGTCCGGCGAAGCAGGGTCGTAGCGTTCTGACCATTCGGGCAAGCGAGTGCTCATGGCCGACGCGGATTCTCGCGAAGCTCGACCGGCCCACCCGGGTTGCGTACCTAGGCTTTGAGAGCGCTGCGAGACGATGGCCAGCTGTGGGACCGGTCGAGCATCTGCCGCTCGGAGAGCAGGCAATCCTGAGTAAAGCCGGCCGGCGTGGCATCTGACGCCGGCAGGACGTCCGCCAGGCCACCCCTCTGCGGTGATTGACTGTCCCGAAGAAGGGCGGCCCGGGAAGGGCGAGGCTCACCTCCTTGAGTCTCTTTGGCTGAGAGGGATGCCCCCTGGCACCAGGTGCGATGATTTCGGCGCGACGATCCCACGCGGCGGCGGGCAGATCAGGGCGGTACACGCATGGGCCAGCCGCATCGGTGAGCACTGGCAGGATCGCCGTCGCCACTACGTGGGGGATCGTGCTATACTGCCCAAGCTCGTGATCCTTTCGCCTTGTCTCCTTGGCCTCGCGCCGCTCCGGCGCATTCTGCACAGGCCAACGCGCCATCTCAAAAGTCTCCCGAACCGCTGCAGCGTCGCGTTTTGCGCGCCGGCGTCTCTCATTTTTTTTTCTGCGAGATCTCTATGACCAAGTTATATGTCGGCAATCTTCCCTTCACGGCCACCGAGGAAGGGGTACGCAATCTCTTCGCTCCGCACGGCACCGTCGAGAAGCTCTCATTGATCAACGATCGCGACACGGGCCGGCCCCGTGGCTTCGGGTTCGTCGAGATGTCGAGCGCGGACGCCTCCCGGGCGATGCAGGCTCTGAACGGCAAGGATTATGACGGCCGCACCCTCAGGATCAACGAAGCGCAGGACAAGCCGCGTTCGGGCGGCGGCGGTTCCCGGTACTGAGTAAACCCTAATCCCGGCGCTTTGCGCCGGGATTACCTTCGATGTCCGAGGTTTCATGCGCGAGTGCAGGCTTGCTCGCGTAGTCTCCGTCACCACCAGGGGATCCGCGCATGAATGTGATGACTTGGCCAGTAGCCGAAGATGAGCGATTCATAACCACCGGCGCTGACATCGCTTCCGATTACCAACGGCGTCGCGCGCTCGAAGAGCGCGAACGTGCCGAACTGAAGCGTATGGAGCTCGAGGCGCAGTGTTCCCCCTCGAGCTCCGCAGATCTTCGGATTCGGGCTTGGGAAAACGTGCATCGCCTGACCATGCCCTCTAACCCCAACCATCCCGTTCTAATCGCGATCGCTACCGCTACGCAGCTCACGCTGGTCGACGTGCAAAACGAGCAGCGGCTTCGTTCTGCGCGGCGCGCATCGGCCGCCGTCTGAGTTCCGCGGCGCGCCGCACGCGGTCAGTGGGTTCACGCAAGCGTCCGCAGACCAGAATTTCTTCGCTTTCGGCCACAATATCCAATCCCGTCGAGGCATCCCGATTATTGGCCGCGGCGCCACAGGCCGCCGAAATCGCCGGCAAGCCTCGTTCTTGAGCTGCCCCGAAGCCCTGCGGGCGCTCCGTGATCTTCCTGCTGAGCTGCCGGTCGGCCTGACGGCCCGACGGGGTGCAACCGCTTGCGCTTCCCGCTGAGTGCGGACTACGCGTCCCGTGCGGCCGCGAAGCAGAATGTTACCGCTCTCAAGACTCCCACTGCACCGGCTGAGGCGAACCAGTCCCTTTGCAAAACAGTGAGTTATGGTCCATTTGAGAGGCCAAGGGGCTGTCGAGGGGGCACGGGCTTGATAGCGCTGTCATAACTCCGTATCGTGCAGCCATGAAGCGCCATCGAGCGCTCGCCCAGGGGAGAGAACCATGAAGCGTCAGAATCCTGATCTGCGCCGAGCCGCTCTCGTCGCGGCAGTCGTCCTCGGTGTTGGCCTGACCTCCGCGCAGATGGCGGCAGCTGCTCCGACGGCAGGGCACACACTGCCGGCCAACACTCACTTCTACGTTCCTCCGCCCGCCGACGGGTCGGTTCAAGAGGCATTGCAGCTTTGGAGGAGAGGCGATGTCGCGGACGCGAAGTTGATTCTGAGCATGGAGTCCGTTCCCCAGGCGGTGTGGCTTACCGGCGAGACCAGCGCGCAGGCAGCGCAGGGCGCGCGCGGATCGCTCGAAGCCAACCACGAGGTCGAGCGTAAGGTCTCCGAGACCTTACTTGCCGCCCGTTGGCAGCGAGCCGTGCCGATCTTCGTGGCGTACAACATCCCGGGCCGCGACTGCTCCCAGTACTCTGCCGGCGGCGCGCCGAGCGACGCGGAGTATGAGCAGTGGATCGAGTCGCTCGCTCGTGGCCTGCGGCACGGCAAGGCGGTGGTCATCCTCGAGCCCGACGCCCTCGCCAACCTGCCGAGTGGCTGCGGCGCCGCGTATCAGTCCGCGAATCCGCTGATCACCGATGCCACCCGCGAAGCGGACGTTGCCTACGGGGTGAACGTGCTCGAGAAGGATCCGAACGCCAGCGTGTACGTCGATGCCGGGCACAGTGCCTGGCAATCGGTCGGCACCATCGCCCAACGCCTGCTCGCGGCCGGCGTGCAGCAGGCACAGGGATTCTTCCTGGACGTCTCCAACTATCAGTACGCGTCCAACAATGTGTTCTACGGTACCTGGGTTTCCGACTGCATCGCGTATGGCACGGTGGTGAATCCAGACGATACCAACCTGGCCGGTGACTGCCCCAACCAGTATTGGAACGGGGGCCCCGCCACCAACTGGAACGGAACCGCGCTGCTGAATTTCGGCACGTGGAGCGGGACTGCCGCCGACCTGGATCTGAATACCTCCGGCATCGATACGAGATACGCCAGCATGCTGGGCAGTTTTGCGGCCACCACTCACTTCGTAATCGACACCAGCCGCAACGGACAAGGCCCGAACTCCATGCAGTCCTACTCTGTGGCTCCCGACAATCAGCCGTCGGACCCTCTCGTTACGATGACGCAGGGCACCTACACCTGGAATCAGTACGTTCCCGCAAGCACCATCGCCACACTGGTCGGCGGCAACTGGTGCAATCCGCCGGCATCGGGCACCGGCATCCTGCCGACGGCCGACACCGCCGCTGTCTCGCCGCTGCTCGATGCTTATCTTTGGGTGAAGACCCCCGGCCAATCGGACGGACAATGCGATGCCGCCGGCGGCGTGCGCGCTTGGGACGATTCGAGTGACACGCCCGCCATCCAAGGCTGGCCGGTGAGCAGCCCGCCGAGTTCCACCTACCAGACCTTCGATCCGCTGTGGAGCCTCGAGACGGACTCGGTATTCACCGATCCGGCGGCCGGCGCATGGTTCGCACAGCAGGCGCTGCAGCTGGCCCGCAACGCCAATCCTGCCCTACCGCAGTTGCCCGACCACTGGTCTCACCGCGCCAGATGATCCGGCACACGGCCGGCTGAGACCTCACAACTTTGGCGCGCCAGAGCTGAGTGGCTTACGTCCGGCATTGACACACGCGAATCTCCACGCGCTCTACCTGCACGTTAGGGCGCGTCACCCTCGGCGAGAGGCGCGCCATCCGCGAAACTGGAATCCGATCGCGGTTGTCACACTCAATTCCTGAGCGCGATGCGGTGCGGGAGTCGCGTGACGGACGCCCGTCATCAAAGGGGGTCCTGGTCGCCGAGATTCTCGAGGCGGTACCCCGCAAGCTCCCGTCCCCGCCCTGGGCTTCGTGAGCTAGCCACCGTAAAGTTGGTTGGCCGCCAGCGCCAGGAACATGTAGTCGGTGGCGCCGCCGCCCATCACGTATTCGGACTGCTGCCAGAAATACGGCCAGACTTTCAATTCCGGTAGATCGGGACGGATCAAGGCCGTGCCCGAGATGACTCCGCCGGGGATATAGCTCCAATCCGCACGGTTGGCACCATAGGCCACCGTCGCCGAGCGCGCGCCTACTCCCGAAACGAAAGATTCAGTGTTCCTGCCGGGATGGACGCCCAGGACGAACTCGAGCGCGTTGAGCTCGCCGTCGAGTTCAGTATATTGCGGCCAGCCCTTGTGGAAGAAGTACTGCTGGACACCGAACGTCTCGATGGTCCAGCCGGCGCCCCAGATGTCTGGGCTGTAAGGCACGCCGTAGGGATTGTTGCGAGCCGCGGTGCGCAGTTTCTCCTGATAGCGCCTCACCGCCTGGCCGACATCGCGCAGGAACGCCTTATCGTGGATGTCGCCGATCACTTCTCCGAGAGGCCAGCCGGCCTCGCCGATCTGGGCCACGATCTGTTCCTTGAGGTCGAGCAGCTTGCGCAACAGCGCCCGATTGCCGGAGGCGAGATAAAGCTCGCTCAGCACGAAGACCTTGGGCGCGACGGTGCCGCGCGCATAGTTCTGTTCCATGATCGCGTTGGCCGCGGCAAGCGCGTCGGCCGACATTTTCGGGTCGAATTTGCGCAAGGCCACCGACGCAGCAGCCAGTCCGGCCGCCGCATTGAGCGAGCGGTCGGGATTGTCCTCCGTGAAAACGAGACGATCGTCGCGCTTGCCCGAACGGGTGAGCATCTTCTGATCGGGCTTGAGATCCGCATCGTAAGTCAGCCCGTCAGTATCGGTGGAGATGTCACCCAAGAGCGTATATTGCTCGAGGGTGGCTTCCTGGATGCCGCGATAGAGTCGGCCGAGCGCATGATAGCCGCCCAGCACGGAAAGCAACCCGTGCTCGATCTGCTGTAGCGCGTCGTTATTCCCGTCGGGGACATGGATCAGCGCGATCTTCTTTTGCTCGTCGATCGTGGTGCCGTCATAGTAAAAGCTGAACTCGCTCACCATCTTCGAGAGAGCCCATACCGTCCCCATCTGCGATTCGATGCGCAAATCGTAATCGCCTGCGTCGTGCCAGCCGCCGGCGTTGAGGCCCGGCACGTGCTGATAGGGCTTGTAGTGCGTGAAATTGTCAGGGCCTTCGGAATACCCGTCGAAGTGATTTCCGGGAGGCGCCATCAGCGCATCGTCCTGATGGTCGAGGCCATGCCAGACGCGGTATTTATCGCGCACCAACATGTGACACATCTGGACCGGCAGAAAATCGGCGATCGTCGGTTCCCAAGCCCAGCGGCCGAAGACGTGATCGCCGATCTTGAAGGGATGCGAGAGCTCGCCGCGATAGCCGAACTCATACATGCCGGGCGCCTCAATACCGGTGAAATCGTAGGTGAGATAGGTGTAGCGCAGGAAGTGACCCGGCCATATCTGCGGCATTCCCTGTGTCACCTGCTCGAGGCCGGTGTGGGTAATCCGGTAGAGCGTGACGGGACTGGGCGTGGCGTCGCGCGCGTCCTGTTCTATCACGAGACGCTTGGGCTGGGCGGGGGCATAGCCGAGCTGGGAGACTTGCAGGACGGGTTTGTAATGCCAGCCGGGCACGACATTGGGTGTCACCGTCCATTCGATGGCGTCCTTGCTTGCACCCTCCGGGACCAGCGTGCGCACGATGTACCAGCCATTGTTGAAGTTGATGCGGCCGTCGATGAGCTCGAGTCGTCCCTTGTCGGCATGGATGGTCAGCTGCTGCAAGGGCGTGTCTGCTGCGACGACCAGCGTTTTGCCCGTCGCCATCGGCTCGGCCATGAGCTCACCGTGTGACACCTGGAGCGGCCCCTCGGGCTGGCGCGGAAAAATGCCGCTTTGATCGCCCATTAGGAAGGTCTTGCCGAACAGCAGTCCCGGAAAGAGCTCCAGATTGAACCCCACCCGACCGATCCAAGCCTTCGGTAAGGGCTTGTCGAGATCAACGCGAACCTTGAAGCTGTTGCCCGCTGCGGGGGAGACGCTGATGTGATAGGTGAAATGCAGATCCGGATAATCAATCGGATTGAACCCGGTGCGGTCCTTGGCGGGATCGGGATAGGACAGCGTCTCGGTGATGGTCTGATGCGCGCGGTCGATCAGTCGCTTCATGGTGGCAGGCATCGGAGACCACTGGCCGGGCACTGCTTCGAGCCTCAAATCGCCGTTCGCCGCCACGCGAGTGCCGTGCTGGACGATGGTGACGCCGGTCTGGTGCCCGTCCGGGTAGTAGTCGGAGAACACCATGACGTCCAGGCCCGGCTGGGCAAAATAGCCCTTGTCGTTGAGGGCGAGCGCCGGTGCGGCGCCCAGCGCGTTAGCAATGGCGGGCAAGAGAAAGATCAGTGCGAAGGCGGCGTTTCTCGTCATCGGGCTTTTCCGTCGCGGCCGGGCGATACCGGCCTCATCGCAAGGTTACAGGACTGTGCGCTTGTGCGCACCGACCCATCGTGACGACCCTATTGCCCGCATAGGGGAAGGCTTCGGCCGCCTCAGAAGGCGAGCAAACAGTGTTTATCCGAATGCGCAGCAGCTAAGTGCAAGAGTTCGCCGAGAACCCCGTGCCAGTGAAGAGGAGCTCGGGACTGTCAGGCCATCGCAAAGCCTGTTCAATCGAGAGTCGAGCCGGGATCCGGTGAGTCCTCCCCTCGATACGCATCGACAGGGATTGCACCGCCAGCACGCGCCACCCTGCGCTTGTCAGCGTCCGAGAGGGTCTCAGCGAGAATGTCAACGCGCTTCCACTGAGGAAAGGGCTGCTTTCCAGATTCGTTCGGAACGTGGGGTGACAAGGTGCGGCTGCTCAGTTTGTGAATGTATCTTCCACAGTTGACGAATATCTGCTCCGCAGCGACAGCGACCAGGTATTGCGCGCCGGGATACACTCGAAGCAACGCGTCAGATTCTACGATTCGAGCGCTCCCCTGGACCCGGAGACGGCGCGGCGACTCGAAGTCGATGAACAGCATTCCCACATTTGCCGAGCCCGCAATGTTACCGAGCGACAGAAACATCCCATTACCGTCATAGATTGGGAATACCAACTCGCCTGGGCCCATGATGCGGACAAACCCGGGCGCGCCGCCTTTGTACGACACGGTGGGCGTGCCCTTGTGATCGACCGTGGCCAGAAAGAACATCGCGGCCGCTTCGATGAAGGACCGGTCGCGGTCGTCGAATTCGGCGTGCGACAGGGACTCGAGCCGGTCGGCCAAGGCGCGAGTTCCCTTCCCATCCTGAAGACGACGATGCGCTTCACTGTAGAGATCGCTCATGATCGCCTCCTCAGCGCCTGGTCGGCAGGTGTGTACGAGCCGATGACAATCGTAGCTCTTTGGCGGGAGATAAGGAGTGCTTCACTTGTCCCTGAGCGTACTGAGGGGGGCCTACCCGGCGCCTGTGCGCGGCCGAGCGCAGTGTCTGGGGTCACACCCCGACGCTCGAGCACG
>JANWJS010000052.1 GCA_025451845.1 Steroidobacteraceae bacterium
GCGGTAGCGGCGCGCGGCCGCGGCGAGGACGTCATTGTTCTGAGTATCGGGGATCCCGCGCTCGAATCTCCTCCCGCGGTCATCGACCGGGCTGTCGAACGGTTGCGAGGCGGCGATCTTCGTTACACACCGGCATCCGGCCGCCTCCCGCTCCTCGAGGCGATCGCGGGACTGCACACCGCCCGCGCGGGACAAGCGGTGTCGGCCGAAAATGTGGTGTATCTCGCTGGCGCACAGAATGCGCTATTCGTGGCTTCAATGTGCGTCGCAGGCCCAGGCGATGAGGTCATCACATTGGATCCGATGTACGCAACCTATCCAGCGACCATCGAAGTTTCCGGCGCGCGGATGGTTCGGGCTGCGACAGGCCCGGGCTTTCGCCCGGATATCGGCGAGATCGAGTCCCTGGTCACGCCCCGGACGCGCGCCATCCTTTGGGCGACCCCCGCCAACCCAAGCGGCGTGATCATCAATCAGGCCGAGCTGAACGCGATCGGCGAGATCGCCCGGCACCATGATCTGTGGGTGATCTCGGATGAGGTGTATGCGGGACTCGCGCCGGGTGGCCGTGTTCCGAGCCTTGCCGCTACGCTGCCCGAGCGCGTTCTCACCATCGGCAGCCTCTCGAAGTCCCACTCCATGCCGGGGTTGCGGGCGGGATGGCTCGTCGGACCGCGTGAGCTTGCGAAGCATGCCGAGGCGCTCGCCATGTGCATGCTCTTCGGATTGCCGGGTTTCATACAGGAAGCTGCCATAGCGGCATTGTCCGTCGCAGGCGAGGCGGAGCAGCGCATCCGCGAGTTCTGCAGCGCGCGTCGCGACCGGCTCCTGGCTGGCCTTCGGGGCATCCAGGGCCTCCGTCCCACGGCGCCGGAGGCCGGCATGTTCATGTTGATAGACGTGTCAGATACAGGCCTCTCGGCAGCTGAATTTGCACGCGCGCTGTACGAGCGGGAGCGGGTATCGGTGATGGACGGGGCTGCGTTCGGGAAGCGAACCAGCAGCTTCGTGCGCATCTGCTTCGCTACGGAGGAGGCGACGATCGAGGCAGCGTGCGCTCGGATTCGGCGGTTTTGCGAGAGCCTGCCGCGCTGAGCCTGGAGTGATGCCGGCCGTACAGCGCGTAGATGACCAAACCCAGCCCTGTCCACACCGCAAGCCGAATCCACGTGCCGGCAGGGAGGCTGAGCATCAACGCCAGACAACTGAGGAAACCGAGTGCCGGAACCACCGGCACCCATGGCGTGCGGAACGGTCGCCGGGCATCGGGTGCGATACGGCGAAGGATCACTACGCCCGCACACACCATCGCAAATGCCAGCAAGGTACCGATGGAGATGAGCTCCCCGAGCAGCTCGAGCGGCAACAGTCCGGCCATGACAGTCGCGGCGGTGCCGGTGATGATCGTGGACAGGAAGGGGATCCCGGCAGAGGGACTCAGCCTCCCAAAAGCCGGAGGCAGGAGTCCGTCACGAGCCATCGAGTAGAAGATCCGAACCTGGCCGACGATGCTGGCCAGTACCACGGACAGCAGCCCGGCAATCGCGACGACTGCGACCAATCCGCGCAGATACCCCAGCGACACCCCTGCCCTGGACAGTGCGAAATAGAGCGGATCGGCGACCCCGAGTGAGCGGTAGTGGGCCAATCCGGTCACGACGATGCTCACACTGACGTAGAGCACCGTGCAGATCAGCAGTGAGGCAAAAAGACTCCAGGGCACAGTGCGCTGCGGATTACGGGCCTCCTCCGCGAGTGTCGACACGCCATCGAATCCGATATAGGCGAAGAACAGTGTGCCTGCCGCACGGGCGACACCCGACCAGCCGAAATGGCCAAAGCCGCCCTCGTTCCGAGGGATGAACGGCTGCCAATTTTCCGGATGAACATGCCGGGCTCCAATGAGGATGATCAGCACGAGCGCGATCAGCTTTGCCACGACGATCACGGTATTGACGGCCGCCGATGTGCGGGTGCCGGCAAGAGCCAGTGCGGTACAGGCCACCACCACGAGTACCGCCGGCATGTCGAACCACGCTCCGCTCGGTATCCAATGTCCGGAGGCACTGAGGGTGAAGGGACCATGGGTCAGCATGGCGGGCAGCGGAAATCCGATGTCCTTGAGCGCTGCGCTCGTATAACCGGACCAGCTGATCG
The DNA here is from genome assembly GCA_025451845.1 of Steroidobacteraceae bacterium. GTDB lineage: Bacteria > Pseudomonadota > Gammaproteobacteria > Steroidobacterales > Steroidobacteraceae > 13-2-20CM-66-19. The sequence continues at coordinate 2,158 of JANWJS010000052.1, forward strand.
CAACGACGGATGCGGAGAACAGCCACTCGAGCACCAGGCTCCAGCCTATGATCCAGGCGATGCCCTCGCCGAGCGTCACGAAGGAGTAGGAATAGGCGCTGCCGGAGATCGGCACCATCGCCGCAAACTCGGCATAGCAAAGCCCGGCGAAGAAACAGGCGATGCTCGAGAGCAAAAAAGAGAGCGAGACGGCTGGTCCGGCCTGATGAGCCGCAACGTCACCAGTCAGGGAGAAGATGCCTGCGCCGATCGTGCAACCCACGCCAAATGCCGTGAGACCCACTGCCCCGAGGGAGCGACGCAAGCGAGGTCCGTCCTCGCCGTACGCCTCGGCGGTACACATTTCGATCGTCTTGCGCGACCAAAAGGACACTCGTCGATCCGCCGCGGTCTGCGGGCCCCCCCTGTCGGAACTCTCGTCAGCGCAAGACTCTCACGATGATCACCCGCGCGTCCAGGCGCGTATCATCTGCGATGTGGCAATCAGTCAGGCGCAGCTCAACGCCGCGAGCGAATTCGGCACGACGGCCATGCAGGCTTTCGATCAAGGCGGGACCTTTCCTGCTGAGACCGTCATCGGGGGAGTCGCGCGCTTAGCAGGCACGTTCCTGTTGCGCTCGTTTGGACTTTCTCCGACCGCAACTCAGCCTGGCAGCGCCGCGCTTTCGGAGCAGCCGCATCAGCAGGGACCGCGACTCATCCAGCTGCTGGGCGAGGTGCTCCAGAGCATTGGAGTGACGCTCGATAAATCCAAGCTCTCTGCCTCTCATGATTCGGCAAAACGTCTGAAAGCATCGTTTCTGCAGGCTCAGGATGCTCTAGAAGAGCAGTTCGCTGCAATTCGCGAGAAATATGGTTTGAGTGATGGCGAGGCAGCCGAGTCGGCGGCGGTCGCCACGGCGGTGCTGATCAAGAATTGTGCGAATCTTCTCGATCCGCATCTGGGATTCAGCCTGGCGCTGTATGGTTTCATTGAGGGCTCCAAGACCGCTCCGGCAGCGCCCGGCCAAACCTAACCAACGCTATCTTTCATGCAGCGCGTGGTCGATTCCCGCTTGCGCCAGGGGCGCCATGATGGCGTAGCCGGCTGGCGAGGGATGGACACCGTCGGGGCTCAGATCGTGTTTGAGGGCACCTGTGGGATCCGTCAGAGCAGCGTAGTAGTTGACGTACACGTAATGCTCTCTCGCCGCATAAGCGGCGAGCCATCCGTTTAGAGCTGCGATCCGGGGTGCGGGATTCGGCACCTGCGGATGCCACCAGTAGTGCACGGTGGGCAGCACCGAGCAGAGCACCACTGCGATGTGATTCGCCCTGGCCAACTGGGCCATCGATTCGAGGTTGCCCTCGATCTGCGTCAATGTCGCGGGGCCGGTATTCTCCGCAAGGTCGTTCGTACCTGCCAGGATCACAACCACTTTGGGGTGAAGATCGATGACGTCCTGGCGGACGCGAAGCAGAATCTGCGACGTAGTTTGTCCACTGATGCCACGATTGACGTACGGCTTGCCGGGGAACGAGTTCTCCAGCTTCCATGCCTCCGTGATGGAGTCACCCAGGAAGACCACGCGAACGGCGCCCGCGTGAGGCGGGCCGAGCTGCGCATCCGCCGTCCGGTAGCGCGCGAGATTCGCGAAATCCACGAGCAACCCCTGATCGACGTTGGTCCAGTACGCACCGGTCTGCCACGCTGGGGCAGTCACGACCACCGGCGCCGCCTTCTCAGTCGGCGTCGAAGCGGGCTTCTGCGCCATCGCGGCAAAGGGAACGCAGAACGCCATGAGTGCCGCCGCGGATATCAAACTTCGCTTGCGCATCGCTATCGGTCCTCCGGAAGAATGGGGAAATGACGTAGGAGTAGCTTTCCTGCGAAAGGGATCATTCGTCGGAAGGCCCGGTTCCGTCAACTCCGCTGGCCGCGAGATCCCGATCACGCAGCGCCAGCATCAACAGCACGATGATCGAAGTGCGCCTGCAAAAAATCGCGAGGTCCAAGGCGATCGCGTGGAACCCTCTCCCAACCTGACCGTCAAAAGACACAGGCCCGTCATTGGGTGTAACCTGAGGAATACTTCGTAATTCATTGAATATTATATATTTGTGTGAGTCCACCTCGAGGAATGGACGTCAAGATCGATGACCCGTTGGCGTTGTCGTTCTGAGCGCGCCGCTGCCGCGGCAACGGCCCTGCTGCTGCAGGCAACTCTGTACCTGGCGTTGAGCCCGCGACACCCTTCCCTGCCGCGGCTCGCGAGCGAGCCGAGGCTCATCGCAATGATTTTGGCCTCTACTCGTCCGAAGCGGCAAGCGCCGCTTCGCGTCCACGCGAGCGCGCGCCTGATACCCATCCCCGTGGCGGAGCATCCGCTAGGTGGGCCGAACATTCCTGGCGAGCCGCGACGGCACTCCTCACCCGACGCCATCGACTGGGTAGCGGCTCTTCAAAGTGAGGTAAGAACCCAAGAGTCGCGCGCCCGCGCGCCGGCGAAGCTGCGATTCGGTTTTCCGCTAATGCCCGCGACGCACGGACCCTCTTCGCCGTTCGGCTGGAGCGAGAATCACCTCAATCGCGTGCAAAGACTCGCGCACGGCATCATCGATCTGGGAGACAACTGCGTCATCATCCTGTGGCTGCCCATTCCGCAGTGCCATTCCGACTCCGGCGATGGTGATCTTTTCGGGCATATGCATGCCACGAAGCCCCCCGACGGCCCGAATGCCTTGCCGTAGGACTCCCTCAATCCGGCGGATTGTGTGCGCGCAGGAAAGCGACGGTTGCTTGCAGCATTTGCGTGCGGGTATCGCCGTGGGACAAATTGTGGTCCTCGTGTTCGAGGGTCACCAGCTCGACGTCTTTCTTCTGCTTCCGAAGCGCGTCGTACATGATCTGACTCTGCTCGTAGGGCACGATGGTGTCATCGCGGCCGTGGATGAGCAGAACAGGGACTGTGACGGCATCGATGTGCTTGATGGGCGAGATGGCATCGAGCGCCGGATCCGAAGCGCTTGAGACGCCCCAGAAGCGGTCCCAGAACCGTGTAAGAACCGTGTCGTCGAGTCCGCCCCGCCCATGCCATTCCAGAAAGCGCGCAAGGTCGGAAATCCCGGCCACCGAGACAGCACAGCGATATACCCCCGGGTCGATCGTTACTCCGGCAAGAACCGCGTAGCCGCCATAGCTCGCTCCCACTATGCAGACCCTGGCCGGGTCGGCGATGCCGTGCTTGACGAGATAGTGGACCCCATCGGACAGGTCCGTCTGCATCTTGCGGCCCCACTGGCCGTAGCCTGCCTCGATAAACTTCTCGTTGAGATCGGAGCCGCGATAGTTCGGCCGCAATACGGCGTATCCCTGGTCCGCGAGCGCCTGAGACCACCAATCGAATTCGGCGGTGTCGCTCGCAACAGGGCCTCCATGAGGCAGCACGATGAGCGGCAGATGGTGGGGCGGCCGATCGCGGGGCAAAGTCAAATAGGCCGGAATCTGCAAGCCATCACCGGCGGCATAATTGATGCGCCGCACTTCGAGCAGACTGTCAACGCCATCGTAGACCTTGCCGATCGAAACGACGTCGTTCTTGCTGAGGTCGATGAGGATGTAGCGATACCCGTATTTCGGGCCTTGTACGAGCACCAC
>JANWJS010000053.1 GCA_025451845.1 Steroidobacteraceae bacterium
CCAGTCGATGTCGCGCTGGGCGCGCCGCAACGACATGATCCTGCACCTGCACCGTGCGGGACATTCCACCTATACCCGCCAGAAGTCTCACGGTGTCTCCTTCAGGGTGATCTCGAAGTGGATGCGCCTCGCCGGCGTCGATCACGTCCATGCCGGCACGGTCGTGGGCAAGCTAGAGGGCGATCCCAACTCCGTGCAGGGCTTCTACAACGTGCTGCGGGAAGGGCGCAACCCGCAGGACCTGCAGCGCGGCATCTTCTTCGAGCAGGACTGGTCCGGGCTGCACGGCGTCATGCCCGTCGCCTCCGGCGGCATCCACGCCGGCCAGATGCATCAACTGCTGCACTATCTGGGGGAGGACGTGGTGCTGCAGTTCGGCGGCGGCACGATCGGCCATCCGATGGGAATCGCCGCCGGCGCGATCGCCAACCGTGTTGCGCTCGAGGCCATGGTGCTCGCGCGCAACGAGGGCAGGGACATCTGGAACGAAGGGCCGGATATTCTCGCCACTGCCGCCAAGGGCTGCGCGCCTCTCAAGGCGGCGCTCGATGTCTGGGGCGAGGTGACGTTCAACTACACGAGCACCGACGCGCCTGATTTTGTGCCGACGCCTGCCGTCGCCTGAGGAGCCATCCATGAGAATCACCCAAGGGACGTTCTCCTTCCTGCCCGATCTTTCCGACGCGCAGATCGCCAAACAGATCGAATACTGCCTCGCCAGGAACTGGGCGGTGTCCGTCGAATACACGGACGATCCGCATCCGCGCAACACCTATTGGGAGCTGTTCGGTACGCCGATGTTCGATGTCCGCGATGCCGCGGGGGTCATGACAGAGGTGAATGCCTGCCGCAGGACATTTCCCAACCACTACATCAAGCTCAACGCGTTCGATTCCACGCGCGGGCGGGAGTCGCTGCGGCTGTCATTCATCATCAATCGGCCGCCCGCCGAGCCCGGATTCGATCTCGTCCGGCAGGAAGGGCCGGGGCGCACGGTTCGCTACACGACGCGCACATACGCGACGGAGCGCCCGGAGGGAGAGCGCTATTGAGCGCCCCCCATGAACGCCAGAGTCGATCCCATGCAGTCCCGGGATGGACAGAATGCCGCGCCGGGCGGTGAGCCTCTGGACCTGGAGGCGGCCTACCGCGACTCGCACGTCGGGGAGGTACTGGATAACCTCGATCGCGAGCTCGTAGGGCTGGCGCCGGTCAAGGGCCGCATCCGCGACATCGCGGCGCTGCTGCTCATCGACAAGCTGCGCCGCGCCGTGGGCTTGTCCTCCGGTCCCCCGGCGCTGCACATGTCCTTCACCGGCAACCCCGGCACGGGCAAGACCACGGTGGCGATGCGCATGGCGGAGATCCTCCACCGCCTCGGCTATGTGCGCAAGGGCCACCTCGTCGCGGTAACCCGCGATGACCTCGTGGGACAGTACATCGGACACACCGCACCGAAGACGCGCGAGGTGCTGAAGCGGGCGATGGGCGGAGTGCTCTTCATCGACGAGGCGTACTACCTCTACCGTCCGGAGAACGAACGCGACTACGGCCAGGAGGCGATCGAGATCCTGTTGCAGGTGATGGAAAACCAGCGCGACGACCTGGTTGTCATCCTGGCCGGCTACAGGGACCGGATGGAGACCTTTTTTCGCAGTAATCCGGGGATGTCCTCGCGCGTCGCCCACCACATCGACTTTCCTGACTACACGCCGGAGGAGCTGGCCGCGATTGCGGGTCTGATGCTGCAGGAGATGCAGTATCGGCTGAGCAGCGAGGCGGACGAGGCGCTGCGGCAATACATCGAGAAGCGCCGCGTGCAGCCGCACTTCGCGAATGCGAGATCGATCAGGAATGCGCTCGACCGGGCGCGGCTCCGGCAGGCGAGCCGGCTCTTCGAGCGCAAGGGCGGCGCGATTTCACGTCAGGACCTGCAAACGATAGAGGAGTCGGACATCCGCGCGAGTCGCGTATTCCGGGAGCAACACGACTGAAGGGGGCGGCGGCCATGACTACCAGCGGTATGTTCAACACCGGCACCATCACGCGGTTTCTCATCGAGGAGCAGCGGCTGCTCAATGCGGCGGCGGGGGTGAGCGGGCCGGTCGGGAGCGTCACGGCGCTCGTCAATGACGTGCGTCTGGCATGCAAGCGCATTGCCATGCTGATTGGCAGGGGCGCGCTGGCGAACGCGCTGGGCGATGCCGGGACCGTCAATGTCCAGGGCGAGACGCAGATGAAGCTCGATGTGCTCGCGAACGAGACCTTCGTGCGTACCAACGAGTGGGGCGGACAGCTCGCGGGGATGCTATCCGAGGAGCAGGAGCTGCCGTACTCCATACCGGATGCCTATCCGCGCGGGCGTTATCTCTTGCTCTTCGATCCGCTCGACGGCTCATCCAATATCGATGTCAATGGCTCGGTCGGCAGCATCTTCTCCGTCCTGAAGTGCCCGGACGGGATCTGCGAGCCGACCGGGGCGGATTTCCTGCAGCCCGGCAGGGCGCAGGTGTGCGCGGGGTATGCGATCTACGGGCCCGCAACCATGCTGGTGCTCACGACGGGGCGCGGTGTCAACGGCTTCACGCTCGATCGGGAGATCGGCGAATTCATGCTGACACACCCGAATCTGCGCGTGCCGGAAACCACCGCGGAGTTCGCCATCAATGCGTCCAACTCGCGCCATTGGGAGCCTGCGGTCCGCCGCTACGTGAACGAATGCCTCGCCGGACAGAGCGGTCCGCGCGGCAAAGATTTCAACATGCGCTGGATCGCCTCGCTGGTGGCGGAGACGCATCGCATCCTGATGCGCGGCGGCGTGTTCATGTATCCGCGCGACCGCAAGGATCCGCAGAAGCCCGGCCGGCTGCGGCTGCTCTACGAGGCCAATCCCATCGGCTATCTCATCGAGCAGGCGGGAGGCCGCGCAAGCACCGGGCACGTGCCCCTACTCGATGTCGTTCCCGAGAGCCTGCACCAGCGTATCAGCTTCGTGTTCGGCGCGCACTCGGAGGTCGAGCGCATCGAGCGCTATCACCGGGACCACAACGAGTTCGAGCTCGACGCGCCGCTGTTTGCCACGCGGGGGCTCTTCACCCAGCACGTCTGACCGAGGCGATAACCCATGTCCGTGCGCCATCCGATCATCGCAGTCACTGGCTCCTCGGGAGCCGGCACCACCTCGGTCAGCAAGACCTTCGAGCAGATCTTTCGCCGCGAGCATCTCAAAGCCGCGTTCGTCGAAGGCGACAGCTTTCACCGCTACGACCGCGCAGGGATGAAGGAGCAGCTGGCGGGTGCAATCGCCCGGGCGGATCACGTGTTCAGCCACTTTGGCCCGCAGGCGAACCTGTTCGCGGAGCTGGCGGAGCTGTTCCAGGGGTACGCTGCGTCCGGTTCGGGCAAGGTGCGCAAGTACCTGCACGACGACGCGGAGGCCGCGCGCCATGGCCAGAAGGCTGGTACGTTCACCGACTGGGAGGACGTGCCCGGCGATACGGATTTGCTCTTTTACGAAGGACTGCACGGCGCAGTGGTAACGAATGAGGTCGACGTCGCGCAGCACGTCGATCTGCTGATCGGCGTCACACCGGTGGTCAATCTGGAGTGGATCCAGAAGCTGCACCGCGACAAGTCGACGCGCGGATATTCCGCGGAAGCGGTCACCGACACCATCCTGCGCCGCATGCCGGACTTTGTCAGCTATATCTGCCCTCAGTTCTCGCGCACGCACATCAACTTCCAGCGCGTTCCGGTAGTCGACACCTCGAATCCCTTCATCGCGCGGTTCATTCCGACGCCGGACGAATCGTTTCTGGTCATCCGCTTCGCGAACCCCCGCGGGATCGACTTCCCCTACCTGCTCTCCATGCTGCACGACTCATTCATGTCACGCCCCAACACCATCGTCTGCCCGGGCGGAAAGATGGACCTGGCGATGCAGCTCATCTTCACGCCCATGATCTGGAGGCTGATGGAGCGGCGCAAGGACAACCTGGCGCGCGAGCGCGGCAGGACCGGCTCGTGAGCTTCGCGGTCGGCAACTCGGCTCGGGCGGCGTCGTTGCCCCGCGCCTCCAGGCGCTGATATTCGATGTCGACGGCACACTCGCGGACACGGAGGAGGCTCACCGCCAGGCGTTCAACGACTCGTTCCGGGCCCACGGACTGAAAATCCGCGTGTCGGTGGTTCGATTCGCCCCTGGCCACCAACAAGATCATAGAGTTACGGCGGTTTTTCCCGGGGTCTCCGTCGAAATCTTCTCGCTGGTGCCCAATTGGTGGATGGTGCGCCGTGGAAATCCGTCTGTCGTGCCGCGGATGTGACCATGACGTTCCACGTTGTGGGCGTAGACGGCGCGGTGTACTTCTGAGCTGATCGTGCAGCTCTTGTGGCTGCCTTCTGTCGCCAGTCTCAGCCGACTCTCGGATTCGTTCGCCGTTTGGAGAGACAAAATCTATCCACCAAACCGCTCCGCGCTTTGTAAGTGCCATATGTGCTCCTGTTATGAACACTTACAACGCCGTCGCGCGTCGGCATGCGTCGGGCAACTGATGAGGAGCTTCCCATCATTCGCCCTGCGGGGCTTCGAGGACATCTAAGTGCTGATTGCGCCTCGGAGCGTGCCCACCCAAGAATGAGCAAATGCGATTGGACGTGGCTGCCTTATACTGTACACTGCAGTATATCCGCAGTACAACAGCAGCAGCGAGGCATCCGTGGCCACCGGCAAGATCAGCACGCTCACCTTCCGCATCGAGCCGGCGCTGAAAGATGCACTGCGCACCGCCGCTGCGCGAGAGCACCGTTCAGTCGCCAATATGGTGGAAGTCCTGATCCGCGACTACTGCGGAAGACATGGTATTGCGATTGCAGAGGCGGGGCGCAAATCGGTTACACGAAAAAACGGGTGACCGCCGTGGTCCTAAACAGGTCCGGCCTGGAGTTGCTGACCGGGAGTACGCAGCTCGTATGAAGGAGTCGCAGCACGTCGAATGGAAGGAATCGTGGCGGGACGATCACCTGCGCTGGGTGTGCGGGTTTGCCAATGCTGAGGGCGGCGTGCTCGTGATCGGACGTAATGACAAAGGACGCGTGGTCGGAATACCCGACGCCGAACGACTCCTCGAGGAGTTGCCGAACAAAATTCGCGATTTGCTGGGCATCGTGGTCGACGCCAATTTGCGCAGCGAGGGTGAGCGCGAATATTCCGAGATCGTGACATCGGCCTACCCGTCGCCCATCAGCTACAGGGGTCATTACTACCAGCGCCGCGGCAGCACCCTGCAGGAGTTGAAGGGTGCCGCCCTTGATCGCTTTCTCCTTCGTAAGCAGGGCCGTACTTGGGACGGCGTGCCGGTGCCAGGGGTGACGGTCAAGGATCTCTCGGGTGCCGCGATCCGGCGCCTCCGCGCCATGGCCAGAAGGAGTGGCCGCGTCGAGCCCGGGAGTCTGCGCGAACCTATCGCCGGTCTCATCGATAAACTGCGGCTCCGCGAGGGAACGTACCTCAAACGTGCCGCACTCCTGCTGTTCCACGAAGATCCGGAACGCTTTGTCAGCGGCGCCTTCGTGAAGATTGGCTTCTTCCGAACGGAGCCCGATCTGGCGTACCACGACGAGGTGCACGGAGACCTGTTCAGTCAGGTTGCCTCAACAATCGAGATCTTGCGGACCAAGTATCTCAAGGCCGCTATCCGCTACGAGGGTGTTCAGCGCATTGAATCGTTCCCCGTGCCCGATGCCGCCCTGCGAGAGGCATTGCTCAACGCGCTGGTGCACCGCGATTACGCAGTGGCCCCCTGTGCAGATCCGGGTGTATGACAATCGCCTGAGCATGTGGAATCCAGCGGTCTTGCCTGAGGGCTGGGTAGTGGACGACTTGTTGCGCGAGCACGCGTCCCTCCCGTACAACCCGAATATCGCCAACGCTTTCTTCCGCGCTGGAGAGATCGAGGCTTGGGGGCGCGGTATCCAGCGGATCCTTCAAGCTTGCCGGGAGGAGAAAGTGCCGGAACCGCAGGTCCGGCTGAGCGGGCACGAGCTCTGGCTGGAGTTCGCCTTTTCAGCCGGCTATCTCCGGGCGGTGAGCTCTAGAACTGCCGGTGAGCGGCCCACCGAAGTGGCTGGGGAAGCTTCGGTGAAAACTTCGGTGAAAGCTTCGGTGAAAACCGCCGATGCCCTGCTGGAGCTATTGCGCAAGAACCCCCAGATGACCCTGGCCGAGGTGGCCGCGGCGGTGGGCCGCTCGGTCCGCGCGGTCGAGATGGCGAGCAGCAAGCTCGTCAAGGCCGGCCGGTTGCGATTCGTCGGGCCGCAGAAGGGCGGCCACTGGGAGGTGTTGCCGTGAACGCACCCACGCGCTCCAAGCGCAAGATACAGAGCGCTTGTCGCGCTGTTCACGGAAGAGACGCGGCGTATACTTGCCTCCGCGACTGGCACAGCAACGCAAGAGAAACCGCGGAATCGAGACGAGGAGCGACGTTACATGTGGCAGGAGGCTTGTATCGTTTCTTGGAGACGATATGGTCAAGGGACACGAAACAGGCACTAACGCCTCCTTGGACATTCTCGTCGAATATTTTCGAGCCAATGGTTGATCTGGCTCGCCGCACGTATCGCTCCACGAGGACAACAGAAATGCGATCACGGCCTTGCACGAGGCGTTCCGCTGCCGGTCGATCGTCAGACCGTCCGGCGAAGCCACAAGGCGAGGATTTCCCTCGTGTCATTACTCGCAGATTCGCTTCAGCTTTTGCAGCGCCTCGCCCCACTTAAAGTTGCAGAATCCAAAGTACTCACTGTTCTCATCCCGATGGGAGTGCCGAAATGTGAGAATCGTCATCTCCGATTTATTCGATGCCCAAGGAGGCACGGATCGCCTCGCGATCTCGAAAATGACGTGAGTGCCAGTCCAGGCTGAGGCGGGGCTGTTCTTTGGATGATTACTGATGCACTCCCATTCGATCCGTTTGTCTTTACTCAGGTCGAGCACCTTCAGTTTGAGAACCCCGTGATCTGGCCCAGGGTTGCTCTCCAGTACCCAGCCGGTACCGTTCTGAACAGCTGTTTGCTTGTCCCACCAGGAGCTGACTCCTTCGGCAGTCGAAAGGGTCTGGTATACCATCTGTGCTGAAGCTTCAATCCACACCTCATGCCATATCGTTGCCATGCCTATCACCTCGCTGATCCGGTGACCATCTTTCTGAGCATGATCGTCCAGATAATATTAGGTTCCGCTGACTCGCCGTATAAACACTCCAGAAAGTCGCACGTACGTACGGCACGCCGTCACTGCCGTGTACAGCTTCGCTGATGTACCCGTAGGAAAGGCCGCAATGCGCATATCGTGATCCCGAATTTGCCGGAGCGCTCGACGTCATGAGGATGGTGGCCGAGCCGCACACTGCACGCACGGTGAACTACGCATGAGATCAAGCAAGGCGACGCGAAGCTCGCAGGATGCCCATTCACCGATCGGCAGACTGCTGCGGCAATGGCGCGCGGCGAGGCGAATGAGCCAGTTGGATCTCGCGCTGGAAGCCGGGGTGTCCGCACGGCACCTGAGCTACATCGAAACCGGCAGGTCGCGCGCGAGCAGGGAAACAATCGGGAGACTCGCTGATGCGCTCGGTATGCCCCTGCGTGAGCGCAATGTCCTGATTCTCGCCGGCGGATTCGCGCCGGAATTCTCCGAAAGTCCGCTTCGCACGCCGGCGCTCGACCGGATGCGCGAGGCGGTCGAGTTGATCCTTCGCCATCAGGAGCCGTATCCGGCATTCGTCGTCAGCCGTCATTGGGACGTGCTGCTCGCCAATGACGCAGCCATGCGTATGAACCGGTTCCTGATGCAAGGCCGTCCGTTGCAACACAGCAATCTGCTGCGTCAGGTTTTCGATCCAGCGGATTTCAGACCCGTGGTGGTCAATTGGACCGAGGTGGCCGGCCGCTTCATCCGTGAGCTCCACGAAGCGATCGTAACCGTGCCGACGGACGAAATCTCTGGCCGCTTACTCGAGGAATTGCTGACCTACCCGGATGTACCGTCCCACTGGCGTTTCAGAGATGCAGGCGCTGAGCCTTCCCCGGTTCTCAATCTAGTGTTCCGCAGCCCCGCCGGGGAACTTCGCTTCTTCGAGACGATGACCACCTTCATCGGACCCAGGGACGTGACCCTGGAAGAGCTGCGGATCGAATGCTCCTTCCCCGCGGATGGGAAGACATCCGCAATCTGTGAGCAGTTACGGACGTCATAGCCGGACCGCGATCAGGCGGAATATGACGTCCCAGGTAATTGCGGGGGTCAATCTCCTGGATACCCTTAACGCTGGGTTCTGGAGATTGGAGTGCCGAATGCGATTGTCACATTGGGGTTGGGTGATTTGTACCGCGGTGATGGCGACTCAGGCGCAGGCAGGGCCGGAGCTCGGTGACTACAGAGGACTGCCCGTGGACCTCGCCGCAGCCGCAACGGCTTACGATCTCGCTCAGTTCAAATCCGACCGATCCGAGCTCGAAAGGCTCCTGGCCGATGATTACACGCTGGCGGGCTCAGACGGGAAGAATGAGACCAAGTCTGAAGATATCGCCGATGCCGTCGCACCGGAGCGCAAGACGACGTACGTCGCCATCAGCAAGCAGGTGCGCAAGGTGTGGCCGAACGGCGCCGTGCTCGGCGGCGTGGTCGATGCCAAGGGGTTAAACGGGGGCAAAGCGTTCGTGATGCGCGCCCGTTTTGTTGACATCTGGGCGGAACGCAACGGTCGCTGGCAGGTAATTTTCACTCAGATCTATGATGTTCCAGTTCAACCTGATAACTGCCGGTCGGCGCGCGGTACCAGCTCCCCGTCGGCTCAAGCTCCTGTACGACACTTGCGACGCTTGACGTCTGCAAGTCGATCCGTATACTGAACTTTGTGGTTCCGGAACCAAATGGTACGATACGGTCCCCTGACCGGCTGAGCGCGATTTTTGGGGCACTCGCGGACCCTACGCGGCGAGCAATTCTCGAGCGCCTCATGTCCGGTGAAGCGTCCGTAGGGGAGCTCGCAGAGCCGTTTCGGATGACGACCCGAGCGGTTTCGAAGCACATTGCTGTGCTCGAGGCTGCCGGCCTGGTGACGAGGGCACGCGACGCGCAACGTCGGCCGAGCCGGATTCGAGCAGAGCCTTTGGCCGAGATCGATGAATGGCTTCAGGCTTACCGTTCTCTTTGGGCAGGCCGGTTTCAGCGATTGGGCGACAGGCTGCGGGAGCAGCAGGCCAAGAGGCGAAAGTGAGCGGTATTGATGAGCACACAGAACGATCTTGAAATTGAGGTCCTGTTCGATGCGCCGCGTGAAGAGGTCTTCGGGAACTGGACCGATGCAGTGAAGATTCGGACCTGGTTCGCACCGGACGGATTCGAAGTCACTTCCTGCAGCGTTGAGGCCCGACCCGGCGGTAAATGGCGAGTCGCATACCGCTCGCCTCGTGGTGGAGCCGAGTACGTCGAATACGGTGAGTTCCGCACGGTCGATGAACCGGAGCGGCTGATCTTCACGCTCACTCAGATCGAAGGGGGCAGGACCCTTCTGACTTCGCTCGTGACGGTGACCTTCACGTCCGTCGGTGTCGGCACGCGGATGAGGTTTCACCAAACCGGCTTCGATACGCCAGCTAAGCGCGATGACTTCCAGGAAGGCTGGGATGAATGCTTCCGGAAGCTTGCTGGAAGCTTTGAGCGGTCGCAGTCAGGCGCAGGGTGAATGGCGCCAGTAATATGCGTGTGACACGCACTTATCTACAGGAGATTGGGTCATGCAGCTTTCGAAAACGAGCCAGCTCCTGGGGAAGGGGATTGCCCGCTACAGCGTGGTCCTTTTCTTCCTGGGTTTCGGTCTGGTGAAATTCACCGCAGGCGAGGCGACCGCCATCCATCCGCTGCTGGTCCACAGTCCGTTTCTGTTCTGGCTGCCGCGCCTCTTCGACCAGCGGCTCTCGTCCGACATCATCGGCGTTATTGAGATTGCTCTCGCCCTCATGATGGCCTCGCGGCTCTTCGCGCCACGGCTCTGCGCCATCGGCAGCTTCGGGATCGCCGCTTCGCTGGTGATCACATTGAGCTTTATCGTCACCACGCCGGGTCTGGACCCGGCGCTCGGCGCCTTCATCATCAAGGACGTGACCCTCTTGGGCGTGGCCCTGTGTTCGGCTGGCGAGGCCCTTGCAGCGCTGCGCCCCGCGGCACGGGATGGCGATTCCTTCGCGGCGCGGCCGGCGCCGAAGGTGTCGTAAGCCGCGCCTCCGATCGACTGGGAGACTCGGATGCTCACTCAGCAAGATGCTGGGAACGCACGCGCTAAGGCGACCCGTCGTGAGTGGGTTGGCCTCGCGGTGCTCGCCTTGCCTTGCGTGCTCTACGCGATGGACCTCACGGTGCTGAACCTGGCGATCCCGTCACTCACGACGGACCTGAAGCCGACGGCGGCGCAACTTCTGTGGATCGTGGACATCTACGGATTCTTCGCCGCCGGCGCCCTTCTGATCATGGGGGCCCTCGGCGACCGCATCGGGCGTCGCCGGCTCCTGCTGATGGGATCGGCCGCTTTTGCCGTCGTGTCTCTCATGGCGGTCTTCTCGAAGAGCGCGGCGATGCTGATCGTTGCGCGCGGGCTCCTCGGCATTGCCGGTGCGACCATGGCGCCGTCCACCCTGTCTCTCATCAACACCATGTTCCGTAACGAGCAAGAGAAGACGTTTGCTGTCAGCATTTGGGTATCGAGTTTCTCCTTCGGCGGCGCGATCGGGCCCGTCGTGGGCGGCGCGCTCATCGCTCGCTTCTGGTGGGGTGCGGTTTTCCTGGCGCCCATTCCGATCATGGCGCTGCTGCTGATCCTTGGCCCGAGTCTGCTGCCTGAACATCGCAGCGAAAGAGCAGGCCGCATCGATATCACCAGTGCGGCTTTGATCCTGGCGACGGTGCTGCCGATCATTTTCGCCATCAAGCACCTCGCCGAAGGAGGCGACGTCCAGGTTTTGGGTCTCACGGCCGCTCTCGGCCTGATCTGCGGGGTCGTGTTCGTTCGTCGCCAACTGAAGCTGGAAGATCCGCTCCTCGACCTGCGCCTTTTCAGGCCGCCCGCGCTGTCGGTGGCCTTGGCCATCAACGCGCTCGACTTCCTGGTGGGGTTCGGGATCTTGGTCCTGGTCGCGCAGTATCTGCAGCTCGTGCTCGGTCTCTCGCCTCTGCAGGCCGGGCTGTGGGGTGTTCCGGCGGGTCTCGGCTTCATCGTGGGGTCTCTCCTGACCTCGCCCCTCCTGAAGGTGCTCCGGCCCGCGTACGTGTTGGGCGCGGGCCTGGTACTTGGTGCTGCCGGCCTGGCGTTGATGGCCTATTCGACCGGGGCGCACAGCCTGATACTGATCACCCTCGGAAACACGCTGTTTGCGGTGGGCTCCGCGCCGGGGACGACGGTCGTCGCAGACTTCGTCGTGAGCTCAGCCCCCGAAGAGCAGTCGGGCGCAGCTTCGGCGCTTTCGGAGACGTTCTCGGAGTTCGGCGGCGCGCTCGGTATCGCCCTGCTGGGGAGCCTCGCGACGTTCCTGTATCGGCACATGCTTTCCCCGGCGCTGCCCCCCAGGTATTCCGGCGAGCAGCGCTGAGACCGCCTTACGCGGGATCGGTGCTGCGAGAGCCGCGGCACCGACGTTCAAAGGTGGGACCGCGTTGCTGGAAGCGGCGAAGCACGCCTACACGAGCGCGGCGGGCACCGCTCTCCTTGCGAGCGCAGTCATCACGGTTCTGACGGCCGTCCTGGCTATAACGATGTTCAAATCCCGGGTCCCGGTCGAGAGCGACGCCCCCGTTGACGCCGGCTTGGCCTAACCCTATTGAAGGCCTGGTTCCGCAACCCGATCGTTCCCACCAAGGAGCACGACGACCGAATCGCCGGTCGCACCGCACCCCTCCCCATCTATGAGACAATGACGGTAGGGCCGCGGAGCTTTTTCGGTATGGAGAGAGCAGCCATGACGCAGCGGTGTTTGACGGCAACTTTCGCTCCAGCCGGTAGCAATCGGAGCGGTCGTGGAGGAAACGAAGCGGCCGAAGCCTTCGGTGTAGAGGATCACATAGGTGATCTGGCGAGCACGCAGACCGCAGCGATAGCGAACGCCGTGCAGGCCCCGAAAGGGCTGATGTGGAAGCGACCCGGCCACAAAACGGGGAAGGCTGCGATCGTCGGGGAAGCGAGCGAAGAGGGCACCCGAGGATTCCACCGGGGTAGTGGCGGCGGGATGCGTGCACAGGGGGATCGTGGCAACACGGGAAGCCCTATGGAGTGATCGGTGGACGTGGCCGGTCAACGGAGGATCCGTGAGGATCAGACCCGGCTCTGTGGGGTGACGGATGGGCCCGTATGACCTGTGAGACCGGCGTAATGCTGGTGGAGGAAAGGGGCCCTGGTTCAGGGTGGACGCAAGAAGTGGTGAAGGACGCAGGAGATTGGATCAATGATCCTCGAACCTCCAGCTAGTGTTCAGAAGCTACAGGCGGCGTTACAGGCGAAAGCGAAGGAAGCGCCCAGCTATGGCTTCTATCTGCTGTACGACAAGCTGTATCGCAAGGATGTTCTGGAGTACGCCTACCGATGCTGCAAGGCCAACGCCGGCGCACCGGGGGTGGACGGACAGGACTTTGCGGACGTCGAGTCGTATGGGGTCGAGCGTTGGTTGGGTGAACTGGCGGAGAAACTCCGCGGGAAGACGTATCGAGCCGAGGCAGTGCGACGCGTGTGGATACCCAAGGCGGACGGCAGCAAGCGGCCGCTCGGGGTCCCCTGTATCGCTGATCGGACGGTGATGACGGCTGCGGTGGCGGTGCTTGCACCGATCTTCGAGGTCGATTTGCCGGCCGAGCAGCACGGCTACCGTGCGAACTTCAGTGCCCATACGGCCGTGCGCTCGGTGCGCGGCCTGCTCAACACCGGTCATACGAAGATTATCGAAGGGGACTTGGCCGGCTACTTCGATTCTTTACCGCATGCCGAGCTACTTAAATCGGTGGCGCGCCGGGTCTCTGACCGGCACCTGCTGCATCTGATCAAGATGTGGCTGATCGCCCCGGTCGAGGAAGACGACGGCAGGGGCGGCAAGAAGCGAACGACGCCGGGCAAGGACAGCGGACGTGGGGTGCCGCAGGGCTCTCCGCTCTCGCCGCTCCTCGGTAACCTGTACATGCGCCGGTTTGTGCTGGGATGGAAGCGGCGCGGGGTCGAGGACAGGCTGCAGGCGAGGATCGTCTCGTACGCCGACGACTACGTCATCTGCTGCAAGGGCAATGTCGATGAGGCATTGGCCGAGATGCGAGAGATGATGCGGCGGCTGAAGCTGACGGTCAACGAAGCCAAGACACGGGTCTGCCATCTGCCAGAGGAGCGATTCGATTTCCTGGGCTACACCTTCGGGCGGTACTACTCGCCGCAGACGGGTCGGGCGTATCTATGCCCGTGGCCGTCCAAGCGCAGTGTGCAGCGCCTCATCGGAGCGATCCGGGAGACTACCGAACGAAGGACGCAGTGGCGGGAGGCCGACGAGGTCGTACGTACGATCAACCGCAAGCTCCTCGGGTGGGCCAACTACTTCAGTCTGGGCCCGACCGGGAAAGCCTACCGGACGATCAATCAGTACACGCCGCGTCGGCTATGCCGGTGGTTATGCCGAAAGCACAAGGTGCGCAACTCGGGGGCAAGTCGCTTCCCGTACGAGTACCTCTACGACACGTTGGGACTCGTCGAGCTCACCGCCGTGCCGGCCGACTTTCCGAGAGCGATGGCCTGAGACCTTGTCCGAGAGCCGGATGCGGTCCCGCATGTCCGGTTCGATGAGCGGCGACTGGAGACGGAGTCATGGTGCCTCGATTGCGACACCGCCAGACGAAAGGGGCGGCAACGGCCGAGAGGCACCTACCACCACCGCGCCAGTCGTCGACTCTACCCTTGGCGGGCCTGGAATCGGGGCGGTTCTGGTGCATTGACGGCCGGACCGTGCTAACCGGGAGCCTTTGCCCGGAGCTTGCCGTGACGCAACTCATTGAACGCGATGCCATCTACCGGCGTCGCCGATTCCCGCGCGAAGTCATCGAGGGCTGCGTTCGCTGGTACCTTACTTACCGCCTGAGCTATCGCGACCTCGTCGAGCTGATGGCCGAGTGGGGCGTTCACGTCAGCCACACGACGATCATGCGCTGGGTCCATCGGTACGTGCCGGAGTACGAGGCGCGGTGGAACCGCCGGGCGAAGCCAGTCGGCTCGTCCTGGCGCATGGATGAGACGTATATTCAGACCCGGCCCAAGACAGGCCACCTATATCGCGCCGTCGACAAGCAAGGAAAGACCGTCGACTCGCTATTCCAGATCACGCGCGGAATCGCTGCGGCAATGGCCTTTTTCCGGAAGGCCGTGGTCGCCTGCGCTCCGCGATTCCCGCGCAAGATCACTCTGGATGGTCACAAGCAGACTCACTGGGGACTGCGCCGCCTTCGTCGAGAGGACCGGCGCTGGATGAACGTTCTGGTGCGCAATTGCCAGTACCTGAACAACATCGTCGAGCAGGACCACCGCGCGATCAAGGGCCGGTGCCGGCCCATGCTGGGCTTCAAGTCCTATCGGACTGCCGCGGTGACACTGGCGGGCATCGAGCTCGCGCATCGTATTCGCAAGCGCCAGTTCAAGTTCGGGCCCGGTCGGTGGATCTGTTGGTCGCTGAAAAAGCAGTGGGATAGAGCCCTGGCATGACCGCGGCGGCCCCTTTGATCCACGTTGAACGCGCAAGGATCCCCTTAACGCACCAGATCCCGAACGGCCCATAGCTCTGTTGGAGGTGGACATGAGGGCCAGTTTTCGGGCCACTTACGTGCCGCCCCCGTCAGCGCTCCAGCGTGCTTCCACAGATCGTCTCTACTTGCGAGTCCGGCACCACTTCAGGAAGAGGATGCGCTGGGGGGCAGCTCAGCTCGAAGCGAAATTCCATTGTGAACGTCTGTTTTGCTCCCCCGCTTTGCTCCCATTCCTGCGGCACCTTGAACCTGCCGCTCTCTATCATGGAGACCGCGCTCTCCGCCAGATCCGCATTCGCATGACCCGCCACCGTCATGTCTCGAGCGACCCCACCTCCATCGATGTTGAACTTCAGCATGACGACGCCGCTCTCTCCGATTCTCCGGGCCCTGTCAGAGTAGAAAGGCTCCGTCTGGTTTCCCATGAGAAACGGTGGCAATTCGCCTGGCGCCAGCGGCTTATCGGGCTGCTGCTGAACGGGTTCGAAGGCAAGACTCGAGACGATCGCCACGGCTGCGGCGTTGAAATTCGCAGCCGCGGGTTTCACTTTACCGATAGCTGAAACCGCAATGTCGTAAAGATGATCTCCGACTACGAGATAAAAGTCACATGCGTACCGAGCCATTGGACCGAATCGCTGCGCGGAACCCGACATCCAGGCGGGCTGACCCGCGATGGTGACCAGCTTGACGCTGCCATTCTCAGAGTGAATATCGAATTGCTCGAACAACGCTTTGCGGTATGCCTCGTCTGCAACGTTGCCTTGAGGTACCGCCTCGTCGAACCGCGAAATCGTTGCCGAGGTCGTCGCTGTGTCAAACAGGATCTGGACATGATACCCCCGGAGATTTTCGCCGACTCCGAGGCTCTTCGCGCCGGCCGGCAAATCATTCAACCTGACTCCGAGCGCGGGATAATCGAGTGCTGCGGCGTGAGTGACGAGCGGTGAAAATACCATCATCCAACAGGACGAGATGGCGGCTATCTTCTGCACCTTCTAGGACTCCCGCGCACAGGCTTCTCGAGCTCGCGCGATCTTATGATAGAGGCATGATGCCGCTTTCTCCGGCACCCCGCAATGCAGACGTGCCTGGCACTCGCCGTTAGTCATATCTGGCTACGCCGCCGACCGAGACTCGTTCGGGCAGCCCCGTAGGGACGTTGTTTTATCGCTGGCGCCGGTGCAGGCTCCGGCCATTCATGTATTCCTGTGGCCCTTGATTAGCTGCGGTTACCCACTGGGGCTCCACGCTTGCTCGAACGGGTCCCAGGTGATCGCGGTTGGATCATTGCCGATCAGGGGGTCGGCAAAGGAAACCACGGCTTCGAGGACTGTCGCGAATTCCGTCGGCGCTGCCGTTTCCAGCCTTTGCTTCCGGAGCCACGCGAACCATCGAGTCTGCGCAATCTCCGGAAAGCCGGCGAGGGCGGGCTTCAAAGGGGAGAGCGGGACGCCGCGATATTGGGCCACGTGCTGCATCGATGTTCGTAGAGTCTGAGCATCGACGGCATGGCGCCGGATATGAGCGCATAGAGGTCAAGGAAGTCCCGCCATCGGGTATTGGCTGTTCCTCGTGCAAGAGCGGTAACGATCTTCTCCGCTAAGACCATCTCCAGCGAATAGCCTCGAATGAGCAGGGCGCCCTCCAGTAATCGAGGCAGTCGGACTTGCTGTGGCTCGGGCCAGATCGGGTCACCCACATTGATATCGACGTGCAGTCGGATGGTGGCGCGGGACAGTTCTCCACCGAGAGTGACGCGGACTCCGCTGTAATGGTCGTCCTCTCGAATGGTCTCTGCGGTCGCATGCTCGGCATCAAAGATGAGTCCGTCGGCGATTATGGTCGCGGCTATCTCGCGGATAAGGAGGAGCACATGTTCGGCGCTATTCTCGAGGCCGTGGGCGGCCAAATCTATGTCACGCGTCGGGCGTCGCGCGTCCAGCGCGGCAAGCAGGACTCCGCCCTTCAGGACAAATCGGTCCGCATACGCCGAGCGCGCCAGTCGATCGAGGAAGCCTTCGAGGGCGTAGAGCTGAATCAACTCGTCCGTCGGTCGCCCGCTTTGCTTCGCCTTGCGCTGGAGAACCAGGTATCGTCGGCCGGCCTCGGTCTCCTTGGTCGCTCGAATCACAGCACGACCTCCAGGGCGTGGCGAACGGCGTTCTCGGCACCGCGGAACGATCGGGCGATCTCGATCAGCGCCGCCGGCCGAGCGCCCTTTCGCCGAAGCCAGCGGCGCAGCGCCTCCCATGCGATCTCTGCCCCTTCGCGATGGCGAAGCCTGACCATATCGACCAGCGAGCGCTCAGCCGAGTAGAGGCCAAGGGTCAGACCGTCCCCGACCTTGACCATCCCCCTGCCGAGGTCGAAAGTGTCTTTGGCGAAGACATGAACGTTCGCGGGCGACTGCAGCGCCGGAATACGTCTGCCGCGCGGGACTGCGACGTCAACGCGATCCGGGATGACGTCCGTCAGGCCATGTGCTGTCAGGCCAGTCGGTGCAGCAGGTCACTTATGCGGGTCTACCGCTGTATCGCTTCTTACTGGATGAAACGCCCGGCGAGACGGAGGGGGCGAACCTATTCGACCCGGTGACCAGCCCCACGGGTATCTGGTACCTGGTCGAGCCGAGTCGGGGACATCCTGCAACGGGTCAGGCGCGGTTGGTACTCGAAACTGCTCCGGTCGACGGGACCGGATCTGATCGGACCGTCCTGGCCGTCGTGATGGACCCGAATCTGAGTATCGCCCCCAACACGACATTCCCAGTCTATATTCTGAACGCGCAGGGAGACGATGATCAGGGCGACCAGTCAGGCCGCGGAGTCAGCTGCCGCGGGATTTGCGCTGCAGTGCCCTGGCCGCCGGTACTCACCTCCGGGCTGCCCGAAGCCGGCCCCGGCGTTGACCAGCAGGCTCTCGGGACAATCGTGAGACCCGACGGCACCCGGCAGGTGACTTACAAGGGTAAGCCGGTGTACCCGTTTTACGGGGACGCTTACATACCTGGCGCTACCGGAACGCAGGGTATCTTCGGGCAGGACAAGATCACCCCGTGGGGCGTATTCGACACGGTCTCGCCATTGCTCTGAAAGCGACCGCTCCGGAGAGCATCAAAAGCCCCGCCGAATGCTGCAATGCTTCGGCCGGGGCTTCCCGGTGGATCGGCGGGACTCCGGGATGGAGTGCCGCTGCGTGCCGCGCGGATCGGCGCACCGTATCTCGGTATCGCGCAGCTCGCGATCTTTCATGCCGCGGCTTTGCCGCGGGTCTCATCAGCTCGGCTTTTTGGGCCGGTTTCCTCCGCCGACGTCGTCTTGCGGTGACGCTTCCGCTCGCGTCTCGCCTGCGCCTTTGGCGCTGCCGACTTCGTCCGCAAAGTAGAGCGGCCTCCCGCCCTTACCCGTGGAGGGCTCGACGGCGAACAGCAGGTCGGCCATCTCGTCCGCGTGCTCCTCCTCCTTCGCGAGGATCTCCTCCATCATCACCCGTGTTGTCGGGTCACGCTCACCGAAGTATCGGATCATCTCCCGGTAGCTCTCCACCGCGATGCGCTCGGCAATCAGGTCCTCTCGGATCATGTCTGCCAGGGTGTTGCCCTCGCGGTACTCGCTGTGGCTCAGGTCCGTCAGCATCGCCGGGTTCATCTCCGGTTTGCCGCCGAGCTGCTTGATCCGCTCCGCGATACGCTCGGCGTGCTCCTGTTCCTCGCGCGCATGCTCCTTGAACTCCGCCTTGACGGCCTGCGAATGGATGCCGGTCGCCATGAAGTAATGAAACTGGTAACGAAGCGTACAGACGAGCTCGGTGGCGAGCGCTTCATTCATGATGCGGATCGATTGCTCGCGATCGAGCTGGTAGTCCGGGGTGATCGCGCCCTGCGAGATGTGCTGGCGCGCGCGCTCCCGAAGGGCCTGGATCTGCTGCAAATGGGTCATCGGCTGGTCTCCTGCCACGGTGAAGCCCCTGCACGCCGCGCGCGCAGGCTGCACGAATGCTGGGCAGAAGCAAGCACTGCGCCCGAACTTCAACTGCACCATGTTCCGGGGTCAGTCGTCCTGCAGATGAATCATCTGCTTGATCTCAGCGACAACGTCCGCCGAAAGAGGCCCGAGCACGCCGCGCCTGTGCTCGGGGATGTGGCCGACCGGGTCCTGCTGTGGATCGAAGAGAAAGTAGGAAAAGATCCTGCCCCACGCCCGGCGCTGCTCCGGCGGCAGACGCCCGACGCTGAGCAGACTGTGCATCAGCGAGTGAACGGGCGAAATTCCTGTGGACGTGCCTGTCGGCTCTTCCCACCAATAGTTGACCAGCACGTTGACGACGTCCAGGGACACGACGTGGTGCCACCAGATAGCGGGGATGAATAGGGCGTCCCCGGGCTCGAGCTCGGCGACCTGCGCGGCGGCCAATGCTTCCCGGAAGCGCGGAAAGCGCTGGAAGTCAGGGTTTTCCAGGCAGACCATGCTGACCGGAGCGCCGGCGGGCGTGTATTCGAGCGGGCCAATGTAGAGATTCGAGATCTGCTCGGGCGGAAACAAAGTGAAGCGCCTGGTGCCGCTCACTACGCACGCGACATTGTTCATCTCATCGAAGTGCGCGGGTGTGATGAATCGATTACTGAGCCACAGCTTCGGAAGCACCGTCTCGCTCAGAATCGGCAGCTTGTTATCGGCGACGAAACCGGGGACGCATTCGGCGATGGGAGCGCATTGCATCGCCACCGCGGGCGGTGCGGCAAAATGCGAATACCGGGCGATCTGGCTCAGGACGGCTGATACGGCCAGCTTGTCGCGGGCGAAGTTGAAGTCGCGCAAGCCTTCTTCATAGAACATCCTCCCCTGCCACCGCGGCGGCACCAACACGGCGTTCCAGGTGTTGCCCTGGTCGAGCGCACCCAGATATTTGCAAATGGCCTCGGGAGAGGCGAGCGCCTGCCGGACGGCGGGCCAACGCCTGACCAGCCCCTTCAGGACGGCCGGACGGTACTGCGTCAGGATCTCGTTCCGGAACACGGCGTCGTCGACGTCATGCCATTCCGGAATTCGCTGCAGGTTTGGGGTCATTCCGCTCACCGGGCCACCATCGGCTCACCTTAAATAATACCAATAAAATACCAATATGTTGTGCGCGCGATACAGGTAGAAATGTAACTTATTGTTTTAACACATATATTAGCCTGATGGAGCAATTGGTCTGCACAGCGTTGTCATCTCCACTAAAGTGGTACTAGAATGGCACCTAAATGGTCATGCTTCTGGGCTGTTCCAAGAGGGGTGACCGCCATGCATCCGGCTCGGAAGGTCTCGAGAAGACAAAAAATGGTCCGTGCATGGACTGGTTTGATTCAACGAACACATCTGGGGTGGTGAAACTTATGAGAATCGAAAGGTCCACGTTGATCGGAACAGCGGTGGCGATTGCGCTGTTCGGAGGAAATCTGCCGGTGCATGCGCAGCAGCAGCCTACAGCGAAGGACGATAGCAAACAGGACGTGCTCCAGGAGGTCGTCGTCACCGGAATCCGCTATTCGGTCGAGAAATCGCTCCAGATAAAGCGTCAGTCGACCGACTCCGTCGATGTGATCACCGCCGAAAGCATCGGCAAGCTGCCGGACAAGAACGTCGCCGACGCGCTGCAGCGCCTCCCGGGCATCGACATCAGCTCGGCGAGCGGCACGGAAGGCGCTTTCGACGAGGCGGACCGAGTGAGCATGCGCGGCACGAGCCCCAGCCTGACGCAGACTCTGATCAACGGCCACTACGTGGCGACAGGCGATTGGTTCGTGCTCGACCAGACCGGCACCGTGGGCCGAAGTGTCAGCTACACGCTGCTGCCGGCGGAGATCGTCAAGCAGGTCAACGTTTACAAGAGCTCCGAGGCGTCGCTGCTCGAAGGCGGGACCGCAGGTACGGTCGACATCATCACCCGCAAGCCGCTCGATTTCCAACCTGGGTTGACGATGAACGCCTCGCTCGGCGCCGTGTACGCCACATCGCCCGGGACCAAGGATCCGCAATTCAGCGCACTCGGCAATTGGTTGAGCGGCGACCGGACCTTCGGCGTCATGGTGCAGCTGTTCTCCGAGACCCGCCACCTGCGCCGCGACGGCCAGGAAATGCTCGGGTACAACACGATCACCGCGGCGAACAATCCCGCAATCGTAGCCGCGGACCCGGCGCTCAACGGCGTACAATACCCGCAGTTCATCGGAGCGACATTTTTCCAACAGAAGCGCGTGCGCGACGGCGGGCTGATTGATGCGGAGTGGCAGCCGAGCGACGCATTGACGGTCGACTTCAACGGCTTTGCTTCGAGACTTCAGGCGGACAATCTCAACGACAACTATCTACTGTGGCTCAACCACATCATTCCGGCCTCGGATCAGGTCCCGAGCTCCTACACGGTACAGGACAACACGTTGACCTCGGCGGCCTGGGCGCCGGTCCCAGGCGCGGCCTATTCCGTCTACGACCAGATCTCACGGCCTGACGACACCTCGTCCACCTATTATGGCGTGCTGAGCGGGACGTGGAAGGCGAGCAGCTCCCTGAGCCTATACGGGGAGGTGGGAGACTCCACGGGAGACGGCAAGACGCCGTACCAGGACGTATCGGAGACCAATCCTGGGATCGGCACGGGTGCCGGGTATCGCTTGAATGGCACCACCACGGCGGCGAGCTGGGCCACGCCCGGAGTGAACTACAGCACGCCGACGCCGGGCGGTGTTCCAGTGGCCTTCGGCTGGATCTTCGGCGATCAGAATATCGATGTGGTCGACTCGGAGAGGTGGGCCAAGATCGACGGGACCTTTGTCATGAACGACAGCACGTTCACCGATTTCAAATTCGGTGCGCGCTACAGCGATCACGACCGGCATAGCTGGGGGGTGATCGGCCAGGGTCCGCTCGCGCCTGCCATGAACAACCTCAACTATCCCACCGGCTACTCGAATTATCCGTCGAACTTCGGCCAAGGAATTGGTACCGGCTTCCCGACGGGAATCTGGTACTGGACCCCCGCGCAGCTGTCTGCGTACGACAGCTACGAAATCAACCGCGACCCCGTAACGCGCGCCGACTGGACTTCCGATTACGGGGTGCACGAGAAGGACTCGTCGCTGTATTTCCAGGCAGACTTCTCCGGCGATCAATGGAGCGGCAACGCCGGCGTGCGCGTGGTGAGGACGCAGGAGAACGTGGCAGTGACGGAAGCCGCGGCGGCAACCGCTCCGGGCGCGATTACGACTTCCGCCTTTGGAAACTACGTCATCGATGGGGTGAGCAATACGTACAACAACGTTCTGCCTAGCGTCAACTTCAAGTACAACCTGACTCATGACCTGGTTGCGCGCTTGGACGCCGGGGAAACCATGACCCGCCCCGATTACTCGTCCCTGGCGGGCTCGATCAGCACGACGGTGCCGGCTCCCAATCCGGGCGTCTGCTGCGGCGACGGATCCGGCGGCAACCCGGGCCTCAAGCCCACCAAGTCGACCAATGTCGATGGTGGTCTGGAGTGGTATTTCGCGCCGAAGTCGATGCTGGCGGCCGAGCTATACTACATGAGCCTCAAGGATTACATTGCGTTCGGCACATACAACACGACGATCTTTACTCAAAACACGGCCAATCCAAATGGCTTCCAGGGGCTGTACTCCATTACGGCGCCCTACAACGCCAATGCCAGGGTGGAGGGAGTCGAGCTGTCGTGGGTGCAGTCCTTCCTGAACTACTGGGGCGTGGAGGCCAATTTCACTTATGCCGACGGATCGCAGACATCGGGGGTTCTGCCGGGGAGCAGCGATCAGATGGTGGGTACGTCGAAGGACACGGGCAACATGATTCTGTACTTCGAGAACAAGGGCTTCAGCGCACGCGTGGCGTATACGTACAGGTCTGAATTCTTCGACGGACTCGACAGATCCACCGCATTCACCCAGAAGGGCGTTGGAACGCTCGCGGCTTCGGTGGATTACCAGATCAACAGCAATCTCGAGGTTTCGCTCGACGGGCTGAACCTGAACAACCCGGAGTTCAAATACTACGCGAACGACACCACTCAGCCGCGTTCGTTTTATCGGAACGGGTCGCAGTACTACCTGAACCTGCGGATGAAGTTCTGAGCTGACGGACCAGGGTTCGAGCACCCAGGGAGCGGTCCTGATGCGGACGGCCTGCCGGCGCGCGAGTGCCGGCAGGCGGCCGCTCTTTTCCCGGATCCGAAGGCTTGACGGCCGGCTTGCCGCACGAGCAGCATGAGATCGTGACGACCGCCACTCTCTTCGACTACGCCTGTACTCCCGGGACCGGCAAAAACGGCTTTATCGCTCCTCCGGCCCTGCGCCGCATCGCCATCGTCGGCGGCGGGACGGCGGGATGGATGACCGCGCTGATCCTTGCGCGCTCGCTGGCCGAGAAGGGGGTGGAGATCACGCTGCTCGAGTCTCCCGCGGTGCCGACCCTCGGCGTGGGAGAAGGGTCCACGCCCTGGCTGCGGGGATTTTTCGACATGCTGGGCATCGAGGAGGCGGAGTGGATGCCCGCCTGCCACGCGACGTACAAGTGCGGCATCGCCTTCGATGGATGGTCGACGAAGCCCGGCTTCGAGCGATACTTCCATCCTTTCGCCTCGATGCTGGACAACATGACGATGACCCAGTTCGTCCACAACGTGGAGGCGCGGGTCAACGGTGCCAACGTCCACGCACATCCGGACCGCTTCTTCATTGCCGCGCGGCTCGCCGCCGAGCGACGCGCACCGAAGGCGCGTGAGAATTTTCCGTTCGACGTCTGGCATGCGTATCATTTCGATGCGACGCTGCTCGGCCAATTCCTCCACAAGAAGGCGCTCGAGCGGGGGGTTCGCTACAAGAGCTGTCATGTGACACATGCGACGCTGGACGCCGACGGGGCAATCGCCTCCATAGGTACCAGCGAAGGCGAAACCGTCACTGCGGACCTGTTCGTGGATTGCACCGGGTTCGCGGGCCTGCTGATCGACAAGGCCTTGAAGGTGCCCTTCATTAGCTTCGCCGAGAATCTGTTCAACGATGCCGCGGTGGCGATCCCTTCACCGCTCGGAGAGTCAATCCCCAGCGAGACAGTGTCCACGGCGTTGAAGAACGGCTGGGCATGGAAGATCCCACTGACTGACCGCTATGGCAATGGCTACGTCTACAGCACCAAGTTCTGCACGCCTGAGGCGGCGGAGCGCGAACTGCGGCAGCGTCTCGGGCTTCTCGATTCGGACGTTGCGGCGCGCCACCTCAGGATGAGGGTGGGGCGGGTCACGCGGCATTGGCACAAAAACTGCCTCGCGGTCGGATTGTCGCAGGGATTCATCGAGCCGCTCGAGGCCACCGCGCTCATGTTCATCCAGCTCACGGGGATGGTGTTCATGGAGTTTCTGGCGCTGGGAGACCTGAGCGAAGGCGCCCGGGACCGCTTCAACGCTCGTTTGAACGAGCACTTCGAGGGCATCCGCGACTACATTGTCACCCACTACAAGACCAATACCCGTACCGATACGGAGTACTGGCGGGACAACGCTGCCAACATGAGCCTGTCGGACAACCTGAAGAAGCTCTACGCGACGTGGATGGCGGGCAAGAGTATCGTGCCTGGGCTGCGGGCCCAGGCGATAGGACACGGCTACCCGATCGTGTCCTGGTACTCGATCATGGCCGGCATGGGGATCTTTCCGCACGCGGGTGACCTGCGGTCCCCGACCGCGCGGGAGGCGCGTTACGACATGGCCAAGATCGACGACCTGCTGCACCGCAGCAGCGGCAACTATCCCCATCACCGCGAAGCGCTGGAGCACATCCCCGTGCGCAGAGAGAGCCCCGCTTTGCAACTCTACCTCTGGTAGGGTGCACGCGTGTCGGAGAGCGAGTCAATGGCACAGCCGCTCGGCTCGCCCATCCGCGAAATCACCACTCTCGATGAGGGGATGTGGCGAGTCGTGATCGCCTCCGGCCGGCCGGTTGTGTTGCGCGGACTGGTTAGCGATTGGCCGGCAGTAGCGGCCGGGCGGCGATCGATCGCGGCCAGCGTCGAATACCTGCGCCGCTTCGACAACGGTCATCCGGTGGACGCCATCATGACTCCGCCGGAAATCGAAGGCCGCGTTTTCTACAACGCCGACATGTCGGGCTTCAATTTCCTGCGCAACCGTCTGGCTCTCAGTGCCGTGGCGGAACAGGCCCTGCGTTACTCAGGCTTCGAGCACGCCCCCGCGGTCGCGGTGCAGAGCGCACTGATCAGCGCCTGTATACCGGGCTTCGCGGCGCAGAACCGCCTCGGCTTCCTCGACGGCAGCATCGCTCCGAGGATCTGGCTGGGCACCGCCATTACCACGCCCACGCACCTCGATGAGTGGAACAACATAGGCTGCGTGGTGAGCGGCCGCAGGCGCTTTACCCTGTTCCCGCCCGAGCAGATCGACAACCTCTATATCGGCCCGCTCGATTTTGCGCCCACCGGAGCGCCCATGAGCCTGGTGCGGCTGCACGAGCCCGATTTCGCGCGGTTCCCGCGATTCCGCCAGGCACTGACGGCGGCGGTAACCGCGGTGCTGAACCCGGGAGACGCAATCTTCATCCCGCCGCTGTGGTGGCATCATGTCGAGTCGCTGGCGCGCTTCAACATGCTGGTGAACTACTGGTGGAGTCCCGCTCCCGGCGTGGCCACCGCCACCGACTCGGGCTTTGATGCGTTGATCCACGCGATTCTGAATCTGCGCGGCCTGCCGGCACCCACTCGCAGGGCCTGGCGGGCACTGTTGGATCATTTCGTCTTCGCTGAGTCCGAAGAGGCGGTCGGGCACATCCCCCCGCCCCGGCACGGCGTTCTGGGCGAGCCCGGCGGTCAAGCCCTCGCGCGCTGGCGGACCTATCTGATCGAGAAGCTGCAGAAAGGCCAATGAC
The DNA here is from genome assembly GCA_025451845.1 of Steroidobacteraceae bacterium. Classification (GTDB taxonomy): domain Bacteria; phylum Pseudomonadota; class Gammaproteobacteria; order Steroidobacterales; family Steroidobacteraceae; genus 13-2-20CM-66-19. The sequence goes on from JANWJS010000053.1 coordinate 25,749, forward strand.
GGTCGTGCTGGCGCACGGCCCTCACCTCAAGGGCGGCTCGCGTGCCCCTCGATCCAGGTCTCGAGCACGTTGAGGCGATCGTCCGCCAGGACGAGATTGGCGCGATATCCCGGCTCGATGCGGCCGAGCTCATGGGAGAGGCCCAGGAACTCCGCCGGATGAAGGCTTGCCATGCGCACCGCCTCCGCCAACGAGACACCCAGCAGCGACACTGCATTGCGCACGCAGCTCGCCATGTCGATGTTGGAGCCGGCCAGGCGGCCATCCTCATCCAGGCAGACGCTTCCTGACACGACGATGTGGCGGCCCTGGAGCATGAAGGAGCGAGCCTCGGTGCCAAGGGTCGGCATCGCGTCGGTAACCAGCATGAAGCGGCTCGTCGGCTTGCAGCGCATCGCCAGGCGAAGGACGACCGGTGAAATGTGCTCGCCGTCGACGATGATGCCACACCAGCTATCGAGGCTCTCGAGGGCGGCGCCGACCACGCCGGGCTCACGGCCCGTGAGCTGCGACATGGCGTTGAAGAGGTGTGTGAATCCTGTCAGGCCGTGGCGGAGCGCCTGCACGACTTCCGTATACGTAGCGTTGGTATGGCCTGCGGAGACGATTATTCCTGCGGTCGCCAGCTTGCGGATGATCTCCGGTGTCGTCATCTCGGGCGCCAATGTCACCAGGGTGCGTCCGGTGCCGAGCGAAGTGAGCAATCCCACGGCGCTGGCGTCGAGCTCGCGGAGCATCGCCGGGTCGTGTACACCCTTGCGCTCGACGTTTAAGAAGGGGCCTTCGATATGGATGCCGAGAACGCCCGGTACGCCCGCCTGAATGGCGTCCCGGACCGCCGCGATTGCATGTCCTACGACATCCAGGTCGGCGCTGATGAGTGTCGGCATGAATCCCGTCGTGCCGAAGCGGCGGTGCGCCACGCCGATCTGGCGGATCGATTCGACGCTGGGGGCGTCATTGAACAGCACGCCGCCGCCGCCGTTGACCTGTGAGTCGATGAAGCCCGGCAGCAGCAGCTGCCCCCCAAGATCGACCTGCGTCGCACCGCGGTAGCTCGGATCGCCGTCAGGGACGATATCGAGAATGCGGGCTCCTTCAATGAGCACGCATTGTCCCTCGGCGAAGGTGCCATCGCGCAGCACCCGCCCGTTGAGAAGCGCGGTAGGCATCAAACGGTCTCGGTCACTTTGCTGAGGTTGGGTGGGCGGTCAGGGTCGAGACCGCGAGCGAGTGACAGGGCGTTGGCCATGCCGTAGAAGGTCTGCGCGATCAACATGGGCTCGATGACGGGGTGGGCCGGCTCCGTGGGTAGGTGCACGGCGCCCGGACAGCGCGAGCCTGCGATCATGACATCGGCCTTGCGTGCGGCCAGATCGGCTGCGAGCAGCTCGATGCCGGCCCGAGTCTCGTCGTTCTGGGAGAAGACCAGCACCGGAAAGCCTGGTCGCACCAGCGCCATGGGACCATGCCGCAGCTCTGCGGCGCTGATCGCCTCAGCATGTAAACCGCAGGTCTCTTTGAGCTTGAGCGCCGCTTCCTGGGCGACACCGAGGCCCATGCCCCGCCCGATCACGAAAAGATCATTGACCGGCCTCAAGCGCTCCACAGCCATGCTCCAGTCGAGATTCCAGGCCCGCTCGAGGTGCTTGGGCGCCTTGCGCAGCGCCTCGGAGAGTTCCCGGTCCTGCGCCCAGGACGATACCAGGTGAACGATGGCAGCGAGGGAGGCGATGAAGGATTTGGTGGCTGCCACGCTCGTCTCGACACCGGCGCAAAGCGGGACAACGTGATCGGCTCGCTCCGCGAGCGGTGATTTCTTTGCATTGATGAGAGCCACGATCATCGCGCCAGCTTCACGCGCCTTGCTGACTGCCGCGAGGAGGTCGGGACTTGCGCCCGACTGGGAGATGGCGAGGCAAACACAGTTGCCGAGGTCGGGTCGAGTGTCGTAGACGGAGCTTATGGACGGCGCGGCGGAGGAGGTGAGAACGCCGAGGCGCGTTTCGATCAGATATTTCGCGAACGTGGCTGCGTGATCGGAGCTGCCGCGCGCGCAGGTCACCACCGCGCGCGGCGCAAGCAGCCGCAGCCGCTCTCCCAACCGCTCCATCTCCTCGGCGTTGGAGAAGAGCTGATCGCGAACGACCTGAGCGGCCTGCGCCGCCTCGGCGTGCATGCGAGTGGATATTTCGTGTGCGGTCATGAAGACACGCTGAGCTCGGCGACGACATCGTAGATGTCGCCGCGGTAGTACGTCTGGGTGAACTCCACGGCGCGGCCGTCCTTGAGAAATCCCAGCCGCTCCACCAGCAGTCCCGCATCCCGCTCACTCGCCTTCAGCAGTTCCGCCTGCTCGGCGGCCAACAGTACCGCCCGCAGGCGCTGTAGGGCGCGCACCGGACGGTTGCCGGTGCGTTCCAGCGCTTCGTACAGAGAGGATTCCACCGCCTCGATGGCAGGGAGGCAAGAGCCGAGCACGGTCGCATACTCGACCGCCATCGGCGTATCGTCGGCGAAGCGGATGCGGTGAAAGCGGAAAACCGGCGTTCCCGGACTCGAGCGCAACGTGAGCGCTTCCTCCGGCGTTACGCTGCCCGCGGATTTCCGCAACCAGACGCTGTGCGGCGCGCGGCCGCGGGCACGCATGTCCTCGGAGAACGAGGTCAGCTTGGAAAAGTTCTTCTCCACGCGGGAGGACACGAATGTTCCGGATCCCTGACGGCGGACCAACAGACCTTCGCTTACCAAACCGTCGATTGCTTTGCGCACCGTGATGCGGGAGACGTGAAATTCGTCGGCGAGATCGCGCTCCGGAGGCAGCGCATCGGTCGGCCCCAGCACACGGCCCTCGATCGCCTGGCGCAATGCCCGCTGTAGCTGTTGATAAAGCGGCAGGGAGCTGGACTCGTCCAACTTGCCTACAGTCTGCGACAGCGTCAAAACCCTTCTCCTGCGTGCGACCTCGGTGACGGTGATACTACCAATACAGGACCAGTTTGTGCCATATCCGTCAGTGGGCTCAAAGCGTAACTACATGTCTCTATGGGATTAATATTGCGTACTGAAGGCTGGACTGTATTGCGATGGCACTTTATCATAATTGGTATTATAGTGGCACTCAAATGGTCCCTTCGCCGCGATAAAATCTCATGGGCAATCCGAACGCTGCCGCCGAGGCGCCAGCACGGTTGGGTCGCAATGAAGTGTAAGGGGTTCCGGGGGGGCGCACGGGGTCAGGGCAGTCATCCCCCGGCTTGCCGCGTTCCAGCGCCCCGCAGCCCGGGGTGGAGCGGGGTATCTTGGTGATCGGGCGCCCCGCGGCGCAAAGGGGTAGCTTTTCCCATGACTTCACGCGTCCTGCCGCCAGCGCTCCTCCTGATCGTCATGGCGCTATCGGTGCGTGCCGAAGCGGCGCAGCAGATCACCGCGTACTACGATGGAGGCATGCCGGTCTCGCAGATTCCCGCCGCGCAGATCAATGATCTGATTTACGCTTTCGGCGAGCCGGACGATGCCGGGATGTGTACACCGCCGACGGCCGCTCAGAGCGGAACATTCGCAGCCTTGCGAAAACTGCGGCAGGCGCACCCAGGATTGCGGCTGATCGTGTCCATCGGCGGTTGGGACGCCGCGCCGCAATACTCCGACATCGCGCTCACCGACCGGTCCCGCGGCAAGTTCGCCGCGAGCTGCGTGCAGACTTTTCTGGCGCAGCAGGGGTTCGATGGGATCGACATCGACTGGGAATTCCCGGTCCACGGCGGCATGAGCAGGTCCCGCCCTCAGGACCGCGCCAATGCCACCGCGCTGGTGCGGGAGTTTCGGCGGCAGCTCGATGCGCGCGGCCGCGAGCAGCACCGCCACTACTTCCTCACGGTGGCGACCCCGGCCGGCACCTGGCAGCAGGGTGGCGCCTACTCGGTCAGCGACAGCTACGATCTCGCGGCGCTCGCGCGGTCCGCCGATTGGCTGAACGTCATGACGTATGACATGAACACCATCTTCAGTCCGGTGAGCGCATTCAACACGCCGCTCGCCGCGGACCCGCGCGATCCGGCGCCGGCGCCCGAGCGTTCCCTGGACAACCTGACCAGCGCGGTGAGCTATTACGAGTCCCAGGGCGTGCCGGCGGCGAGGATCATGTTGGGTATCGCCTTCTATGGGCGTGGCTTCAACGGGGTCTCGCCGCAGGATGACGGGCTGTACTCGAAGTACACCGGCGGGTATGCGGAGACGCCCTGGAAGACAATCCGCGCGCAGTTTCTGACCAGTGCCGATTGGGTGCGTCACTGGAGCGCCACCGCGCAGGCGCCCTGGCTCTACAACGCGAAACAGCACATTTTCTTTACCTATGACGATCCGCTCTCGCTCGGCATCAAAGCCGATTTTGCGCGCCGGGAGCAGCTTCGCGGGGTGATGATCTGGGTGCTGGGCGAGGATGATCCGGGAAACAGCCTGTTGCAGGCGTTGAGTTCGCACCTCGACCCGCAAAGCTCGCCGCAACATGCGCGCAATTGAGCCACGGCGCGGCCTCATCCTCCTGGCGCCGCTCGCCGGCTGGAGCACGCCGCTCGATGAAATCCCCGATCCGGTCTTCGCCGGCCGGATGCTGGGCGAGGGCCTTGCAGTGGATCCGACGGACGGCGTCCTGCATGCCCCCTGCGAAGGTGAAATCATCGCCCTCCCGGAATCCAGGCATGCGGTCACGCTGCGTAGCGACAGCGGCGCCGAGATCCTCATGCACATCGGGATCGATACGGTCGGGCTCGGGGGCGAGGGCTTCCAAGCGCACGTGAGGGCGGGTCAGCGAGTGCCGGCTGGCGAGCGGCTCATCACCTTCGACCTAGACCTCATCGCCCGGCGCGCGAAGAGTCTGCTCACCCCGATCCTGGTACTGGAAGGATGCGGATTCACGGTAGTGCGCAGCATCGAGAATCGCGAGCTCAGCGTAGGTGATGTGCTCATGGAGGTCGTCCCGATCGGGGAAGCGAGCGTGCGCAGCGGCGCGGATCACCGGGGCAGGAACGACCTTCCCAAGGCGCTTGCGCAATTGCGGCGCGTGCAAGTCGCGCTCGAGCATGGCATCCATGCACGTCCGGCCGCGCAGATCGTGAGCGCGCTGAAGACCCTGGCCGGCGACGTCAGTCTCGGCGTGCGGGGCCACACCGCCAACGCACGTAGCACCGTGGCGTTAATGAAGCTCGGCGTTCACAAAGGGGATGAGGTGGAGATTCGCGCAGGCGGCCCGGATGCGGCAAGCGCGATCACTACGGTGGCGGCGGTCCTTGCCGGCGCGCACGTGGGAGGAGGCCGCTCGCCCGGGGCTACGAAACGCGCTGCCGCCGTGCGATCCGTCGGGCAGTCACGGGAGGCGTCGCCGACGTCAGTGCAGCCGGCGGCATCGAATGTTGTATTGGAAGCTCGTGCCGGCGCCGCACTGCCGGGCGTCATTGCCAGCAGGGGACTCGCGGTGGGACAGGCGGTGCGCCTTGCCGTTCGCGAGATGGAAGTGACGCAAACCGGCGCAGGGGTTGCGCATGAGAGCCTGCAGTTGGATCGGGCGAGAGCCGATGTGCGGACCCGCCTGCAAACAGCGCACGCATCCGCTTCGGGCGCGGCCTCCGGGATCGTCGCAGCGCACCTCGAGCTGCTCGATGACCCGGAGCTCATGGACCAGGCGCTGACACTCATCGCCGAGGGCGCAAGCGCGGCATATGCCTGGCGGCAGGCGATCCGCGGGAGCATCGAGGCGCTGCGCGCGCTCGATGACGCTCGGATGGCGGAGCGGGCGGATGACCTGCTCGATCTGGAGCGGCAGGTGCTGCTTTCCCTGAGTGGCCATGGCGGCGCTGCGAATCAGGAGCTGCCGTCAGAGGCCATCGTGCTCGCCGAGGAGCTGTTGCCTTCGCAGCTCGTCGCCCTCGATGCAGCGCGGCTCGCGGGCATCGCACTCGCGGCCGGCGGGGCAACCTCGCACGTCTCGATCCTGGCTGCGGCGATGGGGGTGCCGGCGCTGGTGGCGCTCGGGCCCGCGGTGCGGCGCATCGCCGACGGAACGCCTCTGCTGCTCGATGCCAACGCCGGCCTGCTGCATGTCGATCCGGGCGCGGAGCGCCTCGCCGCGACGCGCCGGCAGCTCGCCCTCCAGGCCGCACGGCGAGTCGCAGAACGTGAGACCGCCCAACACGAGTGCTACATGGCCGACGGCCAGCGCATCGAGGTGTTCGCCAACGTCGGATCGCTCACCGAGGCGCAGGCGGCGGCGCGCAATGGCGCAGAAGGGTGCGGCCTGCTGCGCACGGAATTCCTGTTCATCGAGCGGGAGACACCGCCGAGCGAGGCCGAGCAGCATGCGCAATATCAGCAGATCGCCGAGGCGCTCGGCGGCAAGCCGCTGACCGTCCGCACGCTCGACATCGGTGGCGACAAGCCGATTCCCTACCTGCCCATGCCCGCGGAAGAGAACCCAGCGCTCGGCCTGCGCGGCGTGCGGACGAGCCTCTGGCGGCCCGACCTGTTGCGGCAGCAGCTGCGCGCCATTCTCGAAGTGCGCCCCTACGACCAGTGCCGCATTCTCCTGCCCATGATCACCGGCGCCGCCGAGGTCCGCTCCGTGCGCGCCATGGTGGAGGAGGCGCGCGGCGAGATCGGTCGGCAAGAGCCGATCGAGGTCGGTGTCATGATCGAGACACCGGCCTCTGCGCTGCTGGCAGAGTCCATTGCCGTGGAAGCAGATTTCTTCTCCATCGGCACCAACGATCTCACGCAGTACACGCTCGCCATGGATCGCGGACATCCCGAGCTCGCTGCCCGCCTGGATGCGCTGCATCCGGCGGTGCTGCGGCTGATAGCGCGCACGGCGCAAGCCGCGCAGGCGCGCAAGCGCAGGGTCGCGGTTTGCGGTGCCCTGGCTTCCGACCCGCAGGCCGCGCCGATCCTCATCGGGCTCGGGGTACAGGAGCTCTCGGCCGTGCCGTCGGCCATTCCGCGGTTGAAGGCGGTCATCCGTCAGCTGACTCTGGCAGGCTGCACCGAGCTCGCGCGCCAGGCACTCGAGCAGAGCTCCGCCGAGGCGGTCCGCGCGCTGGCAGTGCCGGCTGATGCGCAGCAGAGCGAGGCGGAGCCGGTGTGAGGGGGAATCCATGACAAAATTGTCCGGGTCGATTTTGGCCGCCGCGAGCCGGCCCGAAAGGCGAACCGCGCGGGCGGGGCTTCGCAACCAACTCTTCGCCCAATTGCAGAGAATCGGCGGCGCCCTGATGTTGCCGATCGCGGTGTTGCCCGTCGCGGCGCTGCTGCTTCGTTTCGGCCAGCCCGACCTGTTGAACCTGCCCATCCTGGAGGCTTCCGGGCAGGCGATTTTCGACAACCTGGGGCTGCTGTTCGCGGTCGGCGTCGCCATTGGGCTGGCGCGCGAGAATCATGGCGCCGCCGGGCTTGCGGCCGTGGTCGCGTATCTCGTCACTACCCAGGGCGCGCAGGTGTTCATCACTCCCCCCGCCGCGCTCGCGGCGTTGACTGGGCAGGCTCACGACCTCGCCATCGAGGCGTTCAAGCAGAATGAGCTCAAGACACTGACGGTCCCGGCCGGCATTCTCTGCGGACTGCTGGGCGGCGCGCTCTACAACCGCTTCCATCGGATCAACCTGCCCGCTTACCTCGCTTTCTTCGGCGGCAGGCGGTTCGTGCCCATCCTCTGCGGCGTTGCGGCGCTCGCTCTCGCGGCCGCCTTCGGGCTCGAATGGCAGCGGCTCGAGCTCGGCATGAGCACGCTTAGCCGTGTGGTGATCGCCGCTGGACCCTGGGGACTCTTCGGATACGGGGTGCTCAATCGCATCCTGATCATCACGGGTCTGCACCACGTCATCAACAGTTTCGCCTGGTTCGTGTTGGGCACCTACCACGGCCACACGGGCGATCTCAACCGCTTCTTCGCCGGCGACCCGACCGCCGGGAAGTTCATGACCGGGTTTTTTCCGGTGATGATGTTCGGCCTGCCCGCCGCCTGCCTCGCGATGTATCACACGGCGCTCCCCGAGAGGCGCAACGTGGTAGCGGGACTGCTCGCCTCCATCGCATTGACCTCTTTCCTCACTGGCGTGACGGAGCCGGTCGAGTTCTCCTTCATGTTCCTGGCGCCGGCACTGTATGCGCTGCATGCGCTGCTCACGGGCCTGGCGTTCATCATCACGAATGCGCTCGGCATACGGCTCGGATTCGGTTTCTCGGCGGGACTCTTCGACTACGTCCTGAACTACAAATTCGCCACGCGCCCGCTGTTGCTGCTGCCCGTAGGGGCGGCTTACTTCGGGCTTTACTACGGTGTATTTCGCTTCGCCATCGTGAAGTTCGATCTGAAGACGCCAGGGCGAGAGGACATGGACAGCGCCGCCCCGGCGGCGGCCGTGGCCTCGGCGGCTGCTCCGGCCAACCGCGCCCGCTCGTATATCGCGGCCCTTGGCGGCGCCGGTAATCTCGCATCCGTAACCGCTTGTACGACACGCCTGCGCCTGATCGTCAGGACGCAAGCGACGGTGGACAGCGAAGCCCTGAAACGCTTGGGCGTGCGCGGCGTGGTGAAACCATCGGCGACCGCCCTGCAGGTGGTCGTCGGCCCGATCGCGGATCAGCTTGCAAGCGAGATCCGTGAGACCATGGCATCGATGCCGATGGAGAGCCCGACGGCCCCCGCGGCGGGCACGATGATTCCAACTCCGCCGCCGCCCGAGGCGCCAGCGGCTGCGGCAGTGCCGGCGCCGGCGCCGGTCAAGGAGGTTCTGCAGGGGTTGCTTGCCGCGCTCGGTGGCAAGGAAAACGTGCGCAGCATCGAACCGGCCTCCTCGCGCCTGCGGATCGGGGTCGCCAGCGCCAATGCGATCGACCTCGTGGCGATCCGCAGGCTCGGGATGCGGGGAGTGGCGATTGCAGCGGTGGACTGCGTGCACGTCATTGTGGGACCGGCCGCGGAAGCGGCTGGCGTCTTGCTGCGTGAGTTGCTGGCCTCATGATCCGGCGTCGGACGAGCGGCATAGACCGGCGTCGACGCGTAGTAGTCCTAACCTGACGGCCTCGGCGCTCGCCAACTCGACGAGCCGTTACTGCCGGATCTTGAAATGGGGCTCGCCGGGCCATGGACGCGGGCGCAATCGGCCCGTAGTAATATGGGACTCCTTTCCCGTCCCATCAGTTCTGCAAGAGGAGAGCCCCGTGATCCGCAAGGCAAAAGCAATTTGGCGCGGCGCCGGCCGCACCGGCCAAGGTGAGCTATCCAGTGATTCCGGTATCCTGTCGGCCACGCCCTATTCGTTCAAAACCCGCTTCGAGAACGAAAAGGGCACGAATCCCGAGGAGCTGATCGCGGCCGCGCACGCCGGCTGCTTCACCATGGCGCTGGCCTTCCAGCTCGAGCGCGCCGGGCACACGCCCACGGAGCTTGCCACGGAGGCCGCGGTCACGCTGGAGCCTGAAGGGCAGGGGTTCAAGATCAGCAAATCGGCGCTCACGTTGCGGGCCAAAATACCCGATATCGGCGCGGATACCTTCGCCCGGTTAGCGGGTGATGCGGAGAAGAACTGCCCGGTGTCGAAGCTGTTCAAAGCGGAAATTACCCTCGACGCGAAGCTCGTCTGATGCTCTGCGCGGGGATATGATGACCGCATCCGCACCCTGTAACTGATACCAGCAGGTGATCGACCATGGCTACCGACAGACGAACTGCACCATTGGATTCCCCTTCTGGTTTGAGCGCCGACGCGGTGAAGGACCTTCCTCCCGCGCTCACGACGCTGCTCGCGGATACCTTTGCCCTGTACCTCAAGACAAAGAACTACCACTGGCACATGTCGGGTCCGCACTTCAGAGACTGGCACCTGCTGCTCGATGAGCAGAGCGAGCAGATCTTTGCGATGACCGATGACATCGCCGAGCGGGCGAGAAAGATTGGTGGCGCGACCCTGAAGTCCATCGGGCAGATTTCGAAGCTGCAGCGCATCAAGGACAATGACGCGGCCTTCGTTACGCCTCGCGACATGCTCGCTGAGCTCAGACAGGACAACCAGCAGCTCGCCGGATACATGCGCTCGCTGCACGGCACCTGCGATGAGCTGGGTGACGTGGCGACGGCGAGCCTGCTGGAAAACTGGATCGATGAGACCGAGCGGCGGGTGTGGTTCCTCTTCGAGGCCACACGTCACGCCGAAGGCTGATCTGCGGACATCTGCTCAGTGGGGGTTGCTGGTGAACCCCCGCGGCCGCGGCAGGCCGACGGGGGTCACCGTTGCGACGCCCTTTGCGCCGCACTTCGAACAGCGCAGGCGCGGCGCCAGGCTCTCCAGGCTCTTCGACCATCCGACGAGGCGTGCCAGCGCCTCCGCCGCGATATCGCGTGAGGCCCCACAGGCCGAACATTTCACACGCACGAGGAATTGGCCGAACCTGTCATCCAACTTCTTCACGTCGCGCAGCTCTCGCATGCGCGCAGAGTAAGAATCATCGCGGGTGGCTGTCCACGCAGTTGCGCAGCAGCTCGAGTACTGGATGGGCGGACAGACTGCTGAAAACGACAGTCCACTCAAAGGCTTATTGCCGATCGGGGCCACAGTACGCGAACAGCCGCAGGCTGCGCTAACCGCCAAGCAACGGAACCGGCTCGACGCCGGCGGCTTTCTGGAGAGGTGTCGCGGCAGGGGTTTTGGATGAAAGCGATCCTCTCGGTGCTCGGAATTATCTTTGTCATCGCTTGGCTGGTGCTGTGGCTCGCCGTCAAGGTGACGTTCGGCGCCATTCACCTCCTGGTCGTGATCGGGGTGATCCTGATCGTGCTCGCGTTCGTGGACCTGGTCTAGCGCAGGATCGTTTTGGCCAGGGACGGGAGGGCAGACCAACGTTCTGCGTGGAACGGGGCACCGGGTGTTTGCCAGGACAATGTTCTCGGATATTCCCGTAGGATGGAGCGGGAATCGGACCAGAACCGATAACAGTCCGGGGTCCCGTCCTGCCCATGAGCAACAACGCGGAAGCTTTCGAGCATTGGATTCGGACGTCATTCGTCCAGATGAACACCGAGCTCGAGGAGCTCTATTTTGCGCAGGAGGACCGGGCGCGCGTAATGGGAGTGGGCGACAGGATCAAGTACGCGTTGCGCGATGAGGGACAGGCGTACGTGACCGCGTTGCGCGCTGAAGGCAATACCGGCGAGGGTTTCGACAGCGCATTCGGCGTCCTTGGCAACGTAGGTATGTACCTTGGCGCGTTGCGGCGGCACGAACTCACGAATCCCGCACGGGAGGAGCGCTCGCCTTTTCCAGAAGCCTCGTCTCTCGCCGTCCACTGTGGCGCCTCACTCGGAATGGCGCCGCGATTCGCCACCGCGCATCTGACCCTCCACAACAGGGCTCGCGGCGGGCTGCGCAAGAGCTTTACGTCTCTCGCGGCGGAATTTCTCTTCATCGACGAGAACACCCGCGGCATTCTCTCGCTGCAAGCGGCTGCGCAGGCGCTCACGAGCATCGTACACATTGGCGTGTCGAGTCCCGTCGCAGACGTGATGTTCGAAGCGGCAAAGCATTCCCTGCGGGAGGTGCTCCAGTCCAATCGCAGGATGATGCAGCACCTCGACGTTGACCGATTCTTTTATTGCGTGCGCCCCTACTACAAACCCTACCGCGTCGGCCGGCAGGAGTACCGCGGCGCCAATGCCGGAGATTTCTCCGGGATCAACGAGCTCGACCTGCTGCTCGGGCTCTGCCGCGCGAACGACCCGTACTACGGGCAGCTCCTCGTCGACAAGATGCTCTTCATGCTACCGGGCGATCAGGCGCGCCTCAAGGATTGCATGGCGCGCAGGAGCCTGTTGGATGAGCTGCTGGAGCTCCTCGACCCGCATCGGGACACCCAGTGGTTTCAGCGCAATGCGCGCGCCTTTCTGGAAGTCTGCGAGCTCTTCGCACAGATGGCGGCGCAGCACCACGACGAGCTGGTCAGGCGCTTCATCGAGTTGCCGGCCATGAAGCTCGGCGAGGAGCAGTCGCAGGGCCTGACGGCGAGCGGGCCGCCGCTACCGGTCCTGTTGCGCTCGCTCGAAGTGCTGCGCGACCTGCGGGTCGCCGCCGACCGCTCCGACATCGCGACCCGGCACCGCGACCTGGCGAGACTTCGGGCGGCGGTGGTAGGGTGATGCATGAGGCGGGCGGCCTGAGGAGGCTCAAGGAGCTCATCGACGGCGTCCCAAACTGCCCCGAGCATTCGGCCTTGGCGTGCGTCGCAAGCGGCCGAGCGGTCGCTTACGGCTGCAGCGACCCGAGGTACGCCACGATCGCGATGCGATCGGACGGCAACATCTGCGCGACCTCTGCAAGCATGGGTGCGACCGTCGGCCCGCGCCGCGTACCATGTTGGATATCGTAGAGCTGACGCGCCAGATAGCTCGGTGAGCGCCCTGCAAGAGGCGGTACGTTGCCCATGCCTCTGAGATCCGGTCCGTGGCAGGCACGGCAGGGGGCGGCGCCGTCGCCGGATGCGACGAGCTTTTCGCCGCGCGCGATGCTGCCTTGCGGTACATAGGCTGTGAAGTCCGTGTGCGGATTGCCTAGCTCCCACTGCCGCGCATCATTCGGCACTTCGACGATGCGCGCGCCGAGCGGCTCGCTGCCGGCGCCCGGAATTCTCACATAGATGCTGACATCGCCCACGCGGGTCTGGGGCACGGTGTCGGTCTCCATGATGTGAAAATGGGATGTGAATCTGAGCTGGGAGAAATATCGAGCCGCGGCGGCGAGGTCGGCGTCGTTCACCTGCCTGGCTTCGACTACCATGCCGCGGACCGACTCCATGTCGGGTTGCGCTGCGACACGTCGTCCTGCCTGGAACTCCTTCACCTGCTCGATGATGTAGCTCGCCGGGAGTCCTGGGAGCGCGGCTTCCGCCGGGCCGCCGTTGCCGCTCGTCAGGTGACAATAAGTGCAGGCCGTTGCCGGTTTCCGGCCGTACTCCACGATCCTCGGCATCGGCGGGTGCTCGCCCGGAAACCAGTCGGCGGTGAAGAACCCGTCGCCGAGCTGCCGGTCGGTGTAGGCGAGCGGTGATCCTGTAACGTGCTCCAGCCTGTTGGGTGGCTTCGGCCCGGTCGACCGCTCAGGCGGCGGATTGACCGGAAAAGCCCAGGGAGGCGGCGGATCGGATGTCTGTGCGCGGGACGGCTGAGCAACCCACATCGCGGCCGCGGCGCCGACAAGGACGCCGGCGAAAGCACGCATGTCAGAACGCATTGAAACCGGTCAGCTCGCGTCCGAGGGTGAGCTGGTGGATCGTCTCCGTGCCCTCGTAAGTAATCACGCTCTCGAGGTTCAGCATGTGCCGGACCGGGACGTACTCCGCGCTGATGCCCGAGCCGCCCAGCATGTCGCGGCAGTCGCGCGCGATGTCGAGGGCCATCCGGCAGTTGTTCCACTTGGCCAGTGAGACCTGGGACGGCTGCATCCTGCCCGCATCCTTGAGCCGGCCGAGCTGCAGGGCGAGCAGCTGCGCCGTCGTGATGCGCCGGGCCATGTCGGCGAGGCGGATCTGAATGGTCTGATTCTGGGCGAGCGGCCGCCCGAAGAGAACCCGGCTCCTGGAGTAATCCAGCAGCTGCGCGAGGCACGCCTGTGCTGCGCCGATGACGCCCCAGGCGATCCCGAAGCGCGCCTGTGTCAGGCAGGAGAGGGGCCCTTTCAGGCCTACGACACCTGGCAGTACGTGGGTCTCGGGTATGACCACATTGTCGAAGTACAGCGCGGAGGTGACGGAGGCGCGCAGCGAGAACTTGCGCTCGATCTCCGGCGCGGCGAATCCCGAGGTGCCCTTGTCGACGATGAAGCCGCGGATTCCCTCTTCGGTCATCGCCCATACGACCGCGAGGTCGGCGATCGCACCGTTGGTGATCCACATCTTCGCGCCGTTGAGCACCCAATCCTTGCCGCGCCGCTTGGCATGGGTCTTCATGTTGGCGGGGTCGGAGCCGCCGTGCGGCTCGGTAAGCCCGAAGCAGCCGATGAGCTCGCCGCGGGCCATGCCGGGAAGATATCTCTGCTTCTGCTCTTCCGACCCATAGGCGTGGATGGGATACATGCAGAGCGAGGATTGCACCGAGACGAAGCTGCGGATCCCGGAGTCGCCGCGCTCGAGCTCCTGACAGATCAGGCCGTAGCTGATGGCGTTGAGGCCGGCGCAACCGTAGCCCTCGAGCGAAGAGCCGAGGAGACCGAGAGCCGCCAGCTCCGGAACGAGCTCTCTCGGAAAGCGATGCTTCTCGAAGCACTCCTGGATGATGGGCAGCACCTTGTCATCGACGAGCCGTCCGACGGACTCCCGCACCATGCGCTCCTCTTCGGTGAGCGCGCCGGCGACATCGTAAAGATCAAGGGGATTGAGGGCCATGACAACTCGCGATTCCGGTAGCTGATGTCGCCGCTGCGACAAGACGTGGCGACTTAGGCACACGGACGTGCCCGGCCGCCGCAGGTGGCCGGGTCTCGGGCAAAAACCACGCTTTTTGCCCGAGACGCGCTGGGCCGGGCACGAGCCCGGATCCAGCGCCATAGCCTAAGGGATCACGGCCGTGGCCTCAATTTCGACTTTGGCCTGGCCCTCGACCAGCGCCGCCACTTCGACCGCGGTCATCGCCGGGAAGTGCTTGCCCATGACCGTCCGATAGGCCGTGCCGATCTCCTTGAGATGAGCGAGGTACTCGGCTCGGCTGGTGAGATACCAGGTCATGCGTGCGATGTGCTCGGGGCCGCCGTTCGCCTGGGCGAGCACCGCGAGCACATTCTTCAGGGCCTGAGCCACCTGATCGACGAGGGTCGCGCTCTCGAACTTGCCGCTGCGCGGGTTCCAGCCCACCTGGCCGGCGATGAAGACCTGGCGGCCGTGCGCCACGACGCCGTTGCTGTATCCCGCGGGGCGCGGCCAGCCTTCGGGCTCGAGCAACGGTGACAGGCTCAATTTCGTCTCCCCGCGGCGGCGCGGATGAGATCGCGCCCGATGATCAGCTTCTGCACTTCAGTGGCCCCTTCGTAGATACGCAGCGCGCGAATGTCACGATACAGGCGCTCGACGACCTCGCCGCGCGTGACCCCACGGCCTCCAAACAACTGGACGGCGCGATCGATGACCTGTTGTGCCGTCTCCGTGGCGGTCATTTTCGCCATGGCGACCTCTCTCGTCGCCCGTTCCCCAGTGTCGCGCAGCCAGGCCGCACGGTAGGTCAGAAGCCGCGCGGCATCGATCGCCGTCGCCATGTCGGCGAGCGCCGCCTGGGTGAGCTGGAAGTCCCCGAGCGTCCTGCCGAACATGGCTCGCGCCGCCGAATGCGCCAGCGCTTCATCAAGGGCGCGCTGAGCAAATCCGACGGCGGCGGCCGCAACCGAAGTCCGGAAGACGTCGAGGGTGCGCATCGCGATCTTGAATCCCTCCCCCTCGGCCCCGAGCCGCTGAGTCAGCGGCACCTCGCAGTTCTGCAAGGTCAGGGTGGCGAGCGGATGGGGCGACATCGTATCGATGCGCCGAGAGATCGCCAGGCCCGGTGTTGCCGCATCGACCACGAAGGCAGTGATTCCGTCAGAGGAGGTCGTGCCATCGGGTCGCGCTTCAGGGTCGCGGGTACGGGCGAATATGCAGTAGAAATCCGCTATGCCGCCGTTCGAGATCCACGTCTTATCGCCTTGGAGGCGATACCCGTCGGGCGTGTGGCTGGCACGACAGCTGAGAGCGGCAACATCGGAGCCGGCACAGGGCTCTGAGAGCGCAAACGCCGCGACGGCATCGCCCGAGACAACGCGCGGGAGGTAACGCTCCTTCAGCTCCGGCGAGCCGGCGAGTGAAATTGCGCCGCTCCCGAGCCCTTGCATCGCGAACGCGAAGTCGGCCAGCGCGTCGTGACGGGCGAGCGTCTCGCGGATCAACGCCAGGGCTCGTACGTCAAACTCGGCAGATCCGCCATCCGTTGCGCCACCGGCCGTCGCTGCCGCCAGGCCCGCGGACCTGGGAGCGCAGTACCGCGTCCAACCCGCGCGCCCGAGGTCGCGCACGAGTTGCCGGCACGCGTTGTCGACCGACTCCCGGTCCTCGGGTATCACCGTGCCGGCAAGGCGTGAGGCCGCCCATTCGCTCAAGCGGCTCGCGAGCTCGCGATGAGTCTCGTCGAAGAACGGCCAGTCGAGGAAGCTGCCCAGTGATCCCAAGCTCAGTCCCCCTCGAAGCGCGGCTGTTGCTTCGCGACGAAGGCGCGGTAGGCGCGGCGGAAGTCTTCCGTCTGCATGCACGCCGCCTGCGCCTCGGCCTCTGCATCGATGGCCGCATCTACGGCCAAATGCCACTCGGCGTGCAGCATCTTCTTGGTCATGGCGTGCGCAAAAGTCGGACCCTGGGCGATCTGTGCCGCCAGGGAGGTGGCCTCCGTCAACACGGACTCCGGGGCAGCGAGCCGGTTGAAGAACCCCCATGAGAGCCCTTCTTCGGGGGACATGGAGCGGCCGGTGTAGAGCAGTTCCGCAGCGCGCCCCTGACCGATGATCCGCGGCAGGATGGAGCAGGCGCCCATGTCACATCCGGCGAGACCCACGCGGGTGAAGAGGAACGCTGTTTTGGCGCGGGAAGTGCCCAGGCGAAAATCCGATGCCATCGCGAGAATGGCACCGGCGCCGGCGCAAACCCCATCGACGGCTGCGACGATCGGCTGCGGGCAGGCGCGCATGGCTTTCACCACGTCCCCCGTCATCCGCGTGAATTCGAGTAGTCCCCCGGCAGTGCGTTGCGTCAGTGGACCGATGATCTCGTGCACGTCGCCGCCCGAGCAGAAGTTACCGCCGGCACCGGTGATGACGAGTGCGCGAACGGCAGGAGCTACTGTCAGCGCGCGGAACAGCTCACGCAGCTCCGCATAGGAATCGAAAGTCAACGGGTTCTTGCGTTCCGGACGGTTGAGCGTGACTATGCCGACCCGCTTTTCGAGGTCCCAGTTGAAGTATTTCGGCGCGTAGCTCGCCGCATCGAATTGCAGGATTGCGGTCATGGCTCTCTCTCTCAGGCGCCGTTGAGAGCGGCGAGGTGCTCCTTGAGCACACCCAGAAGCTCCATCAGCTGCTTCTTCTGCCTCGGGGGCACGGCGCCGAAGAGGTCGATCACCCACTTTTCGTGCTCGGCGGCCATGCGGCGGAACTGGAGCGCACCTTCGGTCGTGAGTTTGACGCGGTAGACGCGCCGATCCGCGGAATCGATCTCGCGCACGACCAGGCCTTCCTTCTCCAAGACATCGGTGATGCCTGTGACATTGCCGCCGGTCACCATCATCCGCTGCGAGAGCTCACTCATCTTGAGGCCCTGCGGCGCGCGCTCGAGCTGCGCCATCAGGTCGAAGCGCGGCAGCGTCGTGTCGAAGCTCGATTGCAGATTCTGTCGGACCCGGCCCTCGATCTGGTTGGTGCAGGAGAGGAGCCGCAACCACAGGCGCAGCGACACGTGGTGATCGTCGTGCACCCGCGTCTCCGCGTCGAGCGCAGCGGGAATCGCCTTCAGCGCGGCCTTTTCCCGCGGCATCAGGTGGTCACCTCGCCGCCGGCGATCACTATGCTTTGGCCGGTCACGCTCTCCGTGCCCGGGAGACAGAGCCAGAGAACGGCATGGCTCACTTCCGCGGGCGCGATGAGTCGCTGCTGCGGGTTGCTGGCGGTGAGGGCCGCGAGTACTTCGCTTTCGCTGCGGCCGGTCTTGGCCCGAATGTTAGCGACTGACTGCTTCACCATGTCGGTATCGGTGTATCCGGGGCATACCGCATTGACCGTGATGTTACGCGCTGCATATTCCAACGCAAGGGCGCGCGTGAGGCCGATGACCGCGTGCTTGGATGCGACATACGCCGAAACGTACGCCGCACCCCTCAGCCCGGCGATGCTCGCAATGTTGACGATCCTGCCGAAGCCGGATTGCAGCATGTCCGGAACGGCTTCCCGCGTGCACAGGTAGGTGCCTGTCAGGTTCACTCCGAGCAGCCTGTTCCACAGCGCCTCGTCGGTATCGGTGAACTTGGCGCTCGCAGCCTGGCCGGCATTGTTCACCAGGACGTGCACCGGGCCAAAGTGCCGGTGCGCGGTAGCAAAGGCTTCTTTGACGGAAGCGGCTTGGGTGACATCGGCCACGATCGCGGCCGCGCGGTCCGCCCCGCCGAGCTCGGCGGCCACCTGCGCGAGGCGGGCCGCGTCGCGGCCGAGGAGCGAGACTCTTGCGCCGCCAGCGGCCAATGCCGTGGCGATGCCGGCGCCAATTCCGCGGCTTGCGCCAGTGACGAGCGCATGGCGGCCCGACAGCGCCGCAGCGCCGTCAGCGGTACCCTTACTCATTGATTTCGCTCACCGGTTTCGCGGGAGCCGCGCTCGCCTGCATCTGCGCGGCGCGTTGGAGGTTGCGCTCGAGCTGCTGGCGGCCCGACAGGTACTGCTTCGGCCACCATTGCCCGGCATACCCCAGCCGCGCAGCGGCCTCGAGCGTCCAGGCCGGGCTGGCCAGATGGGGGCGCGCCAGGGCGCAGAGGTCGGCGCGGCCGGAGGCGATGATGGAGTTGACATGGTCGGGCTCATAGATGTTGCCGACGGCCATGGTGGCGATACCTATCTCGTTGCGCACCCGGTCGGCGAATGGTGTCTGCCACATACGCCCGTACACGGGCTTCTGCCATGGCACGGTCTGGCCGGTGGAGACGTCGATCAGATCGGTTCCCGCCTCATGGAAGGCGCGCGCGATCGCGAGGAGGTCCGCATCGGAGAGTCCGCCTTCCGCCCAGTCCGTCGCCGATAGGCGGACCGAGAGCGGCCTCTCGGCGGGCCATGTCGCGCGAACGCTGCGCAGGACCTCGAGCGGGAAGCGCAGGCGCCCGTGAACGTCGCCGCCGAATTCGTCCTGCCGCCGGTTGGTCAGCGGCGAGAGGAAGGAAGCCAGGAGGTACCCGTGGGCCATGTGCAGCTCGAGCATGTCGAAGCCCGCCTGCAAACCGAGACTCGCAGCGCGTACGAACTGCGCGGTGACCTCACTCATCTGCTCCCGTGTCATTTCGATCGGAGTCTGACTGATGCCGGGGAGGTATGGCAGCGGGGATGGCGCCAGAATCGGCCAGTTGCCCTGGGCGAGCGGATGGTCCATCTCCTCCCAGCCGAGTTGGGTGGAGCCCTTGCGGCCGGAGTGCCCGAGCTGCAGGCAGAACTTCGCGGGCGTGCGCAAGTGGACGAACTCCACGATTCTGCGCCAGGCATCGCGCTGGGCTTCATTCCAGAGGCCCGTGCATCCCGGCGAGATGCGGCCCTCGGGAGAGACGCAGGTCATCTCCGTGTAGACGAGCCCCGCGCCGCCGAGCGCCCGGTGGCCGTAGTGCACCAGGTGCCAGTCGTCCGGCATCCCATCCTGCGCACAATACTGCGCCATGGGAGAGACCACGACACGGTTGGGAACCGTGAGTCCGCGAAGGGTGAAGGGCAGGAACATCGGCGGGCGCCCATCGCTCACGCCATTGCGCCGTGCGAGCCAACCCTCATGACTCGCGACGAACGTCCCGTCCCGAGCCTTTAGGTTCTCGTGCCCGATCCGCTGACTGCCGGTGAGCAGGCTGTAGGCGAACTGCTGCGGGGGCAGGTGCGTATAGCGCTCCACATTCTCGAACCATTCCATGCGGTTGCGCGCCGCGCTCTGCAGCTTCAACACCTCGAGGCTGCGCTCCGCATGGTATGCCGCGAGCGCGGCGTCGAGAGCCGTGCCGGCGGTGAGATGGCGGGTCAGCGCTATCGCGTCCTCCATGGCGAGCTTGGTCCCAGATCCGATCGAGAAATGCGCGGTATGCGCGGCATCGCCGATGAGCACCACCTTGCCGTCGTGCCAGCGCTTGCAGTGCACACGGTTGAAGTTGAGCCACGCCGAGCCGCGCAGATGGTTGGCGTTGCTCTGCAGTGCATGGCCGTCGAGATAGCGTGCGAAGAGCTGTTGACAGAAGGCGATGGAGCCGGCGGTATCGAGCCGATCGAGGCCATGCGCCTGCCAGGTCTCCTCGCGCGTCTCGACGATGACGGTGGAGAGATCGCGGCTGAACTGGTAGGCATGAATCTGGAACCAGCCGTGCTCGGTGCGCTCGAACGCGAAGGTGAACGCCGCGAAGGTCTGGGTAGTCCCCAGCCAGATATAGCGGCATTTGCGCCGATCGAGCTGCGGCTCGAGCGCGCCTTCATGGCGCTGGCGGCTCTTGCTGTTGGCTCCGTCGGCCGCGACGATGAGGTCGGCGTCCGCGAGCCCGGCTTCCGAGTCGACCTCCTGCTCGAAGTACTGCCGCACCCCGAGCTCCGCCGCGCGCTCCTGCAGGATCCCCAGCAGGCGCTTGCGGCTGATGCCGCAGAATCCATGACCGCCGCTGACGAAGCGCCCGCCGGCAAAGTGGATCTCGATGTCGTCCCAGTGATGGAAGTCGCCGACGATGGCGGTATGAGAGGGCGCATCCGCGATCCGGAAATGATCCATCGTCTGGTCGGAGAAGACGACGCCCCAGCCGAAGGTGTCGTCCGGCCGGTTGCGCTCGTAGACTTCGATGCGGGCCTCGGCAAGGGCCTTGCGCAGCAGGATGGCGGTGTAAAGGCCGGCGGGGCCGCCGCCAAGGCAGATGATTCGCTTCACGGGCGGCGCCTTTGACCCTGTATCGCTTGCATCGAGGCTGTGTTATATTCATAGATACTTGAGATGTCAAGTATCATCCGGGGGAATGAGACATGACAAAATGGTCCGGAACTATTTTGGATGGGGAAAGCCCGCCCACGAATATCGATTCGGAAAGGCGGGTGTCGGAGGGCGCAGGGACGGGGCCGCGGGACACATCGGCCAGCGCCTCCCAGTCGGACATTCTCGCCCGCCTGATCCACGGCATCACCGGCGGCGGTATCCGCGTCGTCGACCTGACCGTGCCGCTGGAGCCGGCGACGCCCACGATCCAGCTGCCGCCGCAATTCGCCCCTTCCAAGAGCTTCGCGCTCGAGGAGATCTCTCGCTACGACGAGCGCGGCCCTGCCTGGTACTGGAACAATATCGCCTGCGGGGAGCACACCGGCACGCACTTCGACGCCCCGGTGCACTGGGTGACCGGCAAGGACTACCCGAACAATGCCACCCACAATATCCCGGTCGACCGGTTCATCGGCCCCGCCTGTGTGATCGATGTGTCGCGGCAGGTGGCAGGAAACGCGGATTTTCTGCTCACGCAGGCGGTCGTTGAGGAGTGGGAACGGCAGCACGGACGCATTCCCGCGCATGCTTGGGTCCTCGTCCGCACCGACTGGTCGCAGCGCCGTTCAGCCCGGGAGTTCCTCAATATCGCCCAGGACGGGCCGCATACCCCCGGCTTCCATCCGCAATGCGTTCCGTTCCTCGCACGCGAGCGCGACATCCTTGGCGTCGGCGTGGAGACAGTCGGCACCGATGCCGGCCAGGCGGCCACCTTCGAGCCGATGTTTCCCTGCCACACCCTCATGCACGGCTCCAACCGGTTCGGCCTCGCCAGTCTGACGAATCTCGATCAGTTGCCGCCGACCGGCGCCGTCGTGATCGCCCCGCCGCTCAAGATCGTCAATGGCTCCGGCAGCCCGCTGCGGGTGCTGGCGCTGGTGCCGGCGTGACGCGCATTTGATATAGAGAGTCCATGGCCGAGCGATCATTCGCCAGAGAAGTCCAAACCCTGCGGCTCGGCGCGGGCGCGGAGTTCCGCGGCGAGGGCATTCTGGCCGTCACCAAGGCACTCCTGCAGTCCGGAGTCGCCTATGTGGGCGGCTACCAGGGGGCGCCGATCTCGCACCTGATGGATGTTCTCTCCGACGCGCAGGACATCCTGAGGGAGCTCGGGGTGCACTTCGAGGCCAGCGCCTCGGAAGCCACGGCCGCCGCCATGCTGGCCGCGTCCATCAATTACCCGCTGCGCGGAGCGGTGACCTGGAAGTCCACTGTCGGTACCAATGTGGCCTCCGACGCGCTGGCCAATCTGGCGTCGGCGGGGGTGAAGGGAGGGGCGCTCATCATCGTCGGTGAGGACTACGGCGAAGGCGCCAGCATCATGCAGGAGCGCACCCACGCCTTCGCCATGAAGTCCCAGATGTGGCTGCTGGATCCGCGGCCGCACCTGCCGGAGATCGTGCGGGCGGTGGAGCAGGGATTCGAGCTGTCGGAAAGCAGCCATACGCCCGTCATGCTGATGCTTCGCATCCGCGCATGCCACGTTTACGGGCGCTTCATGGCGAAGGACAACACGCGCCCCCCCTTCTCGGCCGCCGATGCGCTGCAATCGCCTGCGCGGGACTACGGCAGGATCATCCTTCCACCCTCCACGTACGCGCAGGAGCGGGAGAAGATCGAGCAGCGCTTCCCCGCCGCGGTCAGCTTCGTCGCCGAGCAGGAGATGAACGATTTCAGCGACGGTGAGGCGAGCGACATCGGAATCGTGCTGCAGGGCGGGCTCTACAACAACGTGCTGCGCGCGCTGGAGCTGCTCGACTGCGCCGACAGCTTCGGCACGAGCCGTATTCCTCTCTACGTCCTCAACGTGACTTATCCGCTGTTGCCGGACGAATGGGCGCGCTTCTGCACCGGCAAACGCGCGGTGCTGGTGGTGGAGGAGGGCCAGCCGGAGTTCATCGAGCAGGCGGCAAATCAGATGCTGCGCCAGCGCGAGATCTCGGCGCGCCTGCTCGGCAAGGGCCTGCTGCCCAGGTACGGGGAGTACACGGTCGACGCGCTGCGCAACGGAATCGGGGAGTTCATCCGGCAATGGGCGCCGGGACTTCGACGCGAGCCGGCCGGAGGGGTTGTCAGAGAGGCGGCGCTCCTGCCGGCCGCGCAGTTGGCGAAGCTGGTGCCACCGCGCCCTTCGGGTCTTTGCACCGGCTGTCCGGAGCGCCCGTTCTTCGCCGCCATGAAGCTCTTGCAGCGCGAGATGGGGCCGCTGCACATCAGCGCCGATATCGGCTGCCATTCCTTCGCGACGCTGCCCCCTTTCAACATGGGCAACAGCATCATGGGCTACGGCCTCGGCGCGGCCGGTGCGTCCGCCTTTCACACTGAAACGGCGCGCCGCCCGGTCGCCATCATGGGCGACGGCGGGTTCTGGCACAACGGACTCACGAGTGGCATCGGCAACTCGGTATTCAACCGGCACGACGGCCTGACCGTGATCATCGACAACAACTATTCCGCGGCCACCGGCGGCCAGGACATTCCCTCCTCGCGCTGGCCGAACGAGCACCGTCAGGGGAACAATACGATCGTCAATGCCGTGCGGGGCGTGGGCGTCAAATGGGTGCGGCACATCCGCACCTACGACATGGCGCAGACTATGAAGGTGTTGCGCGAGGCGTTGACGACGCAGTTCCGCGGGCCCAAGGTCATCGTCGCCGAAGGGGAATGCCAGCTCAACCGCCAGCGGCGGGTCCGTCCGTTGATGAAGAAGGCGATCGACCAAGGCAAGCGCGTGGTCCGCGAGCGCTTCGGCGTCGATCCGGACACCTGCACCGGCGATCACTCCTGCATCCGTCTCTCCGGCTGTCCTTCCCTGACGGTCAAGCCAAATCCCGATCCTCTGCGCACCGATCCGGTCGCCCACGTGGACGACAGCTGTGTGGGCTGCGGCGTCTGCGGCGAGGTCGCTCACGCCGCAGTGCTGTGCCCTTCGTTCTATCGGGCCGAGATCCTCTACAACCCGTCTTGGTGGGATCTGGTGTTGGCCCGCGTGCGTGCGTCGGTAATCGGAGTGCTGCAGCGGCGCAGCGACCGCAGGCGGCTGCGCTACATGATATGACTGCGAGGCCGATCAAGCTGTGCATCGCGGCGCTCGGCGGCGAGGGTGGCGGAGTGCTCGCGGATTGGCTCATCGAGATCGCCGAGGCTGAGGGCTATCTCGCGCAATCGACATCAGTGCCCGGCGTGGCGCAACGCACGGGAGCAACGATCTACTACCTGGAATTGTTTCCGCGCGCCGCGGCCGATCGGGCCGGGCGCGAGCCGGTCATGGCGCTGATGCCAGTGCCGGGAGATGTTGACTGTGTCATCGCTTCCGAGCTCGCGGAGGCCGGGCGCGCGATCCAGCGCGGCATCGTGGATCGCGAGCGGACCACGCTCATCGCCTCATCGCACCGCTCGTACTCGATAGCGGAGAAGAGCGCGCTGGGGCAGGGAGCCGCGGATGCCGCGGGCCTCGTCGAGCTCGCGCGAAGCCAGGCGAAGCGGCTCGTCCTGTTCGACATGGAGGCGGTCGCCGAACAGCATCGCTGCGTCATCAGCTCGGTGCTGCTCGGGGCCATCTGCGGCAGTCACGTGCTGCCTTTCGGGCGCCCGGCCTTCGAGGCGGCCATCAACAGCAGCGGAATTTCGGTTGCCACGAACCTGGCTGCTTTCGCCGATGCGTGTGCACGGGCCGAGCGCGCCGATGGGGCCATTGCGGGGCGCACAGGGATCGAACCAACCAATCGATCCGCAGGTGTTCCCGCACGCGCACGCTCGCCCAGCCTCCAACCGATGCTCGAGCGCGTGCATCGGCTGCCGGAGGCGGTGCAAGGGCTGGCGCTCGAGGGCGTCCGGCGTGCGATCGACTACCAGGACCCGGAGTATGCCGGGTTGTATCTGAGCCGTCTGGAGCGCATCGGTGCGCTCGATGAGCGCTCGCAGCGTGACTCGCCTCCGGGCGGGACGAGCCGGGAGGAATGGGCGCTCACCGCCGCTGTGGCCAGGGGACTCGCGCTCTGGATGACATTCGAGGACACGATCCGCGTTGCGGACCTCAAGACCCGCGCCGCTCGCTTCGCGCGGGTGCGCGGGGAGATCCGCGCGGCGCCGGGGCAGCTCTTCGGCATCACCGAGTTCATGAAGCCCAGGGTGGCGGAGATCGCCGGGACGCTGCCAGCGGCGATGGGAGCCTGGCTCCTCGCCTCGCCCCGGGTGGCACGGTGGCTCGGACGGATGACGGGAGGCAAGCGGATCCGGTCGGGCACGATTGCCGGCTTTTTCCTCCTGTACGCGCTCGGCGGGCTCAAGCGCTGGCGGCGGGGAACATTGCGCTACATCGAGGAGAACAGCCGGATCGAGAGCTGGCTCGGCCGGATCGAGCGGCTTGCCCCGGCGGATCTCGACCTCGCGGTGGAGCTGGCGCGGGCGCAGCGCCTCATCAAGGGCTATGGCGAGACGCACGAGCGGGGCTGGCGGAGTTTCTCGGCCTTGCTCTCCTGCCTCGAGGCGCTCGCCGGCCGTGCCGACGGGGCGGCGGTGATGGCCCGGCTGCACGAGGCCGCGCTGGCGGACGAAGAGGGCTTGGCGCTCGCCCGGGAGCTGGCTGGTCTGGCTGCATCCTGAGCCGCCACCGGCCAGGAACTGCTGGCTCCAGGGGATCGCCGCATGCTAGAGTGCCATTTGCTTTAGGTGTCAATCAGTTGTGCGGGCGCGCAGCCATGGCCACCAGAGTCACACAACTTCGCATCCTCCAGGCAGCCCTCGAGCTCTTCAATGCCGAGGGGACGGCGCCCGTTTCCGCGAGCCGCATCGCCGAGCGCTGCGGCATCAGCAAGGGCAACCTGCAGTATCACTTTCCCAACAAGCGCGACGTCATTTTCGCCGTCTTCCAACTGACGATCGGGGAGATGAATGCCGGGTGGTATCGCGATCACCTCGAGCCGACACTGGAGCACATGGCCGCCATGTTCGTGCGCCAGCTGCAGCTCATCGTCAAGTACCGGTTCTTCTACCGTGAGTTGCCGGACCTGCTGCGTCAGGATCCGCTGCTGCGCCGCCGTTACTCCGAGAACCGCGAGCGGCGTCTCAGGGTCATCGAGCAATTCATGGACGCGCTCGCCGCCCGTGGTCTGATGCGTCTGCCACACGATGCAGGGCGGCTCCGCTCGATCGTCCAGGTCACCTGGATACTGTCGGAGAACTGGGTGAACTACATCGAATACCAGGACCGCGAACTGGGCGCTGCGACGATCCTCGAAGGCTATGCGGCGATCCTCGAGGTGCTGCGGCCGTATCTGTGCACGGACCCGCAGCGGATCACGGAGGAGTCCTCCTGCACCATAGAGCGCCTCGTCCCCCGGCCGGCCGCACCGGCTGCATGCGATGCCGCGGTGACGATGATCCGGGAAGTGCAGCCGCTCCGCTCCGGCAACTCTGCGCGGCAGCGAATCAGCGTCGCGCCCTCCTGATCCGGCGAGCCTGTATGTCAGCCCCGCCGCGCACGCCTTCGAGAAGAGCCTTCTTGCGGTCCGCGCTGCTCATGGCCTCTAGCGCTGGGACGCCCTTTGCCCCGGCGGCCGAGGCGCGCGGTGGTGACAACCCGCTCTGGAATTTTTTTGAGCTCACGCTGCGGCGCGCCAGATACATCGACCTCACCCATGCCCTGGCGCCTGGCGGGCCGCTCGGGGAGGGCTTCGCCGATTTCAAAGTCGCGCCGGCGCGCGCGGGAATCGACATCCCGGGGCTCATCCGCAAGGGGCAGCCCTTCAGCTATCCCGGGCAGGGTGTCGCGATCACCGCCTACGATCTGCCCATGGACCACATCGGTACCCAGTTTGGACCACCGGCACATTTGAACCAACATGGCGCGACGATCAGCGACATTCCGCCGACTGTCTCGCTGCGGCCGCTCGTGGTCGTCAACGTCGCTCCCAAGGTCGACGCCGATCCCGGATACCAGGCAAGTGTCGCCGACGTCAAGGACTGGGAACGGCGCTACGGCCGCATTCCCTCCGGATCGGTGGTGATGATTCGGTCGGACTGGTCGAAGAAGTGGAATGAGCCCGAGCGCTTCACCCGCCGACCCTTTCCCGGGGTGACTCTGCAAGCTCTGCAATATCTGCATCTCGAGAGGCACATCCTGATGCACGGGCACGAGCCTCTCGACACCGACGATACGGCGCCCAAATTCGTCGGCGAGACCTGGCTGCTGGAGCACAACTTCGCGCAGGCGGAGGGCGTGTCGAGTCTGGATCAGGTGCCCGAATGGGGTGCGCTCGTCACCATCGGATTTGCAAAATTCGCCGGCGGAACGGGCGGCTTCGCCCGCTACATCGCGATCGCACCGTCCGATTGGCCTCATGGCGTCACTATGGAGGAGCAGCCTGGTGCTCCACTGCCGACGCATGTTCATCCGTTGCGGCGTGGCCCCAACGGCGTGCTGCAGGAGTCGCCGACGTAACGATGCATAGGCCCTGCGGCCTAAAGCGCTGCTGTACAACCTCGGACCCCTCGGAGAGATTATGCGCCGCATGGCCGCTCCCCTTGTCGCGCAACCCAAGCCCTATCTCGTGACCCTGGAGGGCGGGCGCACGTATTTCTGGTGCGCCTGCGGCCGCTCGGCGACGCAGCCGTTTTGCGATGGCTCCCATCGAGGCACGGACATCGTGCCGCGCAAGTTTGTTGCCGCGCGCACGGAAGAGGTGCTGCTCTGCGGTTGCAAGCACACGGGCGGCTCGCCCTTTTGCGACGGCGCGCACACCAATCTGCCGGGAGGCTCACCGCTCGACGATCCGGACAGCCCCGCGAACCGCTCCATTCCGGTGATCATCCAGCAGGACGGGCCGCGACGCTGGCTGAACGGCAGCTGCTACATCGTTTCTCCGGCAGCAACACCGAAGACCGCGCGGGAGCGTCTGCGCTATTGCCACCTGGTGACACCGGAGCTCGGCGCCTGCTATCAAAACCAGGTGTTTCTGGAAGTGGAGGGCGGCGCTTCGCCGGTGCTCTCCCTAGGGGATCGCGACGTCATCCTCTTCGTCGTGAGCGGCGGCGGGTGCGCGATCATCTCGGGTCGGGAATTCGAGGTGAACCCACATGACGGCGTCTACATTCGGCCCGGCGAGGCGATGCAGCTCGTTCCTGCTGATCAGGAAACCCTCCGCGTATTCGCGCTTGCATCACCCCAGGGCGCACTCGAGTGGCCGGCCGCCATGCCTCATAATTTCGACGCGGACTTCCCGCAGCGCGTGGTCTCGGTAGACGCCCGGCAGCGCACGGAGATGGGACCGCGCTACTTCCAGCTCCTCGTGGACAAGCGCATCGGCTCGCGCACGATCACGCAATTCATCGGGCACATTCCGCGCTCCAAGGCCGCCCCGCACCGGCATCTTTACGAGGAGTCCATCATCGTGCTCGCGGGCCAAGGGTGCTTGTGGACCGAGGATCGCAAGTCGCCCGTCAGCGCGGGAGAGGCGATCTTCCTGCCGCGCAAGCAGCTGCATTCCCTGGAGGCAACCTCCGCGGATGGCATGTTCGTCGTCGGGGTGATCTGTCCGGGCGACAATCCCAGCGTCGCCTATTACTAAAAAGCCGCCGGGCGCGGTCCGCCGGATCAACAAGCCAAAACCAGACGGGGTCTGAAAACGTGTCGACCACAGTCAGCAGCAATCTGAAAATTCTGGCCTGCTCCCTCCTGGGACTCTCTGCAGCCGTGGCCGTGGCGGTGCCGGCTGACGGCGCGCCGGCGGCTACCAGCACTGGCACCAGCGAGCTGTCGGAGGTGGTGGTCACCGCGAACAAGCTCAATGCAGCCAGCGTAATCACGGTGCCGGCATCCATCCAGGCCATTTCAGGCGATGCCCTCGAGCGGGAGGATGCCTCGGGCATCATGAGCATCGCCGGGCAGATTCCCGGCCTATCGATCCAGGATCTGGGGCCCGGCGACAAGAAGTATGTGATCCGCGGCATCAACTCCACGGGCGACTCCACCGTGGGCGTGTACTATGGCGAAGCGGTCGTCACACAGGGCAACGGCGACGACGGTGGCGGCTTTCAGCCGGACATCCGGCTCTACGACATCGATCGTGTGGAGGTGCTGCGCGGGCCGCAGGGCACCCTCTACGGGGCCAGCTCCATGAGCGGCACCATCCGCTACATTCCGAAGGAGCCGGACATGGACAGTGTCCACGGCTATCTCAGTCTCGAAGACTCGGACACACAGCACGGCGGTAACAACTACAACGGCAACGGGGCGCTGAGTTTGCCTATCGTCGACGGCGTGCTGGCGTTGCGTGTGGTTGGGTGGCGGATCTCTGACAGCGGGTATGTCGACCAGACCCGCGTCGGTAGCGGAGTAACCGCTCTCGTCAATGGCACCACGGTGCCTGTTGCTGGAGTGGGATTCGTCAAGGGCGTCAACGACGATCATGTGAGTGGCGGTAGGGCGATCCTGCGTTACCAGGCAAGGGACGGTTTGACGCTCGACTTCGATTACACGGCGCAGAAGGAGACTTCGGACGGCTCCTCGCGCTGGACACCGCCGGGAGTTGCGGCGTTCGCCG
The DNA here is from genome assembly GCA_025451845.1 of Steroidobacteraceae bacterium. Lineage (GTDB taxonomy): Bacteria > Pseudomonadota > Gammaproteobacteria > Steroidobacterales > Steroidobacteraceae > 13-2-20CM-66-19. The sequence goes on from JANWJS010000053.1 coordinate 55,079, forward strand.
GCGGGCCGATTGCGCCCGTGGAGGGCTGCGACCTCTGCAATACCGATGTGACCCGCAGCCCCTGGAGCGATGACCTGAAGGTCTATGGTGCCACGCTCAAATGGCACACGGATTTCGGCGAGCTCACCGCGACCAGCCATCAGTTCAATCGCGACACCGGCTTCACCTTCGATTCGACACCGATCCTCGTTTCCTTCGACGTACCGATCCCGGCCGAGACGCTCGAGCCGCGTCAGCGCGAGGCCAATGCGAGCGAGGTGCGCTACGCGACGGCATTCAAATCTCCGGTCAACTTCGTGGTGGGCGCCTTCCGCCAGCAGACGACGCAGGATCTCGCGGTCGATGTCATTGCCACCGACGCGCACGGTTTCGTAACCGGCCCGTTCAGCTCCGCGAACAGCGCCGATGCCCTCAACTTCCCGGGGGTGGGCGACACGTTCTTTGGCCGCACGGATCACCGCGGCGACATTCAATGGGCCGGCTTCGGCGAGGCGACCTGGAACGTGACGGATCGCCTGACCGCGGTGGCAGGCTTGCGCTACTTCACCGAGAGCCTCGAGGGCTTCCAGGTCCAGACCCACCCCTTCGGCGGCTTCCCACCCGGGACGCCGACCGAGGTACCGCTGTTCGACCCGCATGAGAGCTTCAACAAAGTCACCTGGAAGGGCAACCTGAGCTACAAGTTCAGCGATGCGGCGCTGCTCTATGGCACGGTGGCAACGGGCTTTCGCAGCGGCGGCCTCAATGCCGTGAGCGAGCCCTTCGAGCCCATCCCGGCAGCCTACGCTCCGGACACCCTGACCAACTACGAGCTCGGCATCAAGGGGCGCCTGGCGCACGGGCTGTTCGAATACCAATTGGACGGATACCTCATCCACTGGGACAACATGCAGATCCAGCTCACGACGGCCGATGGCGCCTTCGTGTACCAGGGCAATGCAGGTACCTCGGAGGTCAAGGGCGCGGAATTCGAGCTTCGTGCCCGCCCGATCCAATATCTCACGGGCACGCTGACCGGATCGTACCAGCACGCCGCGCTCACCCAAGGGGCGAGTGCCGAGCAGAAGGCGCTGAATCCCACGCTCGGGGTCAGCGGCGATAGAATCCCTAATGTGCCCAATTTCCAGTTCAGTCTGCAGCTCGACTATACGCAACCCGTGGTGGGCAATTGGCTCGCGAGCTTCGGGACCGACGTCAGCTACCGAGGCGGCGTAAACTCTTATTTCGCGACCAATCCGTTCAACCTGCCGCTTCCGTCCTACACGCTGTGGAATCTGCGCGCCGGTGCCCTCTACGGCAAATGGACCTTCATGGCTTTCGTGCACAACGCGGGCAACACGCGAGCCCAGGTATCGGCCATCAATTCGTCCCAGGATCCGCACGCGCTGCTGACGGTGCAGCCGAGGACCGTCGGACTCACCGTGACCCGCAAGTTCTGAAGCCGCCCGAGCACGAATGGGAAGCGCGAGCGCCGATGATCTGAGCGAGCGGGAAAGCGGCCTGCGGCGCAGCCTGGGGAAGGCACAGATCGTAATGATCGGGCTCGGCGGGGCGATCGGTACGGGCCTGTTCATGGGCAGCGGCCTCGCGGTGGGTTACGCCGGTCCTGCCGTCATCGTGAGCTACGCGCTCGCGGGCTTCGTGGCCCTCGTCATGGTGTTCAGTCTGTCGGAAATGGCGGTCGTACATCCGACCGCCGGCTCGTTCGGCACGTATGCGGAGACGTATCTCAACGCTTGGGCGGGATTCGTGGTGCGCTATACGTACTGGATCTCGCAGGCCATCGCCGTCGGCGGGGAGTCGGTCGCTGCGGGCCTGTACATGCAGTACTGGTTCCCCAACGTGCCCGTCTGGATGTGGGCGCTCGGTTTCTGCCTCGTGTTGCTTTACTTCAACTCGCGCTCGGTCGGCAGCTTCGGCACCGTCGAGTCCTGGCTGGCTCTGATCAAGGTGGTGGCCATCGTCCTCTTCATCATTCTGGGTGCCGCCGCCATCGCCGGCGTTGGCCGTCCCGCGGTCGGCCTGCACAATCTGACGAGGCTGCCCGGAGGGTTCCTGCCGAAGGGGGTTTCGGGGCTATGGATGGCGGTGACCGTCGGCATCTTTTCCTTCAATGGAATCGAGGTCATCGCGGTGACCTCCGGCGAGACCCGGAATCCCGAAGTGGCGATTCCGGCGGCGTTGCGCACCATGATCCTGCGGCTGTTCCTCTTCTATGTGCTCGCCATCGCGGTCATCGTCACCATCGTTCCCTGGACCGAGACCGGAGTGAAGGTTGTCGCGCAGAGCCCCTTCGTCACCATCTTTCAGCACTCAGGCATCAGGGAAGCGGCCGGCGTCATGAATTTCGTGGTGATCAGCGCGGCGCTCTCGAGCATGAATACCGATATCTACCTGTGCTCGCGCATGCTGTTCTCTCTCTCTCGCGGCGGCTATGCGCCGCGGACGCTCGGGTCCTTGAGCGAGCGGGGGAGTCCGGTGGCGGCTATCCTCGTCTCCGGGGTTTTCGTGCTGATGGCCGCGGCGGCCTCGATATTCACCCCGGACGCTTACGCCGTTCTCCTGGGGGTTGCGCTTTTCGACGCCATCCTCGTGTGGATGTTCATCCTCGCCAGCCATTTGGCCTTTCGCCGCCGGCACGGCGGGGCCGCGCTCCCGGTGCGCATGCCGCTCTTTCCCTGGATGCAGTACGGGGGGCTCGCCATGCTGGCGGCGATTCTCGTGACCATGGGCCTGGATCCCAAGCTCGACGTCTCGTGGCTCTACGGCGTGCCCTGGGTGGCACTCATCTCGCTGGCCTATTTCGTGCGCCGGGCGCGGCTGCGGACGACCTCGCGGGAAAGTCAGCTTGCACACGAGGCGGAAACGCGTGGGGGGGGCAGATGACAGTCGACTTCGATGCGCTGCGGCGCAGATTTCCGGTGCTGGAGCGCAAGACCTACCTGAACAGCGGCTCGTATTGCGCGCTGGCGGATACGGTGCGTGATGCTTTCAACGCCTATATGGACGACAGGCTGGCGGTGGGCGCTAACTGGGACGTCTGGATCACCAAGAACGAAGCGGTGCGGACGGCGATGGCAGGCGTGCTACGCGTGACCCCGGATGAGATCGCCGTGACCGCATCCGCTTCGGCCGGCATCAACGCGCTCGCGAGCTCGTTGGATTTCAAAGGGTCGCGCAAGAAGGTCGTCGTCAGCGATTTCGAGTTTCCCACCAATGCGCAGATCTGGCACGCGCAGGAGCGCCGGGGCGCGCAGGTTGTGCATGTACCGCGCGCCGCGGACGGTTACATCCCGCTCGAGAATTTCGCACGGCTGATCGACGAGCAGACGCAGCTCGTCGCCGTGACCCAGGTGTGTTTCCGCAATGGCGCACGGCTGGACATCGCCGGCATCACGCGTCTTGCGCACGAAAGAGGCGCCCGCGTGATGGTCGACTGCTACCAGGCGCTCGGCGCCATGACGGTCGATGCGCGGGCGCTCGGAGTCGACTTCGCGGTGGGCGGGATGCTGAAGTACCTGCTCGGGACCGCTGGCATTGGCTTTCTCTACGTACGGTCCGAGCTCATCCGCGAGCTCGTGCCGCACAACTCCGGCTGGTTCGCGCAGCAGGACATCGCCGCAATGGACATCACGGCCAACCGCCCGTCGCAGAGCGCGCGGCGCTTCGAGGCAGGCACGCCGCCCGTCATCAACTGTTATGCCGCGGAGGCGGGCCTGAAGATCATCCTCGACATCGGAACCGAGGCGATCGAGACCCGGGTGCGGGCGCTGACGCGGCGCTGCCTGGACGGGCTGGCGGGGATGGGTTGGCCGGCCGTGACCCCCGCGGATGATGCGCGCCGGGGCCCCATGGTGGCCGTGCCGTCGCGGGATGCTGCCGGGCTCTTCGGGCGGCTTCAGGAGCAGGACATCGTGACCTCCTTCAGGGACAACAACATCCGCGCCACCATCCACTTCTACAACTCCAATCAGGACATCGACCGCTTCGTCGCGGCGATGGCCGCCCATCGCGGACAGTTCGGTCCGCGCAGCTGAGGTTGCAATGAGCGCGAGCGACTTTCCCGTCGAGATGTTGCGCCGGCGGTTCCCGGCCCTGCGCTCCGCGGGCTCCTGTGTGTTCTTCGACAACGCGGCGGGTGCGCAAGTGCCGGATGGAGTCATCGAGGCGGTCAGGCGCCATCTCATCGAGCACAACGTGCAGCGCGGCGGCCGTTATCCGCGCAGCATGGCCGTGGACGCCATGATCTCGTGGGCGCGCTCGCACGTGGCCGCACTCGTCAATGCCCGCCAGCCGGAAGAAATCGCCTTCGGGATGAATGCGACATCCTTCATCCGTATGGTGAGCCTCGCGGTCGGCCAGATGCTCGAGGAGCGGAACGAGATCATCGTCACGGACCTCGATCATGAGGCGAACGTCGCCACCTGGCTTGCCCTCGAGCGGATGGGTGCGAAGGTGCGCTGGTGGAACGTGCGGCAGGACGGGTGCCTGCACCCGGAGGACTTACGCTCCGTCCTCGGTCCCAGGACCCGCATGGTCGCCTGTGCTCTGGCTTCCAACGCGCTCGGAAGTGTCGTGGACGTGCGCGCGGCGGCGGACCTCGCGCATTCGGCGGGCGCGGAGCTCTTCATCGACGCCGTCCATTACGGACCGCACGGCATCATCGACGTCCAGGCTTTAGACTGCGACTACCTGGTCTGCTCGGGTTACAAAATTTTCGCGCCGCACATGGGATTCCTCTGGGGCCGCTACGAAGCGCTCACCCGGCTCCCTGCCTTTCGCGAGGACTTCATACCCGATGAGCCGCCGGGCAAGCTGGAGGCGGGAACCTTCATCTATGAGAACGTGGCAGGCATGGCCGCGGCGATCGACTATCTGGCGGAGCTGGGGCGCACCGTGACAGGCCGGGACGGCCCGACGGCCGAGACATCGCTTCGGGAGGAATGCCGCGCGGCCATGGGTGCGATTGGGAAGTACGAGCAAAGCCTGTCACTCGAGTTGCTGCGGATGCTGCAGAACTGCGGCGCCGAGATCTACGGCCAGCGCGATGAGCGCCGCCTGCAGGAGCGCGTACCGACTTTTTGCTTCAACCTTGCCGGGATCTCGCCTGCGGCGATCACGCAGGCCGCTGCGGCAGAGGGGATCGCGCTGCGCGACGGACACATGTACTCGCCACGCCTCATGCGCCGCCTCGGCTTGAGTCCCGATCGCGGCGCGGTGCGCGTATCGCTGGCGCACTACAACACGGTCGAGGAGGTGCGGCAGCTCGGTACCGTCCTCTCGCGGCTGCGTCCATCCGCACCCCCCGCGCCGGCGCGATAACGGGGGGTATACTGCGCCCTTGCGGGAGGCGCGATCGTGATTCGAGCTGAATTCGCCATTCTCGGAGCCGGGGCCATCGGCTCCATCCTGGCCGCGCATCTCGCGCGAGCCGGGCACTCCGTAACCGTCATTGCGCGCGGTGATCGTGCTCGTGCCGTCGAGCGGGACGGACTGCGCGTGAAGGGGCTGGCCGATTTCTCGGCGCGGGTGGGCGTGGTCGTCGAGCCGACACAACTCGAGGCGGCCGACACCCTGATCGTCGCCACGAAGACGCCTGGCACCGAAGCCGCGCTCGAACGGCTGAAGCACGTGCGGGTTGGGGTCGCGCTTTCCATTCAGAATGGCGTCCTGAAGAACGAGCTGTTGGCCCAGACCTTCGGCGTGGCTCGCGTGCTGGGCGCGCTCGCGGATACCAGCGGCGAGCTGCTTCCGTCCGGCGAAGTATTGTTCACCCGCAACGTGAATCTGCCCATGGGCGAGCTGACCGGCGGCATCACCGACCGCGCGCGGCGGATCGCCGGCATGATCGAGGCGGCGGGGATCCGATCGAGCGCCGTCACCGATATCGTCTCGATGGAGTGGAGCAAATTCACCGTCTGGCTCGGGCTGATGGTCCTGGCGGTGACCACGCGGTCGGTCAGCTGGCGTTATCTCTCGGACCCGGACTGTGCGCGGGTCCTCGTGCGGCTCATTCGTGAGATTGCGGCGGTACCGGAAGCGCAGGGAATCGCCTTGGTCGACGGTGCCTCGGGTGCACCGCTGCGGACCATCCTCGATGCCTCGGAGCCCGAGGCTGTCGCCGCGGTCCGCGCGGCCGGAGAGCAAATGCGCTCCCGGGCACCGGATCATCGCATGTCAGCGCTCCAGGACTTGCAGGCCGGCCGGCCACTGGAGGTCGAGGAGACCTTGGGTTACGCTGCCGGTAAGGCCGGGCAGCTCGGGCTGTACCTGCCGCTGTTGGAGAGCTTCCATCACCTGGTGGCCGGCGTCGATCGCATCCGGCGGGCTGGCGCGAGCTAGAGAGCGTACTTCGAGTTGCAGCCGGAACTTGCCGCAGCGCGCCCTGTTTTATAGGCATGAGCATCAATCCTGATCGTCTCGGTGCGTCTGGCAGCAGGCTGGCCGATACCGGCCACCTGGCCGAAAGAGCTGCGCATGCGCTTGCACCCGCTAGCTCCGTCCTCGGACGAGTAGCGGCCGCCGTGTCGGTCGCGCAGCTCGCGGCGCGGCTGGTTCCGGCAGGCGGACGCCTGCTCAGGCGGCATCCGGTGGCGTCTCTGCTGGTGGCGGCGGGACTTCTGGGTGCACTGTATCTGGCTCGGGAGCCGCCGGGCTCGCCTCGCCTGCGGCTGGGCTAGTGGCAGGGGGCACGGTCCCGGGGGGGAGCGTGGAAAGCTCCTCGTGCCGGCTTTGCAGCATGACCGTGTTCTCGAGCATCAACACGACGCTATCCGCCGCAACCTGGATGGTCTTCGTGGAGTTGCGTGGAATGGGGACCCGCATCGTCACGCAGTAATTGACGATCGCCGCGGCGAGCAGAGACAGGGAATAGCGGCGCTCGATGATGGCGCCGCCTTCCGGCCGGTGAATCGACAGAACGACCGCCGCCTCGTCATCACCCGAGTTGTCGATGCTGGCCCCGACCACGGTGGCTTTGGGCGGCCAGTGTCCCTGCTTGTCTTCCAGCTCGATGAGGGCATCGACCAGGGTATCGAGGGGAAACTGCAGGCGACGGTTCTCGTGAATCAGTGTGTTCGCCACGGAGTTTGCTCTCGACTGCGCCGAGCACGCTACCATATCCGCGACCCCACTGTGTGGATTAAGAACACGATGCGCCACCCGAGTGCTCTCCTGCTCGCCCTGACTTTCACCGTGCTGTCCCTGACCGCTCTGCCCGCCACCGCGGCGGCCCGCGAGACTGCGCAGCGCCCGTGGCTCGATCCGAGCCTGTCGTCCGACAGGCGGGCGGATCTCCTGCTGCGAGCCATGACCCGCAGCGAAAAGCTGTCACTGGTCTTCGGTTATTTCGGCACCGTCATGCCGGGTTCGCATTACACCCGGCCGCCGCAGGCGCGGCCAGGCTCGGCTGGCTTCGTCCCTGGGATCGCGCGCCTGGGCCTGCCGCCGCAATGGCTCACCGACGCGGGTCTCGGTGTCGCCACCCAGCGTGCCTCTCTTTATGCCTTCCGTGAAGCCACGGCTCTACCGTCCGGGCTGGCGACGGCCGCTACCTGGAATGCGGCACTCGCCCAACAGAGTGGTGCGATGATCGGCGCGGAGGCACGGGCGTACGGCTTCAACGTACTTCTCGGCCCCGGTTTGGACCTCATGCGCGAGGTCCGTGGCGGACGGAGCTTCGAGTACGCCGGAGAAGATCCCCTGTTGGCGGGAGAGATCGCCGCCGCCGAGATCCGCGGCATTCAGTCGCAACACGTCATCGCGGTCGCGAAGCACTATGCGCTGAATGATCAGGAGACGGGCCGCACCGTGCTGAGCGCCGACATTTCCGCGGCTGCAGCCCGAGAATCAGATCTGTTGGCGTTCGAGCTTGCGATCGAGCAGGGCCGGCCCGGGGCGGTGATGTGCGCCTACAATCGGGTGAACGGCGTACAGGCCTGCGAGAACGAGTGGCTCCTCGACCGCGTTCTCAAGGGAGACTGGGATTTTTCCGGGTATGTCATGTCCGATTGGGGAGCGGTCCATAGCACGGTGCGGTCCGCAATGGCCGGGCTCGATCAGGAATCGGGTTATGTGTTCGACAGCAGGCCTTATTTCGGCGCGGCGCTGCACGAGGCGGTGGCGGCCGGCCGGGTGCCTGCCGCACGCCTCGATGACATGGCACGGCGCATTCTGCGCTCGATGTTCGCGGTGGGCGTGGTGGATCATCCCGTTGCGCGTGAGCCCGCTGCGATCGATTTCGCAGCGGACGCGCGCGTTGCCGAAGCGGACGAGGAACAAGGCATCGTGCTGTTGAAAAATTCCGGCCGCGTCCTTCCGCTTCCCCGCGCGATGAAGGAGCTGCTGATCGTCGGCGGACACGCCGATCGGGGAGTGCTCTCCGGCGGCGGCTCCTCGACGGTCTTTCCCGTCGGAGGCGATGCCGTGCCCGGCGTGCCGCCCACCAGCTGGCCGGGACCCAAGGTTTATCTCCCGTCCGCGCCGCTCGGCGCCATCATGGGTGAGGCTCCGCAGGTCGACATCCGTTATCTCGACGGAGATGATATTGCGGCCGCGGCGCGCGCAGCGCGGCACGCCGAGCGAGTCATCGTTTTCGCCACTCAGTGGGGGGCCGAGAGTCAGGATGTGCCGCTGAGCCTGGATGGCGACCAGGAACAGCTGATTGCAGCCGTGGCGGCAGCGAATCCGCACACCGTCGTGGTACTCGAGAGCGACGGACCGGTGCCGATGCCGTGGCTGGGCGAGGTCGCCGCAGTCCTCGAGGCCTGGTACCCCGGCAGCGGGGGCGGTGCCGCGATCGCCAAGGTGCTCTTCGGCGACGTCGACCCATCGGGCCGTCTGCCGGTGACTTTCCCAACCTCCCTCAGCCAGCTCCCGCACCCTGTGCTGCCGGGCGCCGGCGTGCCCGACGGGAAGCCTTTCAGCGTTGCCTACACCGCCGGAGCCGCGGTGGGGTACAAGTGGTTCCAACAGCGCGGCCTGGCACCTCTCTTTCCATTCGGCTACGGACTGACTTACACACGGTTTCGCTACAGCGCCCTGCGCACGCAGGTCACTGATGGGCAATTGACTGTGTCGCTTACCGTCACCAACAGCGGAAATCGAGGCGGCGCGGCGGTCCCGGAGGTGTATGTGGGACCCGAGTCGGGCGGTTGGGAGGCACCGCGGCGGCTGGGGGGCTGGTCCAAGGTGACGCTGGCGCCGGGTGGCTCCGCCACGCTGTCCATTGCCATCGACCCGCGGCTGCTCGCGGTGTTCGATGAGGCTCACCATCGCTGGCAGCGGCCCGCAGGCAGGTATCGGGTGTGGGTGGGCGAGTCTTCCGCGAGCTACGAGCTCGCATCCGCGGTGCGGCTCCCGGCCTGGTCGCATGCCGCTCAGTGGCTACCGGCGGTACCGGCCGGGGGGTAGTCCGCCCGCAGGGCTATATAAATTGCGGCACTTGCGCAAGCCTTGTTGTGCGGCGGAGGTTTGCGCATAGTGCGGCGCATGATCCCAATCGAATCCCGCATCGCGGCCGAGCTCGCCGTCAAACCGCCGCAGGTCATCGCCGCCGTCGCTTTGCTCGACGGGGGCGCTACGGTTCCTTTCATCGCGCGCTATCGAAAGGAAGTCACGGGTGGGCTCGATGATACGCAGCTGCGCACGCTGCAAGAGCGGCTGACGTACCTGCGCGAGCTCGAGGAGCGGCGCGCCGCGATCCTGCAGAGCGTCGAAGAGCAGAGGAAGCTGACGCCGCAGCTGCGACAGAGCCTGGAGACGGCCGATACGAAGCAGCGGCTCGAGGATCTCTACCTGCCTTTTAGACCTAAGCGGCGCACCAAGGCGCAGATCGCGCGCGAGGCCGGTCTCGATGCGCTGGCTCTGGCGCTGCTTGCCGATCCAACGCTCGATCCGCAGAGTGAAGGGGCCCGATACCTGAAAGCGCCTTTCGCCACGGAGCAGGGCGAGAATCCAGGCGTTCCCGACGCGAAAGCGGCTCTCGAGGGCGCCCGGCACGTGCTGGTGGAGCAGTTCGCGGAGGATGCCGCGCTCGTCGGCGAGCTGCGAGAGCACTTGCGCGCCGGCGGGCGACTGGTATCGAAGGTTGCGCCGGGCAAGGAGGAGGCCGGCGCGAAGTTCCGCGATTACTTCGACTACCAGGAGCCGCTCGCGGCGATTCCGTCGCATCGGGCCTTGGCGCTCTTGCGCGGCCGCAAGGAAGAAATCCTGCAGATCGCCCTCGAGCTTCCCGAGGAGCTCGAAGCGGCGCCGCCATCGACTGCGGGCCCTGAGGCGCTCAACTCCTGCGAGCGCAAGATCGCAGCGCGCTTCGATATCGCCGGTCGGGGACGCCGCGCCGATGCGTGGTTGCTGCAGACGGCCCGCTGGACATGGCAGGTGAAGCTCGCCTGGCAGCTCGAAGGCGAGTTGCTGTCAGAGCTGCGCGAGCGCGCGGAAGAGGAGGCCATCCGCGTCTTTGCCCGAAATCTGCACGATCTGCTGCTCGCCGCGCCGGCGGGCCCCCGGGCCACCCTGGGACTCGATCCGGGACTGCGCACCGGAGTCAAGGCGGCAGTCGTGGATCGCACGGGCAAGGTGTTGGAGACGGCGACGATCTATCCCCATGTGCCGCGCAAAGAGTGGGACGGGGCGCTGCATTTGCTCTGTGCCCTGGCGAAGAAGCACGCCGTCGATCTCATCAGTATCGGCAACGGCACCGCCTCGAGAGAAACCGACAAGCTGGCGGGTGATCTGATCAAGCGCCACCCGGATCTCAAGCTCACCAAGATCGTCGTCTCGGAGGCGGGTGCCTCGGTGTACTCGGCTTCGGAGCTCGCGTCCCGCGAGCTGCCGGCGCTCGATGTGACCTTGCGGGGTGCGGTCTCCATTGCGCGGCGCCTCCAGGATCCGCTCGCCGAGCTGGTGAAGATCGACCCGAAGTCGATTGGGGTGGGGCAGTACCAGCACGATGTCAACCAGACGAAGCTCGCGCGCTCGCTCGATGCGGTGGTGGAGGATTGCGTGAACGCCGTGGGTGTTGATGTGAACACCGCCTCACCGGCCTTGCTCGCCCGCATCTCCGGGCTGTCGGAATCGCTTGCCGGTGCGATTGTCCGCCACCGGGACGAGAAGGGCGCCTTCCGCAGCCGGGAAGCGCTGCGCGAAGTGCCGCGGCTGGGCGCCAAGACATTCGAACAGGCCGCGGGCTTTCTGCGCATCAATGATGGCGAGAATCCGCTCGACCGCTCGGCAGTGCACCCGGAGGCTTATCCGGTAGTGCAGCGCATTCTCGCGCAACTGCACAAGCCCCTTGCCGAGGTGATGGGGGACTCGCTCGTCCTGCGGCAGATCGATGCCGCTCGCTACACGGACGAGCGCTTTGGACTGCCGACCGTGCGGGACATTTTGCGCGAGTTGGAGAAGCCGGGGCGCGGCCCGCGTCCGGAGTTCAAATCCGCCGTATTCCAGGAAGGCGTCGAGGATCTGAAGGACCTGGCGGCGGGCATGGTCCTGGAAGGCGTAGTCACCAACGTTACCCACTTCGGAGCTTTCGTCGATATCGGAGTGCATCAGGACGGGCTGGTGCACATCTCCATGATGTCGGAGCGATTCATCAAGGATCCGCGCGAGCTGGTCAAGACGGGCGAGGTGGTGAAGGTGAAAGTGCTCGAGGTCGACCTGCAACGCCGGCGGATCGCCCTCACCCTGAGACTCGGGGACGCCGGACCGCGAGCTCGTCCCGAGGCCGGGCGGCAAGCGGTGGGCGAGCACGGCCGCAACCGGCCGCAGTCGCGCGGCTCATCCCGCCCGGACTCGCGGCCCAAGGGTGAGCCGCAAAGTAACGGCGTGATGGCCGACGCGCTGCGGCGGGCGATGAAGCGCTAGTGTGGCGGCATGAGGGGACTGTTGAGCCGCTGCGCCGACCGATATTTACTTAGTAAATGCAGGCGATATACTAAGTATGTATGAGCAGAGACCGCATATTTGCTGCCGCGAAAGCAGTGCTGGCACAAGAGGGCATTCCCGGGCTGACGATCCGCAAGGTGGCGCGGCACGCCGGGTTGTCTCCGATGGCGATGTACAACCATTTCGCCGACAAAGACGCACTCGTCAATGCGCTCATGGAAGATGGGATCGGCGCCTGGGAAGAGATCGTTGGCGCCATACGGGCGCGCGATCCGATCAAGTGGCTGGAGCGGCTCATCGACGCCTTTCTCGAGTTCGCGCTGACTCAGCCGCACCGCTTTGATGCGGCATTCTTCCTGCCGGCATCCGAGGCGCGAAAGTACCCCGACGATTTCGCCTCGGGCCGCTCACGCATATTGACTGCGATGATGCGGCACATCGATCGAGCAAAGGAAGAGGGGCGGCTGGGTGAGCGGCCAACGTTGGAAGTGGCCCTGGCGCTGGCGGCGCTCGGACAGGGCTTCGTCTCTATGCACCGCGCCCGGCGATTCTCGGACGAAAGGAAGTTCATGGCGTCTTACCGCGTAGCGCTGCACCATTGCCTGGATTCGTTCGGACCTGCGGGGAAAGGCAGGTAGATGTCGTGCCGGCTGTCTCACGACCTTCAACATCCGATCTCGGCTGGGCTCAGGTGCAGGCAAACGCGTGGCCACCGCTTTGCCTGGCGATCATTTTGCTGCCGGTCGCAAACGGCGTACATGCCCTGGGCCTTGCTGGCTGGCTCGCGCCACTCTTTTTGCTGCGCGTCGTGCGATTGCGGCGCCCAATCATTGGCCTGTCAGTCGCGTACGTTCTGCTTGCCGGAGCATTTGCCATCCAGTTCCGTGGTGCGATACCGCTGAGCGGGGCCGCCTACGGGGTTCTGGTTGCTGTCGAGGGAGCGGTTTCGCTCATCAGCTATGTGGTCGATCGCGTTGTCGTATCCAGGTTGAGTGGCACCGCAGCGACACTCGTGTTTCCCTGTACATGGGTGGCCGTTGAATATTTGAATTCCTTCTCGCCATTCGGCACTTGGGGCGCAGCGGCATATTCGCAGGCAGGAAACCTGCCCTTGATGCAGCTCCTGTCCGTGACGGGCCTATGGGGAATCACGTTCCTGATGGCGTGGTTCGCCGCCGTCGCGAATGCTGTCTGGCAAAAGGGACTAAAGGAGACTCTGCCGGCGGTTTTGGCTTGTGGTGCGACGCTCGCCCTGGTCTTTCTGCTCGGCGGACTGCGCATTGTCGTATCCGTCCCTGTCGCGCCAAGCGTGCGCGTAGCATCCCTGTCCGAGATGGATGTAGGAGGTCAGCGGTCGGGCGACGCCGATTACTGGCGCCGCGCGACGATCATCGATAACGACCTTCTCCAGCGCGCCGGACGCGAGATGGAGGCGGGCGCGAAGATTGTCTTCTGGGGGGAAGCCAATGCCCCGGTACTGAAATCGAACGAGGCTGCGTTTGTCGCTCGAGGACAGGCCCTCGCGGCCGTCCATCACGCCTATTTTGCCATGAGCTTGTACGTGGTCCATGGCGGACATCCCTCTCCGTTTGACGACAATCTGGTGCTCATCGGTTCCGACGGTCGGATCGTATGGGAGTACGAGAAGTCAAAACCGGTGCCCGGAACCGAGGCTGCGCTGATGGTTCGCGGCGATGGTCGTCTGAAGGCAGCACAGACACCGTACGGACGGATCAGTGGAATCATCTGCTTCGACGGTGACTTCCCGCGACTCGTAGCACAAGCGGGGAAGCTGCGTGCCGACATCCTGCTCGATGCCTCGAATGACTGGCCGGCGATCGATCCGCTGCACACGCAGATGGCAAGTTTCCGGGCGGTAGAGCAGGGCGTGAATCTGGTGCGGCAGACGAGCCACGGGTTATCGGCAGCCTTCGACTATGAAGGGCGCGAACTTGCCGTGATGGACCACTACCATACGACCGATCACGTGATGGTAGCCGAGGTTCCAACCAGGGGAGTCCGGACGCTCTATGCTCGGTTCGGGGATTGGTTCGCTTGGGTGAGCGTTGCCGGCATTCTCCTGCTGTCGGCATTTGGCTGCGCGCGGCTTGAAACGAGCAGATAGAATGCGGCAGCGTGAGTGATCATCAGCAGAGGCACGTAGATGATCACGATCGCATAGGTAGCAGCCAACTGCCCCGCCAACGGCGGAAGGTGCAGCAGGACGCCATGATAATAGTCGACGATGATGTCGGTTGCTCCCACGAGATTGCAGGCAATCACGAGCGGCCAGAAAAGCGAGCGGATCCTCACCGTGAGAAGTGCCGCCATGGCCAACACGCCCGTGGCGAAGTCGCCGTAAGCGGCAAAGCCGGCGAAACCGGCAGGGAGCTCGGGACCGACCACTCCGGGGATGATAAAGACGAGCCCGAAGAAGCGGAAACTGTGCAGAGTGGCAATGGCGCGCTGCGCGGCCACTCGGTCCATCGACTTGAGCCTCGGCCAGATGTACGCGGCGAAGCAGAGCAGCCATGCCACGTAGCCGAGGACGAGATGCGTGTCGAACACGATTGTCGGTGACATTGGACCTCTCCATCACTCATCGAGCGACGCACCCTCGAAGACGCCGGTCACGGTGCCGAGCCGGCCCTCCATGAAGTTTCGCCCCAGGTTGGCCGCGAGCTGCGCGAACCCGGGCCCCATCACGATGCCGAGATTGGGCGCGGGCGGTGGCCCCGACGAGAGCCGCTCGGCGATCCACGCCTTGGCAGAATCCGTATCGTCTTGCCAGACGAGCGCGCGGAAACCGGCCGCGTCGATCGCCTCGCGCGTCGCGCCAGGTGTCAGGAGAAAGCTCGTTGCCGGGGTTGACGCCCACGGTACCGGGTAGTGTGGCTCGGCACCTTTCAACACAACGTCGAAGGTCGCAAACCTGCCGCCTGACTTGATGACTCGCCGGATCTCGCGGTAGAGCTGCGCGCGGTCGGCGATGTTCATGGCCACGTGTTGCAGCAGTACGACATCGAAGCTGCCGCCGTCGAAGGGAAGCTCCAGCGCACTGGCGGTCTGAAACGATACCTGCCCGCTCTGACCCGTCCGCTCGGTCAGGTAGCGCGCCGCCGCGACGAAGGGCTCACTGAGGTCGATGCCGGTGACCCGGCAGCCATGCGTCTCGGCCAGGAAGCGCGCGGGGCCTCCGATGCCTGAGCCGACGTCCAGAACCGACATCCCCGCCGTGATCCGGGCCAGCCTGGCCAGCTCGGCTGTCGCGGCGAGGCCGCGGGTGTGAAATTGGTCGAGGCCGGCCAGTTGCTGCGGGCTCAGCCGCTGATCATCCGGCCCGAATGATCTCAGAGCCGTCCTCAGCCGCTCGGTCAGGCCGGTAGCGCGATAGTGGTCGCGCACGCCATCGAGTCCATCGCTCATCACTGGGATCCTCGCGCTCAGGGTGGATCGTGGGAGTCTGTGGGGAGAAATGTACGGCCACTTCCCGCGAATGACTATTCGCGATAATGTGGATGCACTATGAAGAAGGGCTTTACAGTGAGGCGAGGAGCCCTCGACGGAGTGGAGGCGGCTCTCTGCGTTGCCCAGCACCGCAGCTTTCGCAAAGCGGCGGCGGAATTGGGCGTGACCCCCTCGGCAATCGGCCAGGCCGTGCGCGCACTCGAAGGACGCCTCGGCGCGGCGTTGTTCCTGCGCACGACCCGTAGTGTTGGCCTGACCGAGGCCGGGGAACGATTTCTGGCGCGCGCCAAGCCCGCCTTCGAGGAGCTCGTCGCCGCGAGCGAGGTGGCCCGCGGACTCGGACAGCGGCCTGCCGGACTGTTGCGCCTCTCGGTGCCGCGCTCGGTGGTGCCTATTCTGCTGGAGCCGCTGATCGCCTCCTTCTGCCAGGCCTATCCCGAAGTCGAGGTGGAGATCGCCGTCAGCGAGCAGTTGGTCGATCTGGCGGCTCAGGGGTTTGACGCCGGCATCCGCATGGGGCAGTTCATTGCCGCCGACATGGTCGCGGTGCGGCTGACGCCCCCGATCCGTTTCGTCATAGTGGGAAGCCCGGCTTATTTCACTCGGATCGGCCGGCCGCAGTGTCCCGAGGAATTGAGCCGGCATGCATGCGTGAGATGGCGCCGATCCAACGGTGTGCTCGCGCCATGGTCGCTCAACGACCACGGGCGCGAAATCGAGATTGCCGTGTCAGGGCCCTTCATAGGCCATGACTTTCCCACCGTGCTTGGAGCGGCCATCAGGGGTGTGGGTCTCGCCCAAGTGCCGGCACCGGTCGCCGCCGAAGCGCTGGCCGCGGGGAAACTCGTGGAGGTGCTCGAGCCGTTCGCGCCGATGACACCGGGCGTGTTCCTTTACTACCCCAGCCGCCGGCAAATGCTACCGAAACTGCGCGCCTTCGTGGATCACGTGAAGAGCCGCCCGGAGGCGGCCAGGAGAAGCCGAAGCCCTGAGGATAAGCCGCCGCGGCCGCGCAAAGGACGGTGATCTCGAGACCGCTCCCGCGACCCGAGCACGGCGCAACCCCTCCGTGTGACTCTCCGGACATTGCCGAGCTGGCTCAGGTCCGCGGGGCGGAGGGTCTCCCGGTGACCGAACTAAATAAAGCCCCGTATAGCGTCGCGCGGCAGGGCTATTTGTCTGCGGAGCCGATTGCACGAATACTAGTTTATGGCGGCGTGCAAAAAACGCGACTTTGCCCGCCGCTCGCCTTCTGCGGCGGGCACCCCATGTGTCCGTGTGCCAGACGTCGGTGCCATTTTTAGGGGGTCCCCTTGATCGAAAATCGCCGCGGTGCCATCGGGCCTACAAGTTTTATCATCTGGCTGGCCGCCCTGGTGCTCTGCGGGCCCTGTCTCGCTTCGCCGGTCGTGCTGAACCGGAACGGCGCTTACGTCGCCGTCGAGGCTTATGCGCCGAATATCGTGCGCATCACGATCGCCACGGAATACGCCACGGCGGCAGCGCCTCCAGGTTATGGATTCATCGGCAGCGCCGACTCGCACGGATTCGAGCACACCGCGGACGCCGGCGGAGATGACTTCCGCTCGAGCGGGCTGCAACTGCACGTCGATGCGCCGCCGCCGCCGGCTGCCCCGTCGTTTGGCGAGCGCTACTTCGCGCCGTCCTTGCCGCCGGTAGCGCTCGAAATCCGCAATGCGCATGGCGAGACGGTGCTGTCCATGACCGGCTGGCAGATGGCGCCCCACACTGTCAACGGCGAGCGCACTTTCCAGGTAGGCGCGAGCTTCGCAGCGGCCGCCGGTGAGCACTTCTACGGCCTCGGCCAGAACCAGGACGGAATCCTCGATTTGCGGGGACGCACGATCGACTGCAAGCACTTCTACGACGATCCGCACGGTGAGACCGTCTGCGTGCCGTTCATGGTCTCGAGCCGTGGTTATGGAGTCGTTTGGGACAACCCGTCGGATACCCACGTCTATCCGGGTGTCAATGGGCACACGCTCTGGCAATCGGAAGTGGGCGAGCGCGTATCGTTCTTCGTCATCGTCGGTGAAGATGCCGATGCGCTCTACACCGGATATGCAAAGCTCACGGGCCGCACGCCCATTCCCCCCAGGGCAGCCTTCGGGCTCATCCAGTCGAAGGCGCGCTATGCGAGCCAACAGGAAATTCTCGACGTCGCGCATACCTACCGCAGCAAGGGCTATCCGCTCGATATCATGGTGCTCGACTGGTTCTACTGGACGCGCATGGGCCAGCTCGACATCGATCCGGCGCAGTTCCCCGATCCCGATGCGATGAACCGCGATCTGCACGCCCTCGGCATCGAGTCGCTGATCTCGGTGTGGCCCCGCTTCGAACGCGACTCCCGCTACTTCAATGAGCTCGACGCCAAGGGCTACTTCCTCGAGGACAAGGACGGCAAGACCCAGGACGGGCTGCCGTTCCGCGCCGATCGCGCCGGAGCCCTGATCGACGCCACCAACCCACGTGCGCTCGACTGGTTCTTCGCCCATGTCCGCGACAACATTCTCTCCCATGGGTTCGACTATCTGTGGCTCGACGAGACGGAGCCGGACCTCGTCCCGGATGGCTTCTTCTTCAAGATCGGCTCGGGGGACCGCTATCACAATGTCTTTCCGCAGTTGTACGTGGATGGCGTATCGCAGCGGTTTCGCCGCTATCGTCCCGACCGGCGTGTCCTCATTCTCGCGCGGGCGGCGTATCTCGGCTCGCAAAGGACGGGAGCGATATTCTGGTCTTCGGACATCGATCCTTCCTGGGAGGCGCTCAGGCACCAGATTCCAACGGGCCTCAACATGACTGCATCGGGAATCGCCTACTGGGGCAACGACATCGGCGGCTGGCAGCCGTTGCCGCAGACTTCCTCCGCGATCCGTCCCCTCTTGATCGACCCCTCCGATGCCCGCGACGTCGTCGGCCATGACGATGACTATCCGGAGCTCTTCACACGCTGGTTCGAGTACGGGACTTTTCTGCCGACCCTGCGCATCCACGGCGAGCGTAAGCACACCGAGATCTGGGCCTATGGCAGCCAGGCCGAGGCGATTCTCGCCCGGTACGATCGCCTGCGGTACCAGCTCATTCCCTACATCTACTCGCTCGCCCGCCACACCTACGAGAGCGGTGCGCCCTTCATGCGGGCGCTGTGGATGGACTTCCCCCGCGATCCGAAGGTTGCGGTCATCGGCGACGAGTACATGTTCGGGCCGGATTTCCTGGTGGCGCCGGTGACGAGCCAGGGACAGACGCACAAACGGGTCTACCTGCCTGCGGGCACCGACTGGTACAACTACTGGACCAACGAGCGGGTGTCGGGAGGGCGGACGATCATCGTCGCTGCTCCGATCGACCGCATCCCGGTATTCGTGCGTGCCGGCTCCATCCTGCCGTTGGGGGCGGTAGTGCCGAGCACGGCGACGCCACAGGCCATCGAGCGGATCAAGGTCTATCCCGGGCGCGATGCGGATTTCGATCTATATGACGATGATGGCGTCAGCTACGACTACCAGCGCGGCGGCGGCCGTCTGACTCATCTGCACTGGAACGATGCCGCTCACCGCCTCATCTCAAGCGGCAGCGGCAAGATTCTCAAGCGTCCGGTCAAGTCGCTGCTGGAGGTGGTGGGTGTGCACTGACGCAGGAGGTTGGCGGTGCGCCATCGCCGAAGCGTATGCCCGCCGCCGTGCAATATTTCGGCGAGTAAGATAGCTGGCCATGAAGCCATACGTAGTCTGTCACATGGTGGCCAGTATCGATGGGCGCATCCTGCATAGCCGATGGCGGCCCCGAACTCGCGAAGGGGGAGATCTTTTCGAGCGTCTGCACGTGAGACTCGGCGGCGAGGCCTGGCTCGTCGGCCGGGTGACCGGTCAGGAGTTCGCGAAGGCGCGAGCCTACGGAGCTCACACGGACGGGATTTATCCGCGTGAGCCATGGCTCGCTCGCCGCGATGCGGATGCATACGGAATCGTGCTGGATGCTCACGGGAAGATCGCCTGGGGTCGCTCGGATATCGGCGGCGACCCGATCGTCGTCATCCTGACCGACCAAGTCGCCGACTCGCATCTCGCCGGGCTGCGTGCGGACGGTGTCTCGTACTTCTTCGCCGGCAAACACGAGCTGGACCTGGCCTACGCGCTCGAGTTTCTCAACCGCGAGCTCGGCGTGAAGCGGCTGTTGGTAGAGGGGGGCGGCGGCAACAATGGCGCGTTCCTGCGCGCCGGTCTCATCGACGAGATCAGCCTGGCCGTCTGTCCGGTAGTCGACGGGGCGAATGGAGCGCCGAGCGTTTTCGATTCGCCCGCGAGCGATGCCGAGCTGCGGGCACCGGTCGCGCAGATGTCGCTCGAGAGCTGCGAGGTGCTGGAGGGCGGCGCCGTGTGGCTGCGCTATCGGCTGCGCAACGACGCCGCAACCACCTGAGTCCCTTATCATGACAGCACCGATCGTCCCTCTGGATGGCCCCATCTCCTGGGAAGCAAGTGGCCCGGCACCGGATCGCATCCTGCAGGGTCAACCGGCCCACCGCGTGTGGAACGCCTTCACCGATACGAGCAGCCAGTTCTTCTGCGGCCGCTGGTCCTCGGCTCCCGGGAAATGGCGTGTGCGTTACACCGAGAACGAGCTCTGCGTCATCACGGCAGGTCGCGTGACCATCGAGAGCGTTGCGGGGGAGCGTCAGTCCTTTGCGGCGGGCGATGCTTTCGTGGTGCCGGCGGGATTCGAAGGGACCTGGACCGTGCACGAGGAATGCAGCAAGTTTTACGCGATTTTCGAGGCCCGGACGTAACCGAGCTCCCCGTGGAGCCAAACAACGCAAACCGGCGAGCGGCGGCCGAGTGGGCAGGCGCGCAACCGCTGAGCCGAGTTGCTTGGAGCCGAAGACTCAGGTCTGCGGTCCCGGTCCCTGCGTTCCTTGGTTCACGATCGCCTCCGCCGCATTCGCCGCGAGAACCCATGTGGCTGCCGCATCGACGGTATATTCGTCCTCGAACCAGAGGAATCCGAAGTCGGTGATGCACTCCGGAAAGTCCGGCTTGATGACGACATAGCCCGGAATCATGCCGCCGGGTATGAAGGTGTTGTCGGCGCGATTGTTCCCGTACGCCTGCAGCTTTGAGGCCGTGCCGATCCCCGAGATGTATGACTCACTGGAAGCCGGATGCATCCCGAGGAGGTAATCGGCGGCTCGGAGAGTGTATTCGGGGCCGATGAGACCTGGGAATGCCGCGTGGAGGAAGTACATCTGCACGCCGAATTCCGCGACCTCGGCCGAGCCGCCCCACGAGCCGACGGAGGGAGGCACGCCGAAGGGCGTGGCGGCCAGATAACGATGCAACTGCGGCAGGGAGGCCTTGACCGCCGTTTCGAGGCGGGTACGGTAACCGCGGTCCAGATAGGGAAGAACGCGTACAGCCGCCCAGCCGCCGAAAGCGATCTGTTGCGGCGTTGCAGGAAACAGCTTCTCGACCCGTTGCTTGTAGGGCGCAGCGCCGTGGGTCGCTATCGTCAGCTCGACTGCGGCCGTCCACTCCGGCGAGCCCAGGCCGAACTCGCGGTAACCGCGTCCGCCCTCGCGGGAGCTCAAGTGGTGTTCCTGCGCAGGATGAGCCGCGACGTCATTCCAGAGCTTGATGGCCGTAGCGAGGCATTGCCGCGACAGCGGATCGTTCCAGCCCTTCAGGGTCCGGGAAGCGGCCGCCAACGATGCCGCGGCGCCGTATTCCATGCTCGGGGACGTCATGGTCCAGGCCCAGCGAGCGTCCGGGTTGTTGGAGTAGGATCCGGTCTGCGATGCGCCATCGCCGATGAACGTGTACCACCTCAGGTAGGGTGATTGGATGCCGGTGAAAGGATGTCCCACGGCGCGAACTTGCGCGAGCGTTTGCAGGACGCCGTGCTCGACTTGCTCGACGATATCCGGAATGCCGTCCGGCCGGTGCATCTCGACCGAGCGGCCCTTCTCGTTGACCGAGAGCTCATCCCACTTCACATGGAAAGTTTCGTACGCCAACGCCAGGCTCAGGATGGTTCCGTACTGGCCGAAGGAATCGTTGTCGAAGTCCCCCGCATCGAACCAGCCGCCGACATTCAAGCCCGGGATGTGCTGTCCGGGCTTGTAGGGCGACTCGGTGGTCGGGCCCATCCAATAGCCGTCGAAGTGAGTCATGTTCGGCGGTGCTTGCAGAGCGTCAGTCATATGCGCAATGCCATGCCATACGCGGTAGGCATCGCGCACCGATACGTGATCCATTTGCACGGCAAGGTAGCCATCCAGCGTGGTTTGCCACGTGTCGCCATACACATCTGCGGCAATGGGGAACACGTCCGTGCGCCGGCCTGCGTATTCGACCACGTACAGGCCGGGCTCCTCGACGGACGAGAAATCGAACTTCGCATACTTATAGCGCAGCCACGCTTTCGGGGTCGACACCGGACCCTCGAAGACCTTCCGGTACGTACCGTCGTCCGCAAGCCGCAGCAGCGCAGCGGTCGTGGGGGCCTTGAACCTTGGGTCGAGCTCGATCACGGCGACTTTCGGGAAGGCGGCGGCGTAGCCGGCCTGGCTGTGCGCGATCATGGGTGGCCGGGTCCAGTCGGGGATGTAGCTCGGGCGAATGTGCCAGACCACGGCGCCCTCTGTCTTGCCCGCCGGAATCTGCGTGCGCAACACGAACCAGCCGTTCTGCGCCTCGTTGCGCCCATCATAAAGGAGAAGCGGGCCGGTCTCCGAGGTCACGCTGATCCGATCGAGCGGGTCTTCCACGGCCATCGTCATGCTTTTGCCCGTCGCGAACGGAAGAGGCTGGGTGTAGCCCTTGGCTTTGTGCCATTGCTCCACGTACCACAGACTCTTCGGCTCCCCCGGCTTGGGTGGCACGGCCGTCATCTGCTCCTCGGGGCTGCGAGGGAACACACCAAACACCTTGCCGTCGACTGAGTACGCCTTGTCGATGTACAGGGAAGGCAGGAGCTCCAGATTGAACCCCGCGCGGCCAACCAGCGCCGCCGGCAGCGGCTTGTCCAGGTTGACGCTCACCCGTACTCCGCCGGGCTCCGCCGCGACCACGACGTGATAATGCAGGTTGTACGCCGGATAGGAGACTGAGGCAGCGAGGCGGTCATGCTCCCTGTCGGCTTGGCGCGTGATGAGGTGCGGAATCGCGTCCCATTGCTCCGGCGTCGGCGAGAGACGCACGCTGCCGTTGGTGGCAATGCGATGACCGTGCAGAATGATCTGCATGGCCGCATCCTTCTGGTCGAAGAAAATGGGGCTGTAGTTGTCGTCGTACAGCATCACACTGACGCCCGGCCCGTCGAGGTAGCCGCTGTCCGTGACTTTCATGTCGAGAGCGCCGGGCGCGCCGAGGCACTGCAGGGGGGCAGCGAGCAGGGCCATTGCCAGGACGGTTCGCAATCGAGAGCGCATGCAGCGACTCCAGCCGTAGATGTTGCTGAGCATTGGGAACGGTACCGTAAAACTGGTACCGCACCATCGTAAGATGCGGCGGGCCTTTTGCGCAAGGATGGCAAAACCCCGGCGGGGCGGCCACCGAGGAGACGTTTCTGGCCATCTGCGCTATCCTCCCGCTCAAACAGTCCGGAGTCATGAGCATGAGATCCCAGATCAAAGGCACCACGATGCCCGTGCTCGAGATCGGCCTCGAGCCGAACGATCGTATCGTCGCCGAGCCTGGCGAATTCTCGTGGATGACCGACGGTGTGCAGATGCGCACGACGGCCTATACGGCCGGTGCACGCGGCGTCTGGGGCGCGATCGGGCGCGCCTTCTCTGGCGGCGGTCTCTTCATGACCGAGTACTCGGCGCCCGCGGGCCGCGGAGTAGTGGCCTTCGCCGCAAAGGTCCCGGGTGCGATCATGCAGGTCGATGTGCCCGCCGGCCATTCGTATCTCATTCATCGGCATGGCTTCCTCTGCGGCAGCGAAGGTCTGCAGCTGACGACCGGGTTCCAGCGCTCCCTCGGCGCCGGGATCTTCGGCGGCGACGGGTTCCTGTTGCAGCGTCTGACCGGGCCTTGCACCGCGTGGGTGGAGCTGGGCGGAGAGGTGGTGACGTACGACCTCGCTCCCGGTGAGACGCTGCAGGTGCATCCTGGCCACATCGGCATGTTCCAGGACAGCGTGAATTTCGACATCGCCTTCATGCGCGGCATTGCCAATGCGCTCTTCGGCGGCGATGGTCTCTTCGTGGCGCGCCTGACCGGACCCGGCAAGGTCTGGCTGCAGACCCTGACGGTGCCCAATCTCGCGCATGCGATCGCGCCTTACCTGGGGGGCGATCGCGGATCGCAGAATATCCAGAGCGGCGTCGCAGGCGGAGTCGCCGGCGCCGTATTGCGCGACCTCTTCGGCGGCAACCGCTGAGGCCCCGCGGCGCACCGATACATTTATCGGCGACTGGTATCGGCTCACTCCTGATCAGAGCGGCAGCTACGTCAATGGCACGTGGAGGCAAATCGCGCTTGCGCCTTACAACCCTCTTTACCACTCCACCGAGGTGCTACCCGACGGTCGGATGGTCATCGAGGGGGGTGAGGATCTGTGCATCAACTACGGTAACGTCAATACGGATGGCCGTGCGGCCGAGGAATGACGGAGCCGCGCGGCCGTCCTCATCGGAAGGATTGACACGGCCGATTTGCGGCGATCCTCGCCGGCGAGGGTGTGCTGCGGGCAGATCGGCTGCGATTTCGCCACGATGAGCAACGCGCTTTCCGGGACCCGGTTCATGGATCCCAGCCAGCTGATACCCCGACGCTGAGCCGGCCGATGGCATCCGGGCTTGCCTGGCCGGCGCCTGCCATGCTATCAATAGGGCCATGTCCGAGTCTCGTTGCACCCGCCGTTCGTACTTTCGATACTACTGGCCGCATTCGCGGGCGGTTGGCGGGCTGTCATCGAATCCATGATGTAGTCGAGACGAGATACCCGAGAAAACCGCCAGTCCTCTGGCGGTTTTTTTTGCCCCGGGGACTCGCAAACCCGGAGCCGAGCATGCATTCCCAGACCGACGACCTCCGCATCCGCGGAATGACCGAGCTCGCGACGCCCGAGCAGGTGATCCGCGAGCTTCCTTGCACCGACCGGGCGGCAGCCACCGTGAGCGCTACCCGCCGCGCAGTGCAGCAGATTGTGCATGGCCGCGACGATCGGCTCGCCGTGGTGATCGGGCCATGCTCGATACACGACGCGCACGCCGCGCGCGAATATGCGCAGCGCCTCGCACATGAGCGCGCCCGGCTCAGCGGCGAGCTCGAGCTGGTGATGCGCGTGTACTTCGAGAAACCCAGGACGACGGTAGGTTGGAAAGGCCTCATCAACGATCCGAATCTCGATGGCAGCTTCCGGATCAACCACGGTCTGCGGCTCGCCCGCGGACTGCTGGTCGACATCGACGAGCTCGGCGTGCCGGCCGGATGCGAGTTCCTGGACATCATCACGCCGCAGTACATCGCGGACCTGGTCGCTTGGGGCGCAGTCGGCGCCCGCACGACGGAAAGCCAGGTGCACCGCGAGCTCGCCTCCGGTCTCTCCTGTCCGATCGGTTTCAAGAATGGAACGGACGGTAACGTGCGGGTGGCCGTGGATGCCGTAAGGGCCGCCGCGCAGCCGCATCACTTCCTTGCCGTGACCAAACAGGGCCGCAGCGCCATTGCGGCGACCTCGGGCAACGCGGACTGCCATGTCATCCTGCGGGGCGGCAGAACACCCAACTATGATGCGGCGAACGTCGAGGCAGCCTGCCGCGAGATGGCAGCTGCAGGTGTCGACACCCGGCTGATGGTCGATGCGAGCCACGGCAACAGCGGGAAGCGTCCTGAGCAGCAGCCCCTTGTCGTCGAGGATATCGCTGCGCAAATCGAAGGGGGCGACCGGCGCATCGGCGGTGTCATGATCGAGAGCAATCTCGTGGCGGGACGCCAGGACCTGGTGCCCGGTCATCCTCTCCTCTACGGCCAGAGCGTCACGGACGGGTGCATCGATTGGCCGACATCGGTGAAGGTGCTCGAGCGGCTCGCGGCAGCCGTCGCCCGGCGCCGCGGCAGCATCCGTCCCGCCCGAAACGGCCGGCCGGCGCTGCGATCGTCGGCGACGATCTCGTGACGAGCCGAGGTCCGGCGGCCTGCCGCTGCCGTATGCTGTGCTGATGAAATCATCGATCCCCGCGGTGGTCCTGCTCCTTGCAGCGGGCACCTGGGCGTTGCCGTCCGCAGCGCGATCGGCGGCTACCGGCAATGTCTCCCGCTGGGAGCGCGAGGCGCAGAACGTCACGATCTACCGCGACAACTGGGGCATTGCCCACGTTTACGGCAAGACCGACGCCGACGCGGTGTTTGGCATGGAGTATGCGCAGGCGCAGGACGACTTCAACCGGGTCGAGTCGAATTACATCGACGCGCTCGGTTGGCGCTCGCAAGCGCAAGGCGAGTCCGCGATCTACCGCGATCTGCGCAGTCAGCTGTTCGTCGATGGCCAAGCGGTCCGGGCGGAGTACGAGCGAAGCCCGCAATGGCTCAAAAAGCTCATGAACGCCTTCGCCGATGGCTTGAACTACTATCTCTACAGACATCCTGAGGTGAAGCCGCGGGTCATCGGTCATTTCGAGCCCTGGATGGCGCTCGCCTTCAGTGAAGGCAGCATTGGCGGTGACATCGAGACGGGGGTGAGCGTCCCGCAGCTCGCCGCCTTCTACGGCGGGCCGCCGGTCCCCGCCGATGCCACCGCGAGCATCGCACCGCTGCCGCCGGAGCCTCAAGGCTCAAACGGCATCGCCATCTCCCCAGCCATCACCCTGGACCATCGCGCGCTGCTCTGGATCAATCCGCACACTTCTTTCTACTTCCGCTCCGAGCTGCAAATGGTGAGCGGGGAGGGACTCGACGCATACGGCGCCGTCACCTGGGGTCAGTTCTTCATCTATCAGGGATTCAACGCGACCGCCGGATGGATGCACACCTCGAGCGGGGTGGAGAACATCTCCTGGTTCCTGGAGACGGTTACCAGAAAGAACGGCCGTTACTACTACCGATACGGAGACCGGGAGCTACCCGTCAAGACGCGGCGAATCGTGGTGCGTTTCAGGACGCCGACCGGGATGGCGGAAAAAGCGTTTACGGCTTACTACACGCAGCATGGCCCGGTCATTGCGCGGATCGGCGACAAGTGGGAAACCGTGAACCTGATGCAGAGCCCCCTACGCGCGCTCGTCCAGGATTTCAGCCGGACCAAGGCCGCGGATTATGCGCAGTTTCGCAGGGCAATGCAGCTGCATACCGACTCATCGAACAACACCATCTTCGCTGACGCCGAGGGCAACATCGCCTACTGGCACTCGGACTGGATCCCGCGGCGCAGCGACGCGTTCGACTGGAGCAAGCCGGTCGACGGCAGCAATCCGGCCACTACCTTCCACGGCCTGCTCACCCTCGACCAGACCCCGCATCTGCTGAATCCCCCGAATGGCTGGCTCTACAACTCCAACAACTGGCCCTGGTCCGCGGCGGGTCCATACAGCCCGAAGCGGCAGGACTTTCCGAAGTACGTGGAGCGGGGTAGTGAGGAGACCGCGCGCGGCCATCACGTCCTGAGACTGCTCAGCGGTGGGAAGAACTGGACCATGGCATCGTTGACCGCGGCGGCATTTGACAGCTACCTCCCTGCGTTCGCGACCATGATCCCGGTCCTCGTGAAGGCCTACGATGCCACGCCCGGGTCCGATCCGCTCAAGGCGCGCCTCGCCGCGCAGATCATCGTGCTCCGCGCCTGGAATTACCGCTGGGGGATCAATTCGGTCGCGACCTCCCTCGCCGTGTTCTGGGGCCGGGACATCTTCGGGCACGTACTGGCTGCAACGCAGGCATTGGGCATCTCGCCCGAGGACTACGTGGTGCAGCGTGCGACGCGCCAGCAGCTGCTGTCGTCCCTGGCTGTGGCATCCGGCCAGCTGGAGGCGAATTTCGGCAGCTGGGACACTCCTTGGGGCCGCATCAATCGCTTCCAACGGATCAATGATGACATCGAACCGGGTTTCGACGACTCGAAGCCGAGCATTCCGGTGCCCTTTACCTCCTCGCTCTGGGGCTCCCTGGCCGCTTTCGGCGCACATTCGTACCCCAACACCAGGAAGTGGTACGGTGACGTGGGCAATAGCTTCGTCGCGGTCGTGGAACTCGGTCCCCAGGTGCGCGCCTGGGCCATCACCGCCGGTGGCGAGAGCGGCAACCCGGCCTCGCCGCATTTCGATGACGAGGCGGCTCAGTACGCCATGGGTGAGCTGCGGCCGGTTTACTACTACAAATCGCAGCTCGCGGGCCACATCGAACGGCAATACCATCCGGGCCAGGATTAGCTCATGGCGGGGCGAGCCTTACGCAACGCTCACGCGATTGCGGCCTGCGCGCTTGCTCTCGTAGAGCGCGGCGTCGGCGGCCCTGATCAGGATGCGCGGGGAGACGTGCTCGTCGCCTCGATGGGGCGCAAATCCCGATATGCCAAAGCTTCCCGTGATGCGCAGCGGCCCAGCCGTCGTGTCGCATGGGGTGAGTCCGATGCGCTCGCACAGGCGCCGCGCGACGAGCAGCGCTTTGGGGATGGTCACTTCCGGCAGGACGACCGCAAACTCTTCGCCGCCGATGCGTGCGACCCAGTCCTCTCCCAAACGCAGCCCATGAGTGAGCCTGGCGGCGAACTCGCGCAGCACCTGATCGCCGACCTCGTGACCGTGAGAGTCATTCACCGCCTTGAAGTGATCGATGTCGCACATCAAGAGTGAGAGCGGCCGGCGCAGCCGCATCGCGCGCTCAACTTCGCGCGGAAACTCGTGCTCGAAGAAGCGGCGGCTGCCGCAGCGAGTGAGCTCATCGATCGTCGATAGGATGCGGTTGTCGGTGAGCGCGAGCTGCAATGCAGCCGAGAGACTCGCGATGCGGCGGGCGGTCGTCAGATGTCCCCAGAACTCCTCGCCGCCGGCTTCGGGCGGCATGCAATCATTGGCGCCTCGGCGCAGGGCCTCGCGCGTGCCGACCGTGCCGTCGACATCGACATAAACGACGTGGGTCGCCGAGCCCGTATGGAGCTGGCGCATTGCCTGGACGAGATTGAGCTGGTCCGTGAAGAGCAGGGCATACGTGCGCGCCTCGAGGCTTGCGAGTGCTTCCGTCGCCGAGGTGAGAGGCTCGACTTCAATATTGGCGTTCAGAAGCCACTTCACGAAGCGCTCGCGTATCTCTTCGTGCCCGAGGACGAGCAAGGCGATCGGAACGGGTGGATGGCGTCGCAGGACGTTCGACAGTGCTGACTGGTCTTCATGCTGCAGAGCGCGATCGAGAATCCCCTGACGCTCTATGAGATAGGTGGCCGTGCTGCTCGCCTCGGCATCCGTCTCGGTCTTGCGACGATCGGAGCGGCTTTCCTGCACCAGCTCCGTGCGCTCATCGAGCGCTGAGCGGACGACGCCCGCTAGCCTGCCCAGATTCGCCTTGGCCACGAATCCCGCGGCACCCCGCTCCCTGGCCACTTCCCCGGCCGCCGGATCGGAATTGCCAGTGACGAAAATGAATGGCGTGCGGGGACACTCCGTCCGCGCGATGGCGAGCGCCGCGAGGCCGTCGAAGCCGGGAACGCTCGAATCGGAGAGGATGATGTCGGGAGAGTGCTGCAGTCCCTGGCGGAACTCGGCCTCGCTCTCCGCGCGTTCGAACGAGCAGGCGACACCTGCCTGCGACAGGGTTCGGCAGGATGACTCCGCTGCCGCACCATCGTCCTCGAGCACCAGCATCCGAATCATTTCATTCCCATCCCTTCACGAAGACGAGTAACGTTTACCCGGTCTTCGCGTGCACGAGCGTCCAGACAACGATAAGTAAAGCAGGCCTTTTGCGTGCTGGGGATGACCTCACGGCCTCAGAATCCAAGGATAGCAACTCAATGGCATGCCTCCCGGTCGCAGGGGCCCAGGCCCAATGCCGTGCCCCAGCCCCGCGCCTGCATCAACTGTGCCTGACCCTCATGTCTGGAACAGCGCAGGTGACTCGCGCTGACTGGAGATCATCATCGCAGGTTCCCGCGGTGCCTGGGCGGTAGCGGCGAAAGGCCGTGGCACACGTGATCCAGCGAAAAGGCGGTGCCGGTCTGGAAGCCGGTAGCGACGGTTGCATGGGCGGGCACCTGCTAACATCCTACCGATACCGCCTCGGACGCAATTATAATTTACTTGCATAATAAGGCGTAACTATTTGGAATTAAATAGAAAATTATCCGTTGCTCCGATGATGGGGCGGACGGACCGGCACTGTCGCTATTTTCTTCGCGGCTTCTCGGCGCGGATGCTCCTCTACACGGAGATGATCCCCGCCGCGGATCTGACGCAGGGCGACTCCACGCGGCTCCTCGAGTTCGATCCCGAGGAACACCCGGTCGCGCTGCAGCTCGGCGGCGGTGACCCGCAGGAGCTGGCGGCGGCCGCGCGCAAAGGCGAGCAGGCGGGTTACGACGAGATCAACCTGAACTGCGGTTGCCCGAGCGACCGGGCCACGGGCGGTGTGTTTGGCGCGTATCTCATGCAGCGGCCGGAAACCGTTGTGGCTTGCGTTGCCGCCATCCGCGCGGCCGTTCGTGTGCCGGTGACAGTCAAAATGCGGATCGGAGTCATCGCGGGCCGGGGCAGGGCCGCCATCGAGGCCAGCCATCGCTTCGACGAGGCGGAGCAAGCCGCCCTCAGCCAATTCGTGGGCGCCGTCCGCGATGCCGGCTGCGACGCTGCGATCGTTCACGCGCGCAAGGCGGTGCTCGGCGGACTGTCGGCGCAGGACAACAGGGAGATACCTCCGCTGCAGTACGATGTCGTGAGGCAGGTAAAAGAGGCCTTTCCCGATTTGCACGTGATCGTCAACGGCGGGCTGCGCGAGCCGGACGCGATCCTCAGCCTGCTCGATGGCCTCGACGGCATCATGCTGGGGCGCGAGGCGTATCACCGCCCCGTAGTTCTTGCGCGGCTCGATGCCCTCCTGTTCGGTGCCGAGCCGAACCCGGGCCCCTCTCACTCGAGCCGGGAAGCGCCAGACGCGGTTGCGCGCGCGCAAGCCATCGTGCGTATGCAGTGCTACATCGAGCGGCAGCTGGCGCGCGGTGAAAGGCTGTCCGCCATCGTCCGTCACATGCAGGGCTTGTACGCGGGCGAGCCCGGCATGCATGAGTTCCGGCGCACATTGGCCGAAGGCGCTCGGCGCCCGGGTGCGGGCGCGGAAGTGTTGGCGCAAGCCGCCGCGAGTGCTCGAGTCTGATGAGATCATGGGGAGCACTGTCGCGGAGATCGTGAGCCCTGGTGGGCCAAGAAGACAACCAGGCCATGGCAGGCGCGTGATTCGCCGGAGCCTCATTTCCAGGCGCTGAGGGTCAGCGGACTCTCCACAGCGTCCTCGAGTTGCCCCAGCGTTTGCTGCGCGCGCACCAGCGCGTCGAGCCGGTCCTGTGCACCGGCCTCATAGGCCAAGCGGGCGTTGGCCTGGTCGAGCGGCTGCAGCTCCCCAGCGGCGACCTGCGCATGGACGGAGCTGAGCTGCCGGTCGAGATTGCGCAGCAGGGCGTTGGCCGTCATGAGCTGTGCGCGGGCGGAGTCGTACCCGGCGAGGGAACTATCGATCTGGGTCACTGCGCACGTCTGGACCGTGAGGAAGTGAGCAGCCGCAAGTCCCCGTTGCGCCTTTGCCTCGGCGATCGGGCCCTGATTGTGGTTGCGCACGGGCAGGGGAAGCGAGAGCCCGAGCTCCCATTCCCTGTCGTCGGCGAGCTGCTCGTTCCAGGCAAAGCCGGGTCCGAGACTGATGTCCGGCCATTGGCGCGCGATTTGCAGCTGCAGCGCCGACTGGCTGGCCGCGTAACGCTCCAGGGCGGCCCGGACATCGGCGCGGTCGAGCAGGGCGCGTTGCCTCACCTGCGGGCGGGTGAGCTCCAGGGGAACGGTCTG
Source organism: Steroidobacteraceae bacterium (assembly GCA_025451845.1). GTDB lineage: Bacteria > Pseudomonadota > Gammaproteobacteria > Steroidobacterales > Steroidobacteraceae > 13-2-20CM-66-19. The sequence goes on from JANWJS010000053.1 coordinate 86,448, forward strand.
CAGCTCGGCGAACGAAAATCGTGCGCCGTCGAGGGCACGCAGCGGCACGCCGAGGGCGCCAGCGAGCGCGACGCGCGCTCGCTGCAACTGACCTGTTGCGGCCTGGCGCGCGAGGGTCGTACGGTCCACGGCAATACCAGCCTGCGTCGCTTCGTAGCTCGAGACGTTGCCCGCTTTGAGCTGACCTTCAAGCAACGCGAGGACTCTCTGGCGTGTCGACTCTTCCCGCTCGAGCTGCAACTCGGATTGGCGTGCCGCGTAGAGCGCGAGGAGGGCGGCTCGCAATCTACTGCGGACGCGCCACACGGTGGCGACCAGATCCCAGCGTGCTGCTGCGGCGAGATGCCGTGCCTCGGCGAGACGATAGCCGCGCTTTCCCGCGGTCTCGAACGGCCAGTCGAAGGAGAGGGGCACGATCCAAGGGTGGACCGTACCGGGAACACCGGTGTCGTAGCCGGGTGTGAAGGAGATCGTCGGGTTGGGGCGCTCTCCGGCCGAGATTTCGGCAGCCTGTGCGGCGAGCAGCTTGCCGCGCGCCTCGGCGAGGGCCGGCTGGTAATACAGCGCCGCCAGTGTCAGCGTCCTCAGGCTCCACGCGGCTCCACCTGCCGGTGCAGGGACGTGATTGGCCGCCAGAAAGGTGCGCAGGCCGGGTGTCTCGAGGGAGCGCGTTTCGAAGCTCGTGATGCTCGCTGCTGCGGACAGGGGCTTCGCCTGAAAGTGGGCGCAGGCGGCGAGCTGGCCGGCACAAGCCAGGATCAGGAAGCCGCGGGTGTGCCAGCTGCGTGACACAGCCAACTTCGACCGCACGGCCGTCCTCGCTCGGATGACCATTCAGGAACTATACTGGAAGTAGCTTGGGGATGTTAAGTCGTGCTGTCGATGACACCGCTGAAGTACCTGCTGTTGCCGGCTTGCGCCGTGCTGCTGCTGTCCGGCCCGCTGTACGCCGACAGCGGCGATGACGAGCCACCTGCCGCAGTCGGCCAGGGTAACACGCTGCCGGCTCTCAGCACCGAACAGCAGCGCGCGGTCGGCATCGTCGTCGCGCCGGCGCCTGCGGCAAATCTGCCGCAGCGCATTGACGCCTATGGTCGGGTGCTCGACTCGTCGCAACTGGTCGGCGATGCCGGCCGGCTCGATTCCTCGCGGGCTGCGCAGCGGGCCGCCGCCGCGCAAACCGCTCGGCTGCACGGGCTCTACCGCGGTGCCAATGCATCACTGAAGGCTTTGCAGGCGGCCGAGGCGCAGCAAACCGAGGCGCAGGTCCGCCTACGACAGGCGCAGACGGAGTTCCTGCTGCACTGGGGACCGCTGGCGCTGCTCGGCGATGCGCGGCGCGCAGCTCTGATCAAACAACTCGCCGCCGGCCGTCAGTTGCTGCTACGCGCCGACCTGCCGGGTCGCCACAGCTTGGGGCTGGGCACGATGCCGACGCAAGCCTTGGTCGATGTCGACGGCGTGAAGGTGGAGGCGCGTGTGCTCGGCCCCCTGCCGCAGTCGGCGGCACAGATGCAGAGCGCCGGCCTGCTGCTGCAAATCCCGCATCCGCCGGCCGGCCTGGGGCCGGGCGCAGAGCTGCCGGTCATGCTCCAAGGAGGTGACCGCAACGGACGCCTGGTGCCGGATGGAGCCCTGCTCTATGGGGAACACGGCGCCTATGTCTATCACCTACTACCGGACAAGAGGAAGGACGGCGATAGTCAGTTCGCACCCGCCCCGGTGACGTTGCTGCAACCCGTCGGTGAGGACTGGCTGGTGACCGGGCTCCACGCCGATGAGCGCATCGTCGTGCATGGCGCCGGCGTGCTGTGGTCGCTCCAGGGGCTGGGCAATATCTCCGACGAAGACGACTAATGCTCAGCGCCATCGTCCGCGCCTCATTGGCGCACCCGCGCATCGTCACTGCACTATCGATCCTGATCGCGTCCTTGAGTTTCGGAGCGCTCCTCAACGCACGTTTCGACGTATTCCCGGACTTTGCGCCTCCGCACGTGCTGGTACAAACCGAGGCGCCGGGACTCGACGCAGAGCAAGTCGAAGCGCTGGTGACGCGGCCGCTGGAAGGGCTGCTGGCGGGCACGCAGGACGTCGCGGCAGTGCGCTCGACCTCGAGCCAGGGGCTGTCGGCCATTCAGGTGGTGTTCGACCGCCGCGGCGATCCGTACCGGCAGCGTCAGGTAGTCACGGAGCGGTTGGCGGAAGCTGCCGGCATTCTGCCCGCAGGCGTTGGGCCGCCGCTGTTGTCGCCGCTCTCATCGTCGATGGAGTATCTCGTGCACTTCGGCTTCACCAGCAACCGGCTGACCCCGGTGCAGCTGCGCGGGCTGGTGCGGTGGGTGATCGAGCCGCAGATTCTTGCGGTGCCCGGCGTGGCGCAGGTGCAGCTGTTCGGCGGCGCCGAGCGTGAGCGGCAGATCATGGTCGATCCGCAGAAGCTGCTCGCCGATGGATTGACCTTGGAAGACGTGTTCCGCGCCACCCAGCGCGCAACCGAGCTGGTTGGCGGCGGCTACATCGAGACGCCGTCGCAGCGCATCGTGTTACGCGCTCAAGCCGCCGGCGCGACGCCTCAGGCCTTGTCGCAGGCGGTGCTCGCGACACGCCACGGCCTGCCCATCCGTCTGCGCGATGTCGCGACAGTGCGTGACGCCGCGGCGCCGCGATTTGGTGCCGCGATCATCGGTGATCAGCCCGGCATCCTGGTCGAGACCTCCACACAGTACGGTGCCAACACGCTGACCGTGACCCGGGCGTTGGAGCAGCGCCTGAGCCAGCTGGCCCCGGAGCTGCGCCGGGAGGGCGTTGTCTACCACCCGGCACTGCTGCGGCCGGCGAGCTTCATCGAGAGCGCGCTGAGCAGGCTGCGCGCCTCGCTGCTCATCGGCGCGGTGCTGGTGGTGATCCTGCTGCTGGTGACTTTGCGCGACTGGCGCGGCGCGCTGATCTCATTCTCTTCCATACCGCTGTCGCTGCTTGCGACCGCGTGGATCCTGGAGGCGTTCGGGCTGTCGCTGAATACGATGAGCATCGGCGGCCTGGTGGTAGCGCTCGGTGTGGTTGTGGACGATGCGGTGATCGATGTCGAGAACATCACGCGTAGACGCCGCAACGCCGGTGCGGAACTCGATTCCCGCCAGCTGTTCGTCGGCGCCTCGCTGGAAGTACGGCTGCCGGTTTTCTATGCCACCTCCGCGGTGGCGGTGGCGTTGCTGCCCATCTTCATGCTCACGGGTATTCAGGGCACTTTCTTTCGGCCGCTGTCCCTCGCCTTTCTGCTCGCTGTCGGCATCTCGCTGGTGGTGGCGATGAGCGCCACGCCGGCACTGTGCGCCGTGCTGATGAGCAAACACGCACCGCCGGCCGAAGCTCGCTTCCTGCTCGCCTGCAAGCGCTTGCAGCGGCGCGTCATCGATAGACTCTACCGCCGCCCGAGCACGGTGCTCGCGGTGCTGGTCGGCACCGGCCTCGCCGGCGCGCTGCTGCTGCCATTGTTCGGCCAGCGGCTGCTGCCGGATTTCCGTGAAAACTACCTGATTGCCCACGCCAGTTTGCGACCGGGCATCTCGCTGGGCGAGACCACCCGCGTCGGTGAGCAGATCACGAAGCGGTTAGGCGCAATTCCGGGGGTCGCGAGCGTCGCCGAACAGATCGGCCGCGCCGTGAACGGCCAGGATCCGGACGCACCGAACGAGGGCGAGTTCGATATCCACATCAACCCGGCGAAAGGCTATACACCGAACCAGATCGCAGCGGCGATCCGGGAGGTGTTCGATGACTTCCCGAATCAGCTCACCGAGATTTATTCGGTGCTCGCCGAGCGCATCGGCGAGACACTGTCGGGCGAGACGTCGCCGTTTTTCGTCAGCGTCTTCGGCAACAACCTGGACACGGACGACGCGGTGGCCGCCCGGATCGCCGCGGTGCTGCAGAAGCTGCCGGACGCCGGCGAGGTGCGCCTGCAGGTGCCGCCGCGCGAGCCGGAGTTGCAAGTACGACTGCGCCCTGACCGACTGGCCCTCTACGGACTGCAGGCGAGCGAGGTGCTGCAGGCGGTCAACGCGGCTTATCAGGGCGCCGTCGTCGGCCAGCTCGCCCAGTCCGATCGCAGCATTCCCGTGGCGGTGCGCATCGCCGGCGTCGGGTCGTCACCCCGTGCAGTAGGGGCGTTGCTGCTGCGCAGCCCTGCCGGCGTGGTGGTGCCGCTGTCGGCCGTTGCGAGTCTCGAGGTGGAGTCCGGGCGGAGCCTCATCGACCATGAGGACGGGCTGCGCCGCCAGGTGGTGACCGCGAATCCGACTACGTCCGACCAGACCGGCTTCGCCGCGGCGGCGCGCGGGGCGCTCGCCGCACGGGTCAAACTGCCGCCCGGCGTGTACCTTCGCTACGGCGGCGCGGCCGCGGAGCAGGTGGCCGCGGCGCATCAGCTCTACCTGCACGCCGCTGCGGCGCTGGTGCTGATCGTGCTGCTGATGGCCCTGGCCTTCGGCCACGCGCGCCAGGTCGTGTTGGTGCTGTTGGTGCTGCCGAGCACTCTCATTGGCGGCGTCGCCGCCGCGGCGATGACCGGCGCGACGTTGACACTGGGCGCGATGGTGGGCTTCGTCGCGCTATTCGGCATGGCGGCACGCAACACCATCCTGCTGGTGTCGCACTACGACCACCTGGTGCGCGCCGAAGGCTGTGCCTGGGGGCTGGAAACCGCACTGCGCGGCTCCGAGGAACGGCTGACTCCGGTGCTGTTGACCGCGCTGATGACCGCGCTCGCACTGCTGCCGGTAGCGATCCAACTGCATCAGCCTGGCCACGAGATCGAAGGGCCCATGGCGGTGGTGATCCTGGGTGGGCTGGTGTCCTCGACGATCGTCAGCCTGTTATTGGTACCGCCACTGGCGGCGCGCTGGCTGTCGACTGCGCAATTCAGAGGTCCGTGAATCCGGCGGACTTCGCCTTGGCCAGAGCCCATTCAAGGCGGAAATGCAATTCGACCGGACGCCTGCCGAGCTCGGTTGGTCGCTGTCCGGTACGAAAATCGCCATCGGCAGGGATTGGAATCGAGACTCCGGTCCTGTCCGATGCGTTGAGGCAGGATCGGTTAGGATGGCGATCGGGGTCCGCGGGTTCGCGGGGATTTGGAATGGGAGATGAGCTGAACATGCGATTGCCCAACTTGCGGGTGAGTGCCGTTGTTGCCGCTGCATGCGCTCTCACATCGCCTCTCATTGCCCAGGCCGCGCCCAAGCACGCTTTCGGAGTCGATGACATTGCCAGTCTGCGCACCGCGCACGGGATAGCCATAGATCCCGCCGGGAAGCATCTCCTCTATGTCGTGAACTATTTCGGGCCGACGGGTCCCGAGAAACACGAGGTGCACGAGATAGGAACCGCAGGCGACGGGGATCGCGTGCTGGCACTGCCGGAGCAGTTCACTCCCGCGGGCTTCATGGCGGACGGAAACACCCTGTATGGAGGCTATGCGCTCGACGGCAACCAGCAGCTCGCGCTCGTGCCGCTGGATGACACGAAACCCACGCGCCTCCTCATCTTCCCGGCCGGCATGCACGATCCGGTGATTTCGCCTGATGGAAAGCACCTGGCGATGCTGCGCGATCCCAAACCCAAGGACTCGCTGCAGCAGGTGCGTGAGGTCGTCCAGAACGGCGAATCGCGCCTGTATGTATGGGATGCCGATGGCTCGCGCGGGAGCTGGTGGTGCCCAGATCTGAATTACGTCGGAGAGGTGGCGTGGTCGCCGGACGGCAGACATTTGGCGGCCGTGAGTGAGATGCCCAGGATCGGGCACCACGACGTCCACGATTCAATTGAAGTCTGTGACGCCTCGGGCACGAAGCACGTCGCGGATCTACCGGCTCCCATCAGCGGCATAGCATGGACGGATGGCGGCAAGACGCTTGCGTTTACCAGCACCCACACGCAGGTGCTCACGCCCGACCACGTTTGGACAGTGCCGGCCGACGGTGGCACCCCCCGGGATCGTACCCCGAAGCTGGAGGGCTCCGTGCTGGGCCTGGTGGGCGACCCGCACGGGACAGTTTGGGTAGAGTTCCACAAGGGTGTTTCCGTCGAGGCCGATCGCTTCCGTGACGGAAAGCTCGCGACCGCCTACACGTGGCCTGGCGGGTTCGCGGTACAACCCGTATTTCCCATGCTCGCTGGTGCGCCGCAAGCTATGGCGCTCAACGTTGGCGACCCGTCTCACGCGGGAAACGTTGCCGTTGCGCACGGCGGGCAGCTAAGGCGGATCACTCACGAGTCGGACGAGCTCATCTCGCGCCTGAGCCTGGGCGAGGTTCGCGTAGTCAATTGGACGTCCAAGGACGGCACACACCTCCAGGGAATCGTCACGTTTCCAGCCGACTACAAGTCAGGCACACCAGGGCCGTTCCTCGTACTGCCCCACGGCGGCCCGGAGGGGAACGACTTTCTGGCCTTCGATTGGCTCGCGCGATATGTCGCCGGTCTTGGTTATGTGGTCCTCCAGCCCGAGTATCGCGGCTCGACCGGCTACGGCTCGGCGTTCATGGACGCCATATACCAGCACTTCGGCGACCGTGCATCCAGCGATGTCGACAGCGCGACCGATTATGCCATCTCACAAGGATGGGCCGATCCCAAACGACTCGCGATCTTCGGCTGGAGCGCAGGCGGTTTCATGACGGCGTGGACGGTGACACAGACGCATCGCTACCGCGTCGCGGTGGAGGGTGCAGGAATTACCGACTGGCTCAGCTTTCTCCCGGAGAGTGACATCGCGCAAGTCGACTACGATGCGCGCTCTGAGGAGCACGACCCGGAGGCCTTCCTCAAGTTCTCGCCTGTCATGTATGCCGACCGGGTGACGACTCCCTTACTGATCCTGGATGGGGAGGCCGACCGGCGCGTCCCGATGCTTCAGGGTCGCGAGCTGTTCGTGCTCATGGCCGAACGGCATGAGACCGTCCGCATGGTGACGTATCCCGGCTCGCCGCACTTTCCCGCATTGATCGAGCAGCGCCGCAACGTCTTGCAGGAAGTCGCCCACTGGCTGGCCAAATTCAACCCTTGAAGTCTGAGTCATGCCGTACCTAGAGGGCCGTCCACAGATTCGTGCACTGCGGAACCAGCAGATTCGAGAAGTGGCCAACGCGGCCATGGGCTCCAAGGATCTCCTGGCATTTTGGTTCGGCGAAGCCCATCTTCCGACTCCGGAGGCCATTCGTGCGGCAGGCGCCGCCTCCCTCATGAGGGGCGACACGTTCTACACGCCCAATCTCGGCCTGCCGGAACTGCGGCAGGATCTCGCCTCCTATCTTTCACGCTGGCATCGGCCGGTCGCAGCCGACCGCATTGCGGTCACGAGCTCGGGGGTATCGGCGCTGATGATCTCGGTGCAAGCCGTGGTCGAGCCGGGAGCTTCGGTGGTGGCCGTTACTCCCGTATGGCCGAATCTCTGCGAAATGCCAAAGATACTGGGCGCCGAGGTGATTTCGGTGCCGTTGCAATTTGGTTCGAATGGATGGGCGCTCGACCTCGATCGCCTCGTCGCGGCCATTCAGCCGGGCGTAGGCGCGGTGATCATCAATAGCCCGAACAATCCTACCGGGTGGACGTTGAGCCGGCCGGAACAGGAAGCCATCCTGGCTCGTTGCCGGGCACTGGGAACCTGGCTGATTGCGGATGAGGTGTACGAGCGTTTGTACTTTCGTGCGCCGTGCGCGCCGTCCTTCCTGGATATCGCCGATCCTTCCGATCGCTTCATTTCCTGCAATTCGTTCTCGAAGGCCTGGCGCATGACGGGCTGGCGGATTGGATGGGCGGTCATTCCCCAAGCGTTGGCAGCCGATTGCAGCAAGCTGCTCGAGTACAACACCTCGTGCGTGCCTGGCTTCGTGCAGAACGCGGCACGCGTGGCGTTGACCGAGTGCGAAGCCGACGTCTCGCGCCTGGTTACGGAGGTCAAGGCCAACCAGCAGCGGTTGTACGAGCGCCTGGCCACCCTGAGCCAACTGGAGCTGGGTGCACCCGCGCCCGGTGGGATGTATGCCTTCTTTCGGGTCAGAGGCCTGAGCGACAGCCTGTCATTCTGCAAGCGTCTCGTTGAGGAGGCGCGGCTGGGACTCGCACCTGGATCGGCATTTGGCGATGATTCGCGGGAGTTCGTGCGCTGGTGCATTGCCGCGGATCCGGCGAAGCTCGAGGCCGGACTGGATCGATTCGTGTCCGACCAGCGAGCGCGCTAGCGCCCAGCCGCTCCGTGTCGCGCTGCTTCGATCGCCGCGATATCGATCTTTTTCATTTCCATCATCGCTTCGAACGCACGCTTGGCTGCCGCGCGGTCGGAGCCGGTGATCGCATCCAGGAGTGCCTGCGGGGTGATCTGCCAGGACAAGCCCCATTTGTCCTTGCACCATCCGCATGCGCTCTCGGTGCCGCCATTGGCGAGGATGGCATTCCAGTAGTGATCTGTCTCCGCCTGATCCTCGGTCAGGATCTGAAACGAAAATGCTTCACTGTGCTTGAAAGCCGGGCCGCCATTGAGGCCGAGGCAGGGCACGCCCACCACCGTGAACTCGACCGTGAGCACTTGTCCCTGCTTTCCATCCGGATAATCGCCGGGGGAGTGGTGCACCGCCGTGACGCTGCTGTTCGGAAAAGTCCGGGCATAGAACCTGGCAGCTTCTTCGGCAGCGCCGTTGTACCAGAGACAGATCACGTTCTTGGCCATGGTCAACTCCATTGAGTCAGCAGTCGGGCGAGCCTACCACGTGGTCTTCCGTCGAGAAATAATATAGGGAAGCCTCGCACTGATGCGGGTCGCGGCCGGACGGAAACGAGCATGAATACGGTATTACAGCGGTCTCCGGAGGCGAGGTTGGCACGCCTGCCTGCGATGCCGTTGGGACTGGCGGCAAAGAGTCAGCTTAATCTTGCCGTGGCGTGCATGACAAGCGGGGGCGGCCGGCTTCAGGAGGCCTGGACGCGCTGGCGCAAATGACCGTATTGAAGGCGGGTATGCCACACCATTCGTAGAGACCGGCGGGCTAAGCTGCAATCATGAAGCGCTACCCGTTGGCACCATCGCAAGGAGTCAATCATGTCCAGTCCGCTAGTGCGCATTCAGGAGCCGATCACCGGTCGGGAGCAAATCGATGACGTCGAGCAGCCCCTGTACGCGCTCGTGCAGTTCTACAGGGCGCTGCACTCGCGTGACCTCGTGCTGATCGAGCAAAACTGGGACGCCTCGCCCGAGGCGGCGATGGACAACCCGTTGGGTGGGATCAAACGCGGATGGTCCGAAATCCGTGCTACTTACGAGCGGTTGTTCGCCTCGCCGTGGGAATACTCGTTTCCCTTCTGGGACTACACGCTCCATGCTGCCGGCGCCGTGTTCTGGGTAGTAGGGCGCGAACGGGGCCGCCTGACGAGAGGCGAGCAGGTGATCGAAGTCCCCATACGGACGACACGCCTCTTTCGAAGAGCCGATGGGCGCTGGCGGCAGATCCATCACCACGGTTCGGTTGAGGAGCCATCTGTACTCGCCCGGTACCTGGAGGCCGTGAGCCAGGCCCGCTGACACCCCGCTGGCCGGCATATCGACCGCTGCGATCAACAGTGCGCTGCAGCGTCGCATGGGTGGCGCGATCCATCCACGTGCTGACGCTCGAGCAGGGCGGTATTGCCACGATATGTTCGTTTGGACTGCCTTTGCAGCTGCCGCGTGAGGCCGCAGTGTCCGTTTGAACCGCGTGCTACAGTGCGACGACTCCCGCAGGATCTCGAATCGAACCACACATGGGTAAGTCGCCTTCGCGTGCCGCGCCGCAACCGCGGAGTTTCCGGTCAGCGGAAGAACTACGTGCATGGCTGGCGAAGGAACACACCCGAGCCGACGGACTGCTGCTGCGGATTTACAAGAAAGACTCCGGTGTCGCATCGGTTACACACGCCGAGGCGCTGCAGCAGGCGCTTTGTTTTGGCTGGATCGATGCGCAGAAGATGTCTTTCGACGCAAACTCCTGGGTCCAGAGATTCACGCGGCGCAAGGCCAAAAGCCGTTGGTCAAAGATAAATGTCGGGCACGTGGGTCGGCTCATCCAGGAGGGCCGGATGATGCCTGCTGGTCTACAGGAGGTGGACGCGGCCAAAGCGGACGGACGCTGGGCCGCCGCGTACGATTCTCCGGCTAATGCAACCGTGCCTCGCGAGTTCGTCAGGCAGCTCGCACGTAACGCCAAGGCAAAGCAATTTTACTCGACCCTTAACAGGGCCAATCTGTACGCGATTGCCTACCGGCTGCAAACAGCAAAGCGCCCGGAGACCCAGATCAGGCGCATGAAGCTGATCATCGAGATGCTCGCGCGCGGCGAGAAATTTCACTGACCGTCGGGTAGGTCATCCCGCGCTCGTCAGGGTGTACTTGTGTTCACCGCGGGTGCTCCAGCGATACAGATTCTCATCCCCGCAATGCGGGCACTTGATCACGATCTGGTCCTCGCCCCCGGGTGAGCCCGGCTTGCTTCCCGCCTGGGAGGGTGCAATGGCGATGACCAGCCCGCAGGGCTTGTTCTTACATAGCCAGCCGGAGTAGAGGTCCGCTGGAACCATTTGACGCGGCGCCACCACATCGACGTGGCGCACGCCGGATGCCGTCACTGGCTTGCGTGCGGCGGTTCCAATGCTCTTGGAAGTACGTTTGATCGACATTGGCGCCTCTTTGGGATGAATGCCGATGAAAGCCTACCGCGGCGGCTCGAACACTGCCAGTGTATCAACCGCCTGCAGCCCAATTCGAGCCTGCCATGAGACAGCCGATTCGATTAGCTCACTGCGCCTGAGACAATCCGCCACCCGTCTCGGAAGGGCCCTTACCGGCGAACCTGGTTGGGACGTCTCACGTGACTCTCGCGCGGGCTTTCATGTGGCAATCCCGAACCAACCCGCGATAAGCCGCACGGATTCGTATGGCTTCTTAGGAATTCAAGGTGGGGATTTCGCGGGGCACCGACCCGGACGCTGGCAACCGAGGAGAAACGGGGTGGATGAGTCTCCACCGCATAATCTCAGTGGAAATCCGAGTGGCTCGGGAGCAAACTGCCGCCACGCTGTCGACTTCGCTCGGTTTCAGGGGATCGCGTCATGTACTCGAAGATTGCCGCTGAGTGCCTTGGCACATTCTGGCTCGTCCTCGGAGGCTGCGGGAGCGCAGTGCTGGCCGCGGCCTTCCCCCAGCTCGGCATCGGCTTTGTCGGCGTGGCGCTCGCATTCGGGCTCACCGTGCTCACCGGCGTGTACGCGCTCGGGCCCATCTCCGGCGGACACTTCAATCCCGCCGTCTCGGTCGGGCTATGGGCCGGCGGGCGCTTTCCCGGCTCCCACATCGTTCCTTACGTGGTGGCTCAGGTGATCGGCGGGATCGTCGGTGCCGCAGTGCTCTATGTCATCGCGAGCGGCAAAGCCGGTTTCAGCCTTGCCGCTGGTTTTGCCTCGAACGGTTACGGCGCGCACTCGCCGGGCGCGTATTCGATACTGTCCTGCGCGGTCTGCGAGCTGGTCATGACATTCCTATTCGTGATCGTCATTCTCGGCGCCACGCACAAGCGCGCTCCCGTTGGCTTTGCCGGCATCGCGATCGGGCTCGCCCTCACGCTGATTCACCTCATCAGCATTCCCGTGACCAACACGTCGGTCAATCCGGCGCGCAGTACCGGACCTGCCGTGTTCGCGGGCGGCTGGGCGATCGCGCAACTCTGGTTTTTCTGGGTTTTCCCGCTCCTCGGGGGAGCCCTCGCGGGCCTTTTTTACCGCACGTTCTTCGAGGCGGCTCTTCTCGAGCCGCCGATCAGTGGGCGCCCGACCGAGACCGCGCTGGGCTGATCCCGCCGCAGTGGCCGGCGCGCCGCCCCAGCGGCGGCGGATGGGCGGCAAACCGACAAGGCTACCGTACAGCGGAGAGGCCAGAGGATCCGTCGGGTCGTGCCCGTTGAGATCATCCGGCACCAAGCCCTCGGCCTGCTCCTTGACAAAATAGGGATCAGCCTCTGCACGGTTCTCCCAACTCGATCCGGTGAGTGTGAGATCGGTAACCGGTGAAAACACGGCGGCGCCCGCGGGCCGTACGAGGCGCTCGGGCTCGGCGGTTGCAAGCGACAAGACGACCAGCGCCAGATTGGCGCCTGCCGAGTCTCCCGTCACCGCGATCCTGCGGATGCCTCGCTCAGTGAGCCCGCGGAGAGCGACCCGGGCATCCTCTATTGCTGCCGGGAACGGATGCTCCGGCGCAAGACGATAGTCCGGGACAAAGGCCGCCGCTCCGGCGCTGCGCGCAATGTGTCCGACCACATGGCGGAACGCCGCGGCCGAGCCCCAGTAGGTCGTCTTACAGCAGAATCGGATGGATCGGTCGAACTTGGCTAAGTCTTGGAAAATCAGCTGGCCCCAGGTCCGGCCCCGTGCCTGGATGAGCAGGCCGCCCTCGTTGATTGTCCCCAGCTCGATCGGGGCGAAGCCGAGCCGGTCGACGAGGCCCGCTACCGAGGCGCTCGCCGGGGCGTCGTCGCTGGAGATGAACACGACCCGCCGGCCTCCCTGGGGCGTCCTCGGCCCTTGGGCCAAGGTCGCCGATCGCGATTACGCCGGACCCGGTGCGCTGCGTCTGGCGGACATCATCCGCGAGCATGTTCGGAGTGGGTGCGACGCAGCCCGTGCCGGCGCGGGCACTGAGGCCACCAACCGGAAGCCGTCTGCTACTCAAACATAGCAGGAACTCGACCTGTTGCTCGGCGACCGCCGACATCCCTCTTACTGGAGATCACCTCGCGATTCAGGTGCATCGGCGTCATCGGGCGAAGGAGTTCCTCGCCTTCCTGCGCACGATCGACGAGGCGACGCCCGCGAAGCTCGACGTACACTTGGTGATGGCCAACTATGGCACCCACAAGACCCCGTCGGTCAAATCTTGGATGGCTCGCCACCCGCGCTTCCATGTGCACTTCACCCCGACATCCTCGTGGCTCAATCAGGTCGAGCGCTGGTTCGCCACGCTCACCGAGCGACAGATTCGCCGAGGCATTCATCGCAGCACCGGCGAGCTCGAGCAGGCCATCCACGATTACCTCGCCGCCAACAACCGCCATGCCAAACCGTTCGTATGGACCAAGACCGCAGACCAGATCCTCGAGAGCATCAAGAGATTCTGCATGCGAACTTCTAACTCAGAACACTAGAAACCCAGCTGAATCAGTGGCTTGGCGCCGTAATCAGGTGGTGCGTGCGGACTACTCCACAGCGCCCGCGGCTCTCATCGAGAGCGCTGAGACCCGCGGCTCCGCAAACGTCGCCATCAATGACGACGCTGCGTGCAAGGCCATGGGCAACACGATTATGCGTGGCGCGTGGACTGCCTGCAGCTGGGACCCCGACAGGCATCTGTATTTAGTGACGGTTCAGTACTAAGAGCTGACCGGCCAATCATCCCAGGAAAATAGTCAGGCGGGAATAAATTCGAGGATTGACCGATGTGTTTTCCGATAGCGTGTGCCGGTGTTCAATGGCGTGCGACAGTGCGCGCTCGAAGTCGAGAAATGAAGCGGGGCGCGCTATACTCCGCTGGCCGATGCGGAACTCAAACAGATAAAGACCTGTAACAGAGCCATGTCGCTCGAACCTGTTCGAGCCATAACGCTCGAAGATATTGAGCGCGCTGGCGCCAGGATCGCACGGACGATCGTTCGCACACCATTGCTTCGCCTCGAAGCGGGACCCGGCTTACCTGAGATCCGTCTGAAGCTTGAGAACCTGCAGCCGACTAACTCATATAAGCTGCGGGGGGCAGTGAATGCAGTAGCTATGCTGCCCGAGTCGGCGCGCAGACAGGGGGTATGGACGATCAGCGCAGGTAACGCCGGACAGGGTGTTGCATACGCCGCCCGGCAAGCCGGGGTGGACTGCTCGGTGGTCGTGATCGAGACTGCTCCGAGCGCGAAGATCGAGCGAATGAAGGCGCTCGGCGCGAAGCTGATTCCGGTTCCCTATGAAGTCGCCTGGAAGGCGCTCGATGAGCGCGCGTTTCCGGGAATGCAGGGCACGTTTGTGCACCCCTTCGACGATCACAACTTCATTGCCGGCCACGCGACCATGGGACTCGAGATACTGGAGGACGCTCCCGAGACGACCGCGGTCATTGCGGCCATCGGTGGCGGCGGGCTGATCACGGGCGTAGCCAGCGCCGTCAAGGCACGCAAGCCGCATATCAAGGTATGGGGAGCCGAACCGGAAACAGCCTCCCCGGCGGCACTGTCTTTTGCGCAGGGCGCCCCCCAAGCCTTTTCGGGCTGGCAGGCATCCTTCGTTGATGGCGCCGGCGGCAAGAGTGTCTTCCCACGCATGTGGGAACGCATGAAGCCGGTCGTAGACGGGTCCATCGTCGTTAGTCTCGAGCAAACGAGGCTGGCTGTGCGCATGCTGGCAGAGAACGCGCGGGTTATTGCCGAAGGTGCAGGCGCACTCGCGCTGGCGGCAGCGATTACCGGTAAGGCAGGCCCGGGCCCGATCGTCGTCATTGTCTCTGGCGGGAATATCGATTTGAGCAAGCTCTGCGAGATTCTCGAAGCGACAGGCCAGGCTCAGCGCCGAAGCGGATATCACCCGCCGGCCTAGGGTAATGGTGGGGCCTTAGTCGATCTGTGAAGCACGCAAGAGCACAGTGATTCAGGGCGGGTGTAATAGTAGAGGCTCACCCATAGCGAGATCTGCCTGGAGCACGCGAGACCACCTCGATGTGGCGAGCCTTACGAATCAGCTTCCTTTTGCTCGTGCTCGTGGTCGTGGCTGCTCAGGCGTGGATTGACCGGTTCAGCACCACTCGCTGGCAGCGAACGGTCTTCGTGGGCGCATTCCCAGTCAGTGCCGATGCGAGCCCCGTGACCGCGGATTATCTCACGCACCTCGATCAGGGAAAGATCGACGAGGTCAGCGATTTCGTGGAGGCCGAGGCCCGGCGCTACGGAGTAGATGTCGATGAGCCGATTGAGCTGCGACTTTACCCGACGCTGGCCTCGGCGCCCCCGGCACTCAATGCAGGCGCTGGCGTCCTCACGCGCATCGTCTGGAGCCTCAGATTGCGCTACTACCGCCACCGCATGGTCGCTGCGGCTTCCCCCCGCCCTCAGATTGCTCTGTTCCTGCTTTACCATGACCCGGCGCTGGCCTCGAGTCTCCCGCACTCGGCGGGGTTGCAGCGCGGGTTGACGGCTGTAGTACACCTGTTTGCCAGCCGCTCGCAAGAGTCTCAGAACCGCATCGTAATCGCCCACGAGCTGCTGCATACCTTCGGCGCCACAGACAAATACGACCTGGCCACCGGTCTGCCGAAGTATCCGGACGGTTTCGCCGACCCGCGGCTCTCGCCGCTCTATCCCCAGCAGCTCGCAGAGATCATGGCCGTAAAGACGCCACTCAGCGCTACCGACGCGCGCATGCCCGATAGTCTCGCGGATGAGCGCGTCGGGCCGGCGACGGCCCGGGAGATCGGTTGGGTCAGGCGCTGAAATGGCGCCCGACGAAATAATTTGGCAGACGGCGAGACGTAGACGGCCATGCTGAACGGCCCGCCAATGCCCATGAAGTTCAACGTTAGGGCCGATCTCTTCGGTCAATTGGCGGCAATGGAAGAGGCTGGCCTTCCCTTTGACAGAGTCCTTGCTATCGTTCATCTGCCGCCGAACGAACGCGGGCGTCTCGAGGGAATCCGTAAATGGATCAGGCTCGGTTTGGGTATCGCCGACGCCGGGCAAAGGAGCGGCTTGTTCACACCTCTGGAAGCGACCTTGGTGCGCACGGCGACGTTGTCCGGCAGTCCGGCGCGTACCTATCGTCTCATAGCGGATCAGTGCTCGCGGCGCGCGGCACGCGTGAGGGCGATAAAATCACGCGCGGCTCTTCCGGCGGTGATGATCGCGATCTCGATCATTCTGGGACCGGTACCGAATCTCGTCACAGGAGGCCTGACATTGACGAGCTATCTGACAAAGCACCTGCTGCCGTGGGTGGGCGTGGGAGTGATCGCATATCTGCTGTTCGAAGTGTTACGCCGGCGGCAGAGGGGTGCCTACTCATCCTGGCGAATTCGGCTCGATGGAGTCTTGCCGTTCGTGCCGATGTTCGGCCCGATGGAGGTGCGGCGCAACCTCCGAGACTTCTTTGACGGTATGGCGCTGTTGCTGGAGGCCGGTGTCCCGATACTGCAAGCCTTACCTATAGCGCTGGACGCCGTTCGAAACCAGGCGCTCAAATCTCAACTTGCTCAGATCAAACCGCGGATCGAGGCGGGGATGTCTTTCTGGCAGGCAATCGCAGAGTTGGCGCTCTTTGGCTGTACCCAGGCGTTTGGACTGATTCGGACGGGTGAGGCCAGCGGCACGTTACCGCGCATGTTGTTGCGATACTCCGAGGCTGAAACGGCGGCGATTGATCGATTCGATGATCTGGTTGCGGAATGGATGCCACGACTTGCCTACACGTCGGCAGCTTTGCTCGTCGCCTACTCGGTGATCCATAGCGGTGCATTCATGCCGTCGCTGCCGCAAGAGCTGCGCTAGCGAAGGAGGGTGATGGGTGGATCGAGATATCCGACGACCACGGTCGAATCGGGGGCCTCATGGTCGGACGGTGGGCCCTTGGCAACGCGACAGCTGCAGCAGGTTGCGCCGGCCGAGACGCTCGATGCTTGTCGGGTCGCCTGGCAGTTGATCCGTCATCCAAGGCCGGGTCGCGCCGCCACGCGCAGCGTCTCCAGCAGCCCGGTGCTAGGTCCGGCCGAACCGTACTGCAGCCCTAGCTCGTGCCCGAGCCGCTTCCGTCTCGCGGTCGCGCGGGTCGGCTGTAGTGACCAAGGCATCGATGAGAGCCCGCGCGGTAGCGGCAACTTCCTCGATGGCGCGATCAAACGCTTCGCTGTTAGCCTTGGACGGGCCGTTGAACCCGCTGAGTTTCCTGACAAACTGGAGGGACGCGGCTCGAATCTCTTCGTCCGTCGCGGGTGGCTGAAAATTAAACAGCGTCTTGATGTTTCTGCACATGATTTGAAGCTCCGGTTGGGTGCGTTCAGCCTGCTAGGATCTCTTCCAGTCTGTCCGCTGCCTCACGCCCGAATCGACGGGTCACGGTACGCAATAGATCCAGGTCAATGGGACCTGGAGCCGCATGGTAGCCCGAGCGGGCGTCAACGAGGTCTGGGGGCTGCCTGAAAAGCACTTCATCGCAATGAAATCCTCGCGTCCGACGACCCGAAGCGCCTCGAACCATCGAGCGCGCCAGAGGTGATCAGTGAAACGAGGCATGGGTGCAACTTTATCGCAGTGTCGAGAGGCAAGCCACATGTCAGGAGCATCCGGCATGGGTACTGCATGCCGAGCACTCGATGGCGGAGCATGCACTGAGCGACAGCCCAAAGTCGCGGTGCCGGGCGTGCCGCTTTAGGACGACCGCGTCAGCTCGTACTGGCAGATGTTCACAGTCGTTGCGACATTCAGCGATTCAATCGCCCCCGTTCCCGCAATCGTGAACAGCGTTGCGTTCATCCCGCTCAGGGCCTCACGCGGCAAACCTCGAGCTTCATTGCCGAAGATGTAGCAATCGAAGTCGCGAAACTCCGGCGCAGAGATTGGCGTACCCTGCAGATCGAGACTGGCGATCCGACCGAAGCGCCCGGGCAGCGCCTGCAACGGCACCTCGAGTTCCACCGGCACATGAAAGATGGCTCCCATGCTAGCGCGCACCGACTTGCCGTTATGCACGTCCACACTATTGGGGCTGAGCAGACAGCGGAAGCGACCGAACCAGGCGAGCGAGCGCAGGATCGTGCCGAGATTTCCCGGGTCCTGAATCTCGTGCAGATAGATGGCGCGCTCACCGGGCTGTTGCGCGGGTGCCGCCAGTAACGGCGCGATCGCGGCAATTCCCTGTGGCGAGCGCGTCTCACTGAGCTGCGCCATGTGGCGGGAATTGAGTACGTGAATCGGCAGCTCGCTTGTCCAGTGCGCATATTCCCGCGTGAGATAGATTTCGCTGGCGCGCAGCCGTGCATCATGAATCGCAGCCTTCTGCAGCTCCTGTACGAGATGCTCGCCTTCCACCAGGAAACAACCGAACTGCTCGCGGAACTTCCTCTGATGAAGTTTTTTCATGTCTTCGAATTTCACGACAGGCTCCGCGCGACCGCTTCGGCGGCCTTGATGCCATCGATACTTGCCGAGAGGATGCCACCGGCATAACCCGCACCTTCACCGCAAGGATAGAGCCCGCGCACGTTGAGACTCTGCAGCGATTCAGCGTCGCGCGTAATGCGCACGGGCGAAGAGGTGCGGCTTTCTACGGCGGTGAGCACGGCGTCGTGTCGATCGAAGCCGCGGAACTGCTTACCGAATGCGGGCAATGCCTCGCGTATGGCGCTGATAGCATAGTCCGGCAGGGCCTGTGAAAGATCACCCAGCCGCACGCCCGGTGTGTATGAAGGGACGATCTCGCCGAGCTGCGTGGAGCCGACACCCCGTAGGAAATCGCCAACCAGCTGTCCCGGCGCGCAGTAATCGCTACCGCCTGCAAGATAGGCCTTGGATTCCCACACCTCCTGGAGTTCAACGCCCGCGAGCGGTCCGCCGGGGAAGTCCGGTTCGGGATTGATTGCGACCACGATGCCCGCGTTGGCATTGCGCTCGTTGCGTGAATACTGGCTCATGCCATTGGTGACCACGCGCTCCGGCTCGGAAGTGGCGGCAACCACCGTGCCGCCGGGGCACATGCAGAAGCTGTAGACGGAACGCCCATTGCGGGCGTGATGAACCAGTTTGTAGTCGGCGGCCCCCAGTTGCGGATGGCCGGCAAAACGCCCGAGGCGGGCGACGTCGATCAGCGACTGCGGATGCTCGATACGCAGGCCGATGGCGAAGGGTTTGGCTTCGAGATAGACGCGCCGGTGCTCCAGCATGCGGAAGGTGTCGCGGGAGCTGTGCCCCAGCGCGAGTACTACATGGCGGCTATAGAGAGTCTCCCCGCTCGCCAGCACGACAGCTTCGATCTGTCCCCGTTCGATGAGCAGATCGGTAACCTTGCTCTCGAAGCGTACTTCACCGCCGAGCGAGATGATCTCCTCGCGCATCTTCGATACGACGCCCGTCAGGCGAAACGTGCCGATGTGCGGCTTGCCGACATAGAGAATTTCAGCTGGCGCACCGGCACGCACGAGCTCCCGCATCACCTTGCGGCCATAGAATTTAGGGTCTTTGATCTGGCTGTAGAGCTTGCCGTCGGAAAACAGTCCAGCGCCGCCCTCGCCAAACTGGACATTGGATTCGGGTGTCAGGGTATTTTCCCGCCACAGGGCCCAGGTGTCGCGCGTTCGGCGTCGTACATCACGTCCGCGTTCCAGCACGATGGGCATGAAGCCCATTTGCGCGAGCAGGAGCGCCGCGAATAGTCCGCAGGGGCCGAACCCGACGACCAGCGGCCGTTCCTTGAGTTGCGCGGGGGCTCGCGCAACCGGGTGATAGCTCGTGTCCGGTGAGACGCCGACCCGACGATCCCGCACCACGCGCTTCAGCACAGCGGCTTCGTCACGCACCGTGACATCGACGATACAGATGAAGAAGATGCCGCTGTTCTTCTTGCGCGCATCGTAACTGCGCTTGAACAGATTGAAATCGAGCAACTCGGCCGCGGGGATGGCAAGACGCTGCAAAATGGCGTGACGTAGCGCCTCAGGCGTGTAATCGAGCGGCAACGGCAGCTCGGTAATGCGGATCACCGGCGTATTCCTGGCCGGTAAATCCGGCAGAGGAGTAGAATCCGGCGATTATAACCCGTAGTTCCCTGGGAAGATGCCCCGAACGAAAAGCAGCGCCAGCTGGCTCTCCCGCCACCTCAGTGATCCTTTCGTCAAGCAGGCACAGAGGGATGGTTATCGTTCGCGTTCGGCCTACAAGCTGATCGAGCTCAATGAAAAGGACAAACTGATTTGCGCGGGCATGCGGATCATGGATCTCGGCTCCGCGCCCGGCGGTTGGTCGCAGGTGGCTGGCAAGCTCGTCGGCGAGAGCGGACGCGTGCTCGCGACAGACATTCTGCCGATGGACGAGCTGAAGAATGTCGATTTCATCCAGGGCGATTTCACTGAAGAGGTCATCGTGCAGCAGGTGCTCGAGTGGCTGCGCGGCACAAAGTTCGATCTGATCATTTCCGATATCGCGCCGAACATCAGCGGAATCGATTCTGCCGATCAGGCGAGGTCAATCCATTTCCTGGAGCTGGCGCTCGACACAGTGTGCAAGACCCTGAAGCCTGGTGCGGGCTTCGCCGCCAAGATGTTTCAAGGCTCGGGGTCGGATCAGTATTTGAAGGAGCTGCGGGCACACTTCGCGAAGGTGCTCATCCGCAAGCCCGCGGCCTCGCGCAAGGAATCGCGCGAGGTCTATCTGGTGGCGAAGGGGTTCACGGGATGAAGTGATTCGTGTTACACCACGCGTGTCGGGCGGGCCCTGCGTACGGAGCCTCCACGCAGAAGGCGGTCGTCGACTAGGGCCCGAGGACCACCACAGTGCGCTCTGCGGCTGAGCGCTGTGCGGCCTCGATAATTTCGAGCCCGGCCAATGCATCCTCAGGCGCTACCGGTGGCGGTGCTCCGTCTCGCAGCATCGCTACCAGCTCGGCGTAGAAGCGCTGGTAAGCGCCGGGCTCGCTCCGCACCGATTCCTCATGCGCACCATCAGTCAAGATTCCCCAAGCTTTGGGCGGGTCTCGGCCCCAGTCGGGCGAGGTGGGCCGCTTTCCGCTGCGCAGAGCGGACTCTTGCCGATCGGCGTGCTGTTTCACGAACGCGCCGCGTTCTCCGAGCACGCGCATTCGCGGTCCGTGGTGTGCCGCAACGGAGCTCGTCCAAAGGTGGGAGCGGACCCCATTGACATGTGTGAGCGCGAGAAATACTTCATCGTCCGTTTCGGCGCCGGCGCGTCGCTGGTCGAGCTCGGCATAAACCCCCTGAACGGGGCCAAAGAGCGTCAAGGCCTGATCGACCAGATGGCTGCCCAAGTCGTACAGCAGACCACCGGCTTCCTCCACCGCACCACGCTCGCGCCAGCCGCCCTTCAATTCGGGCCGCCATCGCTCGAGACGGGCCTCGAAGCGCGAGATACGCCCCAGCACACCCTCGTCCAAGAGGCGGCGCAGCGTCAGGAGCTCACTGTCCCAGCGACGGTTGTGATAAGGAATTACCGGCAACCGTTTCTCACGCGCCATTTGAATGACTTGTCGGGCCTCTGAAGCGGTGCGTGCAAACGGCTTGTCGATGACCACCGGCAGCCCGGCAGTCAAGCCCGCCATGGCCAGGCTGGCATGAACGCGATTGGGAGTTGTGATTACCACCAGATCGTGATCGGCCGCGCGGTCCCACAGCCACTCCACCGTAGTGGCCACGTGTATCCCTGGATAGTCTCGCCGCGCTTGAGAGCCGCGCACTTCATTCGATGTGACCACGGTGACCAACTTCATGCCGGGCGTAACCGCTATGAGCGGGCCATGGAAGCATGATCCCCCAAGGCCGAACCCGACCAGAGCGACGCGGACGTCTCGTTTTGTGTTTCGTCCCTGCATGGCGATTAGCGCTCGAAGTCCTTCTTTTTTGTTGGTTGCTCTTGCCTGCGGTCTTCGTTGAGTCAGACGCCGACGGGGATTGCGCCTCCGGTAAAGTTTGATCCGTGAACAAACCACAAATGAATGCACGCCTTATCACGGGATACTAGGACGCCACCACGGCTCGCGACGTTCGCAATCCACGTCACGGGCGGCTGGCAGTTTGAATTCGCTTCATCCTGATTGCGCGCGTGTACTCGAGGCATGCCTCGAGTACACTCTCCCTGGCGGGATTGTCTTTATCGGGTTTCCAGGCGACATACAGCTCGACCGGCTGCATCGAGCGCACCCTGCGTATCGGGCGGAATATCACACCTTCGAAATGCAGGCTGGTTGCGGCTTCTGGAACGAGCGCTGCGCCTATCCCTGCGGCCACCAGCGCTATGATGGAATGGATCTGGCTCGTGTATTGCGTGTAATCCGGCCTTACCCCGGCGGTCGCGAAGACACCGGCGACGAGGTCATGAAAGTACCGCGCTTCGATCGGGGAATACATGACGAGTGGCGTTCCCTCAAAATCGGAGATCGCAGGATCGCGCCGACCGCGTGCCAGAGGATGCGAAGCCGGCAGGGCAGCGACCAGTGGCTCCCGGATCAGGCGCATGGAGTCGAATTCTTCCAGCGATGTATGCGGCCGAAGCAACGCCAAGTCGAGAACTCCGGCGGCGAGCGCCTCGATCTGCTCCATCGTGACCATCTCCCTCAGATTGATTTCGACATCCGGCACACGGGCCCGGCACTGCGCAATCATTCCGGGCATCACCCCGTAGCCTGAGGCAGCCGTAAAGCCAATCGTCACGCTACCGGATTCCCCTCGGGCCGCGCGCCGCACGGCCAGCGTTGCGCTTTCCGCCAGTCGCAAGATTTGCCTCGTATCAGCCAGAAAACTCCGCCCGGCGCTCGTCAA
The DNA here is from genome assembly GCA_025451845.1 of Steroidobacteraceae bacterium. GTDB lineage: Bacteria > Pseudomonadota > Gammaproteobacteria > Steroidobacterales > Steroidobacteraceae > 13-2-20CM-66-19. Next base: position 109,033 of record JANWJS010000053.1, read on the forward strand.
GCGCACGCTTCGGCTGGTCCGATCGAGTAGGGTGACTCCCAGGCGCTGCTCCAGCAGCTGCACTTGGCGGCTGAGCGGCGGCTGAGTCATATGCAGACGAATGGCGGCGTGGCCGAAGTGCAGTTCCTCGGCAACGGCGGCGAAGCAACGGAGCTGATTCAACTCGAACATCGATGCCAAACCTGAATTGATTCATGCCAATATTGGCTTGGACTTACATCATTGCACTTCCTAGACTTCCCCTCAACCGGTACTTTCCCATAAGCCCGGTCGAGGGGAATTCCATGAAGAAGTCGTCCCAAAGACACGTCATCGCGCCGACGCTCGCAGCGCTTCTCGGTCTTGCGCTGACCGGCCTGGGCTCGCCCGCGGACGCTCAACAGCGTCCGACCACTGGATCGAATGCCACGGGCGCGAATGGGCCGCCCGATCCCGCCGCAGCCGGTAACAACTCCTCGCAGCTGGCGGTGATCGTCGTAACCGGCAGCCGTATAGCGAGCCGCAGTTACACCTCCGACAGCCCGCTGGTCACAGTAGACACGGCTCAGATTGCCGCTACGGGGCAGGTCTCACTCGATTCCGCCCTTGGACAGTTGCCGCAATTCGCAGCCGCACAGGGTCGGACCATAGTCGGCGACGTGGAGGGGTCCACAGGCTTCAGCGGCGGGCAGTCATATTCTGACCTGCGCGGACTCGGCCCCGAGCGCACGCTGGTGCTGCTCGATGGGCAGCGCCTCGTGCCGACCAATCCAAACGGATCGGTTGACCTGAACCAGATTCCCATGGCGCTCCTCCAGAGTGTGGACGTGATCACCGGCGGCGCCTCGGCGGTCTACGGCTCGGATGCCATGGCGGGCGTGGTCAACTTTCGATTGCGCGAGCACTTCCATGGCATTCAGCTCTCCTATCGGCATGGCGCGAGTACCCACGGGGACGGAGCGGAGAACACCCTGAGCATACTGATGGGGGGGAACTTCAATAACAACCGTGGCAACGCCGTCGTTGATCTCGAATACAACGAGCGCGGCGAGATCGCGGGCGTGAACCGGCCGTCCTTTTCGGAGCAAGGGGGCGATTACCCCGCCGGATTTGCGGCAGGTAACTTCAACGCCGGTGATATTGGGGGCAACATTCCCATCTCGGCGGTCAACGCGGTGCTCGCCCAGTACCCAGGCACCACGCCCATCCCCGGCACGGGCGATTACGGCGGTTATATAGGAATCAACCACGACGGTACCCTGTTCACCGCGCGTAATCCGGGGAGCTGCGTGCAGAACTACCGCGGCCCGCTGGGCAGGCAAGCGACGGGCCCGTTCCTGGGCGACTTTGTCTCTCAGGACTGCAGCAGTATCCAAGTCCCTGAAGAGATCGGGCGGTTGCTCCAGGAGCCGATGCGGCGATACAACCTATTCTCTCGGGTAACGTACGACATAACCGACAACATGCAGGGATACGGGCAGGTGAACTTCATGCACACCAGCGCCCGTGACTACAGGAGTTACGATGGCACAAGCGAGGGACACCCTCTCCGCGTTCCGCTGAACAATCCATACGTCACCGGCAATTCCGCGCTGGAATCCCTTTTGAACGCGCGCACCGGCCTGACGCCCGGCCAGCCCCCGAGCACGGAAGCGCTGGTAGTTGATACCTCTTTGGCCCCGTTCGGCAAGACATTCCAGGATTTCATATACAACGACTATCAGCTTGCCATGGGGCTGAAGGGTGGAATCGGCTCGACGGACATTGCCTGGAACGTATTTGGGTCCTATGGCCAAACCTCGTTCGACAACTATCAGCACGGATACGCCTCTTTTCCGGCGCTCGATGCGATGATGTTCGGAACGGCGAACTACCAAGGGGCTGACGGTAGCAGCTGCGTTGGCTACGCCTGGAATCCGTTCGGCAACCAGCCGATGAGCGCGGGCTGTGTGGAATATGCCAGCAGCACGCCGAAAAACACCAATCAGATGACGCAGAAGTACGCGGAGGGCGATCTCACCGGTACTCTGTGGAGGCTGCCGGAGGGTGACCTCAAGTTTGCATTGGGTGTCGATTATCGCGGGGATAGCTTTTCCTACCTCGCCGACCCTGAGCTCAATCCTGCGTTCAATGTGATGCCGGCGGAGTATCCGCCTGAGATAATCTCGGGGACGTTCGACCTGGTCGGATCGGCCAGCGGCACGCAGAATGTTCGCGAGGGGTATGTAGAGTTGCGGGCCCCGATCTTGAAGCAGAAGCCGTTCGCCAAGGACGTATCCGTGGACGTGGCGGGACGCCATTCGCAGTATGACCTTTTCGGAGCCACTAACACCTGGAAGGCGGACTTGCATTGGCAGGCGAATGACACCCTCATGTTCCGCGGCGGCTTTGAGCGCGCGATCCGGGCTCCGAGTCTCCAGGAACTCTACAGTCCGTTCGTAAACGCTGGCGCCACCGTTTCTTTGGACCCATGCTCCTACAGCGGCATCTATCGTACGGGTTCAAACGCCGCGCAAGTGGCGGCGCTGTGTCAGGCGCAGGGAGTGCCGGCCGGCGCTCTGCCGAGTTTTACCTCGCCGGCGTTGGACGTGCCAGGCACTCTCAGGGGAAATCCGACGCTGAAACCTGAGGTAGCGAGCACGTACTCGGTTGGCTTTGTGTTTACGCCGCATTTCGGCGGGGCTATGACCCGCGAGCTGGGTGCCTCGGTGGACTACTTCCACATCAAGATCGATGGAGCGATTGCGGGCGTGGGGGCCCAGCAGATTCTGGAGAACTGCTTCAATGCGACCGGAGGCAATCCTGGCTACTCTGATAGCAACTTCTATTGCCAGCAGATCACGCGCAATCCATCGACAGGTTATATCACGCTCGCCAAGCAGTTCTCGGAGAACATCGGCGCGTTCGTTACGGACGGGGTGGATGTCGAGGGGCATTGGGGCTTCGCGCTGCATGACCTTGGCCTGCCGGAACGAGCCGGAGGGATCATGATCCAGTCGTACCTCACCTACCTGCGCTCGATCATCGTCTCGGGGGTGCCGGGCGTTCCGACGCTGGACTACTCTGGTGCGATCGGCGATACCACGACTGCGTTCGCGATGGACGGTTCGAGCCTCTCGGACCTGTCCCACCCGAGGTGGAAGGCTAACACGACGCTCGGTTACGCAGTGGGGCCGATTTCGGCTGCACTGCACTGGCGATATATCGATGCCCAGCAGGACTGGATTAATGGACCGGGTAGCGGTCCCGGAATTCCAGCCTATAGCTATTTCGACTTCGATGCGAGTTGGCAGGCAACATCGCAGATCCAGGTTACAGCAGGGATGACCAATATGTTCGACAAGGCGCCGCCGCTGGTAGTGGGGTATAACTTCGTTACCGATGCCGCGACCTATGACATCGTGGGACGGACCTACTATGTCGGCCTGAAGGCTGACCTCGACTGAGGATTTGCGGATGAGCATTTCTGCAGGTCGGGCAGCTGCCCGCGGCAGGGCGATCATGCAGGCATGCAGCGTAGCGCGACAGAAGTGTATGGCCGATCAGGTGTCCGCAGCGGCCAGGCGGCCGGCAGGTGGCGGTGGGAATAGCCATGAAGCATAAAATACTTTCCTTTATCCTGGGCTTTGCAGGACTCGCCCCCTTGGGCGCATGGGCAGCTCCCCCGGCGCCGCTCGTGCTCGTCCACCGCTACGATCTGCCGGCATCGATCAAGGGCCATTTCGACCATTTCGAGCTGGATCCTGCCGGCAAACGGCTCTTCGGCACCGCCGTGGATTCCCACTATCTGGTGGTCTTCAATTTCGGGACCGGCAAGGTCATCAAGCTGATTCCCTTGGAAATTCCGCGCGGAGTGGTGTACCGAGCGGACCTCGAGCGGTTGTATGTCACCGACGGGGCCGGATGGTTGCGCATCTATGACTCGCGAACTTATATGCTGCTCAAGTCGCTGAAGATGGAAGTCGATGCAGACCCGATCGCGTACGACCCTGACACGGGGCGCATCTTCGCGGTGAATGGCGGCGAAAAGGCAGGGCATCCATATTCACACGTTACCGTATTCGACTCTGTCAACGAGCGTCAGATTGGTAATGTCGAGCTGCCAGGAAACGACCTCGAGGATTTCGGGATCGAGGACCATGGCTCTCGGCTGTTCGTGAACGACGAGGCGCTGAACCAGATCGATGTCATCAATATGCGGACCCTGAAGCCTACGACGGTGTGGACGCTGACGCTCGCTTCGGAGAATTTCGGCGCCGCGATCGATGAGCGCACCCATAGGCTATTCGTGGCATGTCGTAAGGGAGGTCTGCTGGTGCTCGACAGCGATACCGGTAGGCAGCTCCAGACGCTGCCCATTGGCGGGGACACCGACTACATCGCGTTCGATGCTGCTTCCCGCAGGATTTACGTCTCGGGAGGAAGCGGTCACGGGTGGGTGGATGTGTACAAGGAGGAGGATGCGAATCACTACCGCTTGCTCGGCGAGGTGACCACTGAGCCGCATGCTGCCACGTCGCACCTCGCCGCGCCCCTCGGCGAGTACATCGTGATGACGCCTTCGGCCCCCAGCGCGCCGGCGCAGGTGTGGGTCTACAAGATTGCCTCGGCCGACTGAGAGAGGGTTGCGAGCGGCGTCCCGACTCTATCCATGAATCAAAGGAATCTCGTCCACATGAAGGGTATGTCTCCTACCGAGATGGCGTCCGCTCTGGGCAAGGGACTTCTTTCGTTCCCCGTCACGACGTTCCGCGCTGACGGCTCTTTCGACCCCGGGGCGTACCGCGACAACATTGCCTGGGCATGCAGCCACGGACCGGCCGGCCTATTCGCGGCCGGAGGTACCGGCGAGTTCTTCTCGCTCACGGCCGCTGAGGTTGCCGAGGTAGTCAAGATCGCGGTGGACGAGGTCAAGGGCCGCTTGCCGCTGCTCGCTCCGTGCGGCTACGGCACGGAGATGGCAAAGCAGCTGGCGGCAAACGCGGAGGCGTCCGGTGCCGACGGACTGCTGCTCATGCCGCCGTATCTGACGGAGAGCGAGCGTGACGGTATTGCGGCGCACGTCGAGGCCGTTTGCCGGGCGACCCGCCTCGGGGTCATCTTTTATAGCCGTGCCAATGCGACCATCGATGATGTGACGCTCGAACGCCTCTGCGAGCGCTGCCCGAATCTCGTGGGGTTCAAGGACGGCGTTGGCGACGTCGAGATGATGACTCGAATTTACACCCGAATCGGCGAACGGCTCACTTACCTCGGCGGCCTCCCGACGGCGGAGACGTTCGCTCTGCCGTATCTCGAGCTCGGCGTGAACACATACTCCTCGGCCATCTACAACTTTATGCCGAAGTTCGCGCTGGACTTCTACGCCGCAGTACGGCGCCGCGATCGGGTGGCGGTGTACACGGCGCTGCGTGAGTTCGTGCTTCCCTATATCAGCATCCGACGCCGCCGCAACGGCTATGCGGTCTCGATCGTGAAGGCCGGGATGAGACTGATCGGCCGCGACTGCGGTCCCGTGCGCCCACCGCTCACCGATCTGACGCAGCAGGAAATGGACGAGTTGGCCGCGCTGGTCGCGGGCCGCAAGTGAGTCCCGCGCCGTGCCAGTGACCGGTTGCATGTTGATTGGCCAGGAGCGGGTTGCGGGCACGGCGGGGTCCTTCCAGGCGATGGATCCGGCGAGCGGTACTGGGCTTGCGCCGCCATTTGGCGGTGCGACGCCGCAGATGCTCCATCGGGCCTGCGTGCTCGCGGAGGAATCGTTCGATACCTACCGCGAAACTGCGCTAGCGACGCGTGGCGCGTTCCTGGAGACAATTGCCGGAAACATCCTCGATCTCGGTGATGCGCTCACGGAGCGCGGGGTCGCCGAGACCGGGCTCCCGCGTGCGCGGCTCGAGGGCGAGCGACAGCGCACCGCGGATCAACTGCGACTCTTTGCGCAGGTCGTGCGCGAGGGAAGTTTTATCGAGCCCCGGCTGGAGACCCTTCTGTCCAGCCGCCGGCCGCTGCCCCGGCCGGACCTGCGGTTGCGACATGTGCCGGTCGGGCCGGTGGCAGTGTTTGGCGCCAGCAATTTTCCGCTGGCCTTTTCCGTCGCCGGCGGCGATACCGCCTCGGCGCTAGCCGCCGGTTGTCCCGTGATCGTCAAGGCGCACAACGCTCATCCAGGTGTCTCGGAGCTCGTGGGAACTGCCGTGCAGCGGGCAGTCCGTGACTGCGGCTTGCCGGAGGGGGTGTTCTCGATGCTGTTCGGCGTCGACACCGCCCTCGGTGCCGCTCTCGTGGCCGACCCGCGGATCAAGGCGGTTGGATTCACCGGGTCGCGGGTTGGCGGAACGGCGCTGATGAGGATTGCGGCAGAGCGTTCCGAGCCGATTTCCATCCATGCCGAGATGAGCAGCGTCAATCCGGTCTTTCTCCTGCCCGGCGCCCTGGCGGCGCGCGGTGCCGCGATCGCCAAAGCCTTTCTCGCCTCGCTAAATCTCGGGGCAGGCCAATTCTGCACCAATCCCGGATTGCTCATCGCGCTCGAGGGACCGCAGCTCGAGGCGTTCATCTCTGCCGCCGCGGCGGAGGTGCGCGGCTCGGCCGCCGCGACCATGCTCGTCAGCCACATCCACCGCGCCTACGAGGCCGGGCTGAGCCAGCTCTGCGCGATGGCGGGGGTTACTGTGGCGGCGCGCGGCGAGCGGGCGTCTGGCTGCAAGAGCCAGACGGCGCTGCTGATTGCACACGCCGAGACCGTGCTTGCCGATAAGCGCCTGCAAGAGGAGCTGTTTGGCCCGGCATCGCTCCTCGTCCGCTGTCGCGACATGGCGCAGCTGCGCGAGCTTGCCGAGAGTTTGGAGGGACAGCTGACGGCCGCCGTGCACATGGAGGCAGCGGACCTCGGGATGGCTCGTCAGCTGCTGCCGGTGCTCGAGCGGAAGGCGGGGCGCGTGCTGTTCAACGGGTTCCCGACCGGGGTCGAAGTCTCTCATGCCATGGTGCATGGAGGACCTTACCCCGCGACCTCGGACCCGCGATTCACGTCCGTCGGTACGCTCGCCATCCGAAGGTTCCTGCGCCCGGTATGCTATCAGGACACGCCACCCGAGCTGCTGCCGCAATCGTTGCAGGACGGAAATCCACTCGGCCTGTGGCGGGTCAAGGATGGCCGGCCCGGCTTGAGTTGAGCGGCTTGCCTCCGATGAAAGCTTCATGACCCGCGAGCAGAATTCCGGCGCGCTTGGCCGCGGCCACGTGCGCTATCTCATGGTGTTCATGCTGTTCGCCGCGACCACGGTCAACTACGCAGATCGGGCGAGCCTCTCGATCGTGGGACCGGCGATGCAGGCGCAGCTGCACATCGCCCCGATCACTCTCGGCTACATATTCTCCGCGTTCGGCTGGGCCTATGCGATTGCTCAGCTGCCGGGCGGCTGGCTGCTGGATCGCTTCGGCTCGCGCGTCATCTATGCGGGAAGCATCCTGCTCTGGTCGCTGTTCACGCTGCTGCAGGGGGCGGCGGGGCTGCTCGCCGGAGCCCTGGCCGTGGCGGCACTCTTCGCGCTGCGCCTGCTCGTGGGGCTTGCCGAGGCGCCGGCCTTCCCGGGCAACAGCCGGATCGTCGCCGCGTGGTTTCCCGGGGGCGAACGCGCCACCGCCGCCGCCATCTTCAATTCGGGGCAGTACTTCGCCACCGTGATGTTTGCGCCTGTGATGGCCTGGCTCACCCACAGGTTCGGCTGGCCGTCCGTGTTCGTCTTTCTCGGCGGCGCAGGGCTACTACTGTTCGTGGCCTGGCTGATGACGGTGTACGCACCGAGCCAACACTCCCGCGTGGGACGAGCCGAGCTCGACTATATTGCCGCCGGCGGCGGCCTCATCGACATGGACCAGGGACGCGGCGCCCCCCAGTCGGTGAGCTGGCAGCACTTGAAGGTGCTGCTCAGCCGGCGGATGCTGATCGGTATTTACATCGGGCAATACTGCGTCAATGTGCTGACCTACTTCTTTCTTACCTGGTTTCCGGTGTACCTGGTCGAGCAGCGAGGCATGTCGATCCTCAAGGCCGGCGTGGTGATCGTACTGCCGGCGATCTGCGGATTCGCGGGCGGGGTGCTCGGGGGCATCATGTCCGATGCGCTGCTGCGTCGCGGCGTTTCGCTCTCGCTGGCGCGCAAAATCCCGATTGTCGGCGGCCTGCTCCTCTCGACCAGCATGATCCTCTGCAATTTCGTCCAGGCCAACTGGATCGTGGTGCTCATCATGTCGCTCGCCTTCTTCGGCAAGGGCGTAGGTTCGCTCGGCTGGGCCGTCGTCGCCGATACGGCACCCAAGGAGATGACGGGGCTCTACGGGGGGCTCTTCAATACCTTCGGCAACGTGGGTGCGATCACCACCCCGATCGTCATCGGCTACATCGTCGCGGTGACCGGATCGTTCTCCGGGGCGCTGGTCTACGTCGGTGCGAACGCGTTGCTCGCTGTCCTCGGCTACACTGTGATCGCCGGGCGCTTCGAGCGCGTTCACCTGACGGAGTCTGTCGCCAGGCCGCGGCAGCCATCGCGGATGGAGACCCGCACTTGAGAGAGTCGAAGCGCGACACTGCCGCCCAATCCGAGCAGTCATGCGGCTCGACGCCCAAGGTGGTCGAGATGGAAGTCGTACCGGTGGCCGGACACGATAGCATGCTGCTCAATCTGAGCGGCGCCCACGGCCCGTACTTCACGCGTAACGTCGTCATACTCACGGACGAGCGGGGCTGCCTCGGACTCGGGGAAGTGCCGGGCGGTGAGGCGATCCGCAAGACTCTGGAGGACGCAAGGTCCCTCATCGTAGGGCAATCGATCGGCCGCTACCGCGCACTGCTCAGCCTAGTTGCGCGTAAGTTTGCAGAGCGTGACCGCGGCGGGCGCGGTCTGCAGACGTTCGATCAACGCACGACGATCCATGCGGTGGCCGCGCTCGAGTCGGCGCTGCTCGATCTTCTCGGGCAGTACCTCGGTGTGCCCGTGGCCGATCTTCTGGGAGAGGGCCAGCAGCGCCCGAGCGTCCCCGTACTGGGCTATCTCTTCTACATCGGAAACCGCCTTAACACCGACCTTGCCTACCGCGCCGGGACGGGCGAGGGTTGGTTGCGGCTGCGAGACGAGCCCGCCCTGACGCCACACGCCATCGTCGCGCTCGCGGAGGCGGCGCGCGAGCGCTACGGGTTCGAAGACTTCAAGCTCAAAGGGGGCGTTCTCGCCGGCGAGGCCGAGATGGAAGCGGTCGAAGCGCTTTCGCGACGCTTTCCAGAGGCCCGCATCACCCTCGATCCAAACGGCGCCTGGTCGCTGGAACAGGCGCTTGCGCTCTGTCGCGGCAGGCAGCACGTTCTCGCCTATGCCGAGGATCCGTGCGGGGCCGAGAACGGATATTCGGGCCGCGAGATCCTCGCCGAGTTCCGCCGGGCGAGCGGCGTTCCGACCGCCACCAACATGGTGGCGACCGACTGGAGGCAACTCGCCCACGCCGTGCAATTGCGGGCCATCGACATTCCGCTCGCCGATCCGCATTTCTGGACGATGGCCGGCTCGGTGCGCGTCGCGCAACTGTGCCGTGAATGGGGCCTTACCTGGGGCTCGCACTCCAACAGCCACTTCGACATCTCGCTCGCGATGTTCACGCACGTGGCGGCCGCCGCTCCGGGGGAGATCACGGCCATCGATACCCACTGGATCTGGCAGGATGGCGAGCGGCTCACGCGCGAGCCGCTCAGGATCGAGGCGGGCAGCGTGCGGGTTCCGCAGCAGCCCGGTCTGGGGATCGAGCTCGACCGGGTGGAGCTCGAGAAGGCGCACGAGCTCTGTCGCCGATTGAGACTCGGGGCACGTGACGACAGCATCGCCATGCGTCAGCTCGTTCCTGGATGGCACTTCGATCCGAAGCGGCCTGCGCTCGTGAGCTAGGCGATGAGCGCACCCGGCGCGGAATGTGTCAGATAGGGTGCCGAAGGCTACGCCCAAGGCGGCCCAATTGAGTCAAATCCTGCATTGATCGATAGCCAATTTGGCTTGGACTCAGACAGATCAGCCATTTAGTCTTCAACACGACAACGGGATTCGCCAGGTGAGTTCACACGGCGATGGGCGATTTTCAGAGAATTGCGTAGCAGCAGGGGGGGAACGATGAGTCCGATCAGTCGTCGCGGCTTCATCAGTGCATCGGGCAGTGGCCTCGCCGCAGCCGGTTTCGCGTCCGTGGGAGAAGTGGCGGCACCATCGCCGGCGCGAGCCGAGGATCGCAAGCCAGTCTATATGACGCTCGGCTGCCAGAGCGGACCCACTTCTGACGCGCACTTCGCTTTTCTGGCGCGTTACGGTATCGCCAACGTGGTGGCACAACCCATACAGTCCGATCCATCGCGGTTATATGCTACGGTGGACGAGCTGGTCGCTTTGCGTGCGCTTGGCGAGAAGCACGGTCTCAGCGTCGACATGACAAGCGCCGGGTTCATGAGCTCGGGCGGCCATCCTTCGAATATCATTCTCGGCCGCGACGGTCGCGACCGTGAGATCGAGGCGTTCCAGACGCTCCTCAAAAATTGCGCGGCCGCCGGGATCCCGGCATTGAAATACAACCTGGCGCTGATGCCCATCTTGCGCAGCGCGGTCGTCCAGGGTCGGGGCGACAGTCTGCACCATCGGTGGCGTGTCAGCGACATGAAAGATAGTCCGCTGATGACGATATGGGACGGGAAGTCGATGATGACCGACCCCGAAATCCATACGGCACCATACGATCAGGTGGCCTATTTCACGAAGTTGGCGGGGCACGTTACGGCCGATGAGCTGTGGGAGAGGATAACGTACTTTCTCGATCGGGTTGTGCCGCTCGCCAATCAATATAAGGTTCGCATGGCGCTGCATCCCGAGGACCCCGGCGTGCCGCCCGGCGGCTATCACGGCGTGCCGCGCGTTCTGGGTACGGTCGAGGGGCTCAAGAAGTTCGTCGGAATCCAGGAAAGCCCTTATCACGGCATGACCTTCTGCCAGGGCACGATCTCGGAGGATTTGGAGGACCCGGGGCATCAGATTTACGACGTGATCCGCTGGTTTGGCGAACGCAAGAAGATATTCCTGGTTCATTTCCGCAATGTGCGCGGTGGTCGCGACAATGTGGAGCTCGAGATCTTCCCGGACGAAGGCTCCGTGGACATGGTGAAGGCGCTCCGGGTCTATCGTGATGTTGGCTATGGCGGCATGCTGGTGCCCGACCATGTTCCGTTTGGCCCGCCGGGCGCCGAGGCGGAGAACTTCGCCTTTTGCTATGGCTACATCCGCGGATTGCTGCAATCTGCCGATTATCTGGAAACCTAACTGGTATCAGAACAAAGGGTGCCGTCGATGAAACTGGTCAGCAAACGCGAATTCCTTGCCGGTGGAAGCCTGGGGGCCCTGGGCTTGGGGGTAGGCTCAGCCTTGGCCGCGGCTCTGAAGAACCCCGCCGAGGTCGCCGTTGTCGGCCGCAAGCCGGGAACCGATGCGCTGGGCCGTACCCTGAAAGCCATGCAGGAAGCCAGCACGCAGCCGCCGCCCAATCGACTGGCGAAATTCACCAAGCTGTTTCTGACGCCGCCGGGCTATCCCAACGCCATCGCTACCGATCCCGAGGGGCGAGGCTTTTGGGTTGCTGAGCAGCGTCATGACGGCCGTAAGGAAGCAGTATGGCTGCTCGACTTCAAGGGCAAGCTGCTGGATACGATTTACCAGAACACCAAGGATTGCACAGGTATGACGATTGGCGACGGTTGCATCTGGAGCGCGTGCGAAGGCGCGGCCGAGTTCAACCATCCCGATCCGCCGATCGACGGCGTGTTCCAGACCGACATCAAATCCGGCCAGCAAGTCAGCCGGCGTCAGATTCCGTTCGGCCCTGCCAATGATGGCGGCTCTTCGCACGGTATGGCATGGGAAAATGGCAAGCTGTGGCTCGCCGCCGATCGCATGGGATGTCTGATGAAGATCGATCCCAACACGTGGCAGGTCGAGTATATGTTTCGTGAAACCCGCCTGCCTCAATTCGCGACGCGCGTGCACGGCATAGAATATGACAACGGCTATATCTGGCAGGTTGGTGGTCTGCAGAAGCCGGGAACGTATGACTATAGAGGCTACACGGCGGGGTTGGTGAAGTATGACATCAAGACCGGCCAAGTGGTCGAAACCATCACGCTTCCGCAGGGCATAGTCGATATGCACGACGTTGCGGTCCATAACGGGGAGCTCTATGGGGTGGATGCCGGCGAGCATCCAGGTTGGTCGATTGACATTCCACAGTTTCAACATAAGGCTTTCCCGCCGGAAAACAGTCCGACGGGTGGCTACGTGTTTAGGATTGATTTGGTTTGAAACGTTGTGCGAATGCCCACTGAGTATGGTCTTGATCTGTTCCAAAATATGGGGATGTAGTTAGCAACTGCGTACCCGGCGCCGACCGGAATTCCCCAGCTGCGCCCGCCTGACGACCGGCACCAGCGCCGCTAGTCGATGGAACCCAGGCCCCATAGGGACGTCGCATTGGAGCCCATCGTCAGACCGCCTACTCGCCGTCCAACGCACGGAAATCGAAGCCGGCGGCCTACCTTGTCGAAGGGCAGATCATGGGGCCGCTTCTGGGCCAGATCCGGCCAGCTGCAGCGCGGAATCAGCGCCCCGAAGCGGACGTATTCCGGTAGGCTACCTGACTCCTCGGGCGTAAGCGCCAGGGCCTGCGTACCGCTGGACGATGGCGTTGAGGTGCATGAAGGAGCTCGATATGCGGTCTGGAGAATTGCGATGTTCTCTTGCATTGCTTTGCATGCTCACGCTTGCCGGGTGTGCGTATGCGCGACGAAGCGGCGCAGATGCCCAGTCCTTTCGAGCCGAGCAAAATCGAGAGGCCGGAGTCCTCCTTGCACACGCAACAGCAAGCGATCTGGCCGCGGCCGCCCTGCTGCTGGCGCTGAACGACCCCAACGTCCGGCAGCCATCCGATTTGATCGAACGGGCGCAGACACTCGCGCCGCAGCGTCCGGAGCTCGTCTGGGTTCATCTCGCTATCTGTGGATGGTTGAAGTGTGAGGCGAGGGCGCAGATCGCGGCCCATCTGCAAGCTCTTGATCCAGACAACGGGTTCGCATGGACCCCGGATCTCGAAACGCTGCCACTATCTGATTCCGATGCAGTCACGGCGGTGATCGCGCGCATTGGCGCCGCCCGGAGAATCACGATCTACTGGAATCAGCTCGAGGTCATGATGGTGGATGCTCTGGCTGTGGCGAGTCCATCACAGGATCTCGCCACACGAGGCATCGATGCCATTGGCATTCTGGCGGCCGAGGTGATCCCACCGCTCCAGGCGATCTCCCGAGCCTGTCGACCCGAGCAGCTTGATCTCCGGGGCCGTCGCGCAGCATGCGAGGCTATGGTAGCGCACCTGGAACAGTCGGACACGCTGCTCACTCAGGGTTTAGCCCTCAGCCTGCAAGAGCGCTGGTGGCCGGCCGGTAGTCCACAGCGTGACGTCTTGCACGCGAAGCGCCGGCAACTCGACTACCTCATGACGGTGTCCGGTCGCATCCGGCGGTGGCGCACGAACCATGACATGGCCGTACGCATTGAGGCTGCGCGAAGTACTGCACGGGAAGAAGACGTAGCGCGCGCGGTAATAATGTCGCTGGGCTTGCCTCTGGAGCCTCCAGTAGCTTGGAGGGATCCCGTGCATCCTGACCAAAAGACCCCCATGGCCTCCCGCCACATTCCAGTGCTCGATCAGGCCGGCTCCCGAAAGCCGGTTCGATCGGAGGACACCCTGCGGCCGGGATAATGACGGCGCCACTTACAGCCCTGAAGCCGCCACTGGCCAGCCGCGTCAAGTACCCTGAGAGGGGATCGACATCGGCCACACAAACCGACCGTAGGAGCGTTTCATCACCTCCACCATACCCTCGCGCTGTACTCCAAAGCGTTGGGCCACCCGCAAGGAACGCACGTTGTCAGGGTGAATGAGCGATACCACGCGGGGGAGCTTTAGTTTGTCGCATGCATAGTCGAATACGCACCGCGTGGCCTCACTGGCGTAGCCCTGTCCCCAACTGGTGCGGTGGAATGTATATCCGAGCTCCGGCTCCAATACGATCTCGGCGGCATCGGGTACCTCGGCACGCTGATACCACCCCCGTGGAACCGCGGCTGCGGCTCTGGCTTCCACGGCCAAGTAGCTCAATCCGCAGCGGCCGATCAGCATGCCATCACGCTTGCGTAGCACAGCCAGTTGCCCCAGCGCGGATTCCTCGTAAGTCCTGAGGACTGACTGGATCCAAGCGAGCGACTCCTGCGACGAGCGGGGCCGCCCGTGCGGGAGATATCGCGCTACCTCTGGATCAGCGTGCAGGTCAGTGAAGAATCCGAGATCGGCGTAGTCAATCCTCCGCAAGATGAGTCGCTCTGATTCGATCCGGTCCGTACCACGCGCGAGAGTCATAAAGGAATGTCCGGTCTGGTGGGTATCCTTCGTCCGAGTCTACACGGTACCAGTGTGCGTGCCGTCCACTGACAGTCATTTGGAGCCAAGATGCCATCGCGGTCAGCATCGCGTTAGGTCGCAGGGGCGCAGAATCGAGGCCGAACCCTCGCCCCTGAAGCGGATCGTATACGCGATACGCTGGCGGGTATCAGAGGGTTGCCGTTAGCTCGATCGCGCCAGCGACTCTCTCGACCAGCGTTCTACTTCCGTGCCCTGGATTTGCTACTTTACGCGTCCGGACGAGATGCTTACTCTCGAGCAGCGCCACGTCGCGTCGGACAGCTGAAGGATCGCGCGAGAGGGCAGCGGCGAGCGCGAAGATCGCCACCGTTCTTCCATCGATCTCCTTCAATATCCGGACACGAGCCGGCGTAATCACTTCAAGGAAGTCAGCCGGATCCTCGAACGATACGGTCAGTCCCGGCTCCAGCTTCTCTTCGCGATCGAGCCGTCGAGCCTTCACCCGCATGCGGGAGAAAAAGCGATCCATCGACTCGACTCCGATGCGAATCTTGCTTACCGGGCTAGCCCTTCCGGCTTTCGAGGTACTCGCGAACTTCCGCTTCGAAGCGCTTTTCGATGCTTTCATATGATTCGAACTCAACGGTTTCGATCTTGCCGTCACAATGGCGATGGTTCTGTCCATGCGCGTTGTCGTAACCGAGAACCCTACCGCTGTCGCCGCCGCTCCTATGGGTATCGATCAGCGCGAGCGAATACCTCAGCAAACGGCCACCGCGCGAGTAGTCAGTCTGGATTCTCACCACCCCGCCGCCTTTGCGGCCCTTGGGATAGAGCTCGTCGCGGCTCGAGCGTGCGAGATCAAGCTCGTCCTCGGAATCACGCCTGCGCCGCGCCATTGGGTCAGCATAACAGGAAGGATGTTGAATGTCCTATCTGACAGGGCTGCGGTCCGGGCAGCGGCAATCTGATAAATTCGCAGAAATCTCGCAGAGATACGCTAATATATTTTTGAAGATCACAGGATAAGTAATTGGAATTAAACATAAAAATAAGCGTTGCCCCGATGATGGACTGGACCGTCTGGGAAAATAAGGGCGGCAGAACAATCACTTAGGCAACGCGGCAGACATTGGTCGCCTATATGTCGCCTGCATATTTGCCGTCATTGAATGGTATGCATTACCCTGGTAATGTGGCCCATGACCATCGCGAAATCCAAGCTCACTGCCCAAGGGCAGATCTCCGTTCCTGCCGAGATTCGGCAGCGGTTGGGCGTCGGTCCTGGGTCCGTTCTGGAGTGGGACGAGCAGAATGATCAAGTCATCGTTCGCCGCGCTGGGCGGAATACTTCGGAGGAAATACACCAAGCCGTTTTTCCGCAAGGCGTCTCACCTGGCCGTTCAGGTGATGTGAAAGACGCGATCCGGAAGTATGCGCGGAAGAAGCATGCGCGCCGTTGACACCAATGTCCTGATCCGTCTCTTAGTGAGAGACGACATCAAGCAGGTGCAAGCAGCGGAGAAGTTCATCGCTCCCGGCGCCTGGGTATCTCATCTGGTGTTGGCCGAAGCGATGTGGGTGCTCGATGCAGTATACGAGCGGACGCCCGAACAGATCGCTACCGCGATCGATATGCTGCTCAGTCACAAGAATTTGACGATTCACGACGCTGAGGTCGTAGGTGCGGCCGTCGCGTACTTCAGGAGGCGCCCTACGTTGGGTTTCTCTGATTGTCTGGTTGTTGAGATTGCCCGTAAAGCCGGCCATGTGCCGCTCGGAACATTTGACCGAAATCTGGCAAAGACTGCAGGTGCTACGCTCCTGTAGATCAGGAAGGCCGAGAGGTGCCGAGCGAAATCCTCGTGCCGAGCCGACTACTCACCGGATGGTAGGCTTGCCATTGAAATGCTAAGTTCTGCAAGAATGAGACGCTGCATTTGGTCTCGATCTGTGCCAGCGATAGAGTAATGACATTTCTATTGCTATCAAAGCTGGCAATTTGGCCTCGGTTAGGGATTGCGCTCGCTGTATTTGTGATGCCATCCATTGTTGCCTACGGTTGGAGAGTCCGGATCGGTGACAAGTCCTTGCCAGACCGCATGGGCGGCGGCGATGCAGGGAAGCTGAGCGCACCACCGACAATGCGTCGGTCCTGTCGCTGACTGGACCGACTGACTCAAATTATCGCCTGAGAATGAAAGACTTAGACCGACGCATCGCCGTGGCCCCCATGATGGACTGGACCGATCGCCACTGCAGGTACTTCCTGCGCGGCTTCGCTCCGGCCGTGCTCCTCTATACGGAGATGATCACCTCAGCGGCCATCGTGCGAGGCGATGCGCGGCGGCTCCTCGCCTTCGATCCCGAAGAGCACCCGGTCGCGTTGCAGCTCGGCGGCAGTGAGCCGCGGGAGCTTGCGGCCGCGGCGCGGGCAGGGGAGGAGGCCGGCTATGACGAGATCAACTTGAATTGCGGCTGCCCGAGCGACCGCGTCGCGAGCGGCTCGTTCGGCGCCTGTTTGATGCGCGAGCCGGCGAGGGTCGCGGAGGGTGTCGCCGCCATGCGCGCGGCGGTCGCGATTCCGGTCACGGTGAAGATGCGCATCGGCGTCGTGAGCGGTACGCAGGAGCGGGTCAGCGGCGCGTTATCGAGGTTCGATGAGTCGGACTTCGAAGCCCTACACGATTTCGTGCGTCAGGTGCGGGACGCGGGCTGCCACGTGGCGATCGTCCACGCGCGCAAGGCGATGTTAGGGGGGCTGTCGCCGAAGGACAATCGCGAGGTGCCGCCGCTTCGCCACGATGTCGTGCGGCGGTTGCAACAGCACTTCAGCGATCTGCCGATGATCGTCAACGGCGGATTCCGCACTGCGGCGAGTGTCCTCGAGGCGCTGACCTGGTGTGACGGCGTGATGCTGGGCCGCGAGGCCTATCATCGGCCTTTCGTGCTGAGCGAGTTGCAGCGGGCTCTCGGCGGAGCAGAGCGCTTCGACCCGCCGGGCCGCGAGGCGCTGCTCGAGCGCATGGCGCGCTATGCGCAGCGGCAACTGGCGCAGGGCGATCGCCTGTCGGCGATCACGCGCCACATGCTGGGACTCTACGCCGGGGAGCCCGGTGCCAGGGATTACCGCCGGCTCCTCAGCGAGGGGGCGAGGGCGGCGGGCGTGGGGCCGGAGCTGCTTCGTACAGCGGCCGCGGCGGCACGGGCCGCGCGCGAAGGCCGGGCCGGGGCGAGCCTTTCGGACGGCAGCTCCGGCTAATCGGTAGCGCCGCGGAAGCTCTCTGGTATCATCCCCGCAACGTCGTCATCGCCTTGCCGTCCGGGGGCTTGCAAGGGGGGGTGGCTGGCTGCGCACTCTTTATGGGCAAGGATATCGAACTCGCCATACTGTTTGCCGACGTGGTCGGCTCGACCCGGCTCTACGAGCTCATGGGTGATTTGCGCGCGCGCGATATGGTCTCGATCTGCATCGATGTGATGCGAAGCGCCACGGAACAGCGCCACGGCACGGTGATCAAGACCATGGGCGATGAGGTCATGGCGACCTTCCCAAGCGCGGACGAGGCGCTGAATGCCGCGGCGCAGATGCAGCAGCAGATCTCGGCTCATGCTCAGCTCAAGGTTGACGGCCAGCCGGTCGCGATCCGGATCGGCTGCCATTTCGGCCCCGTGGTGCTCGAGAGCC
This sequence comes from Steroidobacteraceae bacterium, assembly GCA_025451845.1. Lineage (GTDB taxonomy): Bacteria > Pseudomonadota > Gammaproteobacteria > Steroidobacterales > Steroidobacteraceae > 13-2-20CM-66-19. Next base: position 127,196 of record JANWJS010000053.1, read on the forward strand.
GCGATGTCTTCGGCTCGACCGTGCACACCGCGAACCGCATGACCAGTCAGGCCAAGGCCGGGCAGGTCATCACGACCGCCGCTACCGTCGACCATCTCTCGCCGGAATGGCGGGCCAATTGCCGCCTCATTGATACCGCGCCCATCAAGGGGCAGGGCAATGAGGTCCAGCTCTACGAAGTGCTGTGGCAGACGGAAGACGTGACCAGCATGGTGCCGGCCATCGCCCTCAAGGGGCGGCAGGTGGCGGCACGGCTGCGGCTGCGCTGGCTCGATCAGGAAGTGGTCGTCGATGACCAGCGCCCCAGCGTCACCATTGGGCGCGCCGAGGACAACGACCTCGTGGTGAAGGGGAACCTCATCTCGCGGCTGCACGCGCGCATCGAGCTCAGCCGCAACAAGCTGGTGCTGATCGACCAGAGCACCAACGGCACGTTCGTGCAGACTCAAGGCGGCGAGGAATCCTTCGTCCGCCGCGACAGCCTGCAGCTGAAAGGCGAAGGGATGATCGGCCTCGGCCGCTTGCCGGAGCCCGACTCCGCGCAGACCATCCGCTTCACCAGCGAGACCGTCTAACCGAGCCGGCTTTCCGTAACCGCAAGCTCCGCGAGCAACTCGGGGGGCACGCGTGAGCCGTATTTCTCGAGGTATGCCCGGATGTCGGTGACCTCCTTGCGCCAGAGTGCCGGGTCCACCGATAGCAGCGCGCTCAACGACTCCGGTCCGATGCGCAATCCCTGTGTGTCCAGGTCTTCCGCGCGTGGCAGCAGGCCGATGGCCGACTCCGCCGCACCGGCCTTGCCGGCGCAGCGATCGAGCACCCACTCGAGCACGCGTAGGTTCTCGCCGTAACCGGGCCAGAGGAATTTCCCGTGCGCGTCGCGCCGAAACCAGTTGACGTGGAAGATCTTGGGCGCGCGTGAGAGCTTCGCGCCGACCGTGAGCCAATGGCGCCAGTAATCGGCGAAGTTGTAGCCGCAGAAAGGTTGCATGGCCATGGGATCGCGGCGGACCACACCGACCTGACCGACCGCTGCCGCGGTGGTTTCAGAAGCGACCGAAGCCCCGACCAGGACACCGTGTTGCCAGCTGCGCGCCTCGTACACCAGCGGCGCCACCTCGCGGCGCCGCCCACCGAAGACGAGCGCCGAGATCGGTACCCCGCGTGCGTCCTCGGCGCGCGGTGAGTAGCTCGGATTGCGCTTGGCGGAAACCGTGAAACGTGAGTTGGGATGCGCCGCGGGTCCCTTCCCTGGATCGTACGGGCGACCCTGCCAGTCCGTGACCGGAATGCCGGTCGTCAGGCCTTCCCACCAGGGCTGGTTGTCCGCCGTGAGCGCGACATTGGTGAAGAGCGTGTCGCGCCGGATCATCTGGTAGGCGTTGCGGTTCGTCTGCGGGTTGGTCCCGGGCACGACGCCGAACAGACCGGCTTCGGGATTGATGGCCCAGAGACGCCCGTCCGGTCCCGGATGGAGCCAAGCGATGTCATCGCCCACGGTGTACACCTTCCAGCCCGGGAGCGATGCCGGCGGGATCAGCATGGCGAGGTTGGTTTTGCCGCAGGCAGAGGGGAAGGCGCAGGCGATGTAGTGTGTCTCGCCCTGGGGGCTCTCGAGACCGACGATGAGCATGTGCTCGGCCAGCCAGCCCTCGGTGCGGGCCTGCCAGCTGGCGATGCGCAGCGCATGGCACTTCTTACCGAGAAGCGCGTTGCCGCCGTAGCCGGAGCCGAAGCTCTCGATCGCGAGCTCCTCCGGGAAGTGCATGATGAAGCGCCGGTTCGGATCGAGCTCTCCGGTGGAGTGCAGGCCGCGCACGAAGCTGCCATCGTGCGCGATCCGCTCCAGGGCCGCGCGCCCCGCCCGTGTCATGATCATCATGTTGATCGCGACGTAGGCGCTGTCCGTGATCTCCACGCCGCAGCGCGAGAGCGGCGAGTCGATGGGACCCATGCAGTACGGAATCACATACAGCGTCCGCCCGCGCATGCAGCCGGCGAAGAGCTCGCGCATCTTCGCGTGCGCCTCTTCAGGGTCCATCCAGTGGTTGTTGGGTCCGGCATCATCCTTGGAATGGGTGCAGATGTAGGTCAGGTGCTCGACGCGCGCGACGTCGCTCGGGCTCGAGCGGTAGAGGTGACATCCCGGGAAGTGCTCGGCGTTGAGCCTGATGAGCTCGCCTTCGCGGATCAGCTTCGAGGTGAGCTCGCGCTGTTCCGCCTCGGTCCCTTCGCACCAGAGCACTCCAGCCGGCTGGGTGAGGGCGCGGACCGACTCCACCCAGTCGGTCACGGCGCGGGAAAGTTGGGATAACGGGATCGGCAGGGGTGCGGCTGTGGCCATCCTCGGTTCCTCTTGTCGTTTGCGGCCCGGCCTTCACCGAGGCTGTTTCACCGCAAGGTGGGGGACGGTGCGGCTCCTGCCTGCGTCCCGAAGTGCATCCCAGTATAGCCGCGCGTCCCGCGCACCCTCATAAAGTACGATAAAACCTTCTGTTTTGTTCCATAATCGCACACCGCCGAACCTTGCAGGAAATTCAGTCATCGGGCCGCGCAACGGCGGTGCCGTATCATCGCAGTATGTTGGAGCTCGAGGACATCTTCGGGGAAGGCGGGCCTCTGCAGCGTGCGCTGCCGGGCTTCAACGTCCGCCGTCAGCAGGTGCACATGGCCGAGCGGGTCGCCGCCGCGCTGGCCCGGCGCGAGATCCTGACGGTGGAGGCGGGCACCGGTACGGGCAAGACGTTCGCATATCTCGTACCCGCGCTGCTCTGCGGCGCGCGAGTGCTCGTCTCGACCGGCACCCGCACACTGCAGGATCAGCTCTACGCCAAGGACCTGCCGCTCGTCGGCGCGGCGCTGGGGCGGCCAGCCAAGGTCGCCCTGCTGAAGGGCCGCACCAACTATCTCTGCCGTCATCGCTTGGAGCAGGCCGCCGGCGCCGCTCGCGGCGAGACGCTGGAGCGGATCCGAAGTTGGTCACGGACGACCCGCAGCGGCGATCTCGCGGAAGTCGGCGGACTCGCCGATTCCCACCCCGTATGGGCGCACGTCACCTCGACGCGCGACAATTGTCTCGGCACACACTGCCCGCAGCTCGCCGGCTGTCACGTCGCGCTCGCGAGGCGGCAGGCGCTCGATGCCGACATCGTCATCGTCAATCATCACCTGTTGCTCGCCGATCTGGCGCTGAAGGAGGACGGCTTCGGCGATCTTCTCGGAGCCGCCGACGCCATCATCCTCGACGAGGCGCACCAGATTCCTGATCTCGCGGCGCAGTTCTTCGGCGCGCACGTGAGCAGCCGGCGCATCGAGAGTCTGTTGGAAGCTGTTCAAGCAGAGCTTGCCAAGGGAGGTGTTCTAACGTCTGACGCTCACGCCGATGCGGTGTCGGCAGTGCGAGGAGTTCAATCCGGTGTGGTGCAGATCTGCGCCGCGATTGCCGGCAGCGCAGGGCGCATAACGTGGACCGACGTGGACACACCGGTCGCCGCAGCCGTTCGCGACCTTGGCAGCGCGGTTACGGCATTGGCGAAAGCGCTGCGTGCCGCCGGCGAAGAGACAGTCGCGCGCGGGCTCGGCGAGCGCGCAGGCGAGCTCGCGGCGAGTCTGGAGCGCATCGCCGCGGTCGGCGAGCTCGAAGGGGCGCGCTCGATCGAGATCACCCCCTCATCCGCAGAGCTTCCCTTCGTGAAGACGGGCCCGCCAGCGAGCCGCTTCGCTCTGAGCCTCCTGCCCTTCGACATCGCGGCGCGCTTCCAGGCTCTGATCGAGGCGCACCCCTGCTCTTGGGTGTTCACTTCGGCCACATTGTCGCTGGGCGAGGATTTCAGTCCCTTCACCGGCCGCTTGGGGCTCGATGGCAGCACCACGCTCAAGATCGACAGTCCCTTCGATTACCCGCGCCAGAGTCTCCTTTATCTCCCGACGGGCTTGCCGCTTCCCGCATCGCCGCAGTTCCTGCCGGCGGTGATGGAGGTGGCGATCGAGCTCATCGATGCCGCGCGCGGCGGCGCCTTCGTCCTCTTTACCAGCCATCGCGCGCTCGCGGGGGCCGCCGCGCTCTGGCGGCAGCAACGCGCGCGGAGCGCGAGCTATCGCCTGCTGGTGCAAGGCGAAGCGCCTCGCGAGCAGCTGCTGCGGGAATTCCGTGAGGACGGCAGTGCCGTGCTTCTCGGCACCACGAGCTTCTGGGAAGGCGTGGACGTCAAGGGCAGCGCACTGCGGCTCGTGGTGATCGAGAAGTTGCCGTTTGCCTCCCCGGATGACCCGCTCGTGCGCGCGCGGGTCGAGCATCTCGAAGGGGCAGGAAGAAGCGCCTTTCGAGAGTATCAGCTTCCCGAAGCTGCTCTGGCGCTGAAGCAGGGCGTGGGCCGTCTCATCCGCAGCGAGGATGATTTCGGCGCGGTGGCGATCTGCGATCCGCGCTTGACGGGAAAAAGTTACGGTAAGGTGTTCCTCGCCGCGCTGCCGCCGATGACCGTGACGCGCGAGCGCCAGGCGGCCCTCGATTTCCTCCTGCGCCATGCGCCGGCCGCGGCCGAGCCTTGGGGCCCGGGCCTCGCACGATGAGGCTGCTGGCGCTCGATACCGCCACGGAGTATTGCTCGGCGGCCCTGCTCAGTGACGATCGGCTGCTCACGCGCGAGGCGGAGCTGGCGCGCGGCCATGCCGAGCGCATCCTGCCGATGACCGACGAGCTGCTCGGCGAGGCCGGGATCGGCTTGCGCGATCTCGACGCGATCGCGTTCGGGCGTGGCCCGGGCTCCTTCACCGGAGTGCGCCTCGCCGCCAGCATCGCGCAGGGGCTCGCCTTCGGTGCCGGTCTCAAGGTGGTGGCCATCTCGGATCTGCGCGCTGTGGCGCAACGCGCATTCGATGAAGACAGCCACGTTACACGGGCGCTCGTCTGCAACGATGCGCGCATGCGGGAGGTGTACTGGGGGTGCTTCGAGCGCGGCAGCGACGGACTGGCCCTCGCCCGCACCCCGGAGAAGGTCGGTCCGCCGGAGAGTGTCCGGTTGCCTACCGAATGGGCGGATGCGGCGGCGCTGGGACGCGGCTTCGCCGCCTACTCTGCGCTGCGAGCGCTCGGCGGCGTTGTGGTGCATGGGACCTGGGACCGCCTCCTTCCCAGGGCCGCCGAAGTGGCCCGGCTGGCTGTCCCGGAGCTGGTCGCCGGCCGTCTGCTCGACCCCGAAGCCGCGCTGCCGGTTTATATTCGGGATGATGTGGCCCGGCCGCCACCGTAACATACCGCCGGCGTTGTCATGACTCTGCAACATTCTGCGTCTGTAATACCATCGAAGCAGAGATCGGCGACCATGCACGGGAAACTCATTCTGGTGGTGGAGGACGAGCGGGCGATTCGCGACATGATCGCTTTCGGCCTGAAGCGCGCCGGCTATGGGGTACGCGAGGCGGAGGACTGCAGGACGGCGCGCGAGGCACTGGCCGACCGCCTGCCGGACCTGATGCTGGTCGACTGGATGCTGCCCGACATGAGCGGCCTCGAGCTCACCCGTTCGGTGAAGCGTGACCGGCTCACCCGCGAGCTGCCCATCATCATGCTGACCGCGCGGGCCGGGGAGGGCGACAAGGTCACCGGACTGGAGAACGGCGCCGATGACTACATCACCAAGCCTTTCTCGCCGCGGGAGCTCCTGGCGCGGATCGGCGCGGTACTGCGCCGCGCCGGTACACTGGGGCTCGATCAGGTCATCGAGTTCGAGGGGCTCAAGCTGGATCAGCAGGGCCAGAGGATCACGGTTCAGGACGAGGTGCTGCCGCTCGCGCGGACCGAGTTCCGCATGCTGGAATTTTTCATGAGCCGTCCGGAGCGGGTCTTCAGCCGGGAGCAGCTCATTGCGCGGCTCTGGGGCAGCGATACCAGCGTCGAGGACCGCACGATCGACGTCTGCATCCGCAGGCTCCGCATGGCGCTCGAGCCGTACGGTCTGGATCGTTACATTCAGACGGTGCGCAGCGCGGGCTACCGCTTCTCCAACAAGGCGCAGTGAGAATACCGCTGCAACCGACAACTCACGCGTGGTGGTTCGCGGCCGGCCGATTGCTGGCGACGGTAGTTGCGGGGCTTCTCGCCGGGGCGCTGCTCGGCAGCATCTGGGAGGGACTCGCTTGCGCGCTTGCCGTGCACCTCACCTGGCAGCTCGTCGTGCTCTTCCGGGTGGAATGGTGGTTGCGGCACCGCAGCTTCGCCGATCCTCCCGATATCAGCGGCGTATGGGGCGAGATCGTCTCGCAGATCGTGCGGCTGCACCGCCGCAAGCGCTTCCACAAGCAACGCTTCGTGCAGCTCATGCGCCAACTGCAGAGCTCAACGGCCGCGCTGCCCGATGGCGTCGTCATCCTCAACCCACTGCACGAGATCGTCTGGTTCAACCGCATGGCCGGCAGGCTCCTCGACTTGCGGCGCTCCGCGGACCTGGGCCTGCGGATCGAGAACCTGCTGCGCGAGCCGGAGTTCGCGCGCTACCTGCGGCTGCAGGACTACGCGAGCCCGGTGATCATTCGCCGGGCGAGTCGCGATGACTGCTATCTCTCCCTGCAGATCGTTCCGTACGGCGATGGCCAACAGCTGCTGCTCGCGGCGGACGTGTCGCGGCAGATGCGGCTCGAGGCGGTGCGCCGGGACTTCGTCGCCAACGCCTCGCACGAGCTGCGCTCGCCGCTGACCGTCATCGCCGGTTACCTCGAGACCTTGAGCCAGGACCCCGCCCTCGACCGGGACCTGGCGGGACCGGTGGCGGAGATGCGCCGCCAGGCGGAGCGCATGACGGCCATCATCCACGACTTGCTCGAGCTCTCCCGCCTGGAGCAGACAGGGGAGACCGTCGGCGGGGAGGCGATCGACATCGCCGCGCTGCTCGCGCTACTGCGCAAGGACGTGCTAGCGCGTCCGGTACACCCGCGGGAAGTGCGCGTGCGCATCGATTCCGACGCGGCGCTGATCGGTGTAGAGGCCGAGATCCACTCCGCATTCTCCAATTTGGTGGACAACGCCGCCAAATACACCCCCGTCGAAGGATCCATCGAGATGCGTTGGTGGGCGGATGAGGACGGCGGTCACTTCTCCGTAACCGACACCGGCATCGGTATCCCCTCCGAGCATATTCCGCGGCTCACGGAGCGCTTCTACCGCGTCGACCAGGGTCGCTCGCGCGCCACCGGCGGCTCGGGCCTCGGCCTCGCCATCGTCAAGCACGTCCTGCAGCGGCACGGCGCGGAGCTCGAGGTGCGCAGCGCGATCGGCAAGGGCAGCGCATTCACGTGTCATTTTCCGCCGCAGCGCGTGCACGCGGTCCGCGCGGCGGCTGCCGTGTAGGAGTCGCAAGTCGTGCAGCCGTCACGAGACACCCACACTGCCGTCACGCACATGACATCTGAGGGTACCCCGTCCGCCGGCGTTTCAGCTATCATCCGCAGCCGAGCCGGAGAACCACCCTGATGGAAACCGCCGACCTCAGTCACCACATCTCCCGTCGCTTCAACGAAGACCTCGAGCGCGTGCGCAGTAAGGTGCTCGCCATGGGCGGCTTCGTGGAGCAGCAGCTGCATAAGGCGATCACCGCGCTGACCGAGGGCGACAGCTCCCTCGGCGAATCGGTGGCGCTCGGGGACTACCAGGTGAACAACATGGAGGTTTCGATCGACGAGGAGTGCAGTCGGATTCTGGCGACACGCGCGCCCGCGGCAGGCGACCTGCGAGTCATCGTGGCCATCATCAAGACCATCACCGACCTCGAGCGTATCGGCGACGAGGGTGAGAAGATCGGCTACATCGCCTCGCGGCTCGCGACCATGGAGCGCCCCGCCGACAAGTACCGCGAGATCAAGCATCTCGGCCGCATCGTCTCGGAGATGGTCCATGATGCGCTCGACGCTTTCGCCCGGATGGATGCGGAGTCGGCCCTGCGCGTCGCGCGGCAGGACCGCCTGGTCGATGAGGAGTACGAGGCCATCCAGCGCCAGAGCATCACCTTCATGATGGAGGATCCGCGCACCATCCGTCGTGCGCTGGACGTTATGTGGGTCGTGCGCGCACTGGAGCGCATTGGCGACCACGCGAAGAACATCAGCGAGTACGTCATATATATGGTGTACGGCAAAGACGTGCGCCATACATCGCTGGATGATGTGGAGCGTGAGTTGCGAGAGCGCGCCATCCCGCCGGGCGAGCCGAAGCCTACGGTGGTCCCATGAGCGGAGCGCCGCTCATGGCGGTGAACCGGCCCGCAAGCGCGTTGCCGCGCCGCCCGATCAATTTCGCGGGGTTTCTGATCTGCGCCGGGCTCATCGCCTACGCGCTCTACGCGCAGTTCCATCTCGGACTCGACCCCTGTCCGCTCTGCATCTTCCAGCGCATCGGCATCGCCGCCCTCGGCGTGGTGTTTCTCATCGCCGCGCTGCACAACCCGGGGGGATGGGGCACGCGCGTCTACGCCACCTTCATTGCAATTGCCGCCCTGGCCACCGTGGCGGTCGCCGCGCGCCAGGTGTACCTGCAACACCTGCCACCGGGCGCCATCCCTTCCTGCGGCGCGCCACTCTCGATGATGCTGAAGTTCATGCCGCTCACCACGGTGATCCGCAAGGTTCTCACCGGCAGCGGGGAGTGCGGCATCGTCAACTGGACGTTCCTGGGACTCGCCATGCCCGCCTGGGTGCTCATTTGGGCGGCCTTCCTCGGCGCCGCCGGGCTGCTCGCGAACGCGAGGCGTTCCTGAGCCGGTACTCTCCTACGTCAGGAGATTTCTCAGCACGTTGCAATACATTCGATGGAGCGCGTCGATATCCGTAAGCCGCACGCATTCATTCACCTTGTGAATTGACGCGTTCACGACCCCAAGCTCCACGACCTGCGCTCCCATGGGTGCGATGAAGCGGCCGTCCGAGGTCCCACCGCCCGTGGACATCTTGGGTTCCCGGCCCGTTACCTCCTCGATCGCTGCTCTCACCGATTCCGACAGCTTTCCCGGCAGCGTGTAGAACGGCTCACCGGATACATACCATTCGATCGTGTAGCGCACCCCGTGCTTGCGCAGAATGCCCTCTACCGTCTCTTTCAGACCGTCGAGCGTCTGGACCGGTGAATACCGCAGGTTGAAGCGCGCCTTGAGGTCTCCCGGTATGACGTTCGGCGCGCCGGTGCCCGCATTGAGGTTCGAGACCTGAAAGCTCGTCGGATCGAAATGCTCCGTCCCGGCATCCCACACGCGGCTCGTCAGCTCCGCGAGAGCCGGCGCCAGCTTGTGCACCGGATTCTCCGCCAGATGGGGGTAAGCGACGTGTCCCTGCACGCCGTGGACCGTCAGCCGGCCGCTGAATGACCCCCGCCGACCGATTTTGATGGTGTCCCCGATCGATCCCTCGCTCGAGGGCTCGCCCACCAGGCACCAGTCGATGCGCTCCTGCCGGGCCGCCAGCGCTTCGACGACGCGCTTGGTGCCATCGACCGATGGGCCTTCCTCGTCACTGGTGATGAGAAAGGCGATGCGGCCGCGGTGCCTGGGATGGGCGGCGACGAACTCTTCCGTCGCGGTGATCATCGCAGCGAGGCCGCTCTTCATGTCAGCCGCGCCCCTGCCGTAGAGCAGGCCATCGCGGACGGTGGGTACGAAGGGATCACTGCGCCACTCTTCCAGCGGTCCCGTCGGCACGACGTCCGTGTGGCCGGCGAAGCAGAACACCGGGCCGTCCTCGCGGCCGTGACGTGCCCAGAAATTCTCCACGCTGCCGAAGCGCAGCGGCTCGACCTCGAATCCGAGCGCCCGCAGGCGCCCCATCAGCACCACCTGGCAGCCCTCGTCGGCGGGCGTCACGGAGCGGCGGGCCATGAGGTCACGGGTGAGCTCGAGGGTGGCGGACATGTCTGCGGTTCGGGGGTGGCAAACGGCTGGCGCGTTTATAAGGTGCTCGCGCCGGGGGGGCAAGCGCTTTCTTCGGTGGGCTGCCGGCCCGAAGTCGCGGGGAGCGTGTCACACAGGCGCAACCTTCAGCGGGGAGAATGCGCGCCGCGCGCCCCGGCTCGCCGATGAGTTGCTTGGCCGTGGCGCCAGCGGGGCCGCTGTCATGAAGCTGTCACATTTGTGACATGTAATGCGCGCTTCCCGCCTGCGGGACATTCGTCGGACGACACCGACACAATAAGTCAACCACGGAGCCACTCATGTTCAAGAAACCCCTCGCCGTGTCATTCGCAGTAGCCGCCGCTCTGGGCGCTCTGGGGGTCGAGACGGCGCTGGCCGACGTGCCACTGCCGACCATTGGCGGCCGGATCTACACGGACCTGACCCATATCCGGCAGCAGAACAAGGGCACCGATACTTCCAATAGCGGCACCGGTATCGACGTGAAGCGCTTCTACATCATCATCAACGAGAAGTTCGACGACATGTGGTCCGCAAAGCTCGAGACCGACGCTACGTACAATAGTGTCACGGCCAGCACCTGCAGCGGCTCCGGCGCGACTTTGAAGTGCACCACCGGCACGACCGCCCAGCAGGTCGATCTCTATATGAAGAACGCCTACCTGCAGATGACCCTGGATCCGGCGTTCTGGGTACGCCTCGGCGAGTCCGACAACCCCTGGATCCCGTTCGTCGAGGGTGTCTATAACCATCGATACGTGGAGAATGCGCTGATCGATCGACTGAAGGTCGGCAGCTCGGCTGACTGGGGACTCAGCATCGGCGGTGATCTGCTCGGCAAGACGCTGAGCTACCAGGTATCGGCGGTTGAAGGGAACGGCTACAAGAACCCGACGCGCTCGAAGACCATGGACGTGGAAGGCCGGATCAGCTATCAGCCGATCACCGGCTTGTACTTTGCGATCGGCGGCTACGAGGGCAAGCTGGGGCAGGACAAGTACGCCAACAATGTGACGCTCGCCGGAGTCTCGGTGCCGCAGACCTATCGCAACGCCAGCCGCGGCGATGCCTTGGTTGCCTATGTGGGTTATGGGCTGCGGGTGGGCGTCGAGTATTTTGAAGCGAAGAACTGGATCAATGGAACAAGCGGCGGGAGCGACGTGCCGGAGTTCACCAGCAGCGGCGCTACAAACCCGAGCGACAAGGCGGACGGCGAGTCCGTGTTCGCCTCGTACGACTTCACGCCCATGTGGGGTGTGTTCGGCCGCTACGACAATGCGAAGCTGAGCAAGGATCTTGCCCCGGACCTCAAGGACCAGTATTTCGACATTGGTCTCGAGGCGCATCCTTTCAATAGGGACAAGAAGAACATCGACGTAGCGCTCGTCTACAAGCATGAGAAGACGGATGGCGGACCGGCAGGCAGCAGCTTCAGCACGACCAACGGCAGCAGCTTCAACGAGGCTGACGGCAAGTATGACGAAGTCGGTATCTGGGCCCAGGTCAATTTCTGAGAACCCGGTGAAGATTCAAACCATCAAGACGCGGAGGTATTTCATGAAAGGTTTCAGTCTGAAGTCGCTGCCGGCGCGGTTCGCGGTGCTCGCGCTCGCGTCGGCGGCGAGCGTGCCAGTGTTCGCGGCCGGACAGATCACGGGTGCCGGCAGCACGTGGGTCTACCCGCTGGTCGCCAAGTGGGCCGATGCCTACAGGACGAAGACGGCCACCCAGGTCAATTACCAGCCGATCGGCTCGGGCGGCGGCATCGCGCAGGTCGAGGCGGGGACGGTCGCCTTCGGCGCGAGCGACAAGCCGCTGACTTCGGATGTCCTGCGCCAGCATCACCTGGTCCAGTTCCCGACCGCGATCGCGGGCGAGGACATCGTCTACAACCTCCCGGGGATTCAAGCCGGACAGCTCATCGTGAGCGGTCCCGTGGTCGCCGACATCTTCATGGGCAAGATTACCCGCTGGAACGATCCGGCGCTCAAGAAGCTGAATCCCGGACTCGCGCTGCCGGACATGCCGATCAGCGTCGTGCATCGCTCGGACGGCTCGGGCACGACGTTCACCTTCGCCAACTATCTGTCGAAGGTGAGTCCCCAGTGGAAGTCGCAGGTCGGTGCTGACACGTCTGTTGCATGGCCCACTGGCCTCGGCGGCAAGGGCAACGAGGGAGTCGCCTCTTACGTGCAGCGCATCAGGGGCGCCATCGGGTACGTGGAGTATGCGTACATCCTCGAGAATCACATGCAGTACGCACGGATGATCAACAGCGCGGGCAAGCTCGTGACTCCCAGCCTCGCCGCCTTCCAGTCCGCCGCGGCCAACGTCGACTTCACCAAGGCGCAGGACTTCTACGTGATTTTGACCGATCAGCCCGGGGCCAACAGCTGGCCGATCTCCGGCTGCACGTGGCAGATCCTGCGGACCGACGCGCAGAAGTCGGTCAACGAGCAGGTGACCCAGTTTTTCCTCTGGGGTTTCGAGCAGGGCCAGTCGATGGCGGAGTCGATCGCCTTCGGCCCGCTGCCTGCGAGTACCGTCCAGGCGATCAAGGTATACTGGAAGCAGAACCTCGGGATCTGACCCCTCTCGGCCTGCCGGGAACATTCGAGGCGACATGAACGGGACGGGCGGCCGCGCGCCATGGCGGCCGGCCGCTCGCGCCCCCAGACCACTTGGATCGGCGACCGCGCAAGCCCGCGGCCGCCGATCCGCGCTTACGAGACGGAGCGAGACGAGTGAGCCATCGACTCGGGCAGAGGCCATGAGCTCTGCCGAAGCTTTTGCGCGACACCTCGCGGGTCAGCGGCTGCGCGAGCGGATCTTCCGAGCCTCGACCCTGGCCGCCGCGATACTCCTGCTTCTGCTCCTCGGAGGGGTCGTGGTCTCGCTGCTTCACGGCGCCTGGCCGGCGTTCGACCGCTTCCGGCTGGCCTTCATCACTCAGGATGTCTGGAATCCGGTCACCAACCGCTACGGCGCGCTGTCGGCGATCTACGGGACGGTCGTGACCTCGGTGCTCGCGATGATCCTCGCATTGCCGGTGAGCTTCGGCATCGCGGTCTTCCTCACCGAGCTCGCCCCGCCGTGGCTGAAACGGCCGGTGGGCGTGGCCATCGAGCTGCTCGCGGCCATTCCCAGCATCATCTTCGGGATCTGGGGACTGTTCGTACTCGCCCCGGTGCTGCAGGAGTCGGTCGAGCCGTGGATCGACGGTCACCTGGGGAAGCTGCCGCTCGTCGGTGCGCTCTTCCAGGGCGCCCCGTACGGCATCGGCTTTCTGACGGCGGGGATCGTACTGGCGATCATGATCATCCCGTTCATCTCGGCTGTGATCCGCGATGTGTTCGACACGGTTCCGGACGTACTCAAGGAGTCCGGCTACGGGCTCGGCGCCACCACCTGGGAGGTCATCTGGAAGGTCGTGGTCCCGTACTCGCGCAGCGGGATGATCGGCGGCATCATGCTCGGCTTGGGTCGCGCGCTCGGGGAGACGATGGCGGTGACCTTCGTCATCGGCAACGCGCATCAGATCAGCGCGTCGCTGCTCGCGCCGGGTACGACGATTTCCGCGGCCATTGCCAACGAGTTCACGGAAGCTACTACGCCCCTCTACACCTCCTCGCTGATTGCACTTGGGGTATTGCTCTTCGTCATCACCTTCGCGGTGATCGCGGCCGCACGCCTCATGTTGCTGCGGCTCGGCCGTCGGGGCCTGGCATCCGTATGAAGCGCCGCGCCGTCCGCAAGAGCGTCAACGTGCTCGCCCTCGGGCTGTCGGCGCTCATGACGGCAATCGGCCTCATTTTTCTCGGGGCGATCCTCTGGACGCTGGTGAAGGACGGCGTCGCGGGCATGTCCGCCGCAGTGTTCACTCAAAACACTCCGCCGCCCGGAACCGCGAGCGGCGGCTTGCTGAACGCCATCTACGGCAGCGCCATCATGACGGTACTCGGCATCCTCATCGGCGCACCGATCGGCATACTCGCCGGGACGTATCTCGCGGAATACGGGCGCAAATCCGCGCTGAGCTCCGTGATCCGTTTCATCAACGACGTGCTGCTCAGCGCGCCATCGATCATCATCGGGCTCTTCGTCTACGAGCTCGTCGTCGTCCCCATGGGGAATTTCTCCGCCATCTCGGGAGCGATCGCGCTTGCGATCATTGCCATGCCGGTGATCGTGCGAACCACGGAAGACATGTTGAACCTCGTGCCGCAGGGTATGAAGGACGCCTCCACGGCCATGGGTGCTTACCCCTGGCGCACCATCACCAGCATCGCGTATCCGGCGGCCCGCAGCGGCATGGTCACGGGCCTCCTGCTCGCGGTGGCGCGCATCAGCGGCGAGACCGCGCCGCTGTTGTTCACAGCACTCAACAATCAGTTCTGGAGCACCAGCCTCAAGGCGCCGATGGCCAACCTGCCAGTGGTGATCTTTCAGTTCGCCCTCAGCCCGTATGCCAACTGGCAGCAGCTCGCCTGGGCGGGGGCGCTTCTCATCACGTTCGCGATTCTCGTTCTGAGCATCATTGCGCGCGTGGCGGTGTCCCGCCTGGGGCCGGGAGCGGCCCGGAAATGAGCGTCCCGCAGAGACAGTTGGATCACGGACGACCCGAGGAGGGCGCCGCGGCCATCAAGATCGAAGTTCGGCATTTGAACTTCTACTACGGTCTCTCGCAAGCGCTGAAGGATGTGAGCCTCACGTTGCGCGACCGAAGCATCACCGCCTTCATCGGCCCCTCCGGATGCGGCAAGTCGACGCTCCTGCGGGTCTTCAATCGCATGTATGCGCTCTATCCGGGCCATCGTGCCGTGGGGGAGGTCCTGCTCGATGGACAGGACATCCTCGCGCCGTCCGTCGATGTGGCGGACCTGCGGCTGCGTGTCGGCATGGTGTTCCAGAGGGCCACCCCCTTTCCGATGTCGATTTTCGAGAATGTGGCGTTCGGGCTGCGGCTGGCGCGGCGGATCGGCAGGGGAGAGCTGCGTGATCGCGTGCAGCAGGCCCTGCAGGATGCGGCGATGTGGGAGGAGGTCAAGGACAAACTGCAGGAGGACGGCCGCAGCCTCTCGGGCGGGCAGCAGCAGAGGCTCTGTATTGCGCGTACGATAGCGCTGGAGCCTGAAGTCATCCTGTTCGACGAGCCTACGGCGGCGCTCGATCCCATCTCAACCCTGCGGGTCGAAGAGACGCTGCAGAGCCTGCGCGAGAAGTACTGCATCGCCGTCGTGACGCACAATCTGCAGCAGGCCGCCCGTGTCTCCAACTTCACGGTATTCATGTACCTGGGCGAGCTCATCGAGATGGGGTCTACCGGACAGATCTTCACCGCGCCGAAGGATCGCCGGACCGACGACTACGTGACGGGCAGGTTCGGGTGAGCGCGGTGCCCGGAGATGACATGATCCACGAACCCAGGCGCGCCGACTCCAACGTTGCCGGCGGATCCGATGCGGGCCGCCGCCTCAGCGAGGGCGGCTTGAATCTCAAGCCGAGCGGCCGCGTGCACGTTCCCGACTCGCTCGATGCGGGTTCCCCGGGCCGGGCCGTGGGAGAGGCCTCGGTGGCGGATCCGGTGTTCTCCTGCCGCGATGTCAGCGTGTTCTACGGCGCCAAGCAGGCGCTCAAGGGCGTGACGATCGATGTGGCGCGCCGGCAGGTACTCGCCGCCATCGGGCCCTCAGGCTGTGGGAAGTCGACGTTTCTGCGTTGTCTCAACCGCATGAACGACACCATCCCGGGCGCGCGGGTGACCGGAACGATCACGCTGGACGGCCGGGACATCTATTCGAAGCGTCAGGACGTTGCGCAGCTGCGCGCTCGGATCGGAATGGTCTTTCAGAAGCCGAATCCCTTTCCGAAGTCGATCTACGACAACGTGGCTTACGGGCCTCGCATTCACAAGCTCACCCGCAGCCGCACGGACCTCGATGAGCTCGTCTTCACCAGCTTGGCTAGAGCGGGCCTCTGGGACGAGGTCAAGGACCGGCTGGGCTCGCTCGCGATCGGACTTTCCGGCGGCCAGCAGCAGCGCCTCTGCATCGCTCGCGCGCTCGCCGTGCAGCCCGAGGTCATTCTCATGGACGAGCCATGCTCCGCGCTCGATCCCATCGCGACCGCGCATGTCGAGGATCTCATCGAGCAGCTGCGCGCCTCCTACGCCATCGTGATCGTGACGCACTCCATGCAACAAGCCGCGCGTGTCTCGCAACGAACGGCCTATTTCTACATGGGGCAGTTGATCGAGGTCGGCGATACCGATCGCGTGTTCACCAACCCGCAGCACCGGCTCACCGAGGACTACATCACGGGGCGTTTTGGCTGAGAGCCGCTACTCGGCGCTGCGCAGGAGATCATTGATCGACGTTTTGGCGCGCGTCTGTGCGTCCACACGCTTGACGATGACCGCGCAATAAAGCCCGTACCGGCCGTCGGCCGAAGGTAACGTACCGGGTACGACCACGGACCCTGCCGGAATGCGCCCCTGCAGGATCTGCCCGCTCGTGCGATCGTAGATCCGCGTGCTCTGCCCGATGAATACTCCCATCGAGATGACCGAGCCCGCCTCGACGACCACGCCCTCGACGATCTCCGAGCGCGCGCCGATGAAGCAGTCGTCCTCGATGATGGTCGGGGTCGCCTGCAGCGGCTCGAGAACGCCGCCGATGCCGACACCGCCCGAGAGATGCACGTTGCGTCCAATCTGCGCGCAGGAGCCGACCGTGGCCCAAGTGTCCACCATGGTGCCGGAGCCGACATACGCACCGATGTTGATGTAGCTCGGCATCAGCACGACGTTTGCTGCTACGAAGGCCCCCCTGCGGACGATGGCGTGGGGGACGACGCGCGCCCCGGATGCGCGCAGCTCCGCCTCCGTCGCGCCCGCATATTTCAGCGGGACTTTGTCATAGAAACGCGTGAATCCCGCATCCATCATCGCATTGTCGCGGGTGCGGAAATAGAGCAGCACCGCTTTCTTGAGCCATTCATTGACGACCCAGAGGCCGTCCTTCGGCTCTGCGACGCGCGCGCTGCCCGCATCGAGCATGCCGATGCACTTTTCCAACACCCCCTCGAGCCCCGCCGGGATGTTCTTCGGGGTGATCTCGGCGCGAAACTCGAAAGCGGCGTCGATGGCGGATTGGAGGTTCCTGAGATCGTCGTTCATGATGGATTCCGTTGCACGAATTCACGGATGCGCTCGGCAGCCTGGATGCACTGTTCCACAGGCGGCACCAGCGAGATGCGGACGCGGCCAGCGCCAGGATTGCCGTCGGAGCCCGCACGCGCAAGGTAACTGCCAGGCAGTACCGTGACGGCCTGGCTGGCGTAGAGGTCGCGCGCGAACCGCTCATCGTCCCCGCGCACGTCCGGCCAGAGATAGAACGCTCCATCCGGCTTGGCGGCCTCGAGGCAGGGGGCGAGTATCGGCAGCACGCGCTCGAATTTTTCCTGGTAGAGGCGCCGGTTGTGCGCAGCGTACTCCTCATCCTGCCAGGCGGTGATGCTCGCAAGCTGCGTGGGCACCGGCATCGCGCTGCCGTGATAGGTGCGGTAGAGCAGGAAGCGCGCGATGATCTCGGGGTCGCCGCAGACGAAGCCGGACCTCAAGCCCGGCACGCTCGAGCGTTTGGAGAGGCTGTGGAACACCACGCAACGCTCGAAGCGCCCGTGCCCGGCGGCGAGGCAGGCCTCGAGCAGTCCCGGGGGAGGGGAGCGCTCATCGAGGTAGATTTCGCTGTAGCACTCATCCGCGGCGATGATGAAGTCGTGCCGCGCGGCGAGTGCGAGCGCGCGGCGCAGGAAGTCGCGCGACAGCACCCGGCCGGTCGGGTTTCCGGGACTGCAGACGAACAACACCTGACAGCGGCGCCAGAGGCTCTCCGGCACCGCATCGAGATCGGGCGTATAGCCGTTGGCTGCCGTGGTGGCGAGAAAATGGGGCTGGGCGCCGGCGAGCAGGGCCGCTCCCTCGTAGATCTGATAGAACGGATTCGGCATCAAGACCAGTGCGTCGCTGCGGCCGTCGACTGCCGCCTGCACGAAGGCGAAGAGCGCCTCGCGGGTGCCGTTGACGGGCAGCACCATGGTGGCGGCATCGACGCTTGCGCCCGCAAGGTGATAACGCCTCTCGAGCCAGTGCGCGCACGCCGAGCGCAGCTCCGGAAGCCCCGCGGTCGTGGGATAGGTGCCCAAACGATGCAGATTCTCGCGCAGCGTCGCGAGCACGCTCGCCGGCGGCTCGTGCCGGGGCTCGCCGATCCACATGTCGATGGGCGCGAGGCCCGCAGGCGCGCTCACGACGGACTTCAGGCGCGCCAGCCGCTCGAACGGGTACGCATGCAACCGGGTCAGCAGCGGATTCATCCGGACATCCGCCGCGGCTCAGGCCGCATCGCGGCGGTCGAGCGCCCGTGTGAGACTTTCCCGCAGCCGCTCCCCCGCGCCGGCATCGAGCGGCCGGCCGTCGAAGTCGGTGACATAGAAGACGTCTTCGGCGCGCTCGCCAACGGTCATGATCTTGGCCGCCTGCAGCTCCACGCGCTCCTCCATCAGCACCTTGCCGACGTCGCAGAGCAGGCCCGGGCGATCGCCCGCTGTGAGCTCGAGAACGGAGCGGCAGTTGCGCTCATCAACGCTGAGCGCGACCAGAGTCGCCGTGTGGAACATGCGCGCCTGCCGGGGCGCACGCCGGTAGACCGCAAAGGGTGTGTCCTCCGCGCGCTGCAGCGAGCGCCAGAGCGCGTGCTCGATCTCTTCCTGGCGGTCGCGGTCGGTGATCGGCGCGCCGTCGTCCTCCAGCACGTGATAGAGATCGAGGCTGAAGCCGTCCCCCGTCGGGGTGATCCGCGCATCGACGATGTTGAGTCCCAGCTGATCGAGTACGGCGGTGGTGCGCGCGAAGCCGTGCCGCCGCGCGCGCGAGTAGATGAGCACGGCCGTCGTGCCACGCACACTCTGCGGGTCGAGCGCGATCAGGGGCTCATCGGAGCGCGGGTCGCGATCGGCGAGCAGGCGGGAGTGCCAGGCGACCTCCTCCGGCGAGTGCTGCAGGAAATAGGTCGCGGAGAATCGGGTCCAGGCGCGCTCGATGTCGGCCGCCGGGAGGTGGTATTCCTGCATCAGCCGGCGGGCGGCCTCCTGGGTCTCCCGCACCAGCTGCTCCTGATCGATGGGGGTCTCGAGGCCGCGGCGCAGAGCGCGCCGCACCCGGTGATAGAAGTCATGGAAGAGCGAGGCCTTCCAGGAGTTCCACAGCTTGGGGTTGGTGCCGCGCACGTCCGCGCAGGTGAGCACGTAGAGATAATCGAGGTGCGCCTCATCGCCCACGGTGTGGGCGAACGCGTTGATGACCTGCGGGTCGCCGATGTCCTGCTTCTGCGCCGTGATCGAGAAGGTGAGGTGGCTGCGTACGAGCCAGGCTACGATGCGCGCATCGTAAGGCGACAGGCCCTGTTCCAGGCAGAAGGCTTCCGCATCCACCGAGCCGAGCTCGGAGTGATCGCCGCCGCGGCCCTTGGCGATGTCATGGAAGAGCGCGCCGAGGTAGGCGACCTCGGGACGCGGCAGCTGCTGCATGATGCGCGAGGCTTCCGGCAGCTCGTGGTCGTATCTCGGGATCGCGAACCGTCGCAGATTGCTCACGACGAAGAGCGTATGCGCATCCACCGTGTAAGCATGGAAGAGGTCGTACTGCATCCGGCCGACGATGCGGCCGAAAGCCGGAATATAACGCCCGAGCACGCCGTAGGCGTTCATCCGCCGCAGCTCGTGCGTGACGCCGGCCGGCGCCCGCACGATCTCGAGGAAGAGCCGGTGATGGCGCGGGTTCTGGCGGAACTCCTCGTCGATGAGCCAGAGACTGCGTGCGACGGCGCGCATCGTGGCGGCGCGCACGCCCTTGATGTCGGGATTCTGTTGCAGCAGCACGAACAGCTCGAGCAGCGCCGAGGGGACGCGCGCGAAGACGTCCTCGCTGACCGCCTCGAGTGAGCCGTTGCGCACCTGAAAGCGGGCATTCAGCGGACGCGGGGGCTCGCTCTCGGTCTGCACGGCCTCGCGGAAGAGCTGCAGCAGGAGCTCATTCAGCAGGCCCACGTCCTTGACCGTGCGGTAGTAGCGCTGCATGAACTGCTCTACTGCCAGCGTGTAGGAAGCGTCCTCGTAACCGAAAGTCTGCGCGAGCCGCAGCTGGTGGTCGAAGAGCAGGCGGTCCTCACGACGTCCGGTGAGGACGTGAAGCCCGAAGCGCAGTTTCCAGAGGAAGGACTGCGCCTGCTTCAGCCGCCGCAACTCCGCCAGCGTGAGAAAGCCGTTGGTCACGAGCCCATCGAGCGTGTCGGAGCCGAAGCGGCGCTTGGCGACCCAGGCAATGGTCTGGATGTCGCGCAAACCTCCGGGACTGGTTTTGACATTCGGCTCGAGGTTGTAAGCGGTGTCGTTTGCCTTCAGGTGACGCTCGGACTGCTCGCGCACCTTGGCTTCGAAGAACTCTTTCACGGGCCAGATCCGCTCCGGCGCCAGCGCGGTCTGCATGTCCGCCAGGAGTGCGTCATTGCCGCAGAGGAGGCGCGCCTCGAGCAGCGTCGTCATGACGCTGACGTCGGCGACGCTCTCTGCCGCGCATTCCTCCACTGTGCGCACGCTGTGGCCGACCTCGAGGCCGATGTCCCAAAGGAAGGCGAGCAGCCGCTCGATTGCGCCCCGCTCCGGGCCGTCGGGCGCGCGGGGCACGAGCAGCAGGATGTCGATGTCGGAGCAGAGGTGCAGCTCACCGCGGCCGTACCCTCCCACGGCGACCAGCGTCCAGGAGATCATCGAGGCGATCGAGTGCGCGCGCCATGACTCCCGCAGCACCACATCGACCAAGGCCGCGCGGGCGTGGACCAGCGCCTCGACGGGCTCATCGGCGAGGAAGCGGGCCTTCAGCTCCTCGTGCGCCTGGCGCAGCAATTCCCGCCATGCGGGCGGCGAGCCATGAGCCTCGGCGAGGAGCGCCGGCAGGCGCTGCAGCCAGGGCCAGCCGGGATCGGCGGGCGGGGCGGGCAGCGCCTCCTCGAGGAGATCGACGTCTGCGGCGGCCATGACTGCGCTCAGTGCGCCGGCCGGTCGGCGGAACCGAGGGTGAGCACCTCGTGTCCCTGATCCGTGACCAACACCGTGTGCTCCCACTGTGCCGAGAGCGAATGGTCCTTGGTGATCACGGTCCACCCGTCGGGCAACAGCCGCACGTGCCGCTTGCCGGCGTTGACCATTGGTTCCACGGTGAAGGTCATTCCGGTCTTGAGCTCGAAACCCGTGCCGGGCTCCCCGTAATGCAGGACCTGCGGATCCTCGTGGTAGATGCGCCCGATGCCGTGGCCGCAGTACTCGCGAACGACGGAGTAGTTGTTCTGCTCCACGTAGGTCTGGATGGCATGGCCGATATCGCCGAGCCGGGTGCCGGGCCGCACGGTGTGGATTCCGCGCCACATGGCTTCGAAACAGGTCTCGGCGAGTCGCTGTGCGTGCGCGGGAGGCTTGCCAACGAAGTACATGCGGCTGGTATCGCCGTGAAAGCCATCCCGAATCACGGTGACGTCTATGTTGACAATATCGCCCGCCTTGAGGCGCTTGTCGTTCGGGATGCCATGGCAGACGACGTGGTTCACCGAGGTGCAGATGGTCTTCGGAAAGCCGCGGTAATTCAGGTTCGCGGGCACGGATTTCTGCACGTCGACGATATAGTCGTGACAGATGCGGTCGAGCTCATCCGTCGTCACCCCGGGCACCACGTACTCGGTGATCATGTCGAGCACATCACCGGCCAGGCGCCCGGCAATGCGCATTTTCTCCTGCTCTTCGGGGGTTTTGATGGTCACGTGCATGGCGTCTCGATTCATGGTATAAAGCGCGGCCTTTTTTGGCAATTAACCCACACGCGCATCGCTATACCCGTCGGCTGGGTGTCCTTGAAGCTGTGCTTCCAAGAAGCTCGTTTCAAGGATGGCCGCGGGGATGCGCGGAGGCTCAACCCAAACAGGAGAATTCTCCATGTCCAGCGTGTCCATGCGACAAATGCTGGAAGCGGGCGTCCATTTTGGACATCAGACCCGCTTCTGGAACCCGAAGATGGCCCCCTTCATCTTCGGTGAGCGTAACAAGATCCACATCATCAATCTCGAAAAGACGCAGCCGCTCTACGCGGAGGCGGCCCAGTTCATCAAAGGCGTCGTCGCCGACGGTGGCAGGGTACTCTTCGTCGGCACCAAACGCTCCGCCCGCGAGGCGATGCAGAAAGAGGCCGAGCGCTCCGGCCAGCCCTACGTCAACCAGCGTTGGCTGGGGGGCATGCTGACGAACTTCAAGACCATCCGCCAATCGATCAAGCGCCTCGCCGAGATCACCGAGCTCGCGACCTCGGGCGCGCTCGACAAGCGCGGCAAGAAGGAGGCGACGCAGCTGCGCCGTGAGATGGAAAAGCTGGAAAGGAGCCTGGGCGGCATCAAGAAAATGGAGGGGTTGCCGGATGTGCTGTTCGTCGTAGATGTCGGGCACGAGAAGATCGCCGTCGACGAGGCGAGAAAGCTCGGCATTCCGGTGGTGGCGATCGTCGACACCAATTGCTCGCCCGACGGCATCGACTACGTGATTCCCGGTAATGACGATGCCATGCGGGCCATCCACCTCTATGCAGCCGGCGTCGCCGATGCCGTGCTCGAGGGCAAGGAGTCCGTACCCGCCGTCGCGGTGGGCGAGGACGAGTTCGTGGAGCTCGATGAAGCAGGCAACCCGCGCCGCAAGTCCGCACGCGGCCGGCAGAAGCCTGCCGCCACGGTGCGCAGCAAGAAGGCGCCCCCGCGCCGCCGGCCCGCGCCGGTCAAGACGCCCGCCGCGGGTGCCGCTGCCACCGAGGAACCCGTCGCCGCCGCCGGCGATGACGAGGAGCTGGAGGGCGAGGAAGTGCCGGAGCTTGCTGCTTCCGGCGGCACGGGCGAGAAGGCTGGCGTTGCGGCACGGCGCCCGAGCGGCGCTGGCGCCGGCCGTCGCAAGGGACGCGGGGACTGACAGGAACCACGATTCATGAGCATCACAGCAGAAACGGTCAAGCAGCTACGCGAGCGCACCGGCGCCGGTATGATGGAGTGCAAGAAGGCGCTCGTGGAGACCGGGGGCGACCTCGATGCGGCCGCGGAGCTGATGCGCAAGCAGGGCCTCGCCAAGGCCGACAAGAAGGCGACCCGCATCGCCGCCGACGGCGTGATTGCCGTCGAGCGCTCCGCCGACGGCTTGGCGGCTGCCATGGTGGAGGTCAACTGCGAGACCGACTTCGTCGCGCGTGGGGAGGACTTCCGTGCCTTCGCCAAGGCCGTAGCCAGCCGCGCGGTCGCGGCGCGCCCGCAGACCCTGGATGCCTTGCTGCAGGCGAAGCTCGACGGCGCCGAGACCATCGAGGAGCGTAGACGCTCGCTCGTGGCCAAGATCGGTGAGAACATCGGTGTGCGGCGGTTCGCGCTGCTCGCCACGCCGCAGCATCTGGGCGCGTATACGCATGGCACTCGCATCGGGACCCTCGTGGCGGTGAAGGGCGGGGATGCGCAGCTCGCGCACGACCTCGCGATGCATGTCGCTGCCAGCAACCCCAGGTACCTTTCTCAGCGGGAGGTGCCTGCCGAGGTGATCGCCAAGGAGCGCGAGATCCTGACCGAGCAGGCCCGAGGCGAAGGCAAGCCGCCGGAGATCGTGGCCAAGATGGTCGAGGGACGCTTGCGGAAGTCCCTGGGTGAGATCACCCTTCTCGGCCAGCCGTTCGTCAAGGATCCGGACACGACGGTGGAGAAGCTGCTGAAGGGCGCCGGCGCGCAGGTGATCGGGTTCGAGCGCTTCGAGGTCGGCGCGGGCATCGAGAAGAAACAGGAGGATTACGTGGCGGAGGTCATGGCCCAGGTGAAGGGCTCCTCCACCCCGGCCAGGCACTGATGCCGCGGTAGCCGTTCACGAAAAAAGCCCCGCCCAAGGCGGGGTTTTTTCCATCCAAGTGGAGTAGGTGACAGGCATGACAGAAAGCAATACCAAGGCTCGCTACTCCCGCATTCTGGTGAAGCTCTCAGGGGAGGCCCTGATGGGCGGCTCCGACTATGGCATCGACCCGGCGGTCCTCAAGCGCATCGCCGGTGAGCTGCAGGAGATCGTCGGCCTCGGTGTGCAGCTCGCGGTGGTCATCGGCGGCGGCAACATCTTCCGCGGCGCGGGACTGGCGCGTGCCGGCATGGACCGGGTGGCGGGAGACCACATGGGCATGCTCGCCACCGTCATGAACGCGCTCGCGATGCAGGATGCACTCGAGAGCGTGGGGCTCTACGCGCGCGTGATGTCCGCCATCCGCATCAACGAGGTCTGTGAGGACTACATCCGCCGCCGCGCCATCCGCCACCTCGAGAAGGGGCGGGTGGTCATCTGCGCCGCGGGAACCGGCAATCCGTTCTTCACGACGGACACCGCGGCGGCGCTGCGCGCGATCGAGATCAGTGCCGAGGTGCTCCTCAAGGCGACCAAGGTGAACGGGGTGTACTCCGACGATCCGATGCGCAACCCCGCGGCGTTCCACTACACCCACCTTACCTTCGATCGCGTGCTCACCGAGAAGCTCAACGTCATGGACGCGACCGCGATCGTGATGTGCCGCGACAACCACTTGCCTTTGCGGGTCTTCAATCTCAACAATGCCGGCGATCTGATACGCATCGTGTGCGGCGCAGAGGTGGGGACTTCCGTCACCTGCGAGTAGGCCGCGTCCCCGGAGACAGTCATGCTAGAAGACATCAAGAAAGACGCTCGCGAGCGCATGGCCAAATGCGTGCAGAACTTCCAGGCGGACCTCAAGAAGCTGCGCACCGGAAGGGCGCATCCGAGCCTGATCGAGCACCTGAGAGTCGATTACTACGGCTCGGAGGTGCCGCTGCAGCAGGTGGCGAGCATCGCCGTGGAGGACGGGCGGACCCTGGTTGTCTCGCCGTGGGAAAAGAGTGTCGTGCAGGCGGTGGAGAAGGCCATCTTCAAGTCCGACCTCGGTCTGACACCCATGACCGCGGGTACGGTAATCCGCATCCCGATGCCGCCTCTCACCGAGGAGCGGCGCCGCGAGATCACCAAGGTGCTGCGTCACGACGCGGAGAGCGCGCGCGTCGCAGTCCGCAACGTGCGCCGTGACGTCATGGGCGATATCAAGGAAATGCTGAAAGATAAGCTGATCTCGCAGGATGACGAGCGGCGCGCCGAGACGGAAATCCAGAAGCTCACCGACAAGCACGTCGCGGACATCGAACAGCTGCTGACGGTCAAGGAAAAGGAAGTCATGCAGGTTTGATGAAGCGGAACTCAGCGTGAGCCTGCCGTCGCCATTCCCTGGTTCGAATAGCGTGCCCCGGCACATTGCCATTACCATGGACGGTAACGGGCGTTGGGCCGCGGCGCAGGGCCTGCCCCGTTCGGCGGGTCACAAGGCAGGCCTGACGCCGGTACGCCTCTGCGTAGAGGAGTGCACCCGGCTCGGGGTCGAGGCGCTGACGCTCTTCGCCTTCTCGAGCGAGAACTGGTCGCGGCCGGCGGAGGAGGTGGCGAGTTTGATGGGACTGTTTCTGGAGGCGGTCGACCGCGAGATCGCAGAGCTGCACCGCCAGCGCGTGCGCGTCCGTTTCATCGGCAATCGGCAACGGCTCTCCGTGCGGCTGCAGGCGCAGATCGCCGACGCGGAGCAGCACACGGCGGGCAACACTGGGCTGAAGCTGCAGGTGGCGGTGAGCTACGGCGGCCGCTGGGACATCGTGCAGGCCGCCCGCCAGCTCGCCGCTCAGTGCGCGAGCGGTGCATTGCGCCCGGCCGACCTCGACGAGGACCGCTTTGCCGCGGCGCTCGAGCTCGGCGGGCTGCCGGACGCGGATCTGCTGATCCGCACCGGCGGCGAGCGGCGGATCAGCAACTTCCTCCTGTGGAACATCGCCTACGCGGAGCTCTATTTCTGTGATCGGCTCTGGCCCGACTTCGACCAGGTGGAGCTCTCCGCGGCGGTCGAGTTCTTCGCCGGCCGGGAACGGCGGTTCGGCCTCACGGGCGGACAGATGAAAGCCCGAGGCCCGTGACCGAGTCCCTTCGCAAACGAGTTGCCACCGCCGCCGTCCTGATCGCGCTGCTGCTCGTGGTGCTCTTCTGGCTGCCCGCGGTCGCGACGGTGGCGGTGCTCACCTTCGTAGTGCTCATGGGGGCGTGGGAGTGGTCCGCCTTCCTCAAGTGGGCCGATCCGCGGGCGCGCGGCGCGTTCGTTGCTGTCGTCGCCATCCTGTTGCCGGTTGCGTGGCTCGTGACGCGCACGCCGGCCGGCCTCGAGGCACTGCTCGGGGTCGCGCTTTTCTGGTGGCTCGTGGCGCTACTCTGGATCCTGATCGCGCCGCGGCGGGTGGCATCCTGGTCGGCCGGGCTCGCGGGGTTCTTCTCCCTGGTTCCGGCCTGGCTCGCGCTGGTCCGCCTGCGGCTCGAGACCCGGCATGGGGCGGAGTGGGTGCTCTTTGCGCTGCTGCTCGTCTGGATGGCCGATATCGGCGCTTATTTCTGCGGCCGGCAATTTGGCCGGCGGCACCTGGCGCCGACGGTTTCGCCGGGCAAGACCTGGGAAGGCGCGCTGGGCGGCCTCGCCGCTAGCGGTATCGTCGCCGTCGCCGGCGGTGCCTGGTTTCAGCTGCCGCTGCAGCAGTTCCTGGTGCTCTGCCTGGCGGCCGTGGCCTTCTCCATCGTCGGCGATCTGACCGAAAGTCTGCTCAAGCGCTTCGCGGGAATGAAGGACAGCGGTACGCTCTTTCCGGGGCACGGCGGCGTAATGGACCGCATCGACAGCGTCACGGGTGCCGCGCCCGTGCTGCTGCTCGGCCTC
>JANWJS010000054.1 GCA_025451845.1 Steroidobacteraceae bacterium
ACTCGTCTCACGACGCCGCCGAACCACCCGATCATCGCCGCAGAGCCATTGACGAGCGCCCCATCGATGACGCCCTGATCGCCGGCTTTCCACAGCCCGAAGCCGATACCGCGGGCAAGCGGCGCGATGATTTTCTCGTTGACCCAATCGAAGTAGTACTTCTCGACGAGGATTCGGCGCAGCCAGCCGAAGGTGCGCCCGGCCGCATCTGCGAGCTCCGGGCGCCGGAGGAAGCACACCCATGCCGTCACGAATCCCGCGAGCATCAGCCAGAAAGGCGCGCCCAGGAAGCCATGGAAGGCGAGCTGACCCGGCCCATGGAACTCGCGCGCCATGTCGCCAACGATGTCGTCGGCGGGCAGCACGAAGATCGAGCTGCCGAAGTACCTGCCGAAGAGCACCGGTCCCACGGTGAAGTAGCCGACTAACAGCGATGGTATGGCGAGCGCAATGAGCGGCACCGTCACCACCCAGGGGCTCTCGTGCGGCTCTGCGGAATGATGCCCATGCTCCGCCGGGTGCGCC
The DNA here is from genome assembly GCA_025451845.1 of Steroidobacteraceae bacterium. Taxonomy (GTDB): domain Bacteria; phylum Pseudomonadota; class Gammaproteobacteria; order Steroidobacterales; family Steroidobacteraceae; genus 13-2-20CM-66-19. Next base: position 526 of record JANWJS010000054.1, read on the forward strand.
GCCACGTGACGGAAGCGCTCCTCGCCATGGAAGGTCATGAAGAGCAGCCGAAAGGTATAGAGCGAGGTGACGTAGGCGCCGAGCAGCACGCACCAGTAGGCGTATGTGCTTCCGAATCGGTGCGAGGCGCCGACGGCCTCGATGATGGCGTCCTTCGAATAGAACCCGGAGAAGAATGGTGTCGCGACGAGAGCGAGTCCCCCGATCCAGCACGTGATGGCCGTGATCGGCATGTATTTGCCGAGGCCGCCCATCTTGCGCATGTCCTGCTCGTGATGCATGCCGATGATGACCGATCCCGCTGCGAGGAAGAGCAATGCCTTGAAGAACGCATGGGTCATCAGGTGGAAGATCGCCGCACTGTAGGCCGAGACACCCAGAGCCGCGGTCATGTACCCGAGCTGCGAAAGCGTCGAGTAGGCGATGACACGCTTGATGTCGTTGTTGACGACACCGAGCAGTCCCATGAAAAACGCCGTCGTGGCCCCGATGACCAGCACGAAGGAGAGCGCCGTATCGGAGTACTCGAAGAGCGGCGACATGCGGGCCACCATGAAGATGCCCGCGGTCACCATGGTCGCCGCGTGGATCAGCGCGGAGATGGGCGTCGGGCCTTCCATCGAGTCCGGCAACCACACGTGCAGTGGCACCTGCGCCGACTTGCCCATCGCACCGATGAAGAGGCAGATGCAGATGAGGGTGATGCCGTTGACGCCATTCGCCGCGGTGATCGGAATCACCGTGTGCGCGAGGTGCGGAGCGGCGGCGAAGGCCGCATCGTACGACAGCGAGCCCGTATAGGAGAACACGGCCGCGATGCCGATGACGAAGCCGAAGTCGCCCACCCGGTTGACGATGAAGGCCTTGAGATTGGCGAACACCGCGCTCGGCCGCGTGTACCAGAAGCCGATCAGCAGGTAGGACACCGTGCCGACCGCTTCCCAGCCGAAGAAGAGCTGCATGAAGTTGTTCGCCATCACGAGCATCAGCATCGAGAAGGTGAACAGCGAGATATAGCTGAAGAAGCGGGTGTAGCCGGGGTCGTCGCGCATATACCCTATGGTGTAGAGGTGCACGCAGAGCGACACGAAGGTGACCACCGCCATCATGAGGGCGCTCAGGCGATCGATCAGGAATCCCACGTCCATGTGCACGCCATCAGTGAGCGCCCAGGTGTACACCGGCCCGTTGAACGTCGGTACGCCGTCCGCGTACAGCTGCTTGAGGACATACATCGACAGCGCGCAGGAGACCGCCACGCCAAGGATGGTGATGGTGTGCGCGCCCGCGCGTCCGATGACACGCCCGCCGAGGCCCGCGATCACGGCGGCGATCAGCGGCAGCAGGGGGATGGCGATGAGCACGTGCAGATTCATGCGGCGTCAGCCTCGCAGGGTATTCATGTCTTCGACGTTGATGCTGCGCCGCTCGCGGAAGAGCACGACCACGATGGCCAGACCGATCGCCGATTCCGCCGCTGCCACGGTGAGCACGAAGAATACGAACACCTGACCGTTGATGTCGCCCATCACGCGCGAGAAGGCGATGAAGTTGAAGTTGGCGGCGAGCAGCAGCAGCTCCACGCACATGAGGAGCAGGATGACGTTCTTGCGGTTGAGAAAGATGCCGGCCACGGCGAAAGCAAAGAGCACCCCCGAGAGGGTGAGGAGCTCCGCCAGCGTGATCGTATGCGGGATCATGTACGCTTCTCCGCCTTTACCTTGACGATGCGCACCCGGTCGGCGGCCCGCACCGACACCTGCCGTGAGATATCCTGGTACTTCAGGCCCTGCCGACGGCGCATGGTGAGCGCGATGGCCGCCACGATCGCGACGAGGAGCAGCATCGCTGCGAGCTCGAACGGATAAGCGTAACGCGTATAGATGACCTGACCGAGCGCCAGCGTGTTGCTGTAGCTCGCAGACTCCGGAGCCGCGCTGCGACCGACGTCCAGGCCGGTGAGCCCGTGCGACCAGACGACGTCGACGATCTCCGCGATGACCGCGATGGCCGTGACCCAGCCGAGCCAGGCGAAGCGCGTGAAGCCGCGGCGCAGCTCGGCGAGATTGATGTCGAGCATCATCACGACGAAGAGGAAGAGCACCATCACCGCGCCCACGTAGACGAGCACGAGGACGATGGCGAGGAACTCCGCCTCGATGAGCAGCCAGATCACCGCCGAGTTGCAGAAGCAGAGCACGAGGAAGAGCGCCGAGTACACCGGATTACGCGCGGTGATGAGCCCGAGCGCGGCGGCAACCAGCAGCGTGGCAAAGATCAGGAACAGAATCTGGACTAGCATGGTTTGAGTCTCACGCGCCTTCAGCGGTACGGCGCATCCGCCCCCTTGTCGGCGGCGATCATGGCTTCGTAGCGCTCCCCTACCGCGAGCAGTTTGTCCTTGCTCATGATGTTCTCGCCCCGATGCTCCATGTGGTACTCGTGGATGCGGGTGAGCACGACGGCATCCACCGGACAGGCTTCTTCGCAGAAGCCGCAGTAGATGCACTTGAAAAGATCGATGTCGTAGCGGGTCGTGCGCCGGGTGCCGTCCTGGGCCACGTCCGAATCGATCGTGATGCACACGGCCGGGCAGACGGCCTCGCAGAGCTTGCAGGCGATACAGCGCTCCTGACCGTTCGCATAGCGGCGCAGCGCATGCAGACCGCGGAAGCGCGGCGACTGCGGAGTCTTCTCTTCCGGATAGTTGAGCGTGTACTTGCGCATGAAGAGGGTGCGCGCGGTGACCGAGAGCCCCTTGATGAGCTCCGGCATGAGGAATGTCTTCAGCGGGTTGGCCATCGCACTTTTCTCCTTCAGTGGTACCAGGAGTGTGCCCACGGGCCGATGTGATAGCTCGCGAGCACCATCTCCACCCCGATCCATACCAGCGTCACCGGAATCAGCGCTTTCCAGCCGAGCCGCATGATCTGGTCATAGCGGTAGCGCGGGAAGGTGGCCCGGAACCACAGGAACACGAACAGGAACAGGAAGATTTTCAGCGCCAGCCAGAAAAAGCTCGGCTGGCCGAGGATCGTGGAGCCGATGCCCGGCCACCCCTGCCAGGGCGAGAGCCATCCGCCGAAGAAGAACACCGCCGTCAGCGCCGAGATGAGGATCATATTGGCGTACTCGGCGAGGAAGAAGAGCGCGAAGGCGATGCCCGAGTACTCGACGTGAAACCCGGCGACGATCTCCGACTCTCCCTCGGCGACATCGAAGGGCGCGCGGTTGGTCTCGGCGACTCCCGAGATGAAGTAGACGACGAAGAGCGGGAAGAGCCAGAACCAGTTCTGCGAGAGAAAGCCGCCCTCCTGGTTGCGCACGATGATGCCGAGATTCATGCTTCCCGAGGCCATCAGCACGCCGACCAGCGCGAAGCCCATGGCGATCTCGTAGGCCACCATCTGCGCCGCCGAGCGCAGCGCCCCGAGAAATGCATATTTCGAGTTGGCCGACCAGCCGGCGAGAATGACCCCGTACACGCCCATGGAGCTGAGCGCGAGCAGATAGAGCAGCCCCGCGTTGGCTTTGGAGATGACCAGATCCGGGGAAAGCGGAATCACCGCCCAAGCCGCGAACGCCGGGATGAGCGCGATCATCGGCGCCGTCCAGAAGATCAGCTTGTTGGCGTTCGTCGGTATGACCACCTCCTTGGTCAGCAGCTTGAAGACGTCGGCGAATGGCTGCCCGAGCCCCGGGAAGAGGCCCAGGAGGCGCACCCGGTTGGGCCCGCGGCGCAGTTGCATCCAGCCAATCACCTTGCGCTCCCACAGCGTCAGCAACGCGACGCATAGGATCAGCGCGATCGTGATGATCAGGATCCACACCGTCGTCCGGGCGATGCCCGGGAGTGACGCCCAGGCAGTGGCTAGAGTATGCGGCATGGTCAGTAGGTCACCGCGGGCGTGCGCCCTTCACTGGTTTTTTGCAGGGAAGGGGCTCGGCGCACCAACGCGTCGACCTGATACATCGGGACATCGACCACATTCTGTACGGATTGGGCTCCCGGCTGTTGCGCAATCGCGTGCTCGCCGGAGTAGCGTGGAGCCGAATACGCCGTGGGCGCCCCGACGAGTGTCGTCAACTCCCCCCGGACATCCTCCGACGACTGATACTCGAAACCGGAGAGCCCGAAGAGATTGCCGAGCACGCGCAGGATCTTCCAGCCGGGGCGAGACTCCCCGACGGGAGCGGCCGCGCCGGCCTGGCTCTGCCAGAGTCCCTCCAGGTTCACGTACGTGCCGGAAGTCTCCGCGAACGTACCTGCCGGAAGGAGGACGTGAGCGACTTTGCGCAAGGTTTCGCTCGCAAACGGGGTCACGGCAACGACAAGCTCCGCCTGGCCGAGCGCCCGCGCGGCGTCGGTCCCCGGCGAGTCGATCCACGGCTCGACACCGCCGATCAGCAGATACGCGCTGAGCGGGCGCGCCAACATGTCGGCCGCAGTCAGCCCCGCGGAGCTCACCGGCTTCCCGCCGGCCTCACGGTGAGGCACGGCACCGGCGAGATAGGCCCCGGCCGCGTTGGCGCCCTCCGCGAGCACGCCGAGCGCGGCGCCCGTCACCTGCGCGAGGGCGGCGGCGAGTGCTCTCAAGTCAGCAAAGCGCGGATGGCGCACGGCCAGAGCGCCCAGCCATACGGCGCGCTTCTCGCCCGATGCCAGAGCCGCCGCCGCGGCACGATGTTTGTCGTCGATCTGCGCTCCGTTGACCAGGGGGCCGAGGTGCGCTGGAACCGCCTCGCCCGCAGCTTGCGCCGCCGCGCGCAGGATGGCCGCGAGATCGCCCACCTGGGCCGCCGGCGCCGACTCCACATAGGCCGCCACCGGAAAGTGATAGTGGAAGACCGCCGGATTGAGGAGCGCCACTTTGGCGCCGCGCCGGGCTGCCTTGCGCACACGGTGCGCCAGGATCGGCGCCTCGCGGCGCAGGTTCGCGCCGACGACGAGCAAGCCTTGCAGCGAATCGATGTCCGCGATGCGCAGGCCGAGATTCGGATAGAGCGGATCCGCAGCCTGATCACGGAAGTCGTGTTGCCGCAAGCGCGAGTCGATGTTGCCGCTGCCGAGGCCGCGCGCAATGCGGCCGGCGAGGTAGAGCTCCTCGAGCGTGGCCGACGGGCTCGCCAGGACGCCGAGCTCCGCCCCGCGGCCGCGCAGTCCCTCGGCCGCCTTGGCCAGAGCCGTCTCCCAATCGGTCTCGACCCATTGTCCGTCCTTGGCGCCGTCCTTGCGGATCATCGGACGCTGCAGCCGCTCCTCGCTGTACACGCCTTCGTAGCTGAAGCGATCGCGATCGGCGATCCAGGTCTCGTTGATCGCCTCGTTCTCACGCGGCACCACGCGCATGAGCCGTCCACGCAGCACGTGTCCGAAGAGATTGCTGCCCGTGCCATCGTGCGGCGAGACGAGCGGCACCGACATCATCTCCCAGGCGCGGGCGGTGAAGCGGTAAGGCTTGGAGACGAGCGCCCCGACCGGGCAGAGATCGATCACGTTGCCCGAGAGCTCGTGGTGCACGGTGCGTTCGATATAGGTGCGCACCTTCATCTGCTCACCACGGCCGATCATGCCGAGCTCCTGTACGCCGGCGATCTCCTCCGTGAAGCGGATGCAGCGGGTGCAGTGGATGCAGCGCGTCATGTCAGTGGCAATGAGCGGCCCCAGGTTCTCGTCCTGCACCGAGCGCTTGCGCTCACTGAAGCGGGAGATGTCGCGGCCGAAACCGACCGCCAGGTCCTGCAGCTCGCACTCCCCGCCCTGATCGCAGATCGGGCAGTCGAGCGGATGATTGATCAGCAGGAACTCCATGGTCGCGCGCTGCGCGCCGATGGCCCGGGGCGAGTCGGTGAAGATCTTCATGCCTTCGGCGACCGGGGTGGCGCACGCCGGCATCGGCTTCGGCGCCTTCTCCACTTCCACCAGGCACATGCGGCAGTTGGCCGCCACGGAAAGCTTGTCGTGATAGCAGAAGCGCGGCACATAGGTGCCGTTCGCGTCCGTGACACGGATGATCATCTCGCCCTTGCGGGCCTTGACCGGCTTGCCGTTGATCTCGACGTTGACGAATTCTTCAGCCATGTTATGCCGCCCGCGCTCCGAGCTGTTCCGCGACGATGCTGCGGCCGCCATGATCGATCATGTACTCGAACTCGTGCCGGAAGTGCTTGAGGAAGCTCTGCACCGGCCACGCCGAGGCGTCCCCGAGCGCGCAGATGGTGTGCCCCTCGATGCGGTTGGCGACATCGAGCAGCAGCGAGAGCTCCTCGCGCCGTGCCTGGCCCGCAAGGACCCGCTTCAGCAGCCGGTTCATCCAGCCCGTGCCTTCGCGGCAGGGAGTGCACTGCCCGCAGGACTCCGACATGAAGAAGCGGGAGATGCGCTCCAGCACCCGTACCATGCAGGTGGTCTCGTCCATGACGATGACGGCCGCCGAGCCGATCGCCGAGCCGGCGGCGCGCAGCGAGTCGTAGTCCATGTTGGTCTTGAGCATCACCTCGCCATGCACGACGGGGACGGACGCGCCGCCCGGAATCACCGCCTTCAGACCCCGGCCGCCGCGAACGCCACCGGCGAGCTCTAGCAGGTCCTTGAAGGGGGTACCGAGGGGTACCTCAAAATTTCCGGCCTTCTCCACATGGCCCGATACGGAGAAGATCACCGTGCCGCCCGAGTTCGCCGGCCCGAGCGAGGCGAACCATTGCGGGCCCTTCCGCAGGATGGTCGGGGCCGAGGCGAAGCTTTGCGTGTTGTTGATCGTGGTCGGCTGGCCGTAGAGGCCGAAGTTGGCCGGAAACGGCGGCTTGAAGCGCGGCTTGCCGGGCTTGCCCTCCAACGAGTCGAGAAGCGCCGTCTCCTCGCCACAGATGTAGGCGCCGGCGCCGACGAAGGTGTGAATGTCGAAATCGATCCCGGTACCGCGGATGTTCTTGCCGAGGAGACCGGCCTGGTAGGCCTCCTCGAGGGCCGCTTCGAAACGCGGCACGGGCTCGCCGAGGAACTCGCCGCGGATGTAGTTGTAGGCGACGGTGGAATTCGTGGCGTAGCCGGCGATCGCCAGTCCCTCGATGAGCGCGTGCGGGTTGTAGCGCAGGATGTCGCGGTCGTGGCAGGTGCCTGGCTCGCTCTCGTCGGAGTTGCAGACGAGGTATTTCTGCACCGGCGAGTTGCGCGGCATGAAGCTCCACTTGGTACCCGTCGGAAAACCAGCGCCACCGCGGCCACGCAGGCCCGACGCCTTCACAGCGTCGATGATCTGCTCGCGGGGAGGCCTCTCGGCGAGGATCTTCTCCCACGCCTCATAGCCGCCGATCGTGCGGTAGGTCGCAAGCTCCCAGGAACGCTCGAGCTTCAGCGGCTCGAACACGACGAGATTCATCTTGTCGGGGCTGATCGGCATGGCGTTACTTCAGCTCATCGAGGATCTTGTCGAGCTTCTCCGCAGTGAGATGCTCATGAAAGACGTGATCCACCATCATCATCGGCGCACCGGTGCAGGCCGCGAGGCACTCCTCCTCGCGCTTGAGGAAAATGCGCCCGTCGGGCGTGCTCTCGTTGAGCTTGATGCCGAGCTTGCGCTCCGCGTGCGCGACGAGATCCTCGCCCCCGTTCAGCATGCACGAGATGTTGGTGCAGATGCTGACATGATGGCGGCCGCACGGATGGATCTCCAACATCGAGTAGAAACTCGCGACCTCGTAGACCTGGATGGGCGGCAGCTGCAGGTATGCGGCCACGGCGTCCAGGAGCTCCGGCGTGAGGTACCCGTTGTTCTGCTCCTGCGCGGCGCGCAGTGATGCGATGCACGCGGAGCGCTGCCTGCCGGGCGGAAACTTCGCCACCCAGTGATCGATCTCCCGGCGGGTGTGCTCGGAGAGGAGTGTGGTGGCGCCTGCGATCAGGCCAGCGGCCTGAGTCTCGGTCTCGTTGCTCAACGGTCTATTTCCCCGAACACGATATCTTGCGTGCCGATCACCGCCACCACGTCCGCCAGCATGTGGCCGCGAACCATCTCCTCGAGCGCGGCGAGGTGCGGGAATCCCGGCGCACGGCACTTCAGCCGGTAAGGCTTGTTGGCGCCATCGGACACCAGATAGATGCCGAACTCGCCCTTGGGCGCCTCGATGGCAGCGTAGGTCTCTCCCTCGGGCACATCGTAGCCCTCGGTGAAGAACTTGAAGTGATGGATGAGCGATTCCATGTCGCCCTTCATGCGCTCGCGGCGTGGTGGGCGGACCTTGCGGTCATCGATCATCACCGGGCCGGCGTTCTTGCGCAGCCAGTCGATGCACTGGCGGACGATGCCGTTCGACTGACGCATTTCCTCCACGCGCACGAGATACCGGTCGTAGCAGTCGCCGTTGACCCCCACGGGAATGTCGAATTCCATGCGGTCGTAGACTTCGTAGGGCTGCTTCTTGCGCAGATCCCAGACGATGCCCGACCCGCGCAGCATCGGCCCGGAGAACCCGAGCTGCATCGCACGCTCCGGCGACACGACGCCGATGTTGACGGTGCGCTGCTTCCAGATCCGATTGTCGGTGAGCAGTGCCTCGTAGTCGTCGATGGCGGCCGGGAAGCGCCGGGTGAAGGCCTCGATGAAATCGAGCATGCTGCCGGAGCGCGCCTCGTTCAGGCGGTCGACTTCCTTCTGCGAGCGCCACTTCGATGGCTGGTACTTCGGCATCACCTGCGGCAGGTCGCGGTAAACGCCCCCCGGCCGGTAATACGTGGCGTGCATCCGCGTGCCGGATACCGCCTCGTAGACATCCATCAGCTCCTCGCGCTCCTTGAAGCAAAGGAGGAACACGGTCATGGCGCCGATGTCGAGCGCATGCGAGCCGAGCCACATCAGATGGTTCAGGATGCGCGTGATCTCATCGAACATCACGCGGATGTACTGCGCTCGCTCCGGAGGAGTGATGCCGAGCAGCCGCTCGATGGCGAGCACGTATGCGTGCTCGTTGCACATCATGGAAACGTAATCCAGCCGGTCCATGTAGCCGATCGACTGGTTGAAAGGCTTCGACTCGGCGAGCTTCTCCGTGCCGCGGTGCAGCAGGCCGATGTGCGGATCGGCTTTCTGGATGACTTCGCCGTCCATCTCCAGCACGAGGCGCAGCACGCCGTGAGCGGCCGGGTGCTGCGGGCCGAAGTTCATCGTGTAGTTGCGGATTTCCGCCATCGGGTTCGCGGCCATCAGCGGGGTGCCTCAGGGTCTTTGAGCGCCGGATCGTAACGGTGATCGTGGCGGATCACCTTCGGCACGAGCACCCGCGGCACGATGCTCACGGGCTGATAGACGACGCGCTTTTTCTCCGGGTCGTACTGCGCCTCGACATGGCCGATGAGCGGGAAGTCCTTGCGGAACGGATGCCCGATGAAGCCGTAATCGGTGAGGAGGCGGCGCAGGTCGGGGTGGCCCCGAAAGAGGATCCCGAAGAGATCGAAGGCCTCGCGCTCGAACCAGTTGGCGCCCGCCCAGATCCCGCTCACCGAGTCGACTGTGGGCTCCTGCGTGTCCGGACACCTCACCCGCAGGCGCAGCCGAGTGTTGTGCGTGATCGAGAGCAGTTGGTAAGTCACGGCGAAACGGCCCGGCATGCCCGGATCAGGCGCGGTTGCACGCGCGACCCTGCCCCGGCTGAAACCGGACCGGGTCGCGGTGTCTGTCTGCCACTCGTCGCGCCCATAGTGGAGATAGTCGACGCCCGCGAGATCCATCAGCATCTCGAACCTCAGTTCCGGAGCATCCCGCAGGGTACGGCAGACATCGAGGAGCGCTTCCGGCTTCACCTCATATGCCAGATCGCCCGGCAGCGATGGCAGGCGCTGCACGACGTCCGGCAGCTGCGCCTCGAGGGTGCGTGCCAGGGGAGAAGCAATCGGGCTCGCGCCGTCCGCGGCCTTCTCGTCCGGCGGGGGGATCGGTTCTGCCATTCTCGCTATCTGCCTGGGGTGTTACCTGGCGATCGTGCTGGTGCGCGCGATCTTCTTCTGCAGCTGGATGATGCCGTACACCAGTGCCTCGGCCGTCGGCGGACAGCCCGGCACGTAAATGTCCACGGGCACGATCCGGTCGCAGCCCCGCACCACCGAGTAGGAGTAGTGATAGTAGCCGCCGCCGTTAGCGCACGAGCCCATGGAGATCACCCAACGCGGCTCCGCCATCTGGTCGTACACCTTGCGCAGGGCCGGGGCCATTTTGTTGACCAGGGTGCCGGCGACGATCATCACGTCGGACTGGCGCGGACTCGGACGGAACACCACACCGAAGCGATCGAGGTCGTAGCGCGATGCACCGGCATGCATCATCTCGACCGCGCAGCAGGCGAGGCCGAAGGTCATCGGCCAGAGCGAGCCGGTGCGCGCCCAGTTGAGAAGATTGTCGACCTGCGTGGTGAGAAAACCACGCTGGGCGAAGCCTTCTGCGCCCTCCGGATCTAGTCCCACTCCAGCGCCCCTTTCTTCCACTCGTAGATGAATCCGACGACCAGGATGGCGAGGAACACGGCCATCGCGACGAGGCCGGCGAGGCCGATCTTCCCCAGCGCCACGGCCCATGGGAAGAGGAAGGCGATCTCGAGGTCGAACACGATGAAGAGGATGGCGACGAGGTAATAGCGCACGTCGAACTTCATGCGGCTGTCCTCGAACGCATCGAAGCCGCACTCGTAGGGGGAGAGTTTGTCGCGATCGCGGGGATTGCGGGAGAAGTATCTTCCGATGCCGGTGCCGAGTGTGAGCAGCACCAGCGCCAGCCCCGTCGCGATGACGAGGAAGATCAGGATCGGAAGATAATTGGTCAGCATGCCTCTGTCGCTCGAAGCAAAAAGTGCCACGACGGGGCGCGCGAATCTTGTCGCTGCGTGCTCCCGCTGGAAGCCGCACATTGTAGCAGCGATCCTGGCGCACAGGCATGGGGACATGCCCCGCCGCCGCAGGTGGCGGAACCTCGGGCAAAAACCACGCTCTTTGCCCGAGGCGCGCTGGACGGGGCATGACGCCCGGATCCAGCGCTTCAAACAACGTTTTGGTGCCGACGGGGAGATTCGAACTCCCACACCTTGCGGCGCTAGCCCCTCAAGCTAGTGTGTCTACCAATTCCACCACGTCGGCAATAGTCGTCTACTCGGCCCCTCCTGGGCCTCGCCCCGGCTCTCGCCGGGGCCGACACGCGCCGCGTGTCGTGATGAATCGCTCCAGGCGATTCATTCTGGCATCGAGCCGCTGATCGCGCTCGCGCGGGATCACTTCTGCGGCTGCGGGGAGCCGCTCGGCGTCGGGGCCGGCGCGCTGCGGGGCGCGCTCGCCGGCGTCGAGTTAGCCTGGCGCGGCGCGCCCGGCGCCGGCGCCTGGGTCTGGCCGGCGATGTCCAGGATCGTCTTCGTCTGCTCGTGCGAGCGCGTGCTCAAGTATGTCAGAGCCAGGCTGTTGAGCATGAAGATTGCAGCGAAGATCGCCGTCGCGCGGGACAGCGCCGTGGTCGCGCCGCGCGCGCCGAACACCGTGCCCGAAGCGCCCGCACCGAAGCCTGCGCCGGCCTCCGCGCCCTTGCCGCGCTGCAGCATCACGAGAACGAGGATGCAGAGCGCCGAGACGATCTGAACGACCACCAGAAATGCATGCAACATAAATAACTACCGCGATCCGGATGCGGCCAGGATCGCAAGGAATTCGTCCGCTTTGAGCGAAGCGCCGCCGATCAGGCCGCCATCGACGTCCGGCATGGCAAAGAGCTCAGCTGCATTGCTCGCCTTCACACTGCCGCCGTAGAGAATACGAGTGACCTCTGCGATTGTAGCATCCTGAGCGGCAATGCGGGCGCGGATGAAGGCATGTACCTCCTGAGCCTGCTCCGGCGTGGCGTTACGGCCGGTGCCGATGGCCCACACGGGCTCGTACGCGATCACGGCACTCGCCAACGCCTGAGCACCGCTGAGCTCGAGGACAGCATCGACCTGGCGCGCCACCACTTCGCGTGTCCGACCGGTCTCCCGGTCCGCCAGCTGCTCGCCAACGCAGAAGATCGGCACCAGCCCCTTGGCGTGGGCAGCCGCGAACTTGCGGGCGACGAGCTGATCGCTTTCACGGCAGAGGAGCCGCCGCTCGGAATGCCCGACGATGACGTACCGGCAGCCGATGTCCTTGAGCATCGTGGCCGAGACCTCGCCCGTGAAGGCGCCCTGCGGGTCGGCGGAGACATCCTGGGCGCCGAGGAGGAGCGCGGAATCGCGCAGCAGGCGTCCGACCTCCTGCAGATATACGTATGGCGGGCAGACAATGCACTGCGCGACTGGATCAGCGGGATAGCGGGAGCTGATCTCCTCGATGAGGCGCGCATTCTCGCTGCGCGTCCCGTGCATTTTCCAGTTACCGGCGACGATGGGGCGGCGCATGGGGGACGATCCTATATTGGAGCGAAGTCGCCTACGGCGGTTGCTCGGCGCCATCCTGCGCCGAGCCCTAAGGGCCGGCCCATGGCCGTCGAAAATCGTTCCCGGCGATTTTCTCGGTCGAGCTCGGCCGAATCATGCTTTCGATCCCGCGGCTCAGGGAGCGGCCCTGGGCCGCTCGATGACTTGCTTTCGAACGGCACGCTAGGGCGGCCGTCGAACGGGGGCGCGATCATAGCCACGCTCGCCTGCTAGCGCAATGCGCGATGGGTCCCGCGGAGTCAGCCGGCGGCGGCGCGGACGACTTCGGCGAGCTCGGTGGCTGCGGCTCGGGTTGCGCTCTCGTCGCGCCCTTCCACCATCACGCGGATCACGGGCTCGGTGCCGGAGGGGCGCAGGACCACTCTGCCCTGCCCGTTCATACGCTTCTCGATGCGCTGCACTGCTTCGCGCACGGCCGGGACCTCGGCCGGATCGAAACGGGCGGCAACCTTCACGTTGAGCAGCACCTGCGGGAATTTGCGCATGCCGGAGGCGAGCTCCGCGAGCGAGCGGCCGGTGTTCTTCATGACCGCGAGCACCTGCAGGGCGCTCACCATGCCATCACCGGTCGTGGTCCTGTCGAGGCAGATGATGTGGCCGGAGGTCTCGCCTCCCAAGATGCCGCCGGCCTCACGCAGCAGGCTCAGCACATAGCGGTCGCCTACCGCGGCGCGTTGGAATTCGATGCCACTCTCGCGGAGCGCCACCTCGAGCCCGAGATTGCTCATCACGGTGCCGACCACGGGACCGCGCAAGGCGCCGCTGGCCCGCCTGGCCTGCGCAATGATGTAGAGGAGCTGATCGCCGTCGAGAATGCGGCCGAGATGGTCGACCATGACGAGGCGGTCGCCATCACCGTCGAGCGCGAGGCCGACATGCGCGCGCACGCCCGGGACGGTCAGCTGCAGCAGCTCGGGAGCCGTGGAGCCGCAGCCATCATTGATGTTGCGGCCGTTCGGCGAGCAGCCGATGGGGACGATCTCCGCGCCCAGATCGGCGAGCACGCGCGGGCCGACCTTGTAGGCGGCGCCGTTTGCGCAATCCACGACGATCTTCAAGCCGGTGAGATCGACGCCGTCCGGCATGGTAGAGGCGCAAAACTCCTGATATTGGATCCGCGAGCGGTCGACGCGGGTGGCGCGGCCGAGGCCGCGAGACGTGCGGGTGATGATGGGTTGGGCGAGCTCCGCCTCGATGCGCTCCTCGAGCTCGTCGGAGAGCTTCGCGCCGCTGCCATCGAAGAACTTGATGCCATTGTCGTCATAAGGGTTGTGCGAGGCGCTGATGACGACGCCGAAGTCGCACTTGAAATGCGTCGTCATATAGGCGATGCCGGGCGTCGGCAACGGCCCGATCAGCATCACATTCACGCCCGAGGCGACAAAGCCGGCCTCGAGCGCGGACTCGAACATGTAGCCGGAGAGACGGGTGTCCTTGCCGATGAGAACCGTGCCGCCATCGGGCACGAGCACCCGACCCGCGGCGCTGGCCAGATTCAGCGCGAAATCCACCGTCATGGGGTGTTCCCCCACACGGCCTCTCACTCCATCGGTGCCAAAGTACTTTCGGGCCAAGAGCGGTCCTCGTGTTATGTGGTCAGGGCCTGCGCCGTGCGCATAGTGCACGGTGCAACTTAGCTGTTTTGCACCGCAGACACTACCTTCAAAGCATCCACGGTTGCGGCTACGTCGTGGACCCGGAGGATACTCGCGCCGTTCAGGGCGGCAATCACTGCGAGGGCGACGCTGCCATGGACTCGTTCCTCCGGGGGTCGGCCCGTCAGGGCGCCAACCAGGGATTTGCGCGATAGGCCGGCCAGGATTGGCAGGCCGTCCACCGACAGATCCCCCAGGTGCCGCAGCAGCTCGAGGTTGTGCGCGCGAGTCTTGCCGAAACCGAAGCCCGGGTCGAGCACGATGCGCTCGGCCGGGAGGCCGGCAACGAGGCACGCCTCGAACCGCTGCTCGAAGAATTGCCGGACCTCCGCCACGACGTGATGGTAGCTGGGAGATTCCTGCATCGTGCGCGGCTCGCCGAGCATGTGCATCAGGCAGACCGCGCAGCCGGAGGTCACTGCGGCTTCCAGGGCGCCGGGCTGGCGTAGAGCGCGAACGTCATTGATCATCGCAGCGCCGGCAGCCACCGCCGCATCCATGACTTGCGGCTTACTGGTATCCACGGAAAGTATGGCCGGGATGCGACCGCGGAGCCGGGCGATGACCGGGATGACGCGCCGCAACTCCTCATCGAGGTCGACGGGCTGCGCCCCCGGCCGAGTGGACTCGCCGCCGACATCGATGACGGCCGCTCCCTCTTCCGCCATCTGCAGCGCCCGCTCGACCGCAGCATCCAGCCGCACGAATCTTCCCCCATCCGAAAACGAGTCCGGCGTGACGTTGAGCACGCCCATGACCACAGGCTGCTCGAGCCCGAGCACCCGCCCCCGACAATGAAGCACCGAATGTGATGTAGCCACGCGCGATCTCGTGTGGAGTCAGGAATTCGCGTCGTGCGAAAGCAAGCCGGTACGCGGCCCAGGGCCGCTCCCTGCGGGGCGAGCCGGAGCCCGGAGTGCTCGGCTCCGTCCCTGCGCCGAGCCCTTCGGGCCGGCATTCGCCGTCCAAAATCGCTCCTGCGATTTTGTTGTCACGCGCCCGACCGGAAGGGGATTTCACGGCCGTGCCCTCGCGGACACCCGAACGAAATCTGCGCTCCTGCGCTCTCCGTATCAGTGTTGCCCAGCAGGCGGCCCAATGGCAGTGCCACCAGGCGCCGGCGCAGCGGGTCCCTCAGCAGGGGCCCGCGGCGGACGATTCGACAGCGTCTCGTCCCATCCCGCCGGCGGCTTGGGCGGCCTACCCGCCATGATGTCCTTCAGTTGCTCCTCATCGATGGTCTCGTACTTCATGAGCGCATCCGCCATGGCATGCAGCCTCTCCAGCGAGCTGACCAGGACCTGCCGCGCCCGCTGGTAGTTGCCCTCGATGACCCGCCGCACCTCCTCATCGATGGCGTGCGCCGTGACATCCGACACCTGTTTGTGCTGCGTCACGCTGCGCCCGAGGAACACCTCGCCGGTTTCCTCCGAATACGTGAGCGGGCCGAGTTTGTCCGACAGGCCCCACTTCGTGACCATATTGCGCGCCAGCTCCGTGGCGCGCTCGATGTCGTTCGAGGCACCCGTCGTCACCGACTCCGGCCCGAAAATCAACTCTTCCGCGATACGTCCGCCAAAGAGCGTCGCGATGGCGCTCTCCAGCCGCCGCTTCGACATGCTGTAGCGGTCCTGCTCCGGCAGGAACTGTGTCACGCCGAGCGCCCGGCCGCGTGGAATGATCGTCACCTTGTAAACCGGATCGTGCTCCGGCACCGTCATGCCGACGATCGCATGGCCGGACTCGTGATAAGCCGTCATGCGCTTCTCGTCCTCGGTCATCACCATGGAGCGGCGCTCCGCCCCCATCATGATCTTGTCCTTGGCGCGCTCGAATTCCTCCATACCGACGATGCGCCGGTTGGCGCGCGCCGCGAAGAGGGCCGCCTCGTTGACCAGGTTGGCGAGATCCGCGCCCGAGAAGCCGGGCGTGCCGCGCGCGATGAGCCCCGGCTTCACATCATCGGCCAGCGGCACACGCCGCATGTGCACGCGCAGGATCTGCTCCCGGCCCCGCACATCCGGCAGCGGCACGACCACCTGACGGTCGAAGCGGCCCGGCCGCAGCAGCGCGGGATCGAGCACGTCCGGACGGTTGGTGGCCGCGATGACGATGATGCCTTCGTTGCCTTCGAAGCCGTCCATCTCCACGAGCAACTGGTTCAACGTCTGCTCGCGCTCGTCGTGACCGCCGCCCAGGCCCGCGCCACGGTGACGGCCCACCGCGTCGATCTCGTCGATGAAGATGATGCAGGGGGCATGCTTCTTCGCCTGCTCGAACATGTCGCGCACGCGCGAAGCACCGACGCCCACGAACATCTCGACGAAGTCCGAGCCGGAGATGGTGAAGAAGGGGACCTTGGCCTCCCCGGCGATGGCGCGTGCGAGCAGCGTCTTGCCCGTGCCGGGCGAGCCCACCATGAGCACGCCCTTCGGGATCTTGCCGCCGAGCTTCTGGAACTTGCCGGGGTCCTTGAGGAAGTCGACGATCTCCGACACTTCCTGCTTGGCCTCATCAACTCCCGCCACATCGGCGAACGTGACGTTCACCTGATCCTCGCCCAGCAGGCGCGCGCGGCTCTTGCCGAAGGACATCGCCCCCCGGCCGCCCGAAGCGCCCTGCATCTGCCGCAGCATATACACGAAAACCAGAATGAGAAGCAGCGCCGGCGCCAGCTGCAGCAGGAGCTGTGCAAGGAAATTCGGCTGCTTCGGCGGACGCGCTTCGATGCCGACGTCGTTCTTCTCCAGGGCGCCGATGAGAGCCGTATAGTCGGTTTCAGGGTTGGTGGTCTTGAACTGCGTGTGGTCCTTCATCACGCCATAGAGCGTTTCTCCCTGGAAGACGACGCTGTCGACCTGGTGCGCCTTCACATCATTCAAGAAGGTGGAGTACTTGATCTCCTCCTGCTGGCTCACGCTCGGCATGTAGCGGCTGAACACCAGCAGGAGCACGAAGACAATTACCACCCATAGAAGGATGTTCTTGGTCAAATCATTCATCTTCAAATGCGGCCTCGCTGCCGGCTTCCGGCAGTTTGTCTACTCCTGAACCTGGTCCGGCTTGGAGCACGCTACACCAAGCGAAAATCCTTGGCCAGCAGATACATTTCAGGCCTGCGAGAACGTGACGCCGCCGGCTGGATCAGCTTCACCTTGGCGAAGCGGCCGCGCGTCCGGAATGAGGCACCTGAAATCCCTGCACCCTGAAAAACCTTGATCGGGGCGTCTCCGCCGCCCTTCAAGACCTTGGCCGCCCTACGAGCGCCAGCTCCGCCAGAGAGCTCGGCCAGGCTGGTCGACCCCCAGACCGCTCAATGCGGGCACCATATCTGAAAGCACCACGTCCACCGGGCGTTCCGGCAGCGCCGCCAGAATACTGGCTCCAGGCCCCGGTGCGGCGTCAAGATCGAGGCAGATTGCCCCCGCCGCAGCAATTTTTCGCGCAGATCGATCTCTTGCGCCCTGGGCTGCTGACTGACTCGGCCTTCGTGCTTTGTTCAATGTCCAGCGTGCCCCATAATTGGCCGGTGATGTCATCCCGACCGCCTCTTTCGGAGCGCCAGCGGCGCCATCTTCGCGGCCTCGCCCACGGATTGCAGCCGGTCGTTCGGCTGGGCTCGGGCGGATTGACGGAAGCGGTCGCCCGCGAGACTGACCGTGCGCTCACCGATCACGAGCTCATCAAGATCAAGGCACCCGGCGGGGATCGTGAGGCCAGGGATGCGCTCTTCGCGGACCTGGTCCAGCGCACGGGCAGCTCGCTCGTGCACCGGATCGGCAACGTGGCGGTCCTCTATCGCCCGCGGCCCGAGCTGCCAAAAATTGTCATCCCTGATTAGATTGGCTTGCTTGCCTTCGCACTTACTCGAAACGGACGGCGACGATTTCGTATGAGTGGATGCCGCCCGGCGCGGATACATCGACGACGTCGCCCTGGGACTTGCCGACCAGGGCGCGCGCGATGGGAGAAGTGATGGAGATGCGGCCCGCGCGGACGTCGGCCTCGTCCTCGCCCGCCACCTGATAGACGACGCGATTGCCGCCGTCCTGATCCTCCAGCTCCACCACCGCGCCGAAGACCACTTTGCCGGTGTTGGTCAACTTGCTCGGGTCGATGATCTCGGCATTGGCCAGCTTCATCTCGATCTCTTTGATGCGACCCTCGATGAAGCTCTGCTGCTCGCGTGCGGCGTGATACTCCGCATTCTCCGACAGGTCACCGTGGCCACGCGCCTCGGCGATCGCCTTGATGACCGTAGGGCGCGCCTCTATCTTTAGACGCTTGAGCTCGACGCGCAGCGCCTCGGCGCCGCGCAGGGTCATGGGAGTGCGTTTCATGCCCTTAACCTCAACGTCTCGTGCAGATCCTGCAGGCGGTTCACTTCGACTTCATCGAGATGATCCAGCGCCTCGCACGTGGCGAGCCCCGCCGCAAGAGTCGTGTAATAGGTCACGCGGTGGTGCACCGCCTCGCGGCGGATCGAGTTCGACTCGCGTATGGCGAGCTTGCCCTCGGTTGTGTTGACGATCAGATCGATCTCGTCGTTCTTGATCATATCTACAATATGCGGGCGGCCCTCGCGCACCTTGTTTACTCTGCGGCAGGCGATGCCGGCTTCTGCCAGCGCGCGCGCCGTACCCTCCGTTGCCACCGCCTCGAAGCCACGGGCAATGAGCCGCCGCGCAAGCTCCACCGCGCCCGGCTTGTCCCGGTCACGCACGCTGATGAAGCACACGCCTTTTCGAGGCAGCGTCACACCCGAGGCGGTTTGCGCTTTCGCATACGCCTCGCCGAAGGTGCGGCCCGTGCCCATCACCTCGCCCGTGGACTTCATCTCCGGGCCGAGGATCGGGTCGGACTCGGGGAACTTCACGAACGGAAACACCGCCTCCTTGACGGAATAATAGGGCGGTTCACGGCCAGCGGTCACGCCTTGGTCGCGCAGCTTCTTGCCCGTCATAGCCCGCGCCGCGATTTTTGCGAGCGGCACACCCGTCGCCTTGGAGACGAAGGGCACCGTCCGCGAGGCGCGCGGATTGACCTCCAGCACGTAGATGATGCCGTTCTGGATCGCAAATTGGACGTTCATCAGACCTCCGACCGAGAGCGCCTTGGCGAGCTTGCGGGTCTGATCGCGCAGGCTCTCCTGGGTATCGGCGCTCAGGCTGTTGGGCGGCAGGCAACAGCCCGAATCGCCGGAGTGCACGCCTGCCTGCTCGACGTGCTCCATGATGCCGCCGATCAGCACCTCATCGCCATCGCACACGGCATCGACATCAACCTCGATCGCGACGTCGAGAAAACGGTCGAGCAGCACGGGGCTGTCGTTGGAGACCTGCACCGCATGGCCCATGTAGGCGCGCAGGTCCTCCTCGTTGAAGACGATCTCCATCGCGCGGCCGCCGAGCACGTACGAGGGCCGCACCACGAGCGGGAAGCCGACTTCCCGCGCCAGTATCACCGCCTGATCCTCGGTGCGGGCGGTCGCGTTGGCGGGCTGCTTCAGGCCGAGCTTGCGCACCAGCGCCTGGAAGCGCTCCCGGTCCTCGGCGACGTCGATCGAGTCCGGCGAGGTGCCGATGATCGGCGCGCCCGCCTCCTCGAGTGCGCGCGAGAGCTTCAGCGGCGTCTGGCCGCCGAACTGCACGATGACGCCCTCGGGTTTCTCCTTCGCCAGGATCTCCAGCACGTCCTCGAGTGTCAGCGGCTCGAAGTACAACCGATCGGAGGTGTCGTAGTCGGTCGACACCGTCTCAGGGTTGCAGTTGACCATGATGGTCTCGAACCCGTCCTCGCGCAGACTCAACGCCGCGTGCACGCAGCAGTAGTCGAACTCGATGCCCTGGCCGATGCGGTTGGGTCCACCGCCGAGGATCATGATCTTGCGGCGGCTGGTGGGCTGGGCCTCGCACTCCTCCTCGTAGGTCGAATAGAGGTAGGCGGTGGAGGTCGCAAACTCCGCCGCGCAGGTGTCGACCCGCTTGTAGACGGGCCTGATGCCGAGATCATGGCGTTTCGTGCGCACCGCTTTCTCCGGCAGATCGAGCAGCCTGCCGAGCCGGCTGTCGGAGAAGCCCTTGCGCTTCAGGACGCGCAGCCGCTCTGCCGTAAGGGCGCCGAAGCCTTCCGCGCCGGTCCGACGCTCTTCCGCGATCAGATCCTCGATTTCGGCGAGGAACCATGGATCGATGCGCGTCAGGTCTGAGATGCGCTCGAATGTCCAGCCGGCGCGAAACGCATCGGCAACATAGAGCAGCCTGTTGGGTCCCGGTGCGCGCAGCTCGTGTGCGAGCTTCGTCTCGCCGTCCTCATCGAGGGGAAGCTTGACGATGGGTGAGAGCCCGTCGAGACCGGTCTCGAGCCCACGCAGCGCCTTCTGCAACGACTCCTGGAACGTGCGGCCGATGGCCATCACCTCGCCCACCGACTTCATCTGTGTCGTCAGGCGATCGTTGGCAGCCGGAAACTTCTCGAAGGTGAAGCGCGGGACCTTGGTCACCACATAATCGATCGACGGCTCGAAGGAAGCCGGCGTCGCCCCGCCCGTGATGTCGTTCTTGAGCTCATCGAGCGTGTAACCGACGGCGAGCTTTGCGGCGATCTTGGCGATCGGAAAGCCCGTCGCCTTGGAAGCGAGCGCGGAGGAGCGCGACACGCGCGGATTCATTTCGATCACGAGCAGGCGCCCGTCATACGGGCTCACCGCGAACTGCACGTTCGAGCCGCCCGTATCGACGCCGATCTTGCGCAGCACGGCGATCGAAGCATCGCGCATACGCTGATATTCTTTGTCAGTCAGAGTCAGGGCGGGCGCGACCGTGATCGAATCACCGGTGTGCACGCCCATCGGGTCCAGATTCTCGATGGAGCAGACGATGATGCAGTTATCCTTGTGGTCGCGCACCACCTCCATTTCGAATTCCTTCCAGCCGATCACGGACTCCTCGAGCAGTACCTCGGAGGTCGGCGAGGCGTCGAGCCCGCGCGCCACGATGTCCTCGAGCTCCTCGCGGTTGTAGGCGATGCCGCCGCCGCTGCCGCCAAGCGTAAACGACGGGCGGATCACGACCGGATAGCCTATTGCCGTGGCGATGGTGAACGCGTCATCGAGGCTGCGGGCGATCTGCGAGCGCGGTGTCTCCAGCCCGATCTCTCGCATGGCATTGCGGAAGAGCTCACGGTCCTCTGCCATATCGATAGCCGCCCTGGAGGCGGCGATGAGCTCGACGCCGTGTTTCTCCAGCACGCCCTCGCGAACGAGATCGAGCGCCGTGTTGAGTGCCGTCTGTCCGCCCATGGTGGGCAGCAGTGCATCGGGACTCTCCTTCTCGATGATGCGCGCCACCGTGCGCCAGTTGACCGGCTCGATGTAGATGGCGTCCGCCATCCCTGGGTCGGTCATGATGGTGGCTGGGTTGGAGTTGACCAGAATGACCCGGTAGCCCTCCTCCCGCAGCGCCTTGCATGCCTGCGCGCCGGAATAGTCGAACTCGCACGCCTGGCCGATGACGATCGGGCCGGCGCCGATGATGAGGATGCTCTGTATGTCAGTTCGTTTGGGCACGGAAGTCCTGCAGGCGTGTCAGCGCGTGCCGCCCTGCCGGCGCGCCTGTTCTTCCGCCTGGCGCAGTTGGGCCTGGAGCCGCCGCAGCATCAGGTGGTTGAAGCGCTCGAAGAGCGGCTTCAGGTCGTGCGGGCCCGGGCTCGCCTCGGGATGACCCTGGAAGCCGAATGCCGGCCGGTCATTGAAGGCGAGACCCTGCAGCGAGCCGTCGAAAAGCGAGCGGTGCGTGGGGCGCACGTTGGCAGGCAGCGTCGCTTCATCCACTGCGAAACCATGATTCTGGCTGGTGATGAACACGCGGCCGGAATCCAGGTCCTGCACCGGGTGGTTGGCGCCGTGATGACCGAACTTCATTTTCATGGTGCGCGCGCCGCACGCGAGCCCGAGGATCTGGTGACCGAGGCAGATGCCGAACACCGGGATGTCGCTTTCGAGGAACTTGCGCGTTGCGTTGATGGCGTAATCGCACGGCTCGGGATCGCCAGGTCCATTGGAGAGGAAGACGCCGTCGGGCGCGAGCGCCAGCGTCTCCTCGGCGCTGGTCTGCGCCGGAACGACCGTCATGCGGCAGCCGAAGTCCGCCAACAGCCGCAGGATGTTGCGCTTGATACCGAAGTCATAGGCAACCACGTGCAACCGCTGATGCGAGCGGATGGGCACGCGCGCGCTTTCGGGCCAGACGCTACCTTCATTCCACTGGAAGCTGCGTTTGGTGGTAACGACCTTGGCGAGATCCATGCCCTTCAAGCCCGGGAACCTGCCGGCTGCCTTGATCGCCGCGGCGGTGTCCACCTGCTCGCCCGTCATGATGCAACCGGCCTGTGCGCCCCCCTCACGCAGGATGCGGGTCAGGCGTCGCGTGTCTATACCTGCGATTGCCACGATGCGTCCGCGTTCCAGGAACTCGCTCAGCGACTCGTTGGCGCGCCAGCTACTCGCTCGCGGCGGCAGATCGCGGATAATGAGGCCGGCGGCGTAGATCTGAGCGGACTCGAGATCTTCCGGCGTGCCGCCGGTGTTGCCGATGTGCGGACAGGTGAGTGTGACGATCTGGCGGGCGTATGACGGGTCGGTGAGGATCTCCTGATATCCCGTCAATGCGGTATTGAAAACGACTTCGCCCGTGGTGTTGCCCTTGGCACCAATCGACTGGCCGCGGAAGATGGTTCCATCCGCGAGCGCCAGTACAGCGGGTTGACTCACTTCAAAAACACCTCGTTATGTTGCAACCACCCCGCCCCGCTCGAAAGCGATCGCGTGAGCGGCCCCGGGCCGTTCCCGGGGCCGCGGGACGAAATGAGCTCGTGCAGCGCGCTCGCGCAAAGCGCCGCAGGCGACTTTGCGCCCATGCACAAACTGCGCATATACAAAGCGGGAGGAGTTCTCACGAACATCCTCCCGCCCTGCATGGACTAATCCGTACTCGGATTATGGCGAAATTTTACGGTCCGAACGCCCGGGTGTCCACGGAAAAAATCCCCGGGCTCCGAAGGCGCAAAAAGCCGCAAACAATTACCCAAGATATTGATCTTCATGAACAATATCACCCATGCCATAGCGGCCCGCCGGCTGACCCGCGAGCCATCGGGCCGCCGTGAGGGCCCCGCGGGCGAAGAGGGCCCGGTCGCCCGCCCGATGACTCAGGCGAAGCTCCTCTCCGGAGCCTGCGAAGAGCACGGTATGCTCTCCGACGATGTCACCGCCGCGCACGACGGCGAACCCGATCTCTCCCTGCCGCCGCGGCCCGTTCCCCCCGGCGCAAGCCCCCGAGAGCGCCTGCTGGGCTTCCAGGCCCCGACCCTCGCCCGCGGCGCGGGCGAGCGCCAATGCGGTTCCCGACGGGGCATCCTGCTTCGTCCGGTGGTGCGCCTCGATGATCTCTACGTCGAACTCCGGGGGCAGGGAGCGCGCCGCGCGCCGGACGAGCTCTATCAGGAGCGCCACGCCAAGGCTGGTATTAGGCGCCAGGAGCAGCGGAATGTCGCCCGCCGCGGCATCGAGCTCCGACTCCGTCAGTTCCGCCGCGAAGCCGGTGGTGCCGATGAGCAGCGGCGTGTGCGCAGCGCGGCAGGCGGCAATGTTGGCGCGAGTCGCATGCGGCTGCGAAAAGTCGATCGCGACGTCCGCCACGGCAAGTGCCGCCGGCAGATCGCTCGTGACTTCGACGCCGAGGGGCTCGATGCCCGCGAGCACGCCGGCATCGCGGCCGACACTGGCGCTGCCCGCTCTGGCGACCGCCGCGGTGATCCGTACCGCGGGAAGCTCAGATGCCACGCGCACGAGCGCCCGGCCCATGCGGCCGCTTACTCCGACGATGACAGCCCGCGCCTGCGTCACCACGGGATTCTCAGGCGCCCGAGAAGAAGCGCTTGACCCCTTCCAAGAACCCCTTCTCGCGCGGCGCATGCCGATTCCGGTCTTTCTGCAGTAACTCCTCGAGCTGGTGGATCAGCTCCCGTTGCTCGGCGGAGAGATGAACCGGCGTCTCCACAGCGACTCGACAGAAGAGATCGCCGCGCGAGTTGCTGCGCACCGGCCTGACGCCCTTGTCGCGTAGCCGAAATACGCGCCCGGACTGGGTTTCCGCCGGGATTTTCAAGGTCACATCGCCGTCGAGAGTCGGCACCTCCACGGTACCTCCGAGTGCCGCGGTGGCGAAGCTGATCGGCACCTCACAGCTCAAGTGCTCGCCGTCACGCTCGAAGATCGAGTGCTCGCGCACGTGGACCTCGACATACAGATCCCCTGGCGGTCCACCGTTGCGCCCCGCCTCTCCCTCGCCGGTGAGACGGATCCGATCGCCGGTGTCGACTCCGGCCGGAACTTTCACCGAGAGCTTGCGGCTGCGGCGCACGCGTCCCTGCCCGAGGCAGGTATCGCATGGATTCTTGACGATCGTGCCGGTGCCGCGGCAGCGTGGGCAGGTCTGCTGCAGCTGGAAAAACCCTTGCGAAATGCGCACCTGCCCCGACCCGCCGCAGGTATCGCAGGCCGCCGGTGAGCTGCCCTTGGCCGCGCCGGTGCCATGACAGGTCTCGCACTCGGAGAGCTTCGGGACCTCGATCTCCAGCGTGTGGCCGAAGACCGCCTGGGGGAGCTCGAGCTCGACCTCGTAACGCAGGTCCGCGCCGCGAAACGCCTGGGAACGGCCACCGCGGCGCGCACTTCCGAAGATGTCGCCGAAGACGTCGCCGAAGATGTCACTGAAGGCATCGCCGGGACCAAAGCCCGCGCCGGCGCGCGCGCGCGCGCCGGCCGCAGCGGCCTCCACGCCGGCATGGCCGTACTGATCGTACGCGGCGCGCTTCTGCGGATCGGTGAGTACTTCGCAGGCCTCCTTCGCCTCCTTGAAGCGCTCCTCGGCCTCCTTGTCGTTGGGATTCCGGTCGGGGTGATACTTCATGGCGAGGCGGCGATAGGACTTCTTGATCTCCGCCTCGGTAGCCGTCCTCGGTAAGTCGAGTATCTTGTAGTAATCAGCTTTGGACATCTCGCGTACTGAGTTGATTGGCTAAGAGACGCCTCCGGCGCTTTTACCGGCCAGCCGACTCGCCGCCTTCGATCCCGCGGCCCAGGAACGGCCCTGGGCCGCTTCTTGATTTGCTTTAGTCGTCCACTGGCCGCAGAGACTAACTCGCCTTGCGGCCCTTGT
This sequence comes from Steroidobacteraceae bacterium, assembly GCA_025451845.1. GTDB lineage: Bacteria > Pseudomonadota > Gammaproteobacteria > Steroidobacterales > Steroidobacteraceae > 13-2-20CM-66-19. The sequence continues at coordinate 25,838 of JANWJS010000054.1, forward strand.
CTTTCACTTCCTCGAACTCCGCATCGACCACGTCGTCGCGTCCGGGCTGACCGCCCGCACCGCCCGTCTGTCCGGAGGAGGACTGCGCCTCGCCACCACCAGCGGCGCCCGCCTCGGGGCCTGCCTGTCCGGCCGAGTAGGCGCGCTGCGCGATTCCCGCGGATGCCTGGGCAAGCGCCTCGGTCTTCTTCTCGAGACGCTCGCGGTCATCGCTCTTGAGCGCCGTGCGCAGATCCGAGATCGCGGCTTCGACCTTGGCGCGCTCGGCCGCATCCACCTTCTCGCCGAGGTCCTTCAGGCTCCTCTCGACGGCGTGGATCATGCCATCCGCCTTGTTTCGCGTGTCGACCAGCTCGCGGAAGCGCTTGTCCTCGGCGGCATGCGCCTCGGCGTCGCGGACCATCCGCTTGATCTCGTCCTCGGTCAGTCCGCTCGAGGCCTTGATCACGATCTTCTGCTCGCGGCCGGTGGCCTTGTCCTTGGCGGAGACATTGAGAATGCCGTTGGCATCGATGTCGAAGGAGACCTCGATCTGCGGCATGCCGCGCGGAGCGGAAGGAATGTCGCTGAGATCGAACTTGCCCAGTGACTTGTTGTCCGCCGCACGATCGCGCTCGCCCTGCAGCACGTGAATGGTCACGGCGGTCTGGTTGTCGTCGGCCGTGGAGAACGTCTGCGACGCCTTGGTCGGAATGGTGGTGTTCTTCTCGATCAGCTTGGTCATCACGCCGTGCAGCGTCTCGATGCCGAGCGACAGCGGCGTGACATCGAGCAGCAGCACGTCCTTGACCTCGCCCGCGAGCACTCCGGCCTGGATGGCCGCGCCAACGGCAACCGCCTCGTCCGGATTCACGTCCTTACGCGGCTCTCGCCCGAAGAAATCCTTCACGTACTTCTGCACCAGCGGCATGCGCGTCTGGCCGCCAACCAGGATGACTTCCGCGACGTCGCTCGCGGAGACTCCCGCGTCCTTCAGGGCGATGCGGCAAGGCACGATGGTCTTCTGTACCAGATCCTCCACCAGCGCCTCGAGCTTCGCCCGGGTCAGCTTGATGTTGAGGTGCTTCGGCCCCGAGGCATCCGCGGTGATGTACGGCAGATTGATGTCGGTCTGCTGCGTGGAAGAGAGCTCGATCTTGCCCTTCTCGGCCGCTTCCTTCAGGCGCTGCATGGCCAGCGGATCCTTGCGCACGTCGACGCCGGACTCCTTCAGGAATTCCTCGGCGAGGAAATTGATGATCCGGAGATCGAAGTCCTCGCCGCCGAGGAACGTGTCGCCGTTGGTGGAAAGCACCTCGAACTGCCGCTCGCCGTCGACTTCTGCGATCTCGATGATGGAGACGTCGAACGTGCCGCCACCGAGGTCGTAGACCACGATCTTGCGGTCGCCGCCCTGCTTGTCGAGGCCATAGGCAAGGGAGGCTGCCGTCGGCTCATTGATGATGCGCTTCACCTCGAGGCCGGCGATACGTCCGGCATCCTTGGTGGCCTGGCGCTGCGAGTCATTGAAGTAGGCAGGAACGGTTATCACGGCCTCCGTCACAGGCTCGCCGAGGTAATCCTCCGCCGTCTTCTTCATCTTCATGAGGACCCGGGCGGAAATCTCCGCCGGCGCCATCTTCTTGCCCTGCACCTCAACCCACGCGTCGCCGTTATCCGCACGCGCGATCTTGTAGGGCACCATCTTCACGTCGCGCTGGACCACTTCGTCCTCGAGCTTGCGTCCGATGAGCCGCTTGATCGCGAAAAGGGTGTTCTGCGGATTGGTGACTGCCTGACGCTTGGCCGGCTGGCCGACCAGCACCTCGTTGTCCTTCGTGAAGGCGACGATCGATGGGGTGGTACGGTCGCCCTCGCTGTTCTCGATCACGCGGGGCTTGCCACCCTCCATGATGGCCACGCACGAATTGGTCGTGCCGAGGTCGATACCGATTACCTTTGCCATGTGTCTACTCCGCCAGAATCTCTTTCCAAAGGGGGATGATGTCGATGCACTTTCTGGGTGTTCGCGGCGCCGATTCAAGCCCGGACGGCACCTTTTGGGCGCGATTGGCCCGCCGCTCGAGGCCTAGGCCGGTGCCTTGGCCACGATCACCCGCGCCGGGCGTACGACCCGGCCGTTGAGCTCGTAACCCGTCTGCACCACCTGCAGCACCGTGTTGGGCTTGGCGGTGGCCGACTCCTGGGCCAGCATCGCCTCGTGTCGGGTCGGATCGAAGGGCTCTCCGACGGGGGTGATCGGCGTGAGGCCGAGCCGCTCCAGCGCCTTGGCTAGGAGTTGCAGCGTGGCCTCCTGGCCCCGCTTGAGGCTGCGCGCATCGACCTCTGCCTGGTCGGCGCTCTGCACGGCGAGCTCCAGGCTATCGCGTACGGGCAGCAGCTCGGCGGCGAACTTCTCCAGGCCATAGCGATTGGCCGCTTCGATGTCGCGCTGCGCGCGCTTGCGCACGTTATCGAGCTCAGCTACGGCGCGCAGGTACTGTTCCCAATGGCCGCGCGCGCGCTCCTCGGCCTCACCGAGGGCCTGCTGCAAGCGCTCGAGCTCCGCCAGCGGCGATGCCGAGTCGCCCATTGCGGCCGCTTGCGCATCAGAAGCCGCTCGCTCGCCGTTCTCCTCCGTACTCATCCAGCAATCTCCCCAAAAGCTATGAAGCCAAGTAGTGCAAGCGCCCAGGGTCACCCCGCCAGCGACGTGCGCAGGCCAAGTCATTCAGCGCCCCAGGGCCGTCCCCGCGAGGCCGCCAATTGTAATAGTCCTTAGCGCCGGGAATTCAAGGCGGCGCCGAGAAGCTTTGCGGTCATGTCGACGATGGGGATCACCCGCTCGTAGGCCATGCGCGTCGGGCCGATGACCCCGAGCACGCCGACGACCGAATCCGGCGAGCCGTACGGCGCCGTCACCACGCTGCAGTCATCCAGGATCTGGAACCCGGACTCGTGGCCGATGAAGATCTGCACCCCCTCGGCCCGCAGGCTGTTGTCGAGCAGGTGCAGGAAATCGCGCTTCTCGTTGAACGCTTCGAACAGCCGCCGCAGCTTCTCGACGCTCGAGAGCTCCCCGACCCCCATGAGATTGGTCTCGCCCTTGATGACGTACTCGAGCCGGTCCTCGCCGCTGGCGCCGGCCTCGAATACATGCTGCGCCATCGAGATAGCGTCCAGCATGACCTGATTCATGTGGGCGCGGGTCTCACTGAGCTGCCGCAGGATTTCCTGGCGCACCTGCGCCAGCGAGCGGCCGCGGAACTGCTCGTTGAGGAAGTTGGAGGCGCGCTTGAGCTCGTCGGGCGAGTAGTACCGCTCGAGCTGGATGATGCGGTTCTGGACCTCGCGCTCGCCGTAGACCAATACAACGAGCACGCGGTTCTCCGACAGGGCGACGAACTCGATCTGGGTGATCGAAGCCTCCGCGGCGCGCGGCAGCGTCACGACGCCGGCGAGATGGGTCACGCTCGAAAGCAGTTGCGATACGGTGGCGATGAGGTCCTTCGAGCTTTCGCGCGCCGCCTCGACCTGGCGGCCCTCGAGCTGACGGCGGATCTCGGCAGCGGCGGCCTCCTCGACCGGCCGCACGTGCAGCAGCGTGTCGACGAAGAACCGATACCCCTTGTCGGTTGGAATGCGTCCCGCTGAAGTATGCGGCGAGGCGACGAAGCCCAGCTGCTCGAGGTCAGCCATGACGTTGCGGATGGTCGCCGAGGAGAGCTGCAGACCCGACTCTCGCGACAGAGAGCGGGAGCCGACGGGCTGGCCGTCGCGTATATAGCTCTCGATGAGCGCCCGCAGCAGGTGTTGCGCCCGCTCGGTGAGTTGCTCTTCTCGCCCTTCTACTGTCATAGCTGTCGAACCCTACATCCCAAACTATAGACGGCCGAGGCGACCGTCAAGCAAGCACCTTGCCGTCCTGCTACGATCCTGCGGATGGCCCTCCCCGTCCGCACGTGCGCGCTGGTCGGCAGATTCACGGACTCGCGCGTTGCGGAGTCCGCGCACGCCTTGCTGGCCCATCTGGCGACCCGCCAGGTCGCGGTGCTCGTCAGCGAGGCAGCCGCCGTCGGCGACACTCTGGCGGACCCGGCAGCCGCGACGCTGCGGGTGCCGGAAGCGGAGCTCGGCCGCCGCGCCGATCTCATGATTGCTGTGGGTGGCGATGGCACCCTGCTGTACGCGGCGGGCCTCGTCGCCCGCCATGGCGTACCCCTTCTCGGCATCAATCGCGGACGGCTCGGGTTTCTGACCGACGTGATGCCCCAGGACATGCTCGGCTGCGTCGATGCCGCGCTCGAGGGCCGGCTCGAGGCCGATGAGCGCCCGCTGCTTGCCGCCTGCCTGCGCCAGTCGGGCGGCGCGGTCGCGGAAGCGCTCGCACTCAATGATGTGGTGCTGCAGAAATTGGCGACCGGACGCATGCTGGACTTCGAGACTCGGGTTGACGGGCGATATGTCAACACGCACGCCGGCGATGGCATCGTCGTCGCGAGCGCGACCGGCTCGACCGCCTACGCCCTTTCCTGCGGCGGCCCGATCATCGAGCCGCACCTCGACGCCCTCGTCCTCGCGCCGATCTGTCCGCATACGCTCTCCGACCGCCCGATCGTGGTCTCGGCGAGCGCAGTGGTCCAGTTCGAGCTCCTGCAGCGGCCCGACACCCGCGCGCAAGTGACCTGCGACGGTGCGATCCTCGGGGAGATGGCGCCTGGGGATCGGTTGGAGGTCAAGCCCGCCGGCGAGCGGATCACGCTGCTGCACCCCAGCGGCCACGACTATTTTCGCCTGCTGCGCTCGAAGCTCCATTGGGGCCGCGGCAACGCCGAGCGCTGAGCCGAGGCCCCCCATGCTCATCCGCCTGCAGGTCCGCGACTTCGCCATCATTCAGGCCATCGAGCTCGAGCTTCGCCCCGGGCTCACCGTGCTCACCGGCGAGACCGGCGCGGGCAAATCGATCCTGGTAGACGCCTTGCAGCTGCTCGCCGGCGGCCGCGGCGGGCCGGAGATGATCCGACACGGCGCCGAGCGGGCCGAAATCGCCGCCACTTTCGATCTCGGCAAGGCACCGGCAGGACTGACGCGCTGGCTGGAGGAACAGTCGATCGACGGCGCCGGTGAGCTCATCGTCCGCCGGGTACTTTCCGCCGACGGGCGCTCCCGCGCGTACCTCAACGGCCAGTCCGTGCCGGTGCAGCTCCTGCGCGAGGCGGGCAGCATCCTCGTCGACATCCACGGTCAGCACGAATTCCAGTCGCTGACCCGTGCTGCCGCGCAGCGCGAGCTGCTCGATGCTTACGGACGGCTGGAGCCCCTGGCCGGACAGGTGGGAATCGCCTACCGCGTGTGGCGCGAGATGCTGGAGCGGACGCTAGGGCTCGAAAGCCGCGCGCGCGATCGCGAGGCAAAGCTCGAATTGCTGAAGTACCAGGTGGGCGAGCTGCAAGCGCTCAGACTCGAGGAAGGCGAGGTCGCCCGCCTGGCGGAGGAGCGTTCGCGGCTGATGAACCGTGGACGTCTGGCCGAGGCCGCGCAGACCGCGCTGGCGGCGCTCTACCAAGGTGAGGACTCCAACGCGCATGCGAGCGTCAGCCGCGCGCTGCAGCCGCTGCGCGCAGGCTCGGCGCTCGATCCAAAACTCGCACCCGTGGTCGCCCTGGCGGAGGAGGCGGCAGTGCAGATCCGCGAGGCCGCGCGCGAGCTCGAGCGCTATGGCGAGAGCCTGGAGATGGATACCCAGCGCCAACACGAGGTCGAGAAGCGTCTGGCCGCAATCGAAGAGCTGGCACGAAAAAACCGTGTGACGCCGCTCGAGCTGTTACCGCGCGGCGCGCAGCTCGCTGCTGAGCTCGAGGAGCTGGAGCGGGCCGAAGTCGATCTCGCGGTGTTGCGCAAGGAGCTGTCGGCGGCTCTCGACTGCTACCGTGAGCAGGCCCAGACGCTCTCGGCAAAGCGGGCCGCCGCAGCGGTCGCACTCGCCAAAAACATCACCGCGCGCATGCAGACTCTCGGGATGTCGGGTGGCCGTCTCGAGGTCGATGTGGCGCAGGCGCGGACTGCAGAGCCGGCACAGCACGGGCTCGATGACGTCGAGCTGCGTGTCAGTACGAATCCAGGACAGCCGCCGCGCGCGCTCGCGAAGATCGCCTCCGGCGGCGAGCTCTCGCGCCTTTCCCTCGCCGTGCAGGTTGCGAGCAGCACGCAGGAGGCCCGCAGCATGGTCTTCGACGAGGTCGATTCCGGCATTGGCGGTGCTGTAGCGGAGATCGTCGGGCGCGAGCTGCGCGCCCTCGGCGAGCGCAGCCAGGTGTTGTGCGTCACGCACCTGCCGCAGGTCGCCTCGCAGGGCCACCATCACTTGCGCGTCGCAAAGGTGACTGACGGCAAAACCACACGCACGTCAGTGACGGTGCTCTCCGATGAAGATCGGATAGAGGAGCTCGCGCGCATGCTCGGCGGGGTGGACGTCACCTCCAAGGCGCGCGAACATGCGCGCGAGATGCTTCAGGTGGCGGGCAAGCGCTTGGGCGCGCGGCGGTAGGGACAGTGGGTCTTGCGGCAGTTGCCGTACAGGATCAGGGAATGATCGCGGATGGTGAAGCCCAGCCTCTGGGCGACGGCCGTCTGGCGCTCTTCTATGCCGGCATCCATGAACTCTTCGACGCGGCCGCAGTCCAGGCAGACGATATGATCGTGATGCGTACCCTGGTTGAGCTCGAACACCGCCATCCCGTCCTCGAAGTGATGGCGGGTCACGAGGCCCGCGGCCTCGAATTGAGTGAGTACCCGGTAAACCGTGGCGAGCCCGATGTCCTCGTTCGACTCGAGCAGGGTGCGGTAGATGTCCTCGGCTGACATATGCCGCGTCGCACTGCCCTCGAGGATCTCGAGGATCTTCAGGCGAGGCAGCGTCACCTTCAGGCCCGCTTTACGGAGATCCTTGCCTTCCACCGCGTCATCTCCCGCGGACCGCGCTGCGCATGGGATCGGCCGCGGCGGATTCGCGATCAGGTATCATCGCCGCCCATTATTGCGCATTTTCCCCTCCTACGGACCTCCATGCGACGTGAACTCCTGAACTCTTTTTCCGGCCCGACGGCGCGTCTGCGCCTGCTCGCGCTCACCCTGCTCACCGTCTTCGTCGGGCTCACCGGCTGCGTGTATCGCATGGACATTCAGCAAGGCAACTACCTCGATGGCAAGGCCGTGGGCCAGTTGAAGGTGGGCATGACCCGCAGCCAGGTGCGCTACATCCTCGGTACGCCCATGGTGCAGGATGTCTTCGACAACGAGCGGTGGGACTACATCTACTACTTCAAGCACGGCCACGTTCACCGACCGATCGAGAGCCGGGTCATCGTCTATTTCAATGGCGACAAGGTGCAGCGCCTGGCGCTGTACAACGTGCCTAAGGGCCGGCCGTACGGACCGGGCCGACTCCCGCCGACGAACAAATTCAGTATCTTCTGAGGCCCCGCTTACTTACTCGCTTTCGCACGACGCCCCGACTGGGCTCTGCGGCGCGCTCTAGGGTCGTCAGGAAGGGCCCTGTAGAGTTCGATGCGGTCGCCTTCGCCAGGGACGTCGGTGCGGCTACGAGGCTCGCCGAAGATACCGACGGGGGCGCTGTCCCACGGAACCTCGGCATCCTGAGCCTGGCGGCGGGCGGCTGCGATCGCCTCGGCTATGGTGGCTTCGGCGGACAGGACGACGGGCCACAGGTATTGGCGCGCAGAGTCGGCATAAGCCACCAGGCAATGCTTCGCCGCACCGGGGCTCACGGATTCGCCGACCCGCCCTGCACGGCAGACGCCGACTCCGCTCGGCTGCGCACCACGAATGCTTCGACCAGCGAGCCGACCGTCTCGGCGAACTTGCTCTCGAACATCATGGCCGACAGGGTGCTTCTGAATGCGAAGCGCATGGTCAATTCCACACGGCACCCATCCGGACCGATCGGCGTCAGCAGCCACTGACCCTCGAGCATTTTGAAAGGACCGTCCACGAGGTGCATCAGAATTCGCTTGTCGGGCTCGAGCTCGTTGCGGGTGGTGAACTCGCCGTGCAGCGGCCCTTTCTTGACGCCGATCGTTGCCACGATCTCGTGCTCCGTCCGCGACTGCACGCGCGCGTGGGTGCACCACGGCAGGAAGCGCGGATAGCTCTCGATATCGTTGATGAGCGCGAATAGGCGGCTCGGCGGCTGGGCGACGAGCGCCGAGCGCTTGACCTCTCGCATGGGCGTGATTGTCCCAATATCGCCGCCCCGGCGACAAGCTTCCCAATACAATGGCGCCCCCGCTCTACTGAGACCTTCGTCCGCAGCCGTCCATGCCAGCCAAGGCCGCTACCGCCCCCCGCCTGATCGCCGAGAACCGCAAGGCGCGCTTCGATTACTTCATCGAGGAGCGCTACGAGGCCGGGCTCGTCCTGCAGGGCTGGGAGGTCAAGGCCATGCGCGCCGGCCGCGCCCAGCTCAAAGAGGCCTATGTTTATCTGCGCGGCAGCGAGGCGTTCCTCATCGGCGCGCACCTCTCTCCCCTTCCATCGACCTCCAGCCACGTGGTCGCCGACCCGGTACGCACGCGCAAGCTCCTCCTGCATCACAGCCAGCTCTCCGGGCTCATCGGTGCCGTCGAGCGCAAGGGATATACGATCGTGCCGCTCGAGCTCTACTGGAAGGCTGGCCGGGCGAAGCTCGAGGTGGGGCTCGCCAAAGGCAAGAAGCAACACGACAAGCGCGCCGTCGAGAAGGACCGCGACTGGCAGCGCGACAAAGCACGGCTCCTCAAGCGCGGCTAGCGCCTCAAGGCAGGTTGAAGCCACTCACCAGCGCGGGCGCGGCGGAGCTCGCCGCAAGCTTCGGGTTCTTCAGCGCGTAGACGAGATTCACCGTCATCAGTGTGTCGGTATGTTTGGCGCTGCCGGGCGGCGGGCTAGTGTTGCTCACCAGCTGCATACCCACGGCCAACGACAGTGTGGCGTCGACTTTGACCTGCAGAGACAGGTTGTCGGTGGTCGTGGTGTCGCTCGAGCCATATTGGACGAGCAGCGCGTTCACTACTTTGGTCGACTGCGTGATCGAGTGCGAGTAATTCAGGCCCACCTCCAACACGGCATCGTTCACCACGGCCTCGCGCTGGCGCAAGACGACATCCCCGAGCAGCCCGGTCGTCAGGATTTCCGGCTCCTCGCGGCGGTATCCCGCTCCGAGCTCGCCGGCGAGGAGCGTTGCAGGCGTCTCGACGAACTTGAAGCCGCCGCCACTCGCGACGCTCTCCTGGTAGGCGAAGCCGCTGAAGAGATTGCGATCCCAGCGCGCGTTCGAGAACCAGAAGGTGCGCTTGCTCAGCGCCAGGTCTGCCTGCACATTGGCGTTCAGGTCCTGCTGAGTGCTGACGTGGCCCGTGCTGGCGTAGAGCGCTGCGACCCCGGCACCGACCGTCCAGCGACCCATCACGTGGGCCGCGCTGAAGGTCGCGTTGCCGCTCTTCGCAGTCGTGTTGCCGGTGGTCACGATGAGCCCGAGCTGTCCCTGCGCAGCCCAGGTCCCGGCGTCAGCCGGTTGCGGTGTTGCGGTGCCGGCTCGAGTTGCCGCAGATGTTGTTGTCCCGGATGCCGTTGCCGCAAGCTCCGCGTTGGCAGCCGCTGAATCCGCTGCCTGAGCCAAACCGTGAGCCATCAGCGCGACACCCATGGCCGCGATGCTCTTCTTGACCATTCAGTGCGCCTCCCTAAGACCGACCCGACCCTGCGCCCCCGTTGGTGCTGTGCGTGGGGGCCTAAAGAGCGCGCGACCTTACCGGAATGCGCCAGCGCTGGGAACTGCCGCGGATCGGCGACGAGCGGCGGGGCTCGAGCGCGGCCACGGCGGAGATCCCTCAGCGCGCCGAGACGTCTTCGGGTATCCTATGGAGACCTTTGGGGGCGACCGGTTTCGACGTGGGTTGCGAACCTTCAGGGGCGTACCGAGGCGCAGTGCCCTCGTAAATCACGCTGCAATCTCATAGTTGCCAACGACGACAACTACGCCTTAGCTGCCTAAACGCAGCTGACCTCTGACCGGCTCGTGCCTGTGCGACCGAATCAGGGGACGCGTTCACAGGATCGCGATCCGGCGTGCGACGGGCCGGACCGTTAAGAGTCACCGTCCGCTGGCGCGGCGTCTTCCCTGCCCCTCGGGTAGCGCAGCGTGAGAACCAAAGAGTGGGATACGTACGTAGATGCTGAAGTCTAGGACTTACGGACGGGGGTTCGATTCCCCCCGCCTCCATACCTTTCCGGAAATATCTTTTCCGGAACCAACCGTGGCGGTCAGTCATTGAACGGAGACGATGACGACCGAGGAATCCGAGCCGCTATCGAGGCGTGCACGGGCCGGCCGTGAGGAAGAAGGCGGGCTCACTGGCGCACGTACTCTCGTATCACTGGCTGAGCTGCGTGGCGCAGTAAACGAGTGCCGTCGCTGCACGCTCTGGAAAGCGACGACGCAGGGCGTGCCGGGCGAAGGCGCGGTGCCCGCGCGTCTGATGCTGGTCGGTGAAGCGCCGGGGGACTCCGAAGATCTGCGCGGCCACCCCTTCGTCGGACCGGCTGGCACGATTCTCGACCGGGCGCTGCAAGACGCGGGACTGGGGCGCGACTCCGTCTATATCACCAACGCGGTGAAGCACTTCAAATTCGAGCCTCGCGGCAAACGGCGGCTGCACATCAAGCCGAGCGCGACCGAGATCGAAGCTTGCCATTGGTGGCTCGGCGAAGAGCTACGGCTCGTCGCGCCGAAGCTCGTGATGGCGCTCGGCGGAACGGCCGCGCGCGCGCTCCTGGGCCACCCGGTCATCGTCTCGCAGCTTCGGGGCTCCCCGACCAGGCTCTCGGCAACGGCGCACCTTTGGGTGACGATTCACCCCTCGTTCCTGCTTCGCGTCCCCGACGACGCGCAGCGTCGCAGCGAATACGCGCGCTTTGTAAAAGAGCTAAAGGACGCGGTCGCATGGATCGACAAGCACTGAAGGTCGCCGTCAAGTCCTGACGATTCCATCGAGTGAAGTCAACGCACCGTACAGGTCCGGCCGACGGTCGCGAAAGACGAACCAGTTGTCCCGCGCGGCGGCGGTCTGCTCGAGATCGAACGAGGCCGTGAGCACGGCATCCCCCTCCTCGGGGGCCTCCGCGACCTTCGCGCCCATCGCATCGGCGATGAAGGAAGAGCCGTAGAAGCGAATGTAGAGCCCCTCGGGGTCCTGCTGCGAGCGTTCGAGACCGTAGCGATTCGCCGCAACGAGAGGCATCAGGTTCGCAGCCGCGTGACCCTGTTGGGTTCGCTGCCAGTGATCGCGGGAATTCACCGGTAGCGCAGGCGGCGGCTCGGTGCCGATCGCGGTGGGATACAGCAGAATCTCCGCGCCGGCGAGCGCCATCGCGCGCGCGGCTTCGGGGAACCACTGATCCCAGCAGATACCCACTCCGATGCGCGCATGCCGGCTCTGCCAGACCTTGAAGCCGGTATTGCCGGGACTGAAGTAGCTCTTCTCCTGGTATCCCGGTCCATTGGGAATATGCGACTTGCGGTAGATGCCGAGCCGCGAGCCGTCCGCATCGAGGATGGCGACCGAGTTGAAATACGCGAGGCCGGCCCGTTCGAAGAAGCTGATGGGCAGGACCACGCCGAGCTCGCGCGCCACCGCACTGAAATGCCGCACCGCGGGGTTGTCCTCGACAGTGCGTGCGAGCTTCAGATGCCGTGCATCCTGCTCGATGCAGAAGTAAGGCGTCTCGAAGAGCTCCGGCAGCAGGATGATCTGTGCCCCGCGCGCGGCCGCCGTCCGTACCAGTTGCTCGGCCTTCTCGATGTTGGCATTGACATCCCATCCGCACGCCATCTGGATCGCAGCCAGAGTGACGAGGCGTGGCTCGTGGTGGAAATGCTCAGGTTGCTGCGGCATCGGCCTGCTCTCCCATGTGCCGCCGCTCGGCCGCGGACCTGCGAACCTGCTCCGTAATCCGCATGGCGGTGTCGAGCGCCATGAGGCCGGCTTCGCCCGTGACGACGGGCCGACGGCCGCTGCGGATGGAGGTCAGGAAGGAGTCGATCTCCGCCTGCAACGCATCCCCTTGATCCAGGCTCTGCTCCTCGATGGTGACCGGCAGCGGCCCTGGCGGCTCTGCGGGGCTGCGCTTGCGGATGACTGTCAGGATTTTCTGCTGCAGGTCCAGCGACAGGTAGGCGTCATCCTCAAAGATGCGCATCTTGCGCTCGGTTTTCAAGCTGACGCGACTGGCTGTTGCGTTGACGACGCACCCGTTCGTGAAGGTGATGCGCGCATTTGCGATGTCGATGTCCTCGGAAAAGACTGCCGTCCCAACCGCATCGATGGTCTTGACCGGCGCGCCGACGATCGTTTGGACGATATCGATGTCGTGGATCATGAGGTCCAAGACCACGTTTACGTCAGTGCCCCGCTCGCGGTATGGCGCCAGCCGGTGGCACTCGACGAAGCGCGGCGCCCGCAGATGCGGCTCGGCGGCCAGGATCGCCGAATTGAAGCGCTCGAGGTGCCCCACTTGCAGGATTCGGCCGCGGCGGGCGGCGAGCTCGATCAGCTCCCGGGCTTCCTGCGGCGTCTCCGTGATCGGCTTTTCGACCAGCACATGGGCCCCGGATTCGAGGAAATCACGCGCTATCCCGAAGTGCGCCGGTGTGGGGGTGACGACGCTCACTGCCTCGACTGTTCCTAGAAGCTCCCGATAATCGGCAATGGCTCGCGCGCCGACCTCCGCCGCGGCGGCTTCCCGGGCTTCCTGTCGGGAATCGACGACGGCCACGAGGTCGCATTGGGCCGCCCGAGAGTACTTCTGAGCGTGGAACCGTCCCAGGTAGCCGACGCCGATGACTGCAGCTGTGACTTTCCGCATAGCCTGTCATTATGACCTGGGAAGTGGGCTGATCGGCTACACTGACCGCATGACGGAGCCTTCCGGCCGCCCTGGACCTGGACCGCTGGCCCAGGCGCAAGCCTTCAGCCGCGAGCCCCGCACCCGGCAGACTGTGGCGCTTTTCGGGGGAGCCCTCGCACTCGGGGTGCTGGTCGTCCCCCTCCTCATCTGGATAGTCGGGCACCGCGTCCTCGGACCCTATACCCAGGGCGAGGACCCGCATCACCTAGGTCCGCTCGCCCTGTATGGGGACTACTTCTCCGGCCTGGCACACGGCTGGCTGGGGTATTGGGCAGTGGCGCTGGGTCCGGCGGCGCTGCTCCTCGCGGCGAGGCTCTGGCTCACTCTGCTGCGGCGCCTGCCCCGGGATTGAGATGCGACGAAAGGCCCATTGCACGCTGCGAATCCGGACGCATTCAGGCTGTCTCAGCGATACTATTGGGGTCATTCCTGAGTGCGCCTTCTACGACAAGCCCCCCAGACCCGGCCCGGATCTGGGACATGACTTCCTCACTCCCTAAGGACCCCGCGAGCAGCTGCAGATGTTCAAGACTCTCCGCCGCCCACTCGGCTGGCTAGCCCTCACCTTCCTCTGCGCCCTCGGGCTCGCCGCCGCGGGCGCCGCCTTGCGCGCTCCGGCCCGGGCGGCCTCGGTCCTACCCCCCGGCGCGCTGGCGCCGACCGACGATCAGCGCGCCATCGCTCGCAAGATCGGCCGGATCCTGGAAGAGACTCACTACAGCCGCGCAGCCATTGACGATGCCTTTTCCGGGCAGGTGTTCCAGCGGTACCTCGAATTCCTCGACCCCGAGCACGCCTACTTTCTGGCGAGCGACGTGCAGGAGTTCTCGGTCTATCAGAACAAGTTCGACGACATGATCCATACCGGGGACGTCGATCCCGGGTTCCTCATTTTCGACCGCTTCAAGCAGCGCAATCGCGAGCGGATGGAGTACGCGGTCAGCCTGCTGAAATCGCAGCCCGACTGGAACACGACCGTGAGCTACGACTTCGACCGCGAGCACGCGGCCTGGCCGGCAACCGCGGCTGCCATGGACCAGCTCTGGAAGAAGCGCGTGATGAACGATGAGTTGGGGCTCCTTCTCGCCGGCAAAACCTGGCCGCAGACGGCGCAGGCATTGCGCAAGCGCTATCAAACCGTGATCCAGCGCGTCGATCAGGTCAAGTCCGAGGATGTGTTCGAAGACCTGATGAACGCGTATGCGCGCACCTACGATCCGCACACGAGCTACTTCTCGCCGCTCAATTCCGAGGAATACCGCATTCAGATGAGCCTCAATTACGAGGGCATAGGCGCCTCGCTGCAGCTCATCGATAACTACGTGACGGTAATGAACGTGATTCCGGGCGGCCCGGCGGCGGCCTCCGGATCCCTGAAGGAGAATGATCGCATTACCGGAGTCGGCCAAGGCCCCGCTGGAGCGATCACCGACGTCGAAGGGTGGCGTCTCGATGACGTCGTACAGCTTATCCGCGGCAAGGCGGGGACTGCCGTGCGGCTGCAAGTACTGCCCGCGGGCGCGGCGCCGGGCTCCAAAGAGAAACTCGTGCAGTTCGTCCGCAACAAGGTGACGCTGAAAACCCAGGAAGCGCACAGCGAGCTCAAGACCGTGACCGATCACGGCCGCACCTATAAGGTCGGCGTCATCACGGTGCCGAGCTTCTACGAGGATATCGCCGCGGAGAACGCCGGCGATCCCAACTACCGCAGCACGACTCGCGATACCCTGCGGCTGCTCGAGAAACTGGAGACGCAGCACATCGATGGGCTGGTGCTCGACTTGCGGGATAACGGCGGCGGTTATCTCCCCGAGGCAACGGCACTCACCGGCCTCTTCATTCCGCATGGCCCGGTCGTGCAGCTGCGCGATCGTAATGGGCACATCGAGGTGCTCGACGATCCGGAGCAGGGGCCCGCCTACACCGGACCGCTCGCGGTGCTGGTGAATCGCTTCAGCGCGTCGGCGTCCGAGATCTTCGCGGGCGCCATCCAGGACTACCATCGCGGCGTGATCATCGGTCAGAACACCTTCGGCAAGGGCACGGTCCAGAACCTAGTGCCGCTCGATCGCTGGAGCGATCAGCCGGTCGACGGTCAGCTCACCGTCACCATCGGGAAGTTCTACCGCGTCACGGGTGAAAGCACCCAGCACCGCGGCGTGGTGCCCGACGTGACGCTGCCTTCACCGATCGACCCGAAGGAGGTCGGCGAGGCCGACCAGCCGGACTCGTTGCCATGGGATCGCATCTCCGGCGTACCCTTCAAGACCAGCATGGGGATGTCGGCCGTGCCGTCCATCGGGCAGCTCGACGCCAATCAGACGACGCGTGTGAACCACGACCCCAACTATCAGTGGCTGGTCGCTGACATCAACACCATCGATGCGCTGCGCGCGCAGCACACGGTCTCCCTGAACCTTACGGAGCGGCGCGAGGAGCGCACTCGCGAAGACAAGACACTGCTTGGAATCGACAACAAGCGTCGCGCCACATTCGGTCTGCCGCCGCTCACCAGCGCGGAGCAGATCGACAAGGGCAAGGACAAGATCCCGGACGTGATCCTGGATCAGGCGGTGGACATCACGGCGGACATGATCGCCCTCGATCGCTCGAGCCAGCCCATCGAGAAGACCGCGAACACGGGTGCGCCGCAGTCCTAGCGGCCCGCCAAAATCGCCAGGAGCGATTTTGGGCGGCGCGCGCGATAGCGCGCCGGACCCCCGCGGGCGGGGCGAGGGCCCAGGCCGCGTACTAAGGCAACAGGACGCCGTAGAGGTCCCACGTATCCTCGGCGAGGACGTTCGGCATGCGCGCCGCCCCGAGGCCGCCCGGCGCGGTGCCGAGCGCATCGCCTTCGGAGAAGGCGAGGGACTCGGGCGTGGGTGCCGCGTCCGTCGCCGCGCGATAGCGTGCCACCTGCCTCAGGCGGTCTGATCGCTGCTTGACCTCCTGAGTGAGATTGGCTTTGCCCCGCAGCAGCTCGTCCGCGCGGACGACCTGCTTCATCAACGCCTCGCACTCCGCGCGTGAGCCGTACTCGTCCGTGACCTCACGGTGGCGCGTGGCCTCCCGCGCCTGCATGACGAGCTGCGTGCGGGCGAGCCTCAGACAGAGAACCTCGGCGTATGCGATCGCCGCAATGTTGATCGCGCGGCGGGCGTCGAGAGTCAGTCCGGGAAACTCGGGTAGCGGCTCGCGCTCGATCGCCTCGACCGCCTCGCGGGCAGCGACCAGGGAGAGGTCGGCGGCGGCCGTGGTGGCGCGCCCCTGCGCGATCGTCTGCTCCAGGGCACGGCGCTTGAAGTAGTGCCAAAACCGCTGCAGGCGCGCGCGCTGGCTCTGGAGGTCGGCGAGCCGGGCGCCCTCCTCAGCCGCGAGCCGCTGCGCGCCGCGCAGCCGCTGATCCGCGGCCTGGCGCTTCGCGAACATGCGCCGGTTGTGCTCGGCGACGTGTTGGCGCCGCTCGCGCTCATCCTGTTGCGCGGCAAGCTCCGCAACGAAGCTGTCGATGAGCTCGTGGCCGGTCTGCCACAGCCGGCGAAGCTGGTAGAACACGAGTGCCGGGAATGCAGTCTCGGCGAGGCTGAGACGTCCCTCGAGCGCGCCCAGCATCTCCTGCACCCGCTGTGTCGCGCCCTCCTGCTGCTTGATGCGGTCCTTCAGGCGATAGATCTCTTCCTGCAGCTCCCCGTACGCCTTTTTCAGCTCCGCGCGGTTGCGGAACAAGGCGAGCACGCGATGGTCATCCTCCGCGATCTCTTCGCGGCGGAAATTGAGCTTTAGGAAGCCGAGCTGTCGAAGCGCCATCATGAGACGAACGGCGGCGAGCCGCCGGTTCTCATTCGGCGGCGGCGAGCCTGGTAGCCGTTGAGAAGCGATGCCCCCGCTCCGCGCAGTATTCCAGCCACTTGTTTAACATCATGTTGCGCGCCCAGCGCTGATCCAGTTCACGCTCCACGAGCGAGCGCAGCGTCCTGAGAACCGGTTGGCCGTGAGCAGAGGCCCATTCCTGTGCCTCGACGAGATGCGCGTCATGGTAGATGCACAGCCGCATGTCGGGGTAGGGGACGACGCCGGCGGTCCCGGGCAAGACGTAGGTGAGGTTCGCAGTGCTGGTGTAGGGCGAGCGGCCGGTAATGGTGAGAAGGAGGTCACAATCGCTCGCCACCTGCGAGCGGTGCCGCCCTTCCAGGCGTTCCAGATCTCCCGCGAGCCAGCCGAGGCGGATGAAATTGCTCTCGTACAGGCTCATGAGCGCGACAAAGCTGCGGGGCCGCGCGCGCCAGGAGACTCGTGTCAGAGTGTCATCGAGCATCGCACCGACTATAACGTACGTCGCTTACACTGCAAGCCGTGCAGGCCTCGTTTTTTCGAGCGCCGTCGCGGAACTTCGGCCGAAACCTCTCCGCTCGCGGAAACCCTGCAAGTTCCGTGCTGGATGCCGGCTACGGCCGCAGCCGGCGCTCGATACCCGTCGTGTTGAGAATGCGGCTGGCGATCTCCTCGATCGAGCACTCCGTGGTATCGAGCGCGGGGATGCTGTATCGCGCGACCAGCGCCTGTGCGGCGCGCAACTCGTAGCGCACCTGCTGCTCCGAGGCGTAGCGGCTCTGTGGGCGGCGCTCGTTGCGGATCTGTTGCAGGCGGTCGGGCTTGATCGTCAGGGCATAAAGCTTGCGACGATAGGGGTCGAGCCGGGCCGGAAGCTGTCCGGATTCGAGGTCTTCTTCGGTGAGAGGGTAATTGGCCGCGAACACACCGTATTGCAACGCCAGATAGAGACAGGTTGGGGTCTTCCCCGAGCGGGAGACGCCGATGAGTATGACATCGGCATGCGAGTAATCGCCGCCCGTACCGTCATCGTTCGCCAACGCGAAGTTGGTGGCGTTGATGCGCGCGGTATAGGCGCCCAGATCCGCGATTCCGTGCGCGCGCCCCGCCCGATGGGTGGAGCGGGTGTTGAGCTCGCGCTCCAGCGGGCCGACGAAGGCCGCGAAGAAGTCGAGGAAGAGCCCGTTGGCGCGCATCACCACGTCGCGCAGGTCGTCCTGCACCAAGGTGCTGAAGATGATCGGCCGGAGCCCTTCCTCCCGCGCCGCACGGTCGATCCTGCGTACGGCCTCCTCCGCCTTGTCAAGGGTCGACACAAATGGCAAAGTCACGGGCCGAAACTGCAGACCCTCGAACTGGGTCATGAGACTGTGACCCAGCGTTTCCGCGGTCACTCCCGTCTGGTCCGATACGAAGAATACGGTTCGACGGCTCACGGCGCTGCCCGATTGTTTAGAATGCCGAGGGCCTAAGTGTTCCACCGCGCGCCGCGCGGAGCAAGCGGAGTTCCATTGAACGCATACGTCATTCCCTTCGAGCAGTTAGGAATGGGCGACTTGGACCGTGTGGGCGGCAAGAATGCGTCGCTCGGCGAGATGATCGGCTCGCTCGCCAAGCTCGGCGTACGGGTACCGGGCGGCTTCGCCACCACCGCGCAGGGTTTCAGGGAATTTCTCGGGCAGAACGGGCTCGGCGAGCGTATCCGCGCGGAGCTCGCCTCGCTGAATGTGGACGACGTGACGCGGCTGGCCGCCGCCGGCGCACGTATCCGCCAGTGGGTGCTCGCGACGCCTTTCCCGCCCGCCCTGCAGCAGGCGGTGAAGGATGAGCTGCGGCGAATGAGCGGCGGTATGGAGATCGCAGTTGCCGTGCGTTCCTCCGCCACCGCGGAGGACTTGCCTGACGCCTCCTTCGCGGGACAGCAGGAAACCTTCCTCAATGTCCGCGGCGAAGCGGCAGTGCTCGCAACGATGCACGAGGTCTTCGCCTCCCTCTTCAACGACAGAGCCATCTCCTATCGGGTGCACCAGGGGTTCGAGCACAGCACGGTAGCGCTATCAGCGGGCGTCCAGCACATGGTGCGCAGTGACCTCGGCGCCAGCGGTGTCATGTTCACGCTCGACACCGACTCCGGTTTCCGCGATGTCGTATTCATAACCGCTTCCTACGGCCTCGGCGAAACCGTCGTGCAGGGCGCGGTCAACCCCGACGAGTTCTATGTCTACAAGCCCGCGCTGCGAGCCGGCAAGCACGCGCTGCTGCGGCGCAACCTCGGTGCGAAGGCGATCAAGATGGAGTATGCGCCGCCGGGATCGGGCGAGCGCGTGCGCACTGTTCCGGTAGCCCATGCCGACCGGATGCGCTTCTGCCTGACCGAGGCCGATCTCGTCTCGCTCGCTCGCCAGGCACTCATCGTCGAGGAGCATTACCGCCAGCCGATGGACATCGAGTGGGGCAAGGACGGGACTACGGGCGAGATCTTCATCCTGCAGGCCCGCCCGGAAACCGTGCAGAGCCGAGCCGGACGCACCATCCAGCGCTTCTCGCTGAAATCGCGCTCGCAGATCCTCAGCACCGGCCGCAGCATCGGCCAGCGGATCGGTTCCGGGCGCGCGCGCATCATCAAGGATGTCGCCGAGATGGCGCGTGTCCAGGCAGGCGATGTGTTGGTCTCGGACATGACCGATCCCGACTGGGAGCCGGTCATGAAGCGCGCGGCGGCGATCGTCACCAACCGCGGCGGCCGCACCTGTCATGCGGCAATCATCGCGCGCGAGCTGGGCATCCCGGCAGTGGTGGGCTGCGGCGATGCGACGCAGCGCATCCGCGAGGGCCAGGAAGTCACGGTCTCCTGCGCCGAGGGTGATACCGGGTACGTCTATGCGGGTCTGCTCGAGTTCGAGCGCAAGCAGATCGAGCTCGACTCGCTGCCGAAGATCCCGGTGAAGATCATGATGAACGTCGGCAACCCCGATCGGGCTTTCGACTTCGCGGGGATTCCCAACCGCGGCGTCGGACTCGCGCGGCTGGAGTTCATCATCAACCGCATGATCGGCGTGCATCCGCGCGCGGTGCTCGAGTACGAGCGGCTGGACGATGACCTCAAGGCGCAGATCGACACCCAGATGGCAGGTTATGCCGATCCGATCAGTTTCTACGTGGAAAAGCTCGCCGAGGGGATCGCACAGATCGCCGCTGCATTCGCCCCGGAGCCGGTGATCGTGCGCCTCTCGGACTTCAAGTCCAATGAGTATGCGAACCTCATCGGCGGCGGCCGCTATGAGCCGGACGAGGAGAATCCGATGCTCGGCTTCCGCGGCGCCGCCCGCTACGTCGACGAGAGCTTCCGCCCGTGCTTCGAGCTCGAGTGTCGGGCGCTCAAGCGCGTGCGCGGTCTGATGGGCCTCGCCAACGTGCAAGTCATGGTCCCGTTCGTGCGCAGCGTCAAGGAAGCAAAGAAAGTCACGGAGTTGCTGACCCTGAACGGTCTCGGCCGCGGCGAGAATGGCCTGAAGGTCATCATGATGTGCGAGCTGCCGACCAATGCGCTGCTCGCGGACGAGTATCTCGAGCATTTCGATGGCATGTCGATCGGCTCGAACGACCTGACCCAACTCACCCTCGGGCTCGATCGTGACTCGGCGATCGTCGCGCAGCATTTCGACGAGCGCGACGAGGCGGTCAAGCGCCTGCTCGCGATGGCCATCGCCGCCTGCCGCAAACGCGGCAAGTATGTCGGGATTTGCGGCCAGGGCCCCTCGGATCACCCCGACCTCGCGCGCTGGCTGGTTGATCAGGGCATCGAGAGCATGTCACTGAACCCCGACACCGTCGTCGAGACGTGGCTTTTTCTGGCGGGAGAATCGGCTGAGGCTACGAGCCGGTGAGACCCGAATACGCCGGCGCCAAGAGCCGCGACCGGTAATAGCGCAGCTCCTCGATCGACTCGCGGACGTCGGCAAGCGCCAGGTGGGAGCTCTGCTTGGCAACGCCGGCCGCGACGTCCGGCGCCCACCGCCGCGCCAGCTCCTTGAGGGTGCTGACATCGAGGTTGCGATAATGAAAGAACCTCTCGAGTTGCGGCATGTGGCGGGCGAGGAACCGCCGGTCCTGGCAGATGCTGTTGCCGCACATCGGCGAGGCGCCGGGGGCAACCAGCGTGGACAGGAACTCGAGTGTGCGCGCCTCGGCCTCCCGGACGCTGATGCGGCTCATGCGTACGCGCGTCAGCAGGCCCGATGAGCCGTGCTGCCGCTGGTTCCAGTCGTCCATGCGCGCCAGCGCCTCGTCCGGCTGGTGAATCGCCATGACAGGCCCCTCCGCGAGTGGGGTGAGCTGCTTGTCGGTGACGATCGTGGCGATCTCGATGATAGAGTCCGTGTCGGGCTTCAGGCCCGTCATCTCCAGGTCGATCCAGATCAGATTCTCGGTGCTTGGCATACCGTGAGTGTAGCAACCTTCGACGCGCGCGTGATCGCCGCTTTCGGGCGGCACCTCCTGGTCCGGGAGGCCTCGGGCCGCTCGCTCAAGGCACGTCCCTTCGGACGGGGCCTCGGGGCGGTCTGCGGCGATGAAGTCCGCTGCCGCAACGACCCTCACCACGGTGAGGTGCACGTGCTCGAGGTGCTGCCCCGTCGCACGGCGCTTTACCGGTCGAACGCGCGCGGCGGCGGCGAGGCGGTGCTCGCCAATCTGACCCGGCTGTTGGTGATCATCGCGCCCCTGCCGCCGCCCGATCCGTTCGTTGCCGACCGCTACCTCGCAGCCGCCGAGTCCGCCGGTATCGCCGCCACGCCAGTACTCAATAAATCGGAGCTCGGCATCGACGCGGCACTGCGGACACAACTCGAGGTCTATGCAACCGCGGGTTATGAGTACCTGACCGTCTCGGCCGCTACCGGGGAGGGTATCGATGCATTGCTCGCGACGTGCGCCGGGCAGGTCGCGGCGCTAGTCGGACAGTCAGGCGTCGGGAAGTCGTCGCTCGTCCACCAGCTCGCTCCCGGCGCTGAAGCCGAGGTAGGCAGCCTGATGCGCGATGAGGAAGGACGTCATACCACGACGGTATCTCGACTGTACGAGCTCGCAGGCGGCGGACAGCTCATCGACTCACCGGGCGTGCGCGACTTCGCGCCGGCGATCGATCGTCTTGACCCACGGCATCTTGGCTTCATCGAGATCGCGCGCCTCGCCGCCAGCTGTCGATTCCTCGATTGCCGGCACATGCGTGAGCCCGGATGTGCCGTGCGGCAGGCTGTCGAAGTGGGCTTGATGGATCCCAGGCGCTACGAGAGCTACCGTCGCCTGCGGCGGCTCGCCGAAGAGCTGACAGCCCGTTGGTGAAGTGGCACGAATCGCTTCCGGGAATTTGCTCGGCGCGTCCTTGGGCCGCTCAATGGCTTGCTGTCTACACGACCGTCTGGCGCCCGGCGAGCGCGTGCGCGAGAGTGCCGCCGTCGACATACTCGAGCTCGCCGCCGATGGGCACGCCGTGCGCAATGCGACTGGCGCGCAGTCCGCGGCGAGTGGCGAGCTCCGCGAGGAAATGCGCGGTCGCCTCGCCTTCGACTGTCGGATTGGTCGCGAGAATCAGCTCGCGCACCTCGCCCTCCTCCAGGATGGCCTCGAGCTCACGAATGCCGAGTTGCTCCGGGC
Organism: Steroidobacteraceae bacterium; assembly: GCA_025451845.1. Taxonomy (GTDB): domain Bacteria; phylum Pseudomonadota; class Gammaproteobacteria; order Steroidobacterales; family Steroidobacteraceae; genus 13-2-20CM-66-19. The sequence continues at coordinate 48,266 of JANWJS010000054.1, forward strand.
CCACGCCGTCGAGAGGCGACAGATGGCCCATCAGCACGAAGTAGCGTCCGCGATAACTGCCCGACTGCTCGATGGCGACGACATCCGCCGGGGATTCCACCGCGCAAAGGAGCGCTGCCTCGCGCTGCGATGCCGCGCAGATCGAGCACAGCTCCTCCTCCGTGAGCATGCGGCACCGCCGGCAGCGCGTGACGGAGCCCAGCGCGCCGTCCAGCGCCTGGGCCAGCGCTCGCGCCCCTGAGCGTCCCTCCTGCAGCAGATGGAAGGCCATGCGTTGCGCGGTCTTCGGCCCGACGCCGGGGAGAGACCGCAGGGCTTCGATGAGCTGGGCGAGGCGCGGGGAGTGCTTCAAAACGGCAGCTTCATGCCCGGCGGAAGCTGCAGGCCGGCCGTCACGGCGGACATCTTCTCCTGTACCTTCACCTCTACCTTGCGAACCGCATCGTTCACGGCCGCGGCGACCAGATCCTCGAGCATCTCGCGGTCCTCCCCGATCACGGCAGGCTCGATCTGCACGCGACGGGTCTCGTGACGGCCGGTCATGGTCACCTTCACCATGCCGCCACCGGCCTCGCCGATCACTTCCACTGCCGCGATCTCCTCCTGGACCTTCTGCATGTTGGCCTGCATGGCCTGGGCTTGCTTCATGAGGTTGTTGAAATTGGGCATGGGATCCTCGATTGGCTAAACTGGCCTGCGGCCTTTTAGCAGTCTCAGCGTGAATGCTTCGCCGTCCGCGGGCCATGGAGCGGCTTGGCCCGCTCGGTTTCACTTCATTTTACCGGCCGGATGGTCTCCGGAAGCGGCGTCGCCGCGAAACGGTCACGGAAGCCCTGGACACCCGGGTCGGAATCGAAGGTGCGGCGGGCGGACTCGGTCTCTTCCTGCGAGGCGCGCTGATCGGCCTGGGCGGGTGTCTCGGCCTGCGGCGCGACTGCGGTGAATTCCAGTCGAATGGGCTCGCCGTAATACTTCGTCAGCGCCTGGGCGAGCTTCTCTTCAACGGCCGCGGTGCGCATGAACTTACTGCGCGGATCGAGAGCGAGCCGCACCAGGGCACCCTCGCGCCCGACGAGCACGCAATGTGCGGCGAGCTGGCGCGCGGCACCCTGTAGATCAGTAGCAGAGATGATTGCGGACCAGTCCTGGGCTCCGGGGGAGCCGCGAGCATCGGTGCCTGGTGGTCCCGAAGGAGCGAGGCCAGGGGCGGGCCGACTGACCGGCGGCCGCCCGGAAACGGCGCCCGACGCCGCCGGCCCCATGGGAACTGACACGGCACCTCTCGAGACCGATGCCGGTCCCGGCGCACGAAACTCGCCCGCGCCGGCCTGTGGACGGAAGGCGATCATCCTGAGGAGCACCATCTCGAAGCCCGTGCGCGGATCGGGAGCGAGCGCAAGGTCCCGCCGGCCGACGATGGCCGTTTGGTAATAGAGCTGGACGTCCTCCGGAGAAATGGCGCCGGCCAAACGCTCGAGCAGCTCCGGTGCGTACAGATCGTCGCCATCGAAGTCCTTCACGACCTGCTTCAGGGCGATACGGGCGAGAAGTGAGGCCAGCGCATCGAGCATCTGGGCGTAGTCGGGCGCCCATTCCTCGAGTGACTGCGCATGGCGCAGCAGCTCGGCCGCATCCCCGGTCGCCAGCCGCTCCGTCAATTGCAACACATGATCGCGGGCGATCGTGCCGAGCATGGCGCGGGCCTGCGCCTCGCCCGCACGTCCACCCCCGAACGCGATGAGCTGGTCGAGGAGCGACAGGCCGTCCCGCATGCTGCCGTCCGCGGCCTGCGCGACGAGCGTGAGGCCCGCCGGCTCGAGCTCGATGCCCTCTTTCTCCAGGATCGCACGCAGATGCCCGGCGATCTGTGCGACCGGAATGCGCTTGAGGTTGAACTGCAGGCAACGCGACAGCACGGTGACGGGCAGCTTCTGCGGATCGGTAGTGGCCAGCAGGAACTTCACGTGCGGTGGCGGCTCCTCGAGAGTCTTGAGGAGAGCGTTGAAGGAGTGCGTCGAGAGCATGTGTACCTCGTCGATCAGGTACACCTTGTAGCGGCCGCGAGTCGGAGCGTACTGCACGTTGTCGAGCAGCTCGCGCGTATCGTCAACCTTGGTGCGCGAGGCGGCGTCGACCTCGATGAGATCCACGAAGCGCCCGGCGTCGATCTCGCGGCAGCTGGCGCATTGGCCGCAGGGAGTGGGCGTGACTCCGCCTTCGCAGTTCAGGCACTTGGCGAGAATGCGTGCGATCGTCGTCTTGCCGACGCCGCGGGTCCCGGTGAAGAGAAAGGCGTGATGTACGCGGCCCGTCTCGAGGGCGTTCACGAGCGCACGACGCACGTGATCCTGGCCGATAAGCTCGGCAAAGGACCGCGGCCGCCACTTGCGCGCGAGCGCCGTGTAGGGATCAGTCATTGGTTGGCCTCGAGATGGAGGCGGCCCGCGTCAGCGAAAGCTCCGGCACCCGACATCGCCGCTGCCGCTGCTGCCTTCCGGCCCTGACGGGATTCACGACTGGTCGTCGCGGAGTAGCCGACACGGGCCACCATGGCTCAAAGGGCTCAAGCGCCAGTCTCTTTGAAATCAAAGGCTTGTACGTCGAGTCCGAAATCTCCGTGGGATGATAGCAAACGCCCGCCGCGGAGATCGCACCTTAGCATGCTGGCGGCGCGCTTTCGCCGCTCCGCGATATCGCGAGCGCATTGTTCCTGGCGCTCGGCCTCTTCATTATCTCACGCGCGCATTCGGTGTGTGAACCGCCCCTCGGGCTCGCCGGCACTCACTCCGCGAGTCATAACCAAGGCGGGTGCTCCCAATGTGCCGACGCAGCTCGAGCGGTCTCAAGGCAGTGTCTTTCGCTTTTGTGCTCCTCCTCGCGGGCTGCGGTGGCTACGGGGGCATGGGCAGCATGGGGGGCGGCTACGGCAACCCGATGCCGCCGCCCTCAGTCATGTTCAGTTCGCCGACACAGACCTCCACGATTCATTTGGGACAGGCGGTAAAGCTCGCCTGGACATCTAGCAATGCAACTCACTGTTCCGGATCCACGCCGAGCGACATCGGGGGCGCCTTCAGCGGTAGTCAGCCGGTTAGCGGCTCCGCAACGGTCGCACCGGTCGGCGCCGGGACGGTCACCTATACCGTATCTTGCACGGGAAGCGGCAACGGGTCGGCGACAACCGCCGCCGTCACGGTGCTGCCGTCCATCCTGAGCATGCTTTCGCCGAGCAAGATAACGACGATCGGCTCGACGGTGGACCCGATCGAGCATGGCCTGAATCCCTATGGCCTGGCAATTGCGCCGGTAACCGCCGGCGGTCTGGTCACCGCCGGCGACTTGATCGTCTGCAATTTCAACGACGGCGCTACCAACACCCAGGGCAACGGTACGACCGTCGTCGGCCTGCACCCCACCCCGGGGGCAACACCCTACCGAATCGCACAGTCAGCTTCGTTGGAAGGGTGTAACGCGCTCGCAATTCTTCCTGACGGCAGCATCTCCGCGGCGGCCTTGACCGCAGGCCGTAATCCGCTCGTCAGCCCCTCAGGGGTAGTGAGCACGCCCTTCTCTGCGGATACATTCCCCGGTCCCTGGGGTGAGGCACACGTCGCGGCCACTGGCCAGAATCCGGCCGCGCTCTACGTCTCGAATGTCGACGGATCGATCGACCGTATCACCTTGAACGGAGACACTCAGACCGGCTTTACCCAGATCGTCCGGGGATTCTGCGCGAGCGGAATGCCCGGGGCCATCTACGCGCCGGCTGGACTCACGTATGACCCGTCCGTTGATACCCTCTACGTCATCGATACCAGCTCCTACAGCGTCATAGCGCTGGCGAACGTGTCGAGCATCAGTGCCGCGGGCGTAGTGGTTGCCGGGCAGTGCAGCTCCACCGCAGCCGCGCCTACTCCCATGCCGACCTTCAGCGGCCCGTCGGCATCCTCCGCCAGGGTAGTTGCCCACGGAGCACCGCTCTTTGCACCCCTGAGCGCAGCGCTCCTCGCCGATGGCGACCTGATCGTCGAGAACAGCGATATCAACATCCCGAGCGGCCAGATGCCGAACCTGGCGGTGGAGGTCTCTCCGGTTCTTCCGGGAGGCTTCGTGGGCCAGCCCGTGCAGCTCGACACGAGCGGCATTCCGGGGGCCCTGTTCGGTATCGTCGCGACCGTCGATGGCCAGGGAAATCAGATCGTCTACTTCAATGACGACAGTGCTACGCCCAACGCCGTCATGAGGATGACCGAATAGCCCC
>JANWJS010000055.1 GCA_025451845.1 Steroidobacteraceae bacterium
GGCGTCGGCCTGGACGATCTCGACAAAGTATCCGTCGGCCAGGTTTTGCAAAGAGGAGGCGCCTCGCAGGCGGCCATCGATTCTCTTGGCGAAGAGCAAAGCAGCGCGCTCTACCGGATTTGGAGATTGGCCGCCATGAGGCATCGGCGCATCCCGCCTTCCGAGGGCGAGATGTTTCGATTGCAAGGCGGCAACGAGCAGCTCCCCATTGCTTTCGCGAGCCGGCTGGGCTCGCGGGTAAAGCTCGCGCACCGGATCACCGCCATCCGCCAAAGCGGCCACGGCGTCACGGTGAACTACCGTGAGTACGGGTACGACGAGGATCAGTCCATGGATGCGGATTTTTTCGTGAACTGCATCAGCCTGACGGTTTTCCGGAGCATTTCCGTTACGCCTGCCCTCTCGCCGGCAAAGCAGTATGTCGTGGATAACCTGGCGTACACGTCCCACCCGTTCTACGTGTTCGAGGCCGGCTCCAGGTTCTGGCTCGACGATGGACTCAAAAGCATCAACATGGAGCTCGACCACCCTCTCGTCTCGTCGATCTGGGAGATCCCGACCGAAGTGAAGTCGACGCGGGTCCTTTTGAAAGCCTATGGCCCGGGCGGGCTTTCGCCGCAGCGGGTGTTGGCTGCCTTTCGGCAGGTATACCCGGGAAAGCACGACACCATCGTCCAGGCGCTGACCAAGGACTGGACCCAGGACGAGTTTGCGCCGAGTTGCGAGATGGTGCCGTTTCCGATGGGGGAGATGCACAAGTTCTGGCCGCAGATCCTGCAGCCGGAGGGGCGAATCTATTTTGCAGGGACGTATGCGGACCTTCTCAGCCGAGGCATGGAGTCGTGCATTCGGTCCGCGCAACGGGTTGCCCGGGAAATCAGCGAGGCGTGAAGATGTCCACGATCGAAAATCTCCGTCTGCTCGCGCTGGGTGCGGTGTGGCTGCTGGTGCTGAATCCAGCAGTTGCCGGCTCTCAGGAGCGCTACTACTCGGCAGCCGACTTTGGAGGCGTGGAGAAGGTCGACGCCCACATGCACGTCTACGGACGGGCCAACCTCCTGGTGGCCGAGGCCATCCGCGACCATTTCCACTTTCTGACGATCGACGTCGATTCTCCGGAGCATGGGCCGGTCTCTTGGCAAGTCAATGACAGCGCATCGCTGCGGCGGCGATATCCGGGCCGCGTGGCGTTCGCCGGAACGTTCTCGGCCGCGGGCTTCACGAAGCCGGGCTGGTCGGGCCAGGCGGTGCACGAGATCGAGCAGGCACTGGCGCGGGGCGCGGTAGGCATCAAGATCTGGAAGAACTTCGGCATGGTCGTGCGCGACAGCGATGGCCGCTACGTGATGCCGGACGACCCGAGGCTCGAGCCGATCTACTCCGTGCTGCAGCGGCAACACGTCGTGCTGCTGGGCCACCTGGCGGAGCCTCTCGACTGCTGGCTTCCCTACTCGAAAATGACCGTCAAGGGAGACGCCGACTATTATCGGCAGCATCCGCAGTACTACATGTACCTGCATCCGCAGATGCCCAAGCACGATGAGATCCTGGCGGCCCGCGACCGGATGTTGGCGGCCCATCCGCAGCTGCGCTTCGATGCCGTGCACCTGGCGTCTCTCGAATGGGACGTCGATCGGATTGCCGCTTTCCTCGACCGCTTCCCCGAAGCGGACGTCGACATGGCCGCGCGCATCAGCCATCTCGAGTATCAGGCCGAGACTCACCCCGACAAAGTCAGAGCGTTCCTCATCCGCTACCAGGACCGGATCCTCTACGGCACGGATGACGAATACGGTCCATCCGACAACGATCCGCAGGCGGTTGCCGAAGTCGCGGCCGACTGGCGCCGGGACTGGCGCTTCCTCGTCACCGACGACGAGATGCAGTCGCCGGACCTGGACCACACATTCCGCGGGATGCATCTGCCGCGCAGCGTCGTCGACAAGATTTACCGCAAGAACGCCGTCGCGCTCTTCCCGCGCGGGTGGCCGGGCCTGCGGTGAGGCCGTGCTGCTAGTACGCGTTGGTCGATCGCAGCACGGGCATCACCCCTGCGAGCCTACATTCCGAATCGAACAAATGTTCACTTTCGCAGGACAGGACGATGGCGACCGAGGATGCGATGCAGCGGTGCGGAACCGGTACCCTCGCGATTTCGCGCGAAAGAGACCGTCGGCCGCTCCGGGACGGTCTGCGCGGTCGATGCCTCGCGAGATCGCCAGGTGAGCCATGATTCGATGCATGCGCAATCTCCGGGCTGCGCCGCCCGTGGGCCGCACTCCTGCTGACCGATCGCTACAGCAATGACTGCACGGCCTGTTGGATTCCAGCCGAGTCGAGGCCTTGGTGCCCCATCTGCTGCCAGAGACCGCCGGAGCCCTCGCGGTAGGTGCCGAGGTGATCGTAGCGGCCCTTGAACCCGGCCTGCAGCAGGTAGCTGCCGAAGCGGCTGCCGAGCCCGGTGCGCACGTTCCAGGCTTCGGCGACGAGCACGAAGGGGGCGTCTGCGAGCCGCCGCATCATTTCCGCATCCACCACGTTCAGCGTCGGCTTGTTGATGAGCCCCACCTTGACACCTTTCCCGGCCAACCCGATGACCGCATCCAGAGCGCGATACACGGTCTCGCCCACGGCGACCACGTAGCCGCCCCCCGGCGGCGCTTCGCGCACGATGTAGTCCTTGCCGGGCTCGAAGGGCTTGCCCTGGTAGAGAGGCTTGCCGTCGGCATCGAGGATGTCCGGCACCGGCGCGCGGGTCGTGAAGACGAATCTCAGGCCGGGGTCGCCGAAGATACGCTTGATGCACGCCGCGAACTGATGCTGATCCACCGGAAAGTAGAGTCGCGTCGTATCTTCGCCATGCACGGGCGTCAACCCGCCGTCGGCAATCATGCTGTTGATGCCGAAATGGCAGGTGTTGTCAGCCATGTCGTCAACGCCGCTGTGGCTGAAATGCGCGAGCACATTGGAGAAGTTGAGGCGAGACATCGTGATCTCGCTCAGGCACATCTCCAGGAAGGCGCTGAAGGTGGCGAAGATCCCCTGCCGCCCGGGCTCCGCGCCGAACCCGGCGGCGGCCGAAAAGTTGCCGCGCTCCATGATGCCGCCGCGGATGAACACCTCGGGATGCTTCTTGCGGATGTGATGCAGTCCGCATGAGCCTTCGAGGTCGTTGTCGAACACCTTGACGCTGGCGACACGCTGCTTCTCGCTCATGTCATCGAGGATTTCGTTGATGACCTTACCAAAATCGTCGCGGTTCTTGCCGGCGCCCGAGGAGCCGCGGTAGGTGAGGGGGCTCTTCTCAGGGCGAGCCGCCTTCAGCATGGCAATCGCCTGCTCGTAACCGCCGCGCGATTCGAGGTAGGCGACGGCCGTCTCCGTTTTCAACACCTCGTGCGCATGGGGGCTGCCTTCCGCTCCCGCTATCCCCGGTGCCATCAGGCGCTTGACGACGACACCATGCGGGATCGTGTCCGAGAATGCGCGTGCGAGATCCACGTACAGTGCATCCAGGTCCTCGCCAAGCGTGGTCGCGATGCTCAAGCCGTAGCCGGCAAGCGTGCGACTCAGGTCATAGCCCGCCATGTATTCCTGAGGATGTCCCGCGATCGTGACGTTGTTGTCATCGATCAGCACCTTGATGTTGAGCTGCTGCCCAACCGTCAGGCGCGCTGCCTCCGCGTTGTCGCCCTCCATCTGGCTGCCATCCGACCCCAGCAGCACGATGGCTTTGCCCGGATTCGCCATGGCGATGCCGTTGCAGAACGCCCACATATGGCCGAGCCGGCCCGAGCTGAACTCGACACCGGGCGTGAGCATCTTCTCGGGGTGTCCCGGCAGGCCGCTGTCGAATTCGCGATAGTGCAGCAGCCGCTCGGCGGGCATCGCGCCGTTCAGCACGGAAAGCAGGTACTGGGTCGCGACGCGATGGCCGGCCTCGTCGTAGAAGACCGGTACGATCGGCGCTCCGTTGGCGATGAACGCCCGAATGATCATGACTTCCGGAACGGTGTCGTACGCTCCGCCCGTGTGGCCGGAAAGGCCCTTGGTGCCCGCGAGCGCCGTGAAGAACACGATCGCGTCGCGACACAGCTGAATGTTGTGGCGCAGATCCGCCTTCTGCGCATCGGTGAGCGTGCCCAGTTTCGGATCGAGCTTGAGCGGCCGCAGCTGTTTGAGATCGATCGGGAAGGTTTCTGCCGCCATATTGCTCTGCCTCGAGAATCCGGTGGTCCGAGTCCCGATACTAGCGCATGAGGCGCACGAACACGTATGGGACGCTCGATGCGGCCGGACTTGACCTTCCAGTGGGGGGAGGCCCTATATAGGTTCCAGTGAACTGGAAGGAGTGGCCCGATGGGTGTCGAAAGCTCGAAGGAAGCCGCCGGCGCGGTCGTGCTCGCGGTCTCGGGCATGACGTGTGGCGGCTGCGCGGGCGCGGTGGCTCGTGCTCTGTCCGCGGTCCCGGGCGTGATCGAGGCCCGGGTGGACCTCGCCGGCGGCCGCGTGACCGTGACAGGAACAGCCCGCGCGGAGGACCTGATCCTGGCAGTGCACGATGCGGGCTTCGTGGGCGGGATTGCCTGACGAAGGAGGCACGGGAAGAGCACAGTGAGCACCATCGATGCCGCCAACGTGACCGAGCCAGCGCCCGCCGCTGCAGCAAGCCCTGGACTTGACGTCGCGCGCGCTCCGCGGGAGATGCGGTCGCTCGCCATTTCCGGCATGACTTGCGCGACCTGCGCCTTGCGGGTCGAGCGCGCGCTCGCGGCCGTGCCGGGCGTCGCCCGCGCCGAGGTGAATCTTGCCAACAGCCGTGGCTCGGTGGAGGGTCTTGCCGGAAGACTGCGGCCCGCCGATCTGCTGGCCGCCGTGCGGCGTGCGGGATATGACGCCGACCTTCTGACGGGTGACAGCGCGCGCGACCGCGAGATCGCCGTGGCCGAGGCGCGGCGGATGAAGGCTGAGACCTGGCGGCTCGCCGTTGCCGTCGTGCTCAGCGTCCCGCTCCTCGCGCCCTCGTCAGTCGTCATTCTGCCTGCGTGGTTGCAGCTCACTCTCGCGACGCCCGTCCAGCTCATCATCGGCGCGCGGTTTTATGTCGGTGCCTGGAAGGCGCTGCGGGCACGCATCGGAAACATGGATCTGCTCGTGGCGCTCGGTACTTCGGCGGCTTACTTCTACAGCCTCTACCTGCTGCTGGTGGGTACGGCGGGGACACACCTTTACTTCGACTCCGCGGCGGTGGTGATCGCGCTGGTGACCCTGGGCAAATGGCTCGAAGCGCGCGCCAGACGATCGACTGCGGCACAGATCAAAGCGCTGTTGTCGTTGCGACCGCAGCGGGCGCGCGTCGAGCGCGGTCGCGAGGAAATAGAGATTCCAGCGGATGCAGTGGCCGTCGGCGATATCGTGGTGGTGCGGCCCGGCGAGCGGCTGCCGGCCGATGGCACGGTGATTGGCGGACACGGCGACGTCGATGAGAGCTTGCTGACGGGCGAAAGCCTGCCGGTAGCCAAGGCTCCCGGCGACAAGGTAACGGGCGGCTCGATCAACGGCGGTGGGCTCTTGCGCATCGAGACCACGGCTGTCGGCGAAGAATCGACCCTGGCGCGCATCATTGCGCTCGTCGAAGGCGCGCAAGCGAGGAAGGCTCCGATGCAGCATCTCGTCGACAGGGTCGCCGGGGTCTTCGTGCCCGTGGTCGCAGCCATCGCGCTCATCGCATTTCTCGGCTGGTGGCTGCTGGCCGGCAACTTTGCCGCGGGACTCATTGCGGCCGTGTCGGTGTTGGTGATCGCCTGCCCGTGCGCGCTGGGTCTGGCAACACCCACGGCGCTCATGGTGGGTACAGGCGTCGCGGCGAGGGCCGGTATTCTCATCCGCGACGTCGAGGCCCTGGAACGCGCGCACCGCCTGGATACGCTCGTTCTCGACAAGACTGGAACGCTGACCGAGGGCAGGCCGGCAGTGACGGAGGTCATTCCTAACGGGGTATCGGAGCGTGAGCTGTTGCAGCTTGCCGCGGCAGCGCAGGCGGGCAGTGAGCATCCGCTTGCGCGTGCGGTCCTGAAGCGGGCGCGCGAGCTCGGGCCGGGCGGTGATGACTTTTCATCCCTGCCGCTCGAGGAGTTCCAGAGCCACGCCGGGATGGGACTGACAGCTCGAGTGGGGGGCAGGCGCCTGGTCATTGGCAACCGCCGCCTGATGCAGCGGCACGGCGTACGCATCGAGGAGAGCGAGGCGCAAGCGGCGCAGCTGGAGATGAAGGGATGCACGGTGATGTGGATCGCGGCAGCCGATTCGCAGCCGACATGGCTGGGTCTGATCGCGGTGGCGGATCCGATCAAACCGGAGGCTGCTGCAGCGGTGCGGCATCTCGCCCGGATCGGGGTCGAGACCGTGCTGTTGACCGGCGACAACGAGCGAACCGCTGCGGTGGTGGCGGCGGCGCTCGGGATTCGCCGCATGCTCGCGGGCGTTCTGCCGCAGGAGAAGGCGGCCGAGGTGCGGCGCCTGCAGCAGCAAGGCCGACAGGTCGGCATGGCCGGCGACGGAGTCAACGATGCACCCGCTCTGGCGGCAGCGGATGTCGGCTTCGCGATCGGCACGGGGGCTGATGTTGTGGTGCAGACGGCCGCTGTGACGCTCATGCGAGGGGACCCGCGGCTCTTGGGGGATGCCATCGCCGTGAGTCGGGCCACCTACCGCAAGATCCGGCAGGGACTCTTCTGGGCTTTCATCTACAACGTCATAGGCCTGCCTGCGGCGGCGCTGGGACTGCTGAGCCCGGTCATTGCGGGTGCGGCCATGGCGCTGTCTTCCGTTAGCGTGATATCGAACGCGCTGCTGCTGCGGCGCTGGCGTCCGGCAGGCGCACAGAAAGCACCGCGGAGCGTGAGATGAAGAGCAAAGACGTGATGACGATCGGGCGCGCTTCTGCCAGTTCCGGTGTGCCGCCGAAGACCATCCGCTTTTACGAGGAGCTCGGTCTCTTGCGGCCGGCGGATCGCTTCGCCAACCGCTACCGGGCCTATGACCAGAGCAACGTTCAGACACTGCGCTTCATTCGTCGTGCGCGCGACCTGGGGTTTTCGCTGCAGGAGATCGACAAGCTTCTTGCGCTCTATCGCAACAAGCGGCGCGCGAGCGAGGACGTCAAGCGACTGGCGCTCGCGCA
>JANWJS010000056.1 GCA_025451845.1 Steroidobacteraceae bacterium
ACGCCGCCCAATCTCATCCACTGGATCATGGACCCGGCCTCGATCGAGCCTGGCACGGCAATGCCGGCGCTCGGATTGAGCGAGCCGCAGGCGCGGGACGTGGCGGCCTATCTCTATACACTGAGGTGAATGACGTGATGGCGCATGACGGCAGGCAACGATCGACCCGGTGGGCTCTCACCGCCGCCACCCTCACGGCGCTCGCGCTTGCCGGCCCCGCGGCGTACCCGCAATCCAGTGTCTCTTCGCCGCCGCCCCCGAGCGCCGTGGGGGCTCCGACCCCGAAGCAGCTCAATCCTCTGCCCGCGGCGGCCGACATTCATACGGTCGCGCCCCTCGCCGACGGTCAGTGGACGCTGCCGGCCGGAGACTACGCGAACACCCGCTTCAGCCCGCTGAAGCAAATCAACGCGGCCAACGTTGGCGGTCTCAAGGTCGTCTCGACGATGGCGGACGGTATCCCGCACGGCTGGGAAGGGCAGCCGCTCGTCGTGGGTGACACGATGTATGTCGTGACTCCGTATCCTGACAAGCTGATTGCGATCGATCTGAAGGCCCCGCAGGGGCCGGTCAAGTGGATTTACAACCCGCGTCCCGACCCGCGGTCCCAGGGTGTCGCGTGCTGCGACGTCGTGAACAGGGGCGCCGTCTACGCCGACGGCAAGATCATCTACAACCTCCTGGACGTCGAGACGGTGGCGGTGGACGCCAACACCGGCAAGCAGGTCTGGCGCACGAAGCTCGGCAGCATCAAGAACGGCACGACCATAACCATGGCGCCGCTCGTGGTGAACGGCAAGGTGTTCGTCGGCAACTCGGGAAACGAGCTCGGGACACGCGGCTGGATCACGGCGCTCAACGTGAGCGACGGCTCCATCGCCTGGCGAGCCTATAGCACCGGATCGGACAAGGACTGCCTGATCGGCCCCGAATTCAAGCCCTACTATGCGAAGGATCGTGGCAAGGATCTCGGGATCAAGACATGGCCGCCCGGGCAATGGAAGATCGGTGGCGGCGCCGTCTGGGGCTGGATCTCCTACGACCCCGAGACCAAGCTCCTCTTCTACGGCGACGGCAATCCCGGCACCTGGGACCCGACCCAGCGGCCGGGCGACAACAAGTGGTCGAACACGATCTTCGCGCGCAACCCCGAGACCGGTCAAGCCGTGTGGGCGTTTCAAGAGGATGCGCACGACGCCTGGGACTACGATACGACCATAGAAAACATCCTGATCGATATGCCGTGGCACGGCCGGATGCGCAAGCTCCTGATCCATCCGGGACGGATGGGCTTCGTCCAGGTATTCGATCGCACGGATGGGCAGTTGCTCTCGGCCGAGAAGTACGTACCGGTCAACTGGGCGCGCTCTTACAGCCTCCAGACAGGCCTCCCCGACGAGGATCCTGCTTATCGGCCGCACCTGGGGGCCACGACATCCAACATCTGTCCCTCCTCGACCGGCGGCAAGGACTGGAATCCGACCGCTTTCGACCCGCAGACCGGGCTCCTATACATCCAGGCGCACAACGTCTGCATGACCGATACGCCGCACAAGGTGAGCTACATCGCCGGCACGCCCTATCTCGGAGCCGACGTCACCATGTTTCCGGGACCGGGCGGCTGGGAAGGCGCGTTCATCGCCTGGGATGTTGCCGACGCGCGACCGGTCTGGACGCTGCAGGAAACGAAGCTGCCGCTGTTCGGCGGAGTGCTCGCGACCGGAGGCAATCTCGTGTTCTATGGCACGCTGGACGGCTGGTTCCGGGCCGTTGACGCGCGCACCGGCCGGATCCTTTGGCAGTTCAAGACCAGCTCTGGAATCGTCGGTGAGCCGATGACGTTCGTCGGACCCGACGGGAAGCAGTACATCGCTGTGTACTCCGGTGTCGGCGGCTGGCTTCCGGTCGCCGCACTGCCAAGCGTGTCGGAAACGGACCCGACCGCCGCCCTCGGCACGGTCGGGGCGGTGCCCGATATCAAGAAGTATACGAGCCCGGGAGGCGTGTTGTATGTGTTCGGATTGTAGGGGGCCGCGGCCACCGCGGCAGCCTATGAGGAGGCATCAGTGATGCTCAGGCTGTTCTTGATGGTCCTGGCGGGGCTGATCCCGCTGGCGATGAGCGGCTGCTCGGCATCGGATCCGCCGCCGTCCGGAGCGCCTGCGCCGCCCGCCGCGGCCGAATCGGCCGCGGGGACACCGGCGGCGCAACTTCCCGGAACGCCCACCCAGCCGGTGAACGGCACCGTGCCGCCGGCGCTCGCTCCCGTCGGGCCGATTCCGGGCCCGCAGATGGCGGGGGCGGATCCCGCCACCACGATCCAGAGTCCATACGCCAACGACCCGTCCGCGCTCGAGCAGGGAAGACAGCTCTTTGTCGAGATGAACTGCGCCGGCTGCCATGGCGGCCATGCGGGCGGGGGCATGGGGCCCGATCTGCGGCCCGACCACATCTTCAAGTATGGCAATTTGCCGGCGAATCTCTTCGACTCCATTTCCGAGGGACGTGCCATGGGCATGCCCGCGTGGGGAACGAAGCTGCCGCCCGATGTCATCTGGAAGCTCGTGACCTACATCCAATCGCTCGGGACGCAGCAGGAGCCGGACAAGGCGGCGCCTGCGCCGGCTCATGCGCCTGACTCCATCGCCTCGCCCGCCTACTGATCATCATGACCTCAGGCCGCCGCATTCGTCTCGCAGTCGTGGCTCTCGGAGCGGTCGCCGCCGCGGGCTGCAGCACGCCGATGAATTACATGATCGGCAACGGCGGGGTGGGAGCACGCGCCGCGGCTTGGCTCGGATGGCAAGCGATCATCGCATTCTGCGCTGCGACGCTCGTCACCTGGGGTTTTCTTCTCTGGTTCGCACTGCGCCGCCGAGGGACGCTCTCCGCGCACGCGCCGATCGACATCAACCAGGGGCAGGCCTGGATTCTCATCGGCGGCTTCCTGGTGCCGATCGGGGTGCTCATGTTCCTATTCGTCGACATGATGGTCGTGCTGGCCGCGGAGCCCGCGGCGAAACCGGTGAGTCCCGCCCCGGACATCGTGGTCTCCGGGCAGCAGTGGTGGTGGAACGCGACGTATCGATTCAACGGCCGCCCGGATCTGACCGTGAGCCTGCCCACCGAGATCCACATCCCCGTCGGCAAGCCGGTGATGGTGGAGGTGCAGAGCGCCGACGTCATGCATTCCTTCTGGGTGCCGAAGCTCAATGGGAAGATCGACCTCGTTCCGGGGATCAACAACTTCGAGGTGCTCGATGCCGTGAGACCCGGAACCTATCTCGGGCAGTGCGCCGCGTATTGCGGCGAGCAACATGCCAACATGAAGTTGCGCGTCATCGCGCAGACGCGGAGCGCCTATCAGGCTTGGCTCGCGCACCAGCGCGCGCCCGCCGTGGCCCCCACGAGTCAGCAGGCCTTGCGCGGCGAGCAGGTTTTCTTGGGCAGCGCCTGCAGCCTCTGCCACACCATCCGCGGCACGCCGGCGTTGGGTCAGTTCGGTCCCGATCTGACGCATCTCGCGAGCCGGGCGAGCATCGCCGGCGGAATGCTGCCCAATGACACCGCCGATCTCGAGGCCTGGATCACGCACGCTCAGTCGCTGAAGCCCGGCAGCCCGATGCCGGACCTGCCGCAGTTCCGCGGCTCGGATCTGCGTGCGCTGGTGACGTACCTCCAGGGCTTGAAGTGAGGGGGGTCTGCGCCTGATCGAGCTTGGGGCCGAGAAAGAGGAAGAACACCCCGCCAAACAACATCGCTTCGGGAACCCACATGGCGGTGCCACCGAGCTCCTGGTCCATGATGGGTGAAATTGGTAGAAATCGGCCGCAAACCGCATAGACCGGGTACCAGTTGGTTTGCGAGAACGCCAGGGCTGCTGAGGCGAGCGTCATGGGCAGCATGGCCAGATAGAGAAAGAGAAAGCGCTCCCTGAGGCGCAGGCGCGCCAACGGACGCGGGCGCGGATCCAGGATCAGGTGCCAGAAGGGCACGGCGCCCAGCACGGTGCTCCAATTCATGAATTTGAACAGCCGGTTGCTCAGCATGACGTCGAATGCGATCGGCGGCAGAAGCCATAAAAGCTGGGTCACGATGTACAGCGCCGTGGCGATGCGGGCGTCGAGCAGCAGCCTGAGCGGCGTTCCCACTCGGCGCACCGCTGCCTGCAAGCACCTTCGGGCCCGCTGCGGCAGCCCATGCCAGAGAGCGGGGCCCGGCGCCGCGATGGCGAGAAGCGCGGGCCCCAAATCGTGCAGGACGAACTGTTGCAGCTGCAGCACGAAGAACATGTGGCTCGCGTAATAAACGCACGCCGTCTGCAGCGCCAGATAGATGACTGCAAGGCCTGTGAAGCAAGCGACCCGCCGGGAATAGGCGGTCGCAGGCGCGCTGCCGATCATGCCTCGCACATAGACCGCCACCGCGAGCGTCGTCGTGAGCAGCACGGTCGGCGAGAACTGCCAGGGGAGCAAGAGATCTACGGCGGTCTGCAAGCGCCAGCATGTCGCAATCCCCGTTCCGTGGCGCAACGCTCAATACGATTGCTGCAACACCATCGCCGCCAACGCGAGCAACAGCGCCGGCGGCATCACGAGCGCCCCCAGTCTGAGGAATGTCAGGCCACTGAGATGCACCTTTTCCCGCCGCAGGGCGATGAGCCATAGTATCGTCGCGAGCGACCCCGTCACGGACAGGTTCGGGCCCAGGTCGACGCCGATCAACATGACGTCCTTGAGCTGTGCGGTGACTCGCGCTCCTGCGCCGATCGAGCCTGCAATCAGCGCCACCGGCAGGTTGTTCATCACGTTGGACGCGGCTGCCGTGCCGGCTCCGGCGGCAAGCGCGGCCGCACGTCCGGAGTGCACAGTGAGCTGTTGCAGAGCTGCGCCGAGCAGGTCGAGCAGGCCCGTGCGTCCGAGTCCCGCGACCAGCACGAAGAGGCCCGCCACCAGCGGGATCACTCCCCAGGAGACGCCCCTGATGATGTGCCAGGGAGAGCGGCGATCGAGCACGAGTGCGAGAGCGGCAGTCATGGCGCCGGCTATGAACGTCGGCATGCCGAGCTCGAGGCCCGCGGCTGATGCCCAGAGCAACGCCACGGCGGTGAGCAGGATGCCGAGCGCAGCGAGACGTGCGCCCCGAGTCAGCGGCGGCAGCGGCACAGCGCTCGCGAGGGCCGTGCTCAACGCCCGCCGCTGCGTGGCGCGCAGCACGAAGAACGTCGCCGCGATGGCCACGACGGAAGGCGCCATGAAGGTGGCGAGCCACACGGTCAGCGGCGGCAGATGGCTGGCGAATACCACGAGATTCGCCGGATTGGAGATCGGCAGGAGAAAGCTGGCCGCGTTGGCGATGAAGGCGCAGATGAGCAGGTAAGGCAGCGGATCGGTGCGTGCCTTGCTGGCAGCCGCATAGACCGCGGGTGTCAGGACGACCGCTGTGGCGTCGTTCGATAGCAGGGCCGTCACCACGATTCCGACCAGATACACGAGCCCGAATAGCCGGGACGGCGCACCGCGTGCCCAGCGCACCGCCAGCGCCGCGACCCAGTCGAAGAGGCCCTCCGCCCGTGCGAGCTCTGCGAGCAGCATCATACCGGCCAGGAAGAAATAGACGTCCGTGCCGGCTAGGACCGCCGCCCGAGCCTGACTCCAAGTCACCAGTGAGCCGAGCACCAGGAGCAGGGCACCCGCCACGGCCCAAACCGCTTCCGGCCATCCCCACGGGCGCGTGATGATGGCGACGATCGCCACGGCGGCGATCAGCCAGATGATCTCGTGCGCCAAGCTTGGCGGCATCGTCAGGACCCCTCCAAAGGCGAAGCCCGCGATTGCACCCGCGCGCGCCTGGCGCCGTCAAGCGTCACAGCCGGCCCGAAGCCTTGTCGCATTACGACGGTCGTCGTAGAATCAATCCATGGCCACTTTTCGCCTGCCGGCAGACGACCTCGAATACGCCGTGCTTACGGAGCTGTGGCAGCTCGGCGCCGCCTCGGTGCGGGAGCTGCACGACCGTCTCGGCGCCAAGCAGGGCCTGGTGTATACCACCACGGCGAAGGTGGTCGACCGCTTGCGCGAGAAGGGGCTCGTCCAACGCCAACGAAGGGGTAACGCGTTCGTCTACCGCTCGCGAGTGGCGCGTGAGGAGGTGGAGCGCGCCCGTGCGCGCAACGCAGTCACGCGTCTGCTTGGTACGACTCCGAGGGCAGCTGTGGCAGCGCTGGTGGAGGCGGTGGCCGACGTCGATCCAGCATTGCTCGAAGAGCTCGAGCGCGCAGTTCTGGCACGCCGGAGGACGAAGGATGGAGCGTGAGTCGCTGCTGTTGCTCCTGATGACTCTGCTCGGCGGACTCGCGCTGCAGCCGTTCGTGTGGTGGCCGTTTGGGGGCGCTGCGAAGCTGGCGCCCATGCAGCTCGAGCGCCGGAGCTGGCGGCGGCTCTGGTATCCGCTCGTGCCGCCACTTCTGGTCGCGGCCTGGCTGTGCGGCTGGGCGCTGCGAGAGCCGGACCCCGTGAGCGATCCACTCGGCCGCTGGGTGTTAGGGGCTGCGTGCGCTCCCTTCGGCCTGATCTTCGCGCGCGCAGCGGGCCGGGCCGTCTGGTCGCTGTTGCGCGATCCCATCGATTGCGGTGTCTCGACGGTCGGACTGATCCAGCCGCAGGTAGTGTTTTCGCCCTTTCTCGCCAAGCGGCTGGACGATGGCGTGATTCGCGCGGCGCTGGCGCACGAGCGTGCCCACGCCATTCATCGTGATCCACTGCGCATCTGGCTCGCGCAGCTGGTCACGGACCTGCAGTGGCCCTGGCCCTGGGCAGCGAAGCGTCTCGAGGTCTGGCTGGAAGCGCTCGAGCTCGCGCGGGACGATGAAGCCAGAGCCGAGGGAGCGGACGGCGCTGATCTCGCAGCGGCGGTGTTGGAGTCCGTCCGTTACCTCGAGCGGATAACCACGGTGCCCCCGGACATGCGCCTGACCGGGACGCAGCTCGCCCATGCGCGTTTGATCGGCGATGCGGGCGCGTTGCGCAAGCGTGTGTCGCGTCTGCTGACGCCGCTGCCGCAAGACCCCTGCGGCAGCTCGGCCGGCGCCGAGCGGGCCGGTCTGCTCTTGATTCCGTTGCTGCTCACGGCACTCGTGCTGGGCACGGTCTATGGCGAGCGCGTCATGCGCCTGTTGCTGGGAATGACCTCTTGAAGTTTGCCGGCGCCTTCGGGGCATGCGCGGTGAGCTTCATTCTGGGCGGCCTGACGGCGCACGCGCAAGCGCCGAGCCCCTCCAATGCGGCGTCGATGCGCCCCTCCCTGCTGCCTGCTCTCTTGACCGTGCAGGCCCGGCCGGTCACGGAGACCTTCCGGGCATACGGCGCGATCCAGCCCCTCGCCATCACACAGGTGAGCGCCGTGGAAGCCGGTGTGGTGACTCGGCTGGTGTTACCGGGCGAGCGGGTCGCGGCGGGCCAGGTGCTCGCCGTCCTGGCCGGCTCGCAGGCGCAAAGCTTGCTCGCGCAGCGCCGCAGCGCCTTGCGCGCGGCCTCGGTGCAACTCGCGGCGGACCGCCGGAAGCTCACCACGCAGCTCGCGACCCGGCAGACGGTCGCGGCGGATGAGGCCGCCTATGAGACGGCGCACGGCGAGTTGCAAGTGGCATTGGAGACGCTGACGCTGCGCGCACCGGCCGATGGCCAGGTGGTAGGGGTCGACGCCGCGAACGGCTCACAGGTCGCAGCGGGTCAGCGGATCCTGACGCTGCAAACCAGCCAACCCTGGCTCCAGGCCACCTACTACGGAGCGGACGCGCTGGCGATCCACCCCGGGATGACCGGACAATTCCAGCCGGTCTCGGGCGGCGCGATACCGGTTCGCGTCAAGACTGTGTCCCAGGCGCTCGGAGCCGACGGCGGCGAGCAGGTTGGATTGTTCCCGATCTTGGCCGCTCAACGGGAGCCCGCCGCGATGCAGTCATGGCGCATCGGCCAGTGGGGAACGGTGACGCTGCGCGGAGCGATCCGGCCCATGATAGCGGTTCCGACTCGCGCGGTGATCCTCGACGGGGCGCATTGGTGGGTGCTGGTGCGCACGCCCCAGGGTGATCACCCGCGGCAGGTCATGCCGGGGCCCGCAAGCGGCTGGACGACCTACATTTCCCAGGGACTCCGTCCGGGCGAGCAGGTCGTGGTCGAGAACGCTTATCTCGAGTTCCATCGCGGCATCTCGCAGCGATACACGCCGCCCGATTGAGTCATGGCCGCTGCGGCTCGCCCGATTGCCCACGTGCTGATGCGCCCGATGCTGTGGGCGCTCCTTCTCGCAGCGCTCATCGGCTACGCCGCCTACGCCTTCTTCCACATCCCGGTGGAAGTGCTGCCGCAGTTCAATTTTCCGCAGATCAGCGTCACCGTGCACTTTCCGGGAGCCACTGCCGGCGAGCTGGAGAGTCTCATTGTCTATCCGCTCGAAGGGCAGATCCTCACGCTCCCCGACCTGCAGAGCGTGCGCTCGACCATGGGCAACGGTGTCGTCGAGGTCGACGTGCGCTTTCGAGAAAGCACAGTGGCGCAGCAGGACCTCCAGGCGGTCAACGGCGCGATCGATCGAGCGCGCGGCGACTTACCCGCCGCGGCGAATCCACTCGCGCAGATCATGGGCAACTCGATCAATGAGGTGGCTGACTATACGGCACGGATTCCCACCGGCGTGGCGCCCGCGGAGGTGCAGCGTGCAGTGATGGCCTACGTCGCGCCTGCGTTGCGCGCTCTGCCGGGTGTGCAGTTCGTCCATGTCTATGGCGCGGGCGATGAGGCACTCTGGATTCAGCCGGATCTCGACGCGCTGCGTCGCTACGGTGTCCCGGTCACCGCCCTGGCGAAGGCCGTCAGGAGTCAGGTCCTGCTCGCGCCCGCGGGCTACACGACCCAAGGTCACAACGATGTCCTGATAGAGGTCCGCAATCTGCCGGCGCATATCGCTGAGGTCGAGGCCATTCCCGTTCAGGGCACGCACGGGCCCATACGCCTCGGCGATCTGGCTCGGGTAGTGCGCGAGGCGATCCCCACGCACAGCGACGTCGCGCTCGATGGCCGAGCGAGTGTGGCGCTCACCGTCATCAAGCAGCCTGGCGCCGCCACGATACCGGTTACGCAGGCAGTGCAGGCCGCTCTGCAGGCGACCCTGCGTCAGCTGCCTCACGGAGTGAGCTGGGTCCGCATCTACAACCAAGGCCACATCGTTCACATCGTTGGAGCGGACTTGGGGCGCAACCTCCTCATCGGCATGGCGCTCGCGGTGGTGCTGCTCTTCTGGATACTCGGAGCCGGTCGTGGCGTCTGGATATTGGCTTGCAGTATTCCGATGTCGCTTGCGCTCGCCGTTGCGACGCTCTACTTTTTAGGCCAGAGCCTCAACCTGATGACCCTCGGGGCGCTCACGGTTGCGGTGGGTCTGCTTGCAGACGACGCAATCATCGTCCTCGAGAGCATCTACCATCAATGGGAGCAGGGAGAGAGGCACTGGGAAGGAATCTGGAGCGGCGTGCGAAGGATTCTCGTCCCTGATGTCACCGGCACGCTGACCAACGTCTCGATTTACGCGCCGCTTCTCTTCGTCGGTGGACTCGCGGGCCTTTTCTTGGTCCCTTTCTCGCTCGCGATGACCGTCGCGTTACTCGCCTCGCTGCTCGTCTCGCTGACGCTCATCCCGCTCGGACTCGGCTTCATCCGGGCACGACCCGCCGCGGGCACCCGCAGCGGTCAGCGCACGCTCGAACGGGTTCGGCACTGGAACGAGCGGCTCTTCGAGCTCGTCGCGCGCGGGCCGCGGCTGTCGCTCGCGATCACCTTCGGCGTGCTGGTGCTGAGCCTGGCGGGACTCGTGCTCGTACCGATCGATTTCCTGCCGTTGCCGAACGAGGGGGTGCTGCTCGAGTCTTTCACCCTGCCTCCCGGCAGCTCGCTCCCGGACACCCGCGCGGCAGCCGACGCGATGACCGGCCGACTGCGGGCCGACCCCGCAGTGGCGCACGTTTACGCGCGGATTGGCTCTTCGGCGAGCACCACCTACACCGAGCCGGCATACGCGGGCGAGATGATGGTCGCGCTCAAGCCGGGCGTCGGCGTCAACGCGCTCGATCGGATCGGCTCGAGGATCCAGCGGGAGTCGCGACTGCCCGGCGTGCAGCTCTCGGTGAATACTCCCACCATCGAGCGGGTCGGCGAGAGTCTCTCCGGCCTGCCGCAACCGTTCGTGATCAATGTTTTCGGCAGCAGCGTGCCGCAGCTTCGTGCCGTGGCCGAGGAGGTGACGGCGCGCCTGCGTCCCATACCGGCGCTCTCCAATGTATTCAACAACGACGGCTATCCGATCACGCAGCTCGAGATCGATCCGCGCGATAGCGCGCTGGCCGCCTATGGCCTCACTCCCGCGCAGCTCTACTCGCAAATCTCACCGCTGCTGAATGGCGAAGTTCTTGCGCAGGTCCCGCAGGGCAACGTACCACTCGACATCTACATGCGGCTCGCCGATGCGTCGGACACATCTCTCGCCGCGCTGGCAGGCCTGCCGATCAGGACTCGCGGTTGGACGCCGCTCGGCGTTCTGGCCGATGTGCATCTCGTCGTATCGCCCAATCAGATTCGTCACATTGCCGGCGCTCGTGCGCTCGCCATTCTGGCAACCCCCACGGGAACTCTCGGCGGTACGACCGCCGCCGCTCGCCGGGCGCTCGCCGACCTGCGGCTGCCTCCCGGCTATCGCATCGCCTTCGGCGGGTTATATGGCGAGCTCGAGCGGGCCGCGCTCGTTCTGAGCGTCGCGGTGGTGGCCGCGGTCCTCCTCATGCTCGGCATTCTCATCCTGCAATTCGATGGACTACTCGTCCCCGGGATCCTGTTGCTCGAAGTCCCGCTCGCCATCACCGGTGGCGCCATCGCCCTCATCCTGAGCGGGGTGGGGCTCACCGCCACCGGCGTCATCGGATTCCTGACCCTGATCGGCATAGGACTGCGCCACAGCATCGTCCTGCTCGATCGGGCCAAGCAGAACGAGGCGCAAGGCATGCCGGTCGCGGAGGCCGTGCGCGAGGCGATCCAGGTGCGGTTCAGGCCGATCGCGCTCACGGCGGTCACGGCAATGCTGGGCATGTTGCCCACGGCGTTAGGCCTCGGCCAGGGCGCCGCCCCGGAGCAAGGGCTCGCGGTGGTGATCCTGGGCGGCCTCGCCTGGAGCGCGGTGCGCAGCACGAACCTGATTCCGGCGCTATACCTGCATTGGCGCCAACGGCAGCTCGCGCGGCAGCCGCGTGCATGAAGCGAGGATTGCGCGCACAGGCGCAGGCGCAGTCCGCGCTCGCCTTGCTGCCGGGCGGCTCTACTGTTGGAACTTGCCGGGGCGTGTCCCGTTGGAGGATTCCAGGGTATCGGAGCCGCCTTCATGAAGTCTCAGATTGCAATCCTCTCCGCCGCGGCGCTTGCCACCGCGATTCTCTCGGCGCCGCTCGCGCTCGCCGCCAACACCAAGGCCGATGCCTTCATGCGGAAGGCGATCGCAGGCAATCTGGCCGAGATCAAGGTGGGCCAGCTGGCGCAGCAAAAAGGCGCGAGCGAGGGCGTACGCCACTTCGGCGCGGTCCTCGAGCAGGACCACTCGACGGCCAACAGCCAAGCCATGTCCGCCGCTGCCTCGATGGGCATGACCCCGCCCGCGCAGCCGAGCCCCAAGGAGCAGGCGGAATATCAGCGGCTGGCAGCGCTTTCCGGCCGTCAGTTCGACAAAGCCTTTGTCAAGGCGATGGTGAAGGATCACAAGAAGGATATTGCGGAGTACAAGAAGGAGGCAAAGGGGAGCGACAGTCCGGCGGCCTCCTATGCCGAGACCTCGCTGCCGACTCTGCAAAGACACCTGCGGCTGGCCGAGTCGCTCGAGCGGCACCCGAGCGGTTGAGGCGATCGTTAGCGCCGGGAGCGTTGCCATGGCCACTACACCCTACGGATCATCTTCCGGCGCCGTTGCCGCGAGCAATGGCGAGCGCGAGTCGCAGTCCGCATTCGGGCTGCTTCGCCGTTTGACGGATGAGCTGGCGACGCTCCTGCGTCAGGAGCTGGCGCTGGCCACGGCCGAGGTCTCCCGCTCGATGAGGGCGATGCTGCTCGCGGCCGCCTCGCTCGCAGCCGGTGGGGCGGTGTTGTTCACGGGGCTTCTGGTCATGCTCGCCGCGGCCGTGTTGGGCCTGGCGACGGTGCTCCACCCGTGGCTCGCGGCGCTCGTCATCGGGGCAGCGGTCACGTTGATTGGCATCATTCTGGCGTGGGTCGGTATCCGCGCGCTCGATCCATCCACCCTCAAACCCTCGCGCACGGCAGAGTCCCTGCGCAAGGACAAGGACGTGCTCACCCGGAGGCAGCCATGATTGAGACCGGCGGCAGCGAAACATACACGGGGCAAAACCCCGAGCACATCGAGAGCCACATCGACGCGACCCGGCAGGAAGTCGACCGGACCCTGGGGGAGCTGCAATCGCGGCTCTCGGTCCGGCGCAGGATGTCGGCTGCGTTCGACAGGATGACGCCCGACATTACCAGGATGATCCGCCTGGATCATGCGCACGTGCTCGCGGCCTTTCGGCGCTATCGCGCCCGCATGTCGGAGGTGCGCAAGCGGGCATTAGTTGAGAACGTTTGTCTCGCCCTCGAGGTGCACACGCAGCTCGAGGAGGAAATCTTCTATCCGGCGCTGCGACAGGTCGCGGCCGCCAGCGAGATACTCGACAAAAGCGTGCCCGAGCATGAGGAGGCGCGCATGCTGATTCGCTCGCTGCGCGGCACGGGGCCGCTCGACCCGACTTACGACGAGACCTTCAGGAAGCTGATCCGCGCAGTGCTGCACCACGTTGCGGACGAAGAGACGGTACTGCTGCCGCTCGCAGAGGAGCTGATGCCCGATGAGCTCGGGCGTCTCGGGCGCCTCATGACGCAGCGGCGCATCGAGCTGTTGAGACCGCACGCCGCGGAAGCCGCCGTCACGACCATTCGCACGTTCCCGATCGGGTCGGCGGTGGCCGCGGCGGGCGTACTGGCGGCGGGGTGGCTGCTGGTGCGCGGCCTGACGGGCCGGTCGCACTGATGTAAGGCGCTGGATCCGGGCATTCCTGCCTGGTTCAGCGCAGGTGCGATCAGGCCTGCAGCTCGGGCCTACGGCGTTGGAGACTCGGCAGCCAGCCCTCGAGCTCGACGCCGGGCATCGCCTTGGCGAGCAGCCAGCCTTGCGCTAGCTTGCAGCCGTACTGGCGCAGCAGCCGCCAATCCTCGAGGCATTCGACGCCTTCCGCCACCGTCTCGATGCCGAGCTGACTCGCCATCTCCAGGGCGGAGCGCAGGATGACCTGCAGGCTGTCGCGCTCGTGGGCGCCATGGACGAAAGTGCGATCGATCTTCAGCTCCGTAAACGGGATGCGCGCGAGCTGCTGCATGGAGGAAAACCCCGTGCCGTAATCATCCAGCGACAGGCGAAAGCCCCGCAAGCGCAGGCGTGTCAACACGCCGAGAGCGATTGCGAGATCGCGCAGCAGGGAGCTCTCAGTCACCTCGAGTACGATTTGCTCCGCCCGCAGTCCGTGCTGCTGTTGCAGCTCGGAGATCTCCTGCACCAGCTCGCCGCGCTCGAGCAGAATCGGCGAGAGATTGATGGCGATGGACAGATCGAGCCCGTGGCGGTTCCAGAGTGCGGTCTGGCGCATGGCCGCGTCCATCACCTGCAGCGTGAGCTCGCGGATGAGGCCGTGCTGCTCGGCGACTGGAATGAAGACGTCGGGGGCGATCCAGCCTTGCTCCGCATCGTGCCAGCGTGCGAGCGCCTCGACTCCGCGTACCAGTCCGGTGCCGATCTCCACCTGAGGATGGTAGTAGACCCCGATGTCGCCCCGGGAGAGGGCGGCGCGCAGTGTGTCGGGGTCGACGGACTGAGGCGGTGTCGGCCCTTGCTTCTCGACAGTGGCGTCGAGCTTGTTCTGCAGCAGCGCGGCCAAGCTCGCGAGCGTGAGCGGTTTCTGCAGCGCGCCGACGATGCGCAACCCCAGAGCCGTGCCCATGTCCTGCACGGAGTTCATCAAGGCGCGCTCGCGCGAGGAGGCGAGAACGATGGGGGCCCGCATACCGCGGCCGCCGAGCGCCGACAAAAGCTCGGAGCCGTCCATTGCCGGCATCTCGAGATCGATGATCATGAGCGCGGGCGGGGACGGCAGCTTGTCGAGCAGCGCCAGCGCCTCGAGGCCGTTGCAGGCCTCGTGCACCTTGGGAATGCGCAGCTCCCGGCAGAGTGCGACGCCGATGCCGCGCTGAACGCCGCTATCGTCGACGATCAGCACGGAATCGATGCTTCGCAGCTCGTTGCTCGCCATGGTATTTCCAAACCCCGCGCCGCCCTTCCCGCACGGGGCGACCTTCGCCATCATCGCCTCGCAATCATGGGTTTATCGACGAACCAAGGCGCGGACTTAAGTCACGGTGCACCGAGCGAGTGCGATTTGCGTCACGTTCGGCGAGTTCTTCGGTGATACTCGCGCCATCCGCCCACGCAACGAAGATCATCACCGCGCGTAGAGACATAATCCGGGGAGTGGCCACATGCATGATAGTGAGGCCCTTGGCTGGCCTGCTTTGTTCTATCCCGCCTGGCGGGACAGCGCCACGACGTTGCATCTGTGGACGCAGATCGTGGGGAAGGTGAGGCTCGCGCTCACCCCCTGGGTCAATCACAGCTGGCAGGTACCGCTCTACGTGACGGCCCGTGGGCTTGGCACTTCGCCGATCCCTTTCCAGAACGAGATTTTCGAGATGGAATTCGATTTGATCGGTCACAGGCTCCTCGTGCGCACGAGCTGGGGCACCGAGCGGACGATCGCACTCGAGCCGCAAGCAGTCAGCGATTTCTACCGGCGCGTCATCGATCTGCTGGATGATATGGGAATTGCCGTGCGCATCGGGGATATGCCGAACGAGATAGCGAACCCGGTCCCATTTTCGCGTGACCGCTCCCACACCGCTTACGATGCGGGAGCGGCGCACGCGTTCTGGCGCGTGCTGGTGCACGCGGATCGCCTCTTCAAACTCTTCCGCAGCGGCTTTCTCGGCAAAGTGAGCCCGGTGCATTTCTTCTGGGGAAGCTTCGATCTTGCGGTGACACGCTTCTCGGGGCGCGTGGCGCCGCTCCACCCCGGCGGCGTGCCGGGTCTGCCGGATGCGGTCGCGCGCGAGGCGTACTCTCACGAAGTCAGCAGCGCCGGCTTCTGGCCCGGCAACGACGCCTTCCCGCAGGCCGCCTTCTATTCCTATGCCTATCCACAGCCGAGCGGGTATCGCGAGGCTCGGGTGCCTCCGGGCGCGCGCTTCGAGGAGAGCCTCGGGGAATTCATTCTGCCCTACGAGACGGTCTGTACCGCAGCGGACCCGGACGCATTGCTGTTGGAGTTTCTGGCGAGCACGTACGGCGCGGCAGCGGATGCCGGTCGTTGGGATCGCGCGGCGCTCGAGTGTCGCCTAGGCGCTCCCGGGAAAGTGCGTCAACTTTGAGCTCGAGCATGTCCAACGAGACGGCTGATGGTGGCTTTGTGAGCGAGATTCACCGTTATTTTCCAGAATGGGCGGATAGACCCGTCGGGCCGGACACGCAGCAGGAGGCCGATCGCAATTCCTATCTGGCCGGCGGATATGCCGATGAGTTCGGCTATGGCGCCCATGCCGGCGGGCCGCCGGCGATCGATCCTCTCACAGGCGATCCGGAGAATTCCAGGTTGTGGCGCGAGCAGGTTGGCGCGCTGCACCCCGGCTACCCGCAGTGTCCGAAGCCGCTGGATCGATATGGCCTCGAGCCGCCGCCTGCGGTGTTTGTCCCCCGTCGCTCGCGCGAAGCGCCGCGCGATGTGGTTGGATTTCGGGTTATCCAGATCGGACCGCCGGGTCGGAAGGCCCGCAAGCAGGCGTCCCTGCGCCAGCTCGTGCTGCGCCTCGGTTTGCTCTCCTTCATGGCGGAACGTCTGATCCGCCGCCGGCATCTCAACGACGTGCACTGAGTGCGAATTCTGCGGCCGAGTTCCTGGTGCTGCGGCGCCCGAGGGCGTAATCACTGTGGCGATGCGCGGAATCTTCGCCACCCTCGGCACCTTTCTCGTAGGCTCAGCCGGCTGGGCCGTCGGGCGGCTCGCCGGATTGGGGGCGGCTGTTGTTCTGAGCGCGATCGGCAGCGGCGTCGGCATGTACTATGGACGCAAGCTTTTCGATGAGTGGCTGGGGTAGTGCAATTCGTGTTGCAGACGAGCCCGTCAGGATGGATTGCATGACGCAGCACGGCAGCTCCCCCACGCCGGCGTGAGCCGGCGATAGGGGCTGAGAGAGCCTTTGGCGCCGACCGGCGGCGCCCGACTCAGAGAGTGCGAGGCTTGCGGGAAAACAGCAGGTGGTACACGACCAGGAAGACGATCGCACCCCCTACCGCAACCCCTAGGCTGTACAGGTTCAGCCCCGTGACTCCATGCATGCCGAATGCCCGGAACAGCCATCCGCCGACGACCGCGCCGACGATGCCGAGCAGGATGTCTCGAATGAGCCCTTCGCCCGACTTGTTGATGATTTTACTGGCGATGAAGCCCGCGATGAGACCGAGAATGATCCACGCAATGATGGACATAAGACCTCCAGGCCGCCTTTGGTGCACGGCTCAGTGGTGTTGAGAGAGCCCGTGACAGGATGCGCCTGGTGCTCGCCGCATTCAAGCCCGACGACCCTGGAGGCGGGCATGGGGCCCTCCGGCTGAGCGACGCTGAGCCAATACTGCTTCATGGGGTGCTCCTGGGGTACCGGCGTGGCCGCCTGCACCCTCAATACGAGCGGTGCACGCGCCGATCGACAGAGCCGGTGGATTTTCCCTGGACGCTCAGTGGCTCCGGTAGACCACGCCACCTTTCATCACGAACTGCACGTGCTCGATCGCGCTGATGTCGTGGGTGGGGTCGCCCCGCACGGCAATGATGTCCGCATCCAGTCCATTGCGAAGCTGACCGAAGTTGTCCTGCTGGCGGAGGATCTTTGCATCCACTGTGGTGGCGGCGAGCAGAGCGCGTGCCGGTGACATGCCGTACTGCACCATCAATTCGAGCTCCTTGTAATTCGTGCCGTGCGTAAACACGCCAACGTCGCTGCCGCAGCCGATGGTGACGCCCGCCCGCATCGCGAGCCTGAAGGCGTTCTGCGACGCCCGCATCTCCTCCGTCGGCGGATCGCCCGGCTTCCAGTTCTGGAAGTACTCCGCATAGGCGACGACAGCTGCCAGCGTTGGCAGGTACGCGACGTGGCGCTTCGCCATCATTTCGAACACCTCCCGGGTGCCGTAGAAACCGTGCTCGATGGTATTGACGCCCGCCAGGATGGAACGGCGCATACCTTCCGGAGTGGTCGAGTGCACCGATACCGGGAGGCCAAGTGAATGCGCGGCTGCCACGCCCGCGTTCAACTCTTCCTGGGTGAAGGTCGGCACGGAGCCATTGCTCTTGCCGCAGTGATAGTCGGCGTAGATCTTGATCCAATCCGCGCCGTGACCAGCCTGGTCGCGCACCGCAGCGATCATCTCGGGCACTCCCGCAACCGGAATGCCGCCCTGCGGCAGCGTCATATCCGTGCGAAAACCCATCGGGCCCGGGCCATAGCAATCCCTGGCGACCGTGGCGCGGGTCGCGACGAACAGATGTGGACCCGGGATCACGCCCTCGTTGATGGCGCGCTGCACATCCACGTCCGCGTAGCCTGCGCCCTCGGTGCCGAGGTCGCGCAAAGCGGTGAAGCCGGCCATCAGCGTGTCATGCACGTGGTTGACTGCTTCGATGGTACGGTAGGGCAGGGGCTCCTTCAGGACCTGGTCGTTCCACAGTGTCTCGTTGTACGGGTGCAGGAAGATATGCGAATGCGCATCGATCATCCCGGGCATCAGCGTGGTGCCCGGCATGTCTATCACCTGAGCATCGCTGGGCGCATGGATCTGATCGGCCGGGCCGACCGCGGCAATCTTGTCTCCGTGCACCAGCACTGCCCAACCCGAGCGGGCGTGCTCACCGGCCGCGTCGAACACGCGATCGGCTTTCAGCAGGTAACTGGTGGGGGGCGCGGGTTGGTCGGCCGCGCTGGCGGCTAACGCGAGCAAGGAGGCACACAGGGCGAGCGGAAGTATGCGCAACGTCATGATCAATCCCCCTAGGGAGATCCGATTCCCTGGAATCGGGCCGCGATGGTCCGCGATTCTGGCCGAGAGGAAGTCTGCGCGCCAGTGCGCTAGAATGATGCCTCTTGCCGGGAGATCTCCATGAAGAAGAATATTCTGGGCGCGGCGCTACTGGCGCTTACTTTGAGCGGTGCGGCAATGGCCGCGGCCATTCCGGCCTATGTAACCGATGCCGTTGCGGACACCACTCGTCCCAAGGCCGATACCGACCGCGACGCCCTGCGCCTGCCGGCCGAGACGATCGCCTTCGCCGGCGTGAAGCCGGGCATGAAAGTCGCCGAGTTTTTTCCGGGCGGCGGATATTTCACCCGGACATTGAGCGATGTCGTCGGACCGAAAGGCCACATCTACGGAATCGAGAATGCCAAGTGGGACGACGGTTCCGACGCCAAGGTGGCTGCCGCGGTGAAGGATCACAACGTTTCCATGCAGCGGGTGAAGCTCGGCGAGTTCAGTTTGCCGGAGAAGGTCGATCTCGCCTGGATCACTCAGAACTATCACGACTTGCACATCACCAAGTACGGCCCCGTCGACATGGCGGCTTTCAACAAGCACGTCTATGAGTCGCTGAAGCCTGGCGGAACTTATTTCATTCTCGATCATCAGGCCAATCCCGGTACGGGCGAGCCGCAAATTGCGGCGCTGCATCGCATCGAGAAGGCGCAGGTGATCCGCGAAGTCGAGGCTGCGGGCTTCAAGCTGGCGGCGCAAGGCAATGCGCTGCGGCACACCACCGACGATCACACGAAGTCGGTGTTCGACAAGTCGGTGCAGGGTCGCACCGATCAGTTCATGTTGAGATTCGTCAAGCCATAGCGCACGCCTTTACTTCCTCTCGTGGCCCCGGCTGGCGGAGCTCGATCCGCAGGGCGGTCTATGAAACGTAAAGAGCCGCGCGCTCGGCCGCCGAAGGTGAAGCGGTATGGACCCGCCGAAGAGGCGGTCCCGGGCGAGTATGCGCCCGGAGACTTCATCCTGACTCATTCGCACGGTCTTTTCGGCCGTCTGATTCGGATCGGTGAGTCACTGCGGTACTGGGGCGCTGATGCGAAATATGCGCGTTGGAACCATGCCGCCATGATCGTGTCGGCAGATGGGAGGCTCATTGAGGCCCTGAGTCAGGGTGTCGTGCGGTCACATATCTCGAAGTACAAGTCGACCGAATATGTGGTCGTTCATTTGAACGACGAGGACGCGGATGACCGGGATCGTCAGCAAGCAGTCGCCTACGCCGGCTACTGTGTGAGGGAAAAGGAAGGGTATGGCTGGTTGACGATTTGCAACATCGGGCTTGCCTTGTTGACCGGGTGCAAATTTACTTTTGGGGTTGACGGCCAGGTCATCTGCTCCGGGCTGGTCGCAAGGTGTCTCGAGCGGACCTCGGTGATCTTCGATGGGGCGGCGAGCAATGTTTCCCCGGCGGACCTGGCAAAACAATTCCATGTAGCAGCGGCAGAGGCGAGGAGCTTCTCGTAGCAAACGCCTCAGGGCGCCAATACGGCATTGACTTGCGTCTCGTTGTCGGTCGCGCCGTTGCCCTTCCTGCCGTAGATCACTACCACGCAATCTCCGGCATCCACCTTGACCGGATACGGAAGGAGGGCCTCAATCTCTCTGGTAAGGGGAGCCTTCGAAGTCCCGCCCTGTGGAATCTGATAATCCATGGGCACGCTGTCCAGGTGTATCGCGTCGTGCGGCAGCCAGCTGTAAAGCGTTGCCAGGGGCGTTGGGTTCGGAAATCCCTGAGAGTTGAGATTGTCGCCGAATTGCCCGCACCCTCCGGGAAGGAGGTAAAGGTCATTGATAGCTCCCCACACTTGTCCCTTTGGCAGAGGGCCGAAGTTTTCCGTGCCATCAAAGGGGCTGTCGCTGATGCTGCCGTAGAGCTCGACCAGATGTCCCGCCGGTACCTGGATCGGAACGGCGAAGGCGTCTCGAGAGTCCACCGTAGCGTTCTGGCAGCCCCAGTTTTGGCCGAAGCAGTATTCCCCGGCCAACCCGATCACCGCATTCGTCGGGGGACCGGACCGGCGGTATTCCAGGTGAAGATCGGCCGACATCGTGACGGCAGCAGCCCCTTGCACCAGCGGTCCGCCGGCGAAGATGAGTCCTATGCAACCCGTCATGGGCAAGGGATCGGGGAAATGAAGGTCCACGGGAAGGGTGACCTCCGACTGGTTGGGATTCTTCTGAATCTCGGTCCAAAAGATGTTCGCGCCCGCCAGGCTCTGATCATCGACCGGGCAGCTTCCCTGCCAATAGGCCAGCTCCCAAAGGACCTCACTGAATTCCGCGCCGTGATTCCTGAGGGAAATCGTCCCCCGCAGCCCGTGGACCTCCCCATTCGAATCGGGTCCGTCCAGCACATGGTACATAAAGAGAGACTGCGGAAAGTTTGTTTGGGAGGTGGTCACCGTGTGCTGGATGTGCAGCTCCCGATGATCTCGATCTCCATCCCCGGCGCCGCCCCAATCAGCCTCTTGCGCGGGCGCCTTCAGGGCGCCGCCGCCCAGGACCATGAAACTCAGTGCAAGGAAAACTGGTTTCCAATCGACTCTCATCGGCTCCGCTCCGGCGACTGAGACACCGCTGTCGAAACGGCGGTGACCCTGATGGGTTGACGCCTGTCGGGAGAATTTAGTTGATATCCGGAAGTAGGCTACAACGCCTACTCCACCCCGCCGAATGCGATCCTGGCGAGGATCATCGGTCCAGCGCTACTGAAATGGCGGGAAGACGCGACTCAACCGTGGTGATGCTTCTTAGCTTTGCCGGAATTCTTCGCGTAAGGACCCGGGCTTCCATCCGCCCAGTTGGGCGCCAGCAAAAAGTAGGTGGTGACCGGCTCCACGTCGCTGGTCGCCGAAAAGAGCGGACCATCGGGCGCATTGGCGCCCCACGGGGACCCATCCGTGGCAGGCACGAAAAACATCACATGGGGATACCACTCCGGCTGGCCCTGGGGCGATGGGTCGTTGATGTACTGCTTCTTCGACAGCATGTAGGCCATGGATCCGGGAGCGGGGGGTCCGACCTCGTGGGTGGCGAACTCTGCCTTGGTTCGCGCCAACATCTCTACTTTGGACGCCCCCGAGAGCACCCATTGGGTGCGGTTGAGGTAGTCCTTGAGCAATGAGCTCGCTGCGGCCGCGTTCCAGCATTGTGGCGTGCGAATCCTCGGGTTCCAGAATTGGCCGTTGTCGAAATCGTTCGCCCATGACCGCTCGACGAAGCAGACGAAGCCATCACTGCCCTTGACGGCGGTCTCATAGCCATGCTTGGTGAGAGTCAGGACGGTGGCGTGCTCGGCAACCGACTTCGGCGCGGCGCTGCGAGCCAGCGCGACCTCGCTGGACTGATTCGCGGAGAGGTATTGCGCCAGGGGCGCCATCTCGGGGTAGTCGGCGGCCCGAGCGAACGCCGACCATCCGGCTGGAATACAAACGGTCAGCGCCAGCATGGCGCACCGCAGGCCTGGTGACGTACCCAGGCGGCTCCGATCCCTGGCCGCTCGAGTACCGAGCTTATACTTCACCATACAGTGAAGTATTTACGATTGGCTCGGAAGTGTCAATGCCGGCCGTCGTCCTACGGGGGCATGGAAACCATGTCACAAGGTGCCTCAAGATTAAGCTCGTGTCGTTGCCCAGAGTGCCCTCGCGTCCCAAGGATTCGGGCTGCCGCCGTTGCCGGGATATGCTCTTTTCATCTGATATGATGGGCCAGCGCGCTCGGCGTTGACGATCGCACCGTATTAGACGCGGCGACCCATGGTGGATCCCCCGTAGTCCCGACGGAAGACCAACAGAGATGCCAGCCCCGAGCCTGCAGGGAATGCCAGCAAGCGTCGATGCCACCTAAGGCCGCCACTCGCAACGCTCGACGCAAGAGCTCGCGAGGACATCGCAGCTTAAGGTCGCGACTGAAGCATGTATTGCCGAGTGCGCGAGTGCTGCGGCGATGGCTGCGCGTCTTCAGGCGTACGCCTCTCGGACTGCAGATCTGCGCCGTGCTCGGCATCGCGGCTGTCGTCTTTCTGTCTGTCAACTGGATCTATCAGGTCGTACACAAGCCGTCCGAGTTGTTCTTCCCCGTGAGCGGCACCCTCTACAAGTCGCCGCGGGAGACCTGGAGTGAGTACGCCTCGCTATTCGAGAAATATTCCACCGACATCATGACGCCCGAGCTGCTGGCGGCCCTGGCTCAGGTTGAAGGCTCCGGCAACCCCATCGTGCGCACCTACTGGCGCTGGTCCTGGCGGCCTCATCCTTTCGAGATGTACCGCCCCGCGTCGAGCGCCGTGGGCATGTATCAGCTGACAGACGGAACGTTCGCGGAGGCCAGGCACTTTTGCATTCACGACCATCGCGTCGTCGAGGAAGGCGCTTGGGACGATTGGCGCTCATGCTGGTTCAATGGTCTCTACATGCGCGTCATCCCGGGCGATGCGATCGAGATGACCTCCGCTTATCTCGACAGGGCGGTGACCGCGACCCTCCTGGCCCATCACGTGCGCCATGCCAGCCTGCATCAGGAGCAGGACCTCGCGGCGGTCATCCATCTTTGCGGGGCGGGCGCGGGCGACCTGTACGTGCGCAGAGGACTCTGGCTCACGGAAGGCCAGAAGTGCGGCGATCACGAGGCGCGTGTGTACGTCCGGCGCGTGAACGCGATGGAGCGCCTGTTCACCCGGCTGGCTGGCGGCGGTTGACAGCCTCACGACCTTGTGTGGAAAAGGAGCCCGGCGTGGGCGCAGCCTTGACCACGCGACGGGGCGATGCCCATCGGTTCAAGATGCATCATGATGTTCCGCGGCAAAGCTGCACAAAGCAGTAGCGAGATCGTGCAATCCAAATCCTCTCAAGCGCTCACCGAGCGTGAGCTCCTAGACAGGAATCGCAGCTACTACGACATGCTGTGGTCGGGTGCTCGCCTGATCGAGCCCCAGCGGTTCAATACCTGGCCGCTCGTGCAATCGCTGCTGCCGACCGGGGTCCGGCGGCTCGAGGTGGCGCCGGGTCTGAGGCCACGGCTGCCGATAGAGGGCACGCAATTTTTGGATATCAGCGCGGCCGCAATCGCGAAGCTGCGCGAGCGCGGCGCGCAAGTCGTGCTGGGACAGGTCACCCGTCTGCCCTTCGCCGATAGCTCGTTTGATCTGGTCTGCGCCTTCGACATTATCGAGCACGTGGACGACGATGATGGCGCTCTGTCCGAGGTGTCGCGCACTGTGAGGCCGGGCGGTGCCGTTTTGGTCTCGATACCGCTGTATGCCGCGCTGTGGACCGCATTCGATGACTTCGTGGGCCATAAGCGACGCTACGATCCCCCGGATCTGCTGTCGAAGCTGGCGCGGCATCACCTGACGGTGGAGCGCAGCGCGGTATTTGGAATGCAGCCGCGCTCGACCGCGTTGGTCAACCTCGGCATGTGGTGGCTGTTGCATCACCGTGAGCGGGCAATGTGGTGGTACAACAGGGTCATCATGCAATTGGGATTGCTGCTGCAGAAGAGACTCAGATT
Source organism: Steroidobacteraceae bacterium (assembly GCA_025451845.1). Lineage (GTDB taxonomy): Bacteria > Pseudomonadota > Gammaproteobacteria > Steroidobacterales > Steroidobacteraceae > 13-2-20CM-66-19. The sequence goes on from JANWJS010000056.1 coordinate 23,779, forward strand.
GGAGACCGGAATGATTGCTACGGACGGTGTCGATGAGATTCTGCTGCTGTGCCGCAGGCAGCGGGGGTGATCCGGGATGCCGGATCCGGGGCCGGGTATCGCCGTAACTTTTGGCGGCCGGCGGTGTTCTAGGGGCGTAACAGAGGAGAAGTCATCATGAACGCCATCCGGAAAGCCGCCTTCGCCGCCAGTGCCCTTGCCATCACCCTCGTGGGCGCCGCTCTCGTCACGGCACCGATCGCGTTCGCCCGGTCGGAGCCGATCGTGGCACGGCAGGCCTGTGCAGCCCCCAGCTTGCAGCTCACTTTGGCCGGGCACGTCAAGTGCCAGAGTGCCAGCCCCGCCGCGCGACTGGTCGCCTTCAACCGCAGGTAACCGACAAGCGCCGGCATGCGCCGTATCGAGCAGCGGCGCATGCCGGCGCGAATCCCACTCCAGTGCCGCTCAATGAGGCCGTGCAATAAATCGGTGCCCTACACCGTCAGAGTGAGTGTCGCTGCAGGGTAAAACCAAAAGGAAGGCGGATCGTGGTGAAAAATAGGCCTCCAGGCGATGTCTTCCGCGCCTTCGAGAGTACCGAACCGGCGGATGGCGCCGGCCCGATCGATGAATACCGCGAGCTCACGCTGCTGGCCGGCGCGTGGGAGGCCGGTGCGCTCAAGCCGCGGGCGGCCAAGCGGGCGCCCGGCCGGGCCGACGATGCGGAGGGGAAGGAGCCGGCCCGCCGCTGAGCGCGTGGCTTTCGTGAGCGCCCGGGTCCAGCCGAAAGGACAACGACCGCCAGGGCAGCGGCCCAATGCGCACGTCTGAAGAGACTTACCGCTCCAGTGATCCCGAGTGCCAGGGGTCCCACTCCATGCGAGGTTGCTATGGAGCTGGACTATGCCGGGCCGGGACCTCCTGATAGGTGATGAAGGCGAAACGCTTCTCATTGCCCCAGGGCTGCATGGAAAAGCTGCCACGATCGCCGCTCAGCTCTACCACTCTCTGGATCAGCCCGTCCTGGAATCGCATGACCCTGAGGACAGCGGGCCCCAAGCGGCCCTGAGCCCCGACAGGCTGACTGAGAAACGCCAAGGTGCTGCCGTCGGGTGAGACGTGCGGCGAGGAATTCAGCCAGGCGTCGTCGGTGATCTGCTCGGCATCGGAGCCATCGGTCTGCATGCGCCAGATCTGGGTCGTGCCCGAGCGCGAGGAGTCGAAATAGATGAATTGGTCGTCGGGACTATAGACCGGCCCGTCATTGACGGTGTCGTGGGTGAGGCGTGTTTCCGGACCGCCGGCTGCCGGAACCGTGAAGATATCCGCATACGAGGCGGAGCCGCGGGTGAAAGCGACAGTCTTCCCGTCCGGCGACCACGCGTGGAAGTAGCTCGCCTGCGCACCGTGCGTCAACTGGCGAGGGGCTCCGCCGCCCTCGCCAGGAAGCAGGTACACCTGGTGCCGGCCGCCGCGAACTTTGGAACAGCTCACCGCCAGAAGCTTGCCATCGGGCGATAGCCCGAAATTGCCCGAACAGCCGAGCAGACCCGACACACCAATCGGTTGCGGCGGTCCGCCACCGTCCGGTGTGAGATACGGGATCCGCTCGATACGCCCATCCTCGTACACGAGAATGCTCTTGCCGTCCGGCGCCCAGTCCGCGGACTGCATGTACGCCGGCGCGGAGCGAATCACTACCGCGCGGCGAAACTGATCGGTGAATTCGATCGTCTGCAACGTGCTGTACAGGACTCGCTTGGCGCCAACGGGGTCTGGTGTCAGCGGATCGAGACTCACATGGGAAAACTCGATGACGTCGGTCGTATGCACGTCATGCGAGAGCCCGCCGAGCCCTACATAGAAAGGCGCCTGCAAGTGCAGGCGAACGGAGGCGCCCACCTGATGAAGTGGCTCACCAGCTTGCGACACGTACAGGGTGAACACATCACCCCGCTTCTCCAGGCGGATGGTCTGCGGCGCGTTGATCGTGAGCTCGATGTCCGGCGTATCGGCCCCGCGCTCGCGCCGGTACTGGAGTGCTGTCAGACCCACTCCGTGCAGCGCCGCGTCGACATACGCGGAGCCCGGGGCCAGCGACTGCCGGAACATCAGCAGGCCTTTGCGGTGCGGATCGGGATCGTGCCGGTATCGGCGCGGTGGAAAGGAAATCCGCGCCGTGAGCGCCAGGTCGCCCGAGGCGCGCTGCCACAGATAGTTGAAATGATCGACGTGGTACCAGGTATTGGCGCCCGAGGACACGATGGCGTAGACGTGCCGCTTGGCGTCGTAACGCGCCGCGCCTCCCGTGGTGCTGATGTCTGACTGGCCGCGGAAGATGCC
>JANWJS010000057.1 GCA_025451845.1 Steroidobacteraceae bacterium
ATTTTGATGCCGGCTGAGGGACTTGAACCCCCGACCAACGGTTTACAAAACCGCTGCTCTACCACTGAGCTAAGCCGGCGCCGAGAAAATCAAGCCGCTAATTGTACCGGTCCGGGCGCCCTCAGAGCACGGACGGGTCACCGGTAGCCTTCTCCGAAGCCACGCACGGCACCGGCCCACCCCCGCCCGACTTGCACCGAGGCAGGTTCAGTACCGGAGCCGAAGAGGACGGACGAGCCGCGGTCTGCCGGATCGGCGCGGTTTGCGTCACAGGCGGGGAAGCCGGTGATGCCGTCTGGGGCGAAGGTGCAGCCGGCGGTGGGGTTGAAGAGCATGGCCGCACGCTTATCGGCGAGGAGCCGCCGTTCGGCTCCAGGTCGGATACGTCCTTCAGCGGCACGGGCGTCGAGCCGCTCGCAAGCGTGAGGTCCAGCCAATACACCGTGCCCGGCAGCATTCGCTCCGTCATCACGGGCTTGAACCCCATCGCATGCACGACCTTCGCGCGGCTCACCGCCCGGTCGTGATCGGTGAACAGTCCCAGGGAAACCTTCAGGCCGCCAGCATCAGCCGGCATCGCCTCGGCATCATCGATGCCGGCCCGCTCCAGCCGGTGCAGCACGCGCATCTCAGTAGCATCGCTCCTGAAGCCGTCGAGGTAAACCCAGAATCGCCTGACGGCCGGTGACTGCGCAGTTCGCTGCTTGGATGCGAAGCTTTTTGCCTGGAGGACGGTCGCCGCCTTGGCGGCAACAGCGGGATCATCGAACGGCCCAACGGAGACGCACTGTTGTACCGGCGTCTCCAGCGACGTCTTGCTGGCCAACGCGGCGCGCTTGGCCGGCGGCAAGTCGCTGATCAGTGTCAGCCGCGGCAGTCCCGCGATGGAGCTCTGCGGGGGTGGCGCAGGCACGTCGATCCACTGCGCCCATCCCATGTAGAGCAAATTGGCGAGCAGCAGGGCTGAGGCGATGACGCGCACAGGCAGGATTGTAGACCACTCCTGTCCCTAGACACCGACACACCAGGCAGCCAATCCCTCGAGCACGAGATCCGGCACCAGGAGACTCGAGGTGTGGATCAGAGGCCGAAGTCCTGACGCACCGCCGCCTGTGAGAACGAGCTGCGGCTGATGCCCGACCAGAACGTGGGCTTCACTGACAGCCCGGTCCACCGCCGCCGCAGCAGCAAAGCGAGCGCCCTGCTCGACTGCAGCCCGCGTCGAGCGCCCGAAAAGAGAACGTCCCCGTCCGCTGGCACCACCCTGTGCGCGACGGCGAATTCCGCTCGTGCCTTCGAGGAGGCTGGCCACCATGAGCGGTGGCGCTGGAATGATGGCACCGCCCCAGTGCCGCCCGTCGGCTCCGAGCAGGTCGAGAGTGATTGCGGTCCCAACGGCGACCGTGACAACCGGCCGCTCGGCGAAACGGCAATGGGCGGCGATCATTCCCAGCAGCCGATCGACGCCGAGGCGCCAGGGATCGAGATAGCCGATGGCGACTCCGCACGCTCGCCGCCGCGTGCTGACCCATTCCGGCTCGGGTGCCCTGGCCAGGCGCGCGCCCGCAGCCAGCGCGGCGGTGACTTCATCCCCGGCAACATTCGACACCAGGATTCGCTCGACACCGGGGCGCGAGCCGATGAGCCGCCGCGCGAAATCTCGTGCCCGCCAGCCCGAGTACTCGGCCGCCTGCGCCTTCCCGAGTCGCCCCTCCTTGAGCCAGGCCCACTTGATCCGGCTGTTGCCGATGTCGACCAGCAGGGCTCTCACTCGACGGCCCTCACGGTCACATCACCTGAGATGAAGCGCCTGACACCGTGGGGCGTCTCGACCACTAGGGCGCCATGCAGATCGATGCCGCGCGCCAGTCCCCGCGCAACACCCTCCATCGTGTGCACGTCGATCTGGCGGCCGCGAAGGGCATCGGCGCTGCGCCACTCTTCGGCGAAGGGCCGCAAGCCCTCCTTCTCGAAGACGAGCAGCCCACGGACGATTTGCGTGACCAGGGCTGCCGCGAGGGCGTTGCGGGAGGGCTGTGTCAGTCCCGCGGTGACGAGGTCGATGGGGAAAGCACCGGTCTCCCCTATTGCCTCCAGTACCTTCGCGCCAAGCGCTACATTGAGACCGATGCCGATCACGACCGATGCCGGGCCTGCCGACTCTGCCCGCAACTCGATGAGGATACCCCCGAGCTTCCTGTCGTCGATCACGATGTCGTTCGGCCACTTCAGCCTGGCATTCTCGAGACCCAACTCCCGCAGAGCCCGCAGCGCACAGACGCCGATGACGAGCCCCAAGGCTCCGAGGTCCTGCGGTACTTCGCGGAAGGCCCACGCCAGCGACTGACAGATGGAGCCTCCGGGTGGCGCGAGCCATGCACGCCCGCGCCTGCCGCGGCCCGCCGTCTGATATTCCGCTAACAACACATCGCAGCCATCGAACGGAGGATTCGGCCGCGCGAGCAGGACGCTGTTGGTGGAGTCGACGGTCCAAGCCGTCTCGATACTGCGGACGTGGGCGCGATCCGCCGGCGGCACCAGCCCGGCGATCCGCTTGAAATCGAGCGCATCGCTCCCCGAGCGCAGGCGATACCCCCTGTTGCGCACTGCATGCAGCGTGGAGCCGAGATCACGGAGCGACTCCACCGCCTTCCAGACCGCGGCGCGACTGACGCCGAGCGTCTCGGCGAGCTGCTCTCCAGAATGAAATTCTCCGTCGGCGAGCGCGGCGAATACCTTCGCGACGAGCGGCAGCGCAGCGTCGTGAGTGGCGCCCGCCGGTGCAGTCGCTTTCGTCATAGGACTTGGGTCCGCATGTCAGGGTCACGTCCTGCCGGATCCTAGCAGCCATAGCCGGCGCGCACGCGGCTCGGTACCGGCGAGCATTCTGGTGATGTTCGCGCGATGGGTGTAGGCGATCAGGATGGCGCTGAGCACTGCAAAGATGAGCAGCGGCGGCCGCGAAGGACCGCTGCTCGTCGCAGCGGCCACCACGAAGGTCAGCGCCCCCAAAATGGAGGCGAGCCCAACGAAGCCAAAAAGGATGACGGCCACAAGCCAGATCATGAGCACTGGAACGAGGGCCGTGGGTGCGGCGCCGAGCACCGCGCCGACCAACGTCGCCACGCCCTTCCCGCCCCGAAACCCATGCCAGACCGGATAGACGTGCCCCAGCATCACTGCGATACCACATCCCGCGGCTGCCCACACGCGCCAATCAGCGGGCGCTGCGGGAATATCGGGAATCGGGGCCCCGGCCAGATACCCCGTGGCGAGCCACCCCTTGCCGATGTCGATCACCATGACCCAGAAGGCAAACCACTTGCCCTGAGTGCGCAGCGCGTTGGTCCCGCCGGCATTGCCGCTCCCCAGGTGGCGAATGTCGATGCCGCCCCTCAGCTTGCCCACGAGGAGACTGCCGACGATCGAGCCCAGCAGATAGCCGAGCACAGCCTTGACGAGAAGCTCGGTCACGCGGGCAGAAAGACCTCGGCCAACATGCAGCGCACACTGCCGCCGCCCAACCGCTCGATGGTCGGGATCGGCACCGCCAGCACTTCGTCCGTGCATGCCGAAAGTCGGGCGAATGCTTCCGCGGAGAGGGCATGCCTTGCGGTCTCCGACATGACGAGCACGCGGTAGTCCCCCAGTGCCTCATCCCACGTGCCGAGCTCGAGCATGTTGCCGGCAAAGCGCTCGATCTCTGCGTGGCCGACCTCGATGATCTCGCGTCCGCTGGCGCGCAGCCGCTCAATGACCTTTCCACGGTCAGCCGTTACGATCGCCTCCGTACCGACAACCGCCCCCTTCTCACCGACGCACATGAGAACGTTGGTGTGATAGAGCGGCGCACCTGCGCGATCGACAGCGCTGAAGACGATCGGCTCGTACCCCAGCTCCTGCGCCCATTCCTCTACGATGTCAGGATGGGTGCGCGGGGAGATGCAAGCGTATGCACTACGCTCGATGCGATCGAGCACCATACTCCCCGTCCCTTCGAGAAACCGCCCCTGCATCTCGTGGGAAGTCAGATCGATCACCCGCGAGACCTTGAGCCCAAGGCGATCCGTGACCTCATCGAGGATCTCCCGCCGACGCTCGCGGCGGCGGCTCTCCGCTTGCATCGGGTACAGCACGACGGTGCCGTCCTCATGAAAGCTCACCCAGTTGTTCGGGAACACGGCGTCCGCCTTGGGCGGCTCAGCGGTGTCCTCGACGACGCAGACCCGCACCCCGTCTCCGATCAGCGCGCCGGCAAGACCATCAAACTCCCGGCGGGCGAGGGCTGCCTCCCCGCCGGCGGCAGCCGCGGGCTGCTTCTGGAATTTGTTGCTCGCAGCCGTCTCCGGGTTGTACCCGAAGCTCGCGGGCCGGACCATGAGGACCGCCTCGGCGCATTGCCGGCGGGCGGTCGGCCCCTTGCGGGCAGCAGCCGCGGCTGGGATTTCACTGGTCATGGCGCCTCATTGTCGCACGATCCCTGCGCCGCACGGGCCACCCCCCTTGCCATCCTGGGCTCCTCTCTCCTCCAACCCCCAGCCAAGGGCCCCGCCATGAAAATGAGCTCCGCCGCGAAGAAGGCGTTCCGAAATCCAAGGGAAGGACTCGGGTAGACAGCATTGAGCTGCTGAACCCCACGCGAGGCCGTCGGCGGCGAGCAGCCAGCCCAGCCACGGGGCAGATAGCAGGGGCGGGCCATGAGGACCCGGGTCCCCACCAGGTGGAACCCGAAGAGGTTGAGCGCCAGATGCCGCCCCGAGCGGAAACCACCCACGAGCAGTTGCCCTTGATCGGGCGTGCCCCCGGCGCCCTCCCATCCGCCGTAGTCCGTAAGCACCACCAGCCGATAGAGCAGGCCGAGATGCGACGGGGGCATCCCTGCAAACGTAAGTTGTAGCCACCAGGCCGGCAGCGAGAGCGTTCAAGTCAGCTGGCGCGAGCTCTACGAGCGCAGAGTGCGGCGGGTTATACTTGAAATAGGCGAATGAGCCGTTTTCTGATGAGATCGACTATCTTGCACGAGGCACCCGGATAGACCGGGAATGGGAGGGAGAATGCGACTGTCAGGCTGGTGTGGCGCAATCTGCGCAATGTTGCTCGCAGCCCCGGTACACGCGGGGCCGGAAGTCGGCGACTACAGAGGGCTGCCTTCGGACCTCGCTGCCGCCGCAATCGCTTATGACGTCGCGCAGTTCAAATCCGACAGGTCGGAGCTCGAGAGACTGTTGGCCGATGATTACACCGTGGTGGGGTCAAACGGAAGGGGCCAGACCAAGGCCGAAGACATCGCCGGCGCGATAGCGCCGGAACGCAAAACCACGTATGTCGCCATCAGCAAGCAGGTCCGCAGGGTGTGGCCGAACGGCGCCGTGCTCGGGGGCATAGTCGATGCCAGGGGAGTCGACCAGGGCAAGGCGTTCGTGATGCGCGCTCGTTTCGTCGACGTCTGGGCGAAACGAAACGGCCGCTGGCAGGTGATTTTCACCCAGATCAACGACGTCCCACGGTGATCCGAAGGGTGTCGGCCAGCACGCTGACCGGCCGCGGGATCAGCTCCCCGTCGCCTCGAGCTCGTGCAGGACGGGCAGCTGGCAGGTCAGATCGAGCGGCTGGCCCGTGAGGTACCCCCGGCACTGCTCGTAGGGTACCGGCCGCGCGAGCAGGAATCCCTGTGCGTACGGGCAGCCGAGCTGACGCAGCTTCTCGAGCTGCTGCCAGCCCTCGATGCCTTCCGCCACCACCTCGATGTTGAGATGTTTGGCCATCGCGATGATCGCTTCCACGATCGCCAGGTCGCTCATGTCGGTGACGAGGTCGCGCACGAAGCTGCGGTCGATCTTGAGATAGTCCACGCGCCATTGCTTGAGGTATGACAGGCTCGAGTAGCCGGTGCCGAAGTCGTCGATGGCGATGCGCGCGCCCAGCTCGCGCAGGCGCGCGATGGCATCCTGTGACGACTCGCCGTTGCGGCCCTCGCGGCGCTGGAACAGGGCGCTCTCGGTGAGCTCGAGCTGCAGCATCCCGGGACTCACGCCGTGCGTGCGCGTCAGGCGCGCGATGGTGGCCGCGAGGTCGGAACGCTGGAGTTGCACGGCGGAGATGTTGACCGAGATCGGCACGGCGGCGGCCCCTGACGCACGCCAACGCGCCGCGTCCTCGATGGCGTGCTCCAGCACGAACTCCCCGATGGGCACAATGAGGCCGGTCTCCTCCGCCACCGCGACGAAGCGGCCGGGCGGAATGAATCCGTGCGTCGGGTGGCGCCAGCGCACCAATGCCTCCAGCGCCACGACCCGGTGCGACTCGATGTCGACGATCGGCTGATAATGCACGTCGAGCTGTTTCGCCTGCAGCGCCGCGCGCAGGCTCGACTCGACGGCGATGCGCTCTTTGAGCTTGCGCTCCATGACCGGGCTGAAGAGCTGGAAGTTGTTGCGCCCGCGGTCCTTGGCCTGATACATCGCCGTGTCCGACTGGCGCAGCAGCTCGCCCATGTTCGAGCCGTCGCGCGGAAAGAGGCTGACGCCGATGCTGGCCGTGGTCACGAGCGGCCGGCCGTCGATGAGCACGGGCGCCGCCAGCGCATCGGTAATGCGGCTTGCCGTCTCGTTGATCTGGTCCGAGGTGGTGACGCTCTTGAGCACCACGATGAATTCATCACCGCCCATACGGACCACGATGTCATCCGTGCGCGTGGTGCTGCGGATGCGCTGCGCCACGGCCTTCAGCAGCTTGTCGCCTGTCGCGTGTCCGCGTGAGTCGTTGATATGCTTGAAGCGGTCGAGGTCGAGGAAGAGCACCGCAAGCATGGCGCCCGTACGCTTCGCCTCATCGATCGCCCCGGGCAGATGCGCCGCGAGGAAGAGACGGTTTGGCAGTCCGGTGAGCTGATCGTGATGCGCGAGGTGATCGAGATGATGCTGTTTCTCGAGCAGCTGCGCCTCGACCCGCCGTCGCATGGTGATGTCGCGCGTAGTCAGCGCAAACAAGCTGCGCGCACCCACATCGATCCGGTAGCCGCTGATCTCGACGTGGACCAGGCGCTCGTCGCGGCAACGCTGCCCGGTCTCGATGAGGAGCCGGGCCGGGGTCTCGCGCAGCTGCGCCAGCAGCGCCTCCGGCGCTCCGCCATCGTCGCTGAAGATTCGCTGCAGCGGCATTTGGCGCAGCTCTTCGAGGTCGTAGCCGAGACTGCGTTGCAGCGCCAGGTTGGCGTCGACGATCTCGAAGGAGTTGGAGCTGCTGTCAACGACCAGCATGCCGTGGGGCGACTGGGCGAAGACGGCTTCGTACGTTCCAAGGACACCCGCACCGGAGCGCCGCCGCCCCAGCCGCCAAAGCGGGATGGCAAGCGCAAGCAGCGCCAGCACCGCCGAGCCGAGTGCGAAACGGTTCACGAACGCCACCATATCCGGCCAGTTTCGCGGAAGCTGGGCCATAGCGTCCGGGAACACCGCACAATTTGGGGCGGCGCCGGGGGAGCTGCATCAGAAAAGGGGACGAGTGCGAGCCCCTGTCGAAAGAGTCCGCTGCTCGTCCCCGGCTGCCGTCCGCTCGTTCTCGCGCTGGCGCCGCTGGTCACAAAGGCGCGGCGCCGATGGCGCGATCCAGCTAATGAATCCGGGCTCGCGAGACCAGGAGATTCGAGCATGAAGACCATCGGCACCTTCGCGTGCTCGTTTCTGTTTATGGCGAGCGCGTTCGCCGCAGATTCGCCCCCCGATCAGCCTCGCGCGGTCACTCTGGGCGGCATCATCCACCCCGACAGCGACGATACCCTGGCCTTTACGCCGGACGGCAATACCGTCTTCTTCGACGCCAGCATCGCCGCGGACGGCACGCTGTACTTCATTCGTTGGGATCAACAGGACAAGATCATGCACATCATGCGCGCCGGGTACCGCGGCGGCAGCTAGCAGCCCGCAAAGCTCGCAGGAGTCGGCAGTCCCTCGGTCTCGCAACACGATCCCGCCGTGGCGCCCGATCAGTCGTTCATCGTGTTCGACTACGGCAAGGTCAAAGGCGGTCTCGGCCGCGTGTCCATTGCCTTGCGTCAGCGCGATGGCAGCTGGGGCAAGCCGATCGATCTCGGCGATGCGGTCAACAGGGACATTCCGTGGGGATCGCACCTGGCGCCCGATGGCCGCACGGTTTACTTCACCGGCAATTCCGGCATCGGGCGACTTTCCCTCGAGCCCTGGTTGCGCCAGCGCGCCCGCTAAGCAGGACGAGAGCCGGAGCTTCAGCTTGCAGGAGGCGACCGGTTCAGCGAAAGTCACTGATGACTTTCAAATCACGTCTCCTCCGCCACGGCACCTGCGCCTGCCTGGTGCTCTCGCTGTCCGTCCCCCTCTGCCACGCAGAGACGATGACGACGCATCATTTCAGCCCACTGGAGACCTTCGCGCCTTACGCGTATCGCGAGCCTGCGAATGCGTACCGCTCCGCGTCCGGCCTGCCTGGCCCTGCTTACTGGCAAAACCGGGCGGACTATGTGATCCGGGCCATACTCGAGCCCGCGAGCCGAACGCTCTCGGGCTCGGAGGTGATCACTTACACGAACCACAGCCCCGATGCGCTCGACGTGCTCTGGCTGCAGGTGGAACAGAATCGCTTCCGGCGCGACGCGCGCGGCGCCTTCGGCGGCGACGCCTTTCCCACGGAGTTCACCAGCGGCGAGCATATCCAATCGGTGCAGATGGAGGGTCCGGGCGGCAAGCTCGAGAATCTCGCATGGCTCATTTCCGACACCCGCATGCAGGTCAGGCTGCCCTCGCCTCTGGTCGCGCGGGCCGGCCGCATCAAGCTGCACATCCGCTGGTCTTACACGGTGCCGGGAGTGTTCGGCGGCCGCACGGACGTGAACCCCAGCAGGAATGGCGACATCTTCGAGATGGCGCAGTGGTATCCGCGGCTCTGCGTCTACGACGACCTGCACGGATGGGACACCCTGCCCTATCTCAACAGCGAATTCCATCTGGAATACGGCGACTTCGACTACTCGGTGACAGTGCCCTGGAACATGATCGTCGTGGGCTCCGGCGACCTGTCGAACCCGCAGGAGGTACTCACCCGGATGGAGCTCGCGCGTCTCGCCAAAGCGCGCCAGAGCGATGCGACGGTGATGATCCGTACGGCCGCGGAGGTGACCGATCCCAGGAGCCGGCCGAAGCAGAGCGGCACGCTCACCTGGCACTTCCGCATGCGCAACACGCGGGATGTGGTGTTCGGCGCCTCCAAGGCGTTCGTATGGGATGCGGCGCGCATCAACCTGCCGGGCGGCAAGACGGCTCTCGCCATGTCGGCGTATCCCACCGAGAGCAGCGGCCCGGACGCCTGGGGGCGCGCCACGGAATATACGAAGGCCGCGGTCGAATACTTCTCCAGGCAGTGGTATCCGTACCCCTATCCGGTCGCAGTCAGTGAAGCGGGCGCGGCGGGCGGGATGGAGTACCCGGGTCTGGACTTCGATGACAAGGACGCCCAGCGCCGCGACCTGCACCTGATAGTGGCGCACGAAGTCGGCCACACCTGGTTCCCGATGATCGTGGGGAGCGACGAGCGCCGCGACGCGTGGATAGATGAAGGCTTCAACACCTTCATGGACGTGTACGAGGCGGACGCATTCAACCACGGAGAGTACGCGCCCAAGCGCGACGCCGAATATGCGCCCGACAGCGGCACGCCAGCGGATCAGATGGCCAAGGTGATCGCGGATCGGCAGGCGCCGCCGCCGATGGCCGCTGCGGACCAGATTCCGGAGAAGTACCGCCACCCCATCACTTACTTCAAGTCCGCTTTCGGGCTGGTCCTGCTGCGCGAGCAGATCCTGGGGCCCAAGCGGTTCGACCCGGCGTTCCGCGCCTTCATCGCAACATGGGCCTACAAGCACCCGAGTCCCTCGGATTTCTTCCGTTTCATGGATAGCGAGACCGGCGAGGACCTCTCCTGGTTCTGGCGTGGCTGGTACCAGCACAACTGGCAACTCGACCAGGCGGTCACCGCGGTCAAACCCGTGAACGGCGACTGGAAGAATGGCGCGGCGGTGACCATAGCGAATCTGGACAGGCTGGTGATGCCGGCGACGCTGCGGGTGGCCTACAGCGATGGGAGCAAGCGGGACGTGCGCGTGCCGGTGGAAACCTGGCTGCAGCACACGAGCTTCACTCTCGTCGTTAGCGGCAAGAAGCCCGTGGTCTCCGCCACGCTGGACCCGCAACACGTGCTGCCGGAGGCGGACCGCAGCAACAACACGTTCGTGGTCAGATAAACAGATTGAAATGAGACGGCAATACCATTCTCAAGTTGTTGCCGGACGTACTTATGAGCCCTGACCTGCATCAGAACTGGGACAATTAGGGGCGCTGAGCCGCCCCTGATATGATCCGCGTCCTTACCGGCCGGCGGCAAGCACGCCGATGCCGGTTCAACGGGGAGGCCTTCATGAAGGCAATAATTACCCTCTTCGGCATCTGCCTGGCGCTCACCACCGTTTCCGTCGCGGGCCCCCTCACCAGGCCCGCCCCGGCTCCCGTCCGGCCGGTCACTGAAACCCTGTGGGGGCGGAGCGTCACCGACAACTACCGCTACATGGAGGCCGTTGGGCCTGAAACCGTGGCCTGGATGAAGGCGCAGGGCGCCTACACCCGCGCGCTGATGGATTCGATCAAGCCGCGCGCCGCGCTCGCCGGCCGCGTCGCCGCCCTGACGGCCAGCTTCGCACCCATCCAGGGTTATGCGGTGTATGGCGGCCGCGCTTTCTACGAGAAGCGGGGCCTGGGTTCCGACAACTTCGATCTCATGGTCAGGAACTCCGACGGAGAGCGCAAGCTCGTGGACATCGCGGCGCTGCGCGCCTCGCATGGCGGCAAGCCGTATTCCATCAACTATTTCCTTGCCTCTCCCGATGGCTCCAAAGTGGCCGTAGGAATCTCGGAGGGTGGCTCCGAGGCCGCGGTGCTGACCGTCTACGACGCAGTCACCGGTAAGCAGATCGCGGGTCCGATCGATCGCACCGACTTCGGCGCCACGGCATGGAGTGACGATTCGACGCAGCTCTTCTTCATCCGCCTGAAGAAGCTGTCGCCAGGAGAGCCGGCAACCGACAAATACAAGAATGTCACGGCGGATGCCTGGAACCTGAAGGCGAAGCCCGTGCCTGTTGCGGGCAACGGTATCGGCGGTCGGGATCTCTTCGCGCCGGGGGAGTTTCCCGCGATCAACCTCGCGCCGACCGCGCCACGGGCCGTTCTTTTGTCGATCAACGGCGTGCAGAACGAGCTGCGGGCGTGGACCGCGCCCGTCGCCGATGCCTCCTCACCCGAAGCTCCTTGGAAGCCTCTCGTTGACCGCAAGGACGACGTCACGGATATCGAGATGCGGGGCAACGAGATCTATCTGCTCTCGCACAAAGACGCTCCGACTTTCAAGGTTCTGGTCGTGAATGCCGGCCAACCACTCTCAGCGGCAAGGGTACTGGTTCCCGTCGAGCCCAATCGGGTGGTCGAAGCGATCAAACCCGCGGCCGACGGGCTCTATGTCCTCGCCGACAGAGGCTCCTATACCGAGCTGCTGCGGATTCGAGCGGGTACGACCCGAATCGAAGTCGTCGAGTTGCCGTTCAAGGGACACGTCACCGAGATGTTCGGCGATCCGCGCCGGCCCGGCGTGGCCGTGAACCTGTCGAGCTGGGGGGTTCCGCTACAGGAGTATCGCTACGATCCCGCTGCACAGCGGTTCGTGGACCTTGGGATCGAGGCACCCGGCGCCTTCCAGCCCTCGAGATACATCGTCAGCGACCTGGCGGCACCGGCGCGCGATGGCGTAGCGGTACCGCTGTCGCTGGTCCAGCCAAGGGATAAACCTCTGCCGCAGATCACGGTCATCGAGGCCTACGGCTCCTACGGTATTTCCAACTTCGCGGATTTCTCGGACCGACGCGCCGCCATGATGAACGAAGGGATCACTTATGGCGTTTGCCACGTCCGTGGCGGCGGCGAAAATGGCGACGCCTGGCGGCTCGCCGGCAAAGACGCTAACAAGCACAACACCTGGGAAGATCTGATTGCCTGCGGCCGATACCTGATTGCGCGCGGCATCACGACCAGTAAGAACCTGTTCATCATTGGCGGTTCCGCCGGTGGTATCACCATGGGCCGCGCCATGGAAGAGGCGCCGGACCTGTTCGCCGGAGTGATCGACGTCGTTCCGGCATCCAATACGATACGAGCGGAGTTCTCGCCCAACGGGCCGCCGAACATTCCGGAGTTCGGCACCATAAAGACCGAGCAGGGCTTCAGGAATCTCTACGCCATGGACTCGATACAACACGTGAAGCCGGGTGTCGTATATCCGGCGATCCTGATCTCCACCGGCCTCAACGACCCGCGGGTCTCGCCGTGGGAACCGGCGAAGCTCACCGCCGCGCTGCAGGCATCAGGCACGCCCAATCCGGTCCTCCTGCGCGTCGATGCGCAGGCGGGGCACGGCATAGGAAGCACCAAGTCGCAGGGCGACGAGCTCACCGCCGACTGGATCGCCTTCGTCTCATGGCGCGCCGGGCTCAGGGATTGGCAGCCCACCGTCAGTCAGTAGGCATATTGGGCGTCCGGTCTTACAGTGCAGCCGCACAGGAAAAAGCAAAAAACCCCCGGAGGGAGACCTCCGGGGGTTTTTGCTGATCAATCCTGGCAGTGACCTACTCTGGCATGCCTGAAAGGCACACTACCATCGGCGCAGAGCGTTTTCACTTCCGAGTTCGGAATGGGATCGGGTGGTTCCCGCTCGCTATGGCCGCCAGGAAAACTGTTTGAGGTTCGAGGAGCCGGTGTTGCCACCGGCTCCGCGCGCCTCCAATTCGGTTCGTTTCGTTTCCGACGCTTGTCGCGTTCGAGATGGAATCACTCCATCTGCATCATCCTCTCGCGGACAGACCGCTTGAGGTTATATGGTCAAGCCTCACGGGCAATTAGTACTGGTTAGCTGAAGCCATTACTGGCCGTACACACCCAGCCTATCAACCAAGTAGTCTTCTTGGGCCCTTCAGGGGAGTCGAGCTCCCAGGGAGATCTAATCTTGAGGGGGGCTTCCCGCTTAGATGCTTTCAGCGGTTATCCCGTCCGCACATAGCTACCCGGCAGTGCCACTGGCGTGACAACCG
>JANWJS010000058.1 GCA_025451845.1 Steroidobacteraceae bacterium
CCCCCTTCGATCGAATTCCCCTTCGAGCGCAGCCAGGCTCGCACCGCTTCGCCGGCCGGGGAGGCGCCTTCCGCGCAGTCGCGCCACAGCAGGCCGCGTACACCTGCGATCGACATCGCGAGGTCCTCCCTGCGCTGGTTGAGCTCGGTGCCGCAATATTTGAGCAATGAGGAAAATGGGCCGAGGCCCTGGCCGCCGGTCGCAGCCTCGCGCAAGCGCTCCAGCGTGAGCCGAAACGCCAGTGAATCGACCTGCCAGCGCGCGAGCTCGACACGCAAGAAATCGTCGGCCAACCGCCCGTGCGCGAGACCGATGCCGCGTACGGCAAGCTCATGGAGTGGAGTTGCGCCCTGCATCAGGGAACCGTCCAGCCGTTGGCGATCATCCGCTCGAGCCAGAGCCGTTGGGCCGTGCTCGCGAATCGCGCACGCCGTCCGCCCCAGCACATGTCCGCTTCGCTCGCTGGTGGACCGCGCATTTCGGCCGGGCAGTTTGCCTCGAGCCAAGCCGCCGTCTGTGAGCGGAAGCGGTCGAGCTCCTCCGGCGTGATTGCGCCTGGGTTGCGCACGGGACGGTCCAACACCACTAGTGACCTTCCAATCCGTCCGGCGGCACAGGTGGCGATGCCAGTCCGACGTTCAGATACCAGTGCTGCGTCCCCGCCGCACGCCGCCGCGCGACGACTTGCTCATGCAACTCGAACATCCCCGGCAACAAATGATGCGCCGATCGGGGTACGCCGCGAAACTCGAGAAACGCGCGATCGTGGCTGTATGAAATCCATGCCGCGGCGGCGCGTGCGTCCGGCACGCCATCGCGGGCAAAACTCGTGAAATAATCCATGATCGCTTCGCTCAACGCGCGCTCGCTTGCCTCGTCGGGCGGCCTGGGCCAAAGCTCCGGCCAGCCGTCCGCGGCGCCGATGCGCCCGAATACGTAGGGCAGCTCGCTCGCGTGAAACGCCCCGAGACGCAGGCTCTCCTGCGCCGGATAGCGGTGCGCAAAGAAATAAAGATGAGCCGGAGACCCAAGCCGGGTTTGCGCTCGCGCCAGACGTTCCGCACTCCATCCATAGAACGCATCGCGCGCGGCCGCCATCACGCTCTCCTCGATGTCGTCGGCCGGATAGCGGGCGAGATAACTCGCAGCCAGATCGCCATAGATGCCTCGCACCCGGCTCTCGTAGTCATCGGCACTGCCCGGCAGCTGCGGTAAGAAATACATGCGAAGCGAGCGGACTTCGCCCTCGTTGAAGCCGGCGATCATGGGTATGGCCGCCTGCTCGCCGCGATCCAGGCAGTCGACTATCTGTCGCGGCAATACCCAACCATCGATGGTGGCCTGCGGGTCGAATCCGGCGGCATCCGCGTTTCTCACCAGGGACTCGGCCGGCATCGCGCGCAGCGCCGCGAGGTCTGCCGCGCCCAATTTCCGTGCCAACCGCTCACCGACGAGCTCCGCCGACGGCTGGCCGAAGCATGGATGCTTCAGCTGCGGATTCGATACCAGGTAGCCGCTTTGCAGGATCACCTTGTGAAAGAGGCCCGTGCCGAGGGGACTGCACATCAGCTCGATTGCGCTCAACGCACCCGCCGACTCGCCGAACAACGTCACGTTTCCGGGATCACCGCCGAACGCCGCAATGTTGGCACGCACCCAGCGAAGTGCCTCGACCTGATCGAGCAGCCCGTAGTTTCCTGCAGACCCGTGCGGCGATTCCGCGCTCAGCTGCGGATGGGCGAAATAGCCGAGTACGCCCAGGCGGTAATTCACCGTGACGATGACGACGCCCTTGCGCGCCAGCTTTTCACCGTCGTAGAGCCCACTCGCCGGGTCTCCCCGCCGCAGCGCGCCACCATGCAGCCATACCATCACGGGCGCGTTCGCTGCGCGGGGCGGCCGCCATACATTGAGGAACAGGCAGTCCTCACTCATCCGTCGCGGCTCCTGCGCGTAGATACTTCCCGGCGGTGAGGGAGCCTGAAGGCATGCCGGCCCGAAGTTGGCTGCACGACGCACCCCGCTCCACGCGGCAGCGGCGACAGGGGGCTTCCAACGCAAATCGCCGACAGGCGGCTCCGCATAGCGGATGCCTCTGAACACGGTGACCGCACCGGCCAGCTCGAGTCCGGCCAGCGCGCCGCAGTTCGCGGCCACGGTGATCGTGTTCCTATTCATTCAAACGCTAATTAGTATTCTGATCGTCTCCACGCCGACTGGCTCACCGCGGCGCGGCTCAGCGCCCGGCTTTCCTGCGCGCCGTTACCGCCTTGACCGAGCGTCCGGACTGGCCGCACAGATCGATGAAGCCAGCCGCCATGAAGCCCGCCAATCGATCCTTGACCGCGGCGAAGTCCTCGGATTTGCAGGCGCCGCTCGAAAGCCGGTCGATGCGGCCCGTACGGCCGAGCACGTGCATGAATGCACCAGTCACGAAATCGTAGCCCCAGAAGATGTCGGCATCCGAGCAGCCGGGCAACGCCTTCTTGAGGATGCCGATCAGCTTCAGCACCACGGGATCGAAGTGCAGGTCCATCATCGCGGCCCCTTCCTGGGAGTTGCTCACCTGCGAGGCGAATGCCGCGAAGTTCCGCCATCCTTCCCCGCCGTTGATGTAGAGATCCAGGTCCGTGTCCAGAAAGGCGCGCAAAGCCCCCTCGACGGTTGGCGACCCGCCGCACTGCCGCTCATAATGGTCCAGAGCGTCCAGCCTACGGCTGCTGGTCGTGCCGGCCCGCCGTGTGAACACCGCCTCGAACAGCCGGCGCTTGTCGGTGAAGTAGTAGTGCATCAGGGAGGTATGCACCCCGACTTTCAGGGCGACATCGCGCAGCGTCACGCCGTTCAATCCATGCTTGGAGAACAAATACTCGGCAGCATCCAGCATCTGCTCGAGGGTCTCGGCGCGCTGCTCTGCCTTCGTGCGCGGTCTTCGCCTGTTCGTGAGACGCTTTGCCATCTTCGAAACCTTCTACGAGAGCCGGCTCTGGAGAACGCGAAGATTAGCATCAATCGCACTGAGCTTGCCCCGCTCTAGCCTGCGGCGAACTGCGCGCGCAGACTTTTCTTGTCGATTTTCCCCGTGGCGGCCAGCGGCATCTTGTCGATCAGCACGATCTGATCCGGCAGCCACCAATCCGGCACCTTGCCGCGCAGCACCGCCAGCAGTCGTTCCCCATCAACCTCATGACCGCTGCGCGGCTCGACGATCAGGACCGGCCGCTCGCCCCATTTCTCATGCGGCCGCCCGACCACCGCCACCAAACCGACCTCGGGCAGGCTGCCGACGATGTCCTCGACTTCACGCGGGTTGATCCATTCGCCGCCCGACTTGATCAGGTCCTTCGTGCGCCCGGTGATGGACAGATAACCGGCCTCGTCGATCAGGGCGAGATCACCCGTGTCGAGGTAGCCTTCCGCGTCGAGCACCGGCTCGGACTGGTTGAAGTAGCGTTCCGCGACGCTCGCCCCCTTCACCATCAGCCGCCCGATGCGCATGCGCTGCTCCGGCAGCGCGACCCCGTCATCATCCACCAGCTTCATGTCGAGGCCCATGGGAGCACGTCCTGACATCCGCGACCCGGGTCGGGGCGGCACATTGGCCGGCTCGATCGTACCGAGCGGCGACAGCTCCGTCATGCCCCAACTGGTCTGCACGCGCACGTCCAGACGCTCCTCGATACGCCGTAACAGGGCTTCCGGACAGTGCGAGCCGCCGATGATGATGCGGCGCAGAGTCGGCAGCTCGCCACCTGTCCTTTCGAGATGCTCGACCAGCCCGAGCCACACGGTCTGTACGGCAGCCGCCACCGTCACCCGCTCCGCTGCGATCAGCTCGCACAAGTGGGGAGGCTCGGTGCTCCTGCCCGGCAGCACCATGTTCGCGCCGGCCGCCGGGGCTGCAAACGGGAATCCCCACCCGTTGGCGTGGAACATCGGCACCGCCACCAACACCGTGTCTTCCGCGCTCAGCGCAACCGCATCGGCCTGCAACGCCCGCAGGGTGTGGAGGTAATTCGAGCGGTGGGTATAGATCACGCCCCGCGGCTTGCCGACGGTGCCTGAGGTGTAGCAGAGCCCGGCCGGTGCCTCCTCGTCGAACTCGCCCCACGGCGCGGCTCGTCCGAAGAGCCGCAGCAGGTCCTCGAGACTCCACCGCCGGGCGCGGTCCTGAACGTTCTTCTCCGGCGTCTGCGCATCGAGCAGAATCACGGTGTCGAGACTCGGACAGGCGACGAGCAGCTCTCCCGCCAGCGTCTGCAGCCCGGCGCCTACGGCGATCCACCGGTCCTGTGCCTCATTCACCATCTCCGCAAGATGCGCGACGCTGAGGCGCGGATTGAGCGTGTGACAAACCAGGCCGACGCCCATCGCCGCGTAATAGAGCGTCAGGTGATCCTCGGTATTCCAGGCGAGCGTCGCGACTCGATCGCCCGGCCCCAATCCCTGATCCAGCATCGCGCCGGAGACCAGCCGGCAGCGCGCGTGCAGCTGCCGATAGGTGATCCGATCCGCTTCGGCCCCGCTCCCGGCCGACACCACGTGTGACGTTCCATGCCATTTGGCGGCGTGATCCAGAAACTTGTCCACCGTCAGAGCGTACCGCTGCATCGTCCCCGTCCGTATCCTCACAATGACCTGATCATTACGTGTCGCGATCCTTCCGCCGCGCCACCGCCCGATTAAAAAGTCTTCATCACCCGGATACCGTACTGGCGCGGATAACCTGCCCAGCGCAACCCGGCATCGGCTGCAGCGACGTAGGCCTCGTTAGTGAGGTTCGTGCCGTATGCAGTGACCGTCCAGCCGCGCAGCCCGTACGTCAACTCCGCCGACGTCAGGTTGCGCGCACCGAGATAATCACCCAGCGCGGCATTGCCGAACAAGGTCGCCCACTGCGAGCCGACATGTGAGTAGTTCGCGTGCATCGTCAGCGTGCTTCCGCCGCCGAGATAAAACACGTACTGCGGACCGAAGTTGTAGGTGAGGCTGGGCGCATAGGACTGCGGGTGGCCGTTCAGGTCGATGCAGCTCGAGGAAGACGGCCCCATCGTCGGATCGCAGGTCGAGACGACCAGGAGGCGATTGTCGGTGGCGAAGAAAGCGCCGAGGCTGGTGTGCTCCCATCCCACATTGGCATCGAAGGAGAAGTGACCCAGCACGGCCTGCGCGGAGAGCTCGACGCCGTAGAGCGTAGTGGGCGACGGACTGTTCACTTCCAGCCCCTGCGTCGGCAGCAGCGGGTCCCCGATCGTCACCTGGAAGTGCTGGTACCTGTCGTAGTAGCCGTCCAGCTGCGTGCGCAAATGATCATCCAGTGCCGAGGACTTCCAGCCCAGCTCGTAGTCGGTCACGTATTCGGCCCGGAACGGCTGCTGATACTGGGTACCGATGGGGAGATTGAGCCCTCCCTGCTTGTAGCCCGTCGCGACGAACGCGTAGAGATAGTTGTCCGGATTGACGGTCCAGCTCAGATCCGCCTTGCCAGTCAGGCGATCGTCGTGCTCGCTCTGATGGGCATACTCGTTGTAGAAGAATTCCGGAATCACGTTGTAGATCCGGTTGGTGGTGTCGTTCCAGGAATACCGCGCGCCGATCTGCAGCTTCCAGCCGTCACTGAAGTGGAAACCGAGCTGCCCAAATGCGGCCGCTGTGTCGTTGGGCACCTTGCCCTCGATGTACTGGTCATAGAGACCTGGTGGGTAGCCGACGTAGTACCCCTGACCCAGCGGGTAGGAGTAATCCAGTCCCTGGTAGTAGACGCCAGTGACCCATGTGAGGAAGCCCCTCTCGGGGGAGATCAGGTCGAATTCCTGTGAATACATCTCACCCGGAACGAGGTCGCTGAACGTGTCGTGCAGCACATCGGTCCCATCGAGATCCGTGATGTATACGGAACGCCCCCATTGCAGGCCCGTGATGGAGCGCAGCGTGAGACCGTCATCCATCTTGTAATTGACTTTGAGGGTCGACCGGGCGATCTGATCGATGGCATCCATCTGCGCATTCGCCGTAACGTAGTAGAGCGGCGTCTTCGCATTGGCCGGCGACGCCGGATAGCCTCCGTTGTCTATGTAGGAATAATCCGTCTGCCAAAGGGCGCTGAGCTTGTCGGAGGGCTGCCACAGCAGGCCGAAACGGATGGATGATTGCTTCAACCCGCCGTTGCCGCCTGTATACGGGCCGGTCACGTGGAAGAATGTGCTGCGGGACTCGTCGTAAAGGGCGATGCGGGTGGAAACCGTATCGCTCACCGGCATATTGACGGCGCCTTGCACCATGGCGTCGTTGTAGTTGCCGTACTGACCGACCACGTAGCCGTTCACGCCGTTGAAATTCGGGGCTGCCTCGGTGATATAGACGGCGCCGCCGGTCGAGTTCTCCCCTGCGAATGTACCCTGGGGCCCGCGCAGCACCTCGATGCTCGAGATGTCGTAGAAAGGCTCATCCTCGAGGTAGCCCGGGAACGAGGCCACGCCATTGCGATAGGTGATGACGCCGGCCTGGGTCTGCGTGTTGTGCTCGGCCTTGCCGATACCGCGGATATTGAATTCGTCCCCCTGGCCGAAGTTGTCGACCGCCAGCGATGGCGAGACGGATTCCAGCTGATCGACGGTGATCACTCCGTTGTGCAGCAGTTGCGTGCCCGTGAGAACCACGGCGGCGATCGGTGTCTGCTGCAGGTTGGTGGTCCGCTTCTCAGCCGTGACCACGACCTCCTGGAGTGCCGGCCGGGATTGCGCCGGGGCCGTGGGGGATGCGTCGCTCGCCGTTGTGCCGCCGGCCGCCGCATCCGCCGCCGACTGATCCTGGGAGCCGCCCGCCACAGAGTCTGTTGGCAATGCCGCGGCTTCGACCGCGGCGGCGCCGCCCAATACGAGAGCGACGCTGACGAACGCTGTGATCTTCATTGGGCCCCCCCCCACTTCTTTGGATCGCGCACCCGATGACGGGTGGCCAGAGCGTCTCAGCTAAATAACTGCTTGTCAAGTTCATTCACACGAGAAATAATATCATTCACCCGACCTCGGATCGAGGAACGGGTGCGGGTTTGCGGCCGGTACGTCGTGCGAGGCTCATTCAGATGTCCATGATTTTTCAGGCTGCGCTGCCATGACCCGCCTCTTGTCGCAACGCGTCGCGCTCGTCACGGGCGCCGGCCGCGGTCTCGGCCGCACGCATGCTCTGGCCCTTGCACGCAGCGGCGCACGGGTCCTGGTCAACGATCTCGATGCGGCAAGCGCCAGGCACGTGTGTGAGGAAATCACCCAGCTCGGCGGCGAGGCGCTCGACAGCACCGCGAACGTTCAGGACCTCAGCGCGGTCGAGGCAATGGTGGCCGTCGCGCTGCGCCGCTGGGGCCAGGTGGACATACTGGTCAACAACGCCGGGATTCTGCGGGACCGCACCTTCGCCCAGCTCGACCTGGCGGATTTTCGCCTGGTGCTCGATGTGCATGTCATGGGCTCGGTGAATTGCACCAAGATCCTGTGGCCTCACATGAAGCAGCGGGGCTACGGCCGGATCATCTTCACGACCTCCTCCTCCGGCCTCTACGGCAACTTCGGTCAATCGGCCTACTCGGCCGCCAAGATGGCTCTGGTCGGCCTCATGCAGACTCTGGCGCTCGAAGGGGCGCGCCACGGCATCCATGTCAATTGCATCGCGCCGAGTGCGGCCACGCAGATGACCCACGATCTGTGGTCGCCGGAGGATCTGGCGGCACTGGACCCCCAGCGTGTCAGTCCTGCCGTCGTCGCGCTCGCAAGCGATGCAGCGCCCAACAGACGCGTCGTGCTCGCCGGCGCCGGCAGCGTCAAGGCGGCGCACGTGACGATGACACGCGGCATCTATCTCGCCGACGATCAGCTGAGCGCCGAGGACATCCTCGCACAGTGGGAACGGATTGAAGACCGCAGCGGCGAGCTCGTTCCGGCGACCGGGTCGGAGCAATATCGGTTCGAAGCGGAACAGGCCCGGGCGGCGGCCAATCGGCGTACGGAGAGTTGACGTCTCGAGGTCGTATGTCGCTCTCGGCATTCAAACTGACGGCCACCGACCTGATCCCGTACGGACAGGCGCTCAAGCGGCCGGAGTGCGTCTGGATCGACGGGGAAGGAGTGTGGGCCTCCGATGCACGCGGGGGCGTGTGCCGGGTTCATGCGGATCGCGAGCCGCAGCTGCTGGGCACCGGCATCGCCGACCCGAATGGCTTCAGCCGCTGTCCCGACGGCAGCTTCGTGGTCGCGGGCCTCAGCGACGGCAGGCTTTATCAGATCACTGCGGACGGGCAAACGCGCGTGCTGCTCGAAGGCATCGACGGCTCGCCGCTGGGAGCGATCAACTACGCCTGCGCGGATGGCCCCCATCGGATTTGGGCGTCAGTGATGACGCGTCATCTGCCATGGGTCCCCGCTCTGCAGTCGCGCAAGGCAGACGGGTACATCCTCAGAATCGATAGCGATCGCGCACTCGCGCAGATCGTTGCCGACGGACTCGATCTCACCAATGAGGTCAAAGTCTCGCCCGATGGACGCCATCTCTATGCTGTCGAAACCCTCGGCGGTCGCCTCGTGCGGTTTCCGATAGGCTCGGACGGCTCGCTCGGTGCGAAAGAACGCATCGGGCCCGAGAGCCTGGGCCGTGGCGCACTACCGGATGGCTTGACGTTCGATCCGGCAGGCAACATCTGGGTCACGATCATCAGCCAGAATGCGATACATGTCATCGATCGGGACGGAACGGCACACGTGGTGTATTCGGATATGAACGCGGCAGCGGTGCAAGCCATTGCGTGCGCGGTCGAGCAGCGGACCGGAACGCTGGATCATCTGTTGGCCTGCGCCGAAGTCGCGGGGCCGCTGCGGCTGCCCACCAGCCTCGCCTTCGGCGGTCCCGACGGCCGAACGGCGTTCGTCGGTTCCGTTGGTCTGGCCCACCTGGTCACGTTTCGAGTGCCGGCAGCACTGTGGTAGGGTATTCATTCACATGATACTTAATAACAATGGCCGCCCGACAGCCCGCCGCGCTGACTGACCTGGCCGAGCAGGCCGGCCCCCCCCTGCACGCAGCGCCTGGGCCGGGAGCACGCGCCCGGGTGGCTCTCGCCGTACTCTGCGGCGTCTATGTGCTCAACTTTCTCGACCGCTCGCTGCTCGCGATTCTGGCCAAGCCCATCCAGGACACCCTGCACATCTCTGACGGCCAGCTCGGGCTGATCGGCGGACTCTATTTCGCGTTTTTTTACTGCTTCATCGCCATCCCGATCGGCTGGCTTGCCGACAAGACCAACAGAGTCAACGTGCTGTCCCTGGCCTGCGCGATCTGGAGCGTGGCGACCGCGTGCTGCGGCCTCGCAACGCGTTACCCGCAGCTCGTCGTCTCACGGATGATGGTGGGAGTCGGCGAAGCCGGCGGCGTGCCACCCTCCTATGCCCTCATCACCGATTTCTTCCCGCCCGGCCGGCGCGGCAAGGCCTTCGGCATCTACAACCTCGGCCCGCCGATCGGTGCGGCACTGGGCATCGCCTTCGGTGCCGCCATCGCGGCCGCCTTCAATTGGCGCGACGCCTTCATTGTCCTCGGAGGCGTCGGCATTCTCGCGGCCATCGCTACCCGGTTGATCGTGCGCGAGCCGCCGCGTGGCGGTCTCGACCCGGCGCCGGCCAGTCCTGCCGCGGCCCGATCGGGCTTTTTCGACACCGTGGTGATGTTCTTCTCCCGGCCCGCCCTGCTGCTCGCTGCGCTCGGCAGCGGCGCGACTCAAATGGTCACCTATGGCCAGAGCAACTTCACCGCCCTCTTCCTCATGCGCGAGAAGGGCATGACGCTCGACCAGATCGCCGTCTGGTTCGCGCTCCTGGTCGGCATCGCGGTGAGCGCAGGTATGCTGGTCTCCGGGCAGGTGGTCGACCAGCTCACCCGGCGGTCGAAGGCCGCCTACGCGACGGTTCCGGCTGCATCGCTGGTGCTCGCCATCCCATTCTATCTCGGGTTCGTCTGGGCACCCTCCTGGCCGCTGTCCCTGACCTTCCTGATCGGGCCGTCGTTCCTGAATTATTTCTATCTGTCGTCATCGATCGCGCTCGTGCAGGAGGAGGTGCGGCCCGACCAGCGGGTCATGGCAGGTGCATTGCTGCTCCTGGTCATGAACTTCATCGGGCTGGGTCTCGGGCCGGTTTTTGTCGGCGCCGTCAGTGACTTTTTCCACGCGGCTCATCCGCAGCACTCGCTGCAGATCGCCTTGTATTGTCTGACGCCGTTCTACGTGATCGCCATCCTGATCTTCCTCGCGCTGGCGCGTGTTCTGCGCAGCGACAGCCGTACCACCGGAGTCGATGCACCATGATCCCATTGCGTGTTCTCGTCATTGCAGGGGCGGCCACCTGCCTTCTGGGAACGGCGCCGTCGTACGCCGATAGCACCCCTGCCTCGCGCGCGCTCGCCGCGGCCGAGCGCAGCGCCATCGTGGATGCGCCGGCCGGCACGATGAAAGGGATCCTCGAAGGCAACCTGCGAGTGTTCAAAGGCATCCCGTATGCGCAACCACCGGTCGGGAAACTCCGTTGGAAGCCGCCCCGCCCCTTCCCGCGCTGGCAGGGCGTACGTAAGACCATCGCGTTCGGGCCGGCCTGCTTCCAACCTACGAATACGTTCGTCAGCGTCTACATCGAGCAGCCGATGCCGATGAGCGAGGACTGCCTGACGCTGAATATCTGGGCACCCGCAGATGCGCATGATGCTCCCGTTTTCTTCTGGATCTATGGCGGCGCGCTCTGGGGAGGCGCGAGCCGTCAAGCGCTCTATGACGGCACCCGTCTTGCCGAGCATGGCGTCATCGTCGTCTCCATCAATTACCGGCTGGGTGTGCTCGGCTGGTTGGCGCACCCGCAGCTGAGCGCAGAATCCCCCCAGGGCATCTCCGGCAACTACGGCCTCCTCGATCAGATTGCCGCGCTCGAGTGGGTACGGCGCAACATCGCCGTCTTTGGTGGCGATCCCGCAAACGTAACCATTGCGGGCGAGTCCGCGGGCGCGCTGAGCGTCATGTACCTGATGGTCTCGCCCGAGGCACGCGGTCTCTTCGCCAAGGGAATTGCGGAAAGCGCCTACATGATCTCGATGCCGTCCTTGAGGCAGGATAAGTACGGCATGCCATCGGGCGAAGGAAGCGGCGTGCGGCTTGCGGCGGCTGTTCATGCTTCAGGCATCGCCGCCCTGCGAGCCATGGATCCGCTGAAGCTGACCAACGCCGCCGCGGCGGTGGGTTTCGGCCCGTGGGGCACGGTAGACGGCCATGTGTTTCCGGAGCAGATGGTCACCGCCTTCGACAAGGGTGACCAGGCACACGTGCCGATCCTCGCCGGTTTCAACAGTGGCGAGATCCGCTCGCTAAGGGTGCTCGCCCCGCCCGCGCCGGCCACCGCAGCCCGGTACGAAACGGTGATTCGCGACCGTTATGGCCCACTTGCCGGCGAGTTCCTGCGGCTCTACCCCGCGACCAACATGGAGGAGAGCATCCTTGCGGCGACGCGCGACGGGCTATATGGCTGGACCGCGGAGCGGCTCGTCAGGAGACAGACGGCGCTCGGCCTTCCCTCCTACCTCTACCTGTTCGATCATGGCTACATTGCCGCCGACAACGCTCATCTGCATGGCTTCCACGCCAGCGAGCTGCCCTATGTGTTCGGCAAGCTCGACGGCACACCGCCGATCTGGCCGCCGATCCCTGCCTCACCGCGCGAAAACGAGTTGTCCGATGCGATGCTCGACTACTGGACGAGCTTCGCGCGCGCCGCCAAGCCTCAGGCGGCGAATGCCCCCGATTGGCCGCCCTACGGGTCGGCAGGTGCTTACATGCACTTCACCGATACGCCGCATCCGGAGACCCGTCTCATGCCCGGCATGTATCGTCTCAACGAGGAGGTGGTCTGCAGACGCGTGGCAGCCGGGAGTCTGCCGTGGAACTGGAATGTAGGTCTGGCCTCGCCGAAGCTGCCTCCCGAGTCGGCGCGGTGCCCGTGATGTGCCGGTGATATGCCAGTGCCCCCGCCGGCCCGCGCAAGCGGTTCACCGAGTAAGACCCTGAGTACAACGGCGCGCGCCGCATTGGCGATCGCGATCTTGTTCGGTTGCGCCGCTGAGCCCGCCATCGCGGCGCCCGCTGCCGATAGACCCGTCGTCCATATCGCGCAAGGCGTCCTGGCGGGGCGGGTTGACGCGCAGGGCGTAAGGTCCTTCAAGGGAATTCCTTTTGCCGAGCCGCCCGTCGGCAACAGGCGATGGGCGGCACCCGGCGCGGCGCCCGGCTGGGAACGCGTGCGCGATGCCGGCCGGTTCGGTGCCAACTGCATCCAGCCGCCGTGGCCGCCGAAGATCATCTACAACGACGGCCTCTCGAACTTCAGCGAAGATTGTCTCTTTCTCAATGTGTGGGCGCCGGCACACGCGAGGCACGCGCCCGTCATCGTTTGGATCTACGGCGGCTCGCTCATATTCGGCGGCACTTCGGAGCCCTACTACGACGGCACGAGCTTCGCGAAGCACGGCATCGTGTTCGTATCGACGAATTACCGGCTCGGCGCGCTCGGCTGGCTGGCCCTGCCGGGGCTGAGCGCGGAATCTCCACACGGCGTATCCGGCAATTACGGCCTCCTCGACCAGATCGCGGCGCTCAAATGGGTCAGGCGAAACATCGCGGCCTTTGGCGGCGACCCTGGCAACGTGACCATCATGGGTGAGTCGGCGGGCGGCTTGAGCGTCGCGTACCTCCTGGCAAGTCCGCTAGCGCGCGGTCTCTTCCAGAAGGCAATCGGCGAGAGTCTCGGTATCTATTCGGAACCCGAATTGAAGACGGCGGACCACGGCCTGCCGTCGGCCGAGCAGACCGGCAGCAGGATCGAGAAGGCCCTGCACGCCGCAGACCTCGAGGCGTTGCGCGCAATGGACGCCTCGGCGCTGAACATGGCGGCGCTGAAGGCGGGATTCGGCCCTACAGGCACCATCGACGGTTGGTCACTGCCGGCGCAGCTCGTCGATACCTTCGACCGCAGAGCGGACGCGCACGTGCCGGTGCTGATGGGATTCAATGCCGGGGAGTTCCAGACTCTGCCCGGCTTCCTGCCGCCGCTGCCCGCCTCGAGCGCTCTCTACGAAAAGGAAATCCGCACGCGCTACCGCGATCTGGCGCCGCAATTCCTGCGGCTCTATCCGGCGAGCGACATCAGGGCCAGCATGCTGGCGGCGGGGCGCGACGCCATCTTCGGCTGGGGTGCCGAACGCATCGTACGCGACGAAGCCGCACTGGGTGAGCCGTCTTATCTCTACTTCTTCGACAACGACTACCCGGCGGCACGCGCCCTCGGACTGCACGCCTTCCATGCCAGTGAGATTCCGTTCGTCTTCGGACGCGTCGGCCCGAGCGCGCCGGTGTTGGCTTACTGGCCGCGCGCGCAAGGTGCCGGCGAGGAAGCGCTGTCGCACGCGATGATCGCGTACTGGACGTCCTTCGCCCGAAGCGGCGTCCCTCAGGCGGCGGGACAGCCCGACTGGCCCACATTCGCACCCCGCAAGAGTTACATGCACTTCGGGCAGCGACCCGAGGTCGCGATCGATCTGATGCC